>JAHZGC010000019.1 GCA_019421015.1 Coriobacteriaceae bacterium | reverse complement strand
GCCGGCAGGGCGATGGCGCTCGTTCGGCTCTTACACCACAAAAAATCGCGCGATCAGTAGTATCTACCTGCATTTTTTCATTACCTCCGCAGGTAGGAGATTTACCAAACAAAGTAGGTTTTTCTGGCAAGTCTTCCCTTCTGCCAAACAAAGTTGCTTAATTTGGCAGACCTCCACCACGCGGCAGACAGCCCCTCCGCCCGAGGGGCACCCTTAAAATGCTACTTGTTCAGCAGTATCGAGTGCAGGTGCCTGCGCTTCTCCTCGTAGTTCTGTACTTGGATGCGCAACCCCCGGCTTTTGATGCTCTTGGCGAGCGTGGCACACAACCGATCTATATATCCAATGTCATACAACTGGGCCCGCGTAATTGTATAGAGGGACATCCCCAAGGCCACAACGGCGTTTCGTCGGGCGGCATCGTGCTCGATGTTCGGAAATCCGTCATGGTAGCGTCTGCCGTCATACTCCACCACGATACCGTGCCTAGGCCAACATAGGTCAAAAACAACCTCGTCCTGATCGGCCAGTCCCGAAGTTCCCCGTATATCAACGCGATAATTCGAAGCCCCGGCCTCAAGACCCGCCCCGCCCCAGCAGGTCGGCAGAGAGATCAGCTCGTGCAGGATTGTTTCCGCAGGCGAGGCCGACCCGTCGAGGACGTAGGGCAAAATTCTTCTTATCAGGTTAACCCCCGGCCGCCCGGGATTGTCGCGCACAAAATCGCCTAACCGAGACACGCTCGTGATCGGAGGTAGGCCGTACGCCGTCCTATCTTGACAAGCCTTGCGAGCATAGGTCCCACACATCTCCATTGCCAAAGCCACAACGAGGGCGGCTTCTTGGCCCCGACTCAGCTGCGCAAGGCACACCTCGGGCCTTGTGGCGTACACGCCGGGGGCAACCAGGCAGATGGAGTCGTCGGAAGCGGGGGTCGAACACCTGTGCCTGGCAAGCCCATGCCGAAGTCCGTGGGAGGGCGGCGTCTCCCCCAACACGTGAACCGGCCTGGGCAGCGCGGCGAGCATCTCGCGCGCATCGGTCAAAGGCGTCGCCCCAGGCACCCATTCCGCCGAGGCACGCAACTGGCGATATAGCTCGAGAGCGGACGTATGGGAGATAATGAGACGTTCAGCCGAGGTATCCATGGACACCACGATACACGCTTGCGGACAAGCAACAAGCCAATCGGTTTTGGCTTTGACATACTGGGTTGTGCGCTTCACAAACCTTTGTGCGACCAATGCAGCCCAGGGATAGCAATCGACATTTTCGCAGCTCAACGCCGGCGGGTTTCATAAAGCACCTAGACAGGCTCTTCATACGAAACTGTCATCTTCACAGATATGTGTAATGGCTGAGAAAAAACCACATTCCCGCAGGGCTGTTGCCACGCAACCTATAGTCTCACGCGTTGGGAACACGGCACCGCCCAAACCGTCCCAAACCACCGTGAGCCGTCCCGCGAAAGGCAGTCTCCGTCCATGGCCGAAGAACCTTCCCCCACACCCTCCGTCCCTCAGCCCCCCGTTCCAACCGACGCTCTCGCACCGGAACCGAAGACCGCCCCCGCCGAGACCGGCAAAAAGCCCCGCAAGCTCAGCGCTGCCGAGAAGAGGCGCAGCGCCGCGTTCGAGGCAACCGCCGCGTCCATGGCCAAGCAGGGCTACACCCGCGAGGACCTCACCATCGGCCTCGTGCAGGCCAATGTGATGGCGTTCGTGGTGATGGCCCCGTTCGTGGTCGTTCTCACGGTGTTCTACCTGCTAATCAACCCGCAGGGGTTTTTCGCCCCCGGCTCAGACGGCGTCGGGGAGGTCCTGTTCGACTTCTCGTTCTCGCTCATCGTCTTTGCCGTGGGCATCCTGGTGCTCGCCGTGGTACATGAGGCCATCCACGGCCTGGTATGGGGGTTGTGCGCCGAACGCCGCTTCAGGGCCATCGAGTTCGGCGTGATCTGGGAGATGGTGACCCCCTACTGCACCTGCTCGGACCCGCTGCGGCGCTGGCAGTACGTACTGGGGGCCGCCATGCCCACCGTCGTGCTCGGGTTCATACCGGCCGTCGTCGCAGCGTTCGCCCACAACCCGCTGCTCTTTGCCCTGGCGATCGTCATGGTGCTGGGCGGTGGCGGCGACGCGCTCATCATCATCAAGATGCTGCGGCACCGCACACCCGCCGGCTCGAGCACGGTCTACTACGACCACCCCTGCGAGTGCGGCCTCGTGGCGTTCACGCGGACGCAGGGATAGGGACCGGCACTCGGAGGCCCGGCCATCCCCTTGAGGACGGCCGGGCCTCCATCGATGCCAGCTCCCATCTCTCCCCTATCGGGAGAACCCCGTTCGGCAGGCCCTTACAGCCCCAGGGCCATCTTCACGGCGTCGCGCAGGGCCTGGGAGGTCACGGTCGCGCCGCCGATGCCGTCCACGGCGTCGATCTGCTCGGCGGTGGAGAGGCCCACGAAGGCCGCGGGCATGGTCTCGATGGCCACGGAGCCGATGCCCTGGGTCTCGCCGTTCTCGCCCACCTCGACGCTGGCGATGGTGCCGTCGCCGGCCAGGGTCACGTAGACCTCGAAGGTGCCGCCGATGCCCTCGGCGCTGCCGGTGAGGGTGTTCTCGGCCTTGGCGGCCGCGGCCTCGGCCTGCTGGGCGGCAACGACCTCGGCGTGCTGGGCCAGGCCGGCCTCGTACTGGGCGGCCAGCTCGGCGTCCAGGTCTTCCTTGGACTTGATGCCCAGGGCTACGGTGGCGGCGTTGGCAGCCCAACGACCCGTGATGCCGGCCGACGAGATGCTGCCGCGGTAGTACTTGTTCATGAAGCCGCCGGCGCAGGGGACGGTGGCGTAGAGGCCGGGGATCACCTGGCGCGAGTGGTCGAGCACGCGGGCCTGGTTGTCGACGGCCACGCCGCCGAAGCACACGAACACGGCGTTGCGGATGGGCAGGGCGTAGAACGGGCCGTTCTCCAGAGCCACGGCCTCCTGGGTCACGCGGGGGACCTCGAGCTCGGCGGCGGTGCCGGCCTTGGCGGCGGCGTTGTACTCCTCGACGGTCTTCACGAGGTTGGCCTTGTTGACCTGGTGGGTCTCATAGCCGGCGGCGTTCATGTTGTCGGCCAGCTCCTCGATGGTGGCGCCGGTGTAGTAGGCGCCCCCCACGAGGTCGGAGGTCACGATCTCGATCTTCTCGGCCATGTTGGCGATGGCGTCGCGGGTCACGTTGGCCAGGAACTCGTCCCACACCACCTGGTCGCAGATCATGTGCGCGGTGGCCATGGGCTGGGCGTCCAGGTAGCGCTCCCAGCCGTGGCCGCTGGCCAGCTCGTCGCAGAAGCGCTTGCCGTCGGTGTTCACGAGAATGACATGGTTGGTGAGGTTGTCGATGATGGTGCTGAAGAGCCACCACTTGCCGCCCTCAGGATCGTTGGAGTAGCCCATGTTCTCCCAGGCCTCCACGTCCTCCATCCAGTTCTTGGCCGGGTAGGCGCACAGCCACTCGCCCGCGTGGCCGCCCATGTCGCCCTGCAGGGCGGTGCCCAGCTCCAGAGCCATCTGCATGCCCGAACCGGTGAGGTAGGGCGAGCTCATGCAGCCGCTCATGAAGGAGTCGTCGCCGCTGAAGTACTTGGCCTTGAGCTCCTCGTTGTTCTGAAAGCAGCCCGTGGCGAGCACGACCTGGCTGGTCTTGATGCGCAGCATCTGGCCGTCCTTGGTGCGGGCCAGCACGCCCACGATGTAGGCGCGCACGGCCGTGTCGGTCATTTTGCGGACATGCCGTTCCATTCTGTAAAGGGTGTAGCCAAATCCGAGGGTTCCACTAGGAGTAGGTAACCGCTATACTGCAGAGGTCACCGCCACGTAATTTAGCCGCCACAGTCTGCGGCCCACAACACCCGAGGGGGAACCACCATGGACGAGACCCGTGTCATCGAAGTGAAGCGCGAGATCCTTGCGAACAACGACGCCGCCGCCGACGCCTTCCGTGCGGCGCTCAAGGCCGAGGGCACCCTGTTCACCGACGTCATGGCCAGCCCGGGCGCCGGCAAGACCACGCTGCTGCTGGCCCTGATCGCCCAGCTGCGCGCCGACGCCGAGGCCGCCGGTGAACCCGAGCCCAACCTGGCCGTCATCGAGGCCGATCTCGAGAGCGACGTGGACGCCCTCAAAATCAAGGCCGCCAACGTCACGAGCGTCGAGCTCAACACCAAGGGCGTCTGCCACGTGGAGATGGGCATGGTGGAGCGCTCCTACGCCGCCTTCGGCGAGAAGCCCGGCTTCGACTACCTGTTCCTCGAGAACATCGGCAACCTGGTGTGCCCGGCCGAGTTCGACACCGGCGCCCACGTGCGCGTCATGCTGCTCTCCGTGCCCGAAGGCTACGACAAGGTCTACAAGTACCCGCCCATGTTCGCCGCCGTGGACGCGCTCATCGTCACCAAGTGCGACTACCTGCCGCTCAACCCCGACTTCGACATGGACGCCCTCAAGGCCCAGGCCCGCGTGCTCAACCCCAACCTCGAGATCTTTGTGACGAGCGCCCGCACCGGCGAGGGCATGCCGGAGCTGGCCGCCTGGTTCGAGGGCAAGCGCGCCGAGCTTACGAAGTAAGGCCCTTCCGCCCACGGCGCACCGGCAAGAAACGCACCGGCCGCCAACCTGCCACACACAAAGCCCCCGCTGCCTGCGGCCCCATGGCCACGCAGGCAGCGGGGGCTTGTTTGTGCGTGCCCTGCCACCCAGAAACCACAGGCAGGGAGGCGGTCAGCGCCCCCGCCGGGGCTTCTCCCCTACCCCTCAAGCACCGCAAGCAGCTCCTTGCGCCCATGGACGCCGAACTTGCGGTAGATGTGCTGCACGTGGGTGTTCACCGTGGCCCGTGAGACGCTGAGTTCCTCGGCGATGGCCGGGGCGTCGAGCTCGCGCACCATGAGCAGGAACACCTCGGCCTCCCGGGCCGTGAGGCCGCGCTCCACTATGACGCCCGACCAGCGGCCGCGCTGCTCCTCGTCCAGGGCCCGCAGCGACAACGGCTTGCTGCTGGCAAACGAGAGGGCACGCGCCTCGGCCGTGGGCAGGCATGTCACGGCCACCACCAGGGCGGCGAGGGCGATGGCCATGCCCACCTTGGGTTTGTCGAGGGGCGCCCACGGGTAGCTCATCACGGCACACGAGAGCAGCACCCCCATGAACATGCCGCACCGCACGAGCGCGAACACGCGGTTGTCCGCAGCCCCGCGGGAACGGGCCCCGCACACGTCCACGATCCACGACGTCAGGTCGCACGCCATAAGGGCCAGAAACGTCAGGCATACCGCCGCGTCGTCCAGGTAGCCGCTGTTGCGCTCCGGCACAAAGATCAGCACCATGGCAAGGGCGATGGGCGGCACGCAGACCCGGCATATCAGGGCGTACCCGATGCTCTTGGGGACCGCCTGCATGGCGCAGAAAGCCACCAGCATGAGCACGAACACCCCCGCCGACTGCACAAGGGCAGCCCCGAGGGGCAGGCCCTGGGGAAGGTGGTTGTAGGTGCCCGCATAGCTGAGCACATACCCGCCCATCAAAAACAGGCTGCCAAAAACCAAGGCGTAGCGCCAGGCGTGTTTGAAGTCGATGGACCCCAACGCCAGCGCCCCCTCGACCCCGTGCTCAAGGTCGGCGTAGGGGATGCGCCGGTCGGCGGCATGGGAGCACAGGTAGGTAAGCAGGGGCACGCAAGCAAAGAGGAGCACCACGGGCCACCAGTCCACAAACGCGCAGACCACGGTGAACGCCCCTGCCACGGCAAAGGCCCCCGTCAGGGCCACCAGCGCCCGGGCCGTCGACAGGCTCTTGAGCAGCCGAGAGGCCCACAGCACGACGCACGCCGACGTGAAGCCCACGCAGGCCGCCCCGGCGCATCCGATCGCGAGGACCGCCACCTCGGCCGCAGAAGGCCCCACCTCGCGCTCCCACTCGATGACCATGCCGGTGGTGCCGGGCAGATCCACACCGCCGGCACCCGCGACGCCCCCGAACCCCGCGAAGCTCCCCAGGCCGCCCAGCCCCTCAAAACCGCTCACACCGCCCAGCACGTTGGCGGCCACGAGCAGAAATCCCCCCGCAGTACCCAGCACGGCCTGCGGCACCCCCAGTGAGAACATGCGGTCGAGCGGCTCGCCGGCCGCCAGGGAGCGCACCGCCATGGAGGCCGCGCACGCGCCGAAGTAGGTGAGCACGAACGCCGGCTGCGGGAAGAGGGCGTGCCCCAGGCCGATGCCCAGGGGTGAGAGGTACAGCGGCACGGCGGTCCACAGCAGCGCCAGACCAATGCCCAGCGCAAAAAGCCCGAGCCAGTACCCGCTGTGCGAGCCCACGATCGCACCCACGGCGCGCCAGTATCTCGCGATCTTTTTGAACATGTGCGCCTCCAAACGCCCCTGGAGCCGACCGTGTAAAAGGTTGCGGCCCCCAACCTCCCCGACCTTCTCCCCCATACGGGGCCCCGGGTATACCCCCTCCCTCACCCATGAGGGACCCGGAGCTCATCAAGGAGGGTCCCGAGCTGTTGGAATAGGAAGAAAAAGCTCAGCAAAAGAGCAGCTCAGAGGCTCATTAACCTTGATGATACGAATCCTTATGCCAAAGTTCAGCACCCCTGGGGAGGTTATGCCAAAACGCGCCGGGTAGAGTTCGAGCCGTCACGGCGCAAGGCGGCGACGCACCCCAGCAAACCGTTCCTGCGCACCATCCCCCGCGCTTCCTGCGCAACGCAAGGAGCGCCGCACGAGAAAGAGGTCCCCCATGAGCGCACAGAACAACGGCCTTACCCGCAGGAGCTTCATCGCCGGCGGCACCGCAGCTGCGGGAGCCGCCGCGTTCGGGGCGCACGCCGCCCTGGCCAGCGAGGCCGCCGATCCCTCCAAGCCCTGGATCCCCGCCTGGGACGAGGAGTGCGACATCGTGGTGGCCGGCTACGGCGGAGCGGGCGTGACCGCCGCCATCACCGCCTGCGAGGAGGGCTGCTCGTGCATCGTGCTCGAGAAGAGCCCCCTCGAGGACGGCGGCAACTTTGGCTGCTCCACCGCGAACCTGCACGACACGTTCCGCTGCGACATCGACGAGCTCAAGACCAAGGCCAAGCGCCTCTCGTTCTATTGCCTGCCCGATCCCACGGTCATCGACGACCTCGTGGACGTGATGTGCAACGACATGTATCCCTGGCTCACCGAGGATCTGGGCTTCGAGTTCTTCGAGGGCACCCGCGAGGGCACCGACCGCCACGCCACCGAGTCGGCCATCATGTTCTACCGCAACCCCGAGGGGCGTCCGGGCGCCGGCAACGAGTTCTTTGCGGCCCTGAACGCCATCGCCAAGGAGAAGGGCGCCGACGTGCGCACCGGCAGCCCCATCACCGCTCTGGTGCAGGACCCCATGACCAAGGAGGTCCTCGGCGTGGAGTACGCCACCTCAGACGGCGCAACCCACACCATCAAGGCCAACCGGGGCGTCATCATGTGCACCGGCGGCTTCGAGAACAGCAAGATCAAGCAGTCCTGGTACAACCACGCGGGCATCTTCCAGCAGTGCTGGGGCACGCCCTACAACACCGGCGACGGCATCGACATCTGCTCGGCCGCCGGCGCGGCCATGTGGCACCTCGAGGGCTGCGAGTGGAGCGCCTGCGCCTACCGCATCCCCTCTGAGGAGGTGGGCTGCGCCGTCTCGATGCCCGAGAAGGGCTACGACCCGTACACCTTCAACTACATCTGGGTCAACAAGTACGGCCAGCGCTTCATGAACGAGCAGACCACCATGAACCACAACATCGGCCACACCCCGCTGACCGACTGGACCCACAACAAGGGCAGCTACCCGCGCGCCGACGAGTACCCCAACCTGCCGTTCTGGATGGTCTTTGACCAGACCTTCTTCGACAAGGTGCCGCTGTACCAGGGCACCGGCTACTGGGGCTTGCTCGACACCTACTGCGCCGTGCAGAACCTGGTGGACGCCGAGGACTTCAACAACAAAGCGCTTACCAAGGGCTGGATCGTGAAGGCCGACACCCTGGAGGAGCTGGCCGGCCTCATGCAGGGCCTCTCGCCCTGCGACGAGGTGGAGACCTGCGACGCCGACGGCCTCGCGGCCACCGTGGCCGCGTGGAACAAGATGTGCGCCGCCGGAAAGGACTCCCAGTTCGGCCGCTCCGGCGACCAGATGGCCGCGCTGAGCGAGGAGGGGCCCTACTACGCCATCGAGATGTGCTGCTCCTCGATCAACACCCAGGGCGGCCCCTGGCACGACGGCAAGAACCGCACCCTCGACGCCAAGGGAAACCCCATCCCGCGCCTCTACAACTGCGGCGAGTTCGGCAGCGTGAACGGCTTTGCCTACGTGATCGGCAACATCTGCGAGGCGCTGACCACCGGGCGCATCGCAGCCCTCGACGCCGCGTCGCTTGAGCCGCAGCAGGCGTAGGGGCGCGACGGGCGCGGACGGCGCGGGGCCGCAGCGAGATGGTTCCCGCGCGCCTTGCGAGCAGAGAGCACCGTGATATAGGGACAGGCAACTTCGAGCCTTTGGGACTTTGGGACGGAAGGGCAACGGCAATGGCTGACTACATGGACGGTCGGTATGTGGGAACGTCGCGCGGGATCGGCGGCCGCGTGGACGTGGCGGTGACCATCGAGAACGGCGAGCTTGCGAACCTCGAGCTCACGCGCCTCAAGGAGACGAGCGGCATCGGGCAGGTGGCCGGCCCCGTGGTGGCGCAGGCCATCCTCGACAACGGCGGCACCGAGGGCGTGGACCTCGTGACCGGCGCCACCGTGACGAGCGCAGCCGTGATCCTGGCCTGCGACCAGGCGCTCGCCGCGGCCCAGGGCGGCTACAACGACGGCACCTACGACGGAACGGCCCGCGGGATCGGCGGCCGCGTGGACGTGCGGGCCACCTTTGAAGGAGGTAGGCTGACCGACCTCGAGCTCACACGCCTCAAGGAGACGAGCGGCATCGGGCAGGTGGCCGGCCCCGTGGTGCTCCAGGAGATCCTGGACGCCGGCAGCACCGATGTCGACATCATGACCGGTGCCACGGTAACGAGCTCCGCCGTGATCCTGGCCGCCCAGATGGCCTTCGACGCGGCGAGCGGCGCGCAGTTCCAGGCCGACTACGAGGCGCAGCAGCTAGAAAAGAGCGCATAGGGATAGCGTAAAGAGAAGCAACCCCATTACAGAACCAAGCGGAGCCAAGAGCGCGCCCCCACCGGTTGGCCGGGGGCGCGCTTCGGCGGGTGGGATCAGCTGGAGGAGGCCATCGACGCACGCCCGAACGTACGGGATTGGCCGAAATCCGAGGTTTGCGACTTTGGGCAAGGTGGCAGTGGCCGAAATCCGAGGTTGGCGACTCAGTTTTTTAATAGCACGATCTATGATTATGGTATCACCGCAGATATTGACCTTATCTTCTGTCTTATTTCCGCGTCATCCCTGTAAAACCGCGTCGCAAAGCTCGGGCTCCGGCCATTGCCCATCCCAAAGATGTCGCAAAGCTCGAATCTCGGCCATCAACTGTTCGAGGTGTCCGCAGAGATGGATTGACGCCCGTCCATTGCGTCTATTCGTCATCACCCCAGTTCAGAGCCCTCATATCCTCCGTCGTAGGCGTTTTGGCACCCAATTCCAGCGCGCCGTCGTACGACATCGCACCCCCGCTCCCCTACCGTGGAAGCCGCAACACGGGCCGGGCGCCGACGCCTCGGACCCGTTGGTCTCTCACCCACAAGGAGGAACACGAACATGGAACTTTCTCGCCGCAGCTTTGTTGCCGGTGCCGCCGCAAGCGCCGCCATCGCAGCCACCGCCGCGCCCCTGGCCGCCAGCGCCGACGAGGCCGCTGCCGCTCCGGCCCCCGAGCAGCCCGCCTTCCTCGCCAAGCCCGAGGTTCCCACCGACATCGTCGACGAGCAGGACTGCGACGTCCTCGTGATCGGCATGGGCCTGGCCGGCACCGCCGCCTTCAAGGCCGCCGCCGAGTCGGGCGTCAAGACCATCGCCCTCGAGAAGCAGCCCGAGGAGACCTACTCGGTCATCTATATGGCCGGCGACTTTGGCGTCGTGGGTTCGCAGATCCAGAAGGACCTGGGCATCGAGTGGGCTCCCAAGGACGTCATCATGCACGAGATGCAGAAGGAGTGCGCGAGCCGCATCGACCCGTGGATGCTCTCCTACTGGTACGACCACTCAGGCGCCGACTTCGACTGGTTCGTGGAGGGCGCCGACTTCGAGGTGCTCAAGGGCACCGCGGCCGAGAAGGAAACCGACAAGGAGTTCTACATCCGCCCCAAGTGCTTCCCCCGCAACGAGGGCTATAACTACGAGGAGGAGTTCTACCCCTACTATCACGGCACCATCACCACGAACCCCAACATGCAGTGGGCCTGCCAGGCCGCCATGGACGCGGGCGTGGCCGCCGGCGGCCAGATCATCTTTGGTGCCGCGGGCGAGCAGCTGATCCAGGACGAGAACGGCACCGTGACCGGCGCCTACGCCAAGACCGATAACGGCTATATCAAGGTCAACGCCAAGCAGACCGTGCTGTGCGCCGGCGACTACGGTGCGAACAAGGACATGGTGGCCTACTACGCCCCCGAGTACGCCGACTACGCCGGCGGCGTGGACACCGGCGACGGCCACCTCATGGGCATCTGGGCCGGCGGCCGCATGGAGAACGGCCCCCACGCCCCCATGGCTCACCACATGGGTGCCGCCCTGGGCGTGGACTCCTACCTGCACCTCAACAACGAGGGCAAGCGCTTCATGGACGAGGACATCCCCGGCCAGAACCTGACCCAGATGCTCTGCCGCCAGCCCGTGTCGAGCGACCCCGAGAAGGCCGCTGCGGACATCCGCTCCTACCAGATCTTCGACGCCGCCTGGCCCGAGCAGATCATCAACATGCCCGACGGCCACGGCTACACCACGCACTTCGTGCCTGAAGAGGAGATCGACAACTACCAGCTCGTGCTGAGCGGCTTTGGCCTGGGCTACACCACCCAGCAGATGGTTGAGGACGCCGTGGACTACAAGGCCGACACCCTCGAGGAGCTCGTCGAGATGATGGGCCTGCCCAAGGAGACCGCCCTGGCCGAAATCGAGCGCTACAACGAGCTCTGCCGCAACGGCTTCGACGAGGACTTCGGCAAGATGCCCAAGCGCCTGTACGCCCTCGAGAACCCGCCGTTCTATGGCTGTGCCTTCTCCGCCAGCAAGTACATGCTGGTCATGATGGGCGGCCTTGAGTGCGACCACGACCTGCATGTGATCGACGCCAACGAGCAGCCCATCCCCGGCCTCTTTGTGGCCGGCAACAACCAGGGCCGCCGCTTCCTGGTGGACTACCCGGTCATCGTGGCCGGCATCTCGCTGGGCACCGCGCTGACCTTCGGCCGCCTGGCCGGCTCCAACGCCGCCGCCGCGGTGAACGCGTAAAAAACTAGAGCATTAAAACAGAAGGGCTGTAAGTGGGCGGGGTCTCGAGGCATCGGGACCCCGCCCACATGTGTAAAAGCCACGTGCTTCAAACTCCAAGCGATCCGTGCAAAACACAATCAGATTGCAATGCCTCCACAATCCCACCACACGGTCCCTCCACCTACAATGAACCTAAAGCTGGATTCGAGCGAGAGGGAGAAATCATGACAGCACGCACAGTACGAACTCGGGTTGCTGCAACCGCTGGAATGGGGTTGCTCATCGGCACGCTTGCCGTTGCGGCCGTAACCGGAATCGATTCTAACCGCCAAGCGGTAGCACAATCGGATGGTAGCCAGACCGTCAGTGTCGTTTATGGCACTGACGACGACTTTGATGCCTTGGCCTACCTAAATGACGACCGCAACAACTACGTGGAAGGCGTGGCTCGCGACTTTGAACAGGCCCGCGCCGAGGCCTATCCATACCAATACTGGACTTGGGCCATCGAGAAGACTCGCGATGGCAAGCAGTATGGTCACTCCACCTATCAGGGAAAGGTCGAAGGACCCTGGGTACGCGATTATGGCGGAGGCTCTCCCATCCTTGATGAAGAAGGCCATATGCTCGTTGCAGGAGTAACTTGGGACCGAGCAACCAACACCTATACTGTTGACCAGCCCGAAGACCCTGCATCTTTTGGATTCTCAGCCCGGTGCTACGCCTGTAAGAGCAGTGTTTTTAACGATCTCTACGAAACCTACGGCTCCGAGGCGTTTGCGATGGTTATTGACCAGGATGTCAAAGACTTTATCGGTGGAGATGTAACCAGCTGCGGCTCCTGTCATGAGGATGCCGACGCACCCAGCGTGGACAATCTTGGCTCCCAGCACATCTTCTTCAACACCATCATCGGCGATGACGGCATCGACCTCACCATGGGTGAAAAGCTGTGCGGGCAATGCCACAACGGCACCTTCTTTACCGGTAGGTGCAAGGACGATGAGTACTTCAAGTCCGAAAAGCCTTTCCGTTATGGCTTTGATGCCGACTCCATTATCCAGGCGCTCAAGGAAGACGGCATGACCTTCCCCGACGAGTACGGCGTTATGCGCGCCGGCGGCATGCATGCCGATTTGGAAATGTTCCATAACGGCACCCATGACTCCCTGGGCATCGATTGTGTGACCTGCCATATGCCTACGCTTGAAGCCGCAGATGGCACAACCTTTACCGACCACAATTTCTCCCAGTCCCCCCTCGAGAATAGCGCCGCTCTCGAAACGTGCCTTGGTTGCCACCAGAATCAGGGTATCGAAAGCGCCGACGCCATGGTGAATATGGTACGTCAAAAGCAGGCCGAGGCCGCCGAACGCGAAACGACGCTCAAAGGCCGTCTCGACGAGCTTGAAGCCGCCGTTATCGAAGCCGTAAAGTCGGGAAATTACGACGAGGAGACCCTGAATACTCTGCGCGACAACCTGCTACATGCTGATTTCTATAATGAGCTGTGTTGGGGATCACCGATGGATGACGCAGGCATCAAGGTCGCGCACAACCCTACTGGCCTCGATGACTACCTCTCAAGGGCCGAGAAACTCGTTGACGAATCGTTCGCCATTATCGAAACTGCCAAAAAGTAATTTATCCCCAATTTTGACCAGTCAGGGAGGGGGGTCGCTGGGCCCCCTCCCTTAAGCGCCGACAAAAGAAAATCCAATTCGGCAGACCGATGCTATGATGGGCTTCTCGGGAAAGGAGCCCCATATGAAGGCTCACGACAAGTTGTCCATGCGCTTTACGGCCCTAGTTGCCGTGGTATTTGTCATAGCTGTCGTCGCCTACCTTGCCTGGGATACCGGCGTTCAGCGCGAGGTCATGGTGGAAAAAGCGCTCACAGAAGCCCGGACCCTTAATCTTGAAATGCAAGCAGCTTGGGACTATATAAACGACTCTCAAGACGCCATCAACTACAACTCAGACGGATCGTACGATTTTAAGCATATCTATTGCTCCGTTGCCGGGAAGAACATTGCCCAACGCTTCACCAATCGCGCCGAGGGCTACGTCATCCGCTTCGCTAGGGAAAACCCCCGTTCGAGTACCGACGTCCCCGACGCCTTTGAGCGGGCGGCCATCGAAACCCTCAACTCGCAAAACGTCAGCGAATACCACGCCCTGGACGAATACAAAGACAAAAAGGTATTTCGCTACGCAGCATCGCTTGAAGTTAAAAACAATTGTCTCGCGTGCCATGGCAAACCGGCCGGCGAATTGGACGAAACAGGGTTTATCAAAGAAGGAATGGATTTGGGAGACCTTGCCGGAATCGCCAGCATCGTCATCCCCCTCGATCCCTACGAGCGCGAGGCAGCGGCCCGCACGACTCGAGGCATCGTTTTCTTTACAGCGCTGGCGGCAACCATCATTCTGGTTATGCGATTCGCTTTGAAGCGATGGGTCACGGGGCCCCTTACCGCATACAATCTGCAATTGCACCACGAAAACGCCGCTCAACAGGATTTTCTTACCATTATGAGTCATGAGTTGCGCACACCCCTTTCATCGATCATGGCCTTTACCGATATCTGGGAAAAAGAAAACGCGCATCACAGCGAACACGACCTAAAAATGGTCGGAGAGATTAGAGAGAACAGCCGTCTCCTTCTCAACATGGTCAACAACACAATTGACGTAGCAAAACTAGAAAGCGGAGCGTTTTCTCTTGGGTATGACGAGGTCGATTTGGTGGATGTGCTTCAATCAATTACGGCGGTTATGGGACCCCTAGCCGACAGCAAACGCATATCACTCGTTAAAAACATAGGGCCCGGCACCCCCATCATTGTGTCAGATCCCAGCGCTTTACAAAAAGTCTTTATGAACATTATCGGCAATGCCGTGAAGTTCTCACCCGAGGGGGGCAGCGTTCGCATTGACACAGTCCCCTGCGACGAGGGGGTGAGGGTGTCCGTTTCAGACGAGGGACCCGGCATCCCCCTCGCACAACAGAAAAAGGTATTCGGCCGCTTCGTCCAAGCAACCAATACCAAGGGGGAGCGTATGGCAAAAGGAAGCGGCCTGGGCCTCTTCCTGGCCGATACCCTCGTACACGCCCTCGGTGGAACCATCCAGCTTATAAGCGCTCCAGACCTTGGCAGCACATTCATCGTAACGCTGCCGCTTAAGGCGCCCAATAACCCCACGCCCCCTCCGCCCGAAAGGTAGCCCATGAAAGTCATGGTTGTGGACGACGAGCAGAGCCTGCTCCGTGCGTTAGAGCTCATCTTCTCCAATGCAGGGTTCGAATACATCGGCATCTGCCAATCAACAAAAGCACTGGAGGCCATAGAGGACCACAGGCCCGACGTTGTCATTCTCGATGTCATGATGCCGGGAATCAACGGGTTCGAGCTATGCGAGGCCATACGCAATCGGCAGCCAGAGATGCCCATACTCATGCTCTCGGCCAAATGCGACATCGTTGATCGCCACGTTGGCCTTCGGGCCGGCGCAGACGATTATCTGGCCAAACCATTCGATGACGAAGAACTGTTGCTCAGGGTCAAAGCCCTGCTGCGTCGAGCCCATCGCGAAAGCACCACCCCCGGGTCGACGCCGATCCACCGCAGCGGAGCCCCCCGCGACCTCATTGTCAACGCACAAAGATGCGAGGTCCTCGTTCACGGCAAGCCCGTGGCCCTCACGCCAAAGGAGTTCAAAATCGTGGAGCTTTTGGCAGCCCATCCGGGGCAGGTCTTCACTCGAGACGAAATCATAAGGGAGGTCTGGGGCGATCAATTCCGAGACTCCTCCATCAGCATTCCGAGCTACGTACGACGGATTCGAGAAAAAATCGAGCAGAACCCCTCCGAGCCGGTTTTGCTGCAAACCGTGTTTGGATTTGGATATCGCATCGGCAGCTGATGCCCCCTCACCCCGATGATCTACCGATGAGAGAAGTCGCAGGGGTCCCTGCGCGGCCTTCTCCCCTACCCGCGCTTGGACCCTGCCGGCAGATGCCGCCCTTGTGGCCGCAGGCCTTATTGGGACCGATGCCCTTGCCGCACTGTTTAGCCATGGCGGCCTGGCCTTGGGGACGGCCGCCGCAATTCTTGGCCTTGAGAGCCGCCTGCCAACGTTCGCGTTCGGAGCGGTCGATCGGGCTTCCCATGCTAGTACTCCCCCTCGATACGTTTGACCTGCTCGTAGAGCCAGCGGTTTGTGGGCACCAGGATGTTGTGGCGCTCGGCCCGGGCGATAAGCGCCCCCGAGAACTCCTCCACCTCCGAAGGCTTGCGGCTGATGCGGTCCTGGGCCATGGAGGGCATGCCCGCGGGGTCGAGGGTCGCCATGAGCTCGGCCATGCCCGTCAGGTCGGCCTCGGTAAGCGCCACCCCTTCGGCGTTGGCCACCGCCACCACCTCGCGCATGGCGGCCACAAAGGTGCGGTTCTGCTCGCCGGGCGCACTCACCGTGCCGTAGGTGCCCCCGTAGACCATGCAGGTCTGGTTCACCCCTACGTTGAGCATGAACTTGGCCCACAGGCGATGGACGATGTCGTCTTCGAGCACAAAGGGCACACCCATGCGTCCCAGGTAGTCGGCCAGAGAGGAGACAGCCTCGAGGTTCGTGGCTGGCGCCGCCCCAAAGCGAATCTGGCCCATCTGGCTGTAGGTCAGCTCGTTACCGAAACGAACGGCATCCATGCCCTGGGCTACGGCGAGAACGAGGTTCTCCCATCCATAGCGGGCGGCGATGCGCTCCTCGCTCGTAATGCCGTTCAACAGGGAGAGCAGGCGGGTCTGCGGACCCACAAGCGGGGTGGCCAGATCGATGGCGTCGTCGAGAACAGTGGCCTTTACGGCAAAGATAACAAGGTCGACAGGGGCGGCCTCCGATAGGCGCACGCAACGGAAGGCGCACTCCCGGCCATTGACCTGCACCGGTTCGTCGGCCTGGCGTTCGTAGCGAGCATTGCCCATTATGAAGACGGGGTCGCCGCCCGCCTGGGCAATGGCGTCGGCGTACATGATGCCGAGCGCTCCCCTGCCAATGATTGCAACGGTTTCGATGGGTGCCATAGGGCGGGTCCTCCTCATAGGATGCAAGTTACGGCTGCAAGGGTAGCAAAAGCAAGGGTTTTGGGCGAGATGGGCGCCAGAAGGCATGATGTGAGGGTTGTGCACGACTGCCCCCGTGGACAGGGCAAGGAAGATTTATTAGATATGGAAATATCCCTGCTAATTTATCATTTGTGAAACACCATTTTGCCTCCCCCGTCCTTTTGGGCCCCAGAGGTCGCGCACAACCCCCTCATGCATTCGTTCAGGGGCCCTTGAGGGTAAATTTTGCCCCGGCCACCCCAACATCGGCCCGCAACCCCGATCCCACCCGGGCGCCGCACGTCAAAGAAATCGTTCGCACCGCCTCCTTTTCTGCCGCCCGCCGGATTGAACTGGCATCCAATCGGGTAGGGTCCGCAATATAATTTCCGCTCGACCCAAGGAGAAGCCCATGGCCAGCATTACCCTCACCTCGGCCGCCGCCAATAAGCGGCTGCGGGCACTCAACGACGAAAAGGCCTCCATCGTTGCCCGCGAGGCCAAGGTTTCGCACTACACCAAGGCCGCCGGAGAGGACGTGGAGCCACCCGTTTACGACTACGAGGGAACCCGCGCCCGCATTACCGCCATCGACGATGAGGTGCGCGCCATCCGCCACGCGCTGCACTCCTTTAACGCAACCTACGTACTGCCTGACCAGGGGATCACCATCGACGAGACCCTGGTCCTCATGGCCCAGCTCAACGACGAGGCCCGCCGCCTCGATGACCTGCGCAGCTCGTTGCCCATGGAGCGCGAAACCGTCTTGGCGTCGTTCAACCGCACCGACGCCTCGCTGTTTCGCTACGCCAACTACGATATTGAGCAGGCCGGCCGCGACTACGACGCCGTTCGAGCGCGCGTCGACGCCTTACAGCTGGCCGTGGATATGGCCAATCAGACGGCCAGTTTTGAAGTGACGCTGCCATAGAGATGACATCGCTTTCCGGTTCAGGTGGGTCTCTCTTTTTTGAGCTGTCGTTGGGGTTTGCCGTTGCCGTTCGTTCGTTGTTTGTTGTTACGTTGTGCAGTGAGCGTTGATGCGGTTGCGGAATTCCTTGGCAGGCCGTGAGGCCAATCCCCACCGGGACAAAAACCTCCCAGGAACACGACCTTTGGGTCGTGCGTTTGGGCGGCGCGGAGGTTCGGTTCCATGCGCCTTTTCGTACAGGCATACAAGGGCCATGCGCCTGTTTGGGGTGGCCCCTCTGACCTCCTAACTGATAAACCTATCAATTAGACACCCATTTTGGGACGCTTTGGGGTGGCTAAATGATAAAAATCGCGGTTTTTATCATTTAGGAGCGTCGTCTGTTACCCGTCCAGCCCCAACGCCGATGTCACCGAAGACGTTGTCACCGGTACCGGCAGAATCACCGTAACCGCAAACACACCGCCGTCGGTTGCCACACTCATGGAGCCACCGTAGGACTCCGCGGTCGAGCGTACGCTTTTGAGACCGTAGCCGTGCTCCTCGGCATCGCGTTTGGTGGTGGCGAAGTCCCCGTGCTCGTCGTTGCGAAGGCTGCCGCCGTAGGCGTTGCGGCACTGAATAACCACGAGGCCGCGCGAGCGCCGGATATCCACCAGAATCTCGTGGGTCGCATCTCCGCCAAGGCACTCGGTGGCCTCGATGGCATTGTCGAGCAGGTTGCCAAAGATTGCGCACAGGTCAAAGCTGCTCACAAAGTCAAGGTCGCGCCCGTCGGTATAGAACACCGGACGGATGCCCCTGTTGAGGCAGGCCGCACGCTTCTCGGCCAACAGCACGTCGAGGATCTGGTTGCCCGTCTCGATATCGCGCTCGTAGGGCGCCAGCTCCTCGCGCAGCCGAGCAGCAAACTCTCCCAGCTCCGCAGTGTCGGCTGCTTCGGGAGACACACGCAGGGCCTCCAGCTCGTTTAGATAGTGCTTGAGGTCGTGGTAACGGCGGCGCATGGTCTCGTCGGCCCCCTTAAGCGCCATGTACTGGGCATGTTGCCCCTTGAGCAGGGACTGCATGCGAATGTACTCGTTTTTCTCCACCAGCTGTGACAGATTGTGTGCGTTGCCCACAACCACCAGCAGGGTCACGACGCTCAGCAACACCGTGAGCCACACCATGTTCCAGTACATGGTCGTATCGTCATACATGGTGTATAGAAACTCGCTGTTACGCACATAGGCGTAGGGAACAAGCGGCAGCAGCACAAACAGCGACTGTGCACCCGACAGGCGATTCATTGAGCCGTTAAACACCCAGCGTGAGACCAGCAAAAGGCACCCCAGGGCCACAAGCTGTGACACCGCCGCCCAAACCAACGTCACGACAAACGACGGCTGTGCTGCAAAAAAGTCATTCAAAGGTTGCATGAAAAAGTCGACGCACAGGATCTTGCCCACCTCCGTGCACAGCACAAAGATGCATGACACATAGAGGGCCTGCTGGTTGTTTGTACGACGCGCCGCCCGCACATAGGCAAACAAAACCAGTATGTTCAGCGCAAAATCGAGGACAAACCCAGGATGCAGCAGGTGCACCCCGTACCACAGAATCAGTGCGACCGCCCCCAGTGCCACCTGACGGCCACGGCCCGGGTCGCGCAATTCAAGAGGTCGCATAAACAGCAATGCCAGGGCGAACTCGGTGATTGTGATCAACAACCAAACAGGATCTGTTTGCGTGAGCAGGCGATCGGTAATCATAGGTGCTTCCCCACATACGACGCGAGCGCCTGCATAAAGGCGCGCTTGCGGTGCTTGCTGATGGGCAATGTCTGGCCACCCACCACGACGTCGGTTGCCGTGACGGTCTCGACCTGCGCAAGGTTCACCAAAAACGCATTGTGCACGCGAAAGAACGACCCCACCTCCGCCAGGCGCCCCTCAAGGGCCTTAAGCGGCTCGCTGCACCCGAACGGCTCCATGCCGTCGGTCAGGTGCACGACGGTCCGCTTGTTCAGACTCTCCAGATAGGTAATTGCTCGAACGTCGGCAAACCGCTCGTTCTTTGCGTCCTTGAACATGACCAGGCGGCTGCGGGCCCGCTCCATGCGGTCGACCGCCCGCTGCATGGTCGCCTTAAACGAGGGATATGACAGCGGCTTGATCAAAAATCCCACGGCATCCACCGCATACCCCTCGAGCGCCAGATGGCCGAGCGACGTTACGAAGCAGATGGGCACGTCGGGGTCGTGGGCCCGAATGGCCTTGGCTACCTGCAGGCCGCTCACGTGCGGCATCTCGATATCAAGCAGGTACAGGTCGCCGGCGGCGGCAAGCCCGGCCGAAAGCAGCGCGTCCCCGTCGTCGTAGGACACCAGCTCCACCCGTTCACCGCGCTCCTCGAAGAAGCGCCCCACCAAACGGCGGACCTCCTCTTCGTCGCGCGGCGAATCCTCTGCCAGAACAATGCGCATCGTGGCGTTCTCCCCTGCGTTAGCCTTAGTGCATATGGTACCGCGTAAGAGCCCGCGCGACGCGCCCAGACGGTAGGGGGAGAAGACCAGTTGTCGAAGGCGGGCAGGTAGAGGCCCCTTTTTGCGGAAGCATCCGCCACCCGAGCGTTTCTCCGAAATCCCACCTAGGCCCCGGAGACGCCCAGCTGTCAAAAACCGTTGCCCAGGCTGGTCCCGCCTCCCTAGAGTGGGTGCCAGCGCTGCGACCTGCGATGCAAAGGGGCATCCAAGCGCAGTGCGCCTTGTTTTACCACCCACCAGAAAGGGGAACTAGCATGACCGAACTGAGCCGCCGCAACTTCCTGGCAGCCAGCGCCGCCACCGCGGGCGTTGCCGCCCTAGCCGGCACCGCCGTCGCCTCGGCCGATGAGGCCGCAGCCGAGGAGGGTCCCGTCACCGCCGCCTCCGACCCCCAGAACGGCACCCTGGACGCCGGCTATCTGAGCTACTTCGACTGGCTGGGCACCGCCCCCGCCCTTACCCCGGCCGACGCCGCCAACACCGTGACCGCCGACGTCGTGGTGGTGGGCGGCGGCAACGCCGGTATCTGCGCGGCCCTGGCCGCTGCCGAGGCCGGCGCGGCCGTGGCCGTGGTCGAGCAGCAGGACCAGGAGGCCTATACGTTCCTGGGCCACGACATCGGTACCGTGAACTGCCAGCACGTCATCGGCCTGGGCGGCCAGGAGATTGACGAGATCGAGTTCGTGCAGGACTGGACCAAGCGCAACATGAACCGCTCCAACCCAGGCCTCGTGCGCAAGTTCGCCGCCACCAGCGGCGCCTCGCTCGACTGGATCCTCTCGCACCTGACCAGCGACATCGTCGAGAACGCCGGCGTCTTCGGCGTGCCGCTGCCCACCGCCTACCCCGGCGAGATCTCGGGCTTCAAGTGCTGGTCGGCCGCCCTGCACTTCCAGGCCACCGAGGACGGCGCCACCGACTGGCCCGACGCCGCCAAGCAGCTCGAGGCCGCCGCTGAGGCCCTGGGCGCCACCTGGCACTTTGGTCAGACCGCCCAGGTTCTGGTAAAGGATGGCAACAAGGTCACCGGCGTCATCGCCACCGACGCCGACGGCAACGCCACCCACTTCGAGGCCAACAAGGGCGTCATCATCGCCGCCGGCGACTACGTGGGCAACCCCGCCATGGTCTTTGGCCTGAACGACGAGTACCGCAACTTTGTCGAGGACCGCGGCCTCGACTGGACCCAGATCCGCGGCATGGGCCGCACGGGCGACGGCCAGAAGATGGTCTGCTGGGCCGGAGGCCGCATGGAGCCCGGCCCCCACGCCTCCATGGGCCGCGCCATGGGCGCCGGCGCCTTTGGCGGTGTGGCGCTGCCGCAGTTCAACCGCAACGGCAAGCGCTTCCAGAACGAGGGCATCCTGGGCGTCTGGGGCAACATGTACCAGGTCTATCGCCAGCCCAAGGGCACCATCTTCGCCATCGCCGACGCCAACTGGCGCGAGTACGTGCAGAAGAACGCCCCCGAGCACGTGTACCCCGGCACCGGCGGCTTCCACGACGGCGGCTTCCTGACCACCCTCGACGAGGAACTGCCCAACGTGGCCGGCACCGGTGCCGAGGGCTACAAGATCCGCGGCTGCCTCACCTTCTGCGCCGACACCCTTGAGGAGCTCGCCGACAACCTGGGTCTCTCGCCCGAGGTCAAGGAGACCTTCTTGGCCGAGGTGGCCCGCTACAACGAGCTGTGCGAGGCCGGCGTTGACGACGACTTCGGCAAGGACGCCTTCCTCATGGACCCGATCGTGACTCCTCCGTTCTACGCCTCCGTCGTCATGGACAGCAACGACTTCAAGCTGGGCCTCGTGGAGCTCGGCGGCGTGGTGACCGACGAGAACCAGCAGGTCCTCGACCGCGACGACAACCCCATCGAGGGCCTCTACGCCACCGGCAACTGCTGCGGCGGCCGCTTTATCGCCCAGTACCACACCCCCATCGCGGGCATCTCGATCGGCTGGGCCACCTCCATGGGCAAGCTCGCCGGCGAGACCGTGGCCGCGCTGTAAGGCACGCCGCGCCGCAAAGGCGCCCCAAAACCACGAGTCTCCCAAGGACGGCGCCCCGGACCGCATTCCCCCACGCGGTCCGGGGCGTTTTTTGGGTCCGGCCCCGGGCGCGGCCACCGCGTCAAAACCACCCCGTTGTGTACGCTCGGGCGTGCCAAAACCACCCCGCTGTGCGCGATTTTCTCCCCCGAATCGTACACGGCAGGGTCAATTTGGCAGTCCGCAGCGTACACGGCAGGGGTGTTTTGGCATCCAGCCGAACAGCATCCAGCGGAACGGCAATCACCCGAACGGCATCCAGCGGAACGCCTTGGCACCTAGCCATCCGCCCGTGCTACCATACCCGCCGCGCCGCACATCCGGCACACCAAGCACGAAAGGACCCAGCCCCATGGCCATCGACCGCGCCCGCGCCCACCTGCGCTCCCTCGGTATGGAAGACCGCGTGATGGAATTCGCCGTGTCGAGCGCCACCGTTGAGCTGGCCGCCCAGGCCGTGGGCGGCGAGCCGGCGCGCATCGCCAAGACGCTCGCGTTTGCCGTGGGGGCCCGCGTGGCCCTTGTCGTCGCCGCCGGCGACACGCGTATCGACAACCGCAAGTTCAAGGACGCCTTCCACGCCAAGCCCAAGATGCTTCCGGCCGAAGACGCCGAGGTCCGCATCGGCCACGCCGTGGGCGGTGCGTGCCCCTTCGGCGTGGCCGACGGCTGCAACGTCTACCTCGACGAGTCGTTGCGTCGCTTCGACGAGGTGTTTCCCGCCTGCGGCAGCGCGAACAGCGCCGTGCGCCTCTCCCCTGCCGAGCTCGCAGCCTGCACACAGCCCTGCACCTGGGTGGATGTCTGCAAGCTGCCGCAGGTGCAGGAGTAAGAGGGCAGCACATGGGACCGCGCGCCCGGGTCAGGCCACGGCGGCATCCACCTTAGGCTGCGCTTGCGCCACCTTATCGCGGCGATCGGCCACCGCGCGCATCACCCTGAGGACCCCATAGACCCCAAAGACGGCCGTGTACACGGCAACGCCCTCGAGAGCGCTCGCCCCACCGTTGAGGGCTGCGGGACCCAGCATCACCAGAACATGGGCGTACACCAGGGCATAGAACGCGTAGGCAAACCGTTGGACCCTGCGCCACGCCAAGGTACCCATGCGGGAGCGAACCGCGTTGAAGCTCGTGACCCCCAGCACCGCAAGGAGCGCAAACAGCACCACGGCGATGGCAAAGGACACCAACACGTTGGTCGCCACCGCGCCGCCCCCCAGCACGCGGGCGGCGTAAGCCCCGATAAAGCGCACCATATGGCCCAGCACCAAGATGCAGGCCACAATGGACACCGGGGTGCGCAGGGGCTGCAGCCAGCGCCGGATCGCCGAGCCCTTGGGAAACACGCCCACATACATGACCAGTACAAAAAGCGCGGTGGGCAAGAGGCACTTGTTCATGAGCACCAGCAGCGCCTGGTTCACCGGCCCAGGCAGGCCCAACGTGCCCGCAACCAAGTACAGCACCACGAACACCACCGCCAGGCCATAGAACAGCCAAGGCGCCTTGCGCAGAGGATTGCGCAGAACACAGCAGATAAGCGCGGTGACCAACAAAACGACCGCGAACGTCATACCGATTCCCCTCCTTTTCTTGTTGGCCGCGCGGATTGGGCGCACGGATCAGACGCGCAAGCCAAGCGCCCGGCCACGCCCTTGGGCTCCGGCCTAGGCGGCCTTCGGCTTTGCGTAGGGAGCCAGCCGCTGCGCCTCGTCCTCCACAAACGCCCTCCCCAGCTTCAGGAACCCCCGGTAGAAGCGGGTCTGCACCACGTGCTCCGCCAATTCCTGAAAGTCCGCGTACCAGCCGGACACGTGCTCGCCAAAGAAGGCCGCTTGCTGCGCCATAAGCTCGCAGACACCGTGCTCGTCGCCCGCCCGCAGGCGCTCCGTCGTTCGGTCGCACAGCAGGGCCATGAACGAGCAGATGAACGAAAGGTGGTCTTCAGGCAGGTCAAGGCCCTCGTGGACCCGCACGCACGACGCCTTGAAGGCCCGGTAGACCTCTCCGCGGGGTTCGCCCATGAGGCGGCCGCCGTCGTAGCGGAACAGCGACTCGTAGGGCATGGCGCTGCGCCCCTCAAAGGTCACCGCGCCGTAGAATGCCCCCGTGAAGTCGGCCGCAAGCTCCTCGCGCAGGCCGCTGTGGGTGCGGCGCAGGTAACGGGCGATGTCGTTGCGCCCGTCGTCGCACCCCTCCCCGCCAGCCCCCATGCCCGGCTCGTACACAAAGACCTTCGCCAAGGCGTCGATGGCCTCACGGTCCAGTGGCTTAAAAAACACCCGCGCAAGCAGGCCATAGGTCGCCGAGCGCTCGGCCAACTCGTCGGCGGTCAAAACATCGGAGCAAGAGTTGCAAGCGGTCATGGGACCCCATTCCTTTCGAAGAGAACGGCGCTGCGGCCCATGGCGCAGCAGCCCTCGGAGGGGCGCCGCAAACCGTCGTGGGCCGCGGCGCCCCGCGCACTTCTCGATCTACAGAACCTCGTCCTGCCACGTCGCGAACTTGGGCGACAGGATGTAGCGCGTCACGGGGTCGGCACCGTCCACGCTCGGCAGGCTGTGGATGCAGTCCTCGCCGTACTTGGCCATCTCTTGGCACACGTCGCTCTGGGGGTCGTCGAAGTCGCCAAAGAACCGTGCGCCGCAGTTGCAGTTGTGCACGCAGGCCGGGACGTCGCTGCCGTCGGCGGTAAGCTCGTTACACAGCGTGCACTTTTGGGCCACGCCCAGCTCGACGTTGAGCTGGCGGGCGCCGTAGGGGCACGCGTCGATGCACAGGCCACAGCCGATGCAGTTGTCCTTCTCGACCAGCACGTAGCCGGTCTCGTCGGAGCGGTAGCTGGCGCCGGTGGGGCACACCGCCACGCAGGCGGGGTTCTCGCACTGCTGGCACTGCATGGGCACCCAGTACTTCTCGACGTTGGGGAAGGTGCCCAGCGGGCCCACGGCCGCCACGCGGTTGTAGGAGGAGCCCAGGCCCAGGCCGTGCTCCAGCTTGCAGGCCACCACGCAGCTGTCGCAGCCCGAGCAGCGGTCGAGGTTCACCAATAGTCCCTTGCGCATGGTTAGAACACCTCCGGGGTAACGGGCTCACCCTGCAGGGTGGGCATGAACGGCTGGAACTCCTGGGCCTCCACCCACACGCGCTCGGGGCGCTCGGACTTCTCGATCTTCACCGTGAAGGCGCGGTAGCTGTTGGTGGCGAAGGCCGGGTTCTGGAACGAGTCGGTCGAGAGGCAGTTGTAGCCGCACTCCTCGATGCCGGGGCTCACGGACTCCTGGGTGTCGTCGAAGCACTCCGGGTTCCACCAGCGCTCCGAGATGAGCACGCCGGGCGCGATGCCCTCGGTGACCACAGCGCGGGCGTGGGAGCTTGCCCTGCGGCTGGTGATCTTGACCCAATCCCCGCTCTCGATGCCGTACTCGGCGGCCGTCACCGGGTTGATGCACAGTTCGGGGGCGGGCTTGAGCTCGCGGATGAACGGGGCATGGCGCATGGTACCGTGGTGGAAGTGCGGCAGGCGCCCCGTGGTGATGACGAGCGGGTACTCCTCGTCGTTTAGCGGGCTCTCGGTCGGCTCGTGGAACGTGCACACCGGGTCGTAGTCGTCGCAGGGATCCTGCTCGTAGGGATACATGTAGGGGAAGCCGGCGCGGGCCAGGCGCAGCATGGCCTCGCTGTAGACGTCGACCTTGCGCGACATGGTGGCGAAGCCGCGGGGAAGGCCGTCGGACACGGTGCCCTTGTACTGCTCGAACGCCACGTACTCGTCGATGGGGGTCTCGGTGTACAGGTGGTCCTCGTCGGCCAGGACCTCGTCCCAGCTCGCCTTGCCCATGCCCTCGGCCCAGGCCTGGCGGGCGGCGTCGGTACTCTCGAAGAAGGCCAGCTTAAAGGCGTCGGGGTCAAAGACGTTCTCGACGCCGAGCTTCTCCACCGTGGCCTGCGCCACCTGGTAGGGAGAGACAAACGGGTTCACGGTCTCGCCCAGGTGGGTCACCTGGCGACGGGCGTACACACGGTTCAGGTGCGTGCCGGGAGCCTCGTGGGAGTCGTACTCGAGCCACTCGGTGGTGGGCAGGAACAGGTCGACGCTGCGCACGGTGTACGAGGTCATGTTGGGGTACTGCTGGATCACGAAGTCCTGCTCGTCGTAGGCCTTCTCCCATTCCAGGGCCGGGCCCATGACGGCGTACTTGTTGCCGCTCATCTCGTACACCACGCGGGGACGGTAGGGCTCGCCGGTCAGGATCGCCTCCTTGAGCTCGCGGGGTGCGCAGGTCATCCACTGGTGGATGCCCTTGTGGGCGGTGGCGCCGCACGTGTCGCTGTGGGCCTGGAAGTAGGTCTTGCGCATGGCCTCGCCGTCGCGACCCTTAGCGTCCCAGTCGGCCACGATGCCGTCGAGGTAGCGGTCGTTCTGCTCCTTGGTCCAGCCCACCTTCCAGCCCAGGCCGTAACGCTCAAAGAACGAGCTGAACTCGCCCATGCGCGCTACGGGGCGGTCGGCGGTCAGGCCGCTTGCGCCGTGGGTCAGGTAGGCAGAGCACGGGGTCTCGATGCGGCCCAGCAGGGCGTCGATGGCCAGCATGCCCTGGGGCGCCGTCGACGAGCACTCCTGGTGGTCGCTGAAGACGCCGCCCGAGATGCCGCCCCAGTCGGCCCCGATGTAGAGGTCCAGGGCCGCCTGGATCTTGTCGGCCTCGAGCCAGCAGATCTCGGCGGCCTTCTCGAGCGTGTAAGGCTCGGCCTCCTCCCAGTAGATCTGGCCCGCGGTCTTGGCCGCAACGCCGTTGACCTCGGCCTCGGCAAACACCACGGGGTCGACCTTGGAATCCTTGGGGTCGCAGAAGGGGAAGGGCTGGATCGAGTTGGTCTTGGCGTCGAAGCACACGTAGGCAGGGGTGTCGTAGACGCCGTTGGGGTCGGCCGCCGGGTTCACGTAGTCGGGCCAGACCTCCTCGGCGCGGTAGGCCAGACGGGTCTGGGGGTTCACCAAGAAGGGCAGGTTGGTCCAGTACTTGCAAAAATCCTGGTCGTAGGCCCCGGTGTCGATGATGTAGCGAATCCAAGCCAGCAGCAGGGCGGTGTCGGTGCCCGGGCGAACGGGCAGCCACACGTCGGCCTTGGTGGCTTCGGCGGTCATATAGGGATCCACGACGATGGTCTTGACCCCCAGGTCGCTGCGGGCGTCCGCCAGGCTGTGACCGCCGTGGGCGGCCTTGGACGAGTGGGGCTGGCTTCCCCAGAGCACAAACACGCGCTCGGTGTCGTCGATGCGGCCCTCGGTGAGCTCGCGGGCGTCCACCACGCCGAGCCAGCGGTCGGCGGCGTCCATGTCGACGCAGCAGTTAAAGCCCACGCCCGCCGTGGTCACGAAGTCGCGGGGCATAGCGCACTGGCACGCGCCGCTGGCCAGAGAGTTGCAGCCGCCAAAGGTGGAGTCGATGGTGCCGGTCTCCCACTCGATGTAGGCTCCGCCGCCACCGCGGGCGTGCCAGTAGGCGTAGGGGCCGTACTTCTCGATAGCGGTCGCGATCTGGGTGCTCGCCAGGTCCACGGCCTCGTCCCAGCTGATGGCCTCCCACTTGTTCTCGCCGCGCTTGCCCGCGCGTTTCATGGGGCGCAGCACATGGCGGGGGCTGTAGAGCGTCTGCAGCTGGCTCAGGCACTTAAGGCACACGCCCCCCTTGTTCAAGGGGCCGTCGGGATCTCCTTCGATCTTGACGACGACGCCGTCCTCCTTGTACACGATAACCGGGCAGCAGTCGCAGCAGCCGTGGCAGGCCGTTTTGTACGCCGTGCGCTCCACAGGCTCATCGGCGAACGCCCGAGGCGTCTGGTCCAGCAGGGCAGGGGTCCCCGCCGCCAGGGCGAGCCCCGCAGCCGCCGAAGCCTGCAAGAAGCTTCGCCGAGTGATGGTCGAATCGTTCATCGCGCTGTCCTCTCCTCTTCTCTTGCCATCTCTCTTGCCTTTTGATGGGTCGGTCGTGCCCGGTCGTCTAGGCCGCCAGACGGTCCAGGAGCGCACGCCCCGCCTCGGTCACGCGCCAGGCCCCGTCCCATTCCAAACCGCCCGCCCTCTCGAGCATGTCTACAAAGAAGCTCGCCTGCAGCGGGCGGCCGTTGGCGGCGCGCAGAGGCCCCAAGACGCCCGCCTTCTCCAAAAACTCCTGCACGGCCCCAAACGTGCGCGGCTCCTCGCAAAAGGCGAGCACGTCGGTAAAGGCCTGCTCCCGCTCGGGGGTCTTTTGAAGCAGGGCGTCCAAACGGCGCTCGGGGCTCATGGCCTCTGCGGCATCGGCCCCTGCAGCCGTGGTCTCCAGGGCAAAATCGGCCACCAGGTCGTCGATCTGGTCGGCAGAAAGGCCCGCGGTGCGCTCGGGGGTAACGTCAAGCCCGTCCGCGTCCAGGTCGATCCAGTCAAGGCCGCCCTCGTCCACCAGGTCCCGAATGAGCCGATAGGGGCTTTGGGCCAACGTCGAGAAGCCCGGGGCACGCCCCACAACCGCCTCCGCCTCGCTCAGCAGGCGCCGCTCCTTGCAGAAGTTCAGCAGGCGCAGGTAGATCTCGCGGTGCAGGGGGGCGCCTCCCAGTAGACGCCGCAAACCGGCTACCGCGCGGTCATAGGAACCGTCGTCGAACGCGGCCCCGTTGCCGCCGCAGCCCTCGCGAGCCTCGCTTGGGGAGCCTTGCTCCTCCGCGCAGGCTTTCCCGTCTTCCATGGACCCTCCTCCCCTCGGCCGCCTTTGCACGCGGCAAGATTCCCAAGCCCGCAGGACCAGTTCCGTGCGGTGCGCTTCCGCACGGTAAGGGCGCGAGGGGGTCTCCCACATTCCCCAAAGTTGTCACATTGCCGTTGGTGCCCTCCACCAAAACGTTTAGGCACCATAAGCGCCGCAGGTACAGGCCCTGTCGTGGCCTATAATGGCTTGGGTCGCCGCAGAGGGGTTGGGTCGCCGCAGAGGGGAGGCACACCGTGTTTAAAGAGATCAAAGAGGGAAACCTGTTTCCCCTTCGCTTTTTGGGCTTTGGGTTCTTCTGGGCATGGCTCTTTTTGACAGCGATTTCTCCCTCGCCCCTCTTCGGCCTGGCCGTTTGCGTGGGGTCGATCCCGTTCGAGATGCTCGAGCTGGGCGTGAGAACCATCCTGCTCCTGGGGGTCCTTGGCCTTTTTAAGCGCCTCGCCACGCCCGCGGGATGCCGGTTGCTCTTGGCGGCGTCCCTTGTCTGCGGGGTGGCGGCCGTCCCCTGCGGGCTGCTCGGCACGCCCAGGGCCTCAACCGTTGCCGCCGTCTTGGTCGCCGTGGCCGACGTGGGCATGTTTTTGCTCTGGCTCAGCTTCTTTGGCTATATGCGCCTGGGAGACACCCTTGCGCTCCTGGTGTGCTCCTATGGGGTCGGCTCCGTGCTCTTCCTGACAGTTCTTGCCCTGGGACGCACGGCCGTCATAGCCTCCGGGACGCTCCTGCCGGTACTTTCGTGCACGGCGTTCGTGCTTTCGCGGCGCTTTCAGGCCGCGCGTACCGGCGTCCCGCTGTTCGAGTCGTCGCCAAGCGAAACCCTTGCTGCCGCTTCCCAGGCAGCCGCCCGCTCGGATCTCAGCCGGCCCCGTGCCCGCATGACACTGGCCCTGGGCTTCTATTCGTGCACGTTCGCCCTACTCAGCTCTCTGTGCGTTCGCCTGGGAGAAACCCCAACGGCCGGCTATGTGGTGGAACCCGCAAGCATCGTGGTCCTCGCCGCCGTGTATGTGCTCACGACCCGCGGCCCCCGCGCCACCGACAAGCCCTACCTGATGTACCGCGCCGTTCCCGTGCTGGTGGGGCTGGGCTTTGCCCTGTTTTTGGCGGGTGCCCCGGCCTTCGCGGCCTGTGCCTGTGCCGCCTTTGGCTACGTGCTGTTCGAGGTGCTGGCTCTTAACGACTATTGCAACATCGTCCACACCGAAGACGCCTCGCTGCTCAAGGCCATGGCCCTTGCCCGGCTGTCTATCTCGGCGGGCATGGCCTTGGGCTGGATCCTGGGCTATGGGGTTGCCCCGCTCGTAGGCGGCGTCCCCTCGGCCGCTGCCGCGCTTTTCTTGATAATCCCTGCATCCACGCTGCTTTTTGCCGACCGCGACGTGGCCCTCATGAACGCCCTGGCCGACGACCGCGCCGCCGCCGAGGCCCCGGCGCCCGGCCCCAGCAAGCAGGTGCTGCTCGAGCGGTTTGCCAAGGACCGCGGGTTCTCCAATCGAGAGACCGAGGTGTTCGCCTATTTGATCGAGGGGCGAACGACCACCTATGCGGCCGGCAAGCTGTGCGTGGCCGAATCCACCGTGCGCGCCCACGTGCACGGCATCTATCGCAAGGCGCAGGTGAACTCGCGCATGGAGCTGCTCGACGCCTTCGAGGAGTTTCAAAAAGCGCAGGAGGCAAAACCGGCCGCGCAGCCGTAGGGCGCACCACGGCCGCGCGGCCAAGCTCGGCCGCAAAGCAAAGGCCCCGCCTGCACGCGGGTCCATAGCCACCGCGCCGCGTGCACGCGTCCGCTACCCACCCGCTTGCCAAACCATCCCCGCCGTGTACGCTCGAGTCTGCCAAAACCACCCCGCTGTGCGCGATTTTCTCCGCTAATTCGTACACGGCTGGGTCGATTTGACAGTCCGCAGCGTACACAGCGGGGTGGTTTTGGCACGCCAGGCCCACCTGGCACGCCCGGCATCGCCCCGGCTCCGCCGCAGCGCTCCCCAGTGGCCCCGCGTCAAAAATGCCCCCGGCCCCGCTATAATCACCCTTCGGTACGGTAGATCCGGCGCACGCAGAGGAGCTCGCAGCATGCTGTTTTTGGGAGACAACGCCAGGTTCGGAACCAAGCGCGTGGAGCTGAGCTCCGAACGCCTGGTAGACCCCGTGGTCCGCGACGACAAGCCGTTCCCGTTTGGCGTTGACGGCCTGGTGCCCGTAGTCACCGAACGCCGCAAAAAGGGCGGCTGCAAGGTGGTGTACGCCTTCCCGTTTGGCGAGGGAGAGCCCCCGACCGACAACCCCGCCGCCCAGGAGCTCTGCGACGCCGTGGGCTTTGTGAACCAGCTCCTGCAGGAGGCCGGCGAGCTCTCGGACCACGAGTTCGGCGCCATCGGGGCCCTGTGGCTCGAGGTTCCCGAGCGCGGCTACAGCTTCACGCGCGTCGAGCAGTCGTCGGCCAGCGACGCCCACAGCGCCCCCTACCAGCTCCGCATCGAGACCTCCGACGTTCCCAAGGAGCCCAACACCCTCAACGCCGTGCTCGAATACGACGCCAACGGCTTTGTGCGCAACGCGCTCATGGTGGAGTACGGAGAGGACGGCGAGTCGTGCCGCGCCATGGCGGCGGTGGACTTCTCGTGCGGCGAGGTGCGCGTGCGCCGCGTTATCCAGTCCTTTGGCGACGGCACCGAAACCGAGCTGTACTGGGGGTTCTAGGGCGGGCTCTAGGGCACTTTGAGCGAAGCCCTGAAGCCTAAAAGCAGATACGCACGTTGGGGGCGTGCGACAAACCGGGAGAAGCAACCGTGGTTGTCATCGACGCGTTCAAGGGGATGTCGCGCAACTGGCGCATCGTGGTGGGCCTGGCGCTGCTCTATACGTGGACGTGGCTGCTCTATTGGGGCGGGCCCTTCTCGCTGCGCTCCCACACCATGGAGCTCGCCAACACCCGCTGGGCCGGCCACGTGGCCGTGTGCGCCCTGGTCATCGGGGCCGTGGCGTGGGCCGCCTGCTGCAGCGTGCGATCTAGCCGCCTCACGAACGGCATCCGCTGGGCCGGTCTCGTGGGCGCTCTGGGCGGTACGGCGCTGGCCCTGTGGCTGGTGCTCGCCCCTCCCGACGCCATGGACTCGTTTTTGCTGGTGGCGTTTGTGTCGGGCGTCCTCACCGGCATCGGAGAGGGCTGCCTGCTGTGCCTGTGGTGCACCATCACCTCGTCGCTCGGCATGCGCGTGGCCCTGGCCCACAACGTGATCGCCATGGGAGCCAGCGGGTTGCTCTTCCTGGCGTGCAACGCGATTCCCTCGGGGGCGGCCCTGGCGGTAGGGCTGCTCTGCCCCCTGGCAAGCCTGGCCTGCTCCCTGGGACGCAGCGACTACTCCACCGCCTTTGCCGGAGACGCGCAGGCCGAGCAGCCCAAGCCCCGGGGCCTCGCGCGCATCAAGCCCCTGCTGCTCGACCGGTCGTTCTTGATGCTCATGGCCATCGCCCTGGTCTTTGGCGTGTCGTGCGGGTTCGTGCTCTCCTCCTTCGAGGTCATCCCCAAGAGCGACTACTGGACCGCCAGCTATGGCGTAGTGGTGGGCACCATCGTGGCGGCGGCCCTGGGGTTCCTTACCGCCTTCGTGCTCAAGATGGACGCCTGGCAGCTGGTGTTCCAGACATCGCTGCCCCTTATGGCCGCCGCCTACCTGCTCTATCCCTACGGAGGCGTCTTTGCCATCGTGGCCCCCGGGCTGCACACCCTGGGCTACCAGTACTTCTTTGTGACCTTCTGGTCTATCTTGGGATCTAAGCAGCTGCGCCGCGACGCCCCGGCCGTGTGCTCGGTGGCCCTGGGCCTCTTTGTAACCAATGCCGGGCAAGCCTTGGGCCTGGGGCTGTGGAACGTCCTGTGCGCGGGCATTACGGCAGCCGGCCTGCACATCGTCTCGAGCGTGGCGACCTTTGTGCTCGTGGTGGTGGCCGTGACCTTTGAGCATCCCGCGTTTGGCTGGAGCACCGTGCGCCCCGGCGAGTCCCCCGGCCCCAACGAGGGCAGCGACGCCCTTGCCTACGAGGCCGTGGTGGAGCGCATCCGCAGCGACTACGGCCTCTCCCCGCGCAAGCGCGACGTGGCCTTGCTGCTGGGCCGCGGCCGCAACCGGCAGTTCGTGGCCGACGAGCTCGGTATCTCGCTGGAGACCGCCAAGACCCACGCGACCAACGTCTACCGCAAGCTCGGCGTGCACTCGCAGCAGGAGCTTCTCGACGTCATTGAGATGACCCAAGACACCTTGGGCCGCGAACGCACGGCGCAATAGAGGGTGCCCTCTACCATAATCCCAGGTCAACCCCGCATCCCCCTGGCATAGTGAATCGCCTGGCCATCCCTCCCCCTGAGACGATTCACTATCTGGGGGCCATGACGGGACGTCGGCCGCACGCCATGATTCGAGTCGTTGCAAGGCACGGGAGCACCGTCCCCGCGGCGCACCCCGCTTCACTGGCACGCCCCCGCAGCAACCAGGGGCTCGACGTCCAAAGGAGACGCCCATGAACGCGACCGCATCCATCACCCGCAAGAACTTCCTCCTCGGCGCCGGCCTGGCCGGGCTCGCCGCCGCCGTGGCCGCCCCCAAGGGCGCCCTGGCCGCCGAAGACGTGGCCTGGGACGAGGAGTGCGACGTCCTCGTCATCGGTTCCGGCTACTCCGGACTCGCCGCCGCCTACGAGGCCAAGGCCGCCGGTGCCGACGTCAAGATCATCGAGAAGCTCGACATCCCCGGCGGCAACTCTATGGTGGCCGACGGCGACTTTGCCGTGTGCATGTCTGAGGGCCAGAAGGCCCTGGGCATCGAGGACTCCGTGGAGCACTTCGTGCACGACATGCAGGTGGCCGGCCTGTTCCTGAACGACGTCGAGAAGTGCTCCGTCATCGCCGAGAAGTCCAACGAGACCTGGGAGTGGACCCGCGACGTGCTGGGCGTCGAGTGGCAGACCAACGACGACGGCGTCGTGACGCCCATCGCCTACGGTGGCCACAGCACCCTGCGCACCCTGCACCCGGTCGTGGGCCACGGCTCGGCCATGGTGCTCCCGCTGATCCAGAAGCTCTCGGAGATGGGTCTTGAGATCGAGTGCGGCCGCATGCTCGTGAACCTCGTCAAGGACGAGAGCGGCCGCGTCGTGGGCGCCGAGATCCACGACGGCGCCAAGAACAACGACCCCACCACCGGCGAGCCCGTGTTCGTGAAGGCCAACCGCGGCGTCGTGCTGGCCAGCGGCGGCTTTGGCCGCGACGTCGAGTGGCGCATGCAGCACGACCCGCGCCTCGACGCCTCCGTCGACTGCACCAACGCCGCCGGCGCCACCGCCGAGAGCCTCTGCACCGCGATCGACTGCGGCGCGCTGCCCGTGCACCTCGACTGGATCCAGTGCGGGCCCTGGTGCAGCCCCGACGAGGAGGGCTACGGCGTGAGCCCCACCTGGATCGACTCGGTCGCCCCCTACGCCCCGAGCATCAACCCCCTCACCGGCGAGCGCTGCGTGAACGAGCTCACCGACCGCAAGCGCTACTGCGACGTGATCTTTGAGATCGGCGAGCCGCTGATCCAGATCTCCAACGAGGCCAACAACCCCGGCTGGAGCAACGAGTCGCTCGAGAAGTCCCTGGCCGCCGACGTGACCTGGAAGTTCGACTCCCTCGACGAGATCGCCGAGCGTTTTGGGATGCCCAATGACGCCCTGGCCAAGCAGATGGAGGACTACAACTCCTACGTGGCCTCCGGCGTCGACGAGCAGTTCGGCAAGACGATCCCCGAGAACGCCCAGCCCGTTGAGCCCCCGTACCTGGTGACCCGTCTGTGGCCCAAGGTGCACCACACCATGGGCGGCGTCAAGACCGACGTCGACTGCCGCGTGATGAACGCCCACCTGCAGCCCATCCCCGGCCTCTTTGCCGCCGGCGAGATCACGGGCGGCGTGCACGGTGCCTGCCGCCTGGGCTCCATGGCCACGGCCGACTGCCTGGTCAACGGCCGCATCGCCGGCCAGCAGGCTGCCGCCATGGACCCGGTGGCGTAAGCGAGGCCCTCAAGGCCGGTAGGGCCGCAACGGAGAAGCCCTCGTAGCTAGCACAGGCACCAAACGCGCCGGTGTGTTTGCCTGCGGCACCCGTCACAAGACCCAGGCAGAATCCAAAGGCAGAGCGTCTGGCAATGAGCGCAAAACCCAACGTCCAAACAGACAAGCCCCACGGTAAAGAAGCATGGACAGGAGCTTCTGCGCCGTGGGGCTTTTGTGACATTGCGTCAAGACGGGCCGTTCGAGCCTGGAGGACAACCGCACAATGCGAACGGCCACCAACCACGCCTCGAAAGCATCTAGGCCAGCGCCACCCGCAAACCGGCGGCCACGCCGCGAACCTCGTCGACCGTAGTGCCGGCTATCTCAGCTATCTCCTCGTCAGAGAACCCTCCGCGCCCAAGCAGCCGCTCGACCGTTGCACGGACCGCCTCCATGCGCCCCTCGAGAAGGCCCTTCTCCATGCCCTTCTCCATGCCCTTCTCCATGCCACGTTCCATACCCTTTTCCATGCCCTTCTCCATGGCATAGGCGGCGGCTTCGGTCGCGGCCTCGGTGGCGGCCTCGAGACGTGCCTTTGCAATCGCCTCGTCTATCTCGGGCTTCATGATCTCATACAGCGTCCTGCTCATCTCGTCGTCCTCCTTCAGACGCGCCACCCCGTCGCTGTTTGCACGCGCAACCACTTCGAACACAGAGTCTGCCAGTTCGCGCTCGTCCTTATCAGAGAGCGCGGCGACCGTGTTTGCAAGCTCCTTAAGCTGACTTGTCTCCAAATCGCTCGCAAGGCTTGCAAACCAAATGTGATCGCCGGGATTGAGTTCAGACGTCACGATGACCTGCGTGGGAAACTGCAGTCCCCCTATACGATAGACGCCCAGCGCGCTCGATTCAACCAAACTACCGTAGGATTCCAAGACTTGGAACAACCTCTTGGGCTTCCGGCGCCTTACCAACGTCAGCGTCACGTCGTCGGGACGTATTCCATCGACACCGGGCCCATAGGCTTTATAGAGGCACCCGTATCCAATGGTTTTAAACAGATCGTCTATGGTCAGACCATCCTGCTCTGACTTGAACTCCATGATGTTGTGGCCGCGGAACAGCGCACCGATGTCGCTTTCGAGGTGCACGTCTGGATCTTTTTTAATCACCAGCACATCGATGCGCAACGGTTGCTTGTTGAGTTCGTGCTCCGTGTCGAATATCAAGGCATTCTTGTAGTAGTCAAACTCCAATCGAACAGCACTGGCGAAGCCCGGATGCCAAGCGATGCGCTGCGTCCCCATAGGTCTCCTTTGCCGTCGGTGACCTTTAATCATAGCACGCCAGCGACCCAGGCGTGCAGGGTGTCCGGCAGTAGCCAGGCAACCCCCGCACGCCTCCCGCTACTCCCCAGACGCCTGCCCCTGCCCGCCCTCCTCGGCGATATAGCTCGCCATGGCGAAGCGCAGCACGTCGGAGCGGTTCACGGTGCCCACCACGCGGCCGTCCTCCACCACGGGGAGCTTCTTGTAGCGATGCTGGGCCAAAAGCTGGCAGGCGTCGCGCAGCGGGGTGTTCAGCGGCAGCGTCACGGCCTTGTCGGTGGCCACCTCGCGCACCGGCAGGGCCATGAGCTCGCGCAGGCGCTCGTCGAGGGTCTGCACGTTGGCGGCCTCGATAAAGGCGTAGGCGCTCGTGACGACCGAGGACTGGTCGGCCAGGTAGCGCATGATGTCGCCGTCGGAGATGTAGCCCACAGGCGCGCCGTCGGCATCGACCAGCGGCATGCCGCCCACGCGGTGCGACACCAAAAGGCCCATGGCCTCGCGCACGGTGGCGTCGGCGCTCACGGTGTAGGGGTCGCCCTCCATGACGGAGGCCAGGGTGGCGTCCCCCAGCGAGCCGGGGCGGTCGCCGGCGGCATCGGCGACACCGGCGGCCTCGACCGGGCGCGAGCCCACGGCCCCCGCCGGCACTGTCTGGGCGGCGGCGGAGCGTCGCCGGGCGGCCAGGGCATAGACGAAGGCAGCCGCAAAGCCCGCAAAGGCGATACAGGCAGCCACCGTGATGGCCGTGGCAAAGCCGTTAGCGCAGGCATAGCCGGCCTGGTCGCCCGCGGCGAGCGAGCTGGCCTGGACCGAGCTCATAACTCCCGTGAACAGGGCGGGCCCGATGCAGGCGGCGATCTGTACAAACGTGGTCATGAGCGCCACGCCAAAGGGGTTCTGCTGAGGCGGCAGGGTGCGCAGCCCCGCCGTCTGGGAAGGCGAGAACACCAAGCCGATGCCCGCATAGGCCGTAAGGGCGGCTGCCAGCATGGCCGGGGCCGAGAGCGCACGGGCGGCAAACACCATGGCAAGCACGCCCAGGACCATAAGGCCAAAGCCACACGGGAGCAGGGGCCATTCTCCCCTGCGGTCCATGATGCGACCGCCGATCATGGTGGTGGCCGCGTTCAGCAGCACGGGCAAAAGAATGAGGATGCCGGCCATAAAGGCGCTCATGCCCAAGGCGCCCTCAAAGTACAGGGGCAAAAGCACGCTCAGCGAGAACACCGTCATCATGGCCACGACCACCAGCAGCACCGCCGGCCAAAAACGGACGCTCGTCATGGGGGCAAGGTCGATGAGAGGATGGTCGCAGCGCAGCTGACGAAGCACAAACACCACGGCGCTCGCCACGGCAACCGCCAGGAACGCGGCACCGAGCACGGCGTTGGTCGTGAGCTGTGCCAGGCCAAACGAAAGCGTAAAGAGGAACACGGCCGAGAGCCCCACCGAGGGAAGGTCAAGCTGGGCCTGGGAGGTAGGTAGGTTGCGCACGAACGCCGCACCCAGAGCCGCGAGTACCGCCATGGCGACGAGCGGCACCAAGAACACGCTGTGCCAGCCAAACACCGTGACCATGGCGCCGCACACCACGGGGCCGAACGCCGGGCCAAAGGTGATCATGCAGCCACCGGTGGCCATGGCACCGCCGAGCTTGTTCTTGGGGGTCACCGCCAGGATGGTGTTCATCATGAGCGGGATGAACAGGCCCGAGCCGATCGCCTGCACGAGGCGCGCCACCATGAGCAGCGCAAAGTTGCCGGCGAACAGGCCGAGCGCCGACCCCGCCAGCGTAAAGGCCGCACCCGCAAAGAACAGCACACGCAGCGCGAACCGCCGATAGAGGAAGGCCATGCACATCACGACGACGGTGGCCACAATCATGTAGCCCGTCACGAGCCACTGGGCCGTGACCGACCCCACGCCGAACTCGCCCATGATCGCCATAAGCGCCATGTTCACCAGGTTCTCGTTGAACCCGGCCAAAAACGCGCTCCCGTAAAGAACCCCCAGAAGCCGTTGGGGATTTTTGATACCTTGTGCCATAGTGTGGAGAAACCCTTCCAAAAATAAAAAATCGGCATGACCGTGCCGCGGCGGCCCGATAGGTCTCAGGGTGGGCGGTGGGCGCCCGGCCGTCCTGAAGCGAATCGGGGGAAGAAGTATACCGCGCACAAGGATGCAGCCACAGAATCTCCGAGGTTGCCATGCGCCCCTCGTGCCGTCCCCGCGCCCAAAGACTGCTATCCTTACGAAATGGAACCAGGCACCAGCAAAAAACCTTGGTTTAAACCAAGGTTTTTTAGCTCGAAGAAAGCTCTATGTTCATGGCATGCCTTCCCCAGCTGGGGGGTTTCCGATGCGGAGATGCGGCTTGCACAGATGATCAGGCTCGTGGACGACTACTCGTGGTTCGACCCGACGGCGCTCGAGGGGTTCGTTGAAGAGGCGGTCGCAATTCTCGGGGAGAACCCCGCGCTTATCGACCGGTTGGATGCTGTGGCCGAGGCCGTGCGATGGCGCATCGGGAGGATCCTGGCCATGCTGTAAAAGCGATCCAAAAGCGGCATCGGCATGCGAGCCAAAACGCGCCTCCCCTGCCGACGCCGATGAGCCAAAGCAAGGGCCAGGTGTTGACGTTTGCCTCCAAAAACGTCAACACCCGGCATGCGTTTTGGCTTATCGGGGCTTATCGGCTACGCGTAATACCCCTCGGACGCCAGGGTCATGGTCGATAACCACGCGGGATCGTGGCCGGCCACACCTGGGCGTTGTTCTTCTCGGCCAGGTCGCTGATGACGTCGAAGGCGGCCACGGTGCGCTCGTAGTCGGTGACGCGCTCGGGAGGCAGCAGGCGGTTCTCCTTGTCGAGGTTGGCGAGGTAGCAGCAGGCGTCGCTGGGCATGAGGACGTTGCCGGTCTCGGGCAGCTCCACCATGAGGCCGAGCATGCCGAAGCTGTGGCCGATGCCGAAGTTGTGGATGGTGATGCCCGGCAGCAGCTCCACCTCCGCCACGTCTTCGGGGACGAGCCGCCAACGCAGCGGCACGCCGTACATGGCGTTTAGGTCGTCGGCGCCCGGCATCACGCCCTCGCCCAGTCCGCGGGCGGTGTACTCGAACTCGCGCTCGGCTACATACACCTTGGCGTTGGTGAAGAGGTCCGCATAGCCCATGTGGTCGCCGTGGAGGTGGGACAGCACGAGGATGTCGATGTCGTCGGGGGTCATGCCCAGGGCCTCGAGGCAGGCGGGGTATTCCTGCTCGGGCGCGATGTCGATGAGGTCGAAGGTCGAGGGGGCGTTGCGGTCGACGTAGGTGTTCTTGGCGGCGTCAAAGAGCACGGTGGCCTCGGGGTGCTTGATGAGGACGGTGTACATGGGGAACGTGGTGAGCGAGCCGTCGCCGCCCTGGTACATCTGGAAGTCGGGAAGGGTCATCTCGCCGTTATCGATGATGTAGACCTCCATAGACGCCGGGTGCCCGGCCTCATCGGCGTGGGCCTTCGAAGCAAGCGGGGCGGCAGCGGCCAGGGCGGTGGCAGCGGCGGCGCCGGCGATAAAACCGCGGCGGTCGATCTGAGCAGCATGCTGATGCATGGGATTCTCCTCTGGATAACAGGTTGTCTTCAGAGCATTTTGAGAATATTCAAAATGCCCTACGCCCACGCCGTCTCGGCTGCGGCGTTCTTGCCGGCCTGGCGGCCGAAGGCGAGCGCCTGGGCCATGCCGCCCAGGTAGAACACACCGGCCTGCTCGGCGAAGGAGCCGGTGCACAGGCCCGCCGCATACAGGGCGGGGATGGTGCCGCCGTCGGTCGTCAGCACGTGGCCGTCGACGTCGACCGCGATGCCGCCGTAGGTGGTGTAGGGCAGGCCGTTGATCGCCACGGCATAGAAGGGGCCGTCCTCGATCTTGGGGCAGCCGGCGAGCAGCTTGCCAAAGTCGTCGTCGGTGCCGGCCTCCACAAAGGCGTTGTAGCGGGCGACCTCGTCAATGAGGGCCTGCGGGTCTACGAGCATGCCGCGGGCAAGGTCCTCCAGGGTGTCGCCCGTGGCGACGATGTCCTGCGAGAGGTCCTCGGGGATCACGCCCTGGGTAGCCTTGGAGTCGACCACGTACCAGGCGAGGTTGAACTGTTGCTGGGCGGTGTTCTTGGCGATGAGGCTGTAGCCCAGGCTCTCGCTGCAGTAGCGCGTGCCCTCGCGGTTGATGAGAATGCCGGGGACCGAAGACTCATACACCGGGGCCGAGCCGTACAGGGCCATCGAGCCGGTAAAAGACGTGGTCCCCGAGAGGTTGTTGGACGACCAGTGGGAGCCGAGGTCCATGTCGCGCAGGGCGGCGCCGATCTTCTGGGCCATGATATGACCGTCGCCGGTCTGGCCGCACGAGGCGGCAACGGCGAGGTTTGCCATCTCGTAACCCAGGTACTTATACATCATGCCGCGGTTGCTGTTGAAGGTGCCGGTCGTCAAGACCACGGCGCGGTTGGCCTTGGCATAGGCAACGCGCTCGTCGTCGAGGACCAGGCGCACGCCTACCGCACGGCCTTCGTCGTTCTGAAGAACGTCGGTGACCTGGGCAGTGGTGACGACCTCGATGCTGTCGCTGGCGTCGGCCAAATCGCGCAGCGGCGGGATGATACCGCCACTGGGATTCCAGTCGCGCGGAAAGACACTGTCCCAGCCGGGCTGCGGGGTCCAACCGTTCTTGATGTAATACCAGCTCGACCACGTCGTACCGGTGCTGTTCTCGAACCAGGTGTAGACCTCGGGCATCAGCTCGCCCTGGCGCTGGACAAACGCGAGGTCGCCGAGTGGGTGGCCGGCCATGCCCTTGTGGCTATAGGGATGGCTGTTCTTCTGGTCCTCGAGCCACTGCTCCATGGTGTCGTCGAACCCGCCGTCCTGCTTGGTGCGCTCGGGCCAAAAACCGATGGTGATGCAGCCGCTCACCGCGGAGTCACCGCCGGTGGCATGGTTCTTCTCGAGAAGCAGAGCGGTAGCACCCTCCTCGCTGGCGGCGCAGGCAGCCATGTAGCCGGCGGCCCCAGCGCCCACGATGACCAAATCTGCCTCGTAATCCCAGGCCTCGGGCAGGCCGCTCCCAGCGGGTTCGGAAGCCAGGGCGGGAACGGCGGCCAGGGCGGCAGTCCCAGCCAGGGCGACACCCCCTGCGGCGAAGTTGCGACGCGTTATGGTACCAGCGTTACCAATCATAGATGCCTTCTCCCTTCACGTTGTGAGCACGGCGGCAATCGACCAGAAGACGGCCCCTTATGCCGTCGCCGGCGTCGCGCTCCCCTGCGCGACCACCGCGTGCACAGCTGGGAGTCTAGGAGGACGGCGTCCCATGAGGGAAATAGCTATATGGCAACGGCCCATGAGGCCATGCGAACAGAGGTATTCCGAGTTCGGCGCCTCCCTATCGCATTCTGGAATATCCAAAGGATACAACCTGTACTTGCCCCTATATCTGTCACCAGTCGCCAAGGGGACCCCATGGACATGAGGCGCTTGCGGGAATTTACGGTCATCGCCGACCTCGGCAACCTCAGCAAGGCCTCGCTGCGCCTGAACCTCGGCCAGCCCACCCTCAGCAAGCACGTGGCCGACCTCGAGGCCGAGCTGGGCGTCAAGCTGTTCAACCGCACCCCAACGGGCCTCACACTGACCCCGAGCGGAGAAGCCCTGCTGCAGAAAGGGCGCCCGCTGCTCCTGGAATACGACGCCATGGTGGCCGAGGTCCGGCGTCTCAAGCAGGTCGAGTCCCGCACCGTCTCGATCGCCTCGTTTGCGGGCTATTCCCCCGGCGACGACCTCATCGGCCTGTTCTCGGGCGAGCTGGCCGCGGCATACCCCGGCACGCAGCTCGAGGTACGCGACCTCTTTTCCCTCGCCGAGCCAAGCCTCGACTGCCTACGCGACCGCAAACTCGACTTCTGCATCACGTCGCTGCCCCGCAACGCCGACCTACGGGGGTTGGCGCACCGCTCGCTCTTCTTGGATTCGTTGGTCGCCGTGGTGCGCAAGGGCCACCCGCTTTCGGGACGGCGCAGCGTGACCCTGGACGAGATCCGCCACGAGGTGGTGTGGACCGACACGCTCCCCGGCAACCAACCCGCGGTCCACCGCTTTAACGAGCTTTTCTGCGACAACGGCATCCCCACGGTCCCCTACGTCTCGAAGGCCGACCACCGCGGCGGCCGGTCGAGCCGCCTCAACTGCGAGCGCGGGGGCATGGACCTCGCATTCGGCAGTATGGTGCGCGGCCTTGTGCCCGTGCCCCTGCGCAAGACGTGCTCGATTCTTGAGATCGAGGGCGACCCTCTGACCTTCGACATCGAGCTCGTCTACCGCGACGACCCCGCCGACCACCTGCTCGGCGAGCTCGCCTCGCTGCTGGTCTCCACGGCCGCGGACATCGACCCGCGAGAGTACCGCGTGTAGGGGGCGCGCGGTTGGGCGACCCACGGCACGGTTGTGCGGGGTGCGTCGGAAGTGCTTTCCAAAAACCCTCAACCTGTAAGGCTTTCTTACCTGGGGTTTCTCCGCAAACCCTCAACCTAACCAGCACCAGGGGAGAAAACCTCGCAAAAGTCAGCCCGCACAATCGCCGCCGCCATCGCCGCCGCGCCACGCGCAATGCTTGCTTAGAACTTCCCGTTGTCGTTGGCCCAGGTATCGGCCGCGGGGATGGTCTCCATGACGTCCCAGTGCTCGGCGATCTTGCCGTCCTGCACGCGCCACAGGTCGAAGTAGGCGGTGGGCTCGCCACCAAAGGCGCCCTCGGAGATCGCGAGTACCATGTCGCCCTCGGCCAGCACCAGGTGGGTGGTGTCGTAGATCATCTCGATTCCCTGCTCGGCCAGGGCGGCCAGGGCGTCGGAGAGGCCCGAGACGCCATCGGCGATGCCGGTGTTGTGCTGGATGTAGGCGTCGCCGTCGAAGTAGTCGGGGGTCTTGCTGGGGTTCTGGCCCTGCATCACGTCCACGAGGAACGCCTCGACCAGGGCGCGGTTCTCCTCGGTCTTGTCGAAATCGGCGGCCTGCTTGGGGCCGTCGTACTGGGTGTGCTTGGAGGGGTTGGGCTTGGAGAGGGGCGCCAGGTTGTCCCAGTGCTCGGCAATCTTACCGTCCTCGTCGAAGCGGAAGACGTCGAAGGCCACCTGCTCGCCAGCGCCGGCGAAATTGTACACGGTCTGCAGGAACACGTAGTCGCCATCCACGAAGGAGCGCACGTTCGCCACCAGGGTGGGGGCGTCGGCTGCGGCCAGGTAGTCCACCGAACCCGTGAACGCGTCGCGGCCGGTGCCGTAGGCCAGGTTGTGCTGGATGTAGCCCTCGGCGAGCAGCTCGGCCGCCCGGGCGGAGTCACCGGTGGCGAAGGTGTCGATTAGCTCGAGCGCGGCATCGACCTTGGCCTGCTGCTCGGGGGTGCGAGACATCATTGCGGTGCGTTCCATGGGTATGCGTCCTTTCGATCCATGGCGCCCGCAGGCCTGTTGACCGCGAACTGGTCAAAAACCCGCGAACGCGCTCCTTATGACGCAACCCAGACTCAGACTGTGGATAAGGCACAAATCAAGGGGCAGTCAAGAAAACGGGTAAACCCTCATGGTTTATCCACAGATGGGGCATTCACAAGTCACTCGCACCCCAGCTCCGTCAGGTATTCGGCAGCGTTCTTGTACTGCACGCCGTTCTCGTCCGGCCCGCTCGGTCCCCGATAGATGACCACCCGCTCCTCGATGGGGCCAAACCGCCGTTCGCACTGGGCGCAGCGTTCTCGATCGAGCAGATGCCGGGCCTGGCCAGAGAAGCGCTCGGCCGTATGCTTGACCTCATAGACGCGGCATGTGCCACGGTCGTGGTCGTACATCACCATATCGAACTCCCCAGCGTCGAACTGCAGTTTAAAGGCGCTCTTGCCTTTGGAGAGAACCGAGATCGTCTCAAAGAGCACGATGTCCTCGAGCATGCGCCCCCGCACCTCGTCAAGCAACGCCTTTACAATCGCATCGGCCTCGAATTGGCCGAGCTGCGAAAAGTATTCGTCCTTCGTCAAAACATGAACGAGCGCCTGCGCCTGGCAAAATCGCATGCCGGGCTGTGTGAACACAACACGCTTCTGGGAAGCGCCTCCAGTTGCGGTCATGATCTCGTACGCTCCGATCAGGTCGAGCGCCTCGAGGTACTCCCTGATCTCCCGAACCACCGCCTCCGAGACGTCCACAGTCAAGTCGTCGGACTTGCGAATATCAAGCAGCTGCATAAGCCGTGCGGTAATTGCCTCGCGGTCCATGAAGTCAAGCGCGTCAGAGCGGCGCCGCGGGTCGCTCGACCGGCGCAGGTTTCGGGCGGTCAGCGCATAGTCGTGAGACGTAAACGCGCGCGTCACAACGTCGACAACGAACTCGTGGTTCATATCCTCTATGATGCGGTTTATCGCGTTGGTGAGCTCGTCAGCACGGTACAGCTCTTTGAGATGTCTGAAGTGGCCACCACCCTCGTAGCAGGCCAGCGAATGCTGGATATTCCGGCAGATGGCCGAATCGATATAGCGGCGCGTGGACTCGTCGTCGGCAAAGGCGAGCTCGCCGGAGACCAGCTCTGGGTCGTCGAAGTCGACCTCCCCCTGCCTGAGGGTGCCGCCGTGGGCGATATAGTCGTCGACGTCATGAATGCCAAGCAGGCGCGCGTGCTCGCGAAACGGGATGAACGTGGTGTGGATGGTCGTCGCCCGGTCGTACAGCTCGTCGTGCAACGACAGCCAGAATCCCAGTGAGTCGGTGCCCGAAAGAACGATGCGCAGCCCCTGCGCGGCAAAGATGTCGGAAAGCAGGGAGGCCCCGTCCACAAAATCCTCGAGCAGCGTCACCTCGTCGATGAACAGGTAGCGATAGCCCAACGACTGCAGTCTCTTTACGTCGCGGTTGAGACGGGCAAGATCGTCACGTGCCGCTGCTTTGACGTAGGCCGCCCGAGCACGTTCAGTCCCCAAAGCGGCGGCTGCCTGAAGGAGCAACGTAGTCTTACCGGTGCGACGCAGCCCATAGAGGATGCAGACGCGTGCGTCGTTTCGCCGCAGATGTGATTCGATGCGCCCATAGCAATCGCGCCTGTCGAAGGCCGCTACCTGCTCGACCATGGCGTCCAGAGCAGACCCCGCCACTACACTCATCTCAAACGCCGAGTCGCCCGAAACGACGCTCTCCTCAACCGCACGCGGTGCCAAGCCGTCCTCGAGTGCCTCGAGCTCGCTCTCCAGGGCGCGCCGCTCCTCGACGGCGGAAATAATCCCCTCGCGCTCCTCCACCTTGAGATAGCGGCTTCGAGTCTTTCCGTCCTCGTACCACTGCAAATAGGGCTGCGGACGCCCCTTGATAGTTTTATAAACCACCGTTCCGCGGGGGAGGTCGGCAATGCGGCTGCGCAGCGCTTCAATCTCGATGTTTGTGACCATGGCCCCTCGCGATCAGACGGATAACCCATGGATAACCAAGAGCTATATATCTTGGTTATCTAACCATCTCCGTCCCGCCGGCGTCAAGCCGTGGAAGCCATGTCTACGCACAAAGAAGGGGCCCCACTCATACACGCAGAGCCCCTCCCTACTGCCCACCCGCTCCGAACGAATCCTCCTACGCGGCGTCGCGGCCGGTGCGGGTGCCGCCAAAGCTCGTGATGTAGCTAGATCGGCGTCGCGCATGGCGAAGAACGGTGGCTCGAACTTCACCAGACGGTCGGCCGGCTTGCCGAACTCCTCGTCGACACCGATGGCCGGCGATACCGTCGAACGCGCAGATACTGAAAAAATATTCACTGAATTACTTTTCAGTATTTTAAAGCGCCCAAGAAGAAAGCCCCCCACGAGCTCATTACGGGAGAGGACCTCTACCACTTCGCTTGATTAATGGCAGGTTCCGCACTCGAACACCCCTGTATGGTGGCAGCCGGTGCAGGTGTTGAGCGCCGTCTCGGACGCCTCCTGCGCCTTGTGAGCCGTATGGCAGTCGAGGCAGTCGATCTTGGCGTGGTCGGCACCTTCGGGCAGGTCGTGGGGGTTGACCACGGTGCCGGCCGAGTCGGTGAGAACCGTGCAGTCGGCGGTCTTCTCGGCCAGGTCCTCGTAGCTGCCATGACAGCCCAGACACAGGGCCTCGTCGATCTTCGCCTTGCGCAGGCGCTTGGGAAGCTTGCTGTCGGCGGTCACGCCGTCGTGCACCGTGGAGAGCACTTTCTCGTCGCTATGGCAGCCGGTGCACGGGACCGCCTGGTGGACGGCGGCCAATGGAAGCGGGTCGGCCCCGGCGGCAGTCGGCTCCGATGCGGCCGCGTCTTTGGAGGCCGGCTTGGCGGCATCCCCGACGTCTGCGGCGCCCGCATCCTCGGCGTCCTCAATCACAACGTGGGTCTGGGCCTCCTTGGCGTGGCATGAGGCGCAGTCGGCGTCCATCGACCACGCGGAATCGGCCGCAAAGGCAGCAACGGGCACCAGGCATCCGGCCAACGCCAAAGCTGCGACGGCGGTACTGACGTTTCTCTTCATGAGCAGGCCCCTCTCCTCAAACGGTGGCCGGACGCCGGCTCCCCGGACGGGGCCGACGTCCAGCCGATTGATGCAACCGCGGCTATCCGTTTACGCCCAGGGCGTCTCGGCCGCAGCACCGCGCGCGGCGATGCGGCCGTAGCAGGCGGCCGAGCTGTTGGGACCGCCCACGATGTGGGTGCGCGCATCGCCGTGGAGCTGGGCAAACGCCATTTCGCCGGCGGCGTAGAGACCAGGAATCACCTCGTCGCGCGTGTCGAGCACCTGCGCCTGGGGGTTGATCTTGCAACCGCCCTTGGAGATGCCCAGGTTCACGTCGCAGCGGGCAGCCCAGAATGGCGGGGTCTCGAGCTTGCGGGCAAAGGCCGTGCGTCCAAACTCATCAGGCTCCTGGGAGTCGACACGCGCGTTGAAGTCCTCGACGCTCGAGAGCAGGGCGTCTTCCGGCACGCCGATCTTCTGGGCCAGCTCCTCGAGAGTATCGGCCGACTGGATGGTGTCGATGCCTTCCTCGGCCACCTGGTCGATCTGCGCCTGCACGTAGGTGCGGCCGTTCTCGGAGGTGCGGGTGGCCTCGTCGATTACCAGGTACGAAACCATCTTGGGCTGGTTCTGCCAGAGTTTCTGGTTGTAGTTCTGCTCGAAGCTCGTCTCGTCGTTAAAGCGCTCGCCGTTGAGGTTGACCTCGATCAGTGCCTCCTGCGCGCACCAGATAAAGGGCAGCCAGCCGTCAGATTTGCCGTCGGCCGTGACCTGCACGCTGTGGCCATGGGTCACAGGCGAGTTGAAGAGATAGGCGTTGACCTCGCGCGCCATCGTGTAGCCGTTGCCCAGGCAGTTCTGGGAGCAGCCAAAGAGGATCTTGTCGGCCTCGGCGCAGACCGGTCGCATGGCCGGCGTGTAACGCTGGTGTTCCTCGAGATTGACGCCCAGGCCTCCCGTGGCGAGGATGACGGCCTTGGTGGCCTTGATGTTCTGCACGGCGGTGGGGTCGTCCATAGCCTCCACACGGGCACCTACCACGCGGCCGCTCGCGGCACGGTAGAGCTTGGTGGCCTTGGTCGAGGAGAGCAGCTCGACATCGCGCTCCTCGATGGCGGCCTGCAGGCCTTCCATCCAGCCCAGACCGTTGCCCGTGGGGTTGGTGATGTAGTCGCGGGCAACCGAGTGCGCGTCGGAGCCGGCGGTCGTGCGGGCGTCGTAGGTGCGCTCCACCACGTCGCAGCCCAAATCCCACAGCCAGTCGACGGTCTCGCCGCTGATCTCGGCCCAGGCGCGGATGACGTCGGGGTCGCCGGCATCGCCACCGTCGCGGCGCATGTCGCTCACAAAGACGTCGACGCTGTCTTCGATACCCTCTTCTTCCTGCAGAAGCGTGTTGCAGCCGCACACCCAGCCGCCCGAGAGCGTGCACGAGCAGTCGGTAACCTCGGCGGCCGCATCGACCGTAATCACGCTGGCACCGAGGTCGGCGGCCTCGACGGTCGCGCAGGCACCGGCGATACCGCAGCCCAGCACCAGCACCTCGGCTTCTCGGTCCCATGTCTCGGGCACCTCGGCAACCCACTGCGGGGGCACCGCGTCCTGAGCTGCGGCCTCGTCGGCGCGGGCGGCCGCGGGCACCAGGGCAGTCGCGGCAACGCCAGCCGTCGCAGCGGCACCGGCAACAAATGAGCGGCGGGAAAGAGTGGAAACGTAGGCCATGATCGATCTCCTCCTCAACAAGAGTGTGGCGCCGCCGTCCCCCTTGGGCGGTCGCTGTCTGCGCCACGACCCGCACTATCCCAAAGTCGGCCGTCATACTAAAAATTCCAGCTTGGCGAGCGCTGTGCCGCAATGTCCTGGCGCTATTCCATTTTGGCGTATACTTTGACCTACCTGCGACCGCAGGGGAGAAACCATTGGGAAGGGGCCGCGCCCGTGCGCATCGAAGTCTTCGGCGAGTTCGTCTGCTTTGCCAAGCACCTCAACTTCAGCCGCGCAGCCGCCGAGCTACACATGACCCAGTCGGCGCTCAGCAAGCATGTGGCCGCTCTCGAGGCCGAGCTGGGCTACCCCTTGGTCGAGCGCCACGGCGGCGTCGCGGGCCTCACGCCCATGGGCGGCCGGTTCCTCGAAAGCGCCCAGAAGATCGACGCCCTCTACCGGTCTGAGATGGCGGCGCTGCGCCGGGCCTCTCGTGAAGCCGCCCCCGTGCGCCTGCTGTGGTTCGACGGCAACGACGAGCTCGAAGGATTTCTCCACACCGTGGACGTGCCCTTTAGGCACCTGGTCCAGACCGGCGACGAGTCGTACCTCTCGGGCCTGGTCGCGGGCAAGGTGGACGTCCTGGCCACCTACGACATCTCGCAGACCTCCCTGGCCGACGACGCACGCGACGCCGGGGTCTCCGTCCTCCCCATCAGCTCGATGCCCGGGGCTCTTCTCGTCATGGGTAGCCACCCGCTCGCCAGCCACGCTCACCTGCGACGCTCGGACCTGCGCGGGACCAAGGTCCTCATCCCCGGGCGCGGCGTCTACGACCACTGGAGCCGCTGCCTGGTGCATCTTTTGGGAGAAGACCTCGAGCTGCAGCCCTGCCTGGTACCAGTCGACGAGAACCTCTCGAACCTTAAGTATCTCGACTTTGGCGACGCGGTGTTCTGCATGTCGCGCTCGTTCATCGAGAACATCGCCCGGCGGCGCCCCGACGTGCGCGTGTTCACCGAGCTCGACGGCGCGCCGATCGACATTCCCCGCGCGATCCTCTACAAGCCCGACAACGCCAACCCCAACGTCGGGCTGCTGATCGACCAGGCCCGAACCTGGTTCGCCGGGCGCACAAACGCGTAGCAACGGAAGGCCCCCCATGGACATCCTGCACATCAGGTACTTCTCCACCGTCTACGAGACCCTGAACTACGCCCAGGCGGCCGAGCAGCTCTACGTGTCGCGGCAGGCGCTGCGCAAGGTGGTGCACACCCTGGAGCGCGAGGTGGGGCAGCCGCTGTTCCAGAACGTGGCCAACCACCTGCAGGCCACCCCGGCGGCCGACCGCCTGTACCAGATATCGCGCGAGGCGGTGCGCGGTTTCAGCGTGCTCGAAGACGGCCTGGCCTCCATGAAGCTGGCCCGCGAGGGCATCCTGCGCGTGGGGATGGGGCACGACCACGGCGCCGTGTTCTCGCGCAGCGAGTACGAGGCGTTCCACAGCCTGCCCGACGACCGGCACCCGGTGAACCCGGCCCGGATGCGCTTTAGGTCGGGCAGCAAGGATGAGCTGTCGCGCCTCCTGCTCCACGGCGACCTGGACTACGCGCACGTAGTGGGCTGCGTGTTCGACCGGCGGCTCTTTGACTGCCAGGTGGCCCGCACCGGCAGGCTGCACCTCGTGGTGCACGAGGCCGACCCGCTGGCCTCCAAAGACCAGGTCTGCATAGACGACCTGGCCCGCTGCAAGGTGTCGCTGCCGACCGAGGGCAACGACATCACCGAGCTGCTCACGGCCCAGGCGCGCCTGCACGGCTTCGAGCTCGACGTGGTGCGCTACGACCCAAGCCTGCACTACCGGCTCTCGGACGCCCAGAACGGCCATGCCGCCTGCGTAGGCTACCTGGGCACCCGCTACCCGCGCGTCGCCCCCAACACCGCGAGCATCCCCTTTGCCGAGGAGTTCATGACCTGGAGCTACTGCGTGCTGGCCAAGAGGGGCATGGGCGACCCCCTGGTCATGCGCTATTTCGCCGGCCTCGAGATCGACTGGGACGGCTATATTCGGACCCTCCATGCCTCGCAGAAGCAAGAGGGGCGGGATCCAGCCGATCGCTGAACCGCTCTCCAAGACTCCCCAATGGCGCACCCTCCCTCAAGGTGGCAACCCGCGGCTCCCCCTGGCCAACGCAAACCTTCTGGTGCGCGCCATTGCCCCCTCGTAGGCTAATGCCAACGCGGGGGACTGCGCAGGCATATCCCCCGGCCAACCAAGGTTAGGGGGAGACATGACAAACCAGCAGCTCATCGGCGAGCCGGCCCAGGAGCCCGCAGCCGCTCCGTGGCCCGGCTTCACGCGCCGGTCGTTCATCAAGGGGGCGGCGGCCTGCATGGCGGGCGGGGCACTCGCAGCCAGCGGCACCACCGCGGCGCTCGCGTCCGAAGACGCCGCCCCGGCGCAGGGAGCCTCCACCTCCGCGCAGGACGAGATCTTCGCCGGCATCTGCCGCTGCGGCTGTGCCGGCCACTGCTTCCTGAACGTGCACGTGCGCGACGGCCAGGTGGTGCGCACCACGGCCCGCGACCTGCCCGACACCCGCTACAACCGCATCTGCTCCAAGGGCCTCACCCACGTGGCCCGCATGTACAGCTCTCAGCGCGTGCTCTACCCCATGCGCCGCATCGAGGGCAGCGAGCGCGGCGCCGGCGAGTTCGAGCGCATCAGCTGGGACGAGGCGGCCCAGGAGATCGCCCGCCACTACCTGGAGTACATCGAGGAGTCGGGCCCGGCCTCGAACGCCTTCCTCATCGGCTCGGGCAACTTCGGCAGCGTGGCCCTCAAGGCCGCCGACCGCATGAAGGCGGTCATGGGCGGCACGCTCGTCAACTTCTCGGCCGACCTCGAGACGAGCTTTGCCAACGGCAAGCTCCTCGGCTACGGCGGCTTCGGCACCCAGAACGCCCCCACCGACTGGAAGAACGCCAAGAACTTTGTCTGCTGGATGGCCGACCCCTGCAACTCCACGCCCCAGAACATGCACTTCATCCTCGACGCCAAGGAGAACGGCGCCCAGTACGTGGTCATCGACCCGTTCTTCAACGCCAACGCCGGCAAGGCCGACTGGTATGTGGGCGTGAACCCGGCCACCGACGGTGCCCTGGCCTTCGGCGCGGTCAACCACGTGCTCGAGCAGGGCTGGCAGGACGAGGACTTTATCGCAGCCCGCACCGAGGCCCCCTGCTTCGTCAAGGAGGACGGTACCTACCTGCGTGTCTCGGACCTGGGCGTCGAGGTCGCCGAGGACGAGCCCAACGAGCTCGTGGTCTGGGACGAGGCCGCCGACGCGCCGCTCGCCCGCTCGCAGGCCACCAAGCCCAGCCTGGCCAGCCGCAGCGAGGTCGAGGGCGTCTCGGTCACCCTGGTCTACGACCTGGTCAAGGAGCGCGTGGCCGAGTACCCCGTGGCCCGCGCCGCCGAGATCTCGGGCGTCAGCGAGGACGACATCAAGAAGCTCGCCCAGATGTACGCCCAGGAGGGCCCGGTCACGACCTTCACCATGTTCGGCTGCGACCGCTACGTGAACGGGCACTTTAACTACTGGCCCGTCTACCTGCTGTGCGCCTTCACGGGCAACATGTGCAAGAACGGCGCCGGCACCGGCTGGACCTACTCCATGGGCGCCGGCTACGTGAACCCCGAGTGCGGCGGCGCGCCCGTCGACGCCGACGGCAACCCGGCGCAGGGACCCAGCCCCGTGCAGCTGCCCCTGCTCTCGATGGAGGAGATCCTCGACAGCGGCATGTACGCCGGCAGCGAGTTCCCCGTGCGCAGCCTCACGGTGTTCCAGCGCAACGTCATGGCCACCGGCGGCGACCACGAGAGCCTCGTGCGCTGGATGAAGGCCCTCGACTTTGTGGTGGTGGCCGAGAACACCATGAACGAGACCGCCCTGTACGCCGACATCCTGCTGCCCATCTGCCACTACTTCGAGTACGAGGACTTTGTGGGCGGCGGCGGTTCGACCCCCTTCTTCATGATGCAGGACAAGTGCACCGAGCCGCTGGGCGAGTCGGTGGACGACTACACGGCCTGCAAGCGCATCGCCGAGGCCATGGGCGCCCCCTACGCGGGCTTCTTCACCGCCGACGCGCACGAGTTCCTCACCAGGCTTCTGACCAGCGACGCCTTTGCCGCCGTGGGCCTCGACGCCGACACGCTGCGCGAGGTCAAGTGCGCCCCCGAGCTGCCCGCCGACCGCGACTACGTCTCGTTCGAGGACGGCTTTGGCACCGACACCGGCCTGTTCAAGCTCTACGACGAAAACCCCTACCCGTGGTATGTGAGTGCCGCGTTCGACCCCCAGAAGGAGGCGCTCCCCTACTGGGAGCCCGCCGTCAACGCCGACGTGAACGCCGAGGCCCGCAGCGAGTACCCCTACCACATCTTTAGCCAGCACATGCGCACCCGCACCCACACCTCGTGGTGGGACGTGGACTACCTGCGCGCCTTCACGCCCGAGCCCACCGTGCAGATCAACCCCGCCGACGCGGCCGACGAGAACATCGCCGACGGCGACATGGTGACCCTGACCAGCGCCAACGGTTCGGTGACCCTGCGGGCCGTGTACAACGAGGGCGTGCCCCGCAAGGAGCTTATGAGCGGCCGCAGCTTCAACAGCTTCGAGTTCGAAGGCGGCCACTTTGGCGCGCTCTCGCACGGCACCATGGGGCAGGCAACGCCCGACACGGCGGTCAACGACGTCGTGGTCAAGATCGAAAAAGCCGCCAACTAGAAGCGAAGCTTAGGAGAGAGACCCATGGCACACTACGGTATGGTTATCGACCTCACGCGCTGCTTTGGCTGCCACGCCTGCGAGGTCGCCTGCAAGATAGCGAACAACAACCCCGCCGAGCTCGACTACAACCGCGTGCACACGGTGGCCGGCACGGGCCAGACGGACCCCGTGACCTACGACACCGCCAGCGGCACCTATCCCAACTGCTCGTTGGCGTTTTTGCCCATGCAGTGCCAGCACTGCGAGAACGCCCCCTGCGTCGAGGCCTGCCCCACCGGCGCCACGCAGAAGGACCCCGAGACCGGCGTGGTGTGGGTCGACGAGCAGCAGTGCATCGGCTGCGAGGCCTGCATGACGGCCTGCCCCTACGAGGGGGTGCGCACCCACGTGTCGAGCGAGCCCTCGTGGTACCTCGACGTGGTCGTGGGCGAGGCCGACGCGCCCAGCCACCCCGGCAACACGGTGGAGAAGTGCACCTTCTGCCGCAACCTCACCTCCCGCGGCGAGGTTCCCGCCTGCATGCAGCTCTGCCCGGGCCGCGCCCGCGCCTGGGGCGACCTCGACGACCCCGAATCCGAGGTGTCCCAGCTCGTGGCCTCCCGCGAGAGCATACGCCTGAAGGAGGACGCCGGCACGAACCCCAGCGTCTACTACCTGGTGTAGGGCTGGCGTAAGGCATGGTGCAAGGCTTGCGTAGGTCGGGTGTAAGGCTGACGTAGGTCTAACCCCAGCGCGAGCCGACCTCGCCGGTCGGTTTGACCCTGCCGGCGTGGCGTTGTGCCGGGCGGTTCGGCCCCCTGTCAAGCCGAGCCGCCTGGCCTTTTGGAACCCACCGCATCGGAGAAGCAGCACCGTGAGGAAGGAAGCCCTGTGAGCACAGTTGCCGCCGTTATGTCCGCCGAGCCCGTTATGGCCGGCGCGCCCATAAGCTGCCAGGATGCTACCGGCACAGCCGACCTCCGGCGCGTCGTGGGCCTCGCCGACCTCTGCGAGCTACTAGCCATAACGTTCGCGTTCCCGGCCGACGATGGCCTTGCGGCCGCCCTGGCGAGCGGAACCTACCTGTCCGACGCTACGGGATGCCTGGCCGACGCCGGATACCCGGCCAGTCAGGTGCAGGACGCATGCCGCAAGTTGGAGACCTTCGTTGGACGCGACGTCACCGAGCTGGCGCAAGACCTGCGCCGGGGGCACTCGCTGCTGTTCCTCTCGCCTGGATCCCAGGGTCCCGTGTGGCCCTACGAGGGGGCATTCCGCTTTGCCGCCACCGGCACGGCCGAGGCGCCGAGCCTGTTCAGAAGCCCCGTGACGCTCCAGGTGGAGAAGGCCATGGGCGAGGCGGGGCTGCTCCCGGCCACGGCGCGTACCGAACCCGTCGACAGCATCTGGGGAGAGCTGGGGTTTCTCTCCCAGCTCTATGGGCATCAGGCCCAAGCGGCAGTTCAGGCGCTTGCCTTGGCGCAGGGTTCCGCGAACAACGAGTCCGCCTCATGGGCCGCCCGTGCTGCCGCATTCACCCGACAGCACGTCGTCCCGTGGATGCCCGACTTTATGGAGCGCACCCGTTGCCGGGCCGAAGCCGGCGGCTTTTCCCATGGCACCGAGTACGCCGCACTTGCCCGGTTTGGGGCCGTGGCGGTGCAGGTGCTGATAGCCGGTAACCATTAGATGCCGTGCGTACCCGATTTCCGCACTTTTTTAAAGCCCGATTTACCCGATTTCCGCACTTTTTGCCCCGAGTCGCAGGGCCCCTACCCCAGCCTCGCCATGGCGTCGAGCAGCTCCTGCTTGCTGTGCACGTCTGCCTTGGCGTAGATGCTCTTCATGTGGGCCTTCACCGTATTCTCGGACACATAGAGCTCGGCGGCCATGCGCGGCACGCTGCGGGCGGTGGCCACGAGCGCGAGCACGTCGGTCTCGCGCGGGGTGAGGCCCCAGCACTCGCGGGGCCGCTCCACCAAACGCCCGTCGTCAGAGTCTCCCCGCGGCGCATCGTGACGAGAGCCCGCAGCCATTGGGCCCGCAGGCCCGTCGAGCACCCGGGACGGCCTGCGGCGCAGCCCCAGCTGCACCAAGGCCACAACGGCCATGAGCGCCAGACACACCGCCAAGATCCGAGCCTGGGAAGAGGCGCACCACCCGGCAGCCCACAGATCAAGCAGCCCGTCCATGTCGTGGAACAGGCAGTACCCAAAGAGGCACAGGGAGCAGGCCGGCAGCGGCTCAAGTCCCCATGCACGGTAGGTCTCCGCAAAGGCAACGATGAACATAAGCCTCAGGGCCTCGTAAGCCGCGCAGGCCACCAGCAGCCCCGCCGAGGTCGCCGCGACGCTTTGGGCCGGCAGCAAAAGCAGGGCCGTTACCGCCGCTCCGTACAGCGCCGTCGGCAGGCCGTCCTCAGAAAGCAGCACTCGGCGGGCGTGCCAGCACACCAGCAGCGCCACGCTGCCAAGCAGCATGCCCACCAGCGGAAGCACGTCAGACAGCTGGGCCGACGCCGTTTGGCGGGCCAGCTCCATGCGACTCACCCCAAGCACGGCACCCAGCACCACGTAGGTCACGGTCATACCCACCAGCCCGCACGACGCAAAGAGCCCAAAGAACCGCCTCCAACCCCGGGTCGTCTCGCCTTGGAGCTCGTTGCTGGAAACCGCCGCACGAGACGCGCCGCCTCCTCGCGCCACGCGCTCCAACCCCCGCTGAGAAAGCCACGCCGTAGCAGCGGCCATAACAAGCACGGCGCAATAGGCGCCAAACCAGCCGTGCGCCAGCAGCCCGTAGCCCACCGGGGCCGCAACGCACGCCACGCACGAGGCCGCCACCAGGTTGCGCGCAACCACCCGCATGCCAAACGGCGCAATGGAGCGGCAGAGCCCCGCACAGAGCAGGGCCACGGCACAGCGCGTGCCTACGGCCGCCGCCCCTCCAACGTCCGGCACGCCCAAAAGCTCGCTCCCGACCAGACAGAGCGCCGAGGCGCCCATCAGCGCCGCACCCGCCCCCGGCAGACGCCGCTGCCACGAAGGAGGGCATCTCACCCCAAGCGCCACGAGCACCAAAAGCGGCAGCGCCGTCAGGATGCTCTGAAGCGGGTCGACCACGGGGATGCCCCCGCGCTCATAGGTATTCACCAGCGGCACGAACCGCTCTACAAAGAGAAACGTCCCCAGCGCAGCAAAGAGGCGCACGGCTCAGGATCCTTTCTGGCCCTCTGGCCCAAAAAAACGATCAGCAAACGCCCGCCGCCGCGCCCCCATGGCGTGCCCAGGCGCCGCTCCCCCACGCGCCCCTTACGGCAAGCACCGCCGATTGTAGCCCCAACCCCAGCTCAAACGCTCCTTACACGATTCGTGTAAGAGCCCCCTACCAGGGCAAACCGCGCGATTCCACACGATTCGTGGAAGGCACGCCAATCGGCGCCCCCGTAGAGTGCGGCCTGTCATGCGAGGCGCGCCGGACGCGCCCCGCGCTGCACCCCTACCGTTAAGGAGAGCACCCATGGACATCGCTATGAACCGCCGCACGTTCGTCGGAGGCGCCGTGGCAGCCGGCGTCGCAGCGGCAACCGTCAAGGCCGCCCCGCTCGCCCAGGCCGACGAGAACGTCGTCGACGCCGACATCGCCATCGTCGGCGGCGGCATGTCGGGCCTCGTGTGCGCCCTGCAGGCCGCCCAGGAAGGCGCCCACGTGGTGATGCTCGAGAAGAACGCCACCTGCGGCGGCAACGGCCTCGTGGTGGAGTGCGTCTTTGCCCGCGACTCGTCGCTCCAGCGCGAGAAGGGCATCGAGTTCCCGCTGTCCAAGGTGCTGGTCGACGAGCAGGTCATGACCCGCTACCTGGGCGACTCCACCGCCTGGAAGCAGCTCGACAAGAACTCGGGCGCCAACATCGACTGGCTCCTGGAGCAGGGCGTGGCCTTCTCGGACGTCGACGACTACCACGGCTTCTCGCACGTGGCCTGCGCCCACGAGTTCGAGGGCGGCGGTGCCCAGGCCATGGCCACCTTGGAGCAGGCGGCCCGCGACAACGGCGTCGAGATCCTCACCGAGACCCCCGTCAAGGAGCTCGTCATCGCCGACGACGGCACCGTGTGCGGCGTGGCGGCCGAGGACGCCGGCACCAACGCCGCAGCCGAGGAGCCGCTGGTGTAGGCAGCGCGAACGTATCGACCGGCATAGGGCCCGGCTTGCCACGGAGGCGAGCCGGGCCCTATTGGTTTTTTAGCCCCGAAGCGATCCGTACAAGCACCGGCACCACGACGTCGGAGCCCGGCGACCCAAGGGCAACGCCTACCGCGTTTCCGGCAATCGCCGAATCAGCAGATAGCACCGCATAATCAGGGTTCTGGATAGACCGGAAGCCCCGATGTTCCCCATATGCCGGCAAGGCAGGGTCCCCCTGGCGGCCAAGACCCCTTTCTGACCTGGGATTTTGCCGGACTATCGGTCATAAGCGGATAGTGAGGCCCGGTACTTGGCCTTTGGACTCCCTCAATCGCCTATCCAGAACCCCCATACTGCGGAAACATCTCGCCTCCAAGCACCACGGCCTCCACGGACGACAACGTTCGGGCCGAGTCTGCCCCTGAACTCGACGTGGGCGGCCTCGATGACCCTACCCCTGATGAGGTCGTCGATGTTGGCAAAGACGCCCATGGTCTTCTCCCGAGGCTGCTCTTGAGGTTTCCGGCCAGCAGTACCCGCCTGTCTCCACCAGCCCGACCAACCCTGACGTGACCACCTCGATCAACGGCATCCATACCAGCCGCAACGCTGAGGCCCTGCGCGCCGACGAGACCCCCGTCCCCAGCCTCAGCACAATAACCAAACCACCCGCAGCCCTACCGCTCCCCCTTCGACCCCGGAGCCAGAAACGTCTTCTGCACGCCCTGGGTCACGGTGTCGTCGGGGCACACCTGCCCCAGCAGCAGCGGCGAGGCGGGGTCGTGCAGCTTGTAATTCTCGATGGCTTTCTGGGGCGTCTGGTTGGCGTAGCAGTATTTGCAACCGTTGAGGCAGGTGTCATAGGCTCCGATGTCGCGGCTCTCAATGCAATGGCAGCCCTGGCGCATCCCCTTGTGCTTGCGGGTCTTGCAGGCGACACCGTTAGCTTCTCCCAAAATGTCGAGCGTCATACAACCCGAGGATTGAATGCCGTAGCGGCTGAAGTCCCCGTTGGTCCCGCAGGTCTGGATGCGCATGCCGTAGGTGGCGGCGATGGAGCCCAAGCCCCGGGCCAGCTCGTCCATGTCCTCCACCGAGAGGGGAATGAGCTCGGGCATATTGAACCGCAGCTTCTTGTACATCTCCACGAAGCTGAAGACGCAGCGGTCGATATGGGGTGCCAAGACGCGCGCCATGCGGTCGAAGGTCTCCAGGTGGCGCTGGATCGTGTAGTCCCTGGTCAGCAGCACCGGGTCGTAGCGCCACGAGACGCGCTGGCGCCCCACCAGTTGGGAGAGCTCGATCAGCGTCGCCATGCTCTCGTCGATGGGGGGAACGCCCGGCTCGATGTTTCGGCCGTAGGCGGTGATGGTGTAGTGGAAGTATGTGTTGAAGCGGTCGGTAATCTCATGGAGCCGTGGCAGGATGGGCTGGTAGTTCTTGGAGCAGAACACCACGCAGTCCACCACCTTGGGGTCCAGCTCGTAGCGGTTGACCTTGGTGGGGAACAGCGGGTTGCGGGTGAGCGCGTAGCCCTCCTCGAACCGGCGCATCAGCCAGTCGGTGTAGTACTGGACGGTGTCGGTGCGGCCGCCGGTGTTGATGATCACGCGTTGCTCCCCTCGGTCCGGTTCAGACCCCTGATGATAGCGTCCCGCAACCAAAAACGGTGCCCCCGCAGGCCGATGGAGCCCGAGGGAACACCGTCTGTCGCGCGTGTCACCGACGGCAGCCCGTCGGCCTTTGGCCGGTTCTTACCAGCACACGGTGGCGATGGCCGTCTTGTAGTCGGCTGCGGGGACCTCCTCGGTCACGGCTGCGGCCAGGGCCTCTTTGGCGGCGGCGTCGGCGGCCTCCACGTCGACACCTTCCTTGGCGGCGATGGCCTTGGCCAGGTGACGGCCCTCAACGGTGGAGCGGCCGGCGGCCACGCCCACGATATACTCGGGGTAGTTGGTGGCAAAGAAGCTGCCCGAGGCGTCGCCGATGGCATAGAGGCCGGGGATCGGCTGGGCGTCGGCATCGAGAACCTCGAGGTCGGCGTTGATACGCAGGCCGTCGAGCGTGGTCAGCAGCGAGCTGCCGAACCAGCAGCCGTAGAACGGGGCCTCGCGCACGGCCGAGAGACGGTAGGCCTCCTTGCCGTACTGGCTGTCCTCCTGGGCGTCGTAGAGCGCGTTGTACTCGTCGATGGTGGCCAGGAAGGCCTCCTTGGCCTCTCCCTCGAAGCCCAGCTTGTCGGCCAGCTCGTCAAGGGTGTCGGCCTTTTGGAACAGGTCGGTGCAGCCCACGTACTCGAAGTAGTCGTCCACGGTCTCGCCCAGCATCTCCAGATAGAGGCGCGAGGCGGCGGCGCAACCGGTCTGCATAAAGCGGACCACGTCCTCCTTGACGTTGCCGTCGAAGACCTGGCAGAACACGCCGCCCGGCTGGCGGCCGGCCGCGAAGCACATGTTGTCGTAGGGCACCGACTCGTTGGCAAAGCGCTTGCCGTAGCGGTTCACCTTGAGGAAGGGCTGGCTGCCGATGTTGAGCTGGAAGCGCGTGCCAGGCAGGCCGAACTTGCCGTCCCCAAGGTCAACGTAGCCGGCGTCGACGCCCGGCAGCACCGCGCCGCGGTCAAAGAGCATGGGGGTGGGGTCGGCGTCCTTCACGGCACCGGCCCACAGGCCGGCCTTGATGCCCTGGCCCGTGCAGGGCGGGTTGTAGGCGGCTGCGGTGACGGAGGCCACAGCGTCGGGCTGCAGGGCCATCATCATCTGGGGGTTGGCCGCGTAGCCGCCGGTGGCGATCACGGTGTAGGGGGCATTGACCTGCACCAGGCCCTCGTCGGTGTCGAAGATGGCACCAGTCACCTTGCCGTCGGCGTGCACGAGCTTCACCAGGTCGTAGCTCCAGCGCACCTCGTTGCCGGACTCCTCGATATGCGAGAGGATGACCTCGTTGCGCGTGGGCGGGATGTAGGCGGTGGCCGACATGTGCTCGGTCACAGGCGAGTAGTTGAGGGTGCCGCCGGCCTTCTCCTCCACGTAGTCGGGCAGAATCACGGCCTGGCCCACGGCGTTGAACATGGGCTCGTACCACTCCACGGTCTCGGCGCTCTCGTCGATCCACATCTTGATGAGGTCGCGGTCGCACTTGCCGCTGGCGTAGCTCACGAGCTCGTTCAGGAGCATGCCCTTGTCGGCCTCAAGGCCGGCTTCGATGATCTGGCGGGTGTTGACCGCGCCAAAGTACTCGCGCGACTCCGAGATCACCGGGAGCTTCTCGGCCAGGATGAAGTCGATGCCCATGTCGGCAGCGGTGGCCGCGCAGGCAAGACCTGCGGTGCCGGCACCAATGACCAACAGGGTAGTCTCATCGGTGCGCACGATGTCGCCCTCGGCGATTTCGGGCTCGGCACCCAGCCACGCAGGCACGCCGGCAGCTGGGGCAGAGGCCTCGTCGGCCATGGCGGCCACAGGCAGCGCGGCGGCGGTAGCGACGGCGGCGGCGCTCAAAGCCCCACCTTTGACAAACGAACGACGATCCATAGCACTTCTCCCCTTTACATCCGGTTGCCGTGCGGCACGGGGGCTTCGGCACCCCGGCCACGTTTCAATGTCGCGCGACACCTGGCATCTAGAGCAATCCTCAAAACTGCCGCACCTTCGTTTCCGCTCGGGATCACGTACCTCGGTACGCCTCACCCTCGTGCGCCTTGGTGCAGCAATTTTGTGCTCTGCTGTAAACCTTCGGCGGCGCTACAATGCGGTTGTCATACTAGGGAGCGCGGTGCAAAACTACCCCGCCCCTGAGGGGTGGTATGAATGTTTTTGCAGGTAGATGCCATCGAGAGGGATTTTATGCCACGACTGGCGCAGCTTGTCTCGCCGTATGGCCGCCAGCGGGCCTTCTGGGTCTGCATTGCGGCCACGGTACTTGCAAAGGTCACCACCATCTTCTTCAACGGCCCCCTGAACGCCGTGCAAAGCACAGTGGACGACGCTACGCGCGACTGGGCCACGCTCGTCCAGGCCGTCGAGATGATCGTCCTCGCCCTCGTGGCCCGCCGTACCCCGCATCTCGTGGCATCGCGGCCCCTTACCTTGGCGGCGGGGGCCTGCGCCGTGGCCGGAGCCGTGCTGGCGCCCTTAGGGGTTGCGCACCAAAACGCCGCCGTCCTGCTGGCAGGGTCATGCCTTACCGCCTCGTCGATCGCCTGGGCAAGCGTGCTGTGGCTCGTGCTCTGCTCGTCGCTGGAGTTTCGCCCGCTGCTCGTATGCTTCGCGGCCGGCGGCCTTGCGGCCATCCCCCTGGCTTGGGCCCTCGCCCAGGGCGGCTACGTGTTTGTGGTTGCCTGCTACGCCGTCTGCGTCATCGGGCTGTTGGCGCTCTGTTCCTGGCACACGCGCCGCCGCTTCGCCGACTACGCCCATGCCGAGGCGGCCGCCGACGCCGAGATCACCCGGCCGCGTTCGGTGCTGCCCCTGACCCACGACCTGTTCGTCTACATCTTTGTGTTCAGCCTGGCCTACGGCTTTGGCCTGCGCTACCAGAATGCCGACGGCGGTCTGCTGGGCAGCTGGTTCATGGGTGCGGTGCTGCTGGCGGTGCTTGCCTACGCCCTGGGAAGCCGCCCCGCGCCCCGCGTCGACGTGCTCTTTAGCCTCGCCTTCGCGCTGCTGCTGGGCGGATTTTTGCTCGTGCTGCTCGACGACGCCGTTCTGGCCTCGGGCGCCTCCACGGCCCTCGCCTGCAGCAACACCGTCTTCGGGCTGCTCATGACCGTGGCCCTGTGCACCATCGCGGCCCGCAGCCTCTCGAACGCGCTGCCCTCCATAGCCTGGGGCTACGCCGCCTACTACGTGGGCATCGGCCTGGGGGCCCAGACCGGCATCTTCGTGACGGGGGTCGCGGGAACCCACAGCCTCCTGTCGCGGGCCGTGGTGGCGCTCATCCTGGGGGCCGTGATGCTCTACACGCTGTTCTCGATCCGGGACTTCGGGTTCGACAAGACCATCGCCTCAGTGGAGAGGGACGCGCCGGTCCCCGGGGTGGTAGAGGTGCAGTACGAGGACCGCATCGCCGCCCGCTGCCAGCAGCTCGCAACCTCCCACGGCCTTACTGAGCGCGAAACCGACGTGTTCGGCCTGCTCGCCCGCGGCAACAACACGCTGCGCATCCAAGAGGAGCTCTCCATCACCAAGAACACCCTCAAGTACCACACGCGCCACATCTACGAGAAGCTCGGGGTCCACAGCCAGCAGGAGCTGATCGACCTGCTGTAGGAGGCGCACCTGCGTACGGAGCAACCACAAACCAAGTAGCGGAGAAGCCCCCGAATCCCAAGGACTTCTCCGCCGCAGTATTAAGAGCCTTGGTTACCGGCCAGCCTCGTTACCCCACGTAAGCCGCGGCGTTGTTGCCGGCAATGCGGCCAAAGGTGTAGATATCGCTCATTGATGTGGAGCCCAGACGGTTGGTTCCCATCTTGTGCCCCGCCACCTCGCCGGCGGCATAGAGGCCCGGAATGGGCGCACCCGCCTCGTCAAGAACCTGGGCATCCGCGTTGATATGCAGACCGCCCATGGTGTAGTGCACGGCCGGCTTGTAGGCCATGATATAGAAGGGCGCCGCTTCGACACGCCGCAGCTCACCACGATAGTTGAAATCTGGGTCTGCACCGGCATCGGCATAGCCGTTCCACATCTCGATGGTGGCTTTGAGCGCCTCCGCATCGATGCCGAATGGCTCACAGCATTCCTCGATGGTATCGGCTTTGGCGCACAGGCCTCGAGCGGAGAGGTTCTCGAACTCGTCGGCATGGATGTCGACCACACCGGTCTCATCGGCCGCCGCCTGGTCCCAAATCTCGTAGGCAATTGCACCGGTTTGGGAAAGAATGGCATTCGACAGCACGTCGCGACGGTCAAGCTCCTCTACAAACCGCCGGCCCTCCTTGTTGAACATAACGGTGCGCTGGTCAAGACGCATGTCATCAAGATATAGCAAGGCACCCGTGTCCACGTCGCAGATGGGATAGGTCTGAATCAGGTCCATGTCGATCAAGGCAGCCCCGACAGAGCGGGCCATCACCAAGCCGTCGCCTTGGGCACCCACGCTGTCTGTGGAGTTAAAGCGGTCACCAAAATCGGAGTTGGCCTCGGCACGCATGGCCACGTTCGACCCAAAGCCGCCGGTGGCAAGCACCACGGCACCGCAGGCGAACTTGTAGACGTCGCCCGTGATTGTGCTCTCGGCCCTGACACCTGCAATGGCACCTCCGTCCATCACGAGCTCAACGGCCTTGAGGTTATCGACGAGGGTCAGATTGGCGATGTTCCGGGCGCGCTCGGTGAGCTTGGTGGTCATGGCGTTGCCCTTATGCCCCTTGGGGATAATGGAACGCTCCACCGAGTGGCCACCGAAGAACAGCTGGTTGTGTTCCCATGCCACGCCGCCTTCAAAGGTGAGCCACTGGGCCGCGTCGTACACCCCGTTGGCAATGACATTCACCAGTTCTGGATCTCCTAGGTTGTCACCGCCCGCCAGCATGTCTGCGGCAAGCTGCTCGGGGCTGTCTTCGATGCCTTTGTTCACCTGGATCCAATTGCCCGGAACCGCCATCTCACCGCCCGAGAGCGCCGTAGAGCCACCAAGGATGCCGAGCTTCTCCATCAGCAAGACCGACTTGCCCAGGTTTGCAGCCGAGATGGCCGCCGCAAACCCGGCGCCGCCGGTACCGACCACGACGACGTCGTAGGCGTCGGCCAAGTCTTGCGGAGCGGCTTCGGCAGCCTTGGGGCGTTTCTCCCACTCAGAGACGTCTTCACCGGCCGCCTCGAGGGCCTCGGAGACTGCGATCAGAAAGGCCGAGCTCGAGAGCGTGGCACCGCTCACCATGTCGACGTTCAGCGTTTGGTTGTCAACGATGAGTTGCGAGAGCTTGTTCATACACGCATCGCCCAGACCGTCGCTCTCGTGGGAGTACAGCACGTTGATACGCTCGATGACACCGCCGTTGGTCACAACCTCAACTTCGATGTGGCCGTTCTTGCCGATTCCCTCTCCTACCGTGGCAACGCTCGCAGCGGCTGTCGGCTCATCGGCCATTGCCGCAGTCGAGACAACCGTCAGCGCGCCGGCCGCAACGGCACCGGCAACAAACTGCCTACGAGAAACCTGTTCCATAAGATGACCCTCTTTCTTTGGTGATGGCTGACCGAATAAACGCCCTCCAGTCATGAGGACGCCGTGCACGGTACCCAGCTTATTCATCTTGGAACCAGGTTGTGGGGTTAACGTTGTAACTCAGGGTTTGTTATCCTCATCGAGGTCTGTACCTGGCCTTTTGTTTCACAAGGCAGCCTTCGGGTTAATGTTGTAAACCTCGTCAACCGAGTAAGGGGGTGCTATATTTCGGTAAACCAACCAAACGGGCCGCAGTCAACCCAGTGCTTATGCGCCGGCCCGATCCATGGCGAGGAACGCTCATGAGGGACTTCTTTACACGGTGGCACACCATACTCGGACGCATCGGGGCAATGCCTCTGTCGTTTTTAGGAGTAGGCCTGTATCGTGCGTGGCTCGCCATCTTTTTCCGCTATGGAGCCTACCCCACCATCGGCGTCGCCGACTACGCCCTCTTCGAGGTCAGCATCGGGGTCGCATCGTTGGCGGCCGCTCTCTGCGCCAAACGCCTGGCCCCGCTCTGGAACAACACGCGCGCCCTCAGCGCCGCGGGCGTTTGCATGGTCGCAGGGTCCGTTGCCTGCGCGGTGCAAACGGCCGTACCGTCTGTTCCCGGCATTCGACACGTCGGACTTATACTGGCCGGAGCAGGCTTGGCCATAACCATATTGGCATGGTGCGAGTTCTATGGCACGTTAAATCCCATGCGTGTCTCGGTGTACCATGCGGCCAGCATCTTTTTTGGAGAGCTGCTGTGCTGGTTTTTCATGACGGTTGAGTTCCCCGGCCTCGTGGCCATGTCGGTCGTGCTGCCGGTGCTCGCCCTATGGTGGTCGCACCGCGCCGTGGACAACCTGCCCGCCGACGGACGTCCCCAGCCCATCACCGAGCCGTTTCAGCGCATCGTTCCCTGGAAAGCAGTCGCCCTCATGGCAACGTGCACGTTCGCCGCCGGCTTCAACATGCTACCCGACCAGCCCATTGTGCCAGGAAATATCGTAGGCGTGCTTGCCGCCACGACGTTCGTGTTCTTTGGCTCGCTCTCGACGTCTCGATGGTTCAACTTCGACACCATCTACCGCATCGCGTTTCCCCTGATGATCGCGTGCCTCCTGCTCATCACGCCGCTGCTGTCCCATCGCATGCAGATCACCGCCGCATTTTTTGACGCCGGCTATACCATGCTTTCCATGTTTATCATGATCATCTTGAGCAACATCACCTATCGCTTCGGCGTCAACGCCGTATGGCTCAACGGCATCGAGCGCGGCATCCGCTACCTTACTGAAGCAGTGGGCTGGTACACCTTCGCCCTGTCGTCCCGAACGCTTCCACCCGCCGTCAGTTTGGCGGTGCATCTTGTTATCACCGCAACCGCCCTCGCCATGTTTCTCGTCATAGCCTTCACCGAAAAGAGCCTCTCGGCCCGATGGGGCATCGACCTGCACGCAGCGGACGGAGGAGACACCGCGGGCGACGTGTTCACACCCGGGGCGCTGTCGATGCGCGTCTCGAACCTCTCCAAACAACACGGGCTTTCGGACCGCGAGGAGGAGGTGTTGCAGCTCATGGCACGCAAAGTTCCCATGGCCCAGATGGAAGAGGACCTCTTTGTGGCCCGGGGCACTATCAAGGCCCACACGAGCCGCATCTATCGCAAACTCGGCGTGCACACCAAAGACGAGCTGTTCGAGTTGCTTGGTGTCGAGGGGCCGCCCGAAAAAAGCAGGGTGCGCCCCTGTGAAAGCACCCCGCCCCGTGCATGAACCTCTTGGAAGGTCGAAACGATCGGGGTCAACTGCCCTATCGGCCCCTATGCCTTCTTTTCGAACTTCTCGCCGCACTTGGGGCACGTGACGCGGATCTTGCCGGCACCCTTGGGCACGCGCACCGACTGGCCGCACTTGGGGCAGAAGAAGTACTTGTGGTCCTTGTCGGCCGCCTGGGCCTTGGCCTGGGCGGCGGCCTTCTGGGCGGCCTGCTTGAACGCCGAGGTCTTGGAAGGTCCGCCCGACGCCGAGGAGCCGGCGCCACCCGTAGCGCCGCCCTTCTTCCCAAACGGCAGCTTGTTCAGCACCTCCGTGCGCTTGGCAACGTAGGCACCGTTCTCGCGGCTGCGGTCGGACACCTTGGACGAGAACATGCGCCAGTAGGAGTACACCATGGCGGCGAGGCCTAACACGGTAAAGACGGTGCGGGCGGCGTCGCGCAGCAGGACGGCAACGATCAGCAACACGATGCCCAGGATCAGGCTGTCGCGCGAGAGCTGGTCGGGGCCGTTGCGGTGGTTCATGAAGCTGTTGAACTTATCTTGAAAGCTAGATGCCATAGGGTAAGGTCCCTTTCTTGCGACCGTGGCACGGATGCCGCACGCGGTGTGCCCCCGTCAAGATGCGCGCGGCTTTCTGCACACGATGATATCCGCCCATCGTGAAGGGCGTGCGTCCATCGGGTGTCTCGCCTATAAAACCACGGGTCTGGAGGCAAACCATGCAACCCAGGCCCCCTTCCGTGCAACTCGCTGCCCACGAGGTTGTGCCCCCGTTCCCCAACGGGCATAGTGGTCCCAGCGAGCTCGCAGCGCCCATCGCACCCGTCCCAAGGAGCCCTATGCCATGCACGTGACCCTGCACGAAGACCCGTCGCTCGACGACGTCCGCATAACCGTAGAAACCCCCGTTATCGACGAGCGCACGGCCCGTATCGTGGGGGCCCTGAACGCGTTCGACCGCCGGCTCGCCGGCGAGCTCGACGGCCGCACGCACCTCGTCCCCCTCGACGACGTGCTCTACACCGAGAGTGTTGACGGCCGTACGTTCCTCTACACCCACGACCGCGTGCTCCAAAGCCCGCTGCACCTCTACGAACTCGAGGAGCATCTGGCCGGAACCGAGTTCGTACGAGCCTCGCGCCAAGCACTGGTCAACTTTGACCACGTGCGCTCGCTACGCCCCGCGCTGGGAGCCCGCATGGTCCTCACGCTCTCGAACGGCGAGGACGTGCTGGTCTCACGTCAGTATGCGTCTGCAATCAAGAAGAAGCTCGCGCTCTAGAGCGAACCACGAAGATCGCTGCCACAAGGCGCGCGAGGGCGCGGCGTGCTGGGGCACATGAGCCCGAGCGGAACGCGGTGGCAGCAATTTTGAGGATTGCTCTAAGGCCAACGGCCTGTGCACGCACCGCATACACCCCGTCTCAAAAACGTCTCAAAGGAGGCCATCGATTATGAAGTTCGAGCTCAAGCAGGCATGCTATGTGTTCTACACCGCATTTACCGCCGCAACGATCGTGAGCGTGGGATTCGCCTTTGCCCTGGGATACATAGATCTGACCGTCGTGGGATACTTCGTGAGCATCGCGCTCATGTGCCTGTTCCCGTTTTTGCAGCTGCTGTGGTTCACGCCTGCCATCATTCGCCGCGCAAGCTACACGGCGCGCGTGGCCGGATTCGGCCTGACCTACCTGCCCATCCTCGTGGCCGCCGCCCTCATAGGCCGGTGGTTCGAGCCAACCTGGGGGAGCTGGGTGATTTTTATAGGTATCTACCTGGTCATTCTCCTGTGCATGACCCTGGGCTTTCATCTGTATTACAAGCGGACGTGCGGCACCTACCAAGCCGCCCTCGAGCGCTACCGTGAACAGGAGGAGAAGCCCTCGCGACGTTAGACACACAGATTGAAAGGCCTACCCCCGTCAAACCCATCCGTAAAGGCCATCTCTTACAGCATGCGCTTCGCATGGGCGCCCAGCAGAAAGCCGGGCTGCGGTGCCCCACAATCCCCATGCATGGGAACCATACCCTCGACAACCCTCGGCAGCCTCACCGACATCAGGGAGGACCCCATGTATACCAGCAAAAGCGCACCAGCCACCGCATCCCCCGACCAACCCGGCGATTCCATCCAGCGCATCGTCGTTGCACTGGGCGGCAACGCGCTGGGCGAGACGCCCCAGGAGCAGATCGCCAACATCGAGGCGGCCGTCCCCCCGATCATGGAGATCATCGCTCAGGGTCACGAGGTCATCCTTACCCACGGCAACGGACCCCAGGTGGGCATCGTGCAGGATGCGTTCCAGATCGGCCATGACACCGACTCCCGCATACCCACCATGCCCCTGCCCGAGTGCGTGGCAGCCACCCAGGGCTACATCGGCTACCACCTGCAGGAGTGCATCACCGACGCTATGCGGGCGCGGGGCATGGACCGCTTCTGCTCAACAATGGTCACCGCCGTCGAGGTGGACCCCAAAGACCCGGCGTTCCGCAACCCCGTAAAGCCCATCGGCCAGTTCTACACCGAGGACCAGGCTAAAAAGCTCATGGAGGCGCAGCCCGGCGTCGTCTACCGCGAGGACTCGGGACGCGGGTGGCGCCGCTGCGTGCCGAGCCCCGACCCCAAGCGCATCGTGGAGGCCGCCTCGATCCTCAAGCTGCTCGACAGCCGGTTCACGGTGATAGCCTGCGGCGGAGGCGGCATCCCAGTCTACCGCGACGAGCAGGGGCTGCTCCACGGCATCGACGCCGTGCTCGACAAGGACCTGGGAAGCGCCATGCTCGGCATCGACTGCAACGCCGACCGCCTGTTCTTGCTCACGGCGGTCGAGAACGTATACCTGGGCTTCGGGACGCCGGACCAAAAAGCGCTGACCGACCTGCCCGTGGCCGATGCCAAGCGCTACCTTGCCCAGGGGCAGTTCGGTGCCGGCTCCATGGCCCCCAAGGTGGAGGCCGCCGTGCGCTTTGCCGAGTCGGGGCCCGGGCGCGTCGCCGTGATCGGCGCGCTCAGCAAGGCCCCGCAGATCATGGGAGGCACCAGCGGCACGCGGGTCCACCTGTAGGATAGCCCAAAAAGGCCCCCGGGAAAGCATCCTTTCCAGGGTTGATCCTTCTTTGGGCCCTCGCCTTGCAAGCCCCAATCCCCAAATCCACCAAAGGGGAGATAGCGCCGCAGAAAGGCGGTTCTGGATAGGCTGCCCACCCTGGATAATTGGTAAGCGCCGCCAACCCAATGGCCACAAACCAGAGAGCACCAAAGAAATACCTGGTAGGAAGGCCAGACTTTAAAGGCGTTTTTACAACCAGGAATCTAGGCCGAATCGGGAAACCCTATTCGCCGCCAAACCCCTATCCAGAACCCTCATTCCGCGGAAGTATCTCCAGATCTGGCGCTCCTGCGGATTATGCCCCGCAACAAAGCAGCCCTCCCTCGCCCGTTTTCGCCGGTCCCTGCCCGCACGCCCGCGCAGTCCCGCCCCCATGCGCACCAAAGAGGCCCCGGACCGCCCGCGCACCTCCATGCGGGCAGTCCGGAGCCTCCCGTTGGCAGGGTTTCTCCCCCTGCGCTCCCTTACGCCTGCTGCTCGTACTGGCCGGCCGCCTCCTCGAGCAGGCTGATAATCGGCAGGTGCTGCGGGCACACCGCCTCGCAGGCACCGCACTGGATGCAGTCCGACGCCTTGACGCCCTTGTTGGTCACCCAGTTGTACTCGCCCTGAGCCTTGGCATGGTCGCCATAGACGCGTTCCAGGTTCATAGCGCCAAAGATGCCGGGAATCGGCACCTGGACCGGGCAGCCCTTCACGCAGTAGCGGCAGTTGGTGCAGGGCACCTGGTCGATGGCGGCCATGGCGGCGCGGGCGGCGTCGACCACGGCGCGCTGCTCGGCGGTCAGGCCGTCGAAACTCGCGAAGGTGGCCAGGTTGTCGGCCATCTGCTCCTCGTTGCTCATGCCGCTCAGCACGGTGATGATGCCCGGCAGGTCCATGGCAAAGCGGATGGCCCAGCTGGCGCAGCTCGCCTCGGCGTCGGCCGCCTTGAGCACGTCGGCCACGGGCTGGGGCGGGTTGGCGAGCAGGCCGCCCTTCACGGGCTCCATGATCACCACGGGCTTGCCATGCTTCAGGGCGCACTCGTAGCACAGGCGCGACTGGTTCTGGGGATCGTCCCAGTCGGCGTAGTTGATCTGCAGCTGCACGAACTCGGCCTCGGGGTGGGCCGTCAGCACGGCGTCGAGCCGGGCGGCGTCGGCATGCCATGAGAAGCCCAGATGGCGGATAAGCCCCTGCTCCTTCATCTGCTGCGCCCAGGCCCACATGCCAAAGTCCTCGAACACCTGGGTACGGTGGTCGCCCAGGTTGTGGAGCAGGTAGTAGTCGAAGTAGCCGGCACCCGTGCGCTCCAGCGAGGTGGCGAGCTGGGCTTGGGCCATGGCGGCGTCGGGCTGGTTGGCGGCGAAGCACTTGCTGGCCAGCGTGTAGCTCTCACGCGGATAACGCTCGACGAGGGCCTGGCGGATTGCGTCCTCGCTGCCGGCGTACACGAAGGCCGTGTCGAAGTAGGTGCCCCCGGCGGCGATAAATGCGTCGACCATGCGGCTGGTCTGGGCAACGTCGATCTGGTCGTCCTCGGTCTTGGGCAGGCGCATCAGGCCAAAGCCCAGCTTGGGGGTGTTCTTGCCCAGGTAGTCCTCGGGCAGGGCGCACGTAGAAACATCGGTCATGAATGGGGTCCTCTCCTAAAAACCTGACGGGTGTAGCCTCATAGTACGACCTCGGGCACGGTCGAGGTCAAGGGCGACATGAGCACACCGACAGAAGTTGCATAGGCACAGATTATGCACTACCCCATCGTAATTATTCATTTTTATCACCTATCGGAGCAATTGCCATTTCTTCTTGCGGCAAGACAGCCGCATGTTGGCAAAAACGAACGCCCGTGAACGATTGAAATGCCTCTCAGAGCCTACGGAAAGCATTACATTATATCATCTACGAAATTACCCCAGGGAATATATCATTCTCTAAAATACTAGCGCTCCATACCCCTTGAGGCATCGTTCACGCCCGTCATTTTTTGGCGTGGAGGACCCCGAACCCCTGCAAGCCCCACATGCCAACGCCCCGGGCCTCTCCAGCAGAGAAGCCCGGGGCGCTCGCTAGTTCCTATGGCCACGTATCGTGGCCGTTACTCCTTGTCGTACATCTCCTTGAGGTTCACGAGGTGGTTGTAGCGGTCCATGGCGGCCTTCTCGTTGCGCTCGAACAGCTCGGTGGCACGCTCGGGGAACTCACGGGTCAGACGGCTGTAGCGGGCCTCATTCATGAGGAACTCCTGGTAGCCGCCGGCCGGTGCTTTAGAGTCGAGCGTGAACTTCTTGCCGGCAGGAGCGGCCGGGTTGAAGCGGAACAGGTTCCAGTAGCCGCAGTCCACGGCGCGCTTCATCTCTTCCTGGGCGTTCTTCATGCCGCCCTTGATGGAGTGCATCTCGCAGGGGCTGTAGCCGATGATGATCGAGGGTCCGGGGTAGGCCTCGGCCTCGGCGATGGCCTTGATGGTCTGGGCCGGCTTGGCACCCATGGCCACCTGGGCCACATACACGTAGCCGTAGGTCATCGCAATCTCGGCCAGGCTCTTCTTCTTGATGTCCTTGCCGGCTGCGGCGAACTGGGCGACCTGGCCCAGGTTCGAGGCCTTGGAGGCCTGCCCGCCGGTGTTGGAGTAGACCTCGGTGTCGAACACGAACACGTTGACATCTTTGCCGCTGGCGAGCACGTGGTCGAGTCCGCCGTAGCCGATGTCGTAGGCCCAGCCGTCGCCACCGAAGATCCAGACGCTCTTCTTGGTGAGGTAGTCGGGACGCTCGAGGATGGCCTTGGCCAGATCGGCGACCTCGCCCTCGCCCTCGGCGACCTTCTGGAGCTCGGCGATGTAGGCCTTGGCAGCCGCCTCGCTCTCCTCGGCGTTGTCGCGGGCAGCGAGCCACGCCTCGGCGGCGGCCTTCACGGCCTCGCCGGCAGCCTCGGCCGCAATCAGGCGCTCGGACTTCTCGACCTGCTCGTTGCGCACGGCCTCGTAGCCCAACAGCATACCCAGACCGTACTCGGCGTTATCCTCGAAGAGCGAGTTGCTCCACGCGGGGCCGCGGCCGTCGGCGGTGGTGGTGTAGGGAGCGGTAGCGGCCGGGTTGCCCCAGATCGAGGAGCAGCCGGTGGCGTTGGCCACGAACATGCGGTCGCCGAAGAGCTGGGTCACCAGGCGGGCGTAGGAGGTCTCGGCGCAGCCGGCGCAGGAGCCCGAGAACTCGAGCAGCGGCTTCTTGAACTGGCTGTCCTTGACCGTGTTGCCCTCGAGCTCGGGCTTGCGGGCAACCTTGGACACGCAGTAGTCAAAGACCTCCTGCTGGGGCAGCTGGCTCTCGGTGTCGACCATGGTCAGGGCGTCGGCCGGGCAGGCGCCGATGCACACGCTGCAGCCCATGCAGTCGAGCGGCGAGACGGCGATGGTATACTGCAACCCCTTGGCCTTGGGACCCTTGGCGGGCACCAGCTTGATGGGCGCAGGAGCCACCGCGGCCTCCTCGTCGGTGAGGGCGAAGGGACGGATGCAGGCGTGGGGGCACACGTAGGAGCAGCTGTTGCACTGGATGCACTTCTGGGCATCCCAGGTGGGAACCTGGACGGCGACGCCGCGCTTCTCGTAGGCCGAGGCACCCAGCTCGAACTGGCCGTCGGCGTGGTCCATGAAGACCGACACGGGCAGGCTGTCCCCGTCCATGTTGGCGATGGGCTCCATGATCTCGGTGACCATCTTGACCAGGGCCAGACGTCCCTCGTAGTCGTGCTCCACGGGGGCGTCCACGGCGTCGGCCCAGGCAGCGGGCACGTCGACCTTGACGTAGGCGGTAGCGCCGGCGTCGATGGCGCGGTGGTTCATGTCGACCACGTCCTGGCCCTTCTTGAGGTAGGACTTGGTGGCCGCGTCCTTCATGTAGGCGATGGCCTCCTCCTGCGGCATGATCTTTGCCAGCGAGAAGAACGCCGACTGCAGGATGGTGTTGGTGCGCTTGCCCATGCCGATCTGGGCGGCCAGGTCGATGGCGTTGATCAGGTAGAGCTGGATGTCGTTCTTGGCGATGTAGCGCTTGGCCTCGGCGCTCAGGTGGTGCTCAAGCTCTTCGGGCGTCCACTGGCAGTTGATCATGAAGATGCCGCCGGGCTTCACGTCGTTGACCATCTTGAAGCCCTTGGTCACGTAGCTCGGGTTGTGGCAGGCCACGAAGTCGGCCTTGTTGATGTAGTACGGGCTGCGGATGGGCGAGTCACCAAAGCGCAGGTGGCTGATGGTCACGCCGCCGGTCTTCTTGGAGTCGTACTGGAAGTAGGCCTGGATGTACTTGTCGGTGTGGTCGCCGATGATCTTGATCGAGTTCTTGTTGGCGCCCACCGTGCCGTCGCCGCCCAGACCCCAGAACTTGCACTCGATGGTGCCGGGGGCCGCGGTGTTGGGGCAGTCGGGGTCCTCGGGGAGCGACAGGTTGGTGACGTCGTCCACGATGCCGATGGTAAACTCGCGGGCCGGGGCGTCCTTCTCAAGCTCCTTGTAGATGGCAAAGACCGAGCTGGGCGGGGTGTCCTTGGAGCCCAGGCCGTAGCGGCCGCCAACCACGGTGACGCCCTGGTAGCGGTTCTGCTCGAGCAGGGCGGTGAGCACGTCCTGGTACAGGGGCTCGCCCACGCTGCCCGGCTCCTTGGTGCGGTCCATGACGGCGATCTTCTTCACCGTGGCGGGCAGGGCGGCCACGAACTTCTCGCTCACGAACGGGCGGTACAGGCGCACCTTCACGAGGCCCACCTTCTCGCCGTGGGCGTTGAGGTAGTCGATGACCTCCTCGGCCACGTCGCACAGCGAGCCCATGGCCACGATCACGCGGTCGGCGTCGGGGGCGCCGTAGTAGTTGAACAGCTCGTAGTTGGTGCCGAGCTTGGCGTTGACCTGGTGCATGTAGTCTTCGACGATCGCCGGCAGCTCGTTGTAGCGGGTGTTGCAGGCCTCGCGGTGCTGGAAGAAGATGTCGCCGTTCTCGTGGCTGCCGCG
>JAHZGC010000018.1:40300-74625 GCA_019421015.1 Coriobacteriaceae bacterium | reverse complement strand
TCTTCGCAGCGAGCAGGAATGGAGCAGTCATGTATAGCACCCGTTTGTACGCCACCGCAAAGCACGACATCCCTACGACCCAGCCAATCGCCCCCTATGCGACCCTCAGGGCCGTTCAGCGGGTCCAGAAGCGCACACTGGCCCAACAGGATCGTGGAAAGAAGCGGGACGCAGCGGTACTCTTGGCATTCCTCGTCGCGGCATTCGTGATCTGTGCACTGGTCGTCAATCCCGCCCCAGACGCCATCGCCGACAGCCAACAGACCTGCGGCTCGCTCGTGGCCTACCAGGTCATCGAGGGCGACACACTGTGGTCCATTGCGACCCAGTACCCCAAGGAAGGGCTTTCAACCAAAGACAGCGTCCACTGGCTTATGGAATCCAACGGGCTCACCAATGCAAAGCTCATAGTTGGCCAGACGATTCTTGTGCCGGCGCGGTGCGCTTAAGCGCGTGGGCCCGAACGCAACGCGGTGACAGCATATTCTCCAAGATTGCTTAAGGACCGGCCTGACCGTGAGAATGTAGATGGTCGCATGCCCGTGGGTGGGAAGCGCTCAAAGTTGATGTATCCTGTTCACATCGACACTGAGGAGGACCCATGCGCTGTCCAAAATGCGGCTGCGAGGATTCAAAGGTAATAGACTCGCGCTCTTCGGAGGCCGGAACTGCCATCCGTCGAAGGCGAGAATGCCTCAACCCCGCATGTGCGGAGCGCTTCACCACCTACGAACGACGCGAAGAGACCCCCATCCAGGTGCGGAAGAAGGACGGCACGCTCGAGCCGTTCGACCGTGCAAAGCTTATGGCGAGCCTCGTAAAGGCCTCCATCAAACGCTCTATCCCCGTCGAAGAGCTCAACGGGCTGATATCCAGCATCGAAGCCCAGCTGCGCAATGAGTTCCGTACCGAGGTTTCCTCTCAGTCCTTAGGGGACATGGTGTTAGAGCGCCTGCTCCCCATGGACACCGTGGCCTACGTCCGGTTCGCCTCGGTCTACAAGGACTTCCAAGATATCGACGGTTTTTACGCCGAACTGAACCGCATCAGCGCCCCGGAGGGTCTCCATGGCAAATAGGATCGACGTCCGCATCGTCCGCCTCGACAAAGATCTACCCCTGCCGGCCTATGCCTACGAAGGAGATGCAGGCCTCGACCTCATGAGCGCCGTAGACGTCACGCTCAAGCCCCTTGAACGCACGGCCATCCCCACTGGGCTTGCCGTCGCCATCCCCGAGGGCTACGCAGGCTTCGTACAGCCTCGCAGCGGCATGGCCATCAAGCGCGGCCTCTCGATGGTCAACACCCCCGGCCTCATCGATTCGAACTATCGCGGCGAGCTTAAAGTTATCGCCATAAACCTCGACCCGCACGAACCGATCGCCATCAAGCGGGGAGAACGCATCGCCCAGCTTGTCATCCAGGAGGTGCCTATCGTCTCGCTCCTTGAGGTCGACTTACTCGACGACACCGTCCGTGGAGAGAACGGGTTCGGTTCGAGCAACTCGTAAGCCCCTCCTCCCACAACTGCCCCGTGACTGCCGATTGCCAGAACGGGGAACCATACGTCTGGATATAGTCGCGGGCACCTTGAAGCCAAGGTGCCCGTTTTTGCAGAAAGCGAGTGATCTCATATGGAGAAAGCGACGGAGCACGACGTTCTTATTGTTGGCGGCGGCCCTGCCGGGCTCTCGGCGGGCATCTACGCTTCGCGTGCCGGGCTCAAGGCCATCATAACGGAGATGTCGGCGTTGGGGGGCCAGATCGCCATTTCGAGCATTCTAGAGAACTATCCCGGTATTAGCAGCATTTCGGGGCTGGAGTTCGGCGAGATGCTGGCTCATCATGCCGAGGCTGCGGGCTGCTCCCTAATTCGCGACGAGGTCACAAAGGTATGGCGTACCGACGACGGCGTGTTCCATACCGTTGTCGGGGGAGCGGAGCATACCAGCAAGGTGCTCATCTACGCCGCCGGGTCTCAACCTCGTTTGGCGGGCTTCGAAAACGAGGAGCGGTTCACCGGCCGCGGCGTCAGCTACTGCGCGACCTGCGACGGCATGCTGTTCAGAAATAAGCCGGTGTACGTCGTGGGCAGCGGACAGTCGGCCTGCGAGGAGGCCGAATACCTCACCCGCATGTCCAGCTCCGTGACCATGCTTGTGCGCGGCGACATCCTCAAAGGTACCCTCTCGAGCCGCCAGGCTCTTGAGAGCAACCCCAAGGTCGAGATTCGCTACAACACGCGCATTCTCGGGCTTTCTGGCGACATGTTCCCCGAGAGCATCACGACCGAGAACCTCGAAACGGGGGAGCGGATCACGGAGGAACTGGGCGCCCGTGCCTTCGGGGTCTTTGTCTTTGTCGGATATCAACCGCGCTACCAGCTCGTTCTCGACCTCGTCGACATAGAGAACAACGCCATCGCCACCGACTCCAACATGCGCACCAAAACCCCGGGCCTTTTTGCCGTCGGCGATGTTAGGAACACGGTGTTACGCCAGGCGGTGACGGCCGTTTCGGACGGGGCCGTCGCAGCCATGGACGCGTCCCATTACATCGACAGGAACCGCATCTGAGGTCTGGAGCGCCAACACGGCCGCACAGCCCATAGGACGTCAAAAGGGGAGATGTCAAAAAGGGGAGCGTGGCTCGCAATTGAGCCACGCTCCCCTTGCTTGTGCTTTAAAGACGCACAGAGAAGGCGAAGAGCTAGCCGATCCAGCAACGCCACAGGCGGGTGAGGCTACCCGGGGTCAGGAACAGGTTGTGCACGCGGTTGGAAGCCACGTAGTAATGGGCATAGTACATCAGCGGGATGACCGGGAAGTCCTCGCCAACGACGCCGTTGGCCTCCTTATAGGCGAGGTTGCGCTCCTCCTCGTCGGGAATCTGACGGGCCTCATCAATAAGTGCATCAAACTCGGGATTGCTGTAGCCGGAGTAGTTGTTGGCAAGGCCGGTGTAGAAGAGGTCGTTCAGCACCGTGTAGGTATTCGGGGTCGCGAGCACCCAGCCCATACGGCCGATCTGGTAGTCGCCGCTCTGGCAGGCATCCAGATAGGCGGCCCACTCCTGAACGTCGATGTTGGCCGTGACGCCGTAATTTGCAAGGTCGGCCTGCACCATCTGCATGATAGTCTCGTTGGAGGAGCCGGGGTTGCAGGAAAGGGTGATGGTGAGGTCGCGCTGGCCGTCGGCGTTGGCGGGGTAACCGGCCTTGTCAAAGTACTCGTTGGCCAGGGCCGGGTCGCCCTCGGCCGGGCAGTAGCCCCACACGCCGGGCTCATAGGTGGCCAGGCCGGGCATGAGGATGTTGTCGGCGGGAACGCGGCTGCCCTGGAAGACGATGTCGCAGATGGCCTGGCGGTTGATGGCGCAGGAGATGGCGATGCGCAGGTCGCGGTTGCTCATGATCTCATCCTTGTTGTTGCACAGGATGTAGTAGATCGAGATCTCGCTACCGCTGAAGTAGCTGTGGTCGGGATTGGCCAGGTAGCCGTCCTTCTCAGCCTCGCCGTACATCTGGCGGGACAGGTCGAACATGCCGGACGGGACCTGGGTGAAGTCGAGGTTGCCGGCCTGGAACTCGGTCCAAGCGGTCTGGTCGTTCGAGAAGATCATGAAGGTGACGCCGTCGATGAACGGCTTCTCGCCCCAGTAGTCGTCGTTGCGCACCAGCGGGATGTACTGGCCGTCGACCCACTCGCCGTTCATCTTGAAAGGGCCGTTACCGATGGGGGAGACGCGGAACTTCTGGTAGTCCTCGTCGGTATCGGCGCAACCAGCCGGCACGGGGGCCGTGGAGGGGTCGCAGACCTGCATGAGGAAGTCGCCGTAGGGGGCGTCCAGGTTGACGACGAGGGTATAGTCGTCGGGGCACTCGACAGCAAGCTCGGTGCCGGTGCCGGCCATCATATCGTTGGCACCGCCGATCATGTTGATCTTATAGCCCTGCGAAGAGGGGGCAGGCACGGTGGCGGCGTTGCAGTTGCGCTCCCAGGAGTACTTGAAGTCCTTGGAGGTCACCGGCTGGCCGTTGTGGAACTTGGCGTCCTTGCGCAGGTGGAAGGTGAACTGGGTCGCGTCGTCGTTGACCTCCCAGCTCTCGGCGGCCAGGGGCTCGACGCGCTCGTTGCCCCAGTCCCAGGACACAAGGGTGTCGAAGAGGTTGTACACGACCTCGACGCCCTGATTCTCCTCGGCGGTGTAGGGCTCGATACCTACGGGGTTCGTGAGGTAGTAGGTCAGGGTGCCGCCCTGAACGGCGCCGGAGGTGTCCTCGTCGGGCTCGGCGACGTCTTCGTCTGCGAAGGCGCAGACGGGCTCGCGCAGACCGTTGGCGGCCATGGCGATGGCAGCACTCGTGGCGACGGCGCCGGCCACAAAGGCGCGACGAGTCATGGAGGCCGTGGTGATCTTGCTCATGGGCAATGTCCTTTCAGATGCAAGATGGCTGTACCGGACCCAAGCACCGTAGCACAGATTTGTTTTCGATTTGTTTTCTAACCTCGCACAAATCCCCCGAACGAGCGGCCAACCGTGATGACCGTAGCACTATGGGAAGATCCGCCGCTCCCCCAGTCATGATAGATTGGTCTGATAATATATCTTATGTAAAGTAAAGGTATTAGAATAATCTTGGTCAGGACACCCCGAGGCCGGCGTGCGAACCGGCCCCGGGGCTTGGTCGGCCAACGGTTAAATCAGCCTGACCTTCGTGTAATCCTCGTCACCCAGAGGCTGACCGTCGTCGGCAGTCGGATAGCAAGGCAGGTTGGTGAAGACATTAGCATAGCCGTAGTAGTTCACCCAGTCGAGCACCGGGACCATGGGGAGTTCCTGGGCCATGATGGCCTGGGCCTGCTTGTAGAGCTCGGCGCGCTTCTCGGTGGCCCCTTCGGCGTTGGCCTCGGCGACGAGCGCATCAAAGTCGGCGTTGCTCCAGTCGCCCACGTTCGAGGAGGCGCCGGTGCCGTAGCGCAGGGCCAGCGAGCTGGGGTCGGGGCCCATGGTGCCGCCCATCATGCAGATGGAGTAGTCCTTGCGGGTCATGCACTTGTCCTGCCAGGCGTTGGCCTCCATGACGTTGAGGTCGCACTGGATGCCGGCCTGCTTCATGTTGGCGATGATGAGGCGCGCCATGTCGGGCAGGCCGCCAAAATCGAAGGTGTCGATAGTGAGGCCGGTGATGTAGTAGCCGTCGGCGTCCTTGGTAAAGCCGGCGTCGACAAGCTCCTGCTCGGCCGCCGCAATGTCAAGGCCGGGTGCGACGTCGGTGGTGTTGCTGGCCCATTCGATGACCGGCGGGTACATGCTGTAGTCGGTCGGCGCCTCGCCGTTGCCCACCTTGAGGGCGATGTCCTCGCGGTCGACGCACATAGCGATGGCCTTGCGCACGGCGGGGTTCGCCACAATCTCGTTGTTCATGTTAAAGATCATGCGCAGCGGCACGGGCTTGCCCATGGGAACGACGGTGAGGTCGGGGTTGGCGCGCAGCTCGTTGACGTTGGCGGCGTCGATGCCGTTGTAGACGTCGATTTCGGCATTCAGCAGGGCCTGGACTGCCGTGGTGGGGTCGGTGATGATGGAGAAGGTAATGCCGGAGACCGAGGGCTGCACGGGGCTCGTCTCGTTGGCCACGATGGAGATGCTCTGCCCCTGCTGGTAGGAGGCAAGGCGGAAGGCGCCGCTCGACACGACCTTGTCGGGGTTGGAGAGCTGGGCGGCGGGGTTGTCGACCCATTCGACGCCTTCGACGTCGTAGACGTGCTTGGGCATGATGAAGCTCGCATACCAGGCGAGGTTGGTCACGAGGGCGATGTCGGGCGTGGCCATGTGGAAGACAACAGTGGTGTCGTCGGCGGCCTCGACGGAGTCCACAGCAGCCAGATAGGAGCTGAAGAAGCAGCTGTTGTTCTCCTTGATATAGGTGTAGGTGTAGGCGGCGTCCTCGGCGGTGAGCTTCTCACCGTCGGTCCACATCAGGTCGCCGCGCAGGTGGAAGGTGATGGTCAGGCCGTCCTCAGAGACGTCCCAGGACTCGGCGGCGTCGGGAAGGACGTTGCTCTGGATGTCGAGCTTGACAAGCCGGTTAAAGATGTTGATGGCGACGGGGAAGTAGTTGTCGTCGGCCACGGTGTCGGGGTTGAAGTTCATGGGATCGCCGTCGGCCTTGACGATAAGGGTGGTATCGCCGTCGGCCTTGGCGAGCTTGGCCCCGGTCACGGGGTTCACGCCGGTCAGGGCGAGGGTGGCCACGCCTGCGGCCGACAGGGCCAGAAACGAGCGGCGGGACAGGGTGCTTTCCATGGTGCGTACTCCTTTGTCCGGGTCTACGGTATAAAAACAGGGACGGCCCCAGCGCATCCCTGGTGGAACCTTAAGGACGGTGCGTGCGGACGTAGTCGGCCTCGAGCAGGCCGCAGGCGAGCTGCACGGTCACCAGCTTCTTGATGGGGATCGCCTCGTAATGGATGTTCTCCTCCAGATAGTCGCGCAGCGCCTCGTAGCGATCCCGTGCCCGGTCGCGGCCGGCCTCCAAGACCGTGCGGGCCCGTGACGCTCCCCCGTCGTCGAGCCGGTCAAGTTCGAACTCATGGGCGCGCAGCAGCATCGCAAATTGGAGCAGCTTGTAGAACTGTGCCACGAGCAGGTTGTCGAAGACCTCGGCCCCGGTGGCCTGCTCCTCAAAGGCAGGGCTCTCCATCACCATCGCGCGCTGCGCCGCCGTGCTGCCCGCCTTGTTGAACGACTCGACAAAGTGGCAGAAGCGGTTGTCGTCGCCCATGTAGGGGCGGCTCTGCGCCAAAACGTCGAGGATGAACTGGGTGCCCGCCTCGTTGTTGTCGAGGGCCTCGAGCACGACATCGCGGCGCGTGCGCCCGGTGGGCTCGGTGTCGCGGATGCGCTCGTCGTAAAAATAGGGCATCTCGTTCACGAACTCAAAGGTGCCGTAGCGGCTCGCGGCGTACTCCTCGCTGCAGGCACCGGCCATGCACTGCTCGGCAGGGTCCACGTCTTGGGGGCCGTACTGCTCGTAGTAATCGTACTCGTCGACCACGCCGCAGGAGCGGAAGAGCGCCGGCGCCCAAGGCTCGAGGTAGGGCATCTCGGGCTCGCCCAGGTGCAGCGGCAGGTCCTGGCTGGCAACGACCTGGCGCATCTCCTCCCAGATCTCAGGGGTCTTGCGCGACTGGTACCAATAGACGCCGCCAAAGCCAGAGTTGTGCAGCGAGTAGATGAACAAGGGCTTCGTCGCATCGATGAGGTCCATGACCGCCCGGGTCTCGGGCATGACGTCGTGGAAGTGCAGCGTCTTGTAGTCGATGGGGAACGTCCACTCCACCATTTCGTCGCCAGCCGGGCGGAAGAAGCCGCGCGTATAGTTTGAGATCGTGTAGGGCCCCTTGAGCCAGAGGTTCTCGGCCAAAGAGTCGGCGTCCCAGGCCTTGACGATGTACCAGGTGTAGCCGAGCTCGCGGCAAAACTCCTCGTCCTCGGCCAGTGCGCGCGAGAAGTGCTCAAGCATCATGGCGCCGATGGGCTCGTTGGGATGGGGGCAGCCCAGCATCAGGGCCGCGGGCCCCTCCCCTATCTTGAGGCACAGGAGCGGCCGGCCTTCCCGCGTGGTCCCGATCTCGCTGAGCTCCACCACGTCGGGGAACTCCGCCGCCAGGGCACGGCTCGAGGCGTCATGCTCCTCGAGGGTGTAAAACTGCTGGTAGTCGGGGACCGCGTCGACCACCTTTTGATATACAGGCTTCATGTGTTGAACCTTTCTTACTCAGAGGACTCTTCGGCGGCGCGCTCCCCCATGCACCAGCAGGTTGCCCAATGGGTGCCCGAGACGTCGACGCGAGGTGGGTATTCCTTGAAGCAGCGCTCGCAGGCCTTGAAGCAGCGCGGCGCGAAGTAGCAGCCCGGGCCCGGGTCCACCGGGGTGGGCGGCTCCCCCTTGATGGGAATCGGCTCAGAGACGTCGTCGGGGTCGATGCTCGTGCAGTTGCTGATCAAGGCCTGGGTATAGGGGTGCTGCGGGTTACCCACCACGTCGGCGGCCGAACCGTACTCCACCACGCGCCCCAGGTACATGACCGCGATGTTGTCGGATATGTTGCGCGTCACGGCGATGTCGTGGCTGATGAACACCATGGCGTTGCCGCGGTTCTTGCTCACGTCGATGAGCATGTTGATGATGTCGGCGCGCACCGAGACGTCGAGCATGCTCACGGGCTCGTCGGCAACGATGAGGCTCGGGTTCAAGCTCATGGAGCGGATGATCGACACGCGCTGGAGTTGGCCTCCCGAAAGCTCGTGGGGGAACCGCGCCATGATGTCCTCGGCGGGCCTTAGGCCGCCGTTCTCGAGGGCCGTGAGGCACAGGTGCCGGCGTTCCTCGTCGTTTGCCCCGATATGGTGGATGCGCAGGGGGCGCATGAGGATCTCGCCGATGGTGTCGCGCGGGGTGAACGTGTCAAAGGGGTTCTGAAAAATCATCTGCACGGTGCAGCGGAAGGCCCTGAAGTCCTTCTTGATCATGGAGGAGGTGGAGACGCCCCCGATGAGCACATCGCCCGAGGTGGGTTCCTCGAGACGGCACAGCATACGCCCGAGCGTGGACTTTCCGCAGCCCGACTCGCCGATGACGCCGAGAATCTCGCCGGGTGCGATGTCGAACGAGACGTCGTCGACCGCCTTGACCCAGGGGCGCTTCTCCTTGGGTCCTTGGATGAGCTTGCCGGTCTTGTGCGGGTACCATTTGGTGATGCCCTGGACGCGCACCGAAGGCTGGGCCGTGGGCTCCTTATGCGTTGTCGTCATGGTCGCAACCTCCTTCGTAGCGCCAGCACCGCACGGCGCGCCCGTCGGGCAGGGTGGCCGTGGCGGGACGGTGGGAGCGGCACCGGTCGTCGGCATAGGGGCACCGCGGGGCGAACATGCAGCCCGGGATGTCCTCGGCCAGGTCGGGCAAGAAGCCCGGGATTGATTTGAGCTGGACGGTCTCGCCATGCAGGGTCGGGAACGAGTCGAGTAGCCCCTGGGTGTAGGGGTGCCTGGGGTCTTTGAGCACCTGGCGCACCGTGCCGACCTCCATGAGCTCGCCAGCGTACATGACCGCGACCTTGCTGCATGAGGCGGCCACCACCGACATGTCGTGGGTTATCATGATGCGCGTGGTGTGGAGCTTCTTCTCAAGCTCGGTGACCTCGGCCAGGATCTGCCCCTGGGTCACCACGTCGAGGGCTGTCGTGGCCTCGTCGAACACGAGGAGCTTGGGGTTGTGCAGCAGGCTGATGGCTATGGCCACGCGCTGCAGCATGCCGCCGCTCATCTCGTGGGGATAGAGGCCGTAGACGCGCTCTGGCAGGTTCACAAGGCGTAGCAGCTCCGTCATGCGCTCGCGCACCTCGGCCTTGGTCGCCTTTGGCTCGTGGACGCGGTAGATGTCCTCGACCTGGGTCGAGATGCGGTGCACGGGCGACAGGGCGTTCATGGCACGTTGGAACACGACGGCGATCTGGGTCCAGCGCAGCTCGTTCATCTGCGCCTCGGAGAGCGCAAGCAGATCCTTGCCGTCGAAGAGCGCCTGGCCGCTCACCGCGGTGTGCTTGGGGTCCTGCAGGCGCAGCAGGGCCATGGCCATGGTCGACTTGCCGCTGCCCGACTCCCCGACGATACCGATGGACTCACCGGGCATGATCGTGAACGAGCAGTCGCGCACCGCATGGACGCGCTTCTTGCGCCCCAGATAGGTCACGTTCACGTCGCGGACGTCGAGCAGGGGCTTTTGGCCGGTGCCGCCTGCCTGGGCGATGGGGTTCTCCATGACCGCCTACTCCCTTCTCTTGCGCTTGGGGTCGAGCACGTGGTTGAGTCCGTCGCCCAGCAGGTAGAACGTCAGAACGGTGATGACGATGGCAATGCCCGCGAAAGCCGAAATCCACCAGGCCGTGGTAAGGTAGGCCTTGCCCGCATAGATCATCTGGCCCCAGCTGATGATGTTGGGGTCGCCCAAACCGAGGAAGGAAAGGCCGGCCTCGGTCAGGATGGCGCCCGACATGCCGAGGGTGGTGTTGGCGATGACGGGGAAGATGCCGTTGGGGATGATGTACTTGAGCAGGACCTGCACCTTGCTCTCGCCCATGGCCGTGGCTGCCTTCACGAAGGTGCGCTCGCGCAGCGAAAGCGCCTGGGCGCGCATGAGACGGGCGTTGCTCGGCCAGGTGGTAAGGCCGATGCAGAGCATGACGTTGACGATGCTGCTACCGAAGAGCGCGACGATGAGCAGCACAAGGAAAAACGAGGGGATCATCATGAACACGTTGATGACCTCGGAGAGCACGGCGTCGACCTTGCCGCCGAAATAGCCGGCCACACCGCCCACGATGACGCCGATGAGGGCCGAGAGGAGCGCCGAGCCCAGGGCCACCATGAGCGAGGTGCGCACGCCGTAGATGATCATCGACCATATGTCCTGGCCCAGGTGGTTCGTACCGAGGGCATGGGCCACCGTGCCAGGGATCGAGAGGATGTCGCTGCCATAGTAGTAGGGGTCGTAGGGGGCCAGGACGGGCCCTGCGAACGCCACAAACAGCAGCAGGAGGAGCAGGACGCAGCCAACGGTCAGCTATCTGTCGGAGAGGATCGTTTTGAAGAACTTCTTCATGGGCGACGTCACCTGGCCCTACTCGTAGCGGATGCGCGGGTCGAGCGCCGCGTACAGAAGGTCGATCACGAGCATAACCACGGCCACGCAGATGCTCATAACAAGGTATACGCCCATGAGCGTCGGATAGTCGCGCTGGGTGATGGCCGTCATGATGAGCCGGCCCATACCGGGCCAGGAGAACACGATCTCGATGAGTGTGACGCCTGTGATGAGGTACGCCACCTGGATGCCGAGCAGGGTCACCGTGGGCAGGATTGCATTGCGAAAGACGTACTTGCCGTAGATGCGGCGCTGAGACATGCCCGTGGCCCGCAGGGTCGTCACATACTCCTCGTTCAGGGCCTGGAGCATCGACGACTTGCCGATCCTAAAGTACTCGGGTATGAGCACAATGATGAGGGTCACCACAGGAAGCACCATGTGCATAGCCACGTCGGCAATGTATTGGGCGCCCTCGTAGTTGGTGCGCGCGCTCACCATACCGTAGCTCGGGAAGATCCCCAGCGTCGAGGAGAAGAGGATGATGAGCATGAGTCCGAGCCAAAACGACGGCATCGAGCTCGCCACGTAGACGCCTCCCGAAAACGCCACGTCGAAGGCCTTCCCCTCCCGTTTGGCCGCCACGATGCCGGCAACGGTCCCCACCACGGCGGCGATGCCGTAGGCGATGAGGCCGAGCAAGACAGTGGCCCCCACGCGCTCGGCAATCATGTCGGTCACGGGGCGGTTGTAGATGTAAGAGGTGCCCAGGTCGCCCGAGAGCGCGGTGCCGAGGTAGGCAAAGAACTGCACGATGAGCGGCTCGTTAAGGCCGTACTTCTCCTCCAAGGCCGCCCTCATGGCGGGGTCGTCGGTGTTGGGGCCCATCAAGGTGGTGACCGGGTCGCCGGGAGCGAGATGGATGATGATGAAGTTGATGGCGAACACCACCGCCACCGTAAGGACGCCGGAGAGGATCCGGCGTAGCACGTAGCGTTTCATGCACCCTGCCTTCACGTGTGTCGTCGAATGCGGCCCTCCCCCAAGGGCGCAGGCAACCATGATAGGCCTACGGGCATGCAGGGCGGAACAATTTTTTCAAATCGGTAACATAGCCTGTCGGCCAACGTCCGATCTGGTGCTGGAGCCGGTCGACAGCCGCCGCTCCCCTACTTCATCAAGCCGAAAGCCGCATGGAAGGCCCGCGCCACAAACCTGCGCGTCTTGAGGGCACGCCTCGAGAAGGCCGGGGCCAGCCCGCTCGCCCGATAACGAAGCTGGAGCACCGCAAAGGCGCCGACCATCAGCAGCGCATAGGCCGCGAACACGGGGACGTAGCTGCCGGCGAGGTCGGCAACTATGCCGGGAACGGGCATGCCCACGAGGTTGCCGAGCACATAGGCCACCTGGAAGGTCTGAACCGTACGGTCGTAGTGCTCCTCGTTGAGGTCTGAGGCCCAGACGGCGGTGCCGGCGGTGGCCGGCGGCAGCCCAAAACCGCAGAGCACCACAAGGAGGAATGCCACGGCGACCCCGCCCTTTGCAAGAAGCAGCGAGCTCAGAAGACCGGCTACGAGCAGGCCGAAGAATATGCGGTTGGTGCGGTAGGCGCCCATCTTCTCGGTCAGGGCACCGTAGGCGAGCTTTCCCACCACCAGGGAGAGACCGCTCGCCATGATCGCACCGGCGATGGCGGCCGAACCGATGCCGGCGTCTTCGAAGAGCAGCCCGTAGTGGGCCGGGGCCGGGCTCGCCACGGCGCCGACGGCAAACACCACGGCGAACATGGTGGCAACGCCCTTCGTGCCAAGGGCCGGGCTTCCCCTCTTGACCGCGGGTTTCACCGCCAGCGAGGGATTCTCCGCCGCGGCCCCTCCGTCGTGGCGCACCGTGTAGGCGCCGCCCGGTGCGGGGTTGTCGCGCACGACGGCGTAGACGACCGCACCGAGCGCAAGCACCGCCGCCGCCTCGAGCACAAAGGTGAGGTGGACGCCCACAGTCGAGGCCCCCAACGTCACCAGAGGCGCGGCGAAGACCGAAGAGAGCCCGCTGCCGGCGGTGCAAATCCCCAAAGCCAGGGCCCGCTCCTCGGCAAACCAGCGATGCACGAGCATCGAGGCGGGCACCATGGCACCAAAGCCGCAGGCCAAACCCATAGCGGCGCTTCCCACGCAGGACCCGAGATAGGTGGGCACGAGCCCACAGACGGCAAAGCCGGCAGCCATCATCACCAGGGCAAGGGCCGCGCCGAGGCGCAGGGAGAAGCGCCGGTAGTAGGCGTTCACCAGGAGCATGGCGGCAAGCGCCGTGGCGCAGCGCATGGTGGACAGCAGGGAGGACTGCGTGTTGGTGATCTCGTATCCTTCTCTGAGATACGGGAGGTAGACGGCAAACCCGTTTGTCACGAGGCCCTGGCAGAATATGAGCAGCGTGGCGGCCGCAAGCACGGCCCACGCGTAATGGGGACGGAACATGATCGGCGCTCCTTAGCAGACGCGTTGTTGCATGGCCAATCTAGCACCGTCCAAAGGTAAAGAAATACTCATAAGTATAGGGGTATATATGCATATATTCTATATTTATGGTTATAAGCAAAAGTGTGTCGGTAACCCCAACGCCCAAGAAGGGATCTCCATGACACTTCAAGAAATCGAGGCGTTCCTCGCCGTGGTGCAGACAGGCTCGCTCTCCGCCGCCGCAAAATCCCTCTATGTGACACAACCCACGCTCTCAAGGCGGCTCGACTCCCTTGAGTCGGAGCTCGGCAGCCGGCTCGTGGAACGCAACAAGGGGCAGCGCACCGTGTCCCTCACCGCCACGGGGCGCGCCATGGTACCGCTTGCGCAAAAATGGCAGCGGCTCTGGGCAGAAACAGGCGAGGTGGTGCGGCGCGGCGGCGTGCGAGCCTTCGAGGCCGGGGCCATCCAAACCCTCTGCGCCTACGTGATGCCCCGCGCCTTTGCCCACTTCTTCGCCCGCGGCCTCCCCCAGCAGCTCACCATGAGCACGCTTCACTCCCCGGAGGCCTACGACGCCGTGGAGTCGGGCTCGGTGGACGCCGCCTTCGTGGCAAACACGCGCCACTCCGAACTCGTGAGCGCCGTACCGGTCTTCGAGGACCCCTTCGTCCTCGTCTGCGCCCAGGACGCGCCCTACCACGATGGGATCGCACCCTCCGAACTCGACGGGGCACTCTCGATCAACCTCGAGGCAAGCCACGAGTACCAGCTGTGGCACCACTACTGGTTCGGGGCCACCGGCCAGGCCGCCGTGGCCGACAACTTCGTCTTGGTGGAGCAGATCCTCACGATGCCCGGCTTCTGGTCCATAGCGCCGCTCACAGCCGCGCGGGGCTCGGCGACCCACCGCGGCCTGCGCATCGTGCGCATCAGCGACGCGCCGCCCAACCGCACCATATACATGCTGACGCGCGGCCCCGCCACAGCACTCGCCACGATGCTCATGGACGACGTGCGCTCCGCCGCCGAGCAGTTCATAGGCTAGCGGGCAAACAGGAAGTAGGCGATGACCACGATGCCCAGCACGATGCGGTAGTAGCCGAACGGCTTGAAATCGTTGGTCTTGATGAATTTGAGCAGGAACTTGATGGAGAGAATCGAGGTCACGAAGGCCACGACCATACCCGTGGCGAGGATGGCGACCTCGGTGCCGGTGAAGCCGTTGCCGCCGAGGAAGTACTTCACGAGGCGCAGGGCGCTCGCGCCGAACATGACGGGAATCGCCATGTAGAAGGAGTACTCGGCGGCCAGGGTCCGCGAGGTTCCCAGCAACAGGCCGCCGATGATGGTGGAACCGCTGCGCGAGGTGCCCGGCACCAGCGAGAGCACCTGGAAGCACCCGATACCGAAGGCCTTCTTGTAGCTGAGCTCCTCCATGGTCTGGATACCCGGGTCGGTACGCTCGAGGGCGTCGACCTCCTGCGCAAGGGAGGGTCCCTCGGACGCCGGCCGCACGGCAAAATGGCTGCCGACCGGCTGAGCCGCCATCGAGGAGTGGGCCGCGACCTGGCCTTCGACCGCCAAGGCGAGCCTGTGCTTTCTCCAGTTCTCGATAACGATGAACACGATGCCGTACACGATGAGCGCCACCGCGACGACCCAGGCGTTGCTGAGGTGCTCCTCCATGAAGTCGTTGAGGGGCAGTCCGACCACGGCGGCGGGAATCACGCCCACGAGGATCTTTCCCCAGGTGTTCCAGGTCTGCGCGCGCTCGGCGCGGTCCTTGTTGCGGGCCCAGGGGTTGAGCTTGTTGAAGTAGAGCACGCAGACGGCGAGGATGGCGCCGAGCTGCACCACCACGAGGAACATGTTCCAAAACGCCTCGGAGACGTTGAGCTTGATGAACTCGTCGACCAAGATCATATGGCCGGTCGAGGAGACGGGCAACCACTCGGTCACGCCTTCTACCAGCCCGATGAAGGCCGTTTTCAGCAGCTCGATAAAGAAATCCATGGACGGAGGTCCTCCCTGAAGAAACGAGCGTCGAGACGGCGGCCGGGCGCAAGGCCGACCGCAGGTGCTAGCATTATGAAGGCACGACTGGGGGCCTGGCAGCCCACAGGGGTAAAACCGTCAAATGCCCAGGGGTCTTTTACAATGTTTTGCCGTGTTGCGTTGCGGGACACGCAACGGGATATAAGCTTTGGCCCCACGGGAATAAGTTGCGGTAAAATGGCGTTGGCCATCTGACAGCAAGGCCGGACGCGACCCACGCGCCACGTCTCGCCCGGTCCCACGACGAACGGGGGAAGCATGTCTGCACCAGGAACCTATCGAAAGATCTTCGTGTCGCTCGACGGCAGCGAGATGCAGTCGCGCGTCCTTGAACGCGCGTGCGAGATTGCCGCGAGCAGCGGTGCCGACCTCTATGTGGGCCACGTCATAGACTCCACCCCCATGCAAGCCGCCGGAACCTACCCCGCCACCCTCATCCCGAGCCTTGAGAAGGCTTGGAAAGAGTCCATCGAGGCCGATGTGGAGAAGGCGCGCGCCATGCCGGGCGTTTCCAGCATCACCGTCGAGGCCAAGGCCGGCCGTGTGCGCGAGACGCTCATGGACGAGTTCATCAAGCCCCTGGAACCCGACCTCGTGATCTGCGGCGCCCGAGGCCTCAGCAACATCAAATACGCCATCCTCGGATCCATCTCGACGTTCCTGGTGCGCAGCTGCGACTGCGACGTGCTCATCGTGAAGTAGGGCCACAACACAGAGACGCATCCCCAGCGGGCCGCCCTGTCAGAAAAGACCGGGCGGCCCGCTCGTTTTGGGCGGCCGATCACCTCCCCCGCGACACCCGTTTGAGCAGTTCTTCGCGCTCGCGCCAGTCCGGCAGGTAGCGGTCCATGCACGCCTTGAAACGGGGGCCGTGACCGGCCTCGATGAGGTGCGAGAGCTCGTGCACCACGATGAGCTCGGTGCAGGGACGCGGAAAATGGGCGAGCGAAACGGCCAGCCATACCCTGTGGGCCTTCACGTTGCAGGTGCCCCAGCGCGTCTGCATGTCGCGAAAACGCAGCTCGTCCACCCGTACTCCCATGACCTGCTCGTATCGGCGCACCAGAGGCTCGGCCACCGGCTGCAGCTCGCGTTTCAGGGCCGCCGCCACGAGCTTCTCCGCACGGTCGGGATCGGCGTCTGCGATTGCCGCCGCTCGAGGCTCCACCGCAGCCAGGGATGTAGGCACCCCCCACAGCAGGACGGTACCCTCCTTGGCCCCATGACCCCGCCGCGGTGAAGCCGGGGTTGCCGAGCGCAGTTGGGCCCGGCGCCGCTCGATCCACGGGGCCTGTCCTTCCACGAAGGCGACAACCTCTTTGAGCGTCATCGAGGGCGGCGCGCTCACCCGCACGGAACCGGTGTCGTCGTCGACCCTCAGGTACGCGCGCTTGATTCGTTTGCGCGTAAGGAGCACCTCGTAGGGGCCGACGGGAACGGTACGCGTCTCGAGCACTGCGCCGTGACCGCGGGCATATGCCGACCGTCTCATGGGCTCCCCTCCCTATCGGATAATTTTTTCGAAAAACTCCGGCACCCGTGCAAGGATACGCGGGCTCCCACCGTGTTAAGGGTGAGTTTTCATAAAGACCGGATTCAACGGACAAAGGGAGAGACCCATGAAGCGCACGACCGTCATCGCCACCGCCATCGCCGCCACCCTCAGCCTGGGAGGCGCCTCGGTCGCCCTGGCCGCTCAAAGCCCCTTGGGGTCGGCCGCGTGCGGCCGCCCCTACGCCGGCGCCTGTCAGACCCTTCGCGACGCCTGCTCGGGCTGGAACTTCGTCGACGCCGACGGCGACGGGGTGTGCGACAACTGGGGTTCCGGCAACCAGCGTCTCCGGACGCCCGGCTGCGGGCTGGGTCAGGGCCAGGGCTTCATCGACGCCGACAACGATGGGGTGTGCGACAACTGGAACGGGCAGGGTGCCGGCGTGCAGCGCGGCCAGGGCCGGGGTCTAGGCCAGGGGCAGGGCCAGGGCCAGGGTCACGGCAACGGGAATGGGAATGGCGGCGGCTGGGGCCGCGGCAACCGCTAGACCCCACGCAACCCAACGCGCTATAGTGCTCCCATGCGCAGCAACACAGACATCGAGAACACCATGAAAGCCCACGGCGACGCCGTATGGCGCGCATGCCTGCTGCGCATGGGCTCGCGCGCGGACGCCCAGGACATGCTCCAGGAGACGTTCCTTGCCTACGCAACCCACGATACGGTGGTCTTCAACGACGAGGAGCACCGCAAGGCGTGGCTGATTCGGGTTGCGACGAACCGCTGCATCGACACGCTGCGCGCTCGTGCCCCCCAGGCAGAGGGCGCAGAGGACGCCTTGGCGCTCCAGCCGGCCGTCGAGCTTTCAGAACAGCCTGAGGCAGCCCTGTGGGAAGTGGCCGAGGCCCTGGACCAGCTGCCCGGCGAGCAGCGGGAGGCGCTCTACCTCACCGCCTGCGAAGGGTACTCCGCCGTGGAAGTCTCATCTCTGATGCAAGCGCCCGTCAACACGGTGTACTCGTGGGTCGCCCGGGCAAAAAAGCGCCTGAAGGAGGTGCTGTCGTGACCGAACGCGATGCCGTCGAGCAGAGCCTCGAGCGTCTCCTGGCCAACGAGACGATGCCGCAGGACGCAGTCGAGCGCACGCTCGCCCTGGTCGAACAGGCCCGATCCGCCCAAAAGCCGCCGCGACCCCTCAAGCTCCCCCGCCGCCGCTTCGTCCAGCTCATGGCCGCCTGCCTGGCGGTGGGAGCACTGGGCACGGGAGGCCTCGCCCTCGCTGCCGAGACAGCCCAGATAGAGATCGACGGCGCGGCCACGGTCGAACTCGGCCTGAACCGCTGGGGCAACGTGGTGCGCGTGGCCTGTGCCGACCCTTCGGCGGCCTCCGCCATCGACGGCCTCGACCTCATGGGAAAGTCGTGCTCCGAGGCGCTCTGCGCCCTTGCCGACGACGCCGGGGCCCGGCAGGCCGTGAGCGGCGGCTCGGCGGTCTCGATCGTCGCCGTGTGCGGCGGTGACGCCCAGCGCAACGAGCTGTTGGGCGACTGCGAGTCGGCGGCTGCGGCGTTCGGCCGGGGCTCCACCTGCTCGGCCGTCAGCGACGAGGTGCGCCAGCAGGCCCGCGACGCCGACATGGGCGTGGCGCGCTACCAGGTCTTCTTGCAGCTGAACGCCCTCGACCCGTCCCTGACCGTCGAGGAGTGCCGAACAATGCCCATGTGGGAGCTGCGTCAGCTTCTTTCCGAACTCGAAGGCGGCCACGACGGCTCGAGCGGCGCCATGGGTCAGGGCCACGGGCGCGGCCAACACGCAGGCCAAGGCGCGGGCCCAAAGCAGGGACAGGGATGGCGACACGGCCAGACGTCTAGCTCATCAGCACCATCATGACGATGATCATGGCGATGCCCACCACGTCGACCGGCATGAACACCGTGCCAAGCCACACGACCGAAAGCACACAGGCCGTAACCGGCTCTGCGCAACCGAGCAGCCCGGCGAGCATGCTGCCCACCAGCTTCACGCCGTTCAAGAAGCACAGGAACGAGACGATGGTGCCCACGACGACGATGGCCGCCACCACGGCATAGCCCTCGAGGTCAAGGTGCACCTCGATCTCCCAGGGCCTGAATGCAAGGCAGCTCACCAGACCCGCCGTGGCCATGGCCATGCCCGTGGTCACGATGCTGCCGTGCTCGTAGAGCAGCTTGCCGGGCAAAAGCGTGTAAAGTGCCGCCGCGACGGCGGTCGCCAGCCCCCAGCCCAACGCCTGCGGGCTGATGGCAAGCCCCGTGGGCGATCCGTGGGTAGACACCAGGTAGGTGCCGACCAGGGCCAGGGCCACACCGACGCATTCCTTAACCGTGGGACGCCTGCGCAGGCGAGCGCACACGACCACAAGGATGATGAGCAGGTTGAGTGACTGCAGGACCGTAGCCGTGCCGGCGTTGCTCGCCTGGATGGCGAACAGGTAGCACACCTGGCACAGCATGATCCCGAACACGCCGAACACGAACATCGACCCGACGGCCTTGGGGCTTCTCATCACAGCGAACAGCCGGTGGCGGTCGCGCACGAGCGCCACGCACAGAAAGAAGACGGCGGCAAGCACCGAGCGCACGCACACGACCCACTGGGGCGTGACGCCGTACTCGGGGCGCGAGAACAACAGCTGGGCGCAGGTGCCGGAGAAACCCCAGCCCACAGCCCCCACAAGGGTCAGCACGATGCCCAACCCCAGGTGCCTGCCGGTGACGGTCGAAGACGGCTGTGCGGCCACGGATTTCACGAAACCCCCTCCTCCCCCGCCTCACGGCCCGCGGGGACGTTCTTGCGCCACGATCCCGCGGCGAACTTCACGGCAAAGAATATACCGCGGAGCCACTCGTCGGCGGCCATGGCGACCCACATTCCGGCAAGACCCCAACCGAGGTGGATGCCGAGCAGCCAGGAACCGCCCACGCCCACGGTCCATGAGCTCACGATGTTGGCGATGACCGGCGTCCTGATGTCGCCCAAGGCGATGAGGGAACGCACGAACACGATGTTGAGCGAGCGGCCGACCTCGAGGAAGATCTCGATGCCCAGAATCGTATGGCCCAGGGCCCAGACGGAGGGGTCGTCCGTCACCAGGCCAAAGATCTTGTCGGAGTTGAGCCAGAGCAGCACGGTCACGCTCACCGACACCGCGATGGCGATGGCGTTGGCCGTCCACACGCGCCGCGGGATAGGTCCGGGCCTCCCCTGGCCGAACAGGTAGCCGATCACGATCTGGGTGGCCTGGGAAACCGCGATCGAATAGAGGTAGGCAACGTTTGCACACATGTTGCAGTACACCCGGACCGTCACCACAGCGCTCCCGAGCGTGTTCACAAAGGCGAGGATCACGGTTTGGGACAGGTCGTAGGAGAACTGCTCCCCGCTCGAGGGGACGCCGATACCGAGCATCTGGGCAAAGGTGCGCCGCGGAAAGGGGGCAAGGTCTGCAAGACGCGGGCGCACGGGGGTGTGCCGCACAAAGAACGCCAGCGCCGCAAGGGGCATCGCCAGCCGTGCCACCACCAGCGAGGCCGCGGAGCCCACAAGGCCCAGGGCAGGTATCCCGAGGGGCTCGACGCCGTTCACGAGCACGACGCAGCAGGCGATGTTCGCCACGTTGCCCAGCACGCCGGCCACCATGACGTCCGCGACCCGCCCGTAGCTGCGCAGAAGCGCCGTGAGCGCCAGGTAGACGCCCTGTAGCGGCGTGGTCGCCACCACGATGAGCAGGAAGGTCCGGCTCATGGCGTAGATGTCTTCACCGACGTTGAGCAACGAGAAGACCTGGGGCCAGAGGGCGAACACCGCAATCGTCACCGCCACGGCCAGGAGGATGTTCGTGGCCAGGGCCACGGTCGCGATCTCGTTGACCAACCGGTCGCGCCCGGCCCCCAGGGCACGCGTGACGAGCACCGTGGAGGCGCTCGCCATGGCGCTCAGCATGACCGTTATGAGGTTGATGATCTGCAACGCGTTGCCCACCGCCGCCGCAGGCCCCAGGCCCAGGTGACTCAGCATGAGCTGGTCAACATAGCCCACCGTGAACTGCATGAGCAGCTCGACGAACATGGGCACGCTCAGCTTGAACACGTCGACGCCGCCCGTCCCCAGCGCCGCCCGGGCCTGACCCTGGTCCATGGCCTACTTGGCCTCGGCCCAGTTGGCCCCCGTCTCGCACGACACGATGAGGGGGACCCGCAGCTCCACGACGTTCTCCATGACCTCTTTGACCATGGCCCCGAGCGCCTCGACCTCGTCCTTGGGGCAGTCGAAGTCGAGCTCGTCGTGGACCTGCACGATCATACGGGCCGCAAACCCCTCCTCCACCAAACGGCGCTGGACCTTCCCCATGGCCAGCTTGATGATGTCGGCGGCCGAGCCCTGCATGGGGTGGTTCATGGCGGTGCGCTCCGCAAACTGCTTGACGTTGGGCACCCGCGAGTAGATGTCGGGCACATGGCGCTTGCGGCCGAACATGGTGGCAACCCACCCGTGGGCCCGGGCAAAGGACACCTGGGAGTCGAGGTAGCCGCGCACACCGGGGTAGGTGGCGTAGTAGCGGTCGATCATATCCTGGGCCTCTCCCGCAGAGATCTTGAGCGACTGCGAGAGCCCCCAGGCCGTCTGGCCGTACACGATGCCGAAGTTGACCGCCTTGGCGCGGCTACGCTGGTCGGGCGTCACCTCGGCGGGATCGATGCCGAACACGCGCGCAGCGGTCTCGGAGTGGAAGTCCTCGCCGTTGGTGAAGGCGTCCACGAGGCCCGGGTCGGCCGAGAGGTGCGCGAGCAGCCGCAGCTCGATCTGCGAGTAGTCGCAGGAGAGGATCACCGAGTCCCCCGAGGCGGGCACAAAGGCCGTGCGCACCATGCGGCCGAGGTCGCTGCGCACGGGGATGTTCTGCAGGTTGGGGTTCGAGGACGACAGGCGCCCCGTCGCCGTCACCGTCTGGTTGTACGAGGTGTGGACCCGCCCGTCCCCCAGCACCTGGAGGGGCAGCGCGTCGAGGTAGGTGCTCTTGATCTTGACGCGCTCGCGGTACTCGAGCACGTCGGCCACCACCTGCTCGGTCTGGGCAAAGCTCTCGAGCATCTTGGCGTTGGTTGAATAGAAGCCGGTCTTGGTCTTCTTGAGGGGCCGGCCGGTGTCGGGATCGTTGGTCGGCAGGCCGAGCGTCTCGAAGAGCACCCGGGAGAGCTGGGCCGGCGAGTCGATGTTGAACTCCTCCCCCGCGGCCGAGAAGATACGCCCCTTGATGGTCGATATCTGGCCGTCGAGCTCCGCCGAGAGCTCTTTAAGGCGCGCCGTGCTCACGTTCATGCCGTTGCGCTCGAGGATGACCAGGCAGGGCACCAGGGGCATCTCGATGGCGCCCATGCAGCCTGCCGAACCGTCGGCAGCCAGCATCACCGAGAGCTGGGAGCGCAGGACGAGGGCTGCGCAGGCACAGGCGACGCCGCGCCGCGCAACCGACTCGGGCTCCGGCACGGAGGCGGCGCGCGTCGCCCGACCGCGTCGCGGTACCGGCTCGCCCTGGGGGTAGACGAGGTCGGGCAGCGACCAGGGCAGATAGGAGTTCACAAGCCCCGCGGGGGTGTAGTCGGAACGGTTCGAGTCGAGCAGGTACGCGGCCACGGCAACATCGAACATCGAGGAGGGGTCGAGAGCTCCGGCGTCGAGCAGGCGCTTCTCGGAGGAGTCCACGGGGTCGAGGCGGTGCAGGTCGTCTTTGACCGAGAACGACGAGACGCGGCCCGACCCGTAGGCCAAGGCGAGCGCCTCCAGCGCGTCGTCGCCCTTGAAGCACAGGACGCGCGCCTGGGTTCCCGAGGGGGCGCCGGCCGGGATCGGGACACCGTCGACGCTGGAGGCGGTCAGGGGCACCGCGGGCAGCGACGCCTCGACCTCCTCGCTCTCTTCCACGGCAAGCCCCGGCAGACGGTCCGGCGCCGCCACGGAAAGCTCCCAGCCCGCGTCCACGGCGACCCAGACGGTGGTGTCCAGCCCGAAGAGCGTCCCTTCCGCCGCACCGTCGTCGACATGGACGCCGAGCCAGCCCCCTGCGGCGACCGCACGTTCGAGGGCCTCGCGGGCGGCGGGGCCCTCCAGGGGCTCGTCGGGCAGCTCGGGTGCCAGGGGGCCGGCCGTGCCCCCCGCACCCGCCGCAGGTACGTCGGCAGGCTCGCCCAGGGCGAGCATACGGCGTTTGAGCGCGGTGAACCCAAGCTCGTCGAAGGCTTTCTCGAGCACTCCGCGGTCGAACTGGGGCCAGCGGGCGGCCTCGGCGTCGAAGGAGACCGGGGCGTCCTGGCGGATGACGGCCACCTCGCGCGAAACAAGCGCGTCGTCCACGTGGTCGCGGATGCTCTGGCCCATCTTGCCCTTGATCTCGTCGGCGCGGGCCAAGACCTCGTCGAGCGAGCCGTACTCCACGATCAGGGCCGCCGCCTTTTTGGGGCCGATGCCCGGCACGCCGGGGATGTTGTCGCTCGAGTCGCCCTTAAGGCCGTAGAAGTCGGGGATCTGGGCGGGGGTCACCCCGTCGTAGAGCTCCGCGACCTCGGCGGGCCCGTACACGACGACGTCGCTGACTCCCTTCTTGGTGGCGACGATGCGCACGTGGTCGCCCGCCAGCTGATAGGAGTCTCGGTCCCCGGTCACCAGCAGCATGTCGCAGCCGGCCTCGACCCCCTGGGCCGCCAAGGTTCCGAGCAGGTCGTCGCCCTCCCAGCCCTCGACGGCGTAGACGGGCACGGCCATGGCCTCGAGCAGCGCGCGCACCATGGGGAACTGCTCGGAGAGCATGGGGTCGCGCGGGGGCCGCTGGGCCTTGTACTGAGGAAGCAGGTCCATACGGACCTGGGGCAGGCCCTTGTCGAACACCACGACAAGGCCGTCGGGCCCGAACTCCTCCACCAGCTTGATGAGCATGCTCACAAAGCCAAACAAGGCGTTGGTGGGCCTGCCGTCGGGAGCGTTCATCGAAGGCGGGATGGCGTGGAACGCCCGGTGCATGAGCGAGTTGCCGTCGATGACGGCGTAGGTCCCACCGGACGCCGGCTGCGCCGCGGCTACCGTGCTCGTCGACCTCTCTTCGGGCTCTGCCATCGGAACTCCTCTCGTTCGACGTAAAGAGGCCGGTACTCGACCGGCGTCTACACGCAGGGTTGAGCGTTCAGTATGGCACGCCTGCACGGTTTGGGCCCGCAAGCCGTTCTCTCCCCCAAGAAACGATACAGCTGTGGTTTAGTCACCGCTGCGTACCCAAACGGTAACTCATGCGATACATTGGCCCTCTAGACTATGGAACCGTCATCAAGGTCCCCGTCGCGCCGCCCAAGGCGCCACGCCACCGACCCGCCCTACAGAAAGCGAGTGTGACCCATGGCAGTCAATCCGAGCGAGATCTACGGAACCAGGGTATTCAGCCAGAAGGTGATGCGCGAGAAGCTCCCCAAGGTCACCTACAAGGCCATGCTCAAGACCATCAAGGAGGGGGCGCCCCTCGACATCGAGGTGGCCAACGTCGTGGCCCACGCCATGAAGGAGTGGGCGATCGAACAGGGGGCGACCCACTACACCCACTGGTTCCAGCCGCTCACGGGCATCACGAGTGAGAAGCACGACTCCTTCCTCGACCCCGAGGCCGACGGCACCGCCATCATGACCTTCTCGGGCAAAGAGCTCGTCCAGGGCGAGCCCGACGCCTCGAGCTTCCCCTCCGGCGGCATCCGCTCCACCTTCGAGGCGCGTGGCTACACCGCCTGGGACCCCACGAGCCCGGCCTTCATCAAAGACGACGTGCTCTGCATCCCCACGGCCTTCGTGAGCTATACCGGCGAGTCGCTCGACAAGAAGACGCCGCTGCTGCGCTCCATGGACGCCGTGAGCAACCAGGCGCGCCGCGTGCTGCGCTTCTTCGGCAGCGACCCCGTACGCGTGGTCGCCACCGTGGGCCCCGAGCAGGAGTACTTCCTCATCAAGGAGGAGGACTACGCCAAGCGCCCCGACCTCATCCTCACCGGGCGTACCCTTTTCGGCGCCGCACCCGCCAAGGGCCAGGAGCTCGAGGAGCACTACTTCGGCGCCATCCGCCCCACGGTGAGCCGTTTTATGAAGGAGCTCGACGAGGAGCTCTGGAAGCTCGCCATCCCCGCCAAGACCAAGCACAACGAGGTCGCCCCCACCCAGCACGAGCTCGCACCCGTGTTCGAGGAGGCCAACGTCGCCATCGACCACAACCTGCTGGTCATGGAGCTCATGAAGATCCTTGCCAGCCACCACGGCCTGGTGTGCCTGGAGCACGAGAAGCCCTTTGCCGGCGTCAACGGCTCGGGCAAGCACGACAACTGGTCGCTGGCGGCCGACGGCACCAACCTGCTCGACCCCGGCGACACCCCCGAGGAGAACCTCCAGTTCCTCGTCTTCTTGAGCTGCATCATCGCCGCCGTCGACGAGTACCAGGACATGCTGCGCGTGAGCGTGGCCTCGGCCGGCAACGACCATCGTCTGGGCGCCAACGAGGCGCCGCCCGCCATCATCTCGATCTTCCTGGGCGACCAGCTCAACGCCGTGGTGCAGGCCATCATCAACAACGCCCACTACGAGTCCCACGGCAAGGAGTCCATGGACCTGGGCGTGCCGGTGCTCCCCAACCTGAGCAAGGACACCACCGACCGCAACCGCACCTCGCCCTTCGCCTTCACGGGCAACAAGTTCGAGTTCCGCGCTGCCGGCTCCAACCAGAACCTCTCCGACCCCAACATGGTCCTCAACACCGCCGTGGCCAAGACGCTCAAGGAGTTCGCCGACGCCATGGAGGGCTCCGAGAACTTTGAGGCCGACGCCATGAAGTACGTGCGCGACCAGCTCGTCGCCCACCAGAACGTCATCTTCAACGGCGATGGCTACAGCCCCGACTGGCCCGTCGAGGCGGCCAAGCGCGGCCTTGCAAACCTGCGCACGCTGCCCGACGCCGCCCCGGCGATGCTCGACGAGAAGAACCTCTCGCTGCTCGAGGACTTTGGCGTCATGAGCCGCGTCGAGACGATCAGCCACTACGAGATCAAGCTCGAGCAGTACGCCAACCTCATCAACATCGAGACCCTCACGATGCTCGACATGGCGAACTCCCTCATCCTGCCGGCCGTGAACGCCTACGCCGCCGACGTGGCGGCCAACTTGGCGGTCAAGAAGGACCTGGACGCCCCCTGCCGCGCCGAGACCAAACTGCTCAAGAAGCTCTGCGAGGGCGCCGACCAGATTAGCGACGGCATCGACGAGCTCAAGGACCTCCACGACGCCATGGTGGCCACCGAGGATCTGCAGGAGCGCGCTAACAAGTGCCGCGACGAGGTGCTGCCCGCCATGGACCGCCTGCGCGCGGCCGTGGACGCCATGGAGACCATCTGCTCGAAGGAGTATTGGCCCCTGCCCACCTACAACGACATCCTCTTCTACCTGTAGTTTGTTGTGGGCCGGCCCTCGCCGCGCTCCGTGGAGGCTCACGTACACCAAGTACGCATCGCCTCCACGCGCCTTGCGAGGGCCGGTCCACGTTTAACGGACCGACCGGATTTCCTGTCACCCCACGAACGCCCTGGCCGTACGGGCATGGTCGGGCAGGCCGGTCAGGCCCCTTCCGCAGTAACGCCCGCTGTCGATAATCTGCGCGCCCGCCATGGCCATGTCCTCGAGGTTTGCCCGCTGTACGTCGGGAGTGCGCGAGCTCGTGCAGTCTGAGACCACCACGACGTTGTAGTCAAGCGAAAGGGCGTCGTAGCAGCTCGAACGCACACAGTTCGGCGTGGTCGTACCTATGAGCACGACAGTCTGCACGCCCAAACGACGCAACAGCACGTCAAGTCCCGTACCGAAGAACGCCGAGTAACGCGGCTTGAAGATGACGCGGTCGCCCTCCTTGGGTGCCATAACAACCGGGACGTCGCAGGTATGCGGGTCGTCACACCCATCCGACAGCGCCCTGTCGGCCAGCCATGCTTCGAGCCGCGCAGCTTCCACATCGCTGCCGTCCGGGGCGTAACGCCGCAGGGCGTAGATTACCGGCACCCCGCTTCCGCGAGCAGTGTCGAGCACCCGGGCACAGGCGGGAACGGTCTCCTGCGCCCCGACGATGCACAGCGACGACATCGCGTCGATAAAACCGTGCTGCATGTCTATGACTATAAGGGCGCTGGGACTCTCCCCCAGGTCGAACGCCTCCATAACCGGCTCTTTTTCCATGGCGAACCCCCTGCATGCAATGCCGCCAAAGGTTGCGGCTTCGTGTGGATGCCTCCGCATTCTATAAGATTTGCCCTGGAACGGGTACAGATGCGTCATTATGTATGGTGCGTTGACGATACGGCGGGGTCGCCCGCCGGCCAACAGACAAGGAGGGACCCAGCATGACCAACGAAGCGTCCTGGCTTTGCAAGCGAATAGCGGTAAGCACGGCCGTGCTTCTCACCGGCGCGGCCCTGGTCGCCGGCGAGCCCGTGCAGAACCCCACGCCCGCCCTTGCGGACGACGTGGCGCAGGTCAGCGTCGGCAGCGGGTCGGTGACCGTGACTGCCGACGGCACCTACGACGTAGACGCCGCCACCAAGCTGGTCGACCAGATAAACGCCGTGCGCGAAGCCGCGGGGCTGCAAAAGCTCTCCTGGTCCTCGTCGCTGCAGGTTCTCGCCCAAACCAGGGCGGCCGAGGTGGCCTATATGGGATCGGCCGCCCCTGCGGCGCCTTCCCAGGCCGCCGCTGAGAACATCGTCATGTCCACGAGCGGCGCCGACCTCACGGCCCTCGTCTCCGACTGGCTCAGCGACAACGGCACGTCCAACTACCAGAACGTCGTGGGCTCGTCCACAGCCGTCGGTATCTCGGTCTTTACGGCCGACGACGGCACCCTTGCCGTGGTGGCGGAGTTCGGGGCCGACGACGCCGTTCAGGCGACCCCGCTCAACGGGCATCAGACCATCGCCCTCAACGTTGCCCCGAGCGACCTCTCGGCCAAGCTGGAGTCCGACACCCCCCAGCTTGAAGTCGGCGGCACGGCAAGCCTGAGCGCCAACCTGCTGCTCAACGGCACCGCCCCGGTCCAGCCCGCCACGCCGCCGGTCTGGTCCAGCAGCGACCCAAGCGTGCTGGAGGTCGCCGGCAACGGCCTGACCGCCACGGCCACGGCGCTCGCCGCAGGCAACGCCCAGGTAAACATCGCCTTGACCGACGGCACCTCCCTTGCCAGCGTCGCCATCGACGTGACCGCGCCCGATACCGAGCCCGCCCCCGAGGAGGTCGTCGAATCCGACGGCAACCAGGACACCGTCAGCGAACCTGGTAAAGACGGCGAACAGGGAGACGCTGCGGACCCCAACGCAACCCCCAACCCCGAGACACCCGGCCAAGCCCAGCCCGACGAGACCGATACGAGCGATGGCGCAACCGAGACGCCTTCGGATCCCGATGCTGCCACCGATTCCACAGTCGTGCCGGATGCCGGCAACGAGGACGATAGTCAGTCTCCCGATCAGGGCGACGACCCCGACGGTTCTCCCGACGACGCGAGCCCCGACCAAGCCGATGGGAGCCAGCCCGACAATCCCAACGACTCGGCGGCAAACGGCGGCACCGGTCAGAACCCCGCAGATAACACCCAAGAGCCCGACACGCCCGTCGACGATGGGCAGGATGTGCCGCCCGCACCGAACGGCGACAACCAGACGAACGCCGACCCGGCCACCGACGCCACCGACGAGCCCAATGACCCCGGTGCCAACGGGGAGAACCCGGCGGCCCCTGACGCCAGCGAGCCCGACACGAACGGGGAGGATGCTGAGAAACCCGCCACTGACGAGGATTCCGACCAGCAGACCCTTCCCGTGGTCGCCGACTTCACCGACCCCGAGGTCTATTACATCCAGGCCGAGTTCGACAGCGAGAGCCTCGAGAAGGCCCTCGAGGATATCCCCGGCACCGTCGAGGTCGTCAAGACCGACGGCACCGAGGGGACGATCGACGTCGCATGGAAGTTTCCGGAAGATCTGACGCCCGACAGCAAGGGAGTTCTCCTCGGAACCGCCGAGGTGGTTGTCGAAAAGGACCGCACGAGCGAATACGTCGACAACAGCGAGGCCGACACCAAGAAGGTCACGCAGGTTGTCCAGTTCGTCACGTCGTACCATGTAGACCAGGCAGAGGTCGATGAGGGTACCGCCGACCCGGTCATTGCGGCCGAGGTGCACGGCAGCTATGCCCCCGCGGGTTCCTCCGCCGAGCCGACCGAGTTCGAAATACCGGTGACCTGGGACGCGATTCCTGCCGGAGCGACCGACGAGCCCGGAAACTTCACCCTCAAGGGCACCGTCAACGGCAACTTCTCCGTCGAGACCACCGTCGACGTGGTGGAGAAGGCACCCACGGCCGTAAAGGCAGAGACCCCCGAGCCCGTGACCACCCAGGCCGGCACCGCGCCCATCCTGCCCGCCAGCGTCATGGTCGTGTGGAGCGACGGCAGTCAGAAAAGCGCAGACGTCACTTGGGACAATATCCCCGAGGAGGACTATGCGCAGGCCGGCAAGACATTCCAGGTAGACGGCACGGTCGAGGGAACCGACCTCACGGTCACCATCGACGTCAAAGTGGTTCAGGCGGCACCCGCCGTCGAGGCCGTCGAGGCGACCACGGTGGAGACCTACGTCGGGACCGCACCCAAGCTCCCCGAAAGCGTCAAGGTCACCTGGTCCGACGACACCACCACCGAGGAGAAGGTCTCGTGGGTGGAGGTGCCCGCCTCCTCGTACAGCAAGGAAGGCACCGTGTCCGTCTCCGGCACGCTCGAATCCTATCCCAACGTCACCGTAAGCTGCACCGTAAAGGTCCTTCCCCTGACCATCGTGAGCGTCGAGCAGCCGGCCGCCGTGAACACCGAGGCCGGCACGGCCCCCGTCCTGCCGACGACGGTCAACGTGACCTACTCCGACGGCAGCGTCAAGGCCGAGCCGGTCAGCTGGGCCCCCGTCGACGCCTCGAGCTATCACAACAGCGGCACGTTCACCGTCGAAGGCGCGGTCAACGGCACCGACCTCACCGCCAGCATCACGGTGAACGTGGCTAAGCCGCGCGTCACCGGCGTCCAGAACAACCTCACGGTCGAGACGACCGCAGGCACTGCCCCCGTGCTGCCCAAGACCGCCAGCATCCGCTGGTCCAACGGCGACACGACCGACGAGGCCGTGACGTGGGACGCCGTCGATGCCGCCTCCTATGCCCAGGCAGGCACCTTCAAGGCCAGGGGCACGGTGGCAGGCCAGACCGTCTACTGCACCGTCAACGTCGCCGCCCGAAACGCCGTGGTCCAGACCGGCGACAACAGCGTGCCCGTAGCCGCCATCGTGGCAGGCGCCGTGGCCGGCGTGGCGATTATCGCGGCAGCCGTCGCCCTCATCGTCCGTGCCCGCAAGAACGCCAAGTAGACAAGCAACGCCCCACAGAACGACGCCCACCAAGGCCGACAATTCTAGATGGCAAAGCGCCGGGAAGCCCCGTCAAAGGAGTTTCCCGGCGCTTCTCGTTCAAAGCCGAGTCTTCGCAGACGTTCAACGCATGAACGGAAAACCAACTTGACCGTCTAACCCTCTAACTGCTCAGAGAGTTCAAGCCATTCGAGCTCCAAATCCTCGTGCTGTGCCTGCAGCCCGTCCACCTCGGCCTGCAGCTTTCCCAGAGCCTCGAAGTCGGTGGGTGGAAGCGTCAGCATGCACCCCCGCAGGTCGTCGATCTTCTTACGCAGGGTGTCCATCTTGCGCTCGACGCTCGACAGCTGCTTGCGCAGGCGATACTCCTCGCTTCGGCTCAAAGACGGGGAGGGCGCAGGCGTCCGCACCGCATCTTTCTTCTGAGACTTGGCCTCCGACTCCCTCTGCGCCTGGCGGTCGTGCTCCTCGAGCTTGCGCAGGAACTCGTCGACCCCGCCGGGCACGTGGGTGACCTTGCCGTCCATGAGGGCGAACTGGTGGTCGGTGACGCGCTCCATGAGGTAGCGGTCGTGGCTCACGAGCAGCAGGGTGCCCGGCCAGGAGTCGAGCAAATCCTCGAGCATGGCGAGCATGTCGGTGTCCATGTCGTTGCCCGGCTCGTCGAGGATGAGGACGTTGGGCTCGCTCAGAAGCACGAGCATGAGCTGCAGCCGGCGCTGCTGACCGCCCGAGAGCTCCTCGACGCGCGTGAGCTGCTGGCCCGGCTCAAAGCCCAAAAGCTCGAGCAGCTGGGCCGGGGTGTACTCCTTGCCGTCGATGACATAGCGGCGCTTGACCGTGTTCAGCACCTCGCGCACGGTCTCGCCCTTGTGCTTCATGAGCTCGTCGAGTCGCTGCGAGAGCACGGCGAACTTGACCGTCTGTCCGATCTTGACGCCGCCCTTCGTGGGCTTGATGCTCCCGTCCATGATGCCGAGCAGCGTTGACTTGCCCGCGCCGTTGGCCCCCATGATGCCGTAGCGGTCCCCCGGGCCCACGATCCAGCTCACGTCGTCGAGAACCCGCTTATCGCCAAAGGACTCGCTCACGTTTTTGAGCTCGATCACGTCCTTGCCCAGGCGGCTCACGGCAAGGCGGTGGAGCTCCAGCTCGTTGCGCATGGGGGGGACGTCTGCGATGAGGTCGCGCGCCGCCTCGACGCGAAACTTGGGCTTGGTGCCGCGCGCCTGCGGGCCGCGTGCCAGCCACGCAAGCTCCTTGCGCAGGAGGTTCTGACGACGCTCCTCCATGGCCCTTGCCTGACGGTCGCGTTCCAAGCGCTGCTGGATATAGGCGGAGTAACCGCCCTCAAAGGGGTCGACCGTACCGTCATGCACCTCCCACATGGCAAGGCAGACCTCATCGAGGAACCAGCGGTCGTGGGTGACCACGAGGAACGCCCCCTGGCCATCGTTCCAACGGCTCTTAAGATGATCGGCGAGCCAGGCGATGGCACGCATGTCGAGGTGGTTGGTCGGCTCGTCGAGGGCAAGGACGTCCCAATCGCCGATCAAGAGCCGGGCGAGGTCCACGCGACGTCGCTGGCCGCCGCTCAGCGTCCCGATGCGCGCATCCCAGTCGACGTCGCCTATCAGGGCATCGATAACGGAGCGGATCTTGGGATCGGCGGCCCACTCGTGGGCGGGGATGTCTCCCACGACGCACTCCCCCACCGTCGCGGCCTCGTCCAACCCGTCCTTTTGCCCGAGCACGCCGACCTTGGTGCCGCGGCGCATGACCACACGGCCCGAGTCGGGCTCGAGCAGTCCCGAGACCACATTGAGAAGCGTAGACTTACCGTCGCCGTTCTTGCCCACGATGCCGATGCGGTCGCCCTCGTGCACGCCCAGGCTCACGCCCCCGAGCACCTTGCGGGTCGGGTATTCGAGGCTCACGTCCTCGCAGCTCACCAACACTCCCACAGCATCAAGCCTTTCTCTATGGCCGGCGTGTCAACCGTCACCGGCGGACAAACCTGCCAAACAGCCTTCCGATAAAAGCCGAGCCCGGCACCTTGAGGGCCAATGCGAGGCCATAGGTCACCAGCAGCGACACCACGCCGCCGGCCACAACGTAGCCAAAGGCCTGGAGGATGCCCCCGCCAAGGGGGGCGACGAACGCCTCGAGGGCCCAGAGCACCGCCCCGCCCGCCGCCGCGCCCAACGCGCCCAGGAGCAGGGAGCACAGAGCACCGACGGCAAGCTGGCGCGCGCCGAGGGGACCAAGCTTCGCGCGCAGGTACACATAGCACCACACGACACCAAAGACATAAAAGGCCGTCTGGGCCATGGCGATGCCCGGAAGGCCGAACCCCTCCCAACCCGCCACGCCAAGGGCCAGCGCCAGCGTCAGCACTACCTGCACGACCGAGGCCGCCACGTTGCACAGGGCGTAGGCCTTGAGAACCCTGAGGGCGCTGAACGCCTTCTGCATGAAGAGGAACAACGCATAGAAGGGCAGCGACGCCGCCATGAAGGCCAGATAGGTGGAGACGAGCTCCACGCTGCCTTGCTCGAAGTTGCCGGCTTGGAACAGGGAGACGAGCGGTACCGAGAATACCATGAGGTACAGCGCGAACGGCACCATGAAGAACAGGTTCTGAAGCGTGCCCGACGCAATGCCCCGACGCACCCCCTCGCGGTCCCCGTCGGCCACCATGGAGGAGAGCTCCGTAAAAAGCGTGGTGGTCAGCGGCACCGAGAGGAAGGCGTAGGGCAGCGTGAACCACTGCCGGGCATAGAAGAGCACCGACGAGCCGGCGTCGGAGACCGCCATGGCGGCGGCGTTTTGCACCGACACCGTGACGAAGGACATCAGAGTGACCACGATGGTGGGCAGGCCGAGCGCTAGGGTCTCGCGCAGCGCCGGGTCGTGGAGGTCGATGCGCCAGGGCCGCAGGGAAATGCCGTTCTTGGCCAGGGCGGGCAGCTGCATGGCCATCTGTACGAACACCCCGAGGGGGGTGCCCACGGCAATGACGAGCTTGCCCAGCTCGGGGTTGGTCGGGGCAATGAACACATAGACGAACATGACGGCGATGACCACGACGTTGTTTGCGATGGGCGCCGCCGAGCTCCAGAAGTAGTCGCGCCGGGCATTCAGCAGCCCCCCGGCTATGGCGGAGACACCGTAGAACAGCAGCTGGATTGCAAAGAACCTGAAGAAGTAGGCGACCAGCTCCCGGTCTCCCGAAGCGTTGAGGAACATCTGCGTCCAGACCACCTGAGGTGCAAAGACGATGGCGAGCAGCGAGATGACCCCGAGGAACACCAACACGATGCCCATGAGCGTCGAGGCGTAGGCGTTGGCCCGCTCCACGCCCTCCCGTTTGCGGACCGAGACGTACACCGGCAGGAAGGCCGTCACGAGCATACCGCCCAAGACCAGCTCGTAGAGCAGGTTCGGTAGATTGCACGCCACCTGGTAGGAGGAGCTGAGCAGCGTCGTTCCCATGGCAAAGCCCATGGCCCACGTACGGACGAAGCCCGTGACGCGCGAGACGATCACGCAGAGGCTGATGAGCATGGCGGAGCGGCCGACGGCCTCCTCGACCTCAGGCGCCTCCTCCCGGGATGGGAGCTCCTGCACCGGGGACCGCTGAGGGCCGAAGTGGGCGGGAACGCCGTCAGGCACCGTCCTCGGCACGGCCGGGGGTGCGTCGAGGGTCTGGGCTATGCGCAGGAACTGGGCGGTCTCCCCGGCGAGGACGGGGTCCCCGGCCGGCTCACGCCCCTCGAGGACCCGCAGGAACTCCTGGGTTTCTCCGGCGAGGGCCCGGTCAGAAGGCTCGGGGGTCGGCTCGCCCTTGAAGTGCTTTCCGCGATACTCCCCCATGGTCAGCCCTCCGCCAGGTCGACAAAGGACGCGCCGCAGAACCCGGCGAGCTCCTCGGGGTCGAGGACGAGCTGGACCCCGATTGCGCCTCCCGACAGGCCGATACGGTCGAAAAGCTGGGCGGTCTCGTCGATGTAGACCGGGAAAGGCCTCTTCATCCCGATGGGCGTGCATCCACCGCGGACGTAGCCCGTAAGGTCGCGCAGGTCGCGCCAGTTCACCAGCGCCAAGGACTTCTCCCCGGCGGCCCGGGCCGCCTTCTTCAAGTCGAGCTCGTCGGCCACGGG
>JAHZGC010000018.1:0-40290 GCA_019421015.1 Coriobacteriaceae bacterium | reverse complement strand
TGCGCGGGGACACGCACACAAGGGTCTTGAAGGCCGCATGCTCGTCGATGCCGGTGACCTGCGCCACCCTTTGGCCGATGCCGACCGTCGTCTCGTCCTCTATCTCGTAGGCGTGCACCTCGTAGTCGATCCCCGCGCGGTCGAGCTCGCGCATCGCGTTCGTCTTGGGTGCCTCCCCTTTCCCCGCCTTTGCCATCCTACTCCACCTCGGCCTCGACGTCGGGAAGGCCCACGACCTCGACCTCCTCGGCCCGCACCTCGACGGCGGTCTTTTGACCGCGCTGCGCCATGCGCCGCCGGTCTCGCTCGAGGATGGGCCCGAGGAAGCGCCCCGTGACGCTTGCGGCGTTGGCCGCCACCTCTTCGGGCGTGCCCGTGGCCACGACGGTACCGCCGAGGCTGCCGCCCTCGGGACCCATGTCGATGATCTGGTCGGCCACCTTGACCACGTCGAGGTTGTGCTCGATGACCAGCACGGTGTTGCCGGCATCGACGAGACGCTGGAGCACCTCGAGGAGCTGCCGCACGTCCTCGAAGTGCAAGCCCGTGGTCGGCTCGTCGAGGATGTAGAAGGTTTTGCCCGTCTGTCGGCGATGGAGCTCCTTGGCCAGCTTGACGCGCTGGGCCTCGCCGCCCGAGAGGGTCGTGGCCGGCTGGCCCAGGCGCACATAGCCCAGGCCCACGTCGTAGAGGGTCTGGAGCTTGCGCTTGACGTTGGGGATGTTCGAGAAGAACGCGAGCGCCTCGTGAACCGTCATGTCGAGCACGTCGCTGATGGACTTGCCGCGGTAGGTGATCTGAAGGGTCTCGCGGTTATAACGCTTGCCCCCGCACTGCTCGCATGGCACGTAGATGTCGGGAAGGAAGTGCATCTCGATCTTGATCTGGCCGTCGCCCTTGCAGGCCTCGCAGCGGTTGGACCGGGGCGTCCGGCCGATGGGAGACTGGTCGATGTCGATGACCTTGTCGATGAGGTCGAGGCCCTCGAGCGCCCGGTAGGGGCCCGCGGGGCGGTTCGAGCGGTGGACGGCGTTGGTCAACGCCGGCGCCAAGGTGTCGGTCACCAGAGAGCTCTTGCCCGACCCCGAGACGCCCGTCACGACGGTGAGGGTCCCGATCTGGATATCCACGTCGACGTCTTTGAGGTTGTTGGCCGACGCCCCGAGCAGGCGCACGGAACCGCGTTCGGGATGCCGGCGCTCAAGGGGCAGGTCGATCATGCGGCGCCCCGTGAGGTAGGCTCCCGTGAGCGACTGCGCAGAGGCCTCGATCTCGGCCGGGGTACCTGCGGCAACGACCTCGCCGCCCTGCTCCCCGGCACCGGGCCCCATGTCGACCACGTAGTCGGCGGCACGGATGGTGTCCTCGTCGTGCTCGACCACGACCACGGTGTTCCCGAGGTCGCGCAGATGGTCGAGCGTGGCGATGAGCCGCTCGTTGTCGCGCTGGTGGAGGCCGATGCTCGGCTCGTCGAGGATGTAGAGGACGCCCATGAGGCCGGCGCCGATCTGGGTGGCCAGGCGGATGCGCTGGGCTTCGCCGCCCGAGAGGGTCGTGGCGGAGCGCTCAAGGGTCAGGTAGCCCAGGCCCACGTCGACAAGGAACTGGAGCCGTTCCACGATCTCCTTCACGATGCGCTCGCCGATGAAACGCTCGCGCTCGTCGAGGGCCAGGGAGCGGAAGAACGCAAGTCCCTCGACCGTGCTCATGCAGCAGACCTCGTAGATGGACCTGCCCCCCACGGTCACGGCCAAGATTTCGGGCTTGAGGCGGGCGCCGTGGCAGGCGGTACAGGGCTCGTCGCGGATAAACTGCTCGAGACGGGCCTTCACGTTGTCGTTGGTCGTCTCGTTGTAGCGGCTGAATATGATGTTCGAGAGTCCCGAGAAGGTGGTCGTCCAGCTGGTGTCGCGCCCGTCCCGGGTGCGGTAGTCGACCTTGACCTTCTTGTTCCCGAGGCCTTCGATGAACGTCTTCTGCGCTTTGCGGGACAGATCCTGCCAGGGCGTGGCCGGGTCGTAGCCGAGGTGGCGCGCCACGGCGTCGAAGATCTGGGGGTAGTAGTTGCTCATGCCGAAGATCCCCCCGAGGGCACCGTCGCCCACCGGCTTGGAGGGGTCCACAATCAAGGCCTCTACGTCGACCACCTTGTGGACGCCGAGACCGTCGCACTCCGGGCACGCCCCGTAGGGGGCGTTGAACGAGAAGTCGCGCGGCTGCAGCTCGTCGATGGAGTGGCCGTGAACCGGGCACGACAGCGCAAGCGAGTACTCGAGCAGCTCACCCGGCCGTTCACCCTCCTCCATCACCCAGACCTGCACGTTGCCGTCGGCGAGCTTGGTGGCGCTTTCGACCGCCTCGGCGATGCGGCCCAGGGAGTCCTCGCGCACGGCGACCCGGTCCACGACGACTTCGATGGTGTGCTTGAACTTCTTGTCGAGCTCTATGGCCTCGTCGTCGAGGCGGCGCACCTCGCCGTCGACCCGCACGCGCGAGAAGCCCTCGCGGCGCAGGTCCTCGAAGAGCTTGGTGAACTCGCCCTTGCGCCCCCGCACGACCGGGGCGAGCACAAGGGCGCGTCGGCCGGCCGCAGCGGCCATAATTTTGTCGGCCACCTGGTCGGTCGTCTGCTTCTCGATGACGCGGCCGCACTCCGGGCAGTGGGGGATGCCGATGCGCGCAAAGAGGAGACGCAGGTAGTCGTAGATCTCGGTCACGGTGCCCACCGTGGACCGGGGGTTCTTGGACGTGGTCTTCTGGTCGATGGACACGGCGGGAGACAGGCCGTCGATGCTGTCGACGTCGGGCTTGTCCATCTGGCCAAGGAACATGCGCGCATAGCTCGACAGCGACTCCACGTAGCGGCGCTGCCCCTCCGCGTAGATCGTGTCGAACGCCAACGAGCTTTTTCCGGAGCCCGAAAGGCCCGTGATGACGACGAGTTTGTCGCGGGGTATCTCCAGGGACACGTCCTTGAGGTTGTGCTCGCGGGCCCCACGGATGACGATGCTGCTCTGACTCAACGTTCGGTCCCCTTTCGGGTCAGCGTGACGACGGCGTTGGAAAACGCCACGGCCGCAAGCCTCAGACCCGCAGTCCGTGGATATGATATGAGAGAAGTCTTTCTAGAACGAGTGTTCGCAGTATAGCACGAAAGCCCTAGCGTCGAAATAACTCCACGACCAAACCACCGTGCCGACAGAAAGGCGGCCGCGGCGCCATGAGATGCGCCGCGGCCGCCTTCAAACCCGCTTCGGGTGCGGGAACTTCCTTACATGTCCTAAAGCCCCACGGAAAAACCGGGGTCGGCGTTGTCTGCAGCCGGCGCGGCCGCAGGAAGCGCGGTCTGCGGGGCGAGGCGCGGGGAGGCCACGGCCACGGCGCTGCCCAGGAGGTTCTCGACAAAGGGGCTGCCGTCGGGCTGGAGCGCCACGAGCACCGACACGCCCTCGGAGGTGTCGCTGGCGGTGATGGCCAGGTAGAGGGGTTCGTCCATGGACTGGTCGGCCATGGTCATCTCGACGCCCAGGGTCGGGAAACCAAGGAACTCGTAGGCCCCGGCCCAAAAGTCGAGCAGCTCAAGGGTCGTGTTCCCGGTGGCGTCGACGCCTTCCATGAGCGCCTCGGGCGTCATCTCGTCAGCGAGCTCCTGCATGTCCGCAACCGTGACGACCTCGCCGTCGACCACATAGGGGACGTTGACCAGGGCGGCGACACCGTCGTCGGCGACGGCGCAGAAGAAGTCGATGCCGAAGATGGAGCCTTCGAACGACGCGCTGCCGGCGGGAACGGTGTAGGCGATGCCGCCCACGGTCACGTCGAAGGCTTCGTCGTGGGAGACGAGCAGGGTGTCGGCAAAGCCCTCGGTCACCTGGCCCGAGGCGGGTAGGAAGGAGACCATGACCACGCCGCCGGAGAAGTCAGTACCGTCGACGACGAAAAGCTTGGCGGTGAGGGCGTACTGCACCCCGTTGAAGAAGATGTCGTCGGTGGAGACGGTGAGGCACGGACGGCCTTGCTCCTCCTGGGCGCTGAAGCTCGCCGAGAGGAAGGGCACCTCCTCCTCGATTATCGAGGGGGCGAGGTCGGCAATCATCTGGAGCGCGTCGAGCGTGGTGCCGCCCAGGGCGGCGTCGGGCAGCAGGCCCACGATGAGGGCGCCGTCCTCCTTGGCGTAGACGTCAAGCTCGGAGAGGCCGTCGACCTCGACGCCCTCGACCAGAGAGGCCTCCTCCCAGTCCGCGGGCACGGTGAAGTTGACCCCTCCGATGCTGCGGGTCACGCCTTCGGCCGCCAAGGCGGGAAGACACAGGCACAGCGCGCATGCGAAGGCCAGCATGGCAGCCGCCCAGCGCGCGGCATACCGGCGAATGGAGGTGTTCATAGGCAACCTTTCGTTAAGGTCGGCCCGCTCCGACGCGGGCCGACGGTCGAGACCAGTATCGGGCAGGACGCAGGTCTACCGCCGACCGTTCACCGAGTCCACAAGGGACGCAGCGCAGCGCAGGCCGTCGGCGGCGGCGCTCATGATGCCGCCCGCGTACCCGGCACCCTCGCCGCACGGGTAGAGCCCGCGCACGTCGACGCTCTCGCAGGAGGCGTCGCGGCGGACGCGCACCGGCGAGCTCGTGCGCGTCTCCACGCCGGTCAGCACGGCGTCGGTGCGGTCGAACCCCTCGAGCTTGCGCCCGAAGATCGGGACGGCAGCCCGCAGGGCGCGCTCCACGAAGTCCGGGAGTACCCGGCCGACGCTGCCCCAGCGCACCCCCAACGGGTAGGTGGGCTTGATGCGGCCGCCAAAGCGGGACGCCTTGCGGTCCATGAAGTCGCCCAGGACCTGGGCGGGTGCCATGTAGCCGCCCCCACCTGCCTCAAAGGCGGCCCGCTCGACCCGGCGCTGCAGCTCGACGCCGGCCAGCACGTCGTCGGCGATGCCCGGGACGTCCTCGGGGTGGACGTTGGCCACCAACGCCGAGTTGGCGTTGCGGCCGTCACGGGCGAACTCGCTCATGCCGTTGGTGACGACGCAGCCCTCCTCGCTCGTGGCGGCCACCACGGTGCCTCCGGGGCACATGCAGAACGTGTAGACGCCGCGCCCGTCGCGCAGGCGCGCGTTGAGCTTGTAGGTGGCCGGTGGGAGGGCCGCGCTGCCGGCGATGCCGCCGTACTGCACCCGGTCGATCATGTTCTGGGGATGCTCGATGCGGGCTCCCATGGAGAAGACCTTGGGCTCGAGCGAGAGGCCCATGGACTTGAGCAGCTCAAACACGTCGCGGGCCGAATGGCCGCAGGCCAAGACCAGCTTGTTGCAGGCCAGCTCGTCGTCCTGGGGCGCGTCGGGCCTCGTGCTCTCGGTGCGCACGGCCGCCACCTCGCCGTTCTCGACCACGATCTCGACGAGGCGCGTGCGCCAGCGCACCTCGCCCCCCGCGCGCTTGATGCGCGAGACGAGGTTGGCGACGACCCCGGGCAGCACGTCGCTGCCAATGTGGGGGCCGGCCTGCCAGAGGATGTCGGGAGAGGCCCCCGCCTCCACAAAGGCGTCGAGTATCCAGCCGTGAGCCGGCGAGCTGGTGCCTGTGGTGAGCTTGCCGTCGCTGAACGTGCCCGCGCCGCCGGCGCCGAACTGGATGTTGCTCTCGGGGTCCAGCTCGGCGCTTTCGAAGAAGCGGCGCACGTCGGCCATGCGCTGCTGGGGCGCGCTCCCCCGCTCGATCACGATGGGTGCGAGGCCCGCCTCAGCAAGGGCAACGGCCGCAAAGAGGCCTGCGGCCCCGGCGCCCACCACCACGGGGCGCTCGTCGGGGGCCGCCCCGGGGAGAAGCCGCGGGGGAACGTAGGCGTCCACGGCGGCAGCCGCGACGTTGGGGTCGTCGAGGCGCGCCAGCAGGCGCTCTTGGGCCCTTTTGGGGTCCGAAGCCGCGAGCTCGGTGCGGACGGTCGCCACATAGTGAACGTCGCGGGCGCGCCGCGCGTCCACCGAGCGGCGCACCACGGTGCAGGAACCCAGGTCGCCGGGCCTGCAGCCGAGCTTGCGCGCCACGGCGTCCCGCAGCCGATCGGGGTCGTATGCCAGTCCGGACGCCTTGCCTCCCGACAGGGGCAGGTGCAGATTGCGTATCTCGATCATGGGTCTCTCCCCAAGGCCAGGGTTGTGAATATGGCAAGAGAATATTAGCAGCGCAGCACGTGCCGGGCGGCCGCCACGCCGGCAACCATACCGCTGCTCCACGCCCAGGCGAGGTTCATGCCGCCGCACTCGCCATCGACGTCGAGGGCCTCTCCGCAGGCAAAGAAACCCGGGGCTTGCCGTGCCTCCAAGGTGAGGGGGTCGAACGCCGACGTCGCGAGGCCGCCCTGGACCACCTGGGCGTGGGTCTCGTCGGCGGTCCCTGTCACAGTGAACTCCCAACCCTTCATAAGGGCAGCCAAACGACCGCAGTCGATGGGCAGGCGGGCGTCGGGGCCGCATGCAATGGCCATGAGGTGGCGGCCGACCTTGGGGTGCAGCGCCCCGTCGAGAAAGCCGAGACACCCCTCGCGGGTGGAGCAACGGGCCGACCGCCGTTCGAGGCGCTCGGACAACAGGCTCGCAAGTTGCCCTTCCCCGACGTCAGGGAGCAGGTCGAGCGAGAGGACGTCGCCCGGACGCGCCAGGCGGGAGAGGTCGAACACCGCGATGCCCGAGAGGCCGTAGGGCCTGAAGAGCACCTCGCCGTCGCGCCGCGCCACCGTGGAGCGCCCGCTGAGAAGCGACACGGCGCAGGGGACGCGCACGCCGTCGAGCGGCTTGCCGGGGCGCGGATCGCAGGCCAGCGGGCACAGGGCGGCACGCTCTGGAACCAGGGGCAGCCCGGCACCGGAGGCGACCGCGTCGGCGCTGCCGCCCCCCGCCGCCCACACGAGCGCGTCGCAGGAGAGCAACTCGCCCGACTCGAGCACCACGCACCATCCGCCGTCGCGGGGGCGCACCTCCACGACCCGCGCATCGAGGCGGGGCTCAACGCCGCGCTCGTCCATGGCGGCGAGCAGCACGTCGAGCACCGAGGCCGCGGCCCGCGAGCGCGGGAAGAGCCGCCCCTCGTCATCGGCCACATACCACAGGCCCAGGGCCTCGAAGAATCCGAGGATCGGCGCGAGCGGCTCGTCGCCCATGGCGGCCGCCACGAAGGCCGGCTCGTTGTAGCGCTCGGGCGACAGGTCGGCGTTGGCAAAGTTGCAGCGGCCGTTGCCCGCGGCCATGACCGAGCGCCCCGCCTTGGCCGACGCCTCGAGCAGGCACGGCGCGACCCCCGACTGGGCGGCCGCGATGGAGGCGGCCATGCCGGACGCGCCGGCCCCGACCACGACGAGCGGGCGATGTTCCATAGCCATGGGGCGGCCCTTTCTGAACGGCTGGGAAAGCTACGAAAAGCGTCCCGTCGACAGAGGGCCGACGGGACGCTTCCACAACATATAGGAGAAGGCCTACTCGGCGACGGTCCAACCGCCGGCGAGGGAGGCCGCCACCTTGACGGCGGCCGCCTTGTCGAGGAGCTTCTCGGCGTCGATGCCGGGGTTCGGGATGTCCATGACCTTGCCGGCGTCGCACAGGGCGGCGTACTCGGGGTTGATGGGCAGGCGCGCCAGCACGTCGAGGCCGTACTTCTTGGCCACATCGTCGATGTGGCTCTCGCCAAAAATCTTGTACTGCTTGCCGCAGTCGGGGCACTCGAAGTAGCTCATGTTCTCAACGAGGCCGAGCACCGGCACGTTCATGTCCTTGGCCATGTTCACGGCCTTGCCCACGATGGTGGCCACAAGGTCCTGGGGCGAGGCCACGATGACCACGCCGTCGACCGGGATGGACTGGAACACGGTGAGGGCCACGTCGCCCGTGCCGGGGGGCATGTCGACCACGAGCACGTCGAGGTCGCCCCAGGCCACCTCGTTCCAGAACTGCTTGACGCAGCCGCCGATGACGGGCCCGCGCCAGATCACCGGGTCGTCGGGGTTGCGCAGCAGCAGGTTGATCGACATGACCTCGATGCCCTCGGGGGTGCGGGCCGGCACCAGCAGGTTGTCGACGGCCGTGATGCCCACGCGGTCGAAGCCAAACATATGCGGGATCGTGGGGCCGGTGATGTCGGCGTCGAGGATGCCGACCTTGAGGCCGCGCCGCGCCGCATCACAGGCAATCAGGCCCGAGACCAGCGACTTGCCGACGCCGCCCTTGCCCGAGACCACGCCGATGACGTGCTTGATGTTGCTCTTGTCGTTCTGGGCGAGCTTGGAGGTGTCGCCCGCCGCCTTCACGTTCTCGTCAGCCATGCAGTCGCTCCGTTCCTCTCCGTCCGGACCGCCCCGGCGATCCGGGGACATCGGTCCGGTCAAATACCGGTAAGTCACTCGGATTATAGCGCACCTTCGCACAAGCGCAACGGTGGCGCGCCTTACTCGATCCCCAGCACCCTTCGCACGACATGACCGGCCAGCATGAGCCCTGCGACCGGCGGCACGAAGCTCACGGTGCCCACGTAGGTCCGCTCGCGGCGCTCGGCGTCCTCCCGCGGGGCCACCCTGCGCGGCTCCTCGGTGGAGAAGAGCACCTCGAGCCCCTTGACCCCGCGCCGGCGCAGCTCGCGACGAACCGCCTTGCACAAGGGGTCCACGGAGGTGCGGTAGATGTCGTCGATGCGGAAGAGCTCGGGATGGAGCTTGTTCCCCGTCCCCATGGAGCTCACGAGCGGGATGCCATGGGCCTCGCAGTAGGCGGCCAGCTCGATCTTGGTGGCCACGGTGTCCTGGCAGTCGACCACATAGGTGAGAATCCCCTCGGCCCCTTGGGGCTCCCCTAGCAAAAAAGGCACGTCGACCGAGAAGAACTCCGCAATCCCCTCGGGCAGGATGCGCCGTTCGAGCGCCGCGGCGCGCACCCCGGGATTGATGTCGCGCGCCATGGCGGCCGCCACCTCGGCCTTGGGCCTGCCCAGGGTGCTCGTGAAGGCGAGCGCCTGGCGGTTCAGGTTGGTGGGGGAGACCACGTCGTCGTCGACGAGCACGAGCGTCCCAACCCCGGCGCGGGCCAGGGCCTCGGCGCAGGAGCCGCCCACACCGCCCAGGCCCAACACCGCGACCCGGGCACTTCGCAGGCGCTCGACCCCCTCGTCGCCCACCAGGATGCGGGTCTTGAAGTGGGCGTCCTCGCGCCAGTCTGTGCCGACGACGGGAGCCGGCACCGGCTCGGCGTTACCCAAGGCGCGCCTCCCACTCGGGCTCCTTGAACCCCACGAGCACAAAGTCCTCCCCCACGACGAGGGGGCGCTTCACCAGCATGCCGTCGGTGGCGAGCAGCTCGTAGCACTCCTCGTCGGTCATGCCCGCGTCGAGCCGCTCCTTGAGGCCGAGCTCGCGGTAGCGGGTTCCGCTCGTGTTGAAGAACCTGCGGACGGGCAGCCCGCTCAGGGCATGCCAGGCGGCGAGCTCCTCGGCCGTGGGGTTCTCCTCCACGATATGGCGGTCGGTGTAGGCGACGTCGTGGCCGTCGAGCCAGGCCTTGGCCTTCTTGCAGGTGCTGCAGCGGGGGTATTCGAGAAACAGGACTTCCTGGGACATAAAAGGTCTCCTTGTTAGTGTTTTGCGTGCTTGTTAAACCGCTTGGCCGTCTTGTTCGCCCCGTAGCCGACGCTTTTGCGGGCGCCTTTCTTGAGGCGGTCCATAATCTCGGACTCCTCGGTGCCCTCGATGCGCGCCTTGAGCCGGACGAGCTGGTCGCGCAGGCGGGCGGCCTCCTCGAAGTCGAGCTTTTCGCTGGCCGCCTGCATGTCCTCCTCGATGGCGGCCATGATGCGGGCCACCTCGTCTTTGGGCAGGGCCGCCAGCTCACGGGCCACGTCCTCGGCCGTCTTCTGGAGCTCGCTCGAGGGGGCGTAGAACTGCCCGTGGCCGAGCGACCCGTCGAGGTTGTCGCGCTCCAGGCCCTCGAGGGTGCTTGCGGCGGTCGTGATAAAGCTCGTGATGTCGCTCATGGCCTTCTGCACGCTGCGCGGCTCGATGCCGTGCTCCCTGTTGTAGGCCTCCTGGATCGAGCGGCGCCGCTGGGTCTCGTCGATGGCCACGCGCATGGAGTCGGTGATGGTGTCGGCGTACATGATGACCTTGCCGCTCACGTTGCGCGCCGCGCGGCCCATGGTCTGGATCAGCGAGCGGCGGTTGCGAAGGAAGCCCTCTTTGTCGGCGTCAAGGATGGCCACGAGGCTCACCTCGGGGATGTCGAGGCCCTCACGCAAAAGGTTGATGCCCACGAGCACGTCGATCACGCCGGTGCGCAGCTTGCGCAGGATCTCGACGCGGTCCATGGTGGCGGTGTCGGAGTGCATGTAGGCCACCTTGAGGCCCTCGTCGAGCAGGTGGTCGGTGAGGTTCTCGGCCATGCGCTTGGTGAGCGTGGTCACCAGCACGCGCTCGTGGCGGGCGGCGTGGGCCTTGCACTCGGCGAGCAGGTCGTCGATCTGGCCGCGGATGGGCCGCACGTCGACCTCGGGGTCGAGCAGGCCCGTGGGGCGGATGATCTGCTCCACCACGTTGGTCGAGACGCGCTCCTCGTAGTCGCCCGGCGTGGCGCTCACGTAGACGAACTGCGGGATGCGCGCCTCGAACTCATCGAAGCGCAAGGGACGGTTGTCCAGGGCACTCGGCAGGCGAAAGCCGTGCTCGATGAGGGTGATCTTGCGCGAGCGGTCGCCCTCGTGCATACCGCGGATCTGGGGCACCGTGACGTGGGACTCGTCGATGATGCAGACCATATCGCTCGGGAAGTAGTCGATGAGCGTGTAGGGGGGCTCGCCGGCCTTGCGGCCGTCGAGGTGGCGCGAGTAGTTCTCGATGCCGCTGCAAAAGCCCATGGTCTCGAGCATCTCGAGGTCGTAGTCGGTGCGCTGCTGGATGCGCTGGGCCTCGAGCAGCTTGCCGGCCTCCTTGAACTCGGCCACGCGGGCGTCCTTCTCGGCCTCGATGGTCTTAAGGGCGTGCTCCACCTTGGGACGCTCGGTCACGTAGTGCGAGGCCGGCCACACGGGGATGGCGTCGAAGGAGTGGAGCACCTCGCCCGTGACCTCGTCGACCTCGTAGATCTCCTCGACCTCGTCGCCCCAGAACTGAAAGCGCAGGGGATGCTCGGCATAGGGCGGGAACACGTCGACCACGTCGCCGCGCACGCGGAAGGTGCCGCGGTGGGGGTCGTAGTCGTCGCGGTCGTAGAGCATGTCGATGAGCTGGTGGATAAAGACGTCGCGGTCGAGGGGCTCGCTCTTGCTCACGTTGGGCGCCATGCCGGCGTAGTCCTGGGGGCTGCCGATGCCGTAGATGGAGCTCACCGAGGCCACCACGATCACGTCGCGGCGGCTGAGCAGGTCGGCCGTGGCCTGGTGGCGCAGCTTCTCGATGTCCTCGTTGATCGAGGAGTCCTTCTCGATGTAGGTGTCGGTGGCCGGCACGTAGGCCTCGGGCTGGTAGTAATCGTAGTAGGACACGAAGTAGACCACGCGGTTGTTGGGGAAGAACTCGCGCAGCTCGCTGGCCACCTGGGCCGCCAGGGTCTTGTTGGGCTCCATGATGAGTGCCGGGCGGTTCACGGCCTCGATGACCTTGGCCATGGTGAAGGTCTTACCGCTTCCGGTGACGCCGAGCAGCGTCTGGTAGCGCTCGCCCGCCTCGATCCCCTGGGCGAGCGACGCGATGGCGGCCGGCTGGTCGCCCGTGGGCTCGAAGGGGGAGACCACCTCGAGCGGGATGCCGCCCCCTTCGAGCCCAAAGCGCTGCAGCTCGCCGCCGAAGCGCTGATGGGGGGTGTCCGATGCCATGGGGGCTCCTTTCGCGGCAAAAGGCGGCGACCGTCTCGTAACGATCGCCGCCTATGATACCCGTGCTGGCTGGCCGAAATCGGGACTTTGCGATGCGATCTTTTCTAAGCCAGCTCAGTCAGGTCAATCTGCAACGACCCACCGCAGATGCCCACCGGCACCGGCTCGCTGAAGCCGTACACACGCAGGGATTCCTCAGAAAACAGGTACACGACCACCTCGCGGAGCTCAAGGTTCACAATCCAGTACTCGCGCACTCCTGCACGTTCGTACAGGCTGAGCTTTGTGATGTAATCGTGGCGAAAGTTCGAAGGCGAGGCGATCTCGACCACGAGGTCTGGGGCGCCCGAGCACCCCTTGTTGTCAAGCTTGCTTGGATCGCACACCACGACGATGTCGGGCTCCACCCAATCCCTGTTCTGGGCATCGAGGTTCACAGCAAACGGAGCGTAATACACCTCGCAAGGACCACCGGCATTTTGAATGTATCCGTCGAGTTGGCGAACGATGATGCGCGAGGCGCGCTGATGCTCCCTACTAGGCGGGGCCATATTGAACAGATGGCCATCGATGAGCTCGGCTCGAACCCCGTCGGGCAGGTTCCAATAGTCCTCGGCCGTATAGGAACGTTCCTGCGGAACAGGCATGGTCCTCCTTCAGAGCACGTCGTGGCGTTTGCCCCTTTACGCCTCGCGGCGCTCGACTTCGCTCACGCACTCGTTCTTGATGGTGCCCACGAGCTCCTGGAGGGCGTCGATCACGCGGGGGCGGATGTCGCCGCCGATAAGCACCTGCATGATGTCGTCGCCCACCTGGAGCTCGCCCTCGTTGAGCCACACGCGCACGTAGCCGATGCCCTCGCGCTCGCGGCAAGCGGCCACGGCGGCCTCGACCTTGTCGGCATCGTAACCAAAGACCATACCCACGACCTTGGTGCCGTCGTCGACGCCCTGGCGCACGAGCTGCTTGGGCGACTCGCGCACGCAGCCCACATGGGTCAGGTACATGCCGCAGGAGGCCGCCGACGGGTCCGTCTTGGCCTCGGCGAGCCACTGGTCAATAGAGGGACGCACAGCCATAAGAGACTTCCTTTCAACAGAAGGTATAGATCTACGCCTGCACGACCCTGCGCTCCCACGTACCGGAGCGGCCGCCTTCCTTAAGGAGCAGACGCACGTCGGTAATCTCCATGCCGCGGTCGACGGCCTTGCACATGTCGTAGACCGTGAGGCAGGCCACGCTCGCGGCCGTGAGGGCCTCCATCTCGATGCCGGTCACGCCGATGACGCCCGTGGTGGCGATCACGTGGAAGCCCACGCGGCCGTCCTCGCGCTCGCCGGCCATGATGGGCTCGATCTCGACCTTGGCCTTGGTGATGGGCAGCGGGTGGCACATGGGGATGAGGTCGCTCGTGCGCTTGGCGGCCATGATGCCGGCCACGCGGGCGCAGGCCAGCACGTCGCCCTTCTCGGCCTTGTCCTGCAGCACCATGGCCTGGGTCTCGGGGTGCATGAGGATGGTGCCCTCGGCCTTGGCCACGCGCTTGGTGGGGATCTTGTCGCTCACGTCGACCATACGCACGTCGCCCTTCTCATCCACATGGGTCAGGGCGTCGCGGTAGGCGTCGCGCGCGCCGGTCGTGGTCATGTTCTCTGCCATGATGGTTCTCAGCCTCCGATCTGCGACATGAACCGCTCGGTTCCGTCGTTGGTGGTGTGCTTCTGCGGCTTATGCCCAACGGCGGCCAGGTAGGTGGCGCGCACGGCCTCGTCGTCACCGTTTGCCAACGCCTCGCGCACCGAGTATTCGTCGTCGCTGAACAGGCAGGGGCGGATGTTGCCGTCGGCCGTGAGGCGCAGGCGGTTGCACTGGCTGCAGAAGTGGTCGCTCATGGCGCTGATGAAGCCCACGGTGCCCTGGGCCCCCTCAAATCGCCAGTAGTCGGCCGGCCCGTGGCCTGCGGGGCGGTCCTTGGTCTCGTGGATCAGCGGGCCCACGCCGCGGCGCTCCCCTGCCGCGCTCACGAGCGCACGCAGCTCGGCGCTCGGGATGGTGTCGGCCTTGCCCCAGAGGGCCGGGTCCTTGAACAGGGGGTCGTCCTCGGCGGGGATGTTCTTGGCGCGGGTCTCCTCGCCGCCGATGGGCATGTACTCGATGAAGCGCACGTGCAGCGGGCGGTCGAGCGAGAGCGCCGCGATGTCAAAGAAGTCCTGGTGCAACGCACGCACGGCCACCGTGTTGATCTTCACGGTCTTGAAGCCGGCGCTCAGGGCGCAGTCGATGCCTGCGGTGACGTCGTCGATGTGCCCCACGCGCGTCACGGCGTGGAACACCTTGGGGTCGAGCGTGTCGAGCGAGATGTTCACGCGGCTCACGCCGTTTTTGACCAGCTCGTCGGCAAAGCGCGGCAGCAGCGCGCCGTTGGTGGTGATGGCGATGTCCTCGATCCCGGGAACCGCCGAGAGCATCCCGGCGAGGTCGGCGCAGCCCAGGCGGGCCAGAGGCTCGCCGCCGGTGAGGCGCAGGTGTTTGATGCCCAGGGGCGCCACCACGCGCACGAACCGCTCGATCTCCTCGAAGGAGAGGACGTCGGAATGGCAGGTCTTGGGCACGCCGTCCTCGGGCATGCAGTAGACGCAGCGGTAGTTGCAGCGATCGGTGATGGCGATGCGCAGGTAGTCGATGGTACGCCCGCAGGTGTCTTTGGTAACGCCGGTCGCAACGCCTGCGTTGGGCGGCGGAGCCGAGCTCCAGTCGCGGTCGTGCTTGCTCAGTTCGGCCATAGCAGCCTTTTCTCCCTCTCGTGTCGTGCGGCATCACGCGGGCGCCCGGACGCCCGAATGTGAACAGACGATGAGCAAGTATACTCTAATCCTACCGGTTTGCTGTATTAACCCTGCAAACGCTCCTTACACGGCCGTCTACTCCCCTATGAGGTACAGCTTCTCGGCGTCAAAGTGCAGCCGCAGCCGCTGCCCCGCTACGGGGAGTTCGTCGGCTGGGGTCGCGAGCTTGTCGACCTTCCATTGGATGAGCTTGCCGCCCGAAGGAGGCACGAGCATCACCGACCGTTCGAAACGCGAGTCGCTCGTACGGTGCACCGTGAGCTCGTAGGTGTTGCTCCCCTGCTCCTTGTCGGGGCGCGGCCTATGGATGTAGAAGGCGCGGATGCCCACGTGGGCCAGGTTCTGGGGCACCTCGCGCCTGGTGTGGAACGTCATGCCCCAGTCCAGGGCCTCCAACGTGTGGTCGTCGATACGGCGGGCCGGCGAGACGTTCTTGCAGCCCGAGAGCTTCACGGCGGCCAGGGTGTGGGGGTCGTTCACGATCTGCTGGGTGGGGCCGATTTCGGCCACGCGGCCGTCGGCGATCACACAGATGCGGTCGCAGAACCTAAAGGCCTCGTCGATGTCGTGGCTCACGTAGAGCACCGTGGTCTTCACGAGGTCGAGCATGTCGAGCAGCGTCTGCTCGAGCGAGCTCTTAAGGTAGGCGTCCAGAGCCGAGAAGGGCTCGTCGAACATAAAGATCCCGGGCCGGGCGGCGATCATGCGCGCCAGGGCCACACGCTGCTGCTGGCCTCCCGAGAGGCGCCCCGGGTAGCGCTGGGCAAAGCCTTCCATGCTGAAGACGCCTAGCGCCTTGAGGGCGGCCTCGTGCTTCTGCGCCTTGGAGAGCGAGCGGTCCATGCCGGCCTGGACGTTCTGCTCCACCGAGAGGTTGGGAAAGAGCTGGTAGTTTTGGAACAGATAGGCGGTCTTGCGCTCCTGGGGCGTCAGGTTGACCTTGGCCTCGGAGTCAAAGAACACCCGGTCGTTAACCACGATGCGGCCCTCGTCGGGCGTCTCAACGCCGGCGATGCAGCGCATGGTAAGGCTCTTGCCGCAGCCCGAGGCGCCCAAAAGGCCCAGGCGCTCCTCCCCTGCCTCAATCTGGACGTCGAGGTCGAAGGCGGGCAGCTTCTTCTTGATGTTCACGGAGAGGCTCATCGGCCCTCATCCTCCTTGCGCTCGGCAGCGGCGGGGTCGTCTTCGGCGAGGACGCGCTCCTCGTAGGCGTAGTTGGCCGGGTCGACGCCGATGTCCCCGAGCAGGGCCTCGGCGTTCTCGGCACGGATGCCCCCGAAGGACTGGTCGCCCGAGGCGTCGTCGGTGCCGGCGAGCCTGCCGTCGCGTTTGAGCTGACGGCGCTCCCCACGCGTAAGGCCGCCGCGGCGGTAGCGCTGCGAGTGGGCCGAGTAGATGTTGATGAAGAGGATCACCAGGAACGAGATGATGATGACCACGATGACCCAGAAGATGGCCACGTCGGTGTTGCCGCCCATCCACTGGAAGTAGATGGCGATGGGCATGGTCTGGGTCACGCCCGCGTAGTTGCCGGCGCAGAACAGCGTGGCGCCGAACTCGCCCATGGCGCGGGCAAAGGCAAGCACCGTGCCGGCGGCGATGGAAGGCCAGGCCAGCGGCACCATGAGCCGGTAGAAGATGCGGCGCTCGGACCAGCCCAAGGTGCGGGCGGCATCGAGCATGTTGGAATCGAGGGCCTCGAAGGCGCCGCGAGCCGTGCGATACATGAGCGGGAAGGCCACCACGCAGGCGGCGATGACCGTGGCCGGCCACGAGAACACGAGCTTGACACCGTGCGCCAGGAGCCACTGGCCAAACGGCGTGGCGTTGCCAAAGAGCAGGAGGAGCAAGAAGCCGCACACCGTGGGCGGCAATACCATGGGGATGGTGAAGAGGGTGTCGACGATGCCCTTCCAGCGGCTCTTGACGCCCATGGACTTCCAGGCGGCCAGAAGGCCGAGCACAAAGACCACGGCCAGCGCGGTAAAGGAGGTCTTGAGCGAGACCCACAGCGGCCGGTAGTCGATGGTGGAGAGGAACGTCCCCAGGCTCTCCCACCAGGTGGGTATCTTCTCGACCACGACGGCGCTCGTGGGCACCAGGTGGCCGTAGTCCATGCACACGATGCCCTCTTTGTTCGAGGCGCCGTCGGTGCGGTTCACCACCAGGTACAGGCGGCCGTCGATGTCGACGTCGCGCTGCACCGTGGCGCCGTCGAGCTCCACCGCGTTCTCTCCCACGGCGTAGGTCACCGGGACGTCCAGGTCGGCGATGAGCGCACCGCCGCGCGAGGCCCGCGCATCAAGCTCGCACACCATGGCCATAAAGGCGTCGGTGCACGCGGGGTCGTCGGCCTTGAAGCCCACCTCGTCGGCCACCGACTGCGGGACCATCACGAGCACGTACGACTCGGTGGCGAGCACGGCGAAGGCCTCGGGGTCGTTGAGCGGGAACACATAGCCGTAGGCGCTCTTGTTCGTGCCCTTGTTGCGGCGCTCAAAACCGTTGATGCCGATGCCCTGGGCGTCGTCGACCATAGAGCCCTCGGCAACCTGCTGGTCTTGGCCCACGGTCGAGGTCGCACCGTCGCCACGTGCGGGCGAGACGGGCAGCGCGAGCAACGTAAGCGCCACGGCAAGGGCGACGAGGGCGAGGAAGCCCAATCCCCGCTTACTCCCGTGGGGCCGTCCCACCGGGACGAGTAGTCTAGACGCCATGGAGTTCCTCCCAAGGAATCGGTCGGGCGTATGGGCAAATTGTCGCACACCTCGTACGAAAGAGGGCGCGTCGTTGGCGCCGCAAGGAAGGCGCGGCGCGGTCCACAAAGCGGCCCCGGCCGCCCAGAGGGGCAACCGGGGCCGCGTCAAGGTGCGTTTTGAGAACCCGCAGCCTGCTTACTTGCCGGCCTGGGCCAGGGCGTCCTCGACGGCCGAGAAGATGGCCTTGGAGGTGATGGTGGCGCCGGAGACGCCGTCGACGCCCTCCGTGCCGTTGGCCTTCACGATCAGCTCGGGGAGCTGCTCGATGGCCTTGCTTCCGATGCCCTGGGTCTCGGAGTTGTCGCCCACGGTCACCTCGGCCACCTTGCCGTCCTTGACCACGACGGTCACGGGCACCTTGCCGCCGATGCCCTTGCCCTCGGCCTCGTAGGTGCCGTCCTTCAGGGCGCCGGCCTCGGCCTTCTTGTCACCCTCGGCAGCCTTGGCGTCGTCGGCGACCTCGACAACCTCGAAGCCATACTCGGACCAGACGTCGAGGGCATCGGGGTCGGTCATGCAGAAGTCCAGGAAGTCCTGGGCCTCGGCGCCGTAGGGGGCGTCGGCACCCACGGCACCGGGATAGACGATGGGCTTGTGAGAGTCGGCCGGCGTGGTGTAGATGGCCTTGATGCCGTCGTAGCGGTACACGTCGGAGGAGTATACGAAGCCGATGGTCGCGTCACCGGTCGAGACGTAGCTGGCGCAGGTGCCCACCTTGTCGCCGAGCATGACCTTGTCGGCAATCTCGGGGGCGTACTCGCCGTCAGCACCGGACTCGTTGGTATAGAGGCCCACGCTGTAGAGCGACTGGTTGGTGTACTTGCCGGCCGGCACGGTGGCGGCATCGCCGATGGCGATGCTGGCGATGGCCTCATCGGCGACCTCGGCAAGGTCGGCGACCTTGACGTCGGAGTCCTCGGCGGCGACGATTACGAGGTCGTTGTTGAACATGTCGATGCGGGTGTCGGCCACGACGAGCTTGGCCTCCTCGGCGGTGTCCATGGTGGCCTTGGAGGCGGTGATGAGGACGTCGACGATGGCGCCGGCCTTCATCTGCTCCACCAGGTCGCCGGAGGCCTTGAACTGGGTGTCGGCAAAGGTGACCTCGGGGTGCTGCTCGGTGTAGAGCTTCTGGACCTCGGGCAGGGCCTTCTCAAGCGAGTTGGCGGCGAAGATCTGGAGCTGGATACCGTCGCCCTCCGCGGGCTTCTCGGCCTCGTCGGCCTTCTTCTCGTCGGCCACGGCAAGCATGGGGACAGCGGCCAGGGCACCGGCGGCAAGCGCGGCGCCAGCAACGAACGAACGACGGTTCATAGCGATCTGCATATGACGTTCCCTCCCAAGGAAACTGTGCCCGACACCCCGGCGGCGTCGGTATTGACGGCAGTCTAACACAACCTTTCGAACAATCTTCGACATTGTTCAAAGATTGTTCGGCTTGATACCCATCCATCGGCGTACGTGAGCCTTCCGCACAACGCAGCGAGAGCCGGTCTACCGGAATTCCGCGGCGGCCACTAGGGTGCGGCAGATGCAAGGCGGCGCCGGGCGAAGTGTACGACTGGTACATGAGCCCCGCGCCAACGCCGCAGATGCCGTGCCCTAGTGGCCGCCGCCTGCGGTCATCTTCATGGCATGGTCCAGCTGGTCCGCCACCACTTCCCAGCATTCGCGGGCGGCCTTCTCGCTGCCGGGGAAGTTGATCACGAGCACGGGACCGCGCTGCATGCACAGCGCACGCGAGAGCATGGCGCGCTTGGTCTTCTGCATGCTGCCGGCGCGGATGGCCTCGGCGATGCCGGGAACGTTGCGGTCGCAGACGTCCATGGTGGCCTCGGGAGTCACGTCGCGCAGCGAGAGGCCCGTACCGCCGCAGGTCAGCACGATGTTGGCACCCGACTCGTCGCAGGCGGTCACGATGGCGGCCCCCAGGCTCTCGCGGTCGTCCTTCACGACCACGTGCGACACCACGGTCCACGTGGGATTCTCGGTGATGAGGGCCTCCAGGGCCGCACCGGCCGTGTCCTGGGCCAGGTCGCGGGTGTCGGAGGCGGTCACGATGGCAAACTTGATATCCATGGGTCATACTCCTTTTCGTCGGTCTACAAGGATCCGTGCTCCAGAGCGGAGAAACCCCGAGGACTCCCGGAGCTTCTCCGCGTAAGGTGCTAAATCTGCGACCCTTCCGGCATGTCGACGCGCATGCAGGTCACGGCCTCGCCGGGCTGCATGCCCATGCGCTCCTCGGGCACCACGATAAGGGCGTTGCAGCGCTCCAGGTCGCCGAGGAGCGCCGACGACTGGGTGCCGTACTCGCTTGCCAGCCAGCGGCCGTCGGCCGTGCGTTCCACCAGGCCGCGCTGGTAGAAGGCGCGCCCCTCCTTCTTCTTGATGGGACTCGCAAGCTCGGCCTCGACTGTGGGCCGCGTGAGGCAGTGGAAGCCCTGCATCTTGCGCAGCGCGGGACGGATGAGCAGCTCAAAGCCCACCGAGCAGGCCGCGGGGTTGCCCGAGAGACCAAAGACCGGCTTGCCGTCCACGACGCCCATGGTCTGACGCTTGCCGGGGCGCAGCGAGAGGTACGAGAAGACGATCGAACCCTTCTCGGCCACCACGTCTTTGATGAAGTCGAAGTCGCCCTGGGAGGCGCCGCCGGCGGAGACCACGAGGTCGCAGGTGGCCAGCGCCTCGTCGAGCGCAGCCTTGATGGCGTCTTTATCGTCGGGAACGATGCCAAAGACGCGCAGGTCGGCCCCGGCGTCGCGGGCCAGGGCACCCAGGCACCAGGTGTTGCAGTCGCGGATCTTGCCGGGGGTCGGCACCTGGTCGAGGGTCACGAGCTCGCTGCCGATGGCAAAGACGCCCACCACGGGACGGCGCCACACGCTCACGTAGGAGGCACCGGCCGAGGCCAGCATGCCGAGGGCGTAGGGGTTCACCTCGGTACCGGCGGGCACGGCGACCTCTCCCGCCTTGAACTCCTCGCCCGCCTTGCGCACGGCCTCGCCGACGCGCACGGGTTTGGAGAACGACACACGCGAGCCGGGACCGCCGTCCCCCGCCTCCACGGTCACGATCTCATACTTGACCACGGCGTCGGCCCCCTTGGGCACCGGCGCACCTGTCATGAGGCGCACGGTCTGACCGGGCAGCAGGGTCTCCTCGTACACCGAGCCGGCCCCGATGTAGCCCACGACGTCGAGGGCGATGGGCGAGTCTTCGGAGGCGTCGGCCAGGTCGGCGGCGATGACCGCATAGCCATCCATAGAGGAGTTGTCGAACGGGTTCACGTCGATGTCGCTCACGACGTCTTTGGCAAGGACGCGGCCCAGGGCGTCGTAGAGGGGCACGGTCTCGGCGCCGAGGGTCGACACCAGGGCGAGCACCCGGTCAAGGGCCTCCTCGACGCTGATGCGGGCGTCGGGGTCAAAGGATGTGAGGTCTAGCATGGGGCGATGGTCTCCCTTCCATATGCCGAAGCGCAGGCCCAAAGGCCGTGCGCGCACCGAACCATGGTAGGCGATATGGGGTCTCTATGGGATGGTAAAACCCAAAAGAATCTGACCCGGCACGCCGCGTTACCCTCGGAGGATGTCCCGGCGACGCGCGAAAGGAGCGCCCATGCGTCTGCTGCACCTGTCGGACCTGCACATCGGCAAGCGCGTGAACGAGTTTCCCATGATTGAGGACCAGCGCTTTGCCCTCGAGGGGGTGCTGCGCACGATCCGCGGGCGCGCGGTCGACGCGCTGCTCGTGGCCGGCGACCTCTACGACAAGAGCTCTCCGAGCGCGGAGGCCGTGGCGCTCGTCGACTGGTTTTTGAGCGAGGCCGCAGGCACCGGGGCCGCCGTCTTCGTCATCGCAGGCAACCACGACTCGGCCGAGCGCGTGGCCTACGGCGCCCCCTTCTTCGCCCGCCACAACGTGTTCGTCTCGCCGGTGTACGACGGGGAGGTTGCCTCGGTCACCCTGGAGGACGACCACGGGCCCGTGACGTTCTGGCTGCTCCCCTTCCTCAAACCGGCCGCGGTACGGCCGTGGTTCCCCGAGGAGGAGATCGAGACCTACACCGACGCCCTGCGCTGCGTCATAGAGGCGTGCCCGATCGACCGGACGCGGCGCAACGTAGCCCTCTCCCACCAGTTCGCGACCTCGGGGGGCGCCGAGACCGAACGCACCGACTCCGAGTTGAGCCTCGGCGGCATAGACAACGTCGACGCGAGCGTCTACGACCCCTTTGACTATGTGGCGCTGGGGCACGTGCACAAGCCCCAGCGCGTGGGCCGCGAAGAGGTGCGCTATAGCGGGAGCCTGCTCAAATATTCGTTCAGCGAGATACGCGGCGAGAAGACCATGCCGCTCGTGGAGCTTGGGCCCAAGGGGGAGGTCGACATCGAGTTCGTGCCCATCGTGCCCCTCCACGACATGCGGTCGCTTCGCGGCCCCCTCGAGAAGCTCCTCGAGCCCGAGAACGTGGCCGCGGGGGACCCGGAGGACTACCTGAGCGTGACCCTGACCGACGAGCTCCCCGCCCTGGACGCCCTGGAGCGGCTGCGCCGGGTGTTCCCCAACGTCATGGGCCTCTCCTACGACAACGCGCGCAGCCAGACGGCCGACCGCGCCGGGACCCTCGATACCGCAGAGCTGTCCGACGTGTCGCCGCTCGAGCTGTTCGAGAGGTTCTACGAGGAGCGCAACGGCCTGCCCATGACCGAGCGCCAGCGCGAGTACGCCATACGCGCCTTCGAGAAAGCCCAGGTGATATAGGATGCGCCCCCTCAAGCTTACCATGAGCGCCTTTGGCCCCTACGCCGACGAGGTGACCATCGACTTCGAGGCCCTGGGGCACGAGGGCCTCTACCTCATCTGCGGCGACACGGGTGCGGGCAAGACCACGGTCTTCGACGCCATATCGTTTGCCCTCTTTGGCGAGGCGAGCGGCGGCGACCGCAGTGCCAAGAGCCTGCGCAGCGACTTTGCCGGCGCCGGGACCCCCACCTTCGTCGAGCTTGAGTTCGACTACCGTGGCGAGCGCTACCGCGTGCGGCGCAACCCCGAGTACCTGCGCCCCAAGCAAAAGGGCGAGGGCTTGACCAAGGCCGACCACGACGCCGTGCTCACGCTGCCCGACGGCGGGGTGGTGGCCAAACCGTCGGCGGTCACGCCGGCCATCGAGGAGCTCCTCGGCATCGACCGCGACCAGTTCGGCCAGATCGTCATGGTGGCCCAGGGCGACTTCAGGCGCCTCTTGAGCTCCAAGACCGACGAGCGGGCCAAGATCTTCCGCAGGCTCTTCGACACAGAACGCTACCTGCGGTTCCAGAAAGAGCTCGAGACGCAGCGCCGCGAGGTCGAGACGGCGGCCGAGGAGATGCGCATACGGGCTGCCAGCGCCGTGGAGGGGGCAAGGCCCCGCGGCGAGGCGAGCGCGTCGCAGCTGGCCGACACGCTGCGTGAGAACATGGCATGCCTTGACGACGTGGCGTGCGTCCTGGAAGACTCCTGCTCCCAAGACGAGCTGGAGCTCGCACGCCTCGACGACCAGCTGGGGTCGATAGCCCAAGAGGCCTCGATGTTAGAGCGCCGCCTCGAACGGGGGAGGCAGGCCGTCTCGCTGAGGGCCGGCCTCGACGGCGCGCTCCAGACGCAGGCAGAGCTCTCGGGCCGGCGCGCCGGGCTCGAGGCGTCCCTGGCAGCCGAGGAGGCCCGCGAACCGGAGCGCCGCGACCTGGAGAACCGCGCCGCCGTGGCGCAGTCCCGCCTTGGCGAGTACGACGAGCTCGACCGCATCCAGTCAGACGCAGGGGTCGAGGCCGACGCCGTTCGGGAGCTCGAGGCACAGCTGCAGGGGCTCGCAGGGCTGTTGCAGGGCCTTGAAGCCCAGGCCGCCCCCTGCTCAGCACGTCTGGAGGAACTCGGTGCATGCGAAGTGGAGCTGGCCCGGGCCCAGGGACACGTGCAGGCATGCAGGACCCGCTTCGACGAGGCGGACACCCAGGCGCGTCTTGCCGCCGAGGTAGAGGAGGCGGCCCAAGAAACTGGGGCGCGCGCCGCGACGCTGGATCGCATCCGAGGCGAACGCGACGACGCCCAGGCCGCATGGCAGGCCTTGAAGGAGCAGGGCGATTCGCTTCAACGAGAGGAAGAGGCGCTCCGCGACGCACCCGAGCGGGTCTCCGAGGCCAAAGATGCCCTCGCTGGAAACGACCGCGTGCTCGCGTCGCTGCACGAGGCCGTCGAGGGCATCGAACGCGCCACATCGGAGCTGGCAGACGCCCGTGCGGAGGCGCAGGCCGCCGAGGCGTCCTATGCGACGGCGAAGCAGGAAGCTACCGACGCCCGGGAACGCTATGCGAGGATCCAAACCGCCTACTACGACGCCCAGGCGGGCCTTCTCGCACGCGAGCTCCACGACGGGATGCCATGCCCGGTCTGCGGCTCGGTCGACCACCCATCGCTCGCCCCGATGCCCGTCGACGCGCCTACCGCAGAAGACGTGGAGGCCGCCGAGCTCGCCCGTTCCCAGGCCGAAAACAACTATGCCCTCGCGGGTCAGACCCGGGCGAGCGCGTTCAGGTCGGTTGCAGACCGCTCGGGCCTTCTCGAAAACCTGGTGGCAACCCACGGCAGCCGTGAGGCGCTCGCCGAGCGCGTCACGCAGGAGGAGGCGAAGCGTCGCGAGCTCGAGGCCAATCTGGAACGCACGCAAAGAAGGTCTCGCGAGCTCGACGAGACCCGAGAGCGGCTGCGCGCCGTGCAGGGGCGTCTCTCCGAGGCAGCCGAGAAACTCAAAACCCTGGAGGCGCGCATGGCAAAGGCAGACGCGGAGCGGGCGGCCGCAGAGGCCAGACACGGCGAGCTTGCAAAGCGCCTCGGGCCGGCGGACGAGGCCCAGATCCGCAAGGGGCTTGCCGACGCGCAAGCTGACCTGGCCTCTGCAGAGCGCACGAAGCGGGAGGCGGCCGCGCGGGTCGAGGAGCGGTCGAAGCTCGCAGCAAAGGCGCAAGACCTGCAGTCCCGCATCGCGCAGGTCGGTGCCGACCGCTCGGAACTCGAAGCGTCCCTCGCCGAGCGCCGCACCACGCTGCACGGCCTTACCGAACGGACGCAGGGGCTTCTCGCCCGGCTCCCCCACCCCTCGAAGGCGGACGCCCAGCGTGAGGCCACGGACCTGCAAAAAAGGGCAGAGGAGCTCGTCCGGGCCCATACGGCGGCGCTCGAGGCGCTCCGAGACCACGACAAGGAGCTGGCTGTTCTCAAGAGCCAGATCGAGACCTGGTCGTCCCAGCTCGAAACCATCGAGGAGACCGACGTGTCCGCAGACGAGGAGGGTCTGCGACGCTGTCGGGAGCAAAGGTCCGAGCTAGAGCCCCTGCGCTCCGAGACCTATGCCCGCGTCGATGCCAACCGCTCCGCCGTCAAGCGCCTCCGCAGGTTGGAGGAGGAGTACGGCAGCGTGGCCGTCCTGCGCAGCGAGCTCGACGCACTGGCCAAGACGGCCAACGGCCGCCTCAGCCAGATGGACAAGGTGAGCTTCGAGACCTACGTGCAGGCCCACTACTTCGACCGGGTGCTCGAAGCCGCCAACCGCAGGCTGCGGGTCATGACCAACGGCCGCTATGAGCTCGCCCGCGGCACCGAAGCGCGGTCGAAGACCTCCCAGTCGGGCCTCGACATCGACGTGGCCGACGCCTACACCGGCAAGAGCCGCGACGCCGGCACGCTTTCGGGCGGTGAGGCGTTCAAGGCGTCGCTCGCCTTGGCGCTCGGCCTGTCCGACGTGGTGCAGGCCCACGCGGGCGGCATCCAGCTGGACGCGATGTTCATCGACGAGGGCTTTGGGTCCCTCGACCAGGAGTCGCTGCAGCTCGCCGTCAAGACGCTCACCGAGCTCACCGGCGGCGGCAAGCTCGTGGGAATCATCTCCCACGTCGACGACCTCAAGGAGAGCATCGACCGCAAGATCGTGGTGGAACGCGGCATGACGGGCAGCACGCTGCGGATGGAGGCGTAAGCGGGAGACAGGGGCGCGGGCGGACTCGCGGAGTTTGGCGGGAGCGCAGGCAAACCGACTCGTGGAGTTTTCAACATAGGGTGAGTTTTCAACAGCATAAGCACATGAGCCTGTTGAAAACCATCCTATTGTTGAAAACCATGCATCGCAAGTCTCTATGCCCCGTGAAACGGAGGGTGCCATGCCGCTGTTCCTTGCGTACCCCACCTCGCTTGAGGTACTTCGGTTGTTTAGGGCAGGTTTTGCCGATAGCGGCTTGCCCGTTGACACCGAAGCGCGTCCCCCCTTTCCGGGAAGCCCGAGTCTGTTCGAACGCATCCCAAGCAACGAGGCACCCCGCGACGGGGACGTCGAATGCCTTTTGCGCGCGAGTCACCCTCTTTGGGACGAGGCGCTTGCCAAACCGTTGCATTTATACACCGGTTCGCAGAAGTGCCGCGGGCAATCGAGACTCAAGCGCATCGTCACCTGTACGACAAAGTTCCCAGAAGGCGCGTTTTGTCTTTTGGACGATAACCTGTGGGCCCCAAATCCAGAGCTTTGCTTCGTTGAGGCAGGAAGACACCTCTCGTTTTATGAGCATGCATTGCTTGGGATGGAACTGTGCGGGTGCTATGTAATCTATTCTTCGGCCCGACGGGGGTTTCTCCGCACCCCTCCTGCCACGACTCGCGCACGCCTGCTAATGGCGTGCGACGGCTTTTCAAGATGCCACGGAGCCTCACAAGCGCGTTCGGTTGCCCAGGTGATTCTGGACCAAAGCGCTTCTCCCCGCGAGTCCGCCCTGGCGCTCTTGCTATTTCTTCCCAAACGTCTGGGAGGCTACGAAATACCCCGCGGCGTCCTGAACAAGCGATTAAGCTCCGCCGCCATAGATGATGGGCGCGATATCATCCCTGATATCCTATGGAGCGACGAAAGGACAACAATTGAATACGAAGGCGTGCTCGACCATGATGGAGAGTCAAACCTTCCCCGCGATGCCCGACGAAAGAACCGTCTCATCAAATTCGGTTACAAGGTGGTCTCGGTCACCAACTCGCAGCTACAAAGCATTCGTGACACCGATGAAATTGTCTGGCAAACCTGCAAGCATTTGGGTCTTCGTTGGCGCAAGCCTCGTGGCTCGTACGATTGGAGAGAACGGCAGACCCAGCTTCGAAAGGCGCTCGCGCTAAGAGCCGATCAAACAGATTTTGACGGATGGGATCCGGTGCCGTGTTAGCTTGAAATGTGGCACCAAATACGATTTCTGTAAGGACGCAGGTAAAGGGGTGGCACCAAATTCAGGTTGTGTAAAAGCCCCAATGATGAGATGGCACCAAATCGGCGTTGTGTAAGAACTTAAACCACAAAGCACCGGGTTATTGGCCATAAAGGCTTACATAACTTCGGTTTGGTGCCATTTCACGGTTTCAACCCTTACACAGCTCCGATTTGGTGCCAACCCCTCATTCCAGCGCTTACATAACTCGGATTCGGTGCCACCCACTCCTCACCCACCCCGTCCCACGCGTCTCGGCGCTTCGCCCCCACTTCCCACGCGCCCCATCCCGTCCGCCAACCAAAAGGGCGGGACCCGTCCTCCGAGCCCCGCCCCGCCTGCACTCAGGCACTCACGCCCGCGCGCCCTACCTCACGCAGCTCGCCACGGCGTCGGCCACGGCGTCGGCCACCTGCTTGTTCAGGGCCGAGGGAATGATGTACTCGGGGCTCAGCTCGTCGTCGGATACCATGGCGGCGATGGCGTGGGCCGCCTTGATCTCCATCTCCTCGGTGATCTGGGGGGCCCGGGAGCGCAGCGCGCCCTTGAAGATGCCCGGGAACACGAGCACGTTGTTGATCTGGTTGGGGAAGTCGGAGCGCCCCGTGGCCACCACGGCAGCCCCGCCGGCCAGGGCCTCGTCGGGCATGATCTCAGGGGTGGGGTTGGCCATGGCAAAGACGATGCCGTTGTTCATGGAGGCCACCATCTCGCGGGTCACCACACCAGGTGCCGAGACGCCAATGAAGGCGTCGGCCCCCTTCATGGCGTCGGCCAGGGTGCCGGTCACGTGGGTGCGGTTGGTCTTGGCGGCGATGGCGGCCTTGGACTCGTTCAGGCGTGGGTCGCCCTCACAGATGACGCCCTTGGAGTCGCACAGAATCACGTCGCCAAAGCCCATGGAGAGCAGCAGCTCGGCGATGGCGATGCCCGCCGCCCCGGCGCCGTTGATCACGATGCGCAGCGAGCCCATCTCTTTGCCCGTCACCTTCACGGCGTTCAGCAGGCCGGCCGAGGTCACGACCGCCGTGCCGTGCTGGTCGTCGTGGAACACGGGCACGTCGCAGATCTCCTTGAGCCGGCGCTCGACCTCGAAGCAGCGCGGGGCCGCGATGTCCTCGAGGTTGATGCCGCCAAAAGACTGCGAGATGAGGTAGATGGTGCGCACGAGCTCGTCGACGTCGTGGGTGTTCACGCACAGCGGGAACGCATCGACGTCGCCGAACTCCTTGAAGAGCACGCACTTGCCCTCCATGACCGGCATGCCGGCAGCCGGCCCGATGTCGCCCAGGCCGAGCACGGCGCTGCCGTCGGTGATCACGGCCACCAGGTTCGAGCGGCGCGTGAGCTCCCAGGACTTCTGGTAGTCGGCCTCGATAGCCTTGCAGGGGGCGGCCACGCCGGGGGTGTAGAGCAGCGAGAGGTCCTCGGCGGTCTCGACGTGCTTGCGGGCGACCACCTCGATCTTCCCGTGCATCTCCTCGTGCAGGCGCAGGCTCTCTTCGCTCACGTTCATGGGACCTCGTATCTCCTTATCTCGTCTGATGCAGATATATAAACGTATTATAAAGGGTTAGACTTTATACCTTAACATCCACTAAGCAACTCTCCTAAGGTTAAACCATATCTTCAGGCTTTACGATGGCGTCGAACTCCTCCCCCGTCAAAAAGCCCAGCTCCACGCAGGACTCGCGCAGCGTGAGGCCCTCTGCAAACGCCTTGTGGGCCACTTTGGCGGCATTCTCGTAGCCGATCCTGGGATTCAGGCACGTCACGAGCATAAGCGAACTCTCGACGTTAGCCTTCATCTTTTCGCGGTTGGCGACGATGCCACTCGCACAGTGGGTGTTGAAGGAGTCGATGGCGTCGGCAAGCAGGCGCACCGACTGCAGGTAGTTGTAGGCGATGACGGGGATGAATACGTTCAGCTCGAAGTTGCCCTGGCTCGCGGCCACCCCGATCGCCGCGTCGTTGCCCATGACCTGCACGGCCACCATGGTGACCGCCTCGCACTGGGTCGGGTTTACCTTTCCGGGCATGATGGAGGAGCCGGGCTCGTTGGCCGGGATGGAGATCTCGCCCAGACCCAGGCGCGGCCCTGAGGCGAGCCAACGCACGTCGTTGGCAATCTTCATCATCGAGCAGGCCAGGGCCTTGACCGCCCCGTGCGAGAAGACCACGGCGTCCTTGCCGGTCAGGGCGCTGAACTTGTTGGGGTCGCTCACAAAGGGCTCCCCGGTGAACGCCGAGACCTCGCGGGCAAACGCCTCGGCGAAGCCGGTGGGCGCGTTGAGGCCCGTACCCACCGCGGTGCCACCCGCCGCAAGCTTGTACAGCCCCGCCATGGAGGCCTCGATAGCGGCGGCGCCGTTCTCAAGAAGCCCGCGCCACCCACTGATCTCCTGCGAAAACGCCACCGGCACGGCGTCTTGCAGATGGGTGCGGCCGCACTTGACGACACCCGCGTTCTCCGCCTCGAGCCGCACGAGGGTGTCGACGAGCCTTTCCACGGCCGGCAGCAGCCGTTCGCGCAGCGCGAGCACGCAGGCGATGTGGAGCGCCGTGGGGAAGGTGTCGTTGGAGGACTGCGAGCGGTTCACGGAGTCGTTGGGGTGCAGGGCCTGCTCACCTGCGATGCGGTTCCCGATATGGGCTATGACCTCGTTCACGTTCATGTTGGTCTGGGTGCCCGAGCCCGTCTGCCACACCTTGAGCGGGAAGGCGCCCGCATGGGCACCCGACAGAATCTCGTCGGCCGCCGCGCAGATGAGCTCGGCCTTGGCCGGCTCCAGCACGCCCAGCTCGGCGTTGGCCACGGCCGCGCAGCGCTTGAGGACGGCGAACGCTCGGATCACCTCGGGCGGCATGGTCTCGGTGCCGATCCTAAAGTTCTCGAGGCTGCGCTGGGTCTGGGCGCCCCACGGCGCGTCGGCCGGGACCCGGACCTCTCCCATGGAGTCGTGCTCAATACGGTAGTCTGCCAACGGATTCCCCTCTCGGTTGCAGTTGCGGGTGCCATTGTACATCCCAGCCCCCGACGCGCACGGGGTACATAGGGCACAGCCGAGAAACGCACGAAGGGAGCGGCCATGGACGCGACATACAGGGTCTATCGAGGCACGCTGGGACCCGAGGCACCCTGCGTCTACCTGGTGGGGGTGGCCCAAGGGGGAGCCGACGTCGAACGCCTTGCGGCGGGACGCGCCTGCACCTACATAACCGTCCCGGTACAAGACTGGGACAACGACCTCACGCCGTGGCCCGCGCCGGGCCTCTACCGCGGCGACGCCGACTTTGCCGGGAACGCCGACGCCTTTTACGGGCGGCTTGTCGGCGAGGCCATCCCCGACCTTGAGCGCGCTTTTGGCCTCGCGCCCCGTGCCCGCGGGTTGGCCGGTTACTCGCTGGCCGGCCTCTTTTCGCTCTACGAGTTTGTGAGGCACGGCGACATCGCGGCGGCCGCAGGCGTCTCCCCCTCGCTGTGGTACGACGGGTGGATGGCGTTTCTCCAAGACGCCCCCTTCGTCGGGCGGGGCAGGTTCGCCTACCTTTCTATCGGCTCGCAGGAGAAGCGCGCCTCCGTGGAGCGGCTGCACACCGTGGAAAACAATGTGCTCCAAACCGCGCGCATCCTCGAGTCCCGCGGTGTCGAGACGGCGTGCAACGTGGGGCCCGGCAACCACTTTACCCACGTCCAGAAGCGGCTCGAGGCCGCCGTCGCGGCGCTCGACGGCTTTTTGGGAGGCACCCAGCCCACATAGTCCCCGGCGGCATACGGGTACAAACCCCGCCAACCGACCGTTCCAAACCCGACCACGCCGGACCGCCGGTACCAGGAGGACCCATGAACAGCGGAAAAAACACCGTCTACGGCGGATTTCTCGACCAGGTACGCGCCCATCCCGACGCATTGGCCGCCGATGACGGCACCTATCGGCTCACCTACCTTGAACTGGCCCAGATGGCGGCCGCGATTCGCGACGCGCTGCCCGACGGCCGCTCGTGCATCGGGGTCGTCACGGCCCACGGGTGCCCCCAGGTCGCCTCGGTGCTCGCCGTGCTTTCGGCCGGGTGCGCCTACGTGCCGGCCGAGCCCGACTTCCCGTCGGGGCGCATCGCCTCGATGATGGACCAAAGCTCGGTGGCCGTCGTGCTCACCCAGCACGGGTGCGAGCGAGGCCTGGGCGAGCTGCCCCTCATCTACGTCGACGACATCCTGGCCGGCCTGCCCGCAGGGGACGGTCCCACCGTCGACGAGCTGCCCGACGACCTTTCAGAACCCGAGTCGTTGGCCTACGTGCTCTACACCTCGGGCACCACGGGAAAGCCCAAAGGCGTCATGGTCGAGAACCGCAACGTGTGCCACTACGCCCGGGCCTTCGAACGCGAGTTCCACGTGGGCCCCGGCGACGTGACGCTCCAGTACTCGGTGTGCAGCTTCGACATCTTTGTCGAGGAGGTCTTTGCCACGCTGCTCAACGGCGGTGCCCTCGCCATCGCCACGGGCGGTGCCCGCAACGACCTCGCCGCGCTCATGGCGTTCGCACGCGCGCAGGGAGTCACCATAATCAGCGGGTTCCCCTACCTTTTGGCCGACATCAACCAGGCGGGCGACCTACCCGGCTCGGTGCGCCTGCTCATCAGCGGCGGCGACGTGCTGCACGCCCGCTTCGTCGATGGGCTCCTCGACAAGGCCGCAGTCTACAACACCTACGGTCCCTCCGAGACCACCGTGTGCTGCTCCTACTTCCGCTGCAACGGCACAAAGCCCCTCGAAGACGGCACCTACCCCGTGGGCAAGGCGGTGCTCGGCAGCCAGGTGCTCGTGCTCGACGACAACCTCGCCCCCGTGGAGAGGGGAACGGTCGGCGAGCTCTGCATCCTGGGTGGGGGCGTTTCGCGGGGATACAGCGACCCCGCGCTCGACGAGCCGTTCAAGACGATGCCCGACGGGAGGCGCGTCTACTGCAGCGGCGATTTGGGCTACGAGCTTCCCGACGGCAACCTGGTGTTCCTGCGCCGCAAAGACACCCAGGTCATGATTTTGGGCAAGCGCGTGGAGGCCCAGGAGGTCGAGGCGGTCCTCAACCTGTGCGACCACGTGAAGGAGGGCGTCGTGCAGCCCAACCTTGACGAGGCGGGGTTCTCGTACCTCACCGCCTACGTGGTCGCCTCCGACGAGCTGTTGACCTTGACGGGCCTGCGCGCCGAGATGGCCCGGCACCTCGCGCCGTTCATGATCCCGGAGTTCTTAGTGCGCATGGGGGAGCTCCCCTTGAACCCCAACGGCAAGCCCGACCGCAAGGCGTTGCCGGTGGTCATGAAGGCGGGGGCCTACTGATGGCGCCCGGAAAGGCGCCTCGACCCGGGACCGGGGGCGGCGTACACGTGGAGCGGGCCGGAATCGAGCGCCTTGACGAGCTCATGGCCTGGCGCGAGACCGTGCTGCGCGAGGTGTTCTCGATCCCCGAAGACGCCGACCTGGGCTCGCTGCTCGCGGCCAACCGCACCTACTACGAACGGGAGCTGCCCGGCAACGGCCACGTGGCCTGCCTCGCGTCCATCGACGGCCACGTCGTCGGCTGCGGGGGCATCTGCCTGCAAGGCGAGCTTCCCTCCCCCGACAACCCCTCGGGGAAAAACGCCTACCTCATGAACGTCTACACCGTCCCTGCGATGCGCGGCGCGGGCGTCGGCAAGGCGGTCGTGGGCTGGCTCGTGGGCGAGGCGCGCCGGCTCGGCGCGGGCAAGGTCTACCTCGAGTCGTCGGAAGCGGGCAAGCGGCTCTATGCCGACGTGGGCTTTGCGCCCCTTCCCGCCATGTACCACCTGCCGATACGGAAGTAAAAAAGGCCCTGGCTCGCAAGAACCGGGGCCTCACAAAACAGATAGGCGCGATAGCGAAGGTTCCGGTGCGTCCTACGCCTTCACCAGATGGTCGAAGCGGTAGTTGCCCAGCGGGGTCTGGACAAAGCCCTCGACACCCACGCGCACGGCGTTCTGGAAGGGCATAGAGAACAGCGGAATCCAGATAGCCTGCTTGGCAAACTCCTGCTGCATCTGGGCGTAGAGCCCGATGCGCTCCTCGTCGGTGGCGGCCACGTTGGCGGCGTCGTTGAGGGCCACCATCTCGGCGGGCTGCTCAAAGTTGGTGTCGAAGCCGCTGGCCGAGTCGAAGTCAAAGACGAACTGCATGAACTCGCTCGGGTCCTGGATGTCGTCGCTCCAGTAGTCGATGAGCGTGTCGAACTCCATGCCGTACATGCGGCTCTTGTAGGAGGTAGCCTCGGTGGAGTCGATGACCAGGTTCACGCCGATCTGGGCCCACTGCTGCATGAGCACCATGGCCACCTGCTCCTCCAGGGCGTTGCCGCCGCGGATGAGGATGCCCAGGTCAAAGCCCTCGGGGCAGCCGGCCTCGGCGAGCAGGGCCTTGGCGCCCTCGATGTCGGGCACGTTGGGGGTCAGGGTCGTGTCGCAGTACTTGCTCGTGGTCGAGAAGATCGTGCCGATGGGGGTGCCGTAGCCAAAGAGCACGGCGTCCACGATCTGCTGGGGGTCGGTGGCCTTGGTGAGCGCCTGGCGCACCTTCACGTCGGAGAGGTGTTCATTGGCGACGTTGAGGGCCATGAAGCGCGTGATGGTCGAGGGGCTCGGCACCGGCACGCAGTTGTCGTCGTTCTCGAGCTGGGCGAGCGACGAGAAGGGCAGGTCGGTCGCGATGTCGATGTCACCGCCCTGGAGCTGCAGGGCACGGCTGGAGTCGTCGGCCACGACCTTAAACTCGATCTCGGCCGTGAGCGGCTTGCCCTCCTCGCGGTAGTTGGGGTTGGCGGCCAGGGTCAGGAACTCGCCGCGCTTCCACTCCTTGACCATGTAGGGGCCGGTACCCATGGGGCCGTTCTGGTACTCCTGCTCCCCCACCTTGTCGAAGTAGGCCTTGGACTGCACGCCCAGCGTGAAGATGCACAGGTTGGCCATGGTGGCGGCCGCCGGCTCCTTGGTCACGACGATCACCGTGGTGTCGTCGGGGCACTCCACGTGGTCGATGTTCTCGACGCACATGTGCCAGTTGGAGTCCTCGGCCTCGATGGCGCGGTCAAAGGTCCACTGCCAGTCCTCGGCGGTCACCGGGGAGCCGTCGGCAAAGAGCAGGCCCTCCTGCACGTTGAAGGTGTAGGTGGTGCCGTCCTCGGAGACCTCCCAGTCGGTGGCGAGGCAGGGCAGGATCTCGCTGCCGTCGTCGGAGGTCTTCACAAGGCCCTCGACGATGAGGTTGAACACGAAGATGTTGGCGTTGCCCACGCAGGTGACGGGGTCGAGGTTGTCGGAGTCGGTGGCGCGGCCGGCCACGATGCGGCCGGCGGCCTCGTCGGCCAGCGCCGTGCGGGCGGCGAGCCCGTCGTTGCCGGCAACGGCCCCGCAGGCGGCGAGGGCCCCCAGGGCGGCGGCGCCCTTCAGAAGGCTGCGGCGGTCAACAGAGGCGGGGGTGAGTTCCATGAACGCTCCTTAGTTTGGTCGGGCCCGCGCGGCCGTCCCGTCCCCTCAACGGCGGCTCCCTTGTGCGCAGGCGTTGTCGACTGACACTATATAGTGTTTAACGCGCTGCTTTTATGCAAATCAGCAAATACAGACAAACCGGCGACACAACGATTTTGGGACGCGCCAGCCCCCGTCCCGACCGTGCGCGCGGTGGGGTACACTGTGGGGCAAGGAAACCCGCCCCGTCGCTTTAGGAGGTCCCCATGGCCTACCGACCCACCGCCCCCCGAACCGTCCGCCGCGCCGCCGTCCTCGCCGGCTCCGCGCTTCTGGCATCCGGCCTGCTTCTAGGTGCCGTCGGATGCTCCCCCATCCCCCACGTCTCGGTCGTCCGCGACGGCGTGAGCGTCTCGACCGGCTCCGAAAGCACCACCATCCCCTTCTCCTCGCTGCGCGGCGAGGCCCGCACCGTGACCGTGACCGGCACCGACTCCGTGGCGGCCACGCCCGACACCGCAGAGCTCATGCTCGGCATCGCCGCCACGGCCGACACCGCCGACGAGGCCCAGCAGCAGGCCTCCGACGCCCTCGACGCGGTGACGGCGGCCCTGGAGGAGCTTGGGATCGACGCCGACGACATCTCCTCCGGCGACGTCTACCTGAGCCCGCAGTACGACTACAGCTCCTCGACCGAGAAGATCACGGGCTACCAGATGAACATATCGGTGACCGTACAGGGGCTCGACATCGAGCGGGCCGGCAAGGCCATCACGGCGGCCACCGGAGCCGGCGCGAACCGCGTGAACGGCGTGTCGTACTACTGCAGCGACTACGATGGACTCTACCAGCAGGCGCTCGGCCGCGCCCTCGCCATGGCGCAGGAGAAAGCCGCGGCCCTGGCGGACGCCAACGGCGACGAGCTGGGCGAGCTCCTGAGCGTGGTCGAGGGCTACGACGGGCAGGCCTACCGCCCCGCCGAGCCCAAGGCGTACGCCGCCGGCGCCATGACCGACGAGGCGTCCAGCGACAACGGCATGGCCCTCGACCCCGGCACGGTGCAGATCGAGGCCAACGTCACCGTGGAGTACGAGGTCCTGTAAGGTTTGTAAGAAAATCGTCACACGGGACATCCGATTCCTCACCCGTTCCTCCCGGGCACACCACTATACTGGTGAGCTTGGGAGGAACTCTTGTATATGGACGAGCAAACACGCGCAGGGCGGCCGGATCGCCCCGTGATCCAGGTGCGCGGCCTCAGAAAGGAATACCCCCTGGCCGACGAGACCGTGGTCGCGCTCAAGCGGATCGACCTTGACGTGAGCCAGGGCGAGATCTGCTGCATCTTTGGCACCTCAGGCTCGGGCAAGTCCACCCTCCTGAACCAGCTGGCGGGGCTCGAGAAGCCCACGCGCGGCTGTGTGTTCATAGGCGGCAAGCCCGTCTCCAAGATGAGCGAAAACGAGCTCGCCCGCTTCAGGCAGCGTCACCTGGGCTTCATCTTTCAGTCCTACAACCTGCTGCCCACCCTCACGGCCCTTGAGAACGTGGCGCTCCCCCTGATGTTCCGGGGCGTCGACCGGGCCAGTCGCGAGAAGACCGCCCGACGCATGCTCAAGGCGGTGGGCCTGGGCAACCGCGCCGACCACTTCCCCAACCAGATGTCGGGCGGCCAGCAGCAGCGCGTCGGCATCGCGCGCGCCTTTGCCGCCATGCCCAAGGTGGTCTTTGCCGACGAGCCCACCGGCAACCTCGACACCAAGACCACGACCGAGGTCATGGAGATGGTGTGCGGCTTTGCCCGCTCCATGAACCAGACCATCGTGCTCGTTACCCACGACCCCTCGATGGCGGCCTACGCCGACCGCATCGTCACCCTCATCGACGGCCAGGTGGTCGACGACACCCGCCATCCCGCCGAGGCACCGCCCCCACCGCAGGCCGCCTCAGCCTAACACGCACGTCCCACACCTCCTCACCGCAGCCAAAACACACCACAGGAGCCCGTATGACCTCGCATCGCCGCACGTTCTGCACGCTGTCCGCCTGCATGGCGGCCCTTCTCGCCTCGACCCTGGCCGTCAGCGCCGCCCGCGCATCCGAGGGCACGGCGCCCTTCTCCGACATCCCCGTCATCTCCGAGGTGCCGGCGGATGTGCCGCCGATAACCGAGGACCCTGCCGTTCCCGAGGTCCCGGCCGACCCGCAGCCGCCCGTCCAGCCCGAGACCCCCGTCGTGCCGGCGCCCTCGACCCCCGAGGAACCCGCGCCCCAGCCGCCCGCCAACGTGCCGGTGCCTATGGTCATCGCCTCCTACACCAGCTCCAGCGTGCCGGCCCCCGGCCAGGAGGCGCTCATCGAGGTCACCTTTGAGAACCGCGGCGAGACCACGATCGTCTCCCCCGTCGCGAACTTCGAGCCGACCTCGGGGCTCGCCCTGGTCGACGGCCGCTCCTCCTTCGCCCTCGATAACATCGAGCCCCACAAGACCTGCACCATCTCGCTCAACGTCGTGGCGCTCGAGGCGGCGGCCACGACCGCCCAGAACCTCATGGTGAGCACCAAGTTCTACTACGAGGACGCAGGCTCGCTCGTGGAGGCCTCCCGCAACGACACGCTCCCCGTGCGCACCGCGGCCACCCAACCTACGCCCGAGGACCCCGCCCCCGGCGCTGAGGACCCCGGCGACATCTGGGGCGGCGACTGGGGCGGAGGCGGCGGGATCACCCAGACCGTCACCCCCGAAAGCACCGTCGACAAGCCGGTGCCCAACATCATCGTGAGCGGCTTTACCTACGGCGACGGCAGCGACGCCGTGGCAACGGGGAGCACCTTTCCCCTGACCTTCTCGTTCACCAACACGAGCGCCCAGCTCGTGGCCGAGAACATTGTGGTCACGGTGGACACCGGCGAGAAGTTCGCCATCAACGGCGGCACGAACACCTTCTATGTGCCGTCCATGGCCCCGGGGGCGTCTCAGCAGGAAACCCTCACCGTGAAGGCGCTCGCCACGGAGAAGAACGACCCCGGCGCCCTGACCATCGGCTTCAAGTACGAGTACGTCGACAACAACCAGCGCAAGCAGGCCACCTCGGAGGTGCGCCTCACGGTGCCCACCTACCAGCAGGACCGTTTCTCCCTGGCCGCCCCCACCCTGCCCACCGACGCCATGGTGGGCGTCGAGGCCATGATCACGCTCCCCTACGTGAACAAGGGCAAGTCCCCCGTGGGCAACGTGGCCGCAACCATCGAGGGGCCCGATATCCAGACCATGACCTCCGTGCAGAACCTCGGCAACATCGAGGCGGGCAAGAGCGGCACCATCGGCTTCGTCTTCACGCCGCTCTCCGGCGGCACGCTCGACCTGACCCTGACCGTCGAGTACGAGAACGCCAACGAGGAGCCCGTGGTCAAGACCTTCCCCGTGTCGCTGGAGGTCATGGACTTTCCTGCCATGGACTTCGGCGAGGGCGACATGGACCTCTACGACCCCGCCGAGTTCGAGGAACCGGAGCAGGCCGCCGCGATGCCGATCTGGGGCTGGGCGCTCATAGGGGCCGCCATCGTGGCCGCCGTGGCGCTTGCCGCCCGTCTGCACAAGCGGCGCAAGAAGGGCCGTCACGCGGCGGCCGACGATGACGACTGGGACCTCTCGGCACCTGTCCCGCCCATCCCCTACGGCGCCCCCAAACCGCCCGCACCGCGCACCAAGGTGCCCGACCTGCCGGGGGCCCACGCCGCCGCGAAGCGCGAGGGTTAGGCCGTGCGCCCCTCCGACATCGCCGCCATGTGCGTGCAGAACCTCAAGCGCCGCCGGGCGCGCACGGTCCTCACGGCCCTCGGCGTCATGGTGGGCACCGCGTCGATCGTCATCATGGTCTCCATCGGCTTTGGCCTTTCGGAGCAGACCGAGCGCACCCTCGCCCAGATGGGCGACCTCACCCTCGTGCAGGTCTACGGCAACCAGGGGGGCGGCGCCGACGCCGCCAAGCTTGACGACGAGGCGATCCAGACCTTCAGGCACATCGACGGCGTGGTGGCGGCCAGCGGCAAGTTCGACCTCAACAACTACAGCTTCTCGACGCGGCTCAAGGCGGGCCTCTCCGACCGTTACCAGACCTACTGGGCCAACGTGGTGGGGCTCGACGCCGCCAGCCTCGACGCCGTGGGCTACTCCCCCATGGAGGGCGAGCAGATCGAGGCGGCCGCAGGGGCGTCAGCGGGCCTCTCGGGCCAGGACGTGCCCGCCGAGGCCCTCGCGGGCCAGTGGCTCGCCTACAACTTTGTGGACTCCTACCGCCCCGAGGGTGCCAACCAGGTGGACCGCTACGCGTTCATGTACTCGGACCAGGGCGAGTACCTGGGCGACGACGTCGAGGTGCCCGAACCCTATGTGGACCTGCTCTCATGCGGTCCGGTGACGCTCGAGATCACCGACTGGGACGACAACGTGCTCGCCAGCCAGCAGGTCGTGTTCACCGGCGTGCTCAAGGAGGACTACTCGCGCGGCTGGGAGACCTCGGAGGGCCTCGTGATGGACACCGCGGTGCTGCGTTCCCTGGTGCGCCGGGCCCTCGACGCCCAGGCGTCGTCGCAGGACTTCACCGGCGGCTCCACCAGCACCGACAGCTACTCGAACGCCATCGTCAAGGTCGAGGGCATCGACCGTGTGGCCGAAGTGGAGGAGGCCATCGGGGCCATGGGGTTCAACACCTACTCCATGGAGTCCGTACGCAAACCCATGGAGGAGCAGGCCGCCCAACAGCAGCTCCTTCTGGGCGGCCTGGGGGCCGTGTCGCTCTTTGTGGCTGCGCTGGGCATCACGAACACCATGATCATGAGCGTCTCGGAGCGCACCCGCGAGATCGGCGTCATGAAGGCCCTGGGCTGCTACGTGGGCGACGTGAAGGCGCTCTTCCTCGCCGAGGCCGCCGCCATAGGGCTCATAGGCGGCGTCGTGGGATGCCTCGTGAGCATGGCGGCCTCGGTGGGGATGAACCTGTTCTCGCGGCAGTCCTTTACCTTTGACGACGTGGTCTGGTCGTTTATGGGCGGCGAGGCCGCGCGGATGTCGGTGATCCCCTGGTGGCTCTACGCCTTCGCGGTGGTGTTCGCCGTGCTGGTGGGGCTGGGCTCGGGCTACCTGCCGGCGCGCAAGGCCGTGAAGGTCAGCGCCATCGAGGCAATCCGCGGGGTGTAGGGGGACCGACATCACGGGGTGCAGCGCATGCGGGCGTGACGGTGGCACCGAATGCGCGTTGCGTAAACCCTGCGCGAAAGGAATGGCACCAAACTAGCGTTGTGTAAACGCTAACAACGGAGTATGGCACCGGGCGCGCGTTGTGTAAGCGCCAGCAGCGGAGAATGGCACCGAATCGGCGTTTTGTAAGCACCGGAAGGCACAGCGCGCCGCTTTTTGGCACCGGGCTGTTACATAACTCAAGTTTGGTGCCACCGAGCGCGATTACCCCTTACATAACTCGAGTTTGGTGCCAACAAGCGCGATTGCCCCTTACAGAACGCCGATTCGGTGCCATCTGAATCGGCGTCGTCCGTACGCCGCCCATCTTGCAGAACCCGACCCCTTGGGTTGGGCCGGTGCCCGCTGACAAAAAACCGAAGTAGTCAGGACGAGCGGCCCTCCAAATGGCAAGAATTCGGGGAAATCAGGACGTCGGGGGTGTAAATAGCCGCCGAACGTCCTGATTTCCCCGCTAAATTGCCAGATCGGCCCGTTAGCGTCCTGATTGGAACGTTTTCTTGCCAGCAGAACCCCCAATCCGACGGCCGGCACCACGCCCAGCAGCACGCCCGGGCTCCAATCCCGCGCCACATTACTCGTCGTAGACGTCCACGAGCTCGCCGTCGAGGATGCGGTTCATGTTCTTGACCGCGCAGAAGTTGCCGCACATCGAGCAGGTGTCTTCTTTCTCGGGCGCAGCCTCGGCACGGTAGCGGCGAGCCTTCTCGGAGTCGATGGCCACCTTGAACATGGGCTCCGAGTCAACCGCCTTGCGGGCGCCAGCCATCTGGTCGTCCCAACCGCGGGCGCCGGGCAGGCCCTTCGCGTTGTCGGCAGCGTGGGCCG
>JAHZGC010000017.1:49346-79131 GCA_019421015.1 Coriobacteriaceae bacterium | reverse complement strand
CCGCGACCAGGAGAAGATGAACGTCGCTCGTCGTACGTGCGGCTACATCGGTACTCAGTTCTGGAACCAGGGCCGAACCGAGGAGATCCGCGACCGCGTGATGCACCTGTAGCCATGAACTACGCAAACATCAAGTACTGTGACATCGCCAACGGTGTGGGGGTGCGCACCACGCTCTTCGTGAGCGGGTGCCGCGTGCACTGCCCCGGGTGCTTCAACGCCGAGGCTTGGGACTTCGACGCCGGCCAGCCCTTCGACGAGGCGGTGGCCGAGAAGATTTGGAAGAGCCTTGAGCCTGCCTGGATCGATGGGCTCACGCTGTTGGGCGGAGAGCCCTTCGAACCCGAGAACCAGGCGGTGCTGCGGCCCTTTCTCGAGGAGACGCGCCGTCGGCTGCCCCACAAGAGCATCTGGTGCTTCACGGGCTACCGTTACGACCAAGACCTGCTCCCCGAAGAGGGGCGCAAGCACACGGCCGACACCGACCCCATGCTTGCCTGCATCGACGTGCTGGTGGACGGACCCTTTATCGAGGCGGAGCACGATATAACGCTGCGCTTCAGGGGCTCGGCCAACCAGCGGCTCATCGATGTGCCTGCCAGCAAGGTTGCCGGCGACGTGGTGCTCTGGCATGACCAGGAGGTCTACGCGACCCATACCATGTAGCCAGCTGCGAGCTGCGGATCTGTAACTAAAGAGGAGGGCCCTATGGATTTGCGCGAGCGAGCCCTGGCCTATATCGAGTCGTCCGCCGATCCGCGCGAACTTATTGCGCTGAGTGAGGCGCTGCGTTTGGGCCGTGCGCAGGTCGTGGCTGCGTCCGACGACGGCGTGCTGGTGCGTGTCACGGAGTCGGGCGACTATCTGGTGGGCGCCCGTGACGGAGGGACGGCGGCCCGACTCCTTGAGAGTCTGACGACCGAGGACCTGGCCGATTCCGTCGTCGCCTTGCAGGACGCGGCCTGGGCCGGCGCCGTGGGTTTTGAACCTGATAGCCCCCTGCGCTACCAGATCTGCGTCTATGAGGGAACCGACCCGGTTCCCGTGGGCGGGTCGCTGCGCATCGAGCCACTGGGTGCCTCCGACCTGCCGACGGTGGTCGCCCACTATAAGACGCTGCCCGAGGACTTCGTTGCACGCCACCTGGCCGACGGCTGGCTCTACGGTGGCTACGACGCCGACGGTGCGCTCGTGGGTTTTGTGGGGGAGCACGACGAGGGTTCAATCGGCATGCTTGAGGTGTTCTCAGAACACCGCCGCCGCGGCTACGCCTTTGAGCTCGAAGGGATGCTCGTCAACCGCATGTTGGCCGCTGGACGACGACCGTTCTGCCAGGTGATGGAGGGCAATGAAGCGTCCTTCGCCCTCCAACGCAAGCTGGGCTTCACGGTGCTTCCGCGCGTGCAGTGTTGGAACTGGTAGGGGTTGCTCCGGGGCGTGCCGAACGAACCCGCGCTGTTTGGCACGCCCCGGCCCCCGCAAACACCCCTGCTCTCTACACCTGCGCCTCTCCCGCCAGGACTGCCTGGTAGTCGGCGTAGTTTGCCTTGAGCAGCTCGGGAATGTCGAGGCTGTAGGGGCAGCGGGTCTTGCACTGGCCGCACTCCACGCATCCGGGGACCTTGGCCATCTCGGCCTGCCAGTGGTCGTTGAGCCACGCGGCCGAGGGCGCGCGGCGCAGCATGAGGCTCATGCGGGCGCACTGGTTGATGGCGATGCCCATGGGGCACGGCATGCAGTAGCCGCAGCCGCGGCAGAAGTCGCCGCCCATCGAGGCGCGCTCGGCCTCGATGAATGCCCGCGTCTCGTTGTCGAGCTGCGGGGTGTTCTCGCCCATGTACGAGAGCCACTCGTCGAGCTCGGCCTCGCGCTGCACGCCCCAAATGGGCACCACGTTGTCAAACTGCGTCATGTAGGCCATGCAGGCGCGGGAGTTGGTGAGCAGGCCGCCTGCCAGGCCCTTCATGGCGATAAAGCCCATGTTGGCCTCGGCACAGGCGCGCACCAACGCCTCCTCGCGCGGCGAAGAGAGGTAGGAGAGCGGGAACTGCAGCGTCTCGTAGAGGCCGCTTCGCACGATCTCCTCGGCCACGCCGATCTTGTGGGCCGTGATGGCGATGTGGCGGATCTTGCCCTCGCGCTTGAGCTCCTCCATGACCTCGTACATGCCGGTGCCGTCGCCGGGACGGTAGCACTGGTTCACGCAATGGAACTGGTAGATGTCCACATAGTCGGTGCGCAGCAGGGCAAGCGAGGTCTCGAGCTGCTCGCGCACGCCCTCGGGGGTCGTGGCCATGGTCTTGGTGGCGAGGGTCACCTGGTCGCGTAGGCCCTCGAAGGCCAGGCCCGCCTTCTCCTCACTGTCGCTGTAGGCGCGGGCGGTGTCGAAGAAGGTCATGCCGCCGTCGTGGGCGCGGCGCAGCAGGTGTACGGCCTCCTGGGTGCTCACGCGCTGGATGGGCAGGGCTCCAAAGCCGTTCTGCGGGGTCGTGATGCCGGTGCTGCCCAGGGTGATCTGCTTCATGGGGTCCTCTCTCCTATGGGGTGCAACATATTGTAACGCCTGTAGGTAGGAGAGGCTTCTCGCGCTGAGTTTTGGGGCGCAACGCAACCGCCGTTTTAGAGCATTTTGAAAAAGTTCGTGCACAAGGCGTGTTGGGGCGCGGTGTGCTTGAGCACATAAGCCCTGGCACAACGCAGTGCACGACTTTATTCAAAATATTCTAGCAGTTGCCCGTGTACACGTGGGCCAGCCCCGCCTTGCGGGCCGCCTCGGCCGCCTCGTAGACCTCCTTGACGGGCGTAGGCGAGGCGTGGGCCATGCGGTGGGCCGGAAAGAAGCGCGTCACATGGTAGGGGATGGCCGGGTCGAGTCCCGCGAGCCAGCGGGCCATCTCGGCCACGTCGCCGACGCTCACCAGCCCGGGCACCAGCAGGGTGGTCACCTCCAGGTGGCAGGTAGGGCAGGCGGCCAGCGTCGCAATCGTCTCCTTCACACAGCCCAGGTCGCCCCCGAGCTGTCGGTAACCGCTGTCGCTCCAGGCCTTTAGGTCGATGTTGGCGGCGTCCAACACCTCCAGCAGCTCGGCGACGATAGGCGGGTTCGCCATGCCGTTCGACACGAGCACGTTGGCCAGGCCGGCCCTGTGGGCGAGCCGGCCGGCGTCACGCACGTACTCCCAGCCGCAAAGAGGCTCGTTGTAGGTAAAGGCGAGGCCCGTGACGCGCGGGTCTCGCGCTTGCAGCTCCAGGGCCGTCTCCACCAGCTCCTTGGGGGAGACGGGCCGCCAGGGCACCGTGTCGGCCCTACCGCAGGCTATGGAGCAGTTCTGGCAGTTGGCGCAGCCCATGGTGCAGCCGTAGCTGCCCACCGAGAGCACGAGGGAACCGGGGCGCCAGCGGGCGAGCGGCTTCTTCTCCACCGGGTCGAGGGCCAGGGAGGTGACGCGCCCGTAGTTGGCGTCCACCACCTGGCCGCCCACGTTGGCCCGGGCCCCGCACCTCCCCGTGCCGCCGGGCGCGATACGGCAGGCGTGGGGGCAGGTGGTGCAGGTGGCTGCGCAGTTTTCCATGGGTGTCTCCCTACCTGTGCCGCACGACCTCGAAGCGCTCCAACGCGACCGGCTCGGCCGGGCCGATCCCGCCCTTCTTGCGGGCGATGGCCACCTGGTCTTCGACCGTGTCGACGCCGGGCAGGTCGGGCAGCAGCAGGCCGCGGCACCCGTCGGGGGTGCTCACGATCACGCCGTAGCGCGCCGGGTCCAGGTCGGTCTCGGAGGCCGCGGGCTCGGGCGGGCGCAGCACGTCGACGCTGTAGACCAGCCACGGGAGCTCCTCGGGCGCCACGGTGGGGAAGCGCGGGTCGCGGGTCCCGGCGCTCACGGCGTTGGCGGCGATCTCCTGGGCAAGCGTGGGCCGCGTGGGCTCGGTGGTCCCGATGCACCCGCGCAGCTCGCCGTCCTTCTTGATGGAGCAGAACGCCCCGGCCCGGCCGTGGGCGAGCTCGGGCGGCAGGTCGGCGGGCAGCTCGGCCGCCCGCCCGTCGCGCACCCAGCACTCCAGGCTCTCGCGGGCCACGCGCACCCAAGGGTCTTCGGCCGCGCGCACCCGGGCCATGGCGTCGCGGGCGCGCATCTCGAAGGCGTCGCCAAAGTGGCGCTCGGCCGACGGGCCCATAGGCGTGAACGACGCCACGGCGTAGCCCACCCCGAAGGGACCCTCGTAGGAGAGCAGCTCGGCGTCGACGGAGCGCCCGTCCAGGGTGCCGGCCATTATGAGGAACGACTTGAGGCCGCACTGGGCGGCGCCCTCCACCAGGGCCGGGTCCGCCTCGAGCAGCTCGCCGAAGTCGCCCGTGGCCAAGGCGTGGCACACGAGCCGGTCGAAGGGGGCCGCCTCGGGCGCAAAACCGTAGGGGCCGTCGGCGGTCAGCTTGTGGGAGAGGTCGCCCGAGGCCACAAAGACCGCCCGGCGCCCCAATCGCTCGCAGGCGCGGTTCACGGCCTCGCCCAGCCGATAGTGCTCCAGGGGCGCGTAGCCTGCCAACCCCATGCGCACCACGGGGCAACCCACCCCTTCTGCCTGCAAGAACGCCAGGGGCACCATCGAACCGTGGTCGAGCTCGCGGCTGCGTTCCCCCTGGGTGCCTGCGGAGATGCCGGCCAGGGCGGCCTCGAGCTCCAAAGCCCGGGCCAGCTCGGGGTCGTAGGTCACGCGCACCTCGTCGTCGGGGTCGCCGAAGGCCGCGAAGTCCCCATCGGCCCCCGCGCCGGGGGAGATGTGCACGTAGTCGTAGTAGGAGGTGGCGTGGGGGGACGAGATGATCACGACGTCGGGGTCGAGTGCCTTGACGCGCCGGGCGACCTCCTTAAAGGCGTCGAGGGTCGAGGCGATCGCCACCTCCTTGCCCCTTCCTACCCCGGCGACGGCGAGCGGTGGGTGCGGTACCGCGAAGGCGGCTTCGACGGCCATGGCTGGACTCCTCTCTGCGGCGTGCGCAAGGTGTGCGGGGCGCGGTGTGCCGGAGCACATGCGCCCGGGCGGAAACGCGGCGCACGGAATCGTTCAAGATGCTCTAAGATGGTTCCCGTTTGTGCCTGGCGTAAGCGCGGGGAGGTGCGTTTCACGATGAGAGAACCGCGGGCGGCGCGCGTGTCCGCCTCTGAGGTGGCCGTCTACGGCCTTCTGGCCGCCATGGCGCTGGTCTGCGGCTACGTGGAAGCCCTCTTCCCGCTTCCCGTGCCGGTGCCGGGCGTCAAACTCGGCCTCGGCAACGTGGTGGTGCTCTTTGCCATGGTGGCCTTTGGGCTGCGCCCCGGCTTTCTCGTGATGCTCGTCAAGGTGGTGGCCTCGGCGCTGCTCTTTGGCAACCCGGCGGTCTTCGCGTACAGCGCGGCCGGGGCCTTGGTGAGCTTTGCCGCCATGGCTGGCGCGCTGCGGGTGCGGGCCCTGAGCGTGGTGGGGGTCTCCATGGTGGGCGGGGTTGCGCACATGCTGGGGCAGTCGGCGGTGGTCGCGGCGGTGCTGTCTGCGCTCGTGGCCGCGGCCTACCTGCCCGTGCTGCTTGTGGCGGGTCTTGCGAGCGGCCTGGTGACCGGCTATATATGTAGGCTCATGATACGGGTTTTTGGCCATTCGTCGCTGTTCCGGCGGCGCATGAAGCAGCGACGGAAGGGGATGCGGCCATGAAGGGCATGACGAGGCGGGCGTTTGTGGGTCTGGGAGGGGCGGCCCTGCTCGGGATGGCAGGCTGTGGGGTCGACCCGGCCGGCGACGACCGTCCGGAGGAGAGCACGGCCCCGGAGGGGTCGGAAGCCCTGGTGACCTCTCAGTCCCGCGCCGACGCGAACCCTCCCGCCGAGGGCGAACCTGTGAAGCTCTCCACCTTTGCCTTCGACACTCTGGTGACGCTCACGGTCTACGGGGCGAGCCGCGAGGCCGTGCAGGGGTGCCTGGCTTCCTGTGCCGACTACGAGGGCCTCTTCTCGGCCCGGCTCGAAGGGTCGGACGTGGCCCGGGTAAACGCGGCGGCCGGCGGTCCCGTGGAGGTGGACCCGCGCACGGCCGAGCTGCTGGGGAAGGCCCTGGAGTATGCGGAGCTCTCCGACGGCCTTTTTGACGTGACCGTGGGCGCGGTGAGCCTGCTGTGGGATTTCGTCGAGGGCGTGAAGCCCGACGACGACGCCGTCGAGGCCGCGCTTGCCCATGTGGGCGGCGATGCCCTGTCGGTTGACGGCACCACGGTGACGCTCTCCGACCCCGGGGCCCGTATCGACCTGGGCGGTATCGCCAAGGGATGGATCGCCGGCCGCCTGCGCGACGATCTCGTCGCTGCCGGGGCCACCGCCGGCATCGTGAACCTGGGGACCTCGAGCACCTGCCTGTTCGGTACCAAGCCCGACGGGTCGCTGTGGCGCATCGGGCTGCGCGACCCACGAGGAGGCGAGACGGGGTCGCTTCTGGGGGTGGTGGAGCTCACCGACTGCAGCCTTACCTCGAGCGGCCTCTACGACCGGCAGTTCGAGCTCGACGGCGTCACCTACTGGCACATCCTCGACCCTGCCACTGGCTATCCCGTGAACACCGACATGCTCGGTGACTCGGTGGTCTGCGACGACCCCACCTTGGGAGACGCCCTGTCGACCATGCTGTTCATCATGGGTATCGAACCGGCCTGTGCCTGGCTCGCCAAAAACGCCCCCGAGGTCTGTGCCATGTTCGTGGGGGAGGACGACGTGCCCGTGTTCGCCAACGGGTTTGAGGAGCGCTGCCGTTTTGAGGCGGTCTCGTGACCGCGCCTGCGGCGGGGGAGAGGACCGTGCAGGCCGGGGACGCACGGGAAGGACGGGAGGCTGTGGGGGCCGGTGGGGCACCGGGGGGACAGCCTGCGCCCGACGCGTTCGAACGGGCGCTTGGAGAGGGACGCGGCTGGGGGCTCACCCGGGGCGACCTCGTGGTGGCGGGTGTGACGCTGGTCGCGGCCGGGCTGCTCGCCTGGGGGGTTTGGGGCGGCGGGGGCCGTCCGACGGTCGACGGGGGTGCCGCCGCCGGCGCACCGACGGCCGTGGTCCAGAACGCCGACGGGTTTTATCGGGCGCTTCCCCTCGACCGCGACGCCCGGGTCACCGTTGAGGGTCCCTTGGGAACCAACGTGATCGAGGTGGCCGAGGGGCGGGTGCGCTGTGTGGAGTCCGACTGCGGCAATCAGGTCTGTGTGCAGACCGGCTGGGTGGGCTCGCCGGGCGAGATGGTGGTCTGCCTGCCCCACCGACTCACCGTCCAGGTGGTGGCCGACGAGGCCGACGCCGCGCCACTCGTCTAGGAAGCCTATTCTGCAGCCTTCTTTTTGAAACGCTTGATGTAGACCGTGAGCTGGGAGACGTTGAAGATCTCGCCGTCGGAGAGGCGCGCCTGCTCCACGGCCCACACCTGGGTGCGGCCTCCGCCGTGGACCAGGCGGGCCCGGGTCTCGATGGTGTCGCCCAGGTGCACGGGCAGCAGGTGGGTCGACTCGAGGTTGAGCCCCACCGGCCACGCCTCCTCGGGGTCGAAGCCGCTGATGGCGGCGTGGTTGGCGCAGTTCTCGGCCAGGTAGGCGCTGATTCCGCCGTGCAGGATCTCGTTGGGCTGCAGCATCTCCTCGACCACGAGGGTGCGGGTGACGCCCTCGGTGGGGGTCATCTTGACGAACTCGATGTTCAGCTGCTCATAGAGCTTCATGGGGGCGTGCCTCCTGTCGGGATAGGGCGGTAGGGGGGTTCGGATAAGGGCCGAAACAAAAAAGCTGGAAGGCAGCTACGCCTCCCAGCCAGGTGTCTCGATGGTGGGCCGTCAGGGATTCGAACCCTGGACCTTGGGATTAAGAGTCCCCTGCTCTGGCCAGCTGAGCTAACGGCCCATCGCACAACTCATTTATCATAGACCTCTTTGCCAAAGGGTATACAGAAATGGTTCCGTATATCTCAAAATGTACATAAAGTGACAAAAGCAATATATCCATTAAATTGTCAAGTATGAATTTGGTTCTTTCTAGGAGTCCATCATACTTCGATAGGTTCGTTCCCCCATTGGGCAGAACAGCGTCAAAGACGTGTTTTGACAGCGTCGACGCCACATAGAAAAGTTTCGGGGCCCCGATTCGTCGGTCGCCTTGGAACGGATATGGGGGTCTTGCCATGAACATCAGTTATGAGACCGTTATCACGCCCAACGAGTTTGGCGGCTATGACGTGTCGTGCCCCGACCTCATGCCGCACACCACCTGGTCGGCGGCGGACATCGCCAACGCGGCAGGCCTGGGTGCCTACGTCATGGCGTTTGCGGTGGAGCGCCATATCGAGGCGGGCACGCCGCTGCCCGCGGCCAGCAGTGGGCACAGGCCGGCAAAGGGAGGCTTCGTGCTCAACGTCACGCTCGACCTGGAGGCCTCCAAGGCGTCCATGCCGGGCTATGTGACCGTGGCCGAGGCGGCTGACATGCTGCACGTCTCGACCAGCCGCGTGCGCGCCTTGGCGCGGGCCGGACGGCTCGAGTCGCGCAAGCAGGGCAACGTGTGGTTCATCTCGCTCGATTCGCTCCAGGACCGCGTCGATCACCCGCGGCGTCCCGGAAGACCCCCCAAGCACCGGCTCGAAGAGGAGCGCACGGCGGCATAGAAGGCCGTCGAACGAAGAGGTCGTGCTACGCCAGGCGGGCGGGCATCCTCGGAGCGTCGCGGCGAGCGTGCGCTTTGGGGATGCCCGCCCGCCGTCTGTGCCCCTTGCGAATTCCCGGCGCTGCCCCCATCTGCCCTCTATAATGGCCCGACGGCCCCGCGAAGGGGTGACGCGCGAGGCGGAAGGGGAGCCCATGGGGATCGACGGCACGGCGGGGCGAGGCGGGTGCGGCGGGAACGGCACGGCATCGGCCGCCGCCCTCGATCGGGCGCGCGCCCTGCTCAAAGAGCACTTCGGCCACGACGACTTTCGCCCTTCCCAGCGCGAGCTTGTGGAGGCGGTTCTGGCCGGGCGCGACGTGCTCGGCGTCATGCCCACCGGTGCGGGCAAGTCGCTTGTCTACCAGGTGCCCGCCCTGGTCTCCCCAGGTCTCACCGTGGTGGTCTCGCCGCTCATCTCCCTTATGAAAGACCAGGTGGCGGCTCTAACCGGGGCCGGGGTGCCCGCTGCGTGCCTCAACAGCTCCCTTACGGCCGCCGAGCAGGCCGAAGCCTTTGCGTTCGTGGCGTCGGGCGCCTGCAAGCTGCTCTATGTGGCCCCCGAGCGCCTCGACACCCCCCGTCTCCAGGAGCTCGTGCGCCGTGTGCCGGTGGGGTTGGTGGCGGTGGACGAGGCCCACTGCGTATCCCAGTGGGGCCAGGACTTCCGCCCGAGCTACCTGGGCATCTCCGCGTTCATCGAAGGTCTGCCCGTGCGGCCTACGGTGGCGGCGCTCACGGCCACGGCCACCGACGACGTGCGCCGTGACATCGCGCAGGCGCTCGACCTGCACGACCCCTTTACCCTCGTGTCGGGCTTCGACCGCACGAACCTCTACTTCGGGGTGGAGCGCCCCGAGCCCCGCGACAAGCAGCGCACCCTGCTGCGCCTCGTGGGTGCCCGGGCCTCCCGGGAGCGCGACCCCGGCGGGGCGGCGGCCGGCCAGACGGGCATCGTGTACTGCTCCACCCGCAACGCCGTGGAGGAGGTCTGCGACCTACTGCTCGACGAAGGCTTTGCGGCCACGCGCTACCATGCGGGCTTGAGCCCCGAGGAGCGCCGGGAGAACCAGGACGACTTCCTTTACGACCGCGCCACGGTGATGGTGGCCACCAACGCCTTCGGGATGGGTATCGACAAGTCCAACGTGGGCTTTGTCATCCACTACAACATGCCCTCTGACCTCGAGAGCTACTACCAGGAGGCGGGTCGCGCCGGTCGTGACGGCAGCCCGGCCGACTGTGTGCTCATCTACAACAAGAAAGACGTCCAGACCTGCCAGTTCCTTATCGACCGGGCGCGCGAGGAGGGGCTGGCCAACGGCAACGACCCCGAGCTGGCCGGCGAGCTTTACCGGCGCGACTGCGAGCGGTTGCGCAAGATGACCCTCTACTGCACCACCACCGACTGCCTGCGCTCCACGATCCTGCGCTACTTTGGCGAGACCGACGTCCCCTTCAGGTGCGAGCACTGCTCCAACTGCTCCACCGACGTCGAGGAGCAAGACGTCACGGTCGACGCCCAAAAGGTGGTCTCGTGCGTGCTGCGCATCGAGCAAAGGGGGCGGCAGGTGGGCAAGACCACGGTGGTCGACGTGCTGCGCGGCTCCAAGGCCGACCGCATCTTGAGTTGGCACTTCGACGAGCTTTCGACCTACGGCATCATGGCCGACCAGTCGGCCCGGCGGGTGCGCTACATCCTTGACTCGCTGACCGACGCCGGCTACCTGGCCGTGACCGACGGCTCCTACCCCTGCGTGTTCGTGACGCAGCGCGGGCGCGACTGGCTGCTGCGCACCAAGGAACCCTACCTGGTCAAGGTCCCCAAACGCATGCCCAAAGACGCCGCGGCCGAGAAGCCCTTGGGATCGCGCGGGGGCTCCTCGGCCGGAGGCCGGGTCTATGGGGGAGGCGGCCCGGTGGGTGCCTCCGAGGCCGACCCCGGCCTGTTCGAGGCCCTGCGCACGCTGCGGACCCAGATCTCCCAGGAGGAGGGCGTGCCGGCCTACATCGTGTTCTCCAACGCCGCCCTGACCGACATGGCCGCCAGGCAGCCCGGCGACCTCGACGAGTTCCTGGACGTCTCGGGCGTGGGCCGCGTCAAGGCCGAGAAGTATGGCGAGCGCTTTTTGGCCGCCATTGCAACGTGGAGGGCGCAGGCCGAAAGGTAGGGCCGGGCCGTCTCGCCTACCTGGCCTGCTTGCGCCGCTTGGACACGTTCGTCGAGATGCACAGCGCGCCTGCCACCGCCGCCACGATGACGATGCCCGCGACGGAGGCGCGGGCGTCGGTCAGGTGGAACACGGGGATGCCCAGCAGCATGCCGATGCAGTAGGGGATGAGCCAGAACAGCCACACGCCGATGCTCAGGCGATGGAAGTTCTCCTTCTGACGGGGATTGTCGCGCACGAGCACCACCGTGGCCCACACGGCGTGGAACAGCATGAGGGCGATCGCGATGGTCCCCGAGACCGCATGGAGCGGCGAGCCGGTACCGCCCATCTCGCCGGCCAGGACGGTCATGATCGTGGTGCCGGTGGTGTCAAAGAGAAAGCCGAGCCAGAAGAGCACAACATAGCGCTTGGTGAGCGTGCCGGCGCGGCGTTCGCCGAAAACGCCCACGGTATAGAAGACCAGGGCGAGGGTGATGGCCACCATGGCCAGGACGAGCAACGGGTTCATGGAACAACGACCTCCTTGTATTGCGGACAACCCACTCGAACGCCCCTATTCTGCCCGGCTTTTTGATGAACGCGGGGAGGGGTTGTTCAGGTGTGCGTCCGGTGGAGGTGCGGCGGGGGTGTGTCTCGGCCGTGCGGGTGCTAAGCGCCGCCAGCCGTCTCGCCGTACAGCGAGCCGCGCAGCAGCGCGAACAGCACGTCGCAGTCGCGGGCGCCCCCTCGCAGGGCGCCCAGGATGCAGTCGAGCACAAAGCGACAGGTGGCCTGAGGCGAGAGGGAGTGGTCCAGGCGGCTGCGGTCGATACGCGGGTCGCGCTCGAACACGCTCACGAGCCCCCGGTATGCGTGGTCGAGCTGGCGTGTCTCGCGCAGTCGGGCCGCGACGAGCTCGGCATGGGGGATGGCCTGGGCGTCGGCGAGCCAGCGGGTGCGGAAGTCCGAGAACACCTCCTGTGCGCACTCGAACACGCGCTCGCAGTAGCCGACGAACGCCTCGTCGGGTGCTGGATGGCAAAAGTCCTCGTAGAACGCCTGGGCGAGATGTCGTTCGATGGCGGCTACCGTGAGGTCTTCTTTGGCGGGGAAGTAGTTGTAGACGGTGCCCACCCCCACGCCGCATTCCTCGGCCAGCCGCCGTATCGACAGGGCGGCCACCCCGTCGTGCTCGGCGATGGCGACGGCTGCGGCGAGCAGGTCCTCTTTGCTGGTGACGCGTCGGGTCATGAGGCTCCTTCGTTGGCGTTGAGACTGATTATCTCCCAAGGGGCGGGGCCGCAGGCGGGCTAGAACCGGGTTGAGGGGCCAGAAACGGCAGCAGGAAGCTTTTCTGCGATGAGTTCGCAATTTGTCCATAACTTCTCGACCCCATGCGGAACCTGCGCGTTTGTGCGCGCCTGTGCCTTGCAAGATGTCCGTGCGGCTGCCGATGTGCGCCGGGCCCCTTGCTAAAGCGTTCGGTTTGGGTCTACCATGCAGCGCAACACAGTCATCTGTTCAGGGCGAGGTGCGATTCCTCACTGGCGGTAATCGGGGAGACCCGTAAGTCCGCGAGCCCCCATAGGGGCAGGATCTGGTGCGATTCCAGGACCAACGGTTACAGTCCGGATGGAAGAACAGCGAATGACGTTTGCGGACGCGCACGGGTTTGCACCGGGCGCGCCCTCGAGCGCATTCCAAGAGTCCATTGAAGCCCGTCGGCAGGTGCCCGGCGGGCTTTTTTGTGCCCTGGAAGCCACGCCGCGCACGCCTGCCGCCGGGTGGCGAGGGAGGTTGGCATGGCGCGTGAGACGGGCGGGAGGACGTGCGCCCTTGGCGACGGTGGGCAGGCGCGGGCCCTTGGCGCCGAGGGACGCTTCATGACCCGGGCGGTGGAGCTTGCCCGGCGGGGTGCGGGCTTCACGAACCCGAACCCTTTGGTGGGCTGCGTGATCGTGCGCGCCGGCCGTGTGATCGGCGAGGGCTGGCACGAGCGCTACGGAGAGGCCCATGCCGAGGCAAACGCCCTGGCCGATTGCGCCCGGCGTGGCGAGGACCCCTCGGGCGCCACGGCGTATGTGACCCTGGAGCCCTGCGCCCACCACGGCAAGCAGCCTCCCTGCGCCGATGCACTGCTCTCGGCCGGCGTGGCGCGGGTCGTGGCGGGGTCGAGCGACCCCAACCCGCTGGTGGCTGGCAAGGGCCTTGACCGCCTTGAGGCGGCTGGCGTCGAGGTGGTGCGCGGCATGCTGCGCGAGGAGTGCGACGCGCTGAACCCGGTGTTCTTTCACTTCATCCGGACCGGCCGCCCCTACGTGGTGGCCAAGTGGGCCATGACGGCCGACGGGCGCATCGCCTGCGCCTCGGGCGACAGCCGCTGGGTCACGGGGGAGGCCGGCCGCCGCGACGCCCATCGCCTACGACACCGGCTGGCCGCGGTCATGGTGGGCTCCGGTACCGTGCTTGCCGACGACCCCGAGCTTACCTGCCGCCTCGAGGGCGGTCGCCAGCCCCTGCGTGTGGTATGCGACTCGCACCTGAGGATTCCCGAGGGCTCGCGCCTGGTGCAGACGGCGGAGAAGGCCCCGCTGCTGGTGGCCTGCGGAGAGCTGCCTGCGGACGGCCCACACGCCCAGAAGGTCGACCGGTTGCGGTCGCTGGGCGTCGAGGTGGCGAGCCTGCCCGGTTCTGACGGCCGTGTGGACCTGCGTGCGCTCATGGGGTGCCTGGGTGAGCACGGCATCGACTCGGTGCTGCTCGAGGGTGGGGCGCGTCTCCACGCCGCCGCCTGGGAGGCCGGTTTGGTGAACGAGGTGGTGGCCTACGTCGCCCCCAAGGTGGTGGGGGGCGCCGCGGCCCCAGGCCCGGTGGCGGGTGCCGGGGTGCGGGCCATGGCGGGCGCTTGGCAGCTGGGAGACCCGCACGTGAGCCTTGTGGGCAACGACGTGCGGATTGTGTGGCGGGCCGGGGAGGGGGCCGACGAGCGCACCGGCGCCTGCGTGGCGCTGGGACCCCTGGGGCCCGAGCCCCCGTCGGCCGAACCGTGCGGCCCCCTGGGTTTCTCCGCTGGCAAAAGGGCAGGTGAGTAACCATGTTCACGGGGATTGTCGAAGAGGTGGGCCATGTGGTGCAGGTGCCGCCTCCCGGCCGGGCGGGCCAGCTCGTCGTGAGCGCCTCCACGGTGCTCTCCGACGCCCACCTGGGAGACTCCATCGCCGTGAACGGCGTGTGTCTCACGGTGACCTCCTTCGGGGCGGGGCGATTCAGCGCCGACGTGATGCCCGAGACCCTCTCGCGTTCCAATTTGGGGGCGCTGCGTCCCGGCTCGCCGGTGAACCTGGAGCGGGCCATGGCTGCCGACGGCCGTTTTGGCGGCCACATCGTGAGCGGGCACATCGATGGCACGGGGCGCATCGTCGCCCGCACGGCCGACCAGAACGCCGTGCGCGTGGGCATAGCCTGCGAGCCCGCCATCGCACGCCTCGTGGTGGAGAAGGGCTCGGTGGCCATCGACGGCATCAGCCTCACGGTGGCCCGCTTTACCGACGACGGCTTCGAGGTCTCGGTGATTCCCCATACCGGGGGGCAGACCACGCTGCTTGGCAAGCGGGTGGGCGATGTGGTGAACCTCGAGAACGACGTGGTGGGCAAGTACGTGGGGCGTCTGCTCGAAGGTGCTTTGGGCCGGGAGGGGCCGCCGGGGGAGCGCGTCCCGGACGTCGGCCTGACCCTTGACCGCCTGCGGGCGCTGGGGTTCTAGGGCATATCCGCCCAACTGTATCTCTTCATCGTAACGGCCGGCTGCGACCCCGGTTGAGCCGCGCGCTGGCCCGGGGCGTCCCAGGATGCCCCAAAAACCCGAAAGGAGCCCGATATCCCATGAGCGACATCAGTGCAAACGCAACGTCCGGTATCCACATGAGCACCGTGGAGGAGGCCATCGCCGAGCTGCAGATGGGCCGCTGCATCCTGGTGGTCGACGATCCCGACCGTGAGAACGAAGGCGACCTGATCTGCGCCGCCGAGTACGCCACGCAGGCCAACGTGAACTTCATGGCGAGCCATGCCAAGGGCCTCATCTGCATGCCCATGAGTGCCCAGATCGCCCGGCAGCTGGGCTTGCCACCTATGGTGAGCGAAAACACCGACAACCACGAGACCGCCTTCACGGTCTCCATCGACCATGTGGACACGACTACGGGCATCAGCGCCGCCGAGCGCAGCATCACGGCCATGAAGGCGGTGCGCGACGACGCCCGTCCCGAGGACTTTAGGCGTCCCGGCCATATGTTCCCGCTGGTAGCGAAGCCCGGGGGCGTGCTCGAACGCAACGGCCACACCGAGGCCACCGTGGACTTTTTGCGCCACGCGGGCATGAAGCAGTGCGGCCTGTGCTGCGAGATCATGCGCGAGGACGGCACCATGATGCGCACGAGCGAGCTGGCCCAGATGGCCGACCGCTACGGCCTGGCCTTCGTGAGCATCAAGCAGCTCCAGGACTACTGTCGCGTGCACGACAACCACATGCGCGAGGAGGCCGTGGCCAAGCTGCCTACCGAGTACGGCGACTTCACCATCCACGGCTTTGTGAACGACATCACCGGGGAGGAGCACGTGGCCCTGGTCAAGGGCGAGATCGGCGACGGTCGCGACGTGCTCGTACGCGTGCACTCCGAGTGCTTGACCGGCGACGTGTTTGGTTCGCGGCGCTGCGACTGCGGCGACCAGCTCCACACCGCCCTGCGGGCCATCGAGGCCGAGGGACGCGGCGTGGTGCTCTACATGCGCCAGGAGGGCCGCGGCATCGGGCTCATCAACAAGCTGCGCGCCTACGGGCTGCAGGAGCAGGGCCTCGATACCGTTGAGGCCAACGAGGCGCTTGGCTTTGCCCCCGACCTGCGCGAGTACTGGAGCGGCGCCCAGATCCTGCGCAACCTGGGCTGCCGCAGCATCCGCCTGCTCACCAACAACCCCCAGAAGGTCTACGAGCTCGAGGGCTTTGGCCTCACGGTGAGCGAGCGCGTGCCCATCGAGATCCACGCCCACGAGTGCGATCGCCGCTACCTCGAGGTCAAGGCTGCCAAGATGGGCCACATATTCGAGACGGCGCTGGTGTAGAGCGGGTGCACTTGGGCTTCCGAGGGCTTCTCCCCAACGGATATCGCATCTATATATAGAGTAGAGAGGATGTACCGATCATGGCTGTCAAGGTTATCGAGGGCAACGTCGTCAACGAGGGATCCGGCATCAAGGTGGGCATCGTGTGCTCGCGCTTCAACGAGTTCATCGTGGGCAAGCTGCTCGACGGTGCGCTCGACGGGCTGCACCGCCACGGGGTGCCCGACGACGACGTGACCGTGGCGTGGGTGCCGGGTGCCTTCGAGATCCCGCTCGTGGCCCAAAAGATGAGCGAGAGCGGCAAGTACGACGCCGTGCTCGCCCTGGGTTGCGTGATCCGCGGAGCCACGAGCCATTACGAGCTCGTGTGCAACGAGGTCGCCAAGGGAGTGGCCCAGACCTCGCTCAAGACTGGCGTGCCGGTGATGTTCGGCGTGGTGACTACCGAGAACCTGGAGCAGGCCATCGACCGCGCCGGCGCCAAGGTGGGCAACAAGGGCTACGAGTGCGCGACGGGGGCGTTGGAGCTGGTGAACCTGCTGCGGCAGATGTAGTCGGCAACCAAGACGAGGCGTGCAGCGGAGTCCCCCGGTTGCCCTGCGACGGGCGCCGGGGGATTTTTGTAGGCGATAATAATCAAATTGTAAATGAATTGCGTGATTTGTCGAAATTCCCCTTGCTGCTGGCAAGAAATGACGACCGTGAACGATGTCTGGGGCGTCCCGGGACTCCGGCTCGGTGATAACGCTACCGAAATTGACATCTTTCCTGGTGTGTTTACACCGATGACATTTCCGTCATCCGGCTCTGTCGAAGCATCCCGCCTTCGGTCGTTCACGCCCGTCAATCTTTGCCACGCAAGCTACGTTTCGCCGCAAATCTCCCCCCCATATGGGTGTCCATCGTCCATATGGGTGGTTCAATCGGTCCTTCTGGGTCTAGTTTGTCGTTTTTGTGACTCGTACTATTTTTCCTGTCATCCGGGCGAACCCATATGCCCAAGCAGACGGATCACGAGGGAAGAGGGGTCATGAAACGTCAATCTACCAGGGTATTTGTGACATCGCTCGTATTGGCGATGACCATGGGCACGGTAAGCGCCGCAGCTGCGCAGACCACCGCCGGCACCGATGCAAAGGCGGGGACAGCCGTGGCCGAGCAGCCTGAGAACGCCGGCGACGCCAAGGTGTCTGCAAAGGACGCCGGCACGAGCTCCAAGGCGTCCGAGTCTGCCGACTCCAAGCTCGCGAAGGACCCCAAGTCGAGCGCCGATACGAACTTCAAGGCCCCCGCCGAGCCCTGGGAGCCCGCCTGGGGTGCCGACGTTGACTGCGCCACCTGCCACGCCGACGTCGAGACCGACCACAAGAAGTTCGGCGTGACCTCCCATATCGAGGCGGGCCTCACCTGCGTCGACTGCCACAACTCCGAGGAGCTCGGTGCGTTCCACGGTGGGGATGCCGAGGCGAAGGTCGCCTATACCGACGAGTTCTGCCTGGACTGCCACATCGAGGGCAACCCGCATCCCAGCTGGGAGGCTCTGGCCGAGCTGACCCAAGACTCCGAGGTCGCCAAGGGCATCGACGGCGAACCGGTAAATCCCCATGCCCCCCACCCGGAGGGCTCGACCGCCGAGCCGCTTACCTGCGCCATGTGCCACACCATGCACGGCAAGAGCGCCGGCGTCTCCGGTTGCTACGGCTGTCACCATTCCTACACCCTGCAGGCCTGTGCCGACTGCCACGACAAGAGCAAGGGGTAGGGGAGTCCGGCCTGCGGTCTTCCGCGGCGCAAACCCCCTCCTGTTCGAGAGGGCACCGCCGTGCTGTCCGCTCGCGCAAAGAGTCGTTTTACCTGCGCAGACCCTGCGCAGCTGAATAACGAGTGACCGATCGAAAGGGGAAACCATGTCCACCACCAACACCGCCGGCGTCTCGCGCCGCAACCTGCTCGGCGCCACGGCCGGCGTCGCAGCCGCCGGGGCGGCCCTGACCTTGGGCCAGAAGACCTACGCCCAGGCCGCCGTGGCCGATGCCGACGACTACGACTGGGACTACGAGTGCGACATCCTGTTCGTGGGTGCGGGGGCCTCGATGATGGGTGCCATCGACGCTCACAACGCCGGAGCCAAGGTCATGCTCATCGAGAAGCGCGACGTGCTCGGCGGCGACACCTGGCTGTGCGGCGGCGTCATCCGCGCCGGCGGCAACACCCGCGCCCAGCAGGAGGCCGGCATCATCGACGAGCGCACCGGGGAGCCCGACACCCTTGAGCAGATGTACGAGGACTGGTTCGTGGAGGAGGCGGGCGGCCAGGCCGACCCCGAGGTGGTGCGCAAGTGCGTCGAGTGGTCGCCGGGCTACATCGACTGGTTTATGGACCGCGGCGTGACCTTCAAGATCTTCACCGCCGGCGTGTTCCCGGTGGGCCGCTCCCACCAGTGCGGCATGGAGGGCGAGCTGTTCGCCGGCATCGGCAAGCCCTACACCGACGCCATGCACGCGGAGCTTGACAAGCTGGGCGTGGAGTACCATACCAACACCCGCGGCATCCACGTGCTTCAGGACCGCGACCGCAAGGTCATCGGCGTTCAGGCCGTCGACATGAACACCGGCGAGGTCAAGTACTACAAGGCCAAGGCCGTGGTCCTCTCCACCGGCGGCAACGCCTGGAACGACGAGCTCAACGCCCGCTACAACCCCGAGACCATCAACTGCCTCTCGAACACGGGCGCCCAGGTCACCTCTGAGATCAACCCGCGTCCCTTCGGCACCGGCGACGGCCACATCATGGCCATGGAGTGCGGCGCCGCGATGACCGGCTTCAAGAAGATCGACCCCGGCACCTCGGTGCCCCAGCCCATCGGCATGTTCGGCGAGGGCGAGCAGACCACCTCGTTCCACCAGTACGCCCAGAACGTCGAGAAGTCCCTCATCTTCGTGAACATGGACGGCGAGCGGTTCTGCGACGAGACCAAGGGCTACGAGAACCAGATCGGTGCCGACATCATGGCCCAGCGCCTCAACCGGGCCGCGGTGATTATCGACCAGGCCATGTGGGACCAGCCCGACTACGTGCTCGTGGGCTCTAACGGCTCCAAGGACCACATGGAGGAACTGCTGGAGAAGGGCCTCGTGGCCAAGGGTGAGACCATCGAGGAGCTGGCCGCCGCGCTGTACGTGAACGCCGAGAACCTCGCCGCCACCGTGGCGGCCTTCAACGAGATCGCCGACAACGGCGAGGACCCCGACTTCGGCCGTCCGGCCCAGTCCATGCGCCCCATCGACGAGCCGCCCTACTACGGCTTCATCATCAAGGCGGGTGGCAAGGGTGCCGCCATCAACGTCGACGTCAACAACAAGATAGAGGTCCTCGACACCGCCGGCCTCAAGACCCCGGGCCTCTACGCCTCGGGCATCTGGTACAACTACGGCATGGTCGACCGCATCGTCTTTGGTGTGGGCGACTTCTACAAGGGCGGTTCGGGCATGGGCGTGAACGCCTCCATCACCACCGCCAAGATCGCCGCAGAGTCGGCTGTGGAGTACCTCGACTCGTTGGGCGCATAGCGCGTACCCCTCAAAAGCAGCCTCGACCCCCCTCGTGGCCTGCGCTCAATAAGCCGGTCGGTCACCCAAGGGCCGACCGGCTTTCTTGAGGTGTGGATCCTATAATGTAACGGTTGCAGAAGCGCCGCAGGGGAGCGGCGCCGCATCGCAAGGGGGGTGCCCGTGTACTGCATGAACGCCGCGATGTTCTCTGAGGAGCTGAACGAGGTCTTGGCCACGGTTTCGTGCGGCATGCGCTCCATCCTGCAGGCCGACCGTTGTTCGGTGCAGCTCTTCGATCCCAAAACCCAGCTGATCGTCGGCAGCGGCGCGGGGGTGACCGCCGTTGACGAGAACGCTTTTGGCAACTGGCGCGGCCCACGCAACCGATCGATGCTCTACCCGGCCCATGACGAGAAGCTGGGGGACCTGCTCAAGGGGGGCGTGGTCTCGGTGCTGTCTGCCCGCGACCCGGTGTACGAGCCTGGTTTTGAGGGCTTCTTTAAAAACACGTCGTCGGTGGGCATCCCGCTCATCCACCATGGCTCCGTCCTGGCCATGGCCTGGTCGTCGGTCTACGACCCGGAGCGTCCCTTTGACGAGGGGGCCGTGGAGGCCGCCCGCCATGCGGCCGATATAGGGGCGGTCGCCATCTACGGGGCGCTCGAGACCCAAAGGTTGCAGGTCGAGATGCGCCGTCAGCGCGAGGCGGTGACCAGGAGCTGTGCCGAGCTGCTCTCTGCTTTTGACGGGTCCGATCAGGAAGGGCTGCTGGTCGCCACGTGGCCGCTCCCGACAATGGGCGAGAACCCCGCCGAAGTCGAGGGTCCCGCGAGCCTTACCGAGCGCGAGCTCGAGATCCTTGCCCTCTTGACCCAGGGGCGCACCAACAAGGAGATTGCCGAACGCCTCTATGTGAGCGTGAACACCGTCAAGGGCCACGTGCAGCGGGTGCTCTCGAAGCTTGGAGCCCGCAACCGTGGCGAGGCGGCGTCCAAAGCCCGCTCCTGGGGCGTGCTGTAAGACGGTGCGTCGGCGGGAGGGAATGCTTTTAGCGTCGAGCACCCTGCATGGCGTTGGGTCCATGGGGGCCTGAGGTATATTTGCAGTATCTCTACATCCCACCTTGGAGGTCCTCCTCATGCCAGACCAACCTGTCGACGCCGCCGAGCCCCTTGAGGTCGAGGCCACAGAAGACACCGCCTCCCTCGGCCGTTTGGTCCCCCTGCCTTGGGAGGCCTGGAACGGCGTGGCCGCCGACGAGCAGCCCGAAGGCGCTCCCGACGGCGAGGAGATCCTGGAACTCTTTCTCGGGTGGTGCTCCGACCGCGGCATCGAGCTGTGGCCCCACCAGGAGGAGGCCCTGCTTGACCTCGTGGCGGGCGACAATGTGATCCTGGGCACGCCCACGGGCAGCGGCAAGTCGCTCGTGGCGTTGGGGCTGGGCTTTCTCGCCCTGTGCACGGGGCGCCGCTTCTTCTACACGGCCCCCATCAAGGCCCTGGTCAGCGAGAAGTTCTTTGACCTTGTGGCGGTCCTGGGCCGTGAGAACGTGGGTATGATCACCGGAGACACCCACATCAACGCGGGCGCCCCCGTCATCTGCTGCACGGCCGAGATCCTGGCCAACGAGGCCCTGCGCGAAGGCGAGTTCGCCGACGTGGGCTGCGTCGCCATGGACGAGTTCCACTTCTACAGCGACCCCCAGCGCGGATGGGCCTGGCAGGTGCCGCTGCTCACGCTGCCCCACACACAGTTTTTGCTCATGAGCGCCACGCTGGGCGACGTCACCGCCATCGCCCAGGACCTCGAGAAGCACACCGGCCGTCCGGTCGACGTCGTGGCCGACGCCCCGCGCCCGGTGCCCCTGACCTTCGAGTACGTCGAGACCCCCCTCGAGGGCACGGTGGAGCTCGCCCTGCGCAACGGCGAGGCGCCTCTGTACATCGTCCACTTTGCCCAGGACGCGGCCCTAGCCACAGCCCAGTCGCTGGCCAGCTACGGCGTGGCCAGCAAGGAGCAGCGCGAGGCCATCAAGGAAGCCCTCAAGGGCCAGCGGTTCACCACGGCGTTCGGCAAGATCCTCCAGCGCCTGCTCGCCGTGGGCGTGGGGGTGCACCATGCCGGGATGCTTCCGCGCTACCGTCTTTTAGTGGAGAAGCTCGCGCAGCAGGGGCTACTCCCCGTGATCTGCGGCACCGACACGCTGGGCGTGGGCATCAACGTGCCCATCCACACGGTGGTGCTCACGGCCCTCACCAAGTTCGACGGCCACAACATGCGCCGCCTGCGCTCGCGCGAGTTCCACCAAATCGCAGGTCGTGCAGGCCGTGCGGGTTTCGACACCGTAGGCCTTGTGATCGCCGAAGCCCCCGAGCACGACATCGAGAACGCCCGGCTCATGGCCAAGGCCGGCAACGACCCCAAGAAGCAGCGCAAGGTTAAGAAGAAGCAGCCCCCCGAGGGCTTTGTGGGCTGGAACAAGCAGGCGTTCGAGCGCCTGATCGCCGCGGCCCCCGAGACCCTGGTGCCGCGCATGAAGATCACCCACGCCATGGTGCTCGCCGAGGTCATGCAGGGTGGCGACGCCTGGGGCCGCGTGATGAAGCTCATCGAGGACTCGCTGCAGACCCCGGGCGAGAAGACCAAGCTCGTGGAGCGCGCCGGGGAGATCTTTGCCACGCTCATCGACGCCGGCGTGGTGCAGAAGGTCGAGCAGGAGGACGGCTCGGCCACCTACGTGACCACCGTCGACCTTCCTGACGACTTCGCCCTTGACCAGCCGCTCTCGCCGTTCTTGCTGGCGGCTCTGGAGCTTCTGGACCCCGAGAGCGAGACCTATGCGCTCGACGTCATCAGCATGGTCGAGGCCACGCTCGAGGACCCGCGCCAGGTGCTGCGCGTGCAGGAGCGCCATGCGCGCGAGAAGGCCATCGCCGAGATGAAGGCCGACGGCATCGAGTACGAGGAACGGCTCGAGAAGATCCAGGAGGTGACCTATCCCAAGCCGCTCGAGGACCTGCTTTCCATGGCGTTCGAGCAGTACTGCCAGGAGGTCCCCTGGGCCAACGACTTCGAGCTGCGCCCCAAGTCGGTGCTGCGCGACATGATCGAGGGCGCGAGCGACTTCAAGGGCTACGTGGCCCGCTACAACCTGGCCCGCTCCGAGGGGACCCTGTTGCGCTACCTCTTCGACGCCTACCGCGTGCTTGCCCGCACCGTGCCGCCCGAGAAGCGCGACGAGCGGCTCGAGGACATCGTGGCGTGGCTGGGCCTCGTGGTGCGCTCCACCGACTCGAGCCTGGTGGACGAGTGGGAGGGTGCCAACCAGGCCTTCGAGGCTGCTCCGCCCCGCGCGGCCGACGAGGTGGTGCACGATCGGCGCGCCCTCACCGTGCTCGTGCGTAACGCCCTCATGCGCCGCGTGCAGCTGGCGGCCCGGCGCAAGGTGGAGGAGCTCGGCGCCATCGACATCGACTGGAGCTGGGGCGAGCGGCGCTGGCGCGAGGCACTCGACGCCTACTACGACGTGCACGAGGAGATCCTGCTCGACGCCGACGCCCGCTCTGTGGCGTTCTTCTCGGTGGACGAGACGCGCGAGAAGACCGACCACCTGTGGTCTGTACACCAGATCTTCAGCGACCCCGACGCCGACCACGACTTCGGTATCGCGGCCGACGTGGACCTCGACGCCACGCAGGACACCGGCGAGGTGGTCTTCAAGAACTACCGCGCCGGCTTCGTAGAGGACCTGCTGGACATGGACGCGAAGTAGCGGAGAAGTCCCTGGAAGCCTGCCTGGGCCTCCGGGGACTTCTGTGCTAAAGGGTGGTTTGAGTTGTGCGTATTCAATGACGCCGCAGCTCAGAGGGGGTTATACTACCCAGCAGTATGCAAAGCGATGACATGCGACTCGTGCCCCTGGCAGCTGGTCGGGGGATGCCTGCGTGCCCGGTGCCGTCAGCAAGCGCATGCCCGGCGTGAGGAGGTAGCGATGCCAAGGTACGCGAAGGGCGACTACGTGGTCCACCCCGGCCAAGGGGTCTGCGAGGTCGACGGGATCGTGGAGCACGAGTTCAAAGGCGCTTCCCGCCTCGAGTACGAGCTGTATCCGGCGGTAGGGCCGCGCATGCGGATCTGCTTTCCGGTGGGCAACGAAGACGCCCTGCGCCCCGTGGTGGCGCGGCGCGAGGCTCAGGCCTTGGTGGCCGAGATGCCCACGATGGCTAACGACGCGTTCTGCGACCCCAAGAGCTGGGCGGTTGAGGAGCACTTTAGGGACGGCCTGCGCCACGGCGACTGCCGCGACGCCCTGCGCATAGCCAAGACCATGCACGACCGTATGGAGCGCGAGCGGGCCCGGGGCAAGCGACCCAAGGCCTGCTACGAGCGCATCTTCAAGGAGGCGCGCGAGCGGGCGCTAGTGGAGCTGGGCGTTGCCCTGGGGAGGAGCCGCGACGAGGTGGACTCGATGATCGAGGCCCGCTTCGCCGGGTAGGGCCGTTTTTCTGAACAATCGCCACTTGTAGGGCGCGCCGGGGCGTGGTTTGCCGAGGAACGCCCTGCAAGGTCTTGGGGCCGAAAGGAAAAAGCCGAGATGCTTCCGCATAATCGACCATCTGGATAGGCAAGGGGAGAGACTTTAACGGGCCGTCTTGTGGGCATCTCTATGGACTGTGGTCGATGGGGTGACAAAATCCCAGGTAAAGGGATTGTCAATTCTAGCGGTGGCCTGCCCCGTTGCCTGGGAGGGGCTGTTGCTCGCCGGAGACCCTATCCAGAACGCTCATTATGCGGCGCTATCTGCCATTTGGTTGCCTGCATACGCGGGCATGCTCGTTGGGGGCGGTCGGTGGTGCGTCCGGCGATTCGTAGAAGAGCATGGTCGGCCGGTTTGGCGCCGCGGGGCCGCTTGGTATACTCCTCGCAGGCAGCGCGGCTTGCGGCTGCGACTTGGGCGATGGGAGCGGACTATGGACAAGCACTATATTGCTGAACGCGAAGATTCTGTAGCCGAGAAACCCCCGGTGCTCGAGTCGTGCGGCAACGGCGTGTGGTGTGCGCCCGGTGCGCGCATCATCGACCGAACGGGCCGCAAGATGCTCCCTATCGGCCGCGACGGCTTTGTGCCAGCCGCTCAAGGATCCGTCGTGGTCGATAAGACCATGCTCATCGCGGACGTGCTGGATTCCGGCTACACCGTCACGCTGTTTTGCCGACCGCGCCGCTTTGGCAAGACGCTCAACATGACCATGATGCGGGCGTTCTTTGAGATACCCAACCCCAGCGACCCAGCGTCCGGCGATTGTGCGCCGCTCTTTGAGGGAACCGAGATCTGGGAGGCGGAAGACGGCCGCTACCGCGCCTCTCAAGGTGCATATCCGGTGGTCTATGCGAGCTTCAACACGGTGAAGAAGCTCGACTGGGAGACGGCCTATGCGGCAATCCGCAACGTGATTGCAGCAGAGTACGGGCGCCATGCGTATCTTGCCGAGTCGCCTGCACTGGACGAGGTCGAGCGACGGCTCTTTACCACCATGCGCGAGGGCGCTGCCACCGACGGCGACTACCGTGACTCCTTGGCCATCCTGTGCCGCCTGCTGTACAAGCACCATGGCCGGCAGGTTGTTCTGCTTGTTGACGAGTACGACGCCCCTGTCATGGCGGGCTATACCAACGGCTACTACCGCGAGGTCGTCGACTTCCTCAAGGGATGGCTCACCGGTGCGCTCAAAGACGGCGGGGCCGCGCTGGCCTTTGCCTGTTTGACCGGCGTGCAACGCATCGCGAAGGAGTCGATCTTCTCGGACCTCAACAACCTGGCTGTTAGCACACCGCTCACGGTGGAGTTTGACGAACGGTACGGGTTTACCGATGCCGAGGTGGCGGCCCTAGCGGTTTACTTGGGCCACCCGGGTTGTATGGACGAGGCTCGCAGCTGGTACGACGGCTATCGCTTCGGCGCAGTTGACGTCTACAATCCTTGGAGCGTGCTCAACTACTTTAAGCAGGGCTGTGCGCCTGATGTGTACTGGGGTAACACCTCGAGTAACTCGGTCGTGGGCGATGCCGTGGTCCGTGCGGGAAGCTCCACGCTCGGCAAGCTGTACGAGCTGCTTGAACCGGGTGGAACGGTCTCGGCCTCTTTGGAGTTGGGCTGCGTGTTTCCCGACGTGGGGGTGCGCGAGGGAGCGCTGTGGTCCATGCTCTACCTGGCCGGCTACCTTACCACCGACCTCACAGCGCTTCCCAACGACAACCGCCTGCGCCGTCCCCTGCGCATCCCCAACAAAGAGGTTGCGCGGCTTTTTAGGAGCGAGATCGTTGCTTACGGGCTTGCTGTTTGGTGTCGCGGGGTATGCGAACCCCATCTCGAACCGCGAGGGCGGCCGGGGGTACTACGACCTGCGACTTGAGCCGCTCAATTTGGCCCCCGGTGACCCCGAGGGGTATTACGCTGCCGCGATACGGCCTCTCATTACGGTCGAAGTCAAATTCCTCAAGTCTGCCGAAGCGTCCGACAATCCTGCAATCTGTTGCGAGCTGAATGAACGCCTTGACGTCCTGGCCTACGAGGCACTACAGCAGATAGCGGAGAGGGGCTACGACGACGGCCCGCTACCCGCGGGTGCGCAGGGCCGGCTGCGCTGGGGCGTGGCGTTCTGCGGCAAACGGGTGCGCACGGCCTGTGCCTGGGCGTAGGTCGTCGGCACAGCGTGAGGTACAGGCAAAAAAGTAGAACAATCAGGATATCCTCGTTGTCAACGGGCAAAAAACTCGAGAAATCAGGACGCTGCTAGGAAAATCTGGCAAGAAATCATAGAAATCAGGACGTTCGTGGAGCGAACTGCCGCCCTGTACTCACTGAACGTCCTGATTCAATCAGCTTCTTGCCATTCGGTATCGTGCAAGTCCTGATTTCCGCCATTTCTTGCCAGATTGCCCTGTGCTAATCCTGATTTCCGTGGTTTCTTGCCATCCAGCGCCGCGCCTGACAACACGCGGTCTTCTCGACTACCCCTCGATCGCGTCGATGGCCTGGATCACGCTGTTGCGCAGGCCCCAGCGCTCCAAGGCCGCCACCCCCTTGATCGTAGTGCCGCCGGGGGAGCAGACCGCGTCCTTGAGGGCCGCCGGGTGCTGGCCGGTCTCGACGGCCATCTTGCCGGTGCCGGCGATCATCTGGCCGGCGAGCTGGTAGGCGAGGGCACGGGGCACACCGTACTTCACGGCGGCGTCGCCCAGGGCCTCCATGAACATGGCCACGAAGGCCGGGCCGCAGCCCGTGACCGTGCCGGCGATGCCCAGGTGCTTGGAGTCGACCATGGCCACGAGGCCCGTGGCGCCCAGCAGCTCCCGCACCAGGGCCAGCTCGTCGTCGGTCAGCGAGTGGGTCTCCTCGCAGGTCCACACGCCCTCGCAGACCGAGACCGGCGTGTTGGGAATCGTGCTGATGTGGTGGGTGCCCGGCTCCAGGATCGCCTCGTAGCGGTCGAAGGTCATGCCGGCGGCCACCGAAACCACCGTTTTGGAGGCCAGCAGGTCCTTGATAGGGGAGCAGACCACCTCCACCAGGTACGGCTTGACCGCGACGAACACCACGTCGGCGTTCTGGGCCACCTCGCGCGCGTCGCGGCACGGGTGCATGCCGCGGGGCTCGGTGGCCTCCGCGAGCTTGTCCCAGCGCTTGGCGCAGGCGTAGATGCGGTCGGGGTCCACGGCCTGGGCGCGCAGCAGCCCCTGGGCGATGGCCTGGGCCATGTTGCCAAAACCGATGAAGCCGATGCGAACGGTGTCGAACTGGGCCATAGTGGGGCCTCCTCAAGAAATGGACAGACGGATTTCCGGTCGATGGTAGCGCTGTGGGGGTCCTGGTGCCGAGCTGACTATTCGTCCCACGGGTTTTCCAGGAAGATGATGTTAGAGCCGGTGTCGCCGTACTTTGCGCAGGAAATTCTTCTTAAAGCTCTGGCTGCCACCGAAAAAAATTTCGTCGGTGGCGGTTTGACCGCCGTTGGCATATTTGAGTGAGGTAAGTTCAAGCCCGCATAGATAATCGGCCACCTGTGCAAGCCGGTAATCTGCTGGGATGGCCATCCGGTACGTTACGGCTTCGCGGGCTAGGGCGTAACCAACGGCGTCGTGCAATGCTTTTTGAACGAGGGACTGGCCACCGTCGTAGTACAGCTTGATGCAGTCGAATGTCTGAAGATAATCGAGATTGTCGAACATGAAGTTGATCAGATCCCGCTTCATGCGGTTTTCGAGCTAATCCGGGTTACTAGAGAAATGGGCTTTCTTATAGGCGAATACATGGTAGGTTATGGGAAAATGCTCACAAAGAATACGAAATGCGTGTAACAGCTCCTTACGCACCGGTATTCCCAACGAGCGATAAGCGTCATGCCCGTTCAGGAGGGGTCCAAGATGAAACGGGATGTCGGGAAGTTCCCTGTCAGCGAGGGCCTGTTCATAGGTGCGAATAGTATCGCCAATGCTGACTGCCTGTTCGTGGAATACGAGGACAAGCAGGTAGTAGGCAGATACGGAGCCAGAATCGCCGGATTCGTCGATAAAAACCGAAAGCTCACTCATAGGCCCACCGAAGTCCTACGTGATATAAAAATGCCGGGGGAAACCCCCCGGCTCTTGGAGGGCGTCTCTTACGAGACGACCAGATTCCTTATACCACGTTCGACGCGGGTCCGTCAATCACGCCACGACATCCCAGGTGATGCTCACGGCGCCCGACCCCAGGATGTAGCTCAGCACGGGGCCGCCCTCCTTGACGCGGACCTTGGCCTGCGGAAATGCCTGCTTGACCGCGCGCAGCAGCTCTACGGTGCCGGTTCCGCGCGTACCGAAGTGCGTAATCACGAAGTCGGGCGTGGCGTCGTCGGGAATGCACGCCACCATCTCGCGGGCCACGGCCGCCACGCCGCGGGCGGTCCCCACGTGGCTGATGGCGCCCCCCTTCATGGTGAGCACCGGGTAGCGGTTGAGCATCGTGCTCACCGAGAGCGGCACCATGGCCATGCGGCCCGAGACGCGCAGGGCGTCGGTGCTGGGCACGCTGAAGCATAGCCCCTGCCGGTTGCGCAGGTCCTCGAGGCGCGAGAGCATCTCGTCGAAGCCCAGGCCCTCGTCGGCCAGCCTGCGGGCGTGGCGCGCGAGGTTCTCGACGCCGCCGATGCCGCTCTGCGAGTCGAGCACCGCGATGCGGGGCAATCCCTTGGTACGCTCCCGGGCGGCCGAGTTGGCTTCGCGGCTCGTAGCGCCCGCTTGGCGGCGCAGCTCGGAGCGTACCTGGTCGGCGGCCTCGCGGGCGTGCAGGCACGTGCTCGAGAGCTTGGCCGAGAGCGTGATGCACAGCACGTCATCGCCGCGGGCGGTGAGCTCGCGGAACACCGGCGCAAAGCGGTCGGCGGGAACGCCGGCCGTGCCGCCGATGCGCTCCTCGGCGAGCAGCTCGGCGCAATCGCCGTTCTCGCCCATGAAGCCCTCGTCGCGCGAGACGCCGTCGACCAGGTAGGTCATGGGCACAAAGGTCGCGCCCAGCTGGCGGGCCTCCCCGCGGGTCAAGGCCGAGCTGGAGTCAACTACGAGTGCGAGCATAGCGTCCCCACCCCCATTGCACGGTACTTGGCATAGCGGGCCTCCACCAGTTCGTCGGCGGAGAGGCCCTCGAGCTCGCCGAGCGCCTCCAGAAGCCCGCTGCGCAGCTCTGCGGCCACGGCATCGGCGCTGCCGTCTTTCTCGTCCACGATACGGTCGATGACGCCGAGGCGCAGCAGGTCCTGCGCGGTGAGGCCCAGGGCCGCGGCGGCCTCGTCGGCCCGGGCGGCGTCCTTGTACAGGATGCTCGCGCAGCCCTCGGGGCTGATGACCGAGTACACGGCGTTCTCGAGCATCCACACGCGGTCGGCCATGGCGAGGCCTATGGCGCCGCCGCTGCCGCCCTCGCCGATGACCACGCTCACCACGGGCACGCGCAGCCCCGCCATGGCCACAAGGTTCTGGGCGATGGCCTGGCCCTGGCCGCGCTCCTCGGCCTCGATGCCGCAGTAGGCGCCCGAGGTGTCGACGAGGCACACCACAGGGCGACCGAACTTCTGGGCCTGCTCCATGAGGCGCAGGGCCTTGCGGTAGCCCTCGGGGTGGGCCGAGCCGAAGTTGCGGGCCACGCGGTCCTTGAGGTTCTGGCCGCGCTCGGTGCCGATGACCGTGACCGGCCGGCCGTCGAGCAGCGCGATGCCGCCCACCACGGCGGC
>JAHZGC010000017.1:28780-49336 GCA_019421015.1 Coriobacteriaceae bacterium | reverse complement strand
GAACGAGCGGTCGCCGTGCATCTCGACGAATCCGTCGAAGGCGCGCTCGATCAGGGCGGCGGAGGTGGGGCGCTTGGTGCTGCGGGCGTTCTTGACCCGCTCGTAGGCGGTGGGCTGCGGCCCCGCGGGCTGCTCGGCCGCGGACGCGCCCACGCGGTCGGCCACCGCCGCGGCCGCCTCGCTCACGACCTCGGTCACCGCCTCGCGCACGCTGGCGATGGGGTCGGCCTTGGGGGTCGCCTCGCCGTCGGTGGCCGGTTTGCGCTCGGGGCCCGTCCAGCGGGCGGCCTGCTCGGGAGAGGCGTGCAGGGCCAGCAGCAGCCCCAGCTCGTCGCGCAGCGAGGCGCGCTCCACGATGCGGTCCACAAAGCCATGCTCCAGCTGGAACTCGGCGCTCTGAAAGCCGACGGGCAGCTTGCGGTGGATGGTCTGCTCGATGACGCGCGGGCCCGCGAAGGCCACCAGGGCCTTGGGCTCGGCCAGGATCACGTCGCCCTCCATGGCGAAGGAGGCCGTGACACCGCCCGAGGTGGGGTCGGTGAGGACCGCCACATAGAGGCCGCCGCGGTCGCCGAAGCGCCGCACGGCCGCCGAGGTCTTGGCCATCTGCATGAGCGAGGTGGTGCCCTCCTGCATGCGGGCGCCGCCGCTCACGGTGAAGCCTACCACGGGCAGCCCCTCTTCGGTGGCGTGCTCAAAGCAACGGGCGATCTTCTCGCCCACCACGGCTCCCATGGAGCCCATCATGAAGTCGCCGTTCATCACAAAGAGGGCGCAGGGCATCCCCTCGACGGTCGCGCGGCCGCTCACCACGGCGTCGACCTCGCCGCTCTTGGCGCGGGCAGCTTCGAGCTTCTCGACGTAGTGGGGGAAGCTCAAAAAGTCGCTGGCCGCCAGGTCGGCGTCCCACTCGACGAAGCTGCCCTCGTCTGCGGTGAGCTCGATGCGCCGGCGCGCGCCCAGGCGCATGTGGTGCCCGCAGTGGGGGCATACGTCGAGGTTCGCGGTGATCTCCTCGACGTCGACCACGCGGTGGCAGCCGGGGCACTTGGCGTAGAGGCGGCGCTCGGGCACCTCCACGGGCACCTCGGTGACCGTGCTCTCAAGGGTGTTGCGGCTTTTCTTTCCGAATTTAGGCATGAGTGCCATAGAGGTGTCCCATCAGGTCCGTGTGGTAGATGCCGCCCAGGAACTCGGGGTGGTTCAGGATGTCGAGCTGCAGCTCGGAGTTGTTGTCGACGCCCTCGATGGCGAGCTCGCCCAGGGCCGAGCGCATCTTGCGCACCGCCTCCTCGCGGGTGGGCGCGTGCACGATGAGCTTGCCGAGCAGCGAGTCGTAGTAGGGAGGCACGGTGCAGCCCTGGTAGAGGGCCGAGTCAAAGCGCACCCAGGGGCCGTTGGGGGCATGCAGCATGGCGATCTTGCCGCTCGAGGGCAAGAAGTCGCGGGTCTCGGCGTTGATGCGGCACTCGATGGCGTGGCCGCTGATGCGCACGTCTTCCTGGCCAAAGGGCAGGCGCTCGCCGGCGGCGCAGCGCAGCTGCCACTTCACGAGGTCCAGGCCCGAGACCATCTCGGTCACGGGGTGCTCCACCTGCAGGCGCGTGTTCATCTCCATGAAGTAGAAGCGGCCGTCGTCGGTGTAGAGGAACTCGATGGTGCCCACGCCGGTATAGCCCACGGTCTTGGCCAGGCGCACCGCGGCGGCCTTCATCTGCTCGCGCACGTCGGGGCGGATCGAGGGCGACGGGCTCTCTTCGAGCAGCTTCTGGTTGCGCCGCTGTACCGAGCACTCGCGCTCGCCGATGGCCAGCGCGTTGCCGTGGGCGTCGCAGAGCAGCTGGACCTCCACGTGGTGGGCGTGCTCGATGAACTTCTCCATGTAGCACTCGCCGTCGCCAAAGGCGGCCAGGGCCTCGCCGTAGGCCTCCTGGTAGGCCGCCCGCGCAGCCTCGGGGGAGTCCACGCGCCGAATGCCGCGGCCGCCGCCGCCCGCGCGGGCCTTGATGAGCACGGGGCAGCCGATGCGGCGCGCCTCGGCCTCCGCCTGGTCGGCCGAGGTCAAAAGGTCGCAGCCCTCGGCCAGAGGCACCTGGGCCTCGCGGGCGCAGATCCGGGCCATGTCCTTGTTGCCCATGCGCTCGATGACCTCGGGCGTGGGCCCCACGAACACGATGCCACACTCGCGGCACATGCGGGCGAACTCGGCGTTCTCGGCCAAAAAGCCGTAGCCCGGGTGGATGGCCGTGGCGCCTGCCTCGATGGCGACCGTGAGGATGGCCTCCTTGTTGAGGTAGCTGTCCTGGGGTCGCGGTCCGCCGATGCAGTAGCTCTCGTCGGCCAGGGCCACGTGCAGCGCGTCGCGGTCGGCGCTGCTGAACACGCCCACGGTCTCCACGCCCATCTCCTTGCAGGCGCGGATCACGCGCACGGCCACCTCGCCGCGGTTCGCTATGAGGATCTTGCTAAACATAAGGCAACTTTCTACGAAGTGGGGGAGAAGGCCTCGGGGTCGGGCGGCCCCTACTCCGAGGGCTTCTCCCCCGGCATAATCGCAAACGAGAAGTCGGCGGTCACGCAGGTCGTCCCGTCGACCGAGACCGTGCCGCTCGCGAAGCGGAACGGGCCCTTCTGCTTGGTGATCTCGCAGCGCAGCTCGGCGGTGTCGCCCGGGCGCACGGGGTGCTTGAAGCGCACCTTGTCGAGGCTCGTGTAGTAGGGGGTCGCCCCCTCGGCCGCGCCCTCGCCCAGCAGCACACAGCAGTTCTGGGCCAGCATCTCGCAGAGGATCACGCCCGGCACCACGGGGTTGCCCGGAAAGTGTCCCTGCACAAAGAACTCCTCGCCGGTCACGTGGTAGCGCCCGCAGGCCACGCCGTCGACGACCTCGGCCTCGTCGAGCAGAAGCATCGGCTCGCGGTGGGGGAGGACCTTTTTGAGCTGCTCTCGATCCATGGGTTACCTCCTAGCTCTCACAAACGGATCGTCGCTCGCAAGGCGCGCGGAGCCGAAGCGTACATGAGGTACGTGAGGCCCCGCGGAACGCGGCGAGCGGCGATCCGCCACAAACTTAGTAAATCCTGAAAAGAACGCGGCCGTACTCTACCAGCTCCCCATCCTCCACGCAGGCCTCCACGACCTCGCCGTCGCGCTCGGCCACGACCTCGTTCATGAGCTTCATGGCCTCGAGGATGCACAGGGTGTCGCCCTTCTTCACGCGGGCGCCCACGCGAACAAAGGGCTCGGCGCCCGGGGCGGGGGCGGCGTAGAACACGCCCACCATGGGGGCGCAGACCTCGCTCACACGGGCGGAGTCCACGGGCTGGCCGTCGGCGGTCGAAAGGCCACAGGGCGCCGGGGCGGCCTCAGGTACGGCCGTGGGCTCGGGGGCAGGTGCCGGGGCTGCCGCGGAGGCAGCGGTGGGGGCGAGCGTCATCTCGGGGTCCCAGCCGGCCGGCCAACCGGCGAGCGCCGGCGCCACGGCCACGGGGGCCGGGGCGGCCACCTCGCGGGCGATGTCGAGCTTGAGATCCTTCTCGTCCAGTTTGAGACGGGTCAGGCCGTGCTCCTCCATGAGCTCGGCGATGCCGCGCAGGGTCTCGAGGTCCATGGGTTACTCCTCCTTTGATGACGGCAAGGGATCGTTTGCCGTCCGTTCCGACGAATGGCCTCTCGCAAGGCGCGCGAGGGCTATGTGTGCGCGGCACGTGAATCCCGCGCAAACGCGGCGAGGTGTCATTCGCCGGCGTATCAACGAATGGCGCCTCGCAAGGCGTGCGGGGGCGATGCGTACACAGGGTACGTGAGCCCCCGCAGAACGCGGCGAGGTGTCATTCGCCGGTATATTTCTTGAAGGCGAGGGCGGCGTTGTGGCCGCCAAAGCCCAGGTTGGTCGAGAGCGCCCAGCGGATGTCGGCCGGCTTGGCCTCGGTGCCCGCGGTGTAGTCCAGGTCACACTCGGGGTCGGGGTTGGCGAGGCCGATGGTGGGCGGGATCATGCCCTCCTGCAGGGCCAAGGCGCAGACCATGGCCTCCATGGCGCCGGTGGCCCCCAGCATGTGGCCGGTCATGCTCTTGGTCGAGCTGATGCGGGCGGCGCGGGCGGCCTCCTCGCCCAGGGCCATCTTGAAGCCGGCGGTCTCGCAGGCGTCGTTTAGCTTGGTCGAGGTGCCGTGGGCATTGATGTAGAGCCCCTGCTCGGGCTTGACGCCGCCCTCCTCCACGGCCTGCACGATGCAGCGGCGGATGCCTTCGCCGCTGGGGTCGGGGCTCGTGATGTGGTAGGCGTCGGCGGTGTTGCCGTAGCCCACGACCTCGGCGTAGATGTGGGTTCCGCGCTGCTTGGCGTGCTCGAGCTCCTCGAGTACCAGCACCACGGCGCCCTCGCCCATCACAAAGCCGTCGCGCTCGGCGTCAAAGGGGCGGCAGGCCGTGGCGGGGTCGGGGTTCTTGGTGAGGGCCATGCAGCTCGTGAAGCCAGCGATGGCCACGGGCAGGATCGAGGCCTCGGTGCCACCGGCGATGGCCGCGTCGCAGTAGCCGTGCTTCACGGCGCGGTAGGCCTCGCCAATCTCGTGGGCGCTCGTGGCGCAGGCGGTGACCACCGGCAGGGTGGGGCCCTGAGCGTTGTGGCGGATCGACACGGCGCCGGCGGGCATGTTGGCGATCATCATGGGGATCATGAAGGGCGAGACCTTGCGCGGGCCCTCGTCATGCCATTTGACGACCTGCTCGACGTTGGTCTGGTAGCCGCCGATGCCCGAGCCCACGTAGGTGCCCACACGCTCGGGGGCCATGTTGGGCACGGCCCCTTCAGCCTTGGACGCCTCGGAGCCCTCGATGATCAGCCCGGCGTCGGCCAGGGCCTCGTCGGAAGCCACCAAGGCGTACTGGGTGGCGGGGTCGTTGCGCTTGACCTCCTGCTTGATGAGGCCGCGCTCGAGCGGGTCGAAGTCCTTGACCTCGGCGGCTACCGTGACCTTGTAGCCCTCGGTGTCGAAGCGCGTGATGGTGTCGATGCCACGGGTGCCCGCCTTGAGGGCGGCCCAGCTCTCGGGGGCCGTGAGGCCTACGGGCGTGACGGCGCCCAAACCGGTGATGACCACTCTGCGTTCCATGATGCTCCTCAAACCTGTGTTGAAAGATCTTGCTTGCGCGGGGTCGCCGTTCGCCCCGTCCCCAGAGGTTCGCCGTTCGCAAGGCGCGCGAGGGTGAGGTGTACTGGAGTACATGAGCCCTCGCGGAACGCGGCGAACCGCGATCCCCAACCCCGTCCCAAGAGAACTGGCGCTCGCAAGGCGCGCGAGGGTGATGCGTACAGAGGTACGTGAGCCCTCGCGGAACGCGGCGAGCGCCAGTTCTCAGCTAACTACATGGCGAGGCCGCCGTCGATGCGGATGACCTCGCCGGTAATATATCCCGCCTGCGGGCTCGCCAGGAACGACACCGCGTTCGCGACGTCGTCGACGCTGCCCATGCGCCCCAGCGGGATGCTCTGGTCGTAGCCGGCGCGCACGTCGTCGAGCAGCTGGGCGGTCATCTCGGTCTCGATGAAGCCGGGGGCCACCGCGTTGCAGGTGACGCCGCGTGGGGCGAGCTCGCGGGCCACGCTCTTGGTGAGGCCGATGAGGCCCGCCTTGCTGGCCGCGTAGTTGGCCTGCCCGGCGTTGCCCATGAGGCCCACCACCGACGACACGTTCACGATGCGCCCGTCGCCCTTGTTCTTGAGCCACGTGCGGTAGAGCGCCTTGGTCATGTTGAAGGCACCCTTGAGGTTCACGGCGAGCACGCGGTCAAAGTCCTCGTCCGAGATGCGCCCGATCAGCTTGTCGCGCACGATGCCGGCGTTGTTCACGAGCACCGCCACGGGTCTCAGCTCGGCCGTGATTTCCTTGCACACGGCGGCGCACTCCTCGGCGTTGGCCACGTCGCAGCGCCACGCGTGCGCCGAACCTCCGTCTGCCTCGATGGCGGCCACGGTCTCTTCGGCCGCGGCGTCGTTGCCGGCGTACACCACGGCCACGGTGCAGCCGTCGGCCGCGAGGCGGCGGGCTATGGCGCGCCCGATGCCGCGCGAGCCGCCGGTTACCACGGCCACGCGGGGGGTACAGGTCTCGTTCGTGCTGGTCACGTGCGTCTCCTTTACCGTTGGATCTAGGGGAGCGGCAGGCGCTTTGCCGCTGCCGGCCGCACCGGTGTCGGCGGCGGCAAAGCGCCTCGGTGGTGCATGCAATGGAGCGGAGAAGCCCTTCGGCTTGCCAAGGCTGCCGTGGCGCCCGAGGGCTTCTCCGCTGCGGGCTATTACTGCAGGTCGTCTGCTGGGGCGATGCCCAGGGCTTCCAGCACGGCCTGCAGGTCGGCCGGGGTCTCGCACGAGAGCGCGACGGCTCCGGGGAGGGTGCGCTTCACGAGGCCGGTGAGGACCTTGCCGGGACCCACCTCGATGAAGGTGTCGACGCCCTCGTCGGCCAGGGCCTGCAGGGTCTGCGCCCAGCGCACGGGGTTTGCCACCTGGCGCGCGAGCAGGGCCTTGACCTCGGAGGCCTCGGCGGGGTAGGGGGCGGCCGTGGCGTTGGCCCACACCGGGACCTGCGCCGGGCCCACCGCTACCTCGACCAGGGCTTCGGCGAGGCCCTGGGAGGCGGGCTCCATGAGGGGGCTGTGGAACGCTCCCGACACGTTGAGCGGCATCGCGCGGCCGCCGGCCTCCTTGACCAGCGCGGCGAGCTGCTCGATGGCCTGGGGGGAGCCGGCACACACGGTCTGCACGGGCGAGTTGTAGTTCACCGGCCACGCGCCTGCCTGCTCGGCGAGCTCCTTGACGCGCGCGGGCTCGAGCTTGAGCACGGCGAGCATGGCGCCGGGCGTGGCCGCGCAGGCGTCGGCCATGAGCTCGCTGCGGCGGCACACGGTGGCGAAGGCGTCCTCGTCCGAGAGCACGCCGGCAAAGGCCAGCGCGGCGAGCTCGCCCAGCGAGAAGCCCGCCACGTGGGAGGCCTCGACGCCGCGGGCTGCGAGGGCGCGGGCGCAGGCGAGGTCGACCGCCCACATGCAGGGTTGGGTGTTCTGGGTCTGGCTGAGCTCGGCCACCGGGGCCTCGAAGCACTGGGCCGAGGTGCCGGGGCGCAGACGGTCGCAGAGGTCGAAGACCGCGCGGGCCGCGGGCTCCGCAGCGGCGAGCTCGGCCCCCATGCCCTCGTGCTGGGCTCCCTGGCCGGCAAAGAGGATCGCTACCGTAGCCATTGGTCTGCGCTCCTCAGGACCTTCTCGGCACCCTGCATGAGGTCGTCGATGATGGCCGCGGCCGGCTCCTCCTTGGTGACGAGGCCGGCGATCTGGCCGCACATGAACTGGCCGCCTTCGGCGTCACCCTCCTGGGCCGCCTTGCGCAGGGCGCCGGCGGAGAGGCCGTGGAGGTCGTCGTCGTTCAGCGTGGCCTTCTCGATGTTCGCATAGTTGGTGGTGAACGGCGACTTGAGCGAGCGCACGGGATGGCCCGTGCGCCGGCCGGTCACGGTGGTCGAGAGGTCCTTGGCCTTGAGCACGCGGTTCTTGTACTCCTGGCTCACGGTGCACTCCTCGGCCACGAGGAAGCGGGTCCCCACCTGCACGCCCTGGGCGCCGAGCATGAACGCGGCGGCCACCCCGCGGCCGTCGGCGATGCCGCCTGCGGCGATCACGGGGATGTCCACGGTGTCGACCACCTGGGGCACCAGGGCCATCGTGGTGAGGTCGCCCACGTGGCCGCCCGACTCGCCGCCTTCGGCCACCACGGCCACGGCGCCGGCGCGGGCCACGAGCTTGGCCATGGCGCAGCTGGCGACCACGGGGATCACCTTGACGCCCGCCTCGTTCCAGGCGGCCATGTACTTGGTGGGGTTGCCGGCTCCGGTCACGGCCACGGGCACGCGCTCCTCGGCCACCACGGCCGCCACCTCGTCGGCGAAGGGGCTCATGAGCATGACGTTCACGCCGAAGGGCTTGCTGGTGCGCGAGCGCACCTCGCGGATCTGCTCGCGCAGCCACTCGGCGTTGGCGTTCATGGCGGCGATGATGCCGAGGCCGCCCGCCTCCGAGACGGCGGCGGCCAGGCTCGCGTCGGCGATCCAGGCCATGCCGCCCTGGAACACCGGGTGCTCGATGCCGAGCAGGTCGCACAGGGGGGTATGGATCATGACTTACTGCTCCAGGGTCTTCTCGACGAGCTCCACGAACTCGCCCACGGTCTTGGGGTTGGACTCGGGGTCGATCTCGATGCCGAACTCGTCCTCGCAGGCCATGACGGCCTCGACGGTGGCCAGGCTGTCGAGGCCGGCCTCCTCGAGGGTCATCTCGGGGGTGAACTCGACGTCCTCCAGGCCGTCCTGCTCCTTGAGGACCTTGACGACGCGCTCGAACGTATCGGACATGGGACGCTCCTTCTTGGTTCGCGGCCGCGGTCCTTGCCGCCGCGGCTCCTGACATGCTATGTGCACGCGGGAGGGAACTCCCGCGGTGACGCCTTGTACGGGGCGGCCGCCGGCCTCCTACCACCTCAGCAGCATGGTGCCTACCACAAGGCCGGCGCCGAACCCCGACAGGCATACCAGCTCGCCGGGCTTGAGCTGCCCGGCGCGGTTGAGGGTGTCGAGGGTAAGGGGGATGCAGGCGCTGCTCACGTTGCCGGTGTGGTCGATGGTGTAGGCTACCTTGGCGCGGTCGAGGCCGAGGCGCTCCACGGCCGCGTCGAGGATGCGCTTGTTGGCCTGATGGAAGACGAAGTGGTCGATGTCGTCCAGCGCGACGCCGGTCTTCTCGGCCAGCTCGGTCACGTCTGAGCAGATGCTCGTGACTGCGAACTTGAATACCTCGCGGCCCTTCATCTGCAGACCGGCGACAGCCGGGGCGTCGGGGTCCGTCGGCTCGAAGGGACTGTTGCCGTGCAGGGAGGGGGCGTTGAGCACCGCATGGTTGCCGCAGGTGGTGAGCTTGGTGAACAGGGGCCCCTCGCCTTCGTCGCCGAGCACGACCGCGGCGGCCGCGTCGCCAAAGAGCACGCAGGTGGCGCGGTCGGTCCAGTCGGTGATACGGCTCATCTTTTCGGCGGAGACCACCAGCGCGCGCCGCACGCGCCCTCGGGCGAAGTAGCCGTCGGCCACGTCGAGGGCAAAGATGAAACCGGCGCAGGCGGCGTTTACGTCGAAGGCCGGGCATGTGGCGCCGATACGCTCCTGCACGGTGCAGGCGCAGCTCGGCGTGAGGTCGTCGGCGGAGACCGTGGTGCACAAGATGAGGTCGAGCTCCTCGGGCAACACGCCCGCGTCCTCAAGGGCCCTGCGGGCCGCCGCCTCGGCGAGGTCGGAGGTGGACTCGCCGGTGCAGACCTGACGGGTCTTGATGCCCGTGCGCGTGACGATCCACTCGTCGTCGGTATCGAGGAACTGAGAGAGGTCGTCGTTAGTGACCGTCTTGCCCGGCTGAGCGCTGCCGGTTCCCATCACGTGGAATGCCATGTTCGTCCTAATCCTCCAGCTTGCCGCGGGGTTTGTCCCCGGCTGTTTGGTCCTGTCCATTGTGAACGACCGGCGCATCCGTGGCACCCCCGTTGGCAGTATCTTCAAAGAACGCCTTAAGCCGTCGGATGCCGCTTGCGAGGATGGAGCGCTCTTGGGGCGGCAGCGTTCCGGCGACGGCGTCGACCATGCGGCGGTGGAAGAGGCGGTGGAGCCTAAAGGCCCGTCGGCCGTCCCGGGTCAGGCGCACGTTGACCGAGCGCAGGTCGTCGGTGGAGCGCTCTTTGAGGAGGAGCCCTTTGGCGACGAGCCTGTTCACCGCGGCCGTGGCCGTGGGGTTGCGCACGCCGAGCGTTTCGGCAACGGCCGTGACCGTGACGCCGTCGGGGCAGGTCGCGGCACCGCGGCCCACGGCGTCTATGACGTGGGCGTCGCTGATGCTGAGGCCCATGCCGTAGAAAGAGCGCAGGCAACGCTCCTCGTAGCGCTCGACGGAGCGGAAGGTGGAGACGAGCAGGGTATTGAGCTCTTCAGAGAAGGCCTCGTCGTCTGTGACGTCGACGGGGGAGGGAGAGGGATCCATCGGTTCCTTCGTGAGATAGGTAAGTAGTTAGTAAAACTAACTAACAAGTATAGCTTTGGGAGAAACGGTTCTGCCTCATCCGGGGAGGCCCCATAGCGTCTGCACATATGGAGGGGGGATGCCGTGCGGGGACGTCGTGCAACTTCCCTGCGATGGGGGTACATAGAGGTCAACCTCATCGAGGCGAAACAAGGCTGCGCGGCCATGGGCCCGAAGCGGCCGAGGAACCATTTAGGCTAAGGAGCCCGCCATGAAGAAGAACGTGGTCGTCGTTACGTTCGAGACCCCCGACCTTGCGTCGAAGGCCCTCGACTACCTTAAGGAAAACAGGAAGGGGACCGGCTACAAGGTCATAGAGGCCGACCTGGTCAATAACGACGCCGACGCCATAGACCTCGCTGAGGGCTTCACCGACGAGGCGGTCTTTGCCGACGAGGCCGACGACCTGCTCGGTGACTTGGTCGACGCGGCCGACGATGTGTGCGGCTGCGGCGGCGGGGTGGCCGTCGAGGTGGATGAGACGTTCACCATCCCCTTCGACACCGTGTTCGGCGCCGGTGCGGTGTCGCTGGTCGCGCTCGTGGACGAGGGAGACGACTCCGCGTTCGACAGCTGCTTCACCGAGGGCGTCGTTTCCATCGAGCGCTGGAGCGCCTCCGAGGTGCGCGCGGCGGTGAGGCAGGCCGACAAGTATCTGCGCCGTGAGCGTCGCGCGGCGCGCAGGGAGGCCCGGGCCGCCGAGCGCGAGGCCCGGCGCGAGGCGCGTGAGGAGCTCCGTGAGGAAAAGCGCGTCGAGCGTGCCGAGCGCCGTGCGGAGCGTGCGGCCGAGGAGCGTGCCGAGCTGGGTCAGGACTAGGGCATTTTGAGAGACCCTGCAGAGAAGGAATCAGCCAAGCAAGGATTGGGGAGGGTATCATGGATAACTTTGTTGCCGTCACGTTTGCCTCCGCCGACGATGCCGACAAGGCGTACTACGATCTCAAGGGCAACGGCTACGGGCCCGGGTACGACGTGATTCAGGGCGCCTTGGTGGTGCGCGATGCCGAGGGGCTGCGCATCTCCGACCACTTCGAGTCCGACTGGCTCGACGACGACCGTTACGAGGACGTGGTGGAGAAGGTCGTGAAGGCTCGCCAGGACGTTTGCAAGGCCGAAGACGGCGCTCCCACGCCGAGCGCTGCGATGGCCGTGCCGATTATGGACCTGTTCCCCAAGGACTCGACGACCCTTCTGGCCCTGGTCATAGAGGACAACGACGACCGGGCCTTCGACGCCTTCTTCGTGGGCATGGACGTAAAGATCGGCCGCTGGAGCTACGAGGACGCCAAAGAAGCGGTCAAGGAGGCTAAAAAGCTCGCCCGCGAGGAGCGCCGCCACGGGGCGTAGGGCCGGTTGATGCGGACAGGAACGGATGCAAAAGGGCCCGGGCGGAAGCACCGCTCGGGCCCTTTGGTTGGTAGATGCGCTTTTGCGCTTGCTTTACACCAGGTGGACATCCACGGTGGGGGCACCGGTGCGGGCGGCGTCCTCGAGGACGGACTTGGCGGCATCGAGGATGGCGCGCACCTCGTCGAGCATGTCGGAGGCCTTGTGGAGCTCCTCGTGGCAGGCCTCGAAGCCGGCGTCGTCGGCGGTGTGGGCCAGGTTGTGGGCCATACGGCGCTCGAGGGCGACGTGGGCGTCGACCATGTCGATCATCTGCTCGAGCTGGGCGGTGTTGACTCCGTTGGTGCACATGGGCGGATCCTCTCTGCGGTGGGGTAGGTCCCCGTCTGTCTTGAATGCGGCGTTGATTATAGCTCCACAGCGTCCCCGCGCGTGTAATCAAAACGTACTAATCTACTCGGATTTGCCAAAAGGCCCTGGAATTCCATTATCTTCGTCGGGATTGGCGACGGCGCCCTCTCGTTTGTGGACAATTCAAGGGACGGTGTACGCCGATGTTATAGGCAGCCAAAAAGTAATAACCAATGGGGTCGATTTGCCCGTTTCCGCACTTCAGCATCGTCTATACCCCCTGCAAGGGAGCGGGATGCCGGGGGTGAACGGGGTAGCCATGAAATCGGAGTTGATTAAGCGGCACTTCGCCGAGGTGCTCATGGACATGTGTGAGACACGCAGGCTCGACGACATCACGGTGGTCGAGCTCGTGGCTGAGGCCGGCATGGCGCGCCAGACGTTCTACAACCACTTTACCGACATCAACGACCTGATCTGCTACACCGCGTCCAAGCCGATCCTCTCCGACCCCCACTCCTCCTACGTGGACGTGAACAACCTGGCGAGGATGTTCGACACCGCCCGGGCCCATCGCGGCTTCTTTAGCCAGCTGCCCAAGCAGATGGGTCCCAACTCGTTCAAGACGGCCTACAACGAATGGATAAAACGCCGCCGGGGCGCCATGTGCATCACCGACGACCTGAGCGAGGAGGAGAAGGCCTACCGCCGGGCGCGCATCGCCGTCTATGCGGAGGGCACCACGGCCATGCTCATGGATTTCTTCTCCTCAGACATGAGCACGCCCAACGAGGTGTACCAAAAGGCGATCCTGCAGTCGCGACCCACCTTCATGCGGGGGCTTGAGGTGCCGCCGGGCATTCCCGAGGACTACCCGCGGTAAGGGAGGCTTGCAGAACTGCGCGCCCCCGCGCCGCTGATTCCGTGGACTGCTACAAAAGGCTCCCGTGCGGGGTACCTATCCAACGTCATATCGTTGGTGCCACCGCGCCCGGTCGGGCGCGGCGCGAAGGGAGCCACCCATGAAAAACGTCGCATTGGTCGTGTTCGATGTCGAGAGCGAGGCCTTCGAGGCCTTTGCAGAGCTCAAGAACAACGCCTCCGGCGCGTCCTACACCGTTGAGCAGGCGGGTGTGTTGCGCAACGACGGCGAGGGAGGCGTGCTGGTCGACACCTTTGGCGACGACTCGGTCGACGACGACGTCGCCTTCGGCGGTCTCATCGGTGCCCTCGTGGGCCTGTTGGGCGGCCCCTTTGGCGTGTTGCTCGGCGGCAGCATCGGCCTGTTTGCCGGCGGGATAGCGGGGGAGTCCACCGACGACCGCAACTCCTCGCTGCTCTCGCTGGTAGCGGGCAAGCTCGGCTCCTGCCAGGCGGGTATCGTGGCCCTGGTCGACGAGGAGGGGCCCGACGGGTTTGACGCCAACTTCGAGGGTTACAACGTCTCCATCTACCGCTGGGCCGCCGCCGAGATCGCCCAGGCCGTGAAGGAGGAGAAGGAGCGCCGTGCCGAGCAGGAGAAGGCCGACAAGGAGCGCGAGCGCGCCGACAAGAAGGCCGAGCGCGAGCTCGAGCGCGAAGCCAGGCGTGAGGAGCGGGAAGCCGAAAAGGGCGAGTAGTGCGAGAAGTTGGAGCGTCCTGTATCGCAGGGTCCCGGGGCAAGCGCCTCCGGGGCCCTTTTGCGTCCGTCTCCCGACGGGTGCCCGCTTTTGTGGGCTTCTCCGCTGAGGGGCATCGGGGCGCGTAAAGAGGACTACCCTATGCAGCGCACACAACCCCAACCCCGAGGAGGCCCTCTCTATGAGCGAACCCGCAGAACCCCAGTACAGTGACGTCGTCGAGCGTTTCCTGCGCTATGTGCAGGTGGACACCCAGGGAGACCCGCGCAACATCGACGTGGTGCCCTCCACCGCCTGCCAGCAGGACCTCGTGAACCTGCTCGCCGACGAGCTGCGCGCGATGGGCGCCCAGGACGTTATCACTACCGAGCACGCCTACGTGACCGCCGGTCTCGAGGGGCTGCCCACGCTCGCCCTCAACGCCCACGTCGACGCCGAGTCGAGCGTGCCTGGCAATGGCGTGAAGCCGCAGGTCGTGGACTACCAGGGCGGCAAGCTCGTGATGGGCGTGGTCGACGGCGTCGAGGTCTACACCGACCCCTCGATCAACCCCGAGCTTAACGACATGGTGGGCCGCCAGATCATCTGCACCGACGGCCGCACGCTGCTGGCCGCCGACGACAAGGCGGGCGTGGCCGAGATCATGGCCCTGGCCAAGCGCCTGCTCGACGACCCCTCGATCCCGCATCCTCGTCTGGCCATCAGCTTTGTGCCCGACGAGGAGCTGGGCCACGGCGCGGCGCTGCTCGACCTCGACGAGCACGGCGCCACCTGGGGCTACACGCTGGACGGCGGCCCCATCGGCGTCATGAACTACGAGTGCTTCAACGCCGCCGAGGCCAAGGTGCGCTTCGCGGGCTTCTCGGTGCACCCCGGCACCTCCAAGGACCGCATGGTCAACGCCGTGGAGATCGCCTGCCAGTACGAGAACCTTATGCCGCCCCAGGCCAAGCCCCAGTACACCGAAGGCTACGACGGCTTCATCCACCTGCACGACCTGCGCGGTGGCGTGGAGTCGGCCGAGGCCTGGTACATCATCCGCGACCACGACAGCGGCAGGCTCGAGGCCAAGAAGGAGGTCATGCGCCAGGCGGCGGCGTTCCTCAACGAGCGCTACGGCCGCGAGATCGTCTCGATCGAGATCAACGACCAGTACCGCAACATGGCCGAGGTCGTGACCCAGCACCCGCACCTCATCGAGAACGCCCGCAAGGCCTATGCCGCCAACGGCTACACCATGTGGACCGAGCCCATGCGCGGCGGTACCGACGGCGCTCAGCTCTGCTACCGCGGACTGCCCTGCGCCAACATCAGCGCCGGCTACCACAACGCCCACGGTGTCAAGGAGTTCGTGGGCGTCTACGAGCTCGAGGACATGGTCGACGTGCTGCAGACGCTGGTGGGCCTCTACGCGGAGCCGCAGGCCGAGTAGAGCATAGGGGCCGAGGTGCCCCGCCTCCGCCTCCTTTGCAGGAAGGTCCCCGTGCCGCCCGGTTTGTCGCCGGACTGTGTGGGGACCTTCGCTTGGTGCATGATGAAGGATGCTCTCGAATTACTCCAAGAACCGGATGTTCATGTCGATCTGGCCCTCGGTGGTGGGGATGCCGCTCACCGTGCCGCTCGCCGTATGCTGCCAGATGGTGAAGTCCACCTGGCCGGTGGGCTCGTCCACGCCGTACTCGGCATACCAGATGTCGTAGTTGCCGAGTTCTCCCGAGAGGTCGAGGCGTGCCAGGTCGTGCTGGTTGCCGTAGATCATGGGCTGGTAGCCGGCCGCCTCGATCTCTTTGCAGAAGGCCAGCGCGTTCGAGGTGAGCTGCTCGTCGGTGAGCGAGTCGGTGCGAGCGCTGTCGTTGGTGATGGGCTCCTGGTCAAAGACCACAGGGTAGGTGGGCTGCACGCCGGTGCGGGCTATCTCGTCGAGGACGAAGCGCGCCTCCTCGCGGGCCTCCTCGGCGGTCACGGCCTGCGAGAAGAAGTAGACGCCCACCTTGAGCCCCGCCTCGGCCGCCCCGCGCATGTTGGCCTCGAAGTACGTGTCGCGCACAATCTCGCCCGACCCATAGCCGCGGTAGCCCACCCGCACCATGGCGAAGTCGGCCCCGCCGGCCTTGACGGCGGCCCAGTCGATGGGCCCGTCGTGCTCGGACACGTCGACGCCTGCCTCCGAGGCGGTGCGGCCGTCTTTGGTGTAGGTTAGGTAGCCGTTTTCGAGGGCCGTGACGTTTTCCCAGTCGTAGGGGCTCACCCAGGGCTGGGGTTCCTGCACGGAGGCCGGTTGTGTCACGCAACTCACGATAGAGGTCACGGCCCAAATAAGAAGGCCGGTGACCAGGGCGGTTGCCGCAACGACGATGCCGAGCTGGGCCCGCGTGAGCGCGATCGTCTCGCGGGGGCTCCTGCGGGCCGAGGGCTTGGGCTTGGGGTTGTGGCTGGGGGAGGGGCTGGGCTCCATGGGCGTCCTTTCGAACGTGTGGGGCGCGGGGGCGTCCTTATGCGAAGAAGCGCCTATACGGCTCGGGCATTATAGCCCGGATGGGGGCCGGCAGCGCTATACTCAACGATTTGCATATCGTTGTCGAGCCTTCCAAGAACAGGATTTCCCGTGAACAGCCCGTCCCAAAGCCAGGACCGCCCGCCTTTCTCCTATGGAGTCGGCCGTTTCCGCAGGCCCTCGTTTGCCGTGCTTTGCGCCCTCATGGCCGCCGAATCGGTGGCGGCCAATGTGGTGCACCCGGTGGAGCCGGCGTTCTACATCGCCCTGGCGCTGCCCGACTGGATCTTCGGCGCCGCCTTTGCCGCTATGGCCTTTGGGCTTTTTCTGTGGGCACCGTTCTGGGGCGTGGTGTCCGACCGCATCGGGCGCGTGCCCACGCTGGCCGTCACGATGTTCTGCTACGGGGTTTCTCAGCTGGCGTTTTTGGTGAGCACTACGGTGCCTACGATTCTGCTGGCCCGCTTTGCCGCCGGGTCGTTTTGCTCGGGGTGCGGTGTGGCGGCCATGGCCTATGTGGCCGACGTCTCCGACGTGCGCAGCACGGGGCGCCGCATGACGCTGTACGCGGCGGTGACCGGCTTTGCCACGGCGTTCGGGTACCTGGTGGGCGGCCTGGTGGGCCGAGACGAGCCCGGCCGCTCGTTCGTGCTGCAGTTCTTCATCCTTGCCGTGGTGGCCGTCTGCGCGTGGCTTCTCCTACGGGAGGGCCCGGCGTGGCACCCCTCGGCCCAAAGGCTCACGCTCAAGACCGCCAATCCCTTGGCCGCCTTCGCGGACACCAGGGCGGTCCTCTCCCCATGGATGGCCGTGTTCATGGTGGCCACGCTTCTGGCCTGTTCGGCCTCGGCCGCCTACGACAACTCGTTCAACTACTATCTACGCGACCAGTTTTCCTTTCCGCCCACCTACAACGGCTACATATACGCCGTGGTGGGCGTGCTGGGCTTGGCCGCCAACCTGACGGTCGGTCTGCGTCTACAGCGCTCGCACGACGTGGAACGTTCGCTGGGCTGGGTGCTCGTGCTGGCGGCCGGTGTTCTGGCGAGCACCCTGTTCGTCTCGTCGATGCCGCTCTACCTGGGCCTGAACATGCTGTTCTATGTATTCAACTCGATGTACATCCCGCTCATGCAGGCGCTCTCGGTCGAGGCCGACCCCCAAGGCCACGGCATGGTGGCGGGCCTGTTCCAGTCGGTGAAGTCTTTCGGCATGGTGGGGGGCTCCCTCGTGGCGGGCTTCATGTACGAGATGAGCGCCCAAGCCCCCTTCGTGATGGCGGTGGTCGCCTTTGGCCTGGCTGCCGTTGCCACCTTTGCCGCCCGTGCCATCGCGGTCCGGCGGGGGAGGGCACGAATCGGCGCGTGACAAAAGGGGAGATGCTTCCGCATAATCAGGGTTCGGGATAGGCTTGGGAGGATCTCAGTGGGCCCCATTCGCCCGTAGGGGAGAAAGCCTCGTGATCAATGCCCTTCTGACCTGCGTTTTTTCTGGTAACCCTTTTGTCTGCGAAACCTTGCTTCCTCGGTTTTGCTGTTCGCGTTGCATAGGTGCCTATCCAGAACCCCCTTTCTGCGGAAAGAACTTCCCTTTTGCTGGCATCCAAAATTGGCACCCTATTCCGCGGGGTGGAATGTCGAACGCCTCCACTTGCTTTTCGTTCATACCTACGAAGCCCGGCTCGTGCTTGCGCGACCGCTGCCTGCGGGGCGATTATCACGGATTTGTAAGCATCCCGTAGGGTCACCCGATAGAAAAGAAGTATTTCAACCTGCGATTATGGGTATCACGGGAACCAAAGGTTGACGAGCTGCCGCCAGCGACCACCTGGCTCAAGGTCGTCTTACAGAAAGAAAGGTGATACCCATGACCGTCGTTTCGATTCTTGCTGCAACCGTCGTCTGCGGCGTGCTGGGCTCCTGCGTCTACGTGGGCTACGCCACCGACTGCGGCGCCCTGTAAGAACGCCCGGTAAGGACCGAGCGCCCTGGACCGTTCGGGGTGGATTCTAAAATACCAACGCGGCGGAGAAGTCCCATCGGTTTCGGGGCTTCTCCGCCGTTCTTGTTCCCTTACCCCCGGGCCGCGATCGACTCGGCGGCGAGCTTGCCGCTCGTGAGGGCCCAGCCGTTGTTGGCGCCCGAGGGCGAGTTGCTGCCCATGACGCCGCCCACGACCTCGCCGGCGGCGTAAAGGCCGCAGATGGTCTCGCTGGCGCTGTTCTGGACCTCGAGGGCGTCGTTCACCACGAGGCCGCCCATGGTGGTGGCGTAGCGGGGCTTCTGCTCCACCAGGTAGTAGGTGCCCTCGCCGATCTCCATCTTGAGGTAGTCGCCCGAGCGGCCGAACTCGTCGACGCCGGTGGCCACGCCGTTGTTGTAGTCGTCCACGGTGGCCTGGAGCACGGACGGGTCCATGCCCACGCGGCCGGCCAGCTCGGCGATGGTCTCGCCGTGGGCAAACACGGGCGTGCTCTCGCCGTTGGCCTCGAGCCACTGGGCCACCAGGTCCATGTTGAAGCCGGTGCCGGGGAGCTTCTCGCTCCAGGCGGCGTAGTTGGCGGCGTCCATGAGCAGGTAGAGCATCGAGCCGGGCTGCTGCAGCTCGACCTCGAGGATGTCGTGGTTCGAGGCCTTCTCGTTCACCACGCGCTCGCCTGCGGGGTTCACGAGGATCGTGCTCATGGGCCACACCACCAGGTTGCCGTCGATGGTCGACTTGGCGCGGCCGGCCGAGACCTCCACGCCGTTGGGGTACTGCTTGGCGTACTCGAGCATGCGCGTGGCGGCGTCCACGCCCTCGGCGGTGGCCACGGTCAGGCCGTCGCCGGTGGAGGTGGTCAGGCCGTAGTAGAGTGACTCGGCCAGCGACTCGGGCTTCCAGCGGCTGCTGGCGCCGTAGCCGCCGGTGGCCAGCACCACGGCCGGAGCGCCGATCTCGTAGGTGGTGCCGTCCTTGGCCTGGGCCACGATGCCCGCCACGGTGCCCCCGTCCATGACGATCTGCTGGATCGAGGTTTCGACGAGCACCTGGATGCTCGAGGCGGCCACGGCCTCGCGCAGGGTCTCGGTGGCGCCGGCGCCGCCGCCCGCGTAGGCGAGCTCACGGTCCACGGAGTACTCGGCGAGGTCGTGGAGGCCGCCGTCCATGTTGTACGCGACGCCGCAGGACTCGTTGAGCCAGTCGGTGGTCTCGCCCACGTGGCCGGCGTAGAGCTCGATGAGCTCGGGGACGCAGATGTCCTCGCCGTTCTTCTGGAAGTCGGCCACCATGGTCGCGGGGTCGTCGTCGCTCACGCCGGCCTGCGCCTGGAGCTTGCTGCAGGCCACCACCTGGTTGCCGCCGCTCACCGAGATGCAGCCGCCCAGGCGGTAGGTCTTCTCGACCAGCACTACCGACTTGCCGAGCTCCTCCAGGCGCAGGGCGGCAGCTAGGCCGGCCGCGCCGCCGCCCACCACCACGGCGTCGGCCTCCAGAGCCACGACCTCGGTCGAGGGCTCCACGGCCACGGTCTTGTAGAGGGTCTTCATGTCGGCCCCGGCCTGCTCGGCGGCGTTGCCCACGGCGTTCAGCAGGCCCGCGCTCGACACGGTGGCGCCGGTGAGGCCGTCGATGCCCAGGCTCTGGGCGTCGAGGATGGCCTGGGGCAGCTGCTCGAAGACGCCATAGGCCACAGTGGGGGTCTCGGTCTGCGAGACGACCTCGATGGCCTCGATAGCGTGGTCCGAGAAGGTCACCTCGACGGTGATGTCACCGCCGTTGCCCACCGCGACGCCGGTGTAGGTGCCGGCGGCGTAGGACTGCTCGGTGGGGGCGTCGGCGAGGGCGCCGCGCACGCCGAGGGTGCCGGCGGCCGAGAGGGCGAGGGCGCAGGCGGCGCCGCGGGTAAAGGTGCGGCGCGAGAAGGCGGTGGGGGCGAAGGCGTTGGTGGTCTCCATGGTGCATGTCTCCTTACGGTGTCGTGGGTGCGGCCGCTCCGCGGCTGCGCTGACCGGGTGGACGCAGCGCGGCCGGCGGCTCGCTTGCGCTGGCTGCACTCTACGGCCGCCCCGCCGCGGCTGGCAGACCCCCAAACGGGTCTTTTACGGTGAGGTGTTGCCGTACACCCCACCGACCCGAAAGGGGTCATTGCTAGGTACTACCCTCAGTACCTGCGATTTTGTTATCATGACGCGGTGTGGAATCGCTCGGTGGCACCTGCGGACGCGAAAGGACGGGCCGATGGGGTTTCTCAAACAGGTACGGCCCTGGCACCTGGGGCTGCTCTTCGTGCATATGTGGATCTACTGCGCGACCCATCGCCCGGCGGCCACCGACGAGGTCTCGGTCATGGTCGTGATGTACGCGGTGCTGAGCGCCGCCCTCGTCGCGGTGTTTTGCGCGGTGCGCGCCGCGGTGCGCCGTGGGATGCCTCTGGCCCAGGTCCCCTCCCATAAGCTCGCCCTGGGGCTCGACGTGGCGGCCGCCTGCGCACTGGCGGTGGCCGGCGGCCTGCTGGCGGCGCCCGCGGTCTTGTCGCCGCTGGGGAGCGTCGTCGTCGCGTCGGTGCTCGGAGGCCTCGGCGTGGCGTGGGCCTACATGCGCTGGGGCCAGTTCTATGCCCAGCTCGACATCCACTACGCCGCCCCGCTC
>JAHZGC010000017.1:0-28770 GCA_019421015.1 Coriobacteriaceae bacterium | reverse complement strand
CATGGTCGTGGGCTCTGCGGGCAAGACCCTCGTCGACTTTTTGCCGGCGGCACCTGCTGCCGCGGTGCTCACGGCCATCCCGTTTCTGCTATTCGTCTGTCTGCGCCGCTCGCTGGCCACGGTTCCGCCGGCCGCCGAGCCCATCTGCTACTACAACGCCCGCACGGTCGGGTCGCTGTGGCGCCTGGCCGCCGGCATCGCGGTCTACAGCCTCACGGTGGGCGTGATTCAGTCGGTGTTCCTCGAGGCCATGCCCTCGCCCTACCACGCCTCGGTGCTCGTGCACCATGGCAGCGAGATTCTGCTGGCACTTGCCATGCTGCTTTGGGTCACGGTGGCCCGGCGGGGCCTTGACTTCAGCCGTACGTGGAGGCTCATCCTCATCCTTATGGCTACGGCGCTCATCTTCGAGCCGTACCTCGACCCGGCGTTCCTGAGCTATCTGCTGTCGCTCGTGCGCACGGCCCAGACGTTCCTCATTGTGTTTCTGTTCCTGGCCTTGGCCGACGTGGCGCGGCACAGCCAGTACCACCCCATGGTGGTCTTCTCGCTCGGTTGGGTCGCCTACTCGCTGCCCTTTGCCGTGGGCAAGGGGGCGGGCGACGAATTGGCGGCGTTGGGGTCGGGTGCCTCGCTGGTCATGGCGGCCATCGTGTGGGTGCTGGTGGTGGTGACGCTCTTTGTTCTCGATGAGGCGTCTCTGGGCAACCGCCTTGTTTTCACCGAGCTCAACGACGGTGGTGACGACGACACCCCCGCCAAGCGCATGGGTGCCATGCAGCAGGCGCTCAACGAGCAGGACGATGCCAACCGGCTGCAGGCCGACGTGCTTTCGCTGCGCTGCTCCGCTCTGGCCGGGAGCTACGGTCTCACGCCCCGTGAGCGCGAGATATTGGAGCTGCTGGCGCGGGGCCGCAGCAAAACCCACATCGCCGAGGCGTTCCTCATCTCCGAGAACACGGTGCGCGGCCATGTGAAGCACATCTACGCCAAGCTCGACGTACATGGCAAGCAGGAGCTTGTGGACAAGCTGGAGTCGGTGGAGGTCTAAGGGGAACTCGATTTGCCCATCCGCCGCGCAAGCCGGCGCCTTCCAATCGTGAAGGTGGGAGTTTCCTCTTGCAATAACCTACTTAAATGATAGGATTTATCCCGTCGCCCCCCGTAGGGAGGGCGTCCGTGCGCAAGCCCGCCATTCCCGTTGGGTACATAGGGCCTGATGTGAACCGCCGGGGCTGCACCCCCACATACAAGCAGAGCTTGGAGGAACCGATGAGCGAGACAACCGTACCCGCCGACGCGCCGGAACGCACGCCCCACGACCACCTTTTGCGGGTAGACGACCTCTATGCCAGTGCGGGCGACAAACCCATCCTGCACCATGTGGACCTGGCGGTGGACGCCGGCCAGACCCACGTGCTCATGGGTCCCAACGGGGCCGGCAAGTCGACCCTGGGCCGCGTAATCATGGGCGACCCCTCCTACGAGGTGACCCGGGGCTCTGTCGTGTTCGACGGCCAGGACATAACCGGCCTTTCGGAGGACAAGCGCTCCCTCGCGGGCATCTTCCTGTCATACCAGGCTCCCGTCGAAATCCCGGGCGTGCCCCTCTACACGTTCCTGCGCGCCATCAGCCGCAAACGTCCCGGCCCGCGCATGAGCGGCGCCAAGTTCCGCGCCTTGGTGGGGGAGCTGTGCGACCGGCTCGACCTTGACCAGTCCTATCTGGTCCGCGACCTCAACGTCGGCTTCTCGGGCGGCGAGCGCAAAAAGGTCGAGATGCTCCAGCTGCTTTTGCTCAAGCCCAAGCTCGCCATCCTTGACGAGACTGACTCGGGCCTCGACGTCGACGCCCTCGAGACCGTGGCCCGCGGCATCCAGGCCTACCGCGAAAGCTGCGACGGCGCCCTTGTCATCATCACCCACAACGCGCGCCTGCTGAACCGCCTGCACGTCGACGTCACCCACGTCATGGTACGGGGGACCATCGTGGCTTCGGGCGACGGCTCGCTCGTGGGCCAGATCGACCGCGAGGGTTTTGCCGCCTACGAGCAGGTGGCCCAGATACAGGAGGCCATGGACGAGGCCGAGCTTGGAGGGGGTGAGGCATAGATGGCGACCGACGTGGTCTCTTCCCCAGGGAGCCGTGCCGTGGAGCCGCCCCAGGGCGCGGGTGTCGACGTCGTGGCCGCGCGCCCGCTCGAGGACTTTGGCGACATGGGCGGCCTCTATGACTTCACCAAGCCCGAAGAGGGCTACGAGCGCGCCGACGACGGTCTCACGCCCGAACTCGTGCGCTCCATCTCGGCCAAGAAGGACGAGCCCGAGTGGATGCTCGAGCTGCGCCTGCGCTGCCTCGACCTCTACGAGCGCATGAAGATGCCGCCCAACTGGGGTCCCTCCATCGAGGGCCTCGACATGGACCGCATCTCGGCCTATGTGGCCCCCAACACCGAGCAGTCCAACAGTTGGGAAGACGTGCCCGAGGATATCAAGGACACCTTCGAGCGTCTGGGCATCCCCGAAGCCGAGCGCGCCAACCTCGCCGGCGTGGGCGCCCAATACGACTCAGAGCTCGTGTACCACAACATGCGCGAGGAGGTGGCCCAGCAGGGCGTGGTCTACTCGGGCATCGAGGAGGCCCTGCACGGCCCCTACGTCGACCTTATCCGCGAGCGCTTTATGAAGCTCGTGCCGCCCACCGACCACAAGTTCGCGGCCCTGCACGGTGCCGTGTGGAGCGGCGGGTCCTTTGTCTATGTGCCGGCCGGCGTACACGTGGAGTTCCCGCTCCAAAGCTACTTCCGCCTCAACGCGGCCGGGGCCGGCCAGTTCGAGCACACCCTCATCGTCCTAGAGCCCGGCGCCGACCTGCACTTTGTAGAAGGCTGCTCGGCCCCCAAGTACAACGTGGCCAACCTCCACGCCGGCTGCGTCGAGCTCTATGTGGGCAAGGGCGCGCGCCTGCGCTACTCCACGGTCGAGAACTGGTCCAAGAACATGTACAACCTCAACACCAAGCGCGCCCGGGTGGAGGAGGACGGCACCATCGAGTGGGTTTCGGGCTCCTTCGGCAGCCACGTGAGCTACCTCTATCCCACCTCGATCCTCAAGGGGGACCGCTCGACCTGCGAGTACACGGGCATCACCTTTGCCGGGGCCACCCAAAACCTCGACACCGGCACCAAGTGCATCATGCTGGGCCGCGACACCCGCTGCTCGATTAGCGCCAAATCGCTCAGCAAAGGCGGCGGCATCAGCACGTTCCGCAGCGCCGTGGTGGTGGGCGAGAAGGCCGAGCGCGCCAAGGCCACCGTCTCCTGCGCGTCGCTCATGCTCGACGACGTCAGCCGCAGCGACACCATCCCCGCCATGGACGTGCGCTGCCGCACGGCCAACGTGGGCCACGAGGCCACCATCGGGCGCATCTCCGACGACACGGTGAGCTACCTCATGAGTCGCGGCATTCCCGAGGGCGAGGCGCGCACCATGGTCGTGAACGGCTTTGCAAACCCCATCTCCAAGGAGCTGCCCCTCGAGTACGCCGTCGAGATGAACAACCTGATCAAGCTCGAGATGGAAGGGGCGATCGGCTAATGGAGAACGCCACGTTGAAAAGGTGCGTGCTCGACCGTGTGAACGAGCTGCCCACGCCTACCTGGAACCACCTCGACATCAACGCCATCCAGCTCGAGGTTCCCCGGCACGTCTCGGCGCGCGGCCTCGAGGAGGCGGCGCTGGCGGCCTCTGGGTCGGAGGTACCTTGCGGCATGGGCGCAGACGCCACCGTCTGGCTCGAGGCGTCTGCGACCGATCGCCGTGCGGTGGAGGTCGCACCCGGGAGCAAGGCGCAGGGACCCATCGTGGTCGACCTGGCGCGCGAGGACGCCCCGGTCCAGGTCCTCGACGTGCGCCTGGGGGCCGGCTCCTCGGCAAGTCTGGCGCTCCTGGCGCACAGGCCGGCCGATCCTGCGGGGGAGGACGCCTCCGACGACGGGGAGGGCGGTCCCCTGCGGACCTGCGGTTGGACCGTGCGTGCGACGCTCGGCGCGGGGGCGCACCTCGACGTCTACGCGCTCGTGACGGCACCGGGCTGGCAGGTTCTCGACAACTTCGGGGCCGTTCTCGGCGACGACGCGCGCCTCGAGGTCAAGCAGTTCTACCTCGACGGCGAGGTGATGGCGGGCGGCCTTTGCTGCGAGCTGCGGGGTGATCGCTCGGCTGTCGGGGTCGACAGCCGTTACCTTGGCCGAGACGCCCAGGTCGTCGATATCGGCCACGTGGTGCGCCAGTGCGGTCGGCGCACCGAGTGCGACCTCGCCTACCGCGGCGTGCTCACCGGGGACAGCTCCAAGACCCTGCGCGACACCATCGACCTCGTCCGCGGCTGCAAGGGCTCGCGGGGCAGCGAGAACGAGACCGTGCTGCTTGCCGGCGAGGGCGTGGGCAACCGCTCGCTTCCGGTGATCCTGTGCGGGGAGGACGACGTGGCGGGCGACCATGGGGCGACGGTTGGTGAGCTCGGTGCCGCCGAGCGGGCCTATCTGGCCTCGCGCGGCTTGGCCGCGGACGACATTCCGGCCCTCGTTATGGAGTCCACCTTCGAGGCGGCGTTTTCGGCCGCCCACACCGAGGCGGCCTGCGGGGCCGTGCTCGCGTCGGCGGCCCGCGTCCTAGGCGAGGGCGCGCTCGAAGACCTCTCGGTTTACTAGCTAAGGAGGCGTGTCCCTATGAGTTCGAACGACACCCAGGGCTCCCGGGGGGTGTTCGACCCCACCGACATTGCAGCGAATCCCTACAAGGCGGACTTTCCGCTCCTGGCGGCCAACCCCGGTCTGGCCTATCTCGACAGCGCCGCGACGGAGCAGCGCCCCGGCACGGTGATCGAGGCCCAGCGACACTTCTATGAGACCATGAACGCCAACCCCCTGCGCGGCCTCTACCGGCTCTCGGTCGAGGCGACCGAGGCGATCGACGCGGCGCGTCAGAAGGTGGCTCGCCTCATCAACGCCCCGAGCGCAAGCGAGGTGGTTTTTGTCCGCAACGCCACCGAGGCTTTGAACCTGGCGGCCCACGGCCTTGCCGAGGTCCAGAAGCTGGGCCCGGGCGACGAGGTGGTCATCTCCGTTGGGGAGCACCATTCGAACCTCATCCCCTGGCAGCAGGTGTGCGAGCGCACCGGAGCAAAACTCGTCTACCTGCGCTTCGATGAGGACTTCCGTATCACCGGGGAGGAGATGGACGCCAAGATCGGGCCCCATACCCGCATCGTGTCGGTGGCTCAGGTGTCCAACGTCCTCGGGGTCGAGAACCCCGTGCGCGAGCTTGCCGAGCGTACGCACAAGGTGGGTGCCCTCATGGTGGTCGACGGTGCCCAGTCGGTACCCCGCATGAAGGTCGACGTGCAAAAGATCGGCTGCGACCTGTTGGCCTTCTCGGCGCACAAGCTCTTCGGGTCGCTCGGCATCGGCGTGCTGTGGGGCAAGGCCGAGGTCCTCGACAGGATGCCCCCGATGCTCACCGGCGGCGAGATGATTGACTGGGTCACCGAGGAGGGCGCCGCCTGGGCCCCCATCCCCCAGAAGTTCGAGGCAGGCACCCAGGACGCCGCCGGCATCTACGCCTTCGGCGCGGCGCTCGACTATCTCGACGGCGTGGGACTCGAGGCCGTCGAGGCCCGTGAGGCGGCCCTCATGCGCTATCTTTGCGAGCAGATGGAGGCGCTACCCTTCATCGAGGTCGTCGGGCCCAAAGAGCCGGGCCGGCGGCACGGTGTGCTCGCCTTTAACGTCGAGGGCGTCCACCCCCACGATGTGGCGAGCATCCTCGACGAGGGCGACGTCGCCATCCGTGCGGGCAACCACTGCGCCCAGCCCCTGCTGACCTGGCTCGGCTGCGGTGCGTGCTGCCGGGCAAGCATCGGCCTCTACAACGACAAGTCAGACATCGACGCCCTGGTACAAGGCGTCAAGCATGTGAGGAAGGTGTTTCATGGCGACGAGTGACCTCTACTCCCCGGTGCTGCTCGAGCACAGCTCCGACCCGGAGTACAAATACCAGATGGACGACGCGACCTGTACCCGCGAGGGCGTCAACCCCACCTGCGGAGACGAACTCGAGCTCTCGATCCGCCTCGACAAAGACGGCGTCATCGAGGAGGCGGCGTTCGAGGGCGGCGGGTGCGCCATCTCCCAGGCCTCGGCCGACATGATGGCCGAGCTGATTACCGGTAAGACCGTGCAAGAGGCGCGCGACCTCTGCGACCTCTTCGAGCGCATGACCCGCGGCGAGGTGACCGACCCCGCCGAGCTCGAGAAGCTTGGGGACGCCGCCTGCCTCGCCTCCATCTCGCGCATGCCTGCCCGCGTCAAGTGCGCCCAGCTGGCTTGGCGCACCCTTGACGAGATGACCGAGGGGAAGTAGGGGAACGCCGGCGACGGATGGCCGGATTGCGGCGGCCGATAAAAGGGCTGACGAGTAGGCCAATATAAAGGCGGGGCCCGGCTGCGTGCGACCGGGCCCCGCCTCTGCGTGGTGCTGTTGGACCACAGGGCCCCGGCTAGCAGCCCCGTTCCAACGCGATCTCCACCAAGGCACCCAGTGCCTCGGTGAGCGGGATCTGGGCCGCCTCGCAGGCGAGGGGCAGCAGCTCCCCTTCGCCCAGGGCGGGCGCCACGTCGATGTCGAGCACACAGGCGCGCGCCCCGTCCCAGGCGAGGTCGACCACGCCGAGGTCGCGGCAGCCGCAGGTCAGGTAGGCGTCGAGCGCCGCCCGCTCCAGCTCGCTGCGAATGGCCTGGGCCTCGCTGGGGTCGCCGTGCAGCGAGGCAAGGCGCACCGGCGCGAAGTAGTCGGTCTGGGTGCTGCCCACGGTGCCCGCGGCGTCCAACGCGACGCGCCTGCCGCGCACCACCTCGACCGGCGGGAGCACCTGCAGGTCGTCGTAGTCGCCAAGCACCGCCACCGCCACGCGCACCCCCTCGGGGGCCGGCCTTACCAGTGCGGCGTCGTTGAGTTCGGTGACCGCCCCCAGGGCTGCGAGCAGCTCGGCGTCGTCGCCGACTATGCGGGCGCTTCCCCCGTGGGCCGCGCGCACCTGCAGCGGGTAACCCCCGGGAACGCGTTCGGGCACCAGGCCTAGGACGTCTTCGAGGCCAAGGGCAGCCAGACGTGGCCCGTCGAGAAGGACCTCCTCGGGAACGTGCGCCCCCAGTTCCCCGTTGTTTGCCGCCATGCGCCACAGGCGTCCCAGGAAGTCCTTGTTCCACGTGTCGCGGCAGGTGCCTGACGGGGCTCCCACGAACGGGGCCTCCATCAGCTCCAACAAGCCCTGCACGGCCCCGCTCCGCCCGTGTGGGTTATTGAGGGCCAGATAGGTCGCGTCGGGGCGGACGGAACGCAGCTCGCGGGCCAGCCCGTTGTCGGCAACCAACGAGACGATCTCATGGCCTGCCTCGGCCAACGCCTGCGCCGCCCTCTCGGCGCTCGCAGTGCTTTCGGGGTCGGTTCCACGTATAACGGCTACCTTGTATGCCATGTTGGGTGCTCCTTTACAAAGACGGGCGCGCGGCTCGGTCGGGGGTTCTCGGGTTTCTCGCCGAGGGCTCTTTGCCCATTGTAGCCTTGGGTTGCTTGCCACTTGGTATCGTGGCCGTCCTGATTTCTGCGATTTCTTGCCATCGCTACTTTCCCACATTCCGTGGGGGCGATTCACAGCCGGCCGCCGTTTTCCCTTCCCACGAAAACGGCCTCTCGCCAAGCGACGAGAGGCCGTCATGGACCAAGGGCGATTGCTGGCTCTCCAGCAGCTCTGCCTGTGCGCCGGAGGGGGGCACCCGCCCTTTACGCCGTGGGATCGGGCCCGATCTGCGGCACCGGCACCTCGGAGACGCCGTCGTTCTTGAGGCCCGAGAAGGCCGCCTCGACGCACTGGGGGTTCGTCTTCTTGGTAAAGAGGCTCACCACCGGCACGATCACGAGGCCGCCCACCATGGCGATGACGCCGGCGAGCAGGGGAGAGCCCACAAAGCCCCAGATCATGTTGGCCACGGTGAGGCCCACGCCAAAGACGAACGACACCCACACGCTGGCGGGCGTGGCACCCTTCCAGTAGAGGCCGTAGAGGAACGGGGCGAGGAACGCGCCGGCTAAGGCGCCCCAGCTGATGCCCATGAGCTGGGCGATGAAGGTGATCGAGGAGTTGTATTGGATCAGCGCGATCACGGCCGAGAGGGCCACGAACAGCACGATGAAGCCGCGCATCCAGACCACCGACTGCTGGTCGTCCATCTTCTTGACCACGTTGCCCTTGAGGAAGTCCAGGGTGAGCGTGGAGCTCGAGGTGAGCACCAGCGACGACAGCGTGCTCATCGAGGCCGAGAGCACGAGCACCACCACCACGCCGATCAGAAGCTCGGGCACCGTCGAGAGCATGGTGGGCACGATGGAGTCGTACACGGGCACGCCGCTGGCCGAGTAGGCGATCTGATCGGCGTACAGACGGCCGAAGCCGCCGAGGAAGTAGCTGCCGCCGGCCACCACGAGGGCGAACACGGTGCTGATGATGGCGCCGCGCTTCACGGCCGCGTCGTCGCGGATGGCGTAGAACTTCTGGACCATCTGGGGCAGGCCCCAGGTGCCGAGCGACGTGAGCAGCACCACGGTGAGCAGGCCGAACCAGTCGGGGCCAAAGAGCGACGCGAGCGCGCCCTCGGCGATGCCCTCGCTTTCGGAGCCGATTTCGGCCATCATCTGGGTGGCGTTGCCCAGGCCGCCGTTGGCGCCGAGCACGGCCAGGATGACCGCCACGATCGAGACGAGCATGATCACGCCCTGCAGCGTGTCGTTGATGACCGTGGCCTTGTAGCCGCCGAGCACCACGTAGATGCAGGTGATCACGGCCATGCCGATGATGCAGGCCTCATAGGGCAGGCCAAAGGCCATCTCGAACAGGCGCGACAGGCCGTTGTAGACGCTGGCGGTGTAGGGCACCAGGAACACGAAGATGATGAAGGCCGCCGCGATGCGCAGCCCCTTGCTGCCGTAGCGGGTGCCAAAGAACTCGGGCATGGTCTGCGAGTCCAGGGCGCGCGTCATGCGGCGCGTGCGCGAACCCAGGATGACCCAGGCCAGGAGGCTGCCGATGATGGCGTTGCCGATGCCCGCCCAGGTGGCGCTCATGCCGTACTTCCAGCCGAACTGGCCGGCGTAGCCGATGAACACCACGGCCGAGAAGTACGACGTGCCATAGGCGAACGCTGTGAGCCACGGACCCACGTTGCGCCCTGCCAGCACGAAGCCGTCCACGCTCGTGGCCGAGCGCCGCGTCCAGATGCCGATGGCCACGGTCACCGCCACGAACAGGACGAGGATGCTGAGCTTGATTGCCATGGTTCCTCTCCCTCTTCCTTGCACGTTCGGGCCTTTGCCCGGCGTGCGGTTGTGTGGGGCGGGGTCCTTTTTGGCCGCAAGAAGATAGAAAAAGGCCCGCCCTCCCGACTGGTGTCTGGAGGGCGGGCCTTGGGCGTAAGCTCGGGTCCGCGGTACCACCTCCGTTTGCCGAGCACCTCGCGGTGCCCGACCTTTTGGGCTGCCGAAAGACCGGTGTTCTGAGTCTGTCTCCCGAGAGTCCCTGCGCGGTAACGGGCGCACCCGTCGCAGCCTACTGGGATGGGGAGAAACCCTCATAGGAGATAAGCTCTCCCCAGGGAAAGCCCCCACATCCGTTGGGTGCGCGGCTCGCAAGGTGTATTCGGGTACGGGGACGTCGCGCCTCTCACCAACCGGCAACTCTCTGTGGGTCCTGCGTACCGTACTGGTCCTCGGTCATAGCCTTTGTTCCGTGCTTTGCGGTTGAGTGGCATTTAGCCACGACCGAGCGTTTCGGTCAAGTTAAAACTTTGCGACAGGGGGCGGCCGGCTGGCAATTCCGGGTCGCTGTGGACTGCCATAGGCCGACCGCGCACAAAGAAGCGGGGCCGCCCTGTTCGGACGGCCCCGTTCGCCTCTACTCGTTTACGCCTTGCGCTCCGGCGCTCCCGCCGCCGTGGTCGCCCGGCCTGCGCCGGCGCGGCTGACGCTGCTCCGTCGGGTTTGCCGGTGGCGTGGCCGACCCGTCGGGCTTGGCGCTGTGGTGCTGGCGCCGCTGGCGCGTGCCGCCCTGCGGGGCCGCGGGACGCTGCTCGCTGGGGCCCTTGTTGCCAGAGCGTTCGCGCGGCCTACGGGCGGCTTGCTCGCCTCCGTTTCCTGCGCCTCCTTCGGGGCTCGAAGGCTTGCGGGTACGCTCGCGCCCGTTGTTCGACTGAGGGGTCGCCTCGGCGGTTGCCCCTTCGGCCGTGTGGTGGCGCCGGGTGCGTCGGGAGGGCTGTGCCGCGGGCGCATTCGCCTCGGCCTTCCGGGGTGCCGGGGAGCCCTGGGCCTGTGCGGCCTGCTCTTGGGGAGCCGGTCCCTGCCTCTTGGTGCGTCGGGGCTTCATGCCGCCCCCGCGCGTGCGGCCTTGCGGGCCTTGCGGGAGTACCTGCTCCGCGCCCTCTTGCTGCCGGGCCCCTTTGCCGCGCTGGCGCCGCGGGGCCTGCGCTCCTTCCTGCTGAACGGCGTCGTCCTGCGGGCGTCCCGAGCGCCTGCGAGGCGTGCGCGCCTGGTCGGAGTCGGTCTGGGCGGCCTGCCCCCTGTCCCTCGGCCGGCGCGCCGACTGTCCCCCGTCCGTGGACGGGGTGCCCGACCCGCTGCGCGGCGAGCGCCTGCGGGGAGTCCGCTCGGCCTCGAGCAGAGAGTCGTCCAGGTGGTAGCCGCCCCCGGGCTCGTTGGCGCGGTCCAGCTCGGCGAGCTGCATGACGATGTCGGCAGTGCCGAGCTGCTCGAGCGCCTCGCGGGTCACGGTGTCGGGGCGCAGCGGGATATGCTGCTCGGCGCTGCGCTTGCGGCAGCCTTCGCTGCAGGTCATATCTTTGAGCGCCACGACGAACGACTTGCCGTTCTCCAACCGCAGGCGCAGGGTTTCGCGGGGCGTGTTGTACTCCACGATCTTCGCCTTGCCCAGGGGGGTCTCGATGACGGCGTTCTTCTTGGGCGCGCGCTGCTTAAAGTCGCGGTAGGCCTCGAACTCGTAGCGCAGGCAGCACATGAGCCGGCCGCACACGCCGCTGATCTTGGACGAGTTGAGCGGCAGGTCCTGCTCCTTGGCCATGCGGATCGAGACGGGCTCGAAGTCGCTCCCAAAGCGCACGCAGCACAGCTCCTGGCCGCAGGGGGCGTAGCCTCCCACGAGCCGCGCCTCGTCGCGCACGCCGATCTGGCGCATGTCGACCCGCTGGTGAAAGTGCGAGGCGAGCTCGCGCACGAGGTCCCTGAAGTCCACCCGGTCCTCGGCCGCAAAGTAGAACACGACCTTCTCGCCCCCAAAGAGGAACTCGACGCCCACAGGCTTCATGTCGAGCTCGTTGGCCTTCACAAGCTCCCTGAAGACGCCCATGGCCTCGTCGCCGCGCTCGGCCAGCTCCTCGGCCTTCTCGACGTCCTCGTCGGTCGCCACGCGCAAGACGGGTTTGAGCTCGCCCTTCACCTCCTCGGCGGGGGCGTCAAAGGGGTCGGCCGTTGCAAGGCCGAACTCGGTGCCGCGCTCAGTGGAGACGACCACATGGTCGCCTTTGGCGGCCCCGCTTGACTGGGGGTCGAACCAGAGGTCCTGGTTGCAGAAGTGCATGCGCACGGGAATCACGGTCGGCACGTGAGCATCTCCTTTATTTCGAACAGCATGGTCTCCATGGCCAGCTGGGGGGATACGTTTCGCCGTATGCGCGCCTCTGCCTCGGTGACCGAGGCGAGGGCGGCAGGAAGGCGGTCGAGCCCGAGGTGGGCGGCGTAGAAGGCGCAGGCCCGTGCATAGTCGTCGCATACAGGCTGGGCCGTGGCGCCCCCGGCCTGGGCAAGGGCATCGCGCAGAAGAGAGCGCTGCGCCTCGAACTGCTCCATGATACCCGAGCGCTCTCGTGCGGAGAGCTCGCGTTTCTGGCGTTCCTCGAGTTCGCGCATCGCGGGGCCCGACAAGAGCTTTGCGTTCTCGTCCAAGGCGGCCTGCTGGGCCTCTTTGAAGTCGGCAAGGGGGGCCTTCGCGGCCGTCACGGCGGCTTTGGCCAGCTGGAGTATGTCGAGGGCGTCGGCGTTTCCAAGCCGGTCGAGACAGTCGAGGGCCGCCCTGCGCGCGGCCTGGCGCGACTCCGACCCCAAGAACTCGCGGGCCTGGGCGGGGGAGGCGCAGCAGCCGAGGGCACGCCGGCAGAGTTCCTCGGGCATGCAGAGCTGCTGGGCGAGGGCGTCCAGGGCCGCTTGGGGGGCTATGGAGCGAAAAGGGACCACCTGACAGCGTGAGAGCACCGTGGGGAGCACGGCGTCGCGGGTGGTCGCCAACAGGATGAACAGCACCCCTTGCGGGGGCTCCTCAAGGTTCTTGAGCAGGGCGTTGGCGGTCGACGAGGTGAGCTGCTCGGCCTCGTCGATGATGTAGACCTTGCTCTTGGCCCGGATGGGTGCCATCTGCAGGTCGTCTATGAGCTCGCGTATCTGGCCAACCAGGTATCCGGTCGCGCTCCCCGGCGTCAGAAGATGGATGTCGGGATGGGCGCGTCGGGCGGTGCGGACGCAGTCGTCGCAGGCCCCGCAGCCACCGTTGGGGCACACCACGCCCTGGGCGAGCGCATAGGCGGCGTCGAGCTTGCCCGAACCGGGCGCCCCGAGAAAGAGGTATGCGTGGCTTACGCGGTTCTCGTCGAGGGCATTGCGCAAAAACGCCTGTACGCCCTCTTGTCCCAGCAGGCTGCGCTCAAGCAGGGAGGCGCTAGCGGCTGCCATCGGTCACCTGCTCGGTGTGCAGCGGCTGTTCGGGTAGTTCCAGCAGATCCGAGAGGGCCGCGCGCACCCTGTGCCAGACCTCGTCGACGGTGCCGGATGCGTCGATGCGACGGATACGGTCGGGGTGCATGCGGGCCACCTTGTCGAAGCCCCCGCGCACCCGTTCCTCGAAGTCCGCCCCCTCGAGTTCCATCCGGTCTGCCCCCTGCTCCGTGGCGCGCCGGTAGGCTTCGCGGGGATCTATCTCGAGAACCAGGGTGCGGTCGGGCGCGAGGTCGCCGCAGGCCAGGCTGTTCGCCCGTTCTACCTTCTCGAGGCCGAGACCCCGCCCTAAGCCCTGATAGGCGCTCGTGGAGTCGAAGAACCGGTCGCTCACCACGACGGCACCGCGGCCGAGGGCCGGAAGAATCACCTCGCTTACCAGCTGGGCGCGGGCGGCTTCGTAAAGCAGCAGTTCGCAAACGGGGTCGACGGCGCCGGTCGCAGGGTCGAGGAGCAACCCACGTACCTGCTCGCCCACCTTCGTGCCGCCCGGTTCCCGAAGGGCCACGACCTCGCGGCCCTCCTGCAGAAGGGCGTTTTTCAGCAGCGAGGCCTGGGTGGTCTTTCCCACCCCGTCGATCCCCTCCAAGGTCACAAAGACCCCCCGGCGGCCTGCTGACGGCGTTGCGGTGTGGGGTGTGGCCTGGTTGATCATGGGCGGGGCCTTTCTGAGGCTGGCTTCCAACAGGACGGACTGGTAAAAGCACGGGCTTCTTAGTATACATCCGCATCCGTATCCGATGCCGTACGCCGTCCGTCTCGAGCGCATAGACCGAAAGCCTGCAAATGCCTTTCCGTGCATGTCTTGCCATTTATGCAAGAAACATGTTGAAATGATAGATAAAGGTCGTCTGATGTCCAAATTCATCGTACTGGCGTATCAAGTCTCGATGGATTGCGACAAAATGACCCGATGTTTAAAGCGTGCTGTGGCATGCTTTGGCGAAGCACCTTTGGGGGAAGGGGCTGCGCGCTTTTTGTCGGTCTGACTGCGTCTTGCGACGGCCGACGGCGTAAGGCTGTGCGGGAAACCGCACGTACAAGTCGATGGACCGGTCACAGGATAGGCCGGCCCCCAGGGGGGAGAAGAAGTGGAGATCAGCCAGTACCTTGAGATTCGCCGATGCTTCAACGGCGTTCGTCGGGAAACGCCCGCGGCATCCCGCATCATTTTCGACGAGTTTGCAATTCTATGCACCCTCCATGACAACAAGGGACTCTCTGCCACCCAGATAGCGCAAGAGCAAGGTATCTCCTGCCCCACGATGACCCACCGGGGCAACCATCTCACGCAACTCGGATACATGGCCCGCTCTGCCAGCAGCGACGACCGTCGGAGGCTGCGCTGCAGCCTCTCCCGCAAGGGAACGACCTACGTTCGCCGCACCGCCCAGAACATCGTCGACGGCGCCCCGGAAGAGTCGAGCCTGCGCGAGATGGACATCGACGCGCTTGTGGCGCTCGTCGCCAAGATGGGCACGATGCCCATGTCGGCCGACGCCCTGTCGCTGCTCTGTTTTGCCGCGAACGATGCCACGTCGATGCCGATCATGCGCATCGTCGAGTCCACGGCGCTGTTGCAGCCGACGGTCTCCATGGCCGTCTTGCGCCTGGAGGAGAACGGGGCCATAGAACGCGGCGAGAGCGTGGGGGAGAGCGGCCGGCGTCCTATGCGCCGCAACTCCGGCTGCGTCTTGACCGAGAAGGGCCGGGAGATGGCTCAGGAGATCGCGGCAAAGGTCCGCGAGCTCTAGCACCGTTCTTGTATCGGGCCGCGCTTTGGCGCCCGCCGTCTGCCGAACAGGGCAGCGGCGGGCGTTTTCTTTTAAACCTGCAGAGGTCCGGGGAATGCGGTGCGTTTTTGTAATGTTGGACGTTCTGTGGGTATAAGAGACGTCGTTGGATTTTTCGGTGCTATAGTTCAACCGTAATTCGTCATCCGTACATTCATAGACCATGGAATCGTCGGCCTGCGGCGGGATCCCGCCTTCGTAAGCGCCCCGGTTTCAAATCACCGGTAAGGTTGGCGGAGCGCAAATAACAGGAGTCACAACAAAGGAGTAAAGCGTGAAGTTCTTCTTGGACACCGCCGACCTCGACGAGATTCGCGAGGCTGCGTCCTGGGGCGTTGTAGCCGGCGTTACGACCAACCCGTCGCTCTACGCGAAAATCGGGGGCAAGCTCGCCGATTTTGAGAGCCATATCGCGCGCATCTGCGAGATCGTGGACGGTCCCGTCTCCGCTGAGACCGTGGCCATGACGCGCGACCAAATCGTCGAAGACGGGCGCCGCCTCGCCGCCATCGCCCCGAACGTCGTCGTCAAGGTTCCCGTGATGACCGAGGGCCTCGCCGCGACCAAGCAACTTGCTTCCGAAGGTATCGCCGTCAACATGACGTTGGTTTTTAGCGCCCCCCAGGCCATCATGGCCGCCCGTGCCGGCGCGCGCTACATCTCCCCGTTCGTGGGCCGTTTCGACGACATCGCGGAGGACGGTCTTGCCCGGCTGTCCGAAATCGTGACCTGCGTCAACAATTACGATTTCGGCCACGAGGTCGAGATCATCGCCGCTTCCGTGCGCAACCCCTTCCATGTGGCCCAGGCTGCCCTGATGGGTGCCGACATCGCGACCGTGCCGTTCGGTGCCCTCAAGAAGTGCGTCGAGCACCCCCTTACCGACCGCGGTCTCGAGCGCTTCCTTTCGGATTGGAAGAAAGTTGAGCAGGCATGAGTGAGAACGACCGCATCGAGTCTGTAGCTGCCGAGAGCGGTTCGCAGCGCGTTGCCGACGAGCGCGGCGAAACACCTTCTGCCGCGCCGTCGAACACTCCCGTGCAGCCCGAGCACGCCGAGCCGACTTCGTCTGCGCCGCTGGCGCGGGTCGAAGAGCCGTCCGAGCGCTCTTTGGCCCCTGTAGAGCATGCTTCCGCCGCCCTTGCGACGGCCGATGACGCCGCTGCGTCGCGCAAGCCGCGCAAGCGCACGCGGTCCAAGAAGGCCGCCGAGCCCAAGGCCGAGGAGGGCACCTCTCCGATGCCCGAGGGTGCGCCAGAGGGGGAGGCCGCCCCTCACGCCCCCGCTCCCGAAGAGCCGGCGAACCCTGCCGCAGACGGTTCGGCCGTCGCACCCGAAGCGCCCGACCTGCCCAAGAAGAGCTCCCGCAAGCGCAGCCGCAGCAAGGTCAAGGACCAAAAGGCCGCCGGCGATAAACCCGCCCAGGAGGAGAAACCCGCTCAGGAGCAGCAGGCTGAATCCCAGGCCCCTGCCGAAGCGCCGGTTTCGCAGCAAGCCGCCGAGGCTGAGGGCGTCGAGCCGCAGGACCGCTCCAAAGAGCCCCGGTCGGCAAAGGAAGGACGCCCCGCGCCTGTCCAGGTGCCGAGCGTCTCTGTGGCGGACATGAGCCTCGACGAGCTGATGACGAACCTCCCGCGTCGGCGCAGGGGCCGGCCGAGCAAACGCGATTTGGAGGCGCGCAAGGCGCTCGAGGACGCCATCGCGAACCCCACGCCGGAACTTGTCGAGAAGGCCAGGAGCGCTGCCGAGGCTATCATCACCTCGTCGTCCAAGAAAAAGGCAAAAGCAGCCCCCGAGGCCGAAACGGCCCAAGCCGCCCCGGCGGACGAGCGGAAGGCCGAGCAGGCCGAAGCTCCCACTGGGCAGACCGTCGAAGCACAGGAGCCTTCCGCGGCAGCCTCTCCCTCCGAGCGAGAAGAGACGGCCCCGGTCCCCGGGGGCGGCTATGGGACGCGTCGCCGCCACCATGAGCGGCGTGGCGAAGGCCCAGACGAGCGTCGGCAGAAGAACCAGGGTCCTGACCAGTCCAAACAGCAGGACCGTCGCGATCGTGACCGAAACCGCGACCAGCAACGTCAGCGTGACAACAGGGACGGCCGAGACGGAAAAGACGGTCGCGACCGCCAGAACGGCTACGGCAACCAACCCCAGGGTTCGCAGGGCTCCAACGGCCGTCAACGCGACGGACGAGACAACCGCGACCGCCAGAACGGCTACGGCAACCAGTCCCAGCAATACGGAAAGAACAACCGTAACGGCAAAAACGGCAACCAGCGCCAGCGCGACTACGTCGTGGAGCCCAAAACGAACCGCGAGGAACTCGAGGAGCTCAAGGTAAGCGACCTGCGCGCCAAGGCGACGGAGCTGGGCATTGACGCGGCCGGCCTCAAGAAACCCGAGCTTGTGGATGCCGTGTACTCGGCCCTGGTCAAGCAGGAGGGCTTCTTCGAGTTCACCGGTATCCTCGACCTTACCAACGAGGGGTTTGGCTTCATCCGCACCAAGGGGTATCTGGCCTCCGAGCACGACGTCTATATCGGCGCTAGCATCGTGCGGCAGAACTGGCTGCGCCGCGGCGACGAAGTCTCGGGAATCGCCCATGTGGGACGTCCCAACGACAAGTACCCGGCGATTGCGCGCGTGACGGCGGTCAACGGCAAGAACCCCGAAGAGATGCGCGGCCGTCCCCGCTTCGGCGACCTTACGCCCGTGTTCCCCACCGAGCCGCTGCGCATGGAGCACGGCAAAGACTCGATTCTTGGCCGCTGCATAGACCTGGTCGCCCCCATCGGCAAGGGCCAGAGGGGACTTATCGTGTCTCCGCCCAAGGCCGGCAAGACCACCGTCCTTAAGAAGATCGCCGAGAGCATCGCGGCCAACAACCCCGAGGTGCATCTCATCTGCCTGCTCGTGGACGAGCGTCCAGAAGAGGTCACCGACATGCAGCGCTCCATCAAGGGCGAGGTGGTCGCCTCCACGTTCGACATGCCTTCGGACAACCACATCACGGTGTCCGAGCTCGTGATCGAGCGGGCCAAGCGCCTGGTTGAGCAAGGTGAGGACGTGGTCATTCTCCTTGACTCGATCACCCGCCTCGCCCGTGCCTACAACCTTGCCCAACCTGCAAGCGGGCGCATCCTTTCGGGTGGCGTGGACTCCACGGCGCTGTATCCCCCCAAGCGCTTCTTGGGTGCGGCCCGCAACATCGAGAACGGCGGCTCCCTCACGATCCTTGCCTCTGCGCTGGTCGACACGGGTTCCAAGATGGACGAGGTCATCTTCGAGGAGTTCAAGGGTACCGGCAACATGGAGCTCAAGCTCGACCGAGACCTGGCCGACCGCCGGATTTTCCCCGCTATCGACCCGGTGGCTTCTGGTACGCGCAAGGAAGAGTTGCTGCTCGACCCGAGCATCGCCCCGTTTGTCTGGGGCATCCGTCGCATCCTGTCGAACATGAGCAACAACGAGCGCGCCATGTCCACCCTGATTCGAAGCCTCAAGGCGACCGCGAACAACGAGGAGTTCTTGATTCGCAGCGCCAAAAAGGCCCAGAACCAAGAGCTCGGGGTGGGGGAGCTCTAGAGCTTCCCAATCGAAGGCACGTCTTTCACGGGGCTGTCTGCAGCGTTCAGGCTGCGGCCGGCCCCGTGTTTTTGCGTAAAGCCTCCCGTGCCTCCCTATACCCGGAGGGGCTTTTAGGGTACAGTAGTTAGAATTATGGCCTTGGCTTTACGGCCATTTGTAAACCCTATATGTCAGCAACGGAGACACCCCGTGAAACGTAGCACCCCGTTGTCTTTAAAACACCCCGTCAAGGGGCTTGTCCTTATAGCCGCGTTGTTCGCCCTGCTGACGTGGTTTGCGGCCGTTCCCGTGGCCCAGGCCGCGCCGGGCGACACGGTGCGCGGGACTGTAATTGCCGAGATGCCCCTCTACGCCCAGCCCGATGCGGGGTCGGAGGTTGTCGGCTCCTTGCCGGTGGGCTCTACCATCCAGGGAAAGGAGGAGGCCGACGGTTGGTATGTGGCCTCCACGGGTGAGCAAAACGTCTATTTTTCGGCAGAGTTTTTTGCCCGCTATACTGCGGTAGACGGCACCGTCATAAAAGCCGCGGTTGTGGGCGGCCCTCTAGAGGTCCTCTATGCACCTGCCGAGGGAGCCGCCCCGTGTGGAACGCTCGAAAACGGGGCGACCATTCAGTTCTGCGTCTTTAACGACGACTATTTCATGGCTCGCTTCGTCGACGGCACGATCTGCTACATCCCCTCATGGCGCGTCAACCTCTATGATCCCGCGGAAGGGGGTACCCTTATTCGCTGGGCTGGTCCCGACGGGACCGACGTCTACGAGGCACCGAGCGTCGATTCTGCCATCTTGCTCAGTTTCGAGCCGGGGCGCAAGCTGGCCTTTGCCGACTTTAACGCCGAATGGCTCATGGCCAAGGCTAATGTCGGTGGAGAAGTGCGAACGGTCTTTGTGCCCAAGTCCCAGGTAGTGCTTGAGGACCCCTCGGCGACCGAGCCTCCTGTCCCGGTTGACCCCGTCCAAACAGAGTGGGTTATCACAAGGTATGGGGTCCAAAGCTATGCCGAGCCAAGCGAGGCCGCTTCTGAGACGGACTATTTCCGCAAAGGAGCCGTGCTAACCGGTGCCGTTAGCGCTGACGGGTGGTGTCGCGTCCTTTACAACGGGTCGACGATGTATCTTCCGGCCGGTTCCTATGCCCTGATTCCCGCGTCGAACTACTCGGTTTACGAACGGCCCTATGGGGTGTCTCTGGCCGATGCCGTGCGCTACCAATGGAACTCGGCCACCGACCAGTCCACCTGGATTCTGGGCAATCGCAACGCGGCGACCTACGCCGACCTGGCGTATTACATGGATCCTGCGAACTTCCCGGCCGGGACCTCGGGCTTCTTCCAGTTCCTCGTCCTGAATGCCCCGCTGGGGGTGGACGTCGGCACCTTGAACGAGCAGCTGGCCGGACGTGGGATGCTTGCCGGACAGGGCCAGGCGTTCAGCGACGCCGCATACCGTTACAACGTGAACGAAGCCTACCTCATCTCCCATGCGATCCATGAGACCGGCAACGGCACCAGTGACCTTGCCCAGGGCGTTTGGTACGACCCGGAGTTTGACAACGGACCGGACGCCCCCAAGGGCAAGGCCTATACCACCGAGCAGCCGAACACGACGCGGGTCTACAACATGTACGGCATCGGTGCCGTCGATTCCGACCCCCTCAACGGAGGGGCTCGCTATGCCTACAACCGCGGTTGGACGACCCCCTATGCGGCGGTCTACGGGGGCGCGGAGTTTATCGGGCGCACCTACTTTGCCTCCGACGCGGAGCTGGGCTACGGGTATCCGAGCACCCTGAGCGGACAGAACACACTCTACAAGATGCTGTATCACCCCGAATGGGTCGAGACTCGTTTCGAGAAGCCCTGGCACGAGTACGCCACCGATGTTGCCTGGGCTAACTCCCAGACCTACTATCTCACCCAGCTTTTGGCCGATTACACCACCTACTCCCTGCTATTCGAGGTGCCCGCCTATGTTGGCTAACGCAAACACGTCCCCCCGACACTTCGCCAGTGAGCATGCCAACGCCCGCCGGGGCCTGCGCCTTGCCGTACCCACCTGGGGGCGGTCGGTATGCTATGCAGGTATCGCATGCATGCTGGCTGGGTCGTTGGTGCCTTCGGCGCTCGCTGACGGCAACCCTTCCATAGGTTGGGAACCCGAAGTCCCCTCCATCGATCCCAACGAGCCGTCGGGAGGCGAGGAGCCGGGTGGGAACGAGACCCCCGACACGCCGGAGCCGCCTGTGGTGGATCCCGAGCCTGAGGTCCCTGTCGAGCCCGACCCGCCTATTTCAGACCCCGAGCCCGAGATTCCCGACTCCGGTACGACCGCCCCGGACCCCGATTACCTCTATCCCAACGGAAGTGGCTCCGTCGGCGGAGAGGGCGCGTTCTACGATCCCGAGTATCCGGCCGACTCCGTGCCACCGGCCGAGGAGCAGCCTGCGGACCCTGCAGTCTCCGCTGCCGTCACGGTGCCGGTCTTTGGCTCTTACGATGCGGGGACGGGAGTTTTGAGCGGCTCGGCCCAGCCCGGCGTCACCGTGCGTGTGGTCGACGGCGCCGGCAACGTGGTGGGCGACGTGGTTGTCGACGAGAACGGCGTCTTCTCCATTGCGCTGCCTGCGGGTACCGATCTTTCCGGCCTTTCGATCTATGTGGTCGACGGCGAGGGCAACCAGGTCGGTGACGTCCTTTCCGGTGCCACCGTCGTTCAGGAGATTGCGCGTCAGGAGTTTGAGGCCGTCCGCACGGCAACGGGTGCCTCGACAGTCGATTTGGCCGAACGGCTTTCTGATGCGGTCGGGCGAGTCAAGACCGCGGAGTTTATCGACGAGCCCGAGCGCGAGGGGATGCCGGTTTTGCCCTATGCCATCGGGGCTGCCTCGGCGGTCTTTGCTGTCGGTGCGGTCGGTGCGGGCGTTGCGCTCTATCGTCGCCATACCCCCAAAGACGGGAGGAGCTCTCAGGGGCGCCTTACGCCGAACCTTTCTGCGGCTGGGTTACAAACGACGCCTGCCCCGGTCGTCGCCCCCGACGTAAAGACCGGCGACGCCGCTGCCCAGACTCCAGGTGCGGCGAACGCCAACGACACCTTTGCACGTATGGACGCGGTTCTTCCAAACCATCCCAACGGCCATGCCGACGTCGACGAGCTTGACGAGCTCGAGATGCTCGCCATGAGCCTTCATGGGAACCCGACGTCTCGTACCGCAAAGCCGCGTCTCGCCGTTGACGTCCAAACCCCGTCGGATGGTGACGACGACCCCAATCCACCCGACGGGCCCGGGGGCGGGGCGCCGATCGACCCTGGCTCAACGGCTGCCTTCCTCTCTGCGATGGGGGCCGTTGAGCCAACGCCCTCTGCTTCAGGTGCGGTGGGTTTGCAGCAACGCGGGGTGTCCGATGGTTCGGATGGGAACACTTCGCTTCCCACCATCTTCATGAGCAAGGCAGCTTTTGAGGCGGACCCCGAGACCACGCTCATCTCAAGCCCCTTTGACGAGCGACCGCTCGATGATGAGTCGTTTGCGAGGCTGGCCCATATTCTTGCCACGGGGACCGGAAAGGTCCATCGGGTGACCAGGTCGTACAGCGACCTGGACCTTGCGGGTCTTGACCTTCTCGACGAAGGGCAGCATACCAGCACCTCCGCAGTGGTTGCCGACCCATTGGCTGCGCGGGACGATTGGCAGGAGGTCGCGTTGCGCGAGCTTGCCGCCCCCGCCGTCGAGCCTGTACGCGAGTACCCTCAGCTTTCCACCGACGACTACGTGGCGTTGGTTTCCACCCAGCGCCGCCAGAGCGTGGACGATGGGGCGTCCCGTTCTCAGATTGCCTATGTTGCCCCGGTCGTCGGCCCTTCGTCGCTTTCGGCCGAGGAGGCGGCCCGTCATCAGGCCATGCTCCAAGAGTCCAAGACCGCCGCGGCCGTCGCGCTCAGGAGTCGTGACGCCGCCTTCAAGAACCGGACGCGTTCCGAGGATCCGGTGCGCCCGGCCTCTTTCTACCAGGCCCGTTCCCCTATGGCCGACGTCCCCACCATCGTACGTGGGGATTCGGGGGTACCGGGACCTGCCCAACGGTCTTCAAACCTGAGCGACCGCATGTGCCTCGAGAAGCAATCTCTCTCGGTGCCCGACCCCGCGTGCTTTGCACCTGTTCCGGTCGCCCCTGCGGCGGTGCCCATCCGCGACCGAGGGGTTGCGGCTGCCGTTGCTGCGGCGCAAAACGTCTATGCGGCCTATGGGAGTTTCACAGCAGCCGGCGTTCCCGTACGGTCCGAGGTCGGTGCCCAGCGAGTACAGGGCGGCACGGAGGTGTCCTCTGCGGTGGCTGCGGCCTATGCGGCGGCGGTGTACGGATCGATTTCTCCGGCTGTGTCACAGACTTCCTCATATATGGCACAGGAGCCCCGTGCCGAGTACGGGACCGACCCGTTTGCCTACGGGGCGACTTCCATAAACGAGCCCGTCGGGCGTCCCTTGCCGGCCATTGGGACGGAAGGCGACTTCTCCGATCCCTATGACGACTACGGTGTGTCTTCGGGCATTTCGGCCGCTTACATCAACTATATGGTCCAAGACGAGTTCGAGCACCGCCACGACACGCCGGCCCAGCGCAACGCCGCCTTGGGACGCCTCCACATCGTTAACGGCGCAGCCCATGCGCCTGTTCCCCTGGCGGCTCGCTATCGCCATCCTGCCTAGAGCATTTTGAATAAAGTCCTGCACCGCGTTGGCCAAAGGCTTATGTGCCTTGAGCACACCGCGCCTTTGGTCAACGCGGTGCAGGAACTTTCTCAAAATGCTCTGGAGCATCCTGGGTTCCCAGAGGGGGCTCTTTACGACAAGGCCCGGCATCCTAAAGGGGTGCCGGGCCTTTGCTTGAGCGGTGGGGTCGGTCGTTACCCCTGGATGAACTTGGCGACCTCTTTGCCGCACTCGCGGCCCAGGGTGATGGCGAAGCCCAGGGAGACGCCGGGGATCGGGGTCACGTACTCGTAGCTAAAGCGGCGGCCGCAGTCGTTGCCCGACACATAGAGGCCGGGAATCGGCTCGTAGTTCTTGTCGACGGCGTTCTGCTTGCCGTTGGTCAGGATGCCGCCCATGGTGACCATGGTCTCGCCGAGCGAGGGGTCGAAGGTGCAGGCGTAGAAAGGGGCCTGCTTCACCGGGAAGAGGACCTTGGCGTCGCGGCCGAACTGCTGGTCGGCACCCTCGTCGCAGTACTGGTTGTAGTCGGCCATCTGCTGGATAAAGGCGTCGAGCACCTCGCCTTCCAGCCCGAGCTGGGCGGCCAGGCCCTCGAGGGTGTCGTCGGCGATCCACGTCACGCTGGTCATGGGGCCGCCGAAACCGCCCTGCTCCTTCTCCTCCGGCTCCTCGTAGGTGCCGTTGAACTTGGCGTAGGCCTCGTCCATGCTCGTGCGCAGCGCGGCGATGTTCTCCTCGGAAGCGCTGAATCCGGCGTGCTGGGGCAGCGTGTACTGTCGGTACTCGGTAAAGTTGTCGTCAACGACGGCAAACTTGGTCTTGCGGGTCATGTACACGGTCTGCAGGCCGCGCTGCTCCGAGGTGGGGTAGTACTCGTTGCAGAAGCGCTTGCCGTTCTCGTCGATCCACACGGCCTGGGGCAGGCAGTTCATCTTACCGGGCACCGAGAGGCCCTTCATGTTCATGCCGGCCACCGGTGTGGTCTCGCGGTGGGCGCCGGCCCAGTAGGCCATCTGTACGCCGCGGCCGTTGTCGTTGCTCATCATGGCACCAAGAGACTCACCCTCAACAAGAGCCTGATACATGTCGGGCATGAAGTCGGCCATCATCTGGGGATTGCCGCCCATGCCGCCGCAGCAGCACACCACGGCCTTGCAGTTGAACTTGATGTAGTCGTCACCCTGCTTGGCCACAAGGCCGGCCACGGCACCGTCGTTCATGACGATGTAGTAGGCCTCGGTGCCGAAGAGCACCTCGGCGCCGTTCTCGATGGCGATCTCGCGGTTCATGGTGCAGATCTGGGTCTGGTTGCAGCCGCCGTAGAAGGAGCACACGCTCGGCCAGAACTTGATGCCGCCGAGCTCGTCCATCTGGTGCTCGGTGGGCGGGAAGAAGGCCGTGGTCATGGTCTCGAAGTCCTCGGCGGTGAGGGGCGAGAGATACCAGTTGGTGGCCTCGGCGGAGTTCTGGGCAAACTTCATGACCAACTCGGGGTTGGGCATGTTGCCGGTGATCTTCATGAAGTTCTGGTAGAACTCGACGGGGTCGATGTGGGGCACGCCGCGCTCCTGCAGGATATCACTGTTGAGCGAGGCGAACTCGTTGCCCACGGCGCTCCAGCTGTCCTCGTTCTGCTTCTCGATGAGAACCACTTTGACGCCCTGCTCGGCGAGTTCGCGGGTGCAGGTGATGCCGGCAAAGCCGTGGCCGGCGACGACGACGTCGCAGTCGATTTCCTGAGCGAACTCAGTGACCTCCGCCGGGGGGATCTCCCAGTTTTCGATGACGATGCCGGAGTCCTGGGGGTTGTCCATGCCGGGTCCCGCGACGGGTCCGCCCTGGGGTGCGCCTTCTCCCTCGGCGGGGGCGGGGGCATCGGCTAGGGCGCTGGCGGCCACGGTGGTCATGGCTGCGGCCGCCGCTGCGGTACCGGCGGTTTTAATAAAAGCCCTGCGATTGAGTTCCATGGGACACTCCTTCTTGGTGTTGAAGCGCGGTTTTCAACCGTACTTCAGATGGTGGGAGGCAAAAGCCTTTCGGCCTCGGCTCCCAATCTAGGTCGAGGCGTTTCTTGGGGGCATCGTGGAATCTAGGAGTTTTTTCAATTTGGTTCCGCGAAGGGCATCAAGGTATCCACGATATGCAAAACGAACTGTTGAGATAAATGAACGGTACAATCTTCCAATAGCTATTGGTACCAGCAAGTATGGCGTTCAATCGGGCTTACGTTTGGGCTGCGACCGATTCGAAGGCAGCAAATGCCGCCCGTAGAGTCCCGTTGGAACGGCGATGGAATTGCTAGACTGTGCTATGGAATCGTTGGGCTCAGTGGGGGACGAAAGGGGCATCGATGGGAGCGGCGCCGTCTGTCGTTGGGAGGGTCCTGCGGGCCGTATCGTTTGGGGCGTTTCTCTCAACCCTTTTGATCTACTCTCCCAATGTGATGGTGCTGCAGAAGTTTGACCTGCATGAGATCACCGGGTTTTTCGCCGAGCCTTGCCTGGTTCTAACTCTTCTGGTTTCTGGACTCGTTGCGGCCTTGGCCTATGTTCGGGCGTACTCGGCAGATAGGTTTTTCGAGAAGCGTGTCCCGGCAACGGCATTTTTAGTGCTCTACGGAGTTTCGGGCATCATCTACGCCGCCTCGGTGGTTTTTTCGCCTCCTGGGACTTTGCTTTGGGCGGTTGCGTGTGCGGTGGTCTGTGGCCTGTGTGTCGTTCCAGGCTGCCTCTCTTGGCGCGCGGCGTTGTCGGATTTCGATTTTTGTCGCGCTACGCTTCTCGTGGCTGTGGGCGGAATCTTTGCGGCTCTGACAAACACGAGGGTAATGATGCTGGACCCCGTGGGTGCCTTTGTGGCGTTCTCGGTGCTTGTGCTGGTTGGCGTCCTATATCCCATTCTTGCAACATGGAACGTTTGCCCGACCACCGTTGACGTGCGGCTGGAGTGCACCGCCCAGGATCTATCTGAGACATCCTCGGGTTGCGGCCATATCGATATCCGTGCGTTTCTCTCTGTCATGGGGATACCCCTGCTCGGGATGGCGATTTCCTCGTTTGCAATGGGGGTCCGCCCGGCCTTTCTTTTTGATGGGACCGTCGACGCGCAGAGGCTGGCCATGCTGATCGGTGGCTGTGCACTCTTGCCGCTTGCGTTCATGAGGTCCTTTGAACCGATCTTTACCTTCACGCACAGGATATACCTGTCAGTGGCCGCTGCCGTGGCGCTGGCCGCCTGCGTTGTCTCGCCTGACCTGTTGTCGCGTGATGTGGCGACGTTGGTGGTGTACGCGTTCTATTGCATGGTGACCATCGTGGCGTGCGCGGCTGCCTTGGCGGTGGCCAATGCCCATGAGTTCTCGCCGGCCTTTGTATTTGCAACGTTGGTCGGAACGTTTTCGCTTATGGGGGTGTTCGGTATTTTTGTGGGGGCGCGCTTTGGGACGCAGGCGGCAGGCGGTGGCCCGTTGTTCTTGGTGCTGACTGCACTGTATGCATGCGGCCTGCTGCTCGAAGGCTGCATCAAGGCGTGGCATGCCACGGCGGATCGCAACGGGGGAAGTCCCGTTTTTGGAAGGTCTCCGGAGCCGCCTGAGTCCGTTGAGACGCTCGACCAGCGTATTGCCCGTTTGGCCCGCGACAGTGGTTTGTCTCCCCGTGAGACCGAAATCGTGGGGTATGTAGGACGCGGCCATAGCTCGGTCTATGTGGCAAAAACCTTGCTCATCTCCGAAAGCACGGTCTATAGCCACGTGAGAAACGTCTACCGTAAACTGGGTGTTTCCAGTCGAGAGGAGCTCATACAGCTACTGAACGGTTCCGATGTTTCTCTACCTTAGCCCGTTCATTTACTATCTTGTGGGGTGATGTATGGAGCGGCGCATGCGACGTGATGCGAATGCCAACAAAATAAGCGCTGCCGTTTTCTTGTCTTCGCTTGCGGCGCTGTTGGCCCTGGCCGTGCTCAGCAGCGTGCTTGCGTTAGGCGACCGGCTCTCGGCTGCCCATCCCGTATTTGGGGTCGTGTTTTATCTGGTATTGTGCCTCGTAGCTGTTCTGGGAATTATCGTGCCGGTGTTTCGCGTTGCGTCTCGGCCGGTGTTTTCGCTCTATCGCCTTCGTGATGAGCGGGGGCGCTCCAAAGCCCTGTGGTGTCGTCGCCTACGCAACAACCTGCTCCATAATGCGTCCTTGACCCAAGAGGAGCTCGACGAGCTTCAGAAATGTCCTGTGATGGGGGAGGGGGAGGCCGAGGAGCTTATTGGGTTCTTTGAAGCGCACATCGTCCCTCGTATCGAGGAGCAGACAAAGAGGTCGGCTCGTTTCGCCTTCGGCGCGACCGCCGTGTCCCAGTCTTCGTTGGTGGACGCCGTGACCATGCTTTCCGTCAGCTTCGATTTGATTCGATCCATTGTTGAGGCATGCGGTTTTCGTCCGAGCAACCTGGTCTTGATGCGCCTGTATCTGCGCGTCATGGCAAGTGCCCTGGTTGCCGGGGGCATAGAAGAGATGGATCTGGATACACTCCTGGCCGGAATGGTTGGGGGCGGTGCAAGCGCCAGGGTGTCGGGGCTTGTGGTGGCAAGCGCAGCCCAGGGGTTTGTGAACGCGTTCTTGGTCTTTAGAATCGGCTGTATAACGAGACGTTATCTTTGTGCCGTAGATGGCCCCATCTCTATGAAGGAAGCCAAAAAGGGTTCTTACGCCGAAGCTCTTTCGAAGATGAAATCCAGCGGGTTTATGAAGGACGCGGCCACGTTTGTTAAGGAGCGCGCCACTGCGGCAGCCAACTCGGTATCCCAAAGCGTGAAGACGGCGGCCCAAGATATGGGGACGGCGGCACGCGAGACCGCGCTAGCCGCCGCCGTTTCGCTCGAACGCTCTATGAAGCGGAACCCTTTGGGGCGCCTCTTTGGCAAGAAAGGCTCCTAGGCTTTGGGCAGAAGGCCCTTGAGGTTTTGGATGCGTCCGGCAAGAGTGCCGTAGCTGTCTAGCAAATCGCTGATCTTGCCTATAGGCTCGCGGAGCTCGGCCACAGCCGTGTCGAGCTCTTTATTGCCGGTAGGTTGGATTGCATCGAGCTCTTTGTTCGCCGATTGAATGACGGGGGCTGCCTCCGTGAGGGTATCGGCGACTTTGTTGATGAGGCTGGAGTCAAAAACCGCCAAAATCCCGCTCGTGTCAATTTCGTTCGAGTAGTCCTTCATGACGTTTGCAACTGGGACGAGAACCTTGTTTGTAAGTGAATCGGAGACATCAACCAACTGTCTGGCACCCGTGATGTCGTTCTTAAGCGAGGGGAGAGCCATGGCTATGTCCCATGGCCATCCGTTGAGATTGTCTTTGAGCGAACCCAGGTGTTGGGAAATATTACCGGCACTGATCGCGACGGCATCGATGTTTACGTTGTTGACGGCTTCGTTAAGGCGCTGCAATTCTGCCTGAACCTGCTCGCCGTCTGACTGCGCCGAGGCAGAAAGAACCAACATGGTGATGCCATAAGCTGCAAGAAGGGCTATGACCAGCGCAACAATGACGATAACCGCCTTTAAAACGGGATGCCCATGCCCCGTCTTGTCCCTCTCCGCCTGGTTAACCTCATTGGTGATAGATGCAACGTTCCCCGTATCGTCCATGAGAGCTTTCCCTTCTATTCGACGACGTGCATAAGCAAGCCGAACCTCGCATATCTGGGAGGTTCTATACCCATACTGCCGATGGTCCCTCTCATATTTGTGCATTTCCCGTGCACTCGCCCCCTCCCGCGGGGGCGGGGCTTGCCCCGGCC
>JAHZGC010000016.1 GCA_019421015.1 Coriobacteriaceae bacterium | reverse complement strand
AGAAGCCGCTCACTAGCGGGGTCGCGATCTGCGAGGCGTCGGTGATCAGGTAGGTGGGCATGGCCATGGGGGTCATGTTCCACGCGCCGCCGAAGCTCACGCGGCCGTGGCGGGCCTTGGCGTCCTCGTTCATGAAGCGGCCGCCGGCGGGGCCAACCTTGATGGAGGCAACGCCGCGCGACGGGCTGCTGGCGCCCACCTTGCCCTCGGCATGGTAGCCAAAGCCCAGGCCCGAGAGGTTGCTCATGTGCCACAGGTCGGCGCCCACCTTCATGGCCATCTTGATGCCGTCGCCGGTGTTCAGCGCGGCGGCGCGGGGATACAGGTAGGGGAGCTGCGTGTAGTTCTCGATCATGACGCGGTTGGACTCAAAGCCGCCGCAGGTCAGGCACACGCCGCCCTTGGCGCGCACGGCCACGCGCTCGCCGTCCTTCTCCACGTAGCAGCCGATGACCGCGCCGGCCTCGTCGCAGATGAGCTCCACGCCGGGGCAGCCCAGCCACACGTTGAGGTTCTCGCCCTCGCGCTCGTCGATGTTCTGGCGCAGCTGGTTGTAGTAGCTCGAGTCATGCTCGCGGCCGCTAAAGGTGTAGATCAGCGAGTGCTCGGAGCCCTCGAACTCGGGGAACTCGTCCCAGATCAAGATCCAGCCCGGACGGTCGATGCCCATGAACGACTCGACCTTCTCGAAGCGGGCGCCGCCCTGGTGCACCCAGTCGGGCTCCTCGGACCAGTACATCACGTCGGGGTCGCCGTGCAGGACGTTGATCATCCAATCCCAGTTCTCGGCGGCGCCGTCGGCGTAGGCGCGCAGACACTCGGGGTCGTAGTTGGTGTAGTTGCCCATGAGGTGCGTCAGGTAGGTGTAGAACTGGTCGGCGTCGTCGGTCGAGAGGATCACCTGGCCGGCGACCTTGGTGTTGCAGGGCTCCTGGCCCGCGGGGGCCTTCTCGCAGAGGAGCACCTTGGCGCCCTCTTCATAGGCGGCGATGGCCGCGCACATGCCGGCACCGCCCATGCCCAGGACCACGACGTCGTACTCCTCGGCAAACTCGACGCCCGCGGGGGCGGTCTCGTCTGCCAGGGCGGCGGTGCTTCCAAGGGCCGCCACGGCGGCGGTTCCCAGGGCGGCGCCCTTCACGAGGTTGCGGCGGGTGATAGTTGCTGCGGCCATACTGTGTACCTCCTCAGGTAAATGCGTCGTCCGGTGGGGCGGCGCGGTTCGACCGACGTCCCCAATGCTATGAATTCGGCGATGGGCGTTCTCCATAGAATGCGGTATCTTTACTATTTGACAGGGGGTGGGCGACTCCATAAAACGTGGGATTGAAACGTGTCAATGGTTTGCGTAGTCTACGTCGGAGCTGCTAGAAGGGGGTACGTTGCAAGAGAACGCCGCATTGCCGAACGCTCGCGCCGCTTTGACGCCGCGCGTGGTGGCCGTCTTCTTGGGTATGACGCTCTACTGGCCGTTGCTGCGCCGCACCGCTATGTTCTACAGCGTGGGCGGCCACGACCAGAACCCTTGGCAGACTTTTGGGTGGTACGGCCTGTTCTTGGTGCTTGCCGTGCTGTGCGTGGCGGCCGTCCTGGTTTTGGGACGGGCCCGCAAAGGCATCCGGGTGTCCGATGCCGCCCTTGCGGCGCTCTTCGTGGTTCAGGCGACGTGCAAGATAGTGGAGACCTGCATACCGTTGCCTTCTGGCCTTGCCGGCGTCGTTGCCTTTGTCGACGTCGCGACCTACGCCGCCGTCTTTGTCGCGTTGGCCCTGCTCTGGTATCGGGCCTGCGTCTTTCTTGACCCGCGTACCATGGCGCTGGTGGCCACCGCCTCCTTTGCCGCGAGCTTTGCCTTCGTCGACGCGCTGCTCTTGCTCGAACCCCCGTTGCACAACATCGTTCTTGCCTGCCTGCCGGCGGTCTCGGCGATTTGCTGGTACGCCGGCCGCCATGGGGAGGCCCCCCAGGTTCCCACGGCGCAGCCGGCCCTGGCCGAAAGGCCCCTGGCGCCCACGGCGCTGCTCGTGGTGGTCGGTGTCTTTATGGTGGCCGGGGGCGTGATACGCGGCCTGGTCTACACCGAGCTGGTGGGCGGCCCGTTCCAAGGCAATCCGCTCCAGAACATGGGAACAATCCTGTTCGCTGCCCTCATCTTCCTGTACTGCGCCCTTGGGGGCGGGCGGCGCCGGTCGTTCCAGCTCCTTTGGTCGCTGGCCGCCGTGCTGTTCTTTGCAGGGCTGCTCCTCATGGCCTTTATGGACAACTCCCAGTTCAACATCGGCGGCAACATCGTCATCATGGGTCGTACGTGCCTGGGGCTCATCTACTGGATCTTGCTGTGCGATATGGCCCGCATGCGCCGGGACGTGCCGGACGTCATGTTTGTCGGCATCTTCGTGCTGGTCGAGGTGCTCTCCTCGTTCCTTGGCTACATCGCCGTTCCCCTGGCCATGAGCTCTTTGGGGCTCTCGCTCCAGAACCAGTCGGGGCCGCTCGTGGGCGCCGTGGCCTTCTTGTTGATCATCACGGCCATCCTGTTCTTTAACCGTCCCCAGGCGGACGCGCTGTCTGGGAGGGGAGGGGGCGAGCCGGCGGGTCAGGGGGAGTGCCACCCCGGCGACCGCCTTGACGCTTCCAAGGCCGCGGGCGCGTCCGCCATCGCCGCCGACGGTTCCGAGCGTCGACGTTCCCTTTACGACGCCTGCCATCTCACCGAGCGCGAGGCCGAGGTGGCGGAGCTCCTCGCCGCGGGCAACAGCCAGAAGCGCATCGCCGAGGATCTGCAGGTCTCCATCGGTACCGTGCAGTCCCACGTCAAGAACATCTACCGCAAGCTCGACGTCCACTCGCGCCAGGAGTTCATCGACGAGCTCAACGGCGGTCGGTAAGACGTCTTTTCGGATGTCCGGCCGCCCTTCTAGCGCTCCCGCCTGCGCAGCCGCCGACCCCCGTTTGACTTCGAGCCATTAAGCATGTATTAAAATGCGGTGGTTCATGCATGTCCCTGATTTTAAATGCTGTATTTATCAGACGGTGTTTTATTCGGAGGACAGACGCCCTGCGGGGCCGAACATCTGGGGAACGACATACGCGAAAAGGAGATCGACCATGGATAAAGGCTTGACGCGTCGCAACTTTGTGGGCCTCGCCGGGGCCGCCGGTCTGGCGTTTGCCTCGCTTGCCCTCGTGGGCTGCGGTGAGGACAACAACGCCTCCACGACCCCTGCCTCCGATGACAAGGCTGCGTCCGACGACGCCAAGAAGCCTGCCTCCTCGGCCGGCTCCAACGCCCTGCGCTTCGTGACCGGCGGCGAGTCGGGCACCTACTACGCCTTTGGCTCGGTCATCGCCCAGCACGCCACCAACAACACCGACACCCCCGTGACCGGCGTCGTGGGCAACGGCTCCCAGGCCAACATCATGGAGCTCGAGGACGGCAACGCCGAGCTGGCCTTCTGCCAGTCCGACGTCATGGCCTACGCCTACAACGGCACCAACCTCTTCGAGGACACCGGCAAGGTCGACTGCTTCTCGACCCTGGGCCTGCTCTACGAGGAGCAGGTGCAGATCGTGACCTGCGACGAGAACATCAAGACTGTGGCCGACCTCAAGGGCAAGACCGTCTCTATCGGCGCCGCCGGCTCGGGCGTGTACTTCAACGCCATCGACATCCTGGGCGTCTACGGCATCTCCGAGAGCGACATCACGCCTACCTACCAGAGCTTCGGCGACTCGGCCGACGCCCTGAAGGACGGCAAGATCGACGCCGCCTTTATCGTGGCCGGCGCCCCCACCACCGCCATCACCGACCTCTCCACGAGCAAGACCGCCTACCTGGTCTCCCTCGACCAGGAGCACATCGACGAGCTCATCGCCTCGTCCGACTACTACATCGAGGCCGTCATTCCGGCCGGCACCTACAAGGGCCAGGAAGAAGACGTCATGACCGTGGCCGTAGGCGCCGTGGTGCTCGTGCGCGACGACGTGCCCGAGGACGACGTCTACAACATCTGCGTCGACATCTACGACAACGCCCCCGACCTCGTCGACTCCCACGCCAAGTACGGCGAAGTCTCCGTCGAGGACGGCGCCTCCATCACCTCGGTCCCGTATCACCCCGGCGCGGCCAAGTACTTCTCCGAGAAGGGCTATGAGGTTCCCACCAAGTAGTTTGCTGTAGAGCCTAGTAGACAATCCGGCCAGGGGGAGTTGCGGCAGACGCTGTGTCTGGCTGCGGCTCCCCCTGGCCCGTCCCGAACGTCTTTGAGACGCATGGGGGAGGGAGGAAGGGCAAGGATGGCCAAGAAGTTCAAGAACCCGTTCCATCGGCCGCGCGCTGTCTCCGAACAGGCCGTCGTCAACAACGTGCTTGTGGGCGACGACGGCGTGATGCGCGCCGACGAGGAGGTCGCCAACGTCGACGACGTCATGCGCAAGTACGACCGCGAGTCGAACACGCGCATCTGGACAGGCGTGCCCAAGGTGGTCGTCTCGGTCCTCATGGCGGCCTTCTCGATCTACTGCATCTGCATGACCCTGTTCAGCACGGCGCTGGCCGAGACCAAGCTCTCGCTGTTCCTGGGGTTCATCATCCTGATCGGCTTTATGATCTACCCGGCCAACAAAAAGCACGTGAGGCCCAACCATATCCCCTGGTACGACATCGTGCTGGCCGTTGTGGGCGCCGCCTGCTTCTTTTACTTTGCGGCCAACGCCCTGACCATCATCAAGCTGGTCACCCGCATCCAACCCATGCACGTGATCATGGGCGTGGTGGGCATCTTGGTGCTGGCCGAGCTGTGCCGCCGCTGCGTGGGGCTCCCGATCCTCGTGGTGGTAGGCGCCCTGCTTATCTATGCCTTCTACAACCAGCTCTCGTACAACCCCGACCTGTACCAGGGCCTGCGCACCATCGTCTACCGCCTGTTCTACACCACCAACGGCGTCATAGGCACGCCGGTGAACGTGTGCTTCACCTACATAGTGCTGTTCATCATCTTTGGCGCCTTCCTTGAGCGCACCGGCATCGCCGCCTTCTTCATCTCGTTCGCCAACCGCATCGCCGGCTGGTCGAGCGGCGGCGCGGCCAAGGTGTCGGTCATCTCGTCGGCCCTGTGCGGCATGGTGAGCGGCTCCTCGGTGGGCAATACCGTGACCACCGGTTCCATCACCATCCCCATGATGAAGAAGACCGGCTACAAGCCCGAGTTCGCCGGTGCCGTCGAGGCGGCCTCCTCCACCGGTGGCCAGATCATGCCCCCCATCATGGGTGCGGCGGCGTTCCTCATGGCCGAGTACATGGGCATCCCCTACATCGAGGTCGCGGCCAAGGCTATCCTGCCTGCCATCCTCTACTTTGCCGGCATCTTCATCACCGTGCACCTCGAGGCCAAGAAGCTCGGGCTCAAGGGCATCCCCAAGAGCGAGCTGCCCAAGTGGTCCTACCTGGCCAAGAACTGCTACCTCGTGCTGCCGCTCGTGCTGCTGGTCTGGCTCGTGGCCACCGGTGCGCGCACCATGGCCACCTCGGCCGCCATCTCGATTATGGGCGCCTTCATCATCGGCTTCATCAACTTCCTGCTCACCTCGCTGCGTGAGCGCGAGGCCGGCAAGAGCGTCATGAGCGTGGTCGTCGACACCGCCAAGTTCTCGCTCGCCACCGCCTTCGAGGCCCTGCAGGCCGGCGCCAAGAGCGCCGTGTCCGTGGCTGTTGCCTGCGCCATGGCGGGCCTTATCGCCGGCTGCATCACCGTGACCGGCCTGGCCTCGATTCTCATCAACGCCATCGTGGGCGTGGCCGGCGGCGCCATCATCCTGGGCCTCGTGCTCACCATGCTCTGCTGCATCGTGCTCGGCATGGGCGTGCCCACCACGGCAAACTACTGCATCATGGCCTCTACCTGCGCCCCGATCCTCATGGAGCTCGGGCTGCCGGTCGTGGCGGCGCACTTCTTCGTGTTCTACTTCGGTATTGTTGCCGACATCACGCCGCCCGTGGCCCTGGCGGCCTACGCGGGCAGCGCCATCGCCAAGTCGAACCCCATGAAGACCGCCATCAACGCCACCAAGCTGGCTATCGCGGCGTTCATCGTGCCCTACATCTTCGCCTTCAACCCCATCATGCTGCTCGAGGGCAACTTCATGTGGCTCGAGTTCGCCCAGGCCGTGCTCTCGGCCTGCGTGGGCCTGTTCGGCGTGGCCGTGGCGCTCAACGGCTTCTTGTTCCGGCCAGTCATGCCGGTGCTGCGCATCGTCCTGGTGGCGGCCGGCCTGGCCATGATGATCCCCGGCACCCTGACCGACGTCGTGGGCTTTGCGGCCATCGCCGCCGTCGTGGTCCTGCAGTATTTGGGCCGCAAGCGCGACGCGGGTCCCGACATCGACCGCGAGGCCGGCGGCGCGTTGCCGGCGTAAGCGGGTCGCGCGCGAGGAGTGCGTGGAGTGCGGATTGACTACCGCCCCCGTGGGCCCGTCGTGGCCTGCGGGGGCGGTTTCGGTTTGGGGGAGAAGCACGGACGGTCGGCGGCGGCCACCAGGCACCGCGACGTGCTGGGACAGTGCAGTAAAGCAACTTTACTGATAAGGTTTGCTCGAGACCAGTCAAAAAAATAAGTTTACTGGTAAATCTCGTCAGTAAACTTACTTTATTGCGAATTTTTGTCAGTAAAGTTATTTTACTGCGAGCCGTGGCGAGGAAAGTTCATTTTTTGTTGTGATTTGCAAGAATGATATCAGTAAACTTGCTTTATTACGGAATGCCACGGTGCGCCCGCTGGCCCCCGCCTACCCGCGCTCCCTCAACGTGACATCCCTGCAACCCGCCGCCTGTCTCCCCTTGATACCATGGGCGTTCATCCTATACTGCCCCATAGCCCCAAGAAGAGGAGACCCCCCATGGCGCGTATCTATGTGATCGAGGACGACGAGGCGGTCCGCGGCGAGCTGGCCACCCTGCTGCGCCGTGCCGGCCACGAGCCCGTGTGCGCCCAGCGGTTCGACCGCCTCACGGCCGACACCCTCGACGCCGCGCCCGACGTGGTGCTGCTCGACCTCGGGCTGCCCGGGACCGACGGACAGTACGTGTGCCGCGAGCTGCGTCAGTCGAGCAGCGTGCCGATCATGGTGGTCACGAGCCGCGCCACCGACCTCGACGAGCTCATGAGCATGTCGCTCGGGGCCGACGACTTCGTGACCAAGCCCTACAACGGCCAGATCCTCCTCGCCCGCATCGACGCCCTGCTGCGTCGGGTCAAGGGCGTCGACCAGGTGGGGCGGGTCATAGAGTATCGCGGCCTGGCCCTCGACCTGGCCCGCTCCACAGCCTCGTTCGAGGGGCGCACCGTGGAGCTCACCAAGAACGAGCTGCGCATCCTCTCGCTGCTCATGCGCCGCAAGGGCGAGATCGTCTCGCGCGAGGAGATTATGGTCGAGCTCTGGAACTCCGACGCCTTTATCGACGACAACACCCTCACGGTCAACATGAACCGCCTGCGCAAGACGCTCGCCACCATCGGGGTGAACGACTACCTGGTCACCCACCGCGGCCAAGGGTACTCGGCATGAGCGTCTGGACCTACATCCGCGGCCACCTGGCGTCGCTTGCCATCGGGGCCCTCGCCTGCGTGGCCCTGTGGGTGATGCTACGCCTCGTGGGCCAGAGCGTCGACCTGGCGGCCTTTTTCACGTTGGTGGTCGCCCTGGCGTTCACAGCATCGGGTACGGTTAACTACCTGCACGAACGTGCGCTCTACCGCCAGCTACAACCCATCGCCTCGTCCCCTTCCGACGCCCTGGAGCTGTCGGCGGAGCTGCGCGACGCCGGTACGCCCCTGGGCGATGTCGCCTGTGCGGCCATCCATGCCGTGCGAACCCAGGCCCAGGCCCGGGTGGCCGAGGCCTCCGACCGAGAGCGCGACCACCGCGAGTTCGTGGAGGCCTGGGTCCACGAGGTCAAGACGCCCCTGGCCGCGGCCGATCTCATGGTCGAGAACCTCGACGACAGCCGGCTGCTCCCCCTTGCCCATGAGCTATCCCGCGTGGGCACCTACGTGGAGCAGGCCCTCTACTACGCCCGCTCCAGCTCGGTTGAGAACGACTACCTGGTGCGCACCTGCACGCTTTCGAACCTGGTGGGGGCGGCGGTCAAGGGCCGGGCGTCGGAGCTCGTGCGGGCCGGGGTGGCGATCGGCATGGAGGGTCTCGACCGGCAGGTCTTCACCGACCCCAAGTGGGTCGAGTTCGTGCTCGGTCAGCTCATCGACAACGCGGTGCGCTACCGCTGCGCCGAGGGGCCCCGCATCGACTTTTCGGCCCGGCTGGAAGGGGAGGGTCTGGCCAACGAGTGCGTGGTGCTCGACGTGCGCGACAACGGCCTCGGCATCAGCGCCGCCGACGTGGGCCGCGTGTTCGACAAGGGCTTTACTGGCGAGAACGGCAGGGCGTTCGCACGTTCCACCGGCATCGGCCTCTACCTGGTGCGAACGCTGTGCGCAAAGATGGGCCTCTCGGCTTCCATCTCGAGCGTGCAGGGGGAGTGGACCTGCGTGAGCATCGCGTTCCCCACCAACCGCATGCGCCTGATTGCCGATTAGGGATGGTTGGGCAGCCACCCCTTCCGCTCTCGCTTCCCGGCGTGCACGCAGGCCAGGCCAAACCCGAGCGCCCCGGCCATGAACGCCGCGTCGAGCAAAAGGCCGCTTGTGAACCCCAGGTTCTCGGTCACCACGCCCCAAAAGAACGCGCCAAAGGCGTTGCCCAGCGCAATGACAATGCCCATGGTGGGCCAGATGCGGTCGAAGGCGCGCGGTCCAAACCCGTAGCGGGTGAGCACGGCTCCGAGCAGCGACGACGACGCATAGGCTATGCCAAACAAGAAACACGCCCCGCAGACGGCCGCCATGGCGGGACTCTTGAACGCGGCCAGGGCCAGGCAGCCAGCGATACCGGAGCCGATTCCCAGCGCCACCCCTACCCCCGTAGAGCGGTCGCACACAGCGCCCACGGCCACCTTGCCCACGCACATGCCCACCATGACGGCCGCCGACGCCATGCCGGCTTGCGGAATCGAAGCCCCGAGGCTGATCACGTAGGGGCTCATGTAGTAGTTGAAGAAGATGGCGGTCGAGAGACACAGGCAGGTGGCCACCAGCAGCATGAAGCACGGGGTACGGTAGGCCCGCCCGGCTGCGACGCCTTGCAGGTTGGGGTGTTCGTCAACGATGGCCGTATCGTATCCGACCGGCAAAAGTCCCAGCTCAGAAGGGGAGCGGCGCAATAAAAACAGCGACGCGGGAATCCCGACGGCCAGCGTCACCACCCCGAACACCACGTAGCAGGCGCGCCAGCCGTGGCTCGCGATGATGGCGGACCCCACCGCGTTGAACAGCGCGCCCCCGATGCCCTGCATACAGGTGCCGACGCCGATGAGCAGGCTTGTACGGATGCTGAACCAGTTGTTGACCAGCACGGGAACCACCAGGTACACGAGCACCGAGAGCGACGCACCAATGCACGCGCTCGCCACGTAGAACACCGCCACGTTCTGGGCGAGCGAGTAGGCAAAGAAGCATGCCGCCTCAAGGCCCATGACGCAGCACATGAACGCTTTGAGGTTGCAGCGTCTAAACAGCGCGCTCACGAGCGCCGTGCTGGCGCAGATCGAGAGGCTGATGATCGTGGTGTGCAGGCCAAAGGTAGACTGGGAGACGCCCAGCTCCTGGGTCACGGGCACAAAGAAGATGCTCGCGGTGTTGATGGGCAGCGACTGGGGGAACATGAGCAGGCACGCCCCCAGGAACACGATGTACCCAAAGTGGATACGCCCGTTGGAGTCGCGGAGCTCCAGCCTTGGAGCACCTGCAGCCTTGACGCCCATGTTTTATCGGCCTCCCTTACGGCGTGTTTCCCCTGCAAAAACTATACGCTATTCGCTTAAGGGGAGACAATAGGGCATATAGCGGAGAAAATCGCACTAAACAATGGGTGTTCAATATCGAATTAATTCAGTTTATGGAGCAAATGTGAACGCAAATAGTATCAATATAGGCAATACCGAGTGAGTTTTTCGTAGGTCGATTGGGATAATTCTCGATAATAGAATAAGTTCGGTGAATTAGTCGTAACAGTGAACAGTCCGTTTCCCGAGGACGCTTGCTTTGTAGGTATGGGCATCCTACCAGCATGAATGAGAAAATGGCCAGCGTATGACCGTTATCCTGGTAAAGGATGGGCTCAAAAACTCTCTCCAGCCTCCTGCCCCGCTAGGGATATTCACCTTTGATACCCAGCTCAAAGAAAAATAGAACCTATTCGTTGAACATATTCATCTAACTTGCTATAGTGAGCACCAGCTTCACAGGGAAGCCAAAAACGTCCACCGCACCAAGAAACAAGGGGGTTTCAAAATGGAGATGAACCGTCGCAATTTCCTGAAGAACGCCGCCATGGGCGCCGCCGCCGCGGCCGTCACCGCCGGCACCGCCGCCAGCGCCCTGGCCGAGCAGGCCGAGGTGAGCTCCGCCGCCATGAACGGCATCGAGACCGACGACATCGACTGGTACGACGAGGCCGAGGTCATCGTCGTGGGCTGCGGCAGCGGCGGTGCCCCCGCCGCCATCGAGGCCGCCCGCGCCGGCTCCGACGTGCTCGTGCTCGAGAAGATGGACTGGCTCGGCGGCTGCATGCGCCGCTGCGGCGGCGGCCTCATCGGCTGCAACACCCTGGTCCAGCAGAAGCTCGGCGTCGAGGACCCGGGCCCCGACGTGCTCTACGAGTACATGGTCCAGTGCGCCCACGAGAACGTCGACGAGGACCTGCTCCGCATGTTCGTCGACGAGTGCGGTCCCACGGTCGACTGGGTCATCACGCCCGTCGAGGAGGGCGGCCTGGGCGGCCAGCCCCTCGAGGAATGGGAGTTTGCCACTGAGGACGAGGGCCACACCGGCCTCGTGTCGCCCGGCCTGAACATCGGCGCCCCCAGCGACCAGGAGAACAACTACTGGGCTGAGTTCGGCTACCCCGAGGACATCGAGCACCGCCGCGTCCACTGGTTCAAGCCGAACCCCGACGACGCCGATCCCGGCGACCGCCACTACGCCGCCTACACCGGCAACGACTTCGGTGCCGGCTACGGCTCGATCGGTGGCGGCGGAACCGGCCTCTGGAAGCCCTTCGAGGAGGAGCTCGACAACCTCGACAACGTGCGCATCGAGACCGAGTGCGCCATCCGCGGCCTCATCACCAACGCCGACGGTGAGGTCATCGGCGTGACCGCCTACTACACCGACGCCCCCGAGGATCTGCTCAACTTCAAGGCCACCAAGGGTGTCGTCATCGCCACCGGCACCTTTGTGGGCGACAAGGAGATGTACGAGAACTTCACCGGCAAGAAGTGGACCTACGAGGAGAACCCCCGCTCCGTTGTGAACGGCTCCCCCTACAACGACTACCAGGCCGACGGCGCCGGCATCAAGGCCGCGCTCGCCGTGGGTGCCGCGCCCCGCTATATCATCGAGGGCAACTCGGGAGGCCTGCGCATCAACACCAAGTCCCAGGCCATCAACACCTACGGCGAGGTTATCCCCCGCCTCTACATCACCTCGCGCGCCGTGGGCGGCCTGTTTGCCGAGGACCACTATCCCCAGTGCGGCGTGTTCGTGACCTCGGGCATCATCACCGGTAGGCATGCCGGGCAAAACGTCGCCGCCGAGCAGCCCTGGGAGTAGGAAGTTAGTGGCGGATTGTGCCTCGCCGCGTTCTGCGGAGGCTCACGTACCTCGAGTACGCATCGCCTCCGCACGCCTTGCGAGGCGCAATCCGTTGAGGAAAGTTTGCGGGCGAATCGCCGCTCGCCGCGTTCCCGGGAGGCTCACGTACCACGAGTACGCATCACCTCCCGGCGCCTTGCGAGCGACGATTCGCTTTTAGGAGTAAGTGGCGGACCTCGTCTCGCCGCGTTCCGCAGGTGCTCACGTACAAAAATGCGGCGAGGGCGTGATGACATTTTGCTACTTGATATTATCGGTGCAATGGTTCACAGTTCACCTGGTACTATGTAGCTTGTCTTCACAAAACCTGTATCAAATTATGTAGCAAGTCACACCCTCGAGCAGTATTTGTCTTTCTAGATGCTCCGGAAGACAAATCGAGCCCGAGGGTGTGGCCGGTGCCCACAGCGCTGGGTCCCAGGTCCAGAGCGGATCAGGTCATCGGTTCTATGCGGTAACTGCATTTCTAAGAAGAGGGAGAAAACCATGCGTAAGAACGTCGCCAGCGCCGGAAAGCTGGCCAAAACAGCGGTCGCGGCCCTGGTGGCGCTCGGCCTCGTGGCAGGCATCGGCCTGGCCGAGGTGGCCCCGTCGGCCCTCGCCGCCACCTCCACCGCCAAGGCGGAGAAGTCCGAGAAGGTCGATACCAAGGCCATCGAAGCGGAGCCCTTCTCGATGGATGTCGACTGTGCGGCCTGCCACAAGAAGGCCGTCAAGAAGATGGAGAAGGAGGGCTACACCGGGGCCCTGCATGCCTCGCTCGAGTGCGGCATGTGCCACAACGAGGACGACCTGGTAAAGGTTCACACCGAGACCGAGAAGTACACCGCCAAGAAGGGTGACAAGGTCGTGGCCCTGACCAAGACCGCCATTAACGAGGAAGCGTGCTTCGCCTGCCACGGCACCCTCGAGGAGCTGGCCGAGACCACCAAGGACTCCACGGTGCTCACCGACGAGAACGGCCTTACGGTGAACCCCCACGACCTGCCCGCCGACCACTACGGCAGCAAGGTCATGTGCGGCTCCTGCCACAAGATGCACGACACCAAGGAGATCGAGGTCTCTGCGGCCAACGCCTGCCTCGGCTGCCACCACGACAACGTCTACGAGTGCGGGACCTGCCACGCCGTGTAGGGGGCATCGTCAATGACGCCTGTCGGTTGGTGACGCGCGGCCGATGAAGGCCAAGGGCCCGTGGGAATGACCGCGGGCCCTTTTTGTCACCCGGCGGGACGGCCAGTGTGGTTCTTGGGAGCTGATGATCGAAATCGCGTCAGCACGCGAACCGACAGGGACAAAAGTAGGCACACGAGGGCTATATACGCTATAGAACATGTTCGATTACTATGGGATCTCAGAAAATAGGCCATGAAAAAATACTGTGTAACCTAGGTTATTTCTAATTGAACCACTTCAAAATAATTATGTTGGGATAATATCGATTCGTCAAGGCAACGCTGGCGACCCCATCGTTTTCTCCAGGCATCAACGGGTCGGCCACGGTATGAGAGGGGGTCCCATGGCAACCATGCGCCAGTCCCGCGCGGAGCTCACGCGGCGCACCATCGTAGAGAAGGGCATCGCCCTCATCGAGGAGCGCGGCTACGACAACGTGTCGGTCCAGGACATCGTGGGGGCGGCCGGCGTCTCGGTCGGCACGTTCTACCACTACTTCGAGTCCAAGGACGCGTTCTACTACAGCTACATCCACAACATGTACAGCGATGTGGACGGCAGCCTGCTCGAGCATATGGACCTGCCGCTCATCTACAACCTGCGCCACTACTTCGAGATGTGGTTCAAGCAGATCCAGCAGCTGAGCCCCGAGTACCTGGCCCAATGGCTCGGCCACTCCGCCGACCAGGGCTACCACGAGCGCGTGAACCTCGTGCAGGACGTGAGCCAGATGCACATCGACGCGATCCGCGCGTGCCTCGACGGCTATGTGGAGAAGGGCGAGCTGCTGCCCGACGCCCCCACCGACGAGCTCGCCCAGCGCATCGTGACCGTGCTCTACGGCGTCGACGTGCGCTGGTGCATGACCAACGGCGAACTCGATTTGACCCCGTGGTCCGACTTCCTGACCGAGCTGGTGCAGCTGACCCTGGGTCCGTGCCTGCTCGCCAAGGCCGTGTAGTGGAGAGGCTCACGCTGCATCGGGCCCCGGCGGGGCGGCCGGTCGAACACACCGTGCTCGAAACGAGCGACTCCCTGTGGCACGGCGAAGCCGACGTTGTGGTGGCGGGCTGCGGCAGCGGGGGAGCCCCGGCCGCCATCGAGGCCGCCCGCGGCGGGGCCGACGTCTTTGTGTTCGAGAAGGCCGACTGGCTCGGCGGCTGCATGCGCCGTTCCGGCGGCGGCCTGCTCGGCTGCGACACGCTCGTGCAGCGCAGGCTCGGCGTCGAGGACCCGGGTCCCGAGCAGCTGCTTGCATACCTGAGCGCCTGTGCCGGCCCGAGCGGCGACCTGGAGCTCCTGCGCGTGTTCGCCGAGCACTGCGGCCCCGACGTCGATTGGGTCATAACCCCGCGCGACCAGGGCGGCCTTGGGGGAGAACCCCTGGGACAGTGGGGCTTCTCCACCCCTGAAGACCGCGGCATGACCGCCGTGGTGCGGCCGGGCCTCAACGTGGGCGGCCCCATCGACGAGAAGCGCGCCTACTGGCACGAGCTGGGGTTTCCCGACGACATGGAGCGTCGGCGTGTCCACTGGTTCAAGCCTAACCCCGACGACGCCGACCCGGGCGACCGCCATTACGCCCGCTACAAGGCGGGGGAGTTCGGTGCCGGCTTCGGTTCGACCGGCGGTGGGGGTACCGGGCTCTGGAAGCCGTTCGAAGACGAGCTGCGGTGCCTGCCCAACGTGCGCATCCAAACAAAGACGTCGCTGGCGGGCCTGGTGACCGATGCTGCCGGGGCAGTCGTGGGCGTAGCCATGGAGCCGGCGGGTGTCGGAGAAGCCCCAGGTTTGGAAAGAGGCCGCCTGCCAGGGCATAGCGCCGGCGCCCTGCAGCTTGTGCGGGCGCTCCGAGGCGTGATCGTGGCCACCGGCAGCTTCGTGCATGACCGCAGCCTTTATGAGCGTGCAACTGGCCGTTCCTGGAGGCGTGCGGGCCTCACCAACGGGTCTCCCTACAACGACGACCAGGCCGACGGCGCCGGCGTGCGCGCATGTCTTGCCGTGGGTGTCTCCCCGGCGTTTATGGAGGAGGGCAACTCGGGCGGCCTGCGCATCGACGGCCGCGCTCGGGCCCTGCGCGCCGACGGGCGGCCGGTTCTCGGGCTCTACATCACCTCGCGCGCCGTGGGCGGCCTGTTTTCTGAAAGCCGCTACCCCCAGTGCGGCTCGTTTATCTCATCGTGCCTGTGCTTTGGCCGCATCGCCGGCCGCGAGGCGGCGGCTAGAGAATGTCGTCGTGCGATCCCGTGCGGGTAAGCACCAGCTCGAGTTCGTCCTCCTCTATGCGATATATGAGTAGCCAATCGGCTTCGATGTGCAGTTCGCGGTAGCCGTTCCAGTTGCCCGTGAGGGCATGGTCCCTGCGGCGACGCAGCCCGTCGGCATCCCCCTCAAAGACCGCCCGTATGGCCTCACCCATCTTGTCCAAGGGATAGCGCTTCTTCTTAAGGCGTTTTACATCGCGTTCAAAGGCGGGAACGGCACGGATGCTTTTAAGCATTCAAGGCTCCCATGAGCTCGTCGACCGAGGCGAAGCGCCTGCCCTCACCGGCATCGGCCTGTCGGCGGGCCTCTATATTTTCGGGGTTTTCAAGCGTCGGTCTAAAGGGCATTCCATGATCGTGTACCGACTGGCGAAGGAACATGTTGATTGCCGTCGAAAGGTCGAGCCCCATGCTTTCGTAGAGTTTCCGGGCGCTCTCCTTTAAGGTCGAATCCGTGCGGATGTTCAACCGTGCTTCAGCCATTTTTTGTCTCCTGCCCACGTCGAATAGTGATCAGATACACATACGCCCATTGTATACCCAATGGATGTACAATGGGTTCTCAATCCTCCCGCATTGCCCTCCTTACACCTTCGCAACCTGGGGGTAACCCCAATCGATGGTCCTTGCGCTTCTCGTCGTGCATCCTGATACTCGCATAGCACTCCAAGAGAGAAAGGACCTCCTCCATGCCTGCGGTTTTGGAAGTGAAGAATGTCGAGAAGATATACGGCAGCAAGGGCAACGCCACCCGGGCCCTGGCCGGCGTGTCCTTCTCGGTCCAGCAGGGCGACTACGTGGGTATCATGGGCGCCTCGGGTTCCGGCAAGACCACGCTGCTCAACTGCATCGCCACCATCGACACCCCCACGAGCGGCACCATCGCCATCGATGGGCGCGACGTGACGGCCCTCTCGAACCGCCAGCTCTCCGACTTCAGGCGCGATGCCTTGGGCTTCGTCTTTCAGGACGCCAACCTCCTCGACACCCTCACCGCGCGCGAGAACATCGCCCTGCCGCTCACCATCGACCGGGTCGACCCGCGCCAGATCCGCGAGCGCGTCGAGCGCGTGGGGTGCACCCTGGGTATCGAGGCCGTGCTCGACAAGTACCCCTACCAGATGTCGGGCGGCCAGCGCCAGCGCGTGGCGGCGGCCCGCGCCATCGTGACCGACCCCAAGCTCGTGCTGGCCGACGAGCCCACCGGCGCCCTCGACTCCAAGAACGCCAAGCTGCTCCTCGAGTGCTTCGACATGCTCAACCTGCGCCTCGGTGCCACGATCCTCATGGTGACCCACGACTCCTTTGCGGCGAGCTACTGCAAGCGCGTGCTGTTCATCCGCGACGGCAAGGTCTTCACCGAGGTCGTGCGCGGCAACTCCACGCGCCGCCAGTTCTTCGACCGCATCATGGAGGTCGTGGCCATCATCGGAGGCGAGGACGACGATGCTTGCTAAGCTCGCCTTTGGGAACCTGCGCAAGTCGATTCGCGACTACGCCGTCTACTTTGTGACCCTGGTCTTGGGCGTGGCCGTGTTCTACGCCTTCAACACCATCTCGGACCAGGCTGACTTCCTCAAGCCCGAGTACGGCGACCTCATCGGCATGCTCGGCGACATCCTCATGGGCCTCACGGTGTTCCTCGCCCTCGTCTTGGGCTTCCTTATGGTCTACGCCAACAACTACCTGGTGCGTCGCCGCAAGCAGGAGCTGGGCCTCTACCAGGTGCTCGGCATGCGCCGCAGCCAGGTGTCGGGCATCCTCACCCTCGAGACCCTCATGGCCTCGCTCGTCTCCCTGGGTGTGGGCCTGCTTGTGGGCGTGCTGCTCTCGCAGGTGCTCGTGTTCGTGACGGCGGCCCTGTTCCACGAGCAGGTCACGGCGTTCCAGTTCCGCTTCTCCTTCGAGGCGCTGGGGCTCACCCTGCTGTGCTTCGGCATCATGTTCGTCGTCATGCTGCTGCTCAACCTGCGCACCTTGGGCAAGGTCAAGCTCGTCGACCTCATGGGTGCCGAGCACGCCAACGAGTCGATGAAGGTCCGCAGCCTGCCCCTCTCGGTGGCGCTGTTCGTGGTGGCCTGTGTGTGCATCGGCGTCGGTTACGTGCGCTTCCTGCGCGACGGGCTGCCCATCACCGATGTGACGGGCACTGAGACGACCCAGTTCGTCATCACCACGGTCCTGGTCTTTGCGGGCACCTTGCTGTTCTTCTACGCCGTGGCGGGCTTCTTGCTCGTGGCGTGCCAGCGCTTCCGCCGCCTCTACTGGAGCGGCCTCAACATGTTCACCCTGCGCCAGCTTAGCGCCCGCATCAACACTACCTCGCTCTCCATGGGCGTCATCGCGCTCATCCTCTTCCTCGCCATTACGAGCGTCACGGGCGGCATGAGCATCTGCAACGCCATGTCGGGCAACATTGAGCAGCACACGCCCGTCGACGCCTCGGTGAGCATCGTCTTCTACGGAGACCACCCCGCCTCCTCCTTAGAAGGCGACGACGGCACCGCCGTGGCCACCGCGACTCAGGACTTCGCCGCCCTCATGGCCGGCGCCGGCTACGACCTGGGTACCGTCGGCGACACCTGCCAGCTCACGGTGTACAGCGCCGCCAACCAACTCGACGACCCTGGATCGCTCACCCTCTCGGCCATCCATGCCGCCACGGGCGCCCCCCTGCCCGCCGGCATGGAGAACTCCAACAGCGACACCACGGGCCTCGACCTGATGGCCCAGAGCAACTACAACGCATGGCGCGCCTTCTTGGGGCTTGAGCCCGTCGAGCTGGGGCAGAACGGCTACCTGCTGACCTGCGACATGGGCAACCAGATCGTGGACTTCTACAACGGCATGCTTGCCGCTGGCTGCCCCGTCTCCATCGGCGGCCGGGAGCTGCTACCCGCTCAGCCTGCGGCCATTACCGACCGTTCCGCCGCCCTATCCATCAGCAGCGTCGGCTCGAACGCCGGCACCCTCGTGGTGCCCGACGAGGTAGCCCAGGCCTGCACTCCCTACGCCGCCTTTGTGAACGTGCTCTACACGGTGGGCGCCGACGAGGCCGACGCCTTCGTGAGCGACCTCGACGCGAATTTTGATTCCTCGGGCGTCTTTGTGGAGAACGGCAAGCACGTCGCCTTCGTCTCGACCTGCTTCACCGAGACCGAGAACTGGTCCCAGATGAACGGCATGACGGGCATCGTGAGCTACATGGCGATCTACATCGGCTTTGTCCTCGTGATCTCCTGCGCCGCGATCCTCGCCATCCAGCAGCTCTCGAGTACGAGCGACTCCCAGGGACGCTACCGGCTGCTCTCCGAGCTGGGCTGCCCCCAGCGGCTCATCTACCGCTCGCTGCTCGTCCAGGCGTTGGTCTACTTCATCTTCCCGCTGGTCGTGGCTATCGTTCACTCACTCGTTGCGCTTCAGGTGGTCGTGAAGCTCGTAAGCCTCTTCGGCGGTATCGACATCGCCCAGACCTCGCTTCTGGCGGTGGTGCTCTTCGTGGTGGTCTACGGCGGCTACCTGTTCGTGACCTACCGCGTGGCCCGCGGCGTCGTGCGCACGAGCCTCGTGGGGGCCGGCAGGCGCGCATAAGGTCGGGGAGAACCCCTCGGGCTTTGGCGACGTACCGCCAGAACCCGAGGGGTTCGCGTTGGGGGCGATGCAGATCGGCCTGGTGGCACCAAATTGGAGATTTGTAAGCTTAGGGTCGTCCCGGTGGCACCAAACCAGAGTTTTGTAAGCACCCGTCGAGTCCCCGTGGCACTGAATCGAAGTTTTGCAACCATGTGGGGGTCCGAGTGGTTACAGAACGACGATTTGGTGCCACTCTCGTTTTAGCGCTCTTACAAAACTCCAATCTGGTGCCATCCCTCGTCCGATACCCTTACAAAACGCGAGTTTAGTGCCACTCCTTCGCCCTCGAACCCTCCTATGCCACTCCCAGCCCGGGCCCTCCCGCCACGATCGCCCCCACGTCGCTTAGGGACTGTCCGGCCGCAAGCGTGCCGTTGTAGTCGGTGTTTCTCACGTGGAGCACGTTCCCGTCGGCAGCAAACGTGCCGTTCCAGCTGTCCTGGATCTCGAAGACCTCCGTGAACGTAAGGTCTGCCGACCAACTCGAGCAGTCCGCTCCGCTTTCGTTCGTTACGGTCAGGTCGTAGAGCAGGCAGGTCTTGCCATCCGCCTCCCACGAGGTGCGCAGCGCCGCCGTGCAGCCGATGCCCCCCGTGCTGGGAGCGCCTGCCGTGCCCGCGCTCGTCTTTGCGCCTGCGTCCGCATCTACACGTGTATCCGAGCCTATGCTCGTATCTGCCTCTGCGCCTGCGTCCGCATCTGCGCTCGCACCCTCTCGCCCATTACTCGCACCCACCCCGCGCGTCCCTTCCAGCGTCGCGCGCAGCCACAGCCCCGCCTCGGCCAGGTCGTCGTCGCCAAAGCCCGAGGTCTTGTCGCACGCGCTCTTGACCACCGAGGCAGACTCGTCCTTGTTCGAGAGGCTCCACATCACGTAGCTGATCCCCAGGCGGTCGAGCAGGGCAACCCACTCGTCGGCCTGCCCCTCGTCGATCGTCCCGTTGCCGCTCGCGTCGCAGATGCCGAACTCGCTCACAAACACCGGCAGGCCGTCCTCGACGGCTGTCGCAAGCGTGGCGCGCAGGTCGTCCTTGTGAGTCGCGGCGTAGAAGTGCAGCGTGTACATGAGGTTGTCGAAGCCCGTAATGGGGTCGGCGGCCGCCTCGTCCACCCGCTGCGACCAGGTGGGCGTCCCAACCAGGATCACGGCGTCTGCGGCGTTGGCGCGGATGGCGGGAATCACGCTCGCCGCGTAGTCCTTCACGTCCTGCCAGGTCGTGGCACCGTTGGGCTCGTTGCAGATCTCGTAGAGCACGTTGTTTTGCCCGGCGTAGCGCGCCGACATCTCGTCGAAGAACGCCACGGCGTCGTCGCGGTAGGTGTTTGGGTCGTTGTCCGAGAGGATGTGCCAGTCGACAATCACGTACAGGTCGGCCGCCGTGGCTGCCTGCACGCCGGTATCGATAAGCGCCCGCAGCTGGTCGCGGTCACCGTCGGTGCACCACCCGCCCGACTCCGCCGTGTACATGGCCAGGCGCACCACGCTCGCACCCCACTCGTCGCGCAGCTGCCTAAAGCAGTCTTCGTTCACGAACTGCGGAAACCACGCCAGCCCATGGGTGCTCACGCCCCGCAGCTGCACCGGTGTGCCGTCCTCGGCCACCAGCTGCGCCCCCTCCACGCGGAGCGCGCCGCAGGTCGAGGGGGCCACGCCCGTCTCCATTACCCCGGGGTTCTTTGCTGCCCCGCCGTCGTCTGCCCAGCCCAGGCAGGGAAGAACCCCCGCCATCCCGAGCATCCCTGCAACAACGAACGTCCGGCGGCTACACACCCGGCCCCCAGAGCAGCCCCAGAAAACGCTGCTCGTCGTTGTGCCGGGGCTTATGGGCCTCAGCCCACCGCGCCCCGGCACGCCTCGGTCAGCAATTCCTGGGACTGCTCTGGGATTCTGCGCCATGGTGCGACTCCTGTTCAACGAGGTCTATAAGATTCTGCTGGGCGTGTACCCCGAGTTTGGCGTAGACATTGCGGATGTGGGTCTTGGCCGTGCTGCGCGACACAACCATGCGTTCCTGAATGGCCGCCGTGTTGCGGCCGTGGGCGAGCAGGGCCAGGGCCTCGGCCTCGCGGGGGGTCAGGCCGTGCTCCGCGGCAAGCTGCTCGCAGGCCAGGGCAAGGCGGTCCACCCGCTCCACCGACTGCACGGGCTCGACGGGCACGATGGAGCGGGCCGTGCGGTCAAAGTCGAAGTTCTGGGGAGTGATGATGTTGTAGGCCACGTAGGCAAAGATGATGGCGGCCAAGAGCAGCGCGAACGTGCCGGGGCTGTGGGTGAGGGCCATGTTGGCCGCGTTGCCGAGCTGCGCCCCCACCACGCTGCCCACGGAGTTGGCCGCCCCCACAAAGAGCGCGACGCACAGGGCGTTCATGGGGTTGCGCATGCCGAGGAACGCCACCACGAGCAGGGCAAACATGCGGGTCAGGTCGCTGCCGGCCCGCAGAACGAGATTGGCGAGGGTGGGCATCGCGGTTATCTCCGAGATAAGCGGGTTCACCAATAAGAAGCCAGCCAGCACCAGCAGCATCGTGGCGCGGTAGAACGCGTTGAGGCCTCCGCCGGGCTTGGTGGCGAGCGCCAGCGCCGTGGCCACGACAAGGGCTGGGATGCAGGCAAACACGGTTATGACCGGCGTCCCTGCGGAGCTGAGGAACGTCATGGCAAAGCCAAACGACATCTTGATCAGCACGAACGCCACAAAGACCGTGTTGCCTAACGAGATGAACGAGGCGGGGTTCGTCACCCGCAGGTCGTCGGCGGGGGCGGCTTGACGGGTGTACTCCATGACGCGCCGCGACCCGCCGTAGGCGAGGGCGGCTATGACGGCCGGCAGCCCCATGAACACCGAGAGCTGAACCGTCGGCGGCAGGTAGAGCGCGGTACTCTCGAGCAGGTAACTGATGGCCCAGCCGGTGCACACGGCGGCCAGGGCGGTGCGCGTGCCGTGGCGGATGGCCTGGTCGGTGAGGGCCAGGTACACCATGGAGCCGATCCAGACGTTGCCGAGCGTCCTGAGGCAGGCAGCGCCCACCAAGAGCGCGGCGTTGGGGACCGTGGTCGAGAACAGCAGCGCCAACAGGGAGCCCGCCACGGCGAACCCCACTCCCGTCCAGGCGAACGCCCTGGGGCGAACCCAGCGCGGGTGGCGCGCCACGAGCAGGTACAGCGCGATGCCGGCCGCAGCGGCCCCTAGGGTCGCGATATCCTTGGCGAGCGAGAACACCGTGTCGTAGAGGGGGTGGGCCGCCTGGTTGAGCAGCATGGTGCCGAGCTGGTTACAGCCGATGGCGAGCACGCAGAGCCACCACGAGTGTGAGCCCAGCGCGTGGAACGCCGTCATCGTCCAACCGGGGTCGGCGTCGTGCGCCGTTGCGATAGAAGTGGGCTGGGCCATGGGGCCTCCTTTGGGGTGCCAAACGTAAACGACAGTCTAGCAGCCTGACGAACCGTCGACCAACCGCACGCAAAAAGCCGCTCGCCCCATCTCGCCCCACGGGGTCGAGGACGGGGTGGTTCTCAACAAAACCCCAGCTAGATAAGTTCGACCCAACGGGACGAGGTACAAACTGCCCCGTGGCTGGCATAGTGGGCAGCGTCGAGCCGCCGGGCAGCGCGCCGGACGGCATCCACGTTTGCTGACATGCGTCACCGTCAAACGGCGCATGGAAGCCCAACCAGAAAGGAACGCCACCATGGAACTGAGCCGCCGTAACTTCCTCGCAGGTGCCGCCGCCACCGCCGCCGTTGCCGGCGCAGCCGCAAGCATGACCGCCGCCCCTCAGGCGGCCAACGCCAAGGCCCCCGTCGAGGACACCACGAGCTGGCTGGGGGAGGCCCCCGAGGTCGCCGAGTCCGACATCGTGGACACCCGCGACTGCGAGCTCCTCATCGTGGGCGCCGGCAACGCCGGCATGGCCGCGGCCGCCAGCGCCGCCGAGCTCGGCATGAACTTCATCGTGGCCGAGAAGGGCGCCATGGTGGGCCAGACCCGCCACTGGCTGGGCGCCGTGAACTCCAAGTACGTGCTTGACGCCGGCTACGAGGACAACAAGGGCCAGGTGCTCAACGAGCTCGCCCGCTACGCCAGCGGCAAGTGCGACATGCGCGTCTGGAAGGTCTGGATCGACGAGTCCGCCGCCATGATCGACTGGCTCGACGAGATTCTCACCGGCGCCGGCATGACCTGCGCCGTCGACGTCGACAACCAGGATCCCACCGGCGGCACCTACTACTACATCCCGCGCACCGAGCACTACTACTCGGGCAACGACGCCGCAGGCAACCGCCTCGTGCGCAACGAGATCTTCGAGCGCTATATCAACAGCCTTGGCTACAACGTGGACTACGAGACCGCGCTCGTCAAGCTCGAGCGCGAGGACGGCGGCCGCGTGACCGGCGGCATCTTCCAGACCCCCGACGGTCTGGTGCGCATCAACGCCAGCCAGGGCGTCCTGCTCGCCACCGGCGGCTACCCCGCCAACCCGGCCATGTGCCAGGAGCTCTCGCCCATCATCGACCGTGTGGTCTCGCTGGTGTACTACAACACCAACGACACCGGCGACGGCATCAAGGCCGCCCTGTGGGTCGGCGCCCAGATGGACGAGGACCCCGCCCCCATGCTCTTCAACCGCGGCCTCGTGAGGCCCGGTGAGAACGCCGGCTACACCTCCACCGAGGGCACCGGCAGCTTCGCCGGCGTGGGCAAGCAGTACAACATCGGCAGCCAGCCCTTCATGAAGGTCGCCCGCGACGGCCGCCGCTACTGCAACGAGAGCGCTCCCTACGACTTCGACCTCAACGCCATCGCCGAGAAGCCGGGCGGCGTGTTCTGCCAGGTGTTCGACGCGAACGCCAAAGAGGACATCATGCGCTTCAACACCATCGGCTGCTCGCGCCAGATCCAGCAGCAGCTCGGCCGCTACGAGGGCACCCTCGAGGAGTTCTTTGCCGACAAGATCGAGGAGGGCACCATCTTTGTGGCCGACACCATCGAGGAGCTGGCCGACAAGCTGGGCTTCGAGGGCGAGGCCAAGGAGACCTTCCTGGCCGAGGTCGACAAGTACAACGGCTTCTACGACGCCCAGGAGGACGCCGACTTCGGCAAGGAGGCCTACCGCCTCTCCGAGCTGCGCACCCCGCCCTTCTTCGGCGGCTGGTACGGCGCGAGCTTCCTGACCACCGTCGACGGCCTGCGCATCAACGAGGACATGCAGGTCATCGACATGAACGACGAGGTCATCCCCGGTCTCTACGCCGCCGGCGACTGCTCGGGCAGCCTGTTTGCCAACAACTACCCCGAGCTCGTGGTGGCCTGCGCCTGCGGCCGCACGGTGACCTTCGGCCGCCATGTGGCCCGCCACGTGGCCGAGCAGGCCGGCTACGACGTCGAGAACGTCACCAAGGGCGACCCGACCTTCGGTGCCCCCACCGAGGCGCCCGAGCCCGCCACCCCGGCCGGCGAGCTCAAGGACGGCACCTACGAGGCCGAGGGCAAGGGCATCGGCGGCAAGGTCCCGGTGACCGTGACCGTCGAGGGCGGCAAGGTCGCGTCCGTGACCGTGGGCGAGAACTCCGAGACCCAGGGCATCGGCTCCAAGGCCGTCGAGCAGCTCCCCGAGGCCATCGTGGCCGCCAACGGCACCGCCGGCGTCGACGGCGTGAGCGGTGCGACGATCACCAGCAAGGCGATCTTCTCGGCCGTCGAGGACGCCATGGCCCAAGCCAGCGCGTAGGGTAGCACCCGGTCCGGCTAGCCGCTCTGCCTGCAAATATCGTTATGGCCCGTACGTCCCGACGAGGGGTGTGCGGGCCTTTGCGTGTGGGTCGTCCAAAGATGGGCACGCCCTCGACCGCGATTTGTCGCCCACGATGGGGGCCAAAGACAAAAGTGCGTCGAGGGTGTGCCGTTGTTTTCTCAAATAATATAATTTTCTTAGAGATCCACATTTTACCTGGCATTGGATCTAACGTCTCCATAAACATGATATCAGTTGTTGCAGGAACTCACGCCCTCGAGCCAAATCTGTCCTGCGGTCCCTGTCCTGCAGCCCCCTTTATGCGGACAATTCGGCCTCGAGGGCGTGACGGGCGTGCCCCCGCCGACCATGCGCGGTCGAGAGCCTTGCCGGCCCGGGGCTGCCCCCTACAGCTCTCGGCCAAAGTCGAGCAGCTGCGACCTCATCTGAAGCTGCCGCGCTCTAAAATCATGCACACGGGGAAGCCTGCGTTTGAGGAGGCGACCGACCACGGTGGCTACGGCGTCCATGGCGTCGAGGTCTATGAGCTGTGCCCTTGTGAGCGAGACCACGCGAACTCCTATGAGCTCCAACGCGGCCCGGCGCTTCGAATCGCTTGCGATGCGGTTTTCTGCTTGGTGGTAGCGGTCGCTGTCGTATTCGACGGCAACTCGGCCTGCGGGGTAGTACAGGTCGCACCGCACCGAGCTACGTCCAGCTGCCCGTCTGAGGTGAGCGGGCATCTCAAGCGGGTAGTTGAGCCGTAGGCCTGCGAGTCCGTAGCCGCCTTTTGTGCCGGGCAGCCCAAGGTGCAGCGCGGCAACCGACTCCATGGGAGAGGCGGCCCCGTCGAGGCTGACCGAAAGCACCTGCCCGAGAAGGTTCTTTCCGCGTGCGCCCTCAGGTTGGCGCTCTACAAGCTGGGCGAGAAAATCACAGCTTGTCAGCGGGGGGCGTTCAAAAAAGCCGTTCTTGTTCTGAGGGGATCGGCCATAGGTGCCGCACATTTCGAACACTGCGAGGGCCAGTTCAATGAAGCCCCTGGTTCTCGCCAGTTGGAGCAGTGTCGTACGGGGCGAACAGACAAAGATACCATCCTCCAGCGGGTAGACAAGCTCGGTTGTCAAAAACGGGGGAAGTTGGTGGGCTGTTACCAGGGCCGATCTAAGGCGGTCAGCCTTCTCCGGCACGAACAAGTCGAGCGGCAGGGGCAGATTTGCAAGCAGCTCGCTACGCGTGCGGGCATCGTTGACGCTCTGGAATCGGCAGTCAAGATCGCCCGTCGGCAAAAGAACGGCCCGCACCTTGCGCATAGTGGTGCAAAATGTCTCCGATCGCCACAGTCTGAATGCTGTTATGTCACCAAGTAAGATGCTCATGGGGTTACGGTAGCGCCGACCTGGCCGTGCCCCCCCCGCACAAATGAGGCCAGTTTCTTACAGAATGCCGCACAAAGGATGACGTTGCTCGCACAGGGGCATCATAATCGCAGGTCACAGATGGTGCGGCGTGCATTTGGGGATGTGTCTACATATAAGATCCATGACGGCAAACAGGCTTCTATGGTTTCTGCGGCAATCCACAGAACATTTGATGTGTTCCGCTCGAGCCCATGAAGTACCCATGGCCTCAGGCATCCGCCGCCGTTTTTCTATACACGTCCTTAAAATACGCGACCGACGCTTCCATATCGAAGTTCTTCTCGGCCCAAGCGCGTGCCGCGACTGCGATCCGCGCCCATTCCTCCTCGGACAGGTGCATGGCGCGCGTTAGGGCTGCTGCCAGGGCGGCCGGATCTTCCGGGGGCACCAGCTCCATGTAGGACGGATCGAACATCCTGTATGTCTCCCCCTCGTCGGTTGCCAGGACGTAACAGCCGCAGGCCGCCGCCTCTGCGACGGCTTGAGAGGGGTAGTTGCCGCCCCGCTGCACCGAGCACATGACCCGCACGGTGGGCATCACCTCGTGGGTTGCCACGTATCCCGGCATAGAAACGACGTCGGCCAGATCGAGGGCCGCAATCTGTGCTCGCAACACCGCCTCCTGTTCGCCCTTCCCGCACAGCAGCGCCTGCCAACCGCAAGCTCGCATCTCGTCTGCGCAGAGCGAGATCGCTTCCAAGAAGAGCCGCGGGTTCTTCTGCTCCACCAGTCGGGCGGCCACAAAAGCAATCAGGTTGCGCTTGGGGGCGGGTTTGAACAGCTCCAAGTCCGTAAAGGTACCCGGCGTGACCGTTACCGGAGTGGGAGAGAGGGACTCGTAAAAGGCCAGCTGGCCGGGGTAGAGTAGGTCGATGTGCGTGGCAAGCCGGCAGCACGGGGCCAGCAGGTGCCGGCCGGTTTTAGTCCCATAGTAGTGGAGCACGTTCGCGGCCGTCAGCAGGGAGTGGCATCGCATCGGTTTTAGCAGGGTCAGCAGGGCGAAGGGGAATCTCCCGACACCATAGATGTGGACTACGTCGGGTCGTTCTTCGGCCACAAGGGACAGAGTCTTTTTCAGTCGTAAAAAAGCCGGCAGCTTACCAGATCTTCCGCCAAGGCACTCGACGCGTTGGAAATTGGAAGCATCGCAACTGGACACGGACAACGACTCTTGTAGTTCTCTCGCGTTCCCATCCATGGCGAGTAATACCACATCCTCAGTCTCGCCAATCTTGTTGAGCATGCGGATTAGCCTGCGCTCCGCCCCGCCGAACCTGCTTCGAGCGCCGTAAACCAGCAGCATGATTTTCATGTCGCCCATCCCTCCCTCCCACCGTCAAACCCGGAGAACTTTAACGGAACAAACAGCCTTTGTCACACCGCGCCCCGTTGAGAATGGCTGTCACTTCACAGGCGTGATCACCAGGTTGATCTCAAGGCGTTATGATGGTTCCCGTAGCGGAGCGCCCATGGAAGGGGCATGGCTTATGAGCGACGGTCCATCGCTGAGCGAGAGCCTTCTTGCTCGCATCGCGCGGCGCGCCCTTACCTGCGGGGTGGTAGGGCTTGGCTATGTGGGGCTGCCCCTTGCTGCCGTGCTCGCCCAGGCTGGCTTTGCGGTGGTGGGCTTTGACGCCGACCCGCAAAAGGTTGCTGCCATTCGCGAGGGCCGCAGTTACATTCCCGACGTCCCTTCGTCGGCGCTTGGCCGCCTTGTGGAGCGGGGCGCGTTGCGGGCGGACTGCGCCTTTGGCGCCATAGCCGACTGCGACTTCGTGGCCATCTGCGTGCCCACGCCGCTCGATGCCCATGGCGATCCCGATATCTCCTGCATCGAGAAGGCCGTCCGTTCGGTGGGTGCACATCTTACGCCGGGCACCATGGTGGTGCTCGAGTCCACCACATATCCCGGAACCACCCAAGACATCGTGCTTCCCCTGCTCCAACAGACCTCGGGTCTTCGGGCCGGTCGCGACTTCTACGTGGGATTTTCGCCCGAGCGGGTCGACCCGGGTAACGGGCGCTACACCACGGCCAACACGCCTAAAGTGGTGGGGGCCGCCGACCCTGACGGCCTCGCCTGTATAGCCGCCGTCTACGAGGCGGCGCTCGGCGCTCCGGTGGTTCGCGTTTCGAGCCCGGCGGTGGCCGAGATGGAGAAGATCCTCGAGAACGCCTATCGCAGCGTGAACATTGCCCTCGTCAACGAACTCGCCATGCTGTGCGACCGCATGAACATCAGCGTGTGGGAGGTTATCGCCGCCGCGCGCACCAAGCCCTACGGCTTCTCGGCGTTCTATCCCGGGCCCGGGCCGGGTGGCCACTGCATACCGCTCGATCCCTGCTATCTGTCGTGGAAGGCGCGCGAGTACGGTTTTAGCACGTCGTTAATCGATTGCGCCGTGCGGGTGAACAACGCGATGCCGCGTTACTGCGTGGACCGCGCCGCGCGGTTGCTCAACGCCCGGGCAAAGCCGCTCAACGGCTCGCGTGTTTTGCTGCTCGGCGTGGCCTACAAGCCCAACGTCTCAGACTGCCGCGAATCTCCTGCTTTGCGTATCGCCGAGCTGCTCAAGGCCTCGGGCGCCGTGGTAAGTTACTACGATCCCCATGTGCCTGGCTGCACCGTCGCGGGCGAGCGGTGCCAGGGCCTTCAAGAGCTTGCGCCCGAGGTCCTTGCGCAGGCCGACCTTGTGATGGTAACCTGCGCCCACGCCGCCGTCGACTACGCCCTGGTTCAGCGTCATGCCCGGGCGATTCTCGACACGGTCAACGCCATGGCCAACCTGCCCGACCGATCCGCTATCGAGGTGCTATAAAAACGTGGGTACTCTTGCCTGTGCGCTCATAGGCTGCGGCCGCATTGCCGCCAACCATCTTAAGGCGATGGCCCAACCGGGTTTTAGGTTGGTGGCCGTGTGCGATGTGGACCCAGCTCAGGCCGACGCCCTGTTTGTGCGCGCAGGCGTTCCCGCGGTACCGTGCTATACCGACTACCGCACCATGCTCGCGGCCCATCCCGAACTCGACCTCGTGGCGATCGCCACTCCCAGCGGTACCCATGGCTCCATAGCCCTCGCCTGCATAGACGCCGGCCTCCATGTCGTTGTCGAGAAGCCCGTCGCGCTTTCGATGGCCGACGCCGACGCCGTTGTGCAGGCGGCCCGACGGCGCGACGTGCGTGTGGCGGTATGCCACCAAAACCGTTTTAACCCGGCTGTCCAGGCCGTTCGGCGCGCTTTGGAGACGGGCTGTTTTGGTGTGCTTTCCCACGGCAGCGCGGCGGTGCGCTGGAATCGCGATGACGCCTATTACGGCCAGGCTTCTTGGCGCGGCACGTGGGACCAGGACGGCGGCTGCCTCATGAACCAGTGCATCCACGCCATTGACCTGCTGCTTTGGATGATGGGCCCTGCGGTCGAGGTGTTCGGTGCCACGCGCAACCGCTTCCATCCTTCCGTTGAGGGAGAAGACGTCGGCGTTGCCGTGGTCACCTTTGCAAGCGGTGCCGTGGCCACCGTCGAGGGCACGGTCAACGTCTACCCGCGCAACCTCGAAGAGACCCTGTGCCTCTTTGGCAGCCATGGCACCGCCTGCCTGGGCGGAGCGGCTGTGGACTCCGTCGAGGCCTGGCATTTCCCCTCCCATGCCGGCGAGCCCAAAGCGCCCCTGGCCTCCGAAGCCACGGCGGACGTTTACGGCAACGGCCACATGGCGCTCTATGCCGACATGCGCGAGGCCATTGCTACTCACCGCGCCCCCTACGTGGACGCCTGCGCTGGCCGAGACGCCCTCGAGCTTGTGCTCGCCATCTACAAGAGCCAGCTCACCGGCCTGCCTGTGCGGTTGCCGTTGGGAGACTTCAGTGCCCTCGATATGAGGCGGGGGGAGGGGTGCTTCATGAGCGATATCCGGGTGCACCCCACTGCCGTGGTCGACGACGGGGCCCAGGTGGGAGAGGGAACTGTCGTGTGGCACTTTTGCCACATACAGGCGGGAGCCCAGGTGGGACGCGACTGCATGCTGGGCCAGAACGTCTACGTGGCCGAGGGCGCGGTGGTGGGCGACGGTTGCAAGATACAGAACAATGTAAGCGTCTACGAGGGCGTTGAGCTGGGAGACCATGTATTTTGCGGCCCGTCGTGCGTGTTTACCAACGACTTCACGCCGCGGGCGGCCTATCCCAAGGAGAGGGCGCGGCGCGTGCGCACGCTTGTGGGGGAGGGGGCGTCGATCGGTGCCAACGCTACCGTGGTGTGCGGGTGCACTATCGGCCCGTGGGCCATGGTAGGTGCCGGTGCGGTGGTGGCGAACGACGTGGAGCCCCACGCGCTGGTGTACGGCGTTCCCGCGCGTCGCCAGGGCTGGGTGTGCCGTTGCGGAGAATCCCTCGATACCAACCTGGCCTGCCCTGCCTGCGGGCGTTTGTACCGACGTGCGTCTTGGGGTCTTGAGGAGCGGACATAGCTATGGAGCTGAGAGACCTGGCGGCCCAATATCGGGCCCTGAGGCCTGCCGTCGATGCGGCGGTGCTCTCGGTTTTGGAGGACGGTCGTTATATAGGCGGCCCTGCTGTGCGGAGGCTGGAAGAAAAGCTCGCCGAGTTCGTGGGTGTTGGGCATTGCGTGAGCTGCGCCAACGGTACCGATGCCCTGCAGCTTGCCCTTATGGCCTGGGGCGTGGGCCCCGGCGACGCGGTGTTCGTGCCCGATTTCACCTTTTTTGCGAGTGCTGAGGCCGTGGCCGCCGTGGGCGCGACGCCGGTGTTCGTGGACGTTGACGAGCGCGCCTATACGATCTCCCCGGCGTCTTTGGAGCACGCGGTGCGTGCGGTGGAGGCTGCGGGCGTCGTGCGCCCCCGTGCGGTGATGACCGTCGACCTGTTCGGGCTGCCTGCCGACCATGCGGCGGTGGGTGCCGTGGGCGAAGCCCATGGTTTGCTCGTGCTCGAAGACGGCGCGCAGGGGTTCGGCGGTTCGGCTCACGGGCGAAGGGCCTGCGCGTTCGGCTCCATGGCAACCACGAGCTTCTTTCCCGCCAAGCCTTTAGGATGTTATGGCGACGGCGGTGCGGTGTTCACCGACAACGGCGACTGGGCCGAGCTGGTACGCAGCTATGCGGCCCATGGCAGGGGGTCGTCGAAGTACCATAACGTGCGCGTGGGCATGAACAGCCGCCTCGACGCCGTTCAGGCGGCGGTGCTTCTGGCGAAGCTCGAGGCCTTCGTCTCCCATGAATGCGCCGCCGCGCAAGAAGCCGCCCTCCTATATGAGGTGGAGCTGGCAAGATTGCCGCTAGGGCTGCCCGTGGTTCCCGAAGGGTATCGCAGCGCGTGGGCCCAGTATACCGTGAGGCTGCCCGAAGGGTGCGATCGCGAGCGGGTCCGGGCATGTTTGCGCGCCCGGGACATTCCTACCATGGTGTACTATCCGCGCCCCTTGCACAGGCAGCCGGCGTTTAGGGGTACCTGCCTGTGTCCCGACGGGTGCCCGGTGACCGAACGGCTCTGCGAGCGCGTGCTCAGCCTCCCCATGGGCCCTTACCTTGCTTCCGACGATGTACGGGCGGTTGCCCAGGCACTGCATGAGGCGTTGGGATAGGCACGTTTGCATCTTCCGACTCCCCTAACCTCGCAACCGCCTTGCAACCCTTCGGATGCCATCGGCATAGGGCACGGCTCCGTATGGCGGAGAAGCCCCCGGCGTCCAAGTTGGACTCCAGGAGCTTCTCCGTTGCAAAGCGAGGGGCTTTGGTAGGCCTCCCGCCTTCCTATGCGCTAGTCGTGCCTTGTCTCGTTACTCCAGGCCAAAGATCTTGTTGACGGCATAGAGGCCGGTGGAAAGCGAGGCCACGCCGTTGCGCTCGGCGGCGAGCTCGCCCACGCAGTACAGCCCCTCGATGCGCTCGCCGGCCTCGTTGAGGGCGCAGTAGTCCTCCTCGTCGATCAGGATGCCGCCGGGCGTGAGGTGGGCGCGCGGCGAGATGGGCGACGCGTAGAACGGGCCCTCCTCGATGAGGCCTTCCTCGGTGAAGATGGTGCGGCCGAACTCGTCGGGCTGGCCGTCGGCGGCACGGCAGTACTCGTTGAACTGGTTGACCGTGGCGATGAGCGTCTCGGGGTCGGCGCCGATGGCTTCGGCGAGCTCCTCGAGCGTGTCAGCAAAGTAGAGGTCGTGGTTGGCGGCCAGGTAGTTAACGTCGTAATAGCCGTAAGCCTTGCCGTCGATCACGTTGCAGTTGGTCGAGTCGCTCACGATGTAGCCGGTGGCGTCCTTGGACGAGAAAAGCGCCTGGCTAATGTCATAGCGCGAGGCCTTCTCGTTCACAATGCGCTTGCCGTCGCCGTTGACCAGCATGAAGTTCAGGTGGTTGCCGACCATGGGGGCGGTGCTGCCCGTGGGGCTGCCGAAGGGGATCATCATGGGCTTGCCCATGAAGTCGACCTGCGCGCCCAGAGTCTGCGCCAGCGTGATGCCGTCGCCCTCGTGGCCGGAGGTGTTGTCGTGCAGCAGGTGGTCGACCCCGTCGAAGTTCCAGTAGGTGTTGTACTTCTTGAGCATCTCGAAGTTGCCCGAGTAGCCGCCGGTGGCCAGGACCACGCCGTTGCCGGAGCGCACCGTGTAGGTGGTGCCGTCGGTGCACTCGCCCACGACGCCCACGACCTTGCCGTCCTCGACCACGAGCTCGGTGGCCGGGGTGCAGGTCAGCATCGTGATGGGCAGGCCTTCCGCGTCCATGACCTTGCTGTACAGGTCAAAGAAGCCTTGGCCCTCATGAGCGCCCTCCTCGCCCGAGAAGCGCGGCCAGGAGAAGCCCACGATGTTGGACAGCGGGCACCAGTTGATGCCGAGCTCGGTGAGCCAGTCGTTCAGCGCGGGGACCGTCTTGGTGAAGTTGACCCACTTCGAGAAGGTGCCGCCGGTGACGAACTGGAGGTCGAGGGCGCAGAACTCCGCGGAGTCGTATACCGTGGTGTTGCCGGCGGCGTAGTAGTCGTCGTAGTCCTTGCGCAGGTTCTCGACGAACTCGGGGTCGATGCCCAGCTCCGGCCCTTCCGCGAGGCCCTGCTCAAGCACCGAGTCGAAGTAGGCGGCGTAGCCCTCGGTCATGGGCTGACGGAGCTCCTGCGGGGCGTAGTAGTAGTGGAGATAGCCACCGCACACCACGGTGTTGCCGCCCATGTTCGAGGTCTTCTCGAGCACCACGACCTGCTTGCCGGCCTGGGCGGCCTTGATGGCCGCGGTCATGCCCGCGCCACCGGCGCCGACGACCACGAGGTCGGCCTCGAGCTCGACGGTCTCATCCTTCTTCGGAGCGCCCGGGGCCTCCTCGAGGGCCTTCACGTCGCCGCCGGCCTGCTCGACGCAGTCGGTCACGGCCGAGAGGATACCGAAGGAGGTAAGGGTTGCGCCAGAGACGCTGTCGATGTTGAGCGACTGGTACTCCACGATCTCGGCAGGGATCTTCTCGATGGCCACGTCAGAAATGTAACGGGTCTCGCTGTGGGAGGTCACGTTCACAGACTTGATGGAGTTCTCGTCGAACTCGACCTCGACCACCACGTTGCCGCCCCTGCCATTGCCGGTACCCGTGTAGGTGCCCGGCTTGTAGGTGCCGGCCTCCTGGGCGCCGGCGCTCAGGGCGAAGCCGCCGGTGGCCAACATGGTTGCCCCCGCGATTCCGGCTGCCGTGAACGACCTGCGAGTGATCTGAGCCATGCAGTCCTCCTTGTGGTGCGAGCCTCCCCTTGAGGCCCGCTCGGATATGAGGCCATTGTGGCCAAGACGGTACAAGCTGGGTAGGGTGATTTTTAATATATTTATAAAACTGCAGGTAGATTGGCCTTTTCTGAAAAAAATATCAAAGTACTAAGACCAAACTCATCTAGAGTAGTCAGGTTCGACGGCGTGGGTTGGCCGTCGGTACAAGAGGACTCGTCTAAGGTAGTCGAGCGGGCTGACCTAAGGTCAACACTGCGTATGAAAAAACCTGTAGGGCGGCCACAGACGGCCCCCTTGCCCGCAACCTTTCCGCAAGCCCCTCGCAACCTTCCCGACACGATGTTTCACCTGCGATAACGTATCGATACCCCCGCGTTACCGTCGCGCTACCGCCTTGCTACCGAATTCCTCCCGAAACACGCCGCGGATAGCCTTCACCTTGTAAACGCGGACGAGCGGTCTACTCCCCACAACCGGGGCCGACGCTCGCCCCCAACCTGCAAGGGAGGTTTGGCATGGACGACGTCTTTGGGCTCTGGTTTATCGTAGGCGCCCTGTTGGTCTTCTTCATGCAAGCGGGCTTTGCCATGGTGGAGGCCGGCTTCACCCGGGCCAAGAACGCCGGCAACATCGTCATGAAGAACACGCTCGACTTCAGCATCGGCGCGGTCGTGTTCCTGTTCTTGGGCTACGGGCTGCTCTCGGGGGCCAACGGCAACCCCTTCATCGGCACGCCCGACCTCGGTTGGCTCGGCGCGGCGGGATTTGCCGAGTTCAACTGGAGCGACTTCTTCTTCCAGCTCGTGTTTTGCGCCACGGCCACGACCATCGTGTCGGGCGCCATGGCCGAGCGCACCAAGTTCGGCTCCTATCTGGCCCTGACCATCGTGATCTGCGCGCTCATCTACCCCATCGAGACCCACTGGGTCTGGGGCGGCGGCTGGCTCTCTGAGCTCGGCTTCCTCGATTGGGCCGGCTCTGCGGTGATCCACATGGTGGGCGGCATCATCGCCTTCATGGGGGCGGCGTTCCTCGGTGCTCGCATCGGCAAGTACGATGCGAGCGGCAAGTCCAACGCCATCCCCGGCCACAGCATCACGCTGGGCGCCCTGGGCGTGTTCATCCTCTGGTTCGGCTGGTACGGCTTCAACGGGGCCGCTGGCGGCACCGTGGCCGAGGTCGCCGCGATCTTCTCCACCACCACCTTGGCCGCCGTGGCCGCCGCCATCGCCGCCATGGTCACGAGCTGGGTCATGGGCGGCAAACCCGACGTCACCTTTACCCTGAACGGCGCCCTGGCCGGCCTCGTGGGTATCACCGCCGGTTGCGCTTATGTCGACGCGGGCGGCGCGCTGGTCATCGGCCTGGTGTGCGGCGTGGCCGTGGTGCCGGGCTGCGAGTTTATCGACAAGAAGCTCCACATCGACGACCCCGTCGGTGCGAGCGGCGTGCACGGCATCTGCGGCCTGCTCGGCACCGTCATGACCGGCCTCTTTGCTGTTGACGGTGGCCTGTTCTACGGTGGCGGCTGGCAGCTCATCGGCGTGCAGTGCCTCGGCGTGGTCGCCATCGCGGCCTGGACCGTGGTCACCGGCGGCCTCACCCTGCTCGTCATCAAGAAGGTCGCGGGCCTGCGCGTCACCGGGGCCGAGGAGCTCGAGGGCCTCGACGTCACCGAGCACGGCCTGCCCAGCGCCTACGCCGACTTCCTGCCCGTGGTGCCCTCCATCGCCTCCGCCACCGGCGAGGACGTGGACGTCTCCGGCCTCAAGCCCCTGCCCATCAAGACGAGCGGCTCCCTCACCCGCGTGAGCATCGTCTGCAACCAGGCCGAGTTCGTGCGCCTCAAGGACACCCTGGCCAAGATCGGCGTCACCGGTATGACCGTGAGCAACGTCATGGGCTGCGGCATCGAGAAGGGCAAGGTCGGCTCCTACCGCGGCGTCAAGACCGACGTCAACCTGCTGCCCAAGCTCCAGGTCGACGTGGTGGTCTCCGAGGTCGACCCCGGCCTGGTGGTGGCCGCGGCCAGCAAGGCGCTCCACACCGGCTCGGCCGGCGACGGCAAGATCTTCGTCTCCGGTATCGAGGACGTCATGCGCATCTCCACTGGTCAGACCGGTACGGCCGCCCTCGACATGACGACCGAGGTCGCCGGGTAGAGGTTGCCCTGACAAAGGTACATGCGGTTTGAATAAGGCCTGGCTTCCCCGGTAAAGCGTGCATGGTGGGGAGGCCAGGCCTATCGCCTTTAGGGCAGAACCCCCTACCGCGCCGCCTCCATGCGGGCGTCCTCGTCGGCCCCGAGTCGCCGGCCGCTGTAGTCCAGGTGTTCCGTGATCTCCTCCATCGGCGCGCCGGCCACGAACGCCCGGGCCAGGGCCGGGTACTCCGCCAGCCCGCGCTCGAACACCTCCACGAAGCTCTCCGTGGAGCGGCCGCCCTTGAACGGGTCGTCCCACTGCCGCCCTCCCGGGTTCATCGAGAGGTTGTCGGCCCCCTGGTCTGCGCGGTGCGAGAGCGCCTCCAGCATCGAGTGCGGGCGTGCCACCCGCTCGGCGGCGGCGAGCCTGCGCACCCGGCCCGAGTCGTAGGGCTCGATGGCCCGATAGCACAGCCGCATGTCGTCCAGGGCGCCCTCGTAGTCGCTCGGGCGGATCTTGAGCCCGTAGACCCTGCTTGCCATCTCGGCGGTCAGCGCGCCTGCCGCGCGCATGGCCTGCGGGTCCTTCTCCAGCACCATGACCGGGGCGAACTCCTCCACGTTGCAGTGGCGGTAGTGGTCGAGCACACCGCAGTCGAGCTCGCTTTCGATAAGGGCGTGCACCTCGTGGTAGGCGTCGCCCAGCTCGGGGCTGTTGTCGCATAGCTCGTACTCCATGGCGTAGATGTAGGGGTGTGCCGTGCGGTCGAGCACGTAGTGGGCGAGCATCCCGCAGAGGAACGCCTGGCCCACGGCGCGGTCGGCCTCGGGTAGTTTCTCCAGGTCGGAGCGCATCTGCCCCAGGGCCGCCCCCATCTTGCGGCGGTGCATCTCCCGCCCCAGGGCGCGCACGTCGCTGCCGCGCGGGGTGGTCACGCCAAAGAAGAACGGGTCAGGCCCCTGGCAGCCGATCAAAAACGCGTCGCGTTCGGTGTCCGACGACCCCACCACGTCGTCGACCTGGGGGAGCACTTCTTCGCCGAACAGGTAATGGGTAATAAGCGCAGGCATGGGCACCTCGTTTTCGTGGGACGCGCGAACGGCCAAACATCCGATGGCATCCATGGTACCCCCGCGCCGCGGGCTTTCGTCTGCGGGTCCCAAGAATCCAAACGCCCCGCTCCACGCGCGCCCCGTCGCTTTTCGGCATATCCGCCGTCCCAAAGGGCTACCATATACCTGCATGCACCGTATTTGCCGGCCGCCCACGACCCAGCAGGGGAGAAACCCACATGCCCACCGACCGCATCCCGCCCGCCGAGGCCCAGGCCGCAGCGGAGCTGCCCGACCTCGCCGCCGCAGGCGCTCCCCGTGGGTCCAAGAGGCTCACCCGGCCCGAGCGCAACTGGGTCCTCTACGATGTGGGCAACTCCGCCCTGGTGCTTCTCTCCACCGCCGTGGTCCCCATCTACCTCAACAGCCTGCTCGAGGCTGCCGGCCGTACCGACGTGGTGACCTCCTTCGGCTACGCCCAGACCGTGGCGAGCCTCGTGGTGGCGGTCCTCATGCCCATTCTTGGCTCGCTGGCCGACTTTCAGGGCAAGAAGGTCAAGTTCTTCCTGGGGTTCTTCCTCACGGGCCTCGTGTGCTGCTTCGGCATGGCGTTGCCCTTGGGATGGCTCGCCTTCCTGGTCGTTTACGTGCTCGCCACCATCGGCCTCAACTCGAGCATGACCTTTTACGACGCCATGCTGGTCGACGTCACCACCGACGAGCGCATGGACGACGTCTCCTCCCAGGGGTACGCGTGGGGCTACGTGGGCTCCACCATCCCCTTCATTGTCTGCCTGGCCCTCATCCTGGGCGGCCCGGTCATCGGCATTCCCACCGTCCTCGCCACCCGGGTGTCCTTCGTGATCACCGGCCTGTGGTGGCTCGCCTTCACGGTCCCGTTGCTGCGCAGCTACCGCCAGCGCTACTACAAGCCGGCCGAGCCGGCGCGCCGTGCCGTGCACGACACCTTGGCGGGCCTCGGGGCCACCATGAAGAGGATTGCCGCAAACAAGCCGCTGCTCTACTTCATGCTCGCGTACTTCTTCTACATCGACGGCGTGCACACCGTGATCGCCATGAGCACCTCCTACGGCACGAGCCTCGGCATCGACTCCACCCAGTTGGTCTTGGCGCTGCTCGTGACGCAGTTCGTGGCGTTTCCCAGCGCCATCGCCTACGGTCGTCTCGCAGGGCGTTTCGGCACGCGCCGCATGATCGAGGTGGGCGTGCTGGCCTACACGGGCATCGTGTTCTTTGCGGCCTTCTTCCTCACGTCGGCTCCCGAGTTCTGGATCCTCGCCATTCTCGTGGGCATGTTCCAGGGAGGCGTGCAGGCGCTTTCGCGCAGCTACTTTGGCCGACTCATCCCCAAAGACAACGCCAACGAGTTCTACGGCTTCTTCACCATCTTTGGCAAGTACGCCAGCGTCATGGGCACCCTGCTCGTGGCCGTGATCACCCAGCTCACCGGCAACGCCTCCCTCGGCGTCCTGTCCATCGCGGTCCTTTTGCTAGTGGGCCTCGTCCTGCTGGTGCGCATGCCCAAGGCCAGCTAGCCGTGCCGCGTCGTCTGCCCTCACCGAAAGGTCGCATCCCCATGGATTCCCTCCAGACCGTCACCCCCGTCCCCGGCGTCGCCCTGGTCTTCGAGGGCGGCGGCATGCGGGCCAGCTATACGTCGGGTATGGTGAACACCCTCATCGAGGCCGGGTTGGCCTTTCCGTTTGTGGGAGGCATCTCGGCCGGTTCGAGCAACGCGGTCAACTACCTGCTGGGCGACACCTGGCGCACCCGGGTGAGCTTCACCGACCTGGTGCTCGACCCGCGCTTCGGCGGCCTCAAGACCTTCCTGCGCGGCCGGGGGTTCTTCAACGCCGAGTGGATCTACCGCCAGGCCTGCCTGCCCGGCAACGCCATTCCCTACGACTTTGCCCGCTTTCAGGCCAACCCTGCCGAGCTGGCTATCCAGGGTTTCGACCGCGCCACGGGGGAGTCGGTCGTCTGGCACCGTGACTCCGTCGGGACCCTTGACGACCTGATGGCCCGCGTCCAGGCTTCGAGCTCGCTGCCCTTGGCCATGCCTCCCGTGCAGATCGACGGCCGCACCTACTATGACGGCGGTCTGGGGGAGGGAGGCGGCATTCCGCTGCACCTGGCCACCCAGGCCGGTTACGAGCGGGTGCTTGCCGTGCTCACCCGTCCCAAGGGTTATCGCAAGCGGCCTCCTTCGACCGCGACCCGCTTCACCGCCGCCCTCTACCGCCGCTATCCGGCGGTGCGCGAGGCCCTGCTCACCCGCCATGAGCGCTACAACGCGGCCCTCGACGGGCTCGAGTCCCTGGCCGCCCAGGGGCGTGCCTACATCTTCTATTCCGACCGTATGGCGGTCGAGAACAGCACCACCGACCATACGGCCGTGGTACAGAGCTACCGGGACGGCTACGCCCAGGCCCAGGCCGAGCTACCGGCCCTCCGCGAGTGGCTTGGCGTGGGATAAAACCTTCCGACCCTGCTATACTCGGCCCCATTGGGGGAACTGCCAAAACGTTCGTGTATAGCAAGGAGATGGTGTTGTCGTGATGCTTTTGATCTGCGTCCTGTTGGCGGTGGCCTTTGCCTTCGGCTGCAAGGTGCCCCTCAAGAAGGCCCCGTGGGTGTTCTACCTGTTGGCCGTGGCCCTTGACGTGCTCGTGGTCTTTGCCGCCCAGCTCGACGCCCCCCAGTGGGTCTACCGCTCGGTCATCCTGGCCAACGGTCGGTGCCTCTTTGCCTTTGGCCTGTTCACGGTGGTCATGTTCATCGGCGTGCTCAAAGACGGCTCCAAGGCCAAGCGCTGGCTTACCCCCGTGCGGGCCGAGCTCTCCATCGTGGCGTCGATCCTGGCCGTGGGCCATATGGTGCGCTACATCAACGTCTACTCCCCGCGCGTTATCGCCAGCCCCTCCTCGCTGGCCAACGGCATGCTGCTCTCGTTTGTGATTGCCATGCTCATCGGGGCGCTCCTCGTGCTTCTGGCCGTGACCTCCTTCAAGGTGGTCAAGCGCCACATGAGCGCCCGCGTTTGGAAGAACATCCAGCGCCTGGCCTATCCGTTCTTCGTGCTCATCTACGCCCACGTGCTGCTCATCATGCTGCGCCCCGCCATGGCCGGCGCTCCCAACGCCCAGGTGAGCCTTGTGGTCTACGGTGCGATCGTGGTGGCCTATGTGGTCCTGCGCGTCGCTCGCTGGCGTGCCTCCAAGGCCCATGCCACGGCTGCACAGCCCGTCTCGGCCGCCCCGGCCGCCACGGCCTAGAGCATTGAATATGCCCTAGCGGTCGCTTGAGGAGAAGCCCTCGTGCCTCGACGCCCCTGCTCCCCCACGCGGAGCGGGGGCGTTTTCTCTATCCCGCGTCCTGGGGGCGCCCCTGTGCAATTTTGCCGTTCTGCTTCCCCGGACGCGGCAAATACGCTATCCTACGCTCCATCACTATAGTGTGGTGGAGTACAAGCTCCTATGAACCACCGTTCCAGCCACCCCAACCAGAAAGGTCGCCCCCTATGACGTTTGCCCAGTCTTCCCTGAACCGCCGTCAGTTCGTTGCCGGTGCCGCCGCCTTCGTCGCCGCCCTGGGCCTCGGTTCCACCGTCGCCCTTGCCGACGACAAGAAGGCCGACGATAAGGCCGCCGCTGCCGAGAAGCCCGCTGTCGAGCTCGACGGCCCCTTTGTGGTCGGTTTTGACCAGGACTTCCCGCCCTACGGCTACGTGGGCGACGACGGCCAGTACACCGGCTTCGACCTCGACCTTGCCGCGGCCGTGGCCGAGCTTGAAGGCTGGGACATCCAGCTCGAGCCCATTGCCTGGGATGCCAAGGACGCCCTGCTCAACAGCGGCCAGATCACCTGCATCTGGAACGGCTTTACCATGGAGGGCCGCGAGGACGACTACGCGTTCACCGCTCCCTATATGGAGAACCGCCAGGTTATCGTCGTACGCTCCGACTCCGGCATCGAGAAGCTCGAAGACCTGGCCGGCAAGGTCGTCCTGACCCAGGCCGACTCCGCCGCCCTCGGCCTGCTCGAGCCCGAAGGCGACCAGGCCGATCTGGGCGCTACCTTTGCCGACCTTCAGACCATCGGCGAGTACAACACCGCCTTTATGATGCTCGAGACCGGTTCCGTCGACGCCGTGGCCCTCGACTACCCCGTCGCGGTCTTCCAGATCGGCGACCGCAAGGACGACTTCCTGATCCTTGAGGAGCCGCTCAACTCCGAGCACTACGCCGTGGGCTTTGCCAAGGGCAACGAGGATCTGGCCGCCGCCGTCGAGGCCGACCTGCTGACCCTCGTGGCCGACGGCACCGTCGAGGAGCTCTGCGAGAAATACGCCGACCAGGGCGTTTCCTTCGATGCGTGGGTCCTGGGCGCCGATGACAAGGAGAAGGCCGACGACAAGGGCGCCGACGCCGAGGCCGCCGGCCTGACCGACGGCGAGTACACCGCCGAGGGCAAGGGCATCGGCGGCAAGGTGCCCGTGACCGTCGTGGTCAAGGACGGCAAGGTGGCCGAGGTGACCGTGGGCGACAACTCCGAGACCCAGGGCATCGGAAGCAAGGCCATCGAGCAGCTCCCCGAGCTGATCGTGAAGGCCAACGGCACGGAGGGCGTCGACGGCGTCTCCGGCGCCACCATCACCTCCAAGGCCATCTTCTCGGCCGTCGAGGACGCCTTGGCCCAGGCCGGCAAGTAATCAGGGGCCGGCCCCATACGCCCGCTGTCTCGTGCGCCCCCGGCCTTCTGCGTCACTGGCCGGGGGCGCACGTGCGCTCTTTCGTTATAAGGCGGTAGACCGTGGAACTCTCCACCATGCTCGACATGCTCGTCCAGGGCTTTGGCGTGACGCTCCAGATTTTCTTTCTCACGCTGCTCGGCGCCATTCCCCTCGGCGTCCCCATAGCCCTGGGCCGGCTCAGCTCCTTCAAACCGCTCTCTTGGCTTATGGGCGTCTACATCTCCCTGATGCGCGGCACGCCGCTCATGCTTCAGATGTTCGCGGTCTTTTTTGCGCCCTACTACGTGTTCGGTATCCAAACGGGCACGGGTTACAAGTTCACGGCCTGCGTCATCGCCTTCATCCTCAACTACGCCGCCTACTTTGCCGAGATCTACCGCAGCGGTATCCAGTCCATGCCCCGAGGCCAGTACGAGGCCGCCCAGGTCCTGGGCTACTCCCGTGCCCAGACCTTCTTCCGCATCATCTTGCCCCAGGTGGTCAAGCGCATCCTGCCGGCCATGGGCAACGAGGTCATCACGCTGGTCAAAGACACCTCCCTGGCCTTCTCCATCGGTGTGGCCGAGATGTTCACTACCGCCAAGGCCCTCGTGGCGAGCCAGCGCAACATGATCCCCTTCGCCATCGCGGCGGCCATCTACTGGCTCACCTGCATCGTCATCGAGTTCGTCCTGCGCCTCCTCGAGAAGAAGATGGGCTACTACCATGACTAACCCCGCCGCTGCGTCCCCAAAGGTCGTCGATTCCCAGCCGGCCGTCCGTGTCGAGCACGCCCGCAAGTCCTACGGCGGGCGTCAGGTCATCCACGACGTCGACTTCTCTATCATGCCTGGCGAGGTGGTCTCGCTCATAGGCCCCTCGGGCGCCGGCAAGTCCACGATGCTGCGCTGCCTCACCCTGCTCGACACCTTCGATGGCGGTGACCTGCGCTATGGCGACGTCGTCGTCTGCGACGACGAGAACGGTCGCGCCCGCTACCACAAGGCTGCCATGCAGCGGGCGCGCATGCGCTTTGGCCTGGCGTTCCAGAACTACAACCTCTTCCCGCACTACACGGTGCTCAAGAACGTCTCCGACGCCCCCATCGTCGTGCAGAAGCGTCCTAAAGAGGAGGTCATGGAGCAGGCCATGGGCCTCCTTAGGCGCCTCGGCCTCGAAGAGCATGCCGGCAAGGTGCCTTGCGAGCTTTCGGGAGGCCAGCAGCAGCGCGTCGCCATCGCCCGCGCCCTGTGCATGAACCCCCAGGTCATGTACTTCGATGAGGCAACAAGTGCCCTGGACCCCAAGCTCACGGCCCAGATGCGCGACCTCATCCGTTCCATGGCCGCCGACGGCATGGCGGTGGGCATCGTGACCCACGAGATGGGCTTTGCCCGCGAGGTGTCGGACCGCGTGGCCTTCTTGTTCGACGGCCGCATCGCCGAGGAGGGCCCGGCCGAGCAGGTCATCAACCACCCCCAGAACGAGCGCACGCGCACCTTCCTCAACTCGGCGGCCGATTAGGACGAAACACAGAATTGCTGCCACAAGGCGCGCGAGGGCGCGGTGTGCTGGGGCACATAAGCCCGAGCGGAACGCGGTGGCGGCAGTTTTGAGGACTGCTATAGGACGAAACGCAGAATCGTTGCCATACCCCCATTGGCGCTTGGGACAGAGTATAGTGTGTCCACGACAACCGGTCGTATTTCACGGAGGAGTCCCATGCGCATCGCCATTGCTTCAGACCATGCCGGCTTCGATCAGAAGACCCAGCTTGTCCCCTTCTTGCAGGGCCTCGGCCACGAGGTCGTCGACATGGGGCCCGAGACCGGCGAGCGGGTCGACTATCCCGACTACGCCGAGAAGGTCGCCCGCGCCGTGGCGGCCGGCGAGGCCGACCGCGGCGTTCTGATCTGCGGCACCGGTATCGGCATGGCCGTGGCGGCCGACAAGGTCGCCGGCGTGCGCGCCGTAAACTGCGTCTGGCCCGAGTTCGCCGAGCTTGCCCGCCGCCACAACGATGCCAACGTCATCACCCTCTCGGGCCGTTTCGTGACCCTCGAGGAGAACGAGCGCATCCTCAAGGTCTTCCTTGTCGCCGAGTTCGAGGGCGGCCGCCATGCCCAGCGCGTGGCAAAGATCATGGCCCTCGACGCCTCCGGGAAGCGCGAGGCCAAGGCGGCCCCCAAGGTCACGCCCATGCGCTCCACCCTGGCCGAGTCCCTGAACGCCGCCGTCGAGGCCAAGCTGGGCCCGGTGGAGGAACCCTCCCAGAACTAACGGCATGCCGTGCGGGCGCCTTTCCGGGCGCCCTTTGTTTTAGAGCGAAATACAAAACCGCCGCCACAAGGCGCGCGAGGGCGCGGTGTGCCGGAGCACATAAGTCCGAGCGGAACGTGGCGGCGGCGGATTTGAGGATTACATTACGACCGCCCTCGACAAAAGGAGCCCCATGACCGACCAGCCCGAAGCCCTGCGCGCCCAGGTCCTCGCCTCTCCGCGCCTGACCGTCGTCGACCACCCCATGGTCCAGCACAAGCTCGCCATCCTGCGCGACCGCGAGACCAGCAGCAAGCAGTTCCGCGAGCTTGTTCGCGAGATCGCCCTGTTCGAGGGCTACGAGGCCACCCGCGACTTCCCCTTGCGCGAGGTCTCGGTGGAGACCCCCGTGGCCACGGCCTCCTGCTGTGCCATCGAGGGAAAGAAGGTCGCGGTGGTGCCCATCCTGCGCGCCGGCCTCGGCATGGTGGAGGGCATCCTCGACCTCGTGCCTGCCGCCCGCGTGGGCCACATCGGCCTGTTCCGCGACCCTGAGACTCACGAGCCCCACACGTACTACTGCAAGCTGCCTGCCGACGTCGACCAGCGCACCTGCCTGCTCGTCGACCCCATGCTCGCCACGGGTGGTTCGGCCGTGGCCGCCATCCGGTATCTGCGCGAAGCCGGTGTCAAGGACGTGCGGCTGCTCTGCATCATCGCGGCTCCCGAGGGCGTGGACCGCATTCTCGAGGCCGACCCCGACGTGCAGCTCTACGTGGCCGCCGTCGACGACCGCCTCAATGACCAGGCCTATATCGTGCCCGGCCTCGGCGATGCCGGTGACCGCATCTTCGGAACCCTGTAGATCGTTGCGAATCGCCGCTTCTTAGAAGGGGAGGACCCGTGGCACAGGACACGCGCCCGAGTTGGGACGAATACTTTATGCAGATCGCCGACGTCGCGGCCACGCGCTCGACCTGCCTGCGACGTCACGTGGGGGCCGTGCTCGTGCACGACCGGCACATCCTGGCCACGGGGTACAACGGCGTTCCGGCCGGCATCGAGCACTGCCTGACGCGGGGTTGCCTGCGCGAGGAGCTGGGCATCCCCAGCGGCCAGCAGCACGAGCTGTGCCGTGGGCTCCACGCCGAGCAGAACGCTCTCATCCAGGCGTCGCGCCACGGGGGGATCGCGGGCGACGGGGCCACGCTTTACTGCACAGCGCACCCTTGCGTGCAATGCACCAAGATGCTCATCAACGCCGGGGTCAAGCGCATCGTGTACCGCGACTCCTATCCCGACGAGCTCAGCTCCGTGCTCTTGGCCGAAGCCGGCATCGCGACCGAGCGTTTCGGGGGTTGACGCCCGAAAATGGTTCTCCCAGTAAGTTATATAGGGCGAACCTTTTGTGTTGAATTGAAAGGAGGGGCCCTTGACGGGCGTATAACCTCACCTTTCATGGTTGAAAGGCGACCGGCTCACGGCTAGGATTACTTCCGCATGAGTCCGGCCGCCGACGGCACCGAGAGGAGAAGGTCGCAGAAATGGAGGCACTTGGCCCCATACTTGCGGGCGTAGCCTGCGGTATCGTGGGCGGGGCGCCGTATTTCTTCGCCCTTCGGGCAATGCGCAAGAACCGGGAGGCCTCCATTGGCCCCAGTCTGATTGCCGCTTGCCTGTCGTTTGTTGTCGTTGCCCTTTCGATTTTCGTTGGCTGGGCATTCATGCGGTCGGCGTTGCTAGAATTCGCAGTGGCGTTAGTCGTTACGTTTTTGGCGATCGTTGTCTTAGGCGTCGTTTGTATAGGTTTGAAGTCACGTCCCTAATCGCGTGAGGAGTCGAGTAAATGGAAGCCCTGGCAAACCTTTCGGAAGAGATCAACCACCTGGTCTCTGAGTTCTTGGCTCCGGCCATGGTCGGTACCGACATCGTCGGTATCACCCAGTACTCATTCTGGATGGCCGTCGCGATTATCGTCATGCTCATCGTGATTTTCGCCGCCAAGAACCGTATGTCCCTTGTGCCCAAGGGCCGCTTCGTTAACGGGTTCGAGTACCTCGTCGAGTTCGTTCGCAACGACATCCTGCTCGGCACCATCGGCCCCAAGGGCGACAAGCACGGCCCGTTCCTCATGACGCTCTTCTTCTTCATCCTGTTCAACGATATCGTGGGCGTCATCCCCGGCTGCAAGCCCGGCACCGGCACCATCGGTGTCACCGTCGCCCTGGCCCTGTGCTCCTTCTGCTACTTCGTGTGGGTGGCCATCAAGCACCTCGGCGTGGCCGGCTACATCAAGTCCTTCGCCCCTGCCGGCGTGGTCGCCCCGCTGGCCATCTTCGTGGCCTGCATCGAGGTCTTCTCCACCATCCTTCGTCTTATCACCCTGGCCATCCGACTTTTTGCGAACATGTTCGCCGGCCACGTGTGCCTCGGTGCCTTCGCCCTGATGACCTCCCTGTGCATCCAGCCGCTTCTGGCCGGCTTCACCGGCGCTGCCTTTGTGGGCGCCCTGCCCTCGATCGCCTGGTTCCTGATCCTCGTTATCATCTACGCCATCGAGATGGTCGTGGCCTTTATCCAGGCCTACGTCTTCACGGTCCTGTCGGCCGTGTACATCCAGCTGGCCGAGGCCGACGCCCACTAAGGGAACGGTTTGGGTCTAGCCCCGAGGTTGGTCATCCTGGTCGCAGCCCGCGGCCGCTGACATAGGTGTTTCTGTTGGTATTCGCCCGGCAAAAGGGCCGGGCGGCCGTCCTTTAGGAGGAACTGTGAGTATCATTGGTTATGGTCTCGGTGTTATCGGCGCCGCTCTTGGTATTGGCCTGGCTGCTTATGGCGCCACCACGGGCATGGCTCGCCAGCCCGAGGTTCAGGGCCGTCTGTTCACGGTCTTCATTTTGGCTGCCGCCTTCGTTGAGGCCCTGGGCCTCATCGGCTTCGTCGCCACGCTCATCGTCTAAATCAACGTTGAGTCGTGAGCACGATTACCGATGGAGGTGAGTCAATGAGTATTCGCAAGCACGGCGCAGCGGCAACGCTTCCCTTTGCCCTGACCGCTGTCGCCCTGGCCGCGCCCTCGCTCGCCTTCGCCGAGGAAGAGTCTGTCGGTTTGAGCCTTCTTATCCCCAAACCGGCAGAATTCATTCCTGCCCTGGTTGCCTTCATTGTCATCTGGATTGTTCTTGCCAAGTTCGCCTGGCCTATGGTCATCGGCATTCTGGACAAGCGTCAAGAGACCATCAAGAACAACCTGGACGAGGCCGAGTCTGCCAAGATCGAGGCCCAGCGTTCGCTTGCCGAGTACAAGAAGCAGCTGGCTGACGCCCGTCGCGAGGCTGCTGGCATCGTCGACGAGGCCCGTCGCGCCGGCGAGCAGGTTAAGGCTGACATCACGGCCCAGGCCCAGGCCCAGGCCGACGAGATGATCGCCAAGGCCAAGATGTCCATCGAGAAGGAGAAGCTGGCCGCTATCGCGGACCTGCAGACCTCCGTCGCGGACCTCTCGGTCGCGGTTGCCGGTCGTTTCATCGGTGAGGACCTGTCCGACGCCGAGCAGCGCAAGCTGATCGAGAAGTACGTCGCGGAAGCGGGGACCCTCGATGCCAATTAATCGCATGCTGGCCAAACAACAGGTTGCAACCTATGCCGAGTGCCTCCTTGCGGCGGCACAGGAGTCGGGTCGTGCCTTCGAGGACATCGAAGACCTCAAGAGCGCCCGCAGGGCTGTCACCAGGTCGAGCCAGATGCGTGAGTTCCTGCAGGACCCCAACATCTCTGCAGAGAACAAGTCGGCGCTTGTCAAGGACGTCTTCTCCGGCCTTGCGCCTGAGGTCGTTTCCGTCGTGGCTGTCATGGCCGAGCGCTGCGAGATCGGGCTGCTCGGCCGCGTTGCTACCGCGTACGAGGAAGCAGCGGAGAAGGCCCTCGACATGGTGGTCGTGGACGTTACCACGGCCGTCCCGCTCGATGACCATCTGCGCGACGTCATCAGCACCAAACTTGCTGCCGACCTGGGTCGTTCGGTTCGCCTCAACGAGAGCGTGGACCCTTCGATTCTCGGCGGCATTATCATGAGCACCCACGGCAAGCGTATGGACGCCAGCGTCAAGACGCAGCTCGACCATGCACGCCAGGTGCTCTCTACCGCATCTACCGGAGGTGAAGAGTAAATGGCGGAGATTACCGCTGCAAATATCGAGGCTGCACTTAAGAAGCAGCTCGATTCGCTGGACACCACGGTTGATACGCGTGAAGTAGGTACGGTCATCCAGGTCGGTGACGGCATTGCCCGCGTCGAGGGCCTGCGCGATGCCATGGCTGGCGAGCTCCTTGAGTTCGTGAGCTCCACTGGCAAGAAGGTCTATGGCCTTGCGCAGAACCTCGAGGAGGAAGAGGTCGGCGCCGTTCTTCTTGGCGACGTGAACGCCATCAAGGAGAACGACGAGGTCCACACCACTGGTCGTATTCTCGAGATTCCCGTGTCCCGTGGGATGCTCGGCCGCGTTGTCAACCCGCTCGGTGAGCCCATCGACGGCTTGGGTCCCATCGAGGCCGAGGGCTATCGCCCCATCGAGTTCAAGGCCCCGGGCGTTATGGCCCGTACGCCTGTGTGCCAGCCCGTTCAGACCGGCCTGCTCGCCATCGACGCGATGGTGCCGATCGGACGCGGCCAGCGCGAGCTGATCATCGGTGACCGTAAGACGGGTAAGACCGCCATCGGCATCGACACGATCATCAACCAGAAGAAAGAGAACATGGTCTGCGTGTACGTCGCCATCGGCCAGAAGGCCTCCACGGTGGCTGCTATCCGCGAGACACTCGAGAAGTACGGCGCCCTCGACTACACCATCATCGTGGCCGCCCCCGCTTCCGATGCTGCGCCGCTCCAGTACATCGCCCCGATGTCTGGTGCCGCCATCGGCGAGTACTTCATGTTCAACGGCAAGGACGGCAAGCCCGCCTCTGAGGACAACCCCGGCGGCGACGTCCTCTGCGTGTACGACGACCTCACCAAGCAGGCCGTCGCCTACCGTCAGATGTCGCTGACCCTCGACCGTCCCCCGGGACGCGAAGCCTATCCTGGCGACGTCTTCTACCTGCACTCGCGCCTGCTCGAGCGCGCCGTTAAGCTCTCCAAGGAGAACGGTTACGGTTCGCTCACCGCTCTGCCTATCATCGAGACCCAGGCGGGCGACATCTCGGCCTACATTCCGACCAACGTGATTTCGATCACCGACGGTCAGATCTTCCTGCAGACCGAGCTGTTCTTCCAGGGCCAGCGCCCGGCTGTCGACGTGGGCCTTTCGGTCTCGCGCGTGGGCGGTTCGGCTCAGATCAAGTCGATGAAGCAGTTCGCCGGCAACCTGCGTCTTGACCTTGCCGCATACAACGAGCTCAAGGCCTTCACGCAGTTCGGCAGCGACCTCGACAAGGCCACCCAGGACCAGCTGACCCGCGGCTCGCACATGTTCGAGCTCCTCAAGCAGGGCCGCTATCAGCCGATGGACGTCGCCGACCAGGTCATCTCCATCTTCGCGGGCGTCAAGGGCTACATCGACGAGCTGCCGCTCGACAAGGTGCTTCCCTTCCGCTCCGGCCTGCTCGACTACATCCACGGGACCCATCCCGAGTTTAACGCCGAGATCAAGGCTGGCAAGGTCAGCGACGAGCTGGCCGCTAAGATGGAAGACGCCATCAAGGCTTACCGCGAGCAGTTCATCGCCGAAAGCCAGGTGTAACCATGGCCAACCTCCGCGACATCAAGAAGCGCATCACTTCGGTCAAGAGCACCAAGCAGATCACGCGTACCATGGAAATGGTGGCTACCGCTAAGATCCGCCGTGCAACGGACCGTGTCGTGGCGGCGACCCCGTACTCCGAGGCAATGTTGGAGATGTTGGGCAACCTCGCCGGCAAGGCCGGCGAGGGCTCGCATCCTCTCCTCGCGTCCCATGCCGAGAAGAAGCGCGCCCTCTTTATTGTGGTCGCGTCCGACCGCGGTCTTGCCGGTGCCTTCAACACGCAGGTGCTTCGTGCTGCAGAAAAGAAGGCTCAGGCCAACGCAGCGCAGGGCATCGAGACGAGCTACATCCTCTGCGGTAAGAAGGCCATCGGCTACTTTGCGTACCGTGGCGTCACCGCCGACATGCAGTTCGCCGGCCTTTCCGGTGACCCTACGTTCGACGAGGCAAGCCGCATCGCTTCCTACGTGCGCGAGCAGTACGCCACGGGCAAGGTGGACGAGGTAGTGGTGTTCTACAATCACGCCCGCAACGCCGCCGAGCAGGACCTGCGCATCGAGCAGCTCCTCCCTATCGACGTGAGCGGCGCCGCGGTGGCCGATACGGCTGCCGAGGCTACCTTCGACTTCGAGCCCGACGAGGCTGCAGTTCTGAGCCGTCTGCTTCCCGCTTATGTCGAGACCATGGTCTACCATGCCCTCATCGACTCGGCTGCTGGTGAGCAGGGTGCCCGCCGCAAGGCAATGAAGTCGGCCACCGACAACGCGACCGAGATCATCAACACCCTGCAGCGTCAGTACAACCGTGCTCGCCAGGGCGCCATCACCACCGAGCTCACCGAGATCGTTGCCGGCGCCGCTGCCCAGAAAAAGGAAGAGTAAAGACGATGAGCGAAAAGAAGAACATTGGGCGCATCGTCCGAGTCATCGGTCCTGTCGTCGACGTCGAGTTCGACGAGGATTGCATGCCGGCAATCTACAACGCCCTTAAGGTCGACGCGGAGACCCCCGTCGGCAAAGTTTCGACCGTCCTCGAGGTCGAGGGCCACCGTCCGGGCGGTATCGTCCGTACGGTCGCCATGTCCTCCACCGACGGCCTGCAGCGCGGCATCGAGGTCGAGGACACCGGGGCACCTATGAAGATGCCCGTCGGTCCCGAGACCCTGGGCCGCGTCTGGAACGTCATGGGTGAGCCGGTGGACAACAAGCCCATGCCCGAGATCACCGAGTATTACCCGATTCACCACCCGGCCCCTGCCTTCGACGAGCTCTCGACTTCGACCGAGATCTTTGAGACCGGCATTAAGGCCATCGACCTGCTCGAGCCCTACGTCCGTGGCGGCAAGACGGGCCTCTTCGGCGGCGCAGGCGTCGGCAAGACCGTTCTGATCCAGGAACTGATCAACAACCTCGCCCTCGGTCACGGCGGCACGTCCGTGTTCACGGGCGTGGGCGAGCGCACCCGTGAGGGCACCGACCTGTACCTGGAGATGAGCGAGTCCGGCGTTATCGCCAAGACCGTCATGATTTACGGTCAGATGAACGAGCCTCCCGGAGCGCGTCTGCGCGTCGGCCTCGCCGGTCTGACCACCGCCGAGTACTTCCGTGACCAGGGCCAGGACGTGCTTCTGTTCATCGACAACATCTTCCGCTTCACCCAGGCGGGCTCCGAGGTGTCGGCCCTTCTCGGTCGTATGCCTTCGGCAGTCGGTTACCAGCCCACGCTGGCCACCGAGATGGGCGACCTCCAGGAGCGCATCACCTCGACTAAGACCGGCTCCATCACCTCGGTTCAGGCCGTCTACGTTCCCGCCGACGACCTTACCGACCCGGCCCCGGCCACGACGTTCATCCACCTGGACGCCACCACCACGCTGTCGCGTGCGATTTCGGACCTCGGTCTGTACCCGGCCATCGATCCGCTGGCCTCGTCCTCGACCGCTCTGGAGCCGCTCATCGTCGGTGAGGAGCACTACCGCGTGGCCACCCAGGTCCAGGAAATCCTCCAGGCCTACTCCGACCTGAAGGACATCATCGCCATTCTGGGTATGGACGAGCTCTCGGAGGAGCAGAAGCTCACGGTGAACCGTGCGCGTAAGCTCCAGCAGTTCCTCTCCCAGTCCTTCCACGTGGCCGAGCAGTTCACGGGCAACCCGGGCGTCTATATGAAGCTCGAGGACACCGTGCGCTCCTTTGCCGAGATCGTGGACGGCAAGTGCGACGATCTGCCCGAGCAGTGCTTCCGTTATGCCAGCGACATCGAGGATGTTCGTCAGCGCGCGGCCAAGCTGGCCGAGCAGGCCTAACTTCTAACTACGTAGGAAAGAGGTCAGGCTTATGGCGGACATGCTGAAGTGCGAGATCGTCACTCCGGTGCAGACCGTCTTCGAGAGCGACGCCACCTATGTGGCGCTGCCCGGAGAGATGGGTGGCTTCGGAGTCATGCGGCGCCACGAGCCTCTTGTTTCCGCCTTGGCTCCCGGAACGGTGACGGTCACCGTTCCGGGCTCTTCCAAGGACGGTGGCAAGGCTAGCTTCGTGGTGTCGGGTGGCTATGCTCAGATCAGCGATGACAAGGTTATCGTCCTTGCCAACGACGCGCTCGAAGTCAGCGGCATCAAGGCCGACGACGTGCGTGCCGAGCTTGCCAAGATTGACCAAACCCTTGCCGGTCTCAAGGCCGACGACCCGTCGGTCGCGTACTATAAGGGACAGAAGGCTTGGTTTGAGCTCCAGCTTCATACCGTGACGGGCGAGTAGCAGGCGAGGCACCCCAATGGACGTTATCAAGGTCGAAGGCGGACATAGCCTTCAGGGCTCTATTCGCGTCGAGGGTGCCAAGAACTCCGCTCTCAAACTCATGGCTGCCACCATCATGGCGCCGGGCGTCTATCACCTGAGCAATGTGCCGAACATCTCCGATGTGCGGCTCATGGCCAAGGTGCTTGAGACGCTCGGCGCTTCTGTTGTTCATGGGGATCATGCACTGACCATCGACACCACCGAGGCCACCGAGTGGGTCACCCCCTATGAGCTGGTCTCTAAGATGCGGGCCAGCATCTCCATCCTCGGGCCGCTTATCACGCGGTTCGGCAAGGCCGTCGTGGCCATGCCGGGTGGCTGCAACATCGGGGCGCGCTCCATCGATCAGCATCTCGCGGGTCTGGCCGCCTTGGGCGTCGAGTTTGTCAACCAGCACGGTAACATCCATGCCAGCGCCCCCCATGGTTTGCGCGGCACGATCGTCACGCTTGACTTCCCGAGCGTAGGTGCCACCGAGAACGTCATGATGGGCGCCGTTAAGGCCCGGGGCACCACGATTATCGAGAACGCCGCGCGTGAGCCCGAGATTGTCGACCTGGCAAACATGCTCAACGAGATGGGTGCCGATATCCGCGAGGCCGGTTCTCATATCATCGAAATCCATGGGGTCGAGGAGCTCCACGCTTGTGACCACCGCACGGTGGGCGACCGCATCGAGGCGGGTACGTTCTTGGTAGCAGGGGCCCTGTGCTCCGACGAAGGTGTGACGGTGACGGGGTTTGACCCTGCCCATCTCGACATACCCTTGAGCAAGATGTCCCTTATGGGCATCCCGGTCGAACGCCATGAGAACGGGGTCACCGTGCGCCGCGCCGAGCACTTGAGCCCGGCCGATGTGCAGACCTTGCCGTTCCCCGGCTTTCCCACCGACATGCAGGCACAGTTCATGGTGCTCGACACCATGGCCGACGGTGCCAGCTTTGTGACCGAGAACGTCTTTGAGAACCGTTTTATGCTGGTGGCCGAGCTGGTGCGCATGGGTGCCAACATTCGGGTCGAGGAACGCCATGCCCTTATCAAGGGGCCGTGCCGCCTTACGGGTGCCCAGGTGGCGTCCCCTGATTTGCGCGGAGGGGCGGCTTTGGTCCTTGCCGGCTTGGTTGCAGAGGGGTACACCTTTGTTTCGGAGACCCGCCATATCAAGCGTGGCTACGAGCGTTTTGCCGAGAAGCTGAGTTCTTTAGGGGCGAGGGTCTCTCATATCGAGGTTCCTAACTCCGAAGAGATTTAAGTGCTACAAGATTCTCCCCGCAACCTTCATCTCTTTGCCGGTCGCCTGGGATATATGAACGTAGGCCGAAAAAATAGGCGAAAAATCTTGTGCGATTCACCGTTTAACGCTCTTCACGTCTGGGTAAGCTAGGTCAGACGTGAGGAGGCCAAGGGGGTTTCCTCACGGGACGCAACACTTCAAGTGTGCAGGAGGAATCTCATGTCCGTAACCATGAATCGCCGTACGTTCGTTTCCGCCGCCAGCGCCGCGGCCCTTGTGGGGGCTATGGGCGCCTCGGCAGCGTTTGCCACTGAAATCGACACGCCCGCCGACTCCTATGACCTCGTGGTTGTCGGCATGGGCGGCGCCGGTATGTGCGCTGCCATTGCCGGCTGCGAGGCGGGTATCCCGGCCGAGAACATCCTGATTGTTGAGCGCAACGCCATGGCCGGCGGCAACACGATCTTCTCGTCCTCGGGTATGAACGCCGCGTGGACCCAGTATCAGAAGGAGCAGGGGATCGAGGACTCCGTCGACCTGTTCATCGAAGAGACCATCGCCGGCGGCCACGGCATGAACCAGGCCGACCTGGTCGAGACCATGTGCGACGGCTCGGCCGACACCATCGACTGGCTGGCCGGGCACGGCCTGGTGCTTGACAACATCACGACCACCGGCGGCTTTAGCGTGAAGCGCTGCCACCGTCCTTCCGACGGCTCCCCCATCGGCGCCGCCCTGGTGCCTGCGCTCGAGGCCGTTGTGGACGAGGACGGCATCCAGGTCCTGTTCAACCACCGCGTGACCGACCTGACCAAGGATGAGAACGGCGCCGTTAACGGCGTCGTGTGCGAGGACGGAACCAAGATCGGCGCCAAGGTGGTCGTGCTGGCCACCGGCGGCTTTGGCTCCAACCCCGACATGATCAAGCAGTTCCGCCCCGACCTGGACGGTTACGTGTCCACCAACGCCCAGTCGATTCAGGGCGACGGCATGGTCATGGCTCAGAAGGCCGGTGCCAGCCTGGTGAACATGGACCAGATCCAGATCCACCCCACGGTCTTTGCTGACGGCTCGCTGGTCGCCGAGGGTATCCGTGGCGGCGGTGCCATCCTGATCAACAACGCCGGCGACCGCTTCACCAACGAGATGGGCACCCGCGACGTCGTGTCGGCCGCCGAGATCGAGCAGCCCGACGGCAAGGTGTGGGTCATCTACGACCAGACCGTCTACGACAACAACACCGCAGCCGGCAAGTATGAGAACAAGGGCATGAGCGTCAAGGCCGACGACGTTGCTGGCCTGGCTGACCTCATCGGCGTGCCTGCGGACGAGCTCCAGGCCACCATCGACACCTACAACGCGTCGGTCGACGGCGCCGAGGACCCCTTCGGCCGTACCACCGGTTTCGTGGACAAGCTCGAGACCGGCCCGTTCTATGCCATTGCCGTGTACCCCGGCATTCACCACACCATGGGCGGCGTGCGCATCAACACTGAGAACAAGTGCCTCTCTATCCTCGGCGATGTGGTGCCCGGCCTGTACGCTGCCGGCGAGGTCACCGGCGGCCTCCACGGCTCCAACCGTATCGGCGGCAACGCCATCTGCGACGTCACGGTCATGGGCCGCAACGCCGGCGAGAACGCCACGGCCGAGATTAACGGCAAGTAAGCAGCTGGCGTCCGTGCAATCTAAAGCACTCTGAATGTGAATGCGGAGAGGTCCTCGGGATTCCGGGGGCCTCTCCGCTTTAAGGTCATGCCTCGTCTCCCAAAAGCCGCACGATGCCGGCAAAGGCGATGTCGTAGATAGTTGGCAGGCGAAAGGCCGGCTCGCATCAAAAAGCGACGGAGAAGCCCTTGCTACCTTGGGGGCTTCTCCGCCGTATGCGGTTGGTTGGGGGGCGCCTGCCGTGCCGAGATGCTACTGCTCCTGGGCGTAGAGCTTGCAGAGTTCGACCAGGAAGTCGACCATGCCCTCGACCTCGTCGACCACCACGAACTCGCGCACGCTGTGGTAGTTCTGGCCGCCGGTCGAGAGGTTGGGGCAGGGCAGGCCGCGGAACGAGAGCTGCGAGCCGTCGGTGCCGCCGCGGATGGGCAGCGTGAAGGGCTCGACGCCGATGGTGCGGAACGCGGCGTAGGCGTTGTCGATCAGGTGCTTGTGGGGCTCCACGACCTCGGCCATGTTGCGGTACTGGTCGCGCACCTCAACGGTCACGCGGGGCTTATCCCAGCGCTTGTTGAGCAGGTCGGCGGCGTCTTTGACCAGCTGCTTCTTCTGCTCGAACTTGGCGGCGTCGTGGTCGCGGATGATGTAGTGGGCCGTGGTCTCCACGCAGGTGCCCTGCACGTCGCACAGGTGGAAGAAACCGTCGTAGCCGTCGGTGTGCTCGGGGCGCTCCCAGGCGGGGAGCATGGCGTCGAACTCCTCGAACACGTGGAGCGAGTTGATCATGATGTCCTTGGCGCTGCCGGGGTGAATCTCGTGGCCGCGCACGGTCACCGTGACGCTGGCGGCGTTAAAGCACTCGTACTCCACGCCGCCGATCTCGGCGCCGTCGAGGGTGTAGGCGTAGGCGGCACCGAACTTGTCAAGGTCGAGCAGGGCGCAGCCGTGGCCGATCTCCTCGTCGGGGGCAAAGCACACGGCGATGGGCGGGTGGGGAATCGCGGGATCGGCCTGGAGCAGCGCCACGAGGGCCATGATCTCGGCCACGCCGGCCTTGTCGTCAGCGGCCAGCAGGGTGGAGCCGTCGGTGACCATGAGCTGCTTGCCCACGAGCTTGCCAAGGCCGGGGGTGTTCTCCTCGGTGAGGCTGATGACCTTGCCGCCGACCTCGCCCAGCACCAGCTCACCGCCCTCGTAGGTCACCAGGCGCGGGTCCACGTTGTGGGCCGGAGCGTCGGGGCTGGCGTCGATGTGGGCAAGAAGGCCCAGGCACGGAAGATTCTCGCAGCCGGCCGAAGCGGGCACGTGGCCGATGACGTAGGCGTGCTCGTCGGCCTCGGCGTCGGCAATGCCGAGCGCGCGCAGCTCCTCGGCGAGCAGGCGGGCGAGGTCGTGCTCCTCGGGGTTCGAGGGCACGCAGGCCTCGTTGGCCGGGTCGGAGGGGGTGGCTACGCGGGCGTAGCGGTCGAGGCGTTCGATGACGTCGCTCATGGGGCGGGCTCCTTTTCGACGATGGGGATTGCCGGCTGTCATGATACACCTGTTGGGGAGGGTGCCTCCGGATATATCCTGCATGTGGGGCGTTCGAGGTACGGCCCGGGTTGTGCCCCCGATGTGCTCCGCCGGCCCGTTGCTGTTCTTTTAGCGCCGGGGCGCTGTCCCGTTGTACTATGGGGCACAGGGGGGCGGCGCTTGATGCGGGTGAGTGGTGCGAGAAAAGGGGAGGCGGGCGTGCGTACATACATGCGGCAGCTTTTTGCCACGCGGGGGCACCTGGCCTTTCTGGGTCTCGTTTTTCCACAGACGTGGATGTATATCCTGAGTTCGGGTGTGGTCTGCTCCGAGCAACCGTTTCAGCTGGCGTTTCATGCAGGGATGCTGGGCTGCCTGTTTGTGCTGGCGTTGGTGGGGTTGTGCCGGCGCGGTGCGTGGCCTGCGGCATGCGACGTCGCCTTTGCGGCTCCTATGGTTGCGCTGCCCCTTGCGGGGCTTCTCCCCTGGATGGTGCAGGGCCCGTACGCCCTGGTGCTTGGGGCGCTGGCCGGTGTGGGCATGGGGTGGTGCTTTGCGGCCTGGTTCTATGCGCTGTGCCAAGTTCCGTTGCGCAACGGCTTCTGCTACGTGCTGCTGGGGTTTTCACTGGGAGCGTTGGGCTGCCTGCTCTTCAAGATGCTGATCGACCTATGGCTGCCCTTGGCGTTGATGGCGGGCGCGGCGCTGCCGGTGGTCTCTGTGGCGGCCGTTCGTCTCTGCTTGCGCCTGGGCACTGCGGGGTCTGGCCAAGAGTGCCCTGCGGCCCCGACCGCTGCGGCGAGCGTGGGCAAGATTGTGGTGCTCGTGGTGCAGATCGTGGTGTACGCGCTGGTCTTTGGCAACGGCTTTGTGTTCAGCGTGCTGCAAGACAGCATCCATGCCTCCGACCACAGTGCCGGCATCGTGCTGCTCAACTACGGTCTGCGCGCCTTGTTGCCTCTGGTGCTCATGGTGTGGCTCGCGGTGCAGTCGGGCAGCCACGCCGCCACCTACGAGCCCGTGTTCAAGGTGCTCATGCTGGTGGGCGTCTTCGTGCTGCTGGGGGTCTGGTTCATTGGCGGCCTCGACACGCTGGTCTCGTACGCGCTGGTGTCGACGGCGCGCAACATGGTGCTCATGCTGCTGTTTTTGACCTGCCTCAAGCTGGCGGCGGTGACCGGCCGCAGTCCGTGGTTCGTGTACGGCGTGGGGCGCGGGGCCTACGAGCTCTCGGTGATTGCAGGCATCGTGGGCTATGCGTGGCTCGTGCGCACCTTTGGTTTTATCACGCTGGGCGCCGATCTGGTGTACCTGACGGCCCTGTGTGTGCTGGCGTTTTTGACAAGCTGCTTCTTTGCCACGGCCCGAAGTCTGGGTGAGTCTGAGGAGCTGGCTCAGGTGCCCGCTGTAGAGGTGCCCCGCGAGGCCTCCGACCACACTGCCCTGCGTTTGCGGTATGCCCTCAACGACCGCGAGTTCCAGATCCTCATGCTGTTTTATCGCGGCAACAGCAAGCGGCGCATCGCCGAGCAGATCGGTATCTCCGAGAACACCGTGCGCTGGTACCTGCAGCAGCTCTACGCGCGCATGGGCATTCATAGCCGCGACGAGCTTCTGGAGCTGGTGGACGGCCTGGAATGAGCCCGGAATGGGCGGCCACCACCGTTTGGCTGCGGGGGAGGCGGAATGTCGGGAATCTTAGGGTATTTGGCAGTCTGGGGCCCCGGGAACGTGGGCTTGGCCGAGATTGGAGCTTTGCGACTCGGCCGGGGGTGTCCGTGACAGGAACGAGAACTTTGCGACGTGGTTTTGTTGGGATGTCAAGGCGACGCGATTCGCGGTACGTCATATACCTGCAGTGATACTAACATAGTTTTTGTATTACTTTAAAAGTGAGTCGCAAAGCTCGCAGCCCATCCAACGGCTTGGCCTCCGTGTCGCAAAGCCACGATCTCGTCCAACATACCGCACCCGATGGATGACGGGTGCTTGTTGAGCTCAGGCCCAAGGCGTGTTCGCAAGACAGGCAGGCCCCTTCTGGCAAAAATCGACGGGCGTGAACGACTTGCAGAATTGATAAAACCAGCCTCATCGCTGAGACCTCGCGCCATCCTGCGGTTTTATTGGCTAAAGAAGGGACGGGGGTGCCTCGTACCTGCGAAGCACCCCCACGGAGGGACAGCCGGTCGTTCACGGTCGTCAATTTATGCCAGCAAAAGGGGCGTTTGGACGCAAACGCGAAAGACGGCGGAGGTGCGCCGAGAGCCCGCGCGCCTCGTGGGTGGTTATCGGACGCCTTAGTCGTGGCAGGTAAAGCACTCGTAGACGTTGTCGTGGTGGCACTTGATGCAGGCTTTCACGGCGGTCTCTTCGAGCGTGGTGTCGTCGTGCATGGTATGGCAGGTGGCGCAGGTCAGCGTGGCGTGGCTCTTGTTGACCGGCAGGTCGTGTGGGTTCACCGTGGTGCCGTTGGCGTCGGTGAGATACTCGATGCCGGCCGTGGCGGAGCTGGAGTAGGCCGGGACGGCGGGGACGGTCCCTGCAGTGCCTAATGCCTCGGCGTTCTCTGCCTCCGTGGCGCTCTCGGCGGTTTCGCTGGCGTCCGGCCCCGCGGGTTTCTCCGCTGCGCCGGCCTCCTGGGCCTCCCAGGTCTCGGCCGGCACCACGCCGTCGGTGACCTGGTGGCAGGTTAGGCAGCCGTCGGATCCCACCTCGGACTTCTTGAGCCGCTTGGGGCTCTTGGTATCGTCGGCGGTCACCTTGGCATGACCTTCGACCAGGCCTTCCTCATCGGTGTGGCATGAGACGCAGGCAAAGGAGCCGTGGGCGGGGGCGCCCTGGGTATCTTCGTTAGCCATGGCTTCGGCCTGCGCGCCGTGGCAGGTCGCGGTACAGTCGAGCTCCGGCGTCCATTCGATGGCCGGGGCGTCGCCGTCCTTGCCCGGCGCGCTGGCCGCCTGGGCGTAGGTTCCCAGGCCCAGCGCCGCCACGACGCACAAGCAGCCGGCGGTGACGGCCAGGTGTTTGGTTATGTGCGCGGTCATGGCTTACGCATCCCAGTCTTCGAGCTCGCCGGCGTGCAGCATGGCGAAGTGGCCGGTGGTCAGGGCCTCGGCGATGTTGCCCAGCGTGTAGTTGCCGCCGTTGAGGGAACCCAGCTCGCCTACGTTGTAGAGACGGCCGATGACCTCGTTGTTGGTGTCGAGGGTCTGGTTGTGCTCGTTGTGCTTGGGGCCGCCCTGGGTGTTGATGATGCCCATGCCCATCTCGATGGCGTAGAAGGGGCCCTCCTCGGCCAGGGCCACGCAGGTCTCGGGGTTGCGCTTGAAGGCGTCGCCCTCGCCGGCCGCGGCGGTGGCGTTGTAGGCGGCCACGGTGGCCTTCAGGGCCTCGGGGTCGATGCCCTCGATGTACTCGCCGGCGGGCGTGGTGCCGCAGATCTTGGCCGCGAGCTCCTCGAGGGTATCGGCCTTGACGAGCCAGCCCTTCTCCTGGGCCCAGTCGTTGGTCCACTCCTGGCCGAGCAGCTGGTGCACGCCGGCGTACGAGACGGCCATGTTGTCCTTGGTCGACTGGATGTACAGCGGGCCCGACTCATAGGTAGCCTGGTCGAAGACCATCCAGTAGGGCTGGTTCTTGAACTCGGCCGTGCTTTTGTCCATGTCGAACCACACGGTGCGGTCGCGGCACCACAGCGGCGAGTGGCTGATGCCGGCGGTCTCGTTGGTGAAGCGCTCGCCGGCGCGGTTCACAAAGATCCACGAGCTGGCGGCCTTGTAGTGGCCGGCGGCGAGCATCGTGACCGAGCAGCCCACCTCCTCGGAGGGCAGCTTGTAGCAGGGCGAGCCGATCTCGGAGCCGCACATGTGCCACAGCTGGGCGCCGGCGGACTGGGCCATCATGATACCGTCGCCGGTGTTGTTGGGGGTGCCCCACGGCCAGTAGCGGACGCCCCAGCCGGTGAAGTACTGCTGCATCTGGGGGTTGCCGGCAAAGCCGCCGCAGGCCAGAATCACGGCCTTGCGCGCCTTGATGGCAATCTCCTCGCCGTCCTTCTCGGCGATGACGCCCAGGATCTCCTTGGTGTCGGGGTTCTGGACCAGGCGCGTGGCCGGGGTGCCCAGGCGCACGTCGACGCCCATGTCGGTCGCGATCTCGTGGAAGTTGCCCCACAGCTCGCTGCCCGACGAGTCGCCGCGCTCGGACCAGGCCACTTCGCCGGTCATCTTTGCGGGCTCGCCGTAGTCGCGCCAGACCCAGTAGATCTCGAGGTCGTCAAGGTCGTCGAGCCAGTCGGCGGCCTCCATCTCCTGCTCGATGATGGTGCGGTAGAGGGTCTCGGTCTCGTCGTCGGGGTTCGCGCCGTGGTCGAAGTGCATGAGCTTCTCGAACATCTGGTCTTCGTCGTCGGGGCGCATGCAGGTCTGGATGCAGCCGGTGGCGCAGCCCAGGTTGCCGCCGTCGGGCTCAGGGGACTTCTCGAGCACGATGGCGTCGATGCCCTCCTGGGCGGCCGTGATGCCGGCGGCCACGCCCGAGGCGCCGTAGCCTACCACGACGACGTCGGTCTCCTCGTCCCATGCGGGCACGGTGGTGACGGCGGCGTGGGCCGAGGCGGGGCGCACGACGGCTGCCGCGGCGGCGGCTCCGGCAACGGCGGTGCCGGCCACAAAGTTCCTGCGGGTGAGTTCCATGGGGTCTCTCCTTATCGAGGTCGTGGGGCCCCGTGCGCTTTGGTTGCACGGGGTTGATGACGTCTCGAATCATGGCCCGGCGAGAACGTTTTTGTGACCCGACGCGACGTATGGACTTACCACCCGAAACGTATGGAATGCCTGGTAGATAGCAAAAAAAGAAGATGGTCGCCCTCAAATGAAAAAGGGTGTCCCCGCCTGACGAGAACACCCTTTTTTGTGTGCATAGAAGCGGCTCGACGCTATTTCTCGGCCAGCCACCCCTCCACGCTGGTCTCCACGCCGTCCTTGGTTGCGTCGACCACGGCGGTGAAGCGTCGGGGCAGCTCTGCCAGCGCCTCGAGCCCGGCCGGCACGCTGGTCCCCGTGGCCTCGGCGATGGCGCGGTTCAGCTCCACGCCCGTGAGCGCCGCCACCTCGGCGGGCAGGGGCTCGTCTGCCTTCACGCCGTTCAGGCCGCGCCATACGTTGGGGCCGAACTTGGCCCAGTGGGCGGTGGAGGCCACAAGCACCGGCCGTTCGCTGCGGTTGCGGCGCGCCACCTCGAGGGCCACGGCGGTGTGGGGGTCGGCCAGATAGCCCTGCTCCTTAAAGGTGCGTCCGATTACGGCCAGGCAGTCGTCGTTGCTCACGCAGCCACCGGCGTAGAGCTTCTGCATGCGGGCACGGGTCTGCTCGTCCACCTCAAAGCGGCCCCTGGTCGCAAGCTCGCCCATCCAGCCTGCGACCTTCTCGGCGTCGCGGTCGGTGAGCTCGAAGAGCTGGCGCTCGAGGTTGGAGCTCACCAGGATGTCCATGCTCGGCGAGGGGGTGAGGCTCAGTTTCCGGTCGCTCACGTCGTAGACGCCGGTCTGGATAAAGTCGGTGAGCACGTTGTTCTCGTTGCTGGCGCAGATGAGCCGCGCGATGGGGGTGCCCATGCGCTTGGCGTAGTAGGCGGCCAGGATGTTGCCGAAGTTGCCGGTGGGCACGCAAACGTCGATGGGGTCGCCGGCCTCGATGGCGCCGCTCGCAACCATATCGGCGTAGGCGCTCATGTAGTACACGATCTGGGGCATCAGGCGTCCCCAGTTGATCGAGTTCGCGCTCGAGAGGGCCACGTTGTGCTCGGCCATGAGCCGGTCGCAGAACGCGGCGTCGCCAAAGGCCTTCTTGACCGAGGTCTGGCAGTCGTCAAAGTCGCCCCGGGCCGCAAAGACGTTCACGTTGTCGCCGCGCTGGGTGGTCATCTGGCGCAGCTGGATGTCGCTCACGCCGCCGTCGGGGTAGAACACCGCGATGCCCACGTGGCTTCGGTCGGCAAAGCCCTCGAGGGCCGCTTTGCCGGTGTCGCCCGAGGTCGCCACCAGGATCAGGTGGTCGTGGTCGAGCGTCCCCTCTGCGCGCATCTTGTTGGTGGCGTGCTCAAAGAAGCGGGGGAGGCACTGCAGGGCCATGTCCTTGAAGGCCGAGGTCGGCCCGTGGAACAGCTCGAGCACGTAGGCGCCGTCCCCCAGGTCCACGACCGGGGCGATGCGCTCGTCGTCCCACTGGTCGCCGTAGGCGCCTGCCATGAGCGCGGTCACGTCGGCCGGCTCCACATCGATGTCGAAGGCGTCGTACACGAAGGCGGCCCGCTCGGCGTAGGGCAGGTCGGCCAGGGCGCAGATGGCGTCCACCGAGAAGGTTGGGATCGCCTGCGGCACGAACAGGCCGCCGCCCGGCGCGATGCCGCACACGATGGCCTCGGTAAACGAATAGGGCTCGACCACGTTGCCGCGCGTGTCGATGAATGTGTTCATGGAAGTCCTTCCAACTCAGGCGGGCGCCCCCGTGGGCGCGCTGGGCTCCGATGGCGCTATGGTAGCGTGCCTATTTGCAGCCGGGGTGTGCGCGAAGCGGGACGTATGCACCTCCCGACAAACAACGCAGCCGGTTCGGGCCGCACCGCGTCTTTTGTTCTGAGGGGACACGGGGATAAAAACGTTTAGAATTAACAACCGTGCGTACGCACGGGACGGCCGGTTATAGCAGAACACAAAACTGCTGCACCAAGGCGCACGAGGGTGAGGCGTACCGAGGTACGTGATCCCGAGCAGAAACGTTGGTGCAGCAGTTTTGAGGATTGCTCTAGGGGGAGACGTGCCACAACGGTTTGCCGCAACGGTCAATCTACCGGTGGCCCTTGGGCTTGGGTGCTTTTTGGCGTGGAAAGAGGCGCTCGTCGCCTTTCTTTACCCGGTCTCGAACGGCCTCGTCTTCTCGCCTTTGGTGTGCCAGTCCTTGGCCGGCTGCTTCGTGCTGGTGGTCGCCTTTGCGGGGGTCGTGCGCAACCGCGCCGGCTTCCCCCTGCGTTTCCTGGTGTGGACGGCAAGCGGCATGGTGGCGTTGGCAACGGCGGCCTCGGTGGTGATCACCACCGGTGCGGCGTCGGACGTCGTGGCGTACGGGGGCTCCGTGGTAATCGGCGCGACCTCGGCGGCGCTGCTCTATGCCTGGGCGGAGGTCCTGGCCGGCCTCACCGTGAGGGGGCGCATCGGGACCGCCGTGGCGGCCGTGCTGGCGTGTGCCGTGCTTTCTGTGGCCGTGGGGCAGTTCGTCGCGGCTGCCATGAACGTGGCGGTCGTCCTGCTGGCCATCGCGACGGCCGTCGGTTTTGCCGCCGTCGCCAGGCGGGCGGGTGACCTGGCCGAGAGCCCCCTGATCATACGCCCCGGCAGTTCCAGCCATTTCAGGCTCCTGCTGCTCGCCCTGGTGCTTTACGCCTTCGTGTTCGGCGTCTCTGCCGGCACCACGGCCGAGCAAGCCACCGAGTCCACCATCCGTTCGTTCATGCTCGGCACGTCATGGGCGATGACGGGCGTGGCGGCTGCCATGGTCGTCGCCCTGGTGCTGTGGCGCCGCACCGTGCGCCTCTCCACGGTCGGCCGTTTTCTAACCCCGGTTCTCGCCCTGCTGTTCCTTCTCCACATCCTTTTGGGAGGCAGCGCCAACGGCTGGCTTCCCCGCCTCACCATGGGTTTTTGGCAGTTTGTGCAGGTGTTCGTGGTGCTGGTGCTCATCGATGTGGCCCGCAGCGGCCTCGCGAGCCTCTCGTTTGCCTTCCCGCTGGGGTGGGCCATCGTGTCGTTCGGGTATGCAGGGGGCGCCCTGTTCGGCCAGGCGGTGGGCGTCGCCTTCGGTGCCGAGGCCGAGGCGGTCAACGCCATCACGGTGTCGTTGACCATCGTGGCGGTCGTTGCCTCGAGTATCCTCGGGGCCGCCCAGTACCCCGAGGCCGACGAGGGGTCGCCCTGGAGCCCGGCGCCGACGTCCGGGGGCACCTCGGGCCCCACCGCACCGGAGGACCCCAGCGCCGCCGCCCCGGTGTCCGACCCGCTTGCCGACGCCTGTGCCCAGGTCGTCGCCCGCTACGGCCTGTCGGAGCGCGAGCAGAACGTGCTCGAGCTGCTTGCCCGCGGCAACACCAGGGCGAGCATCGCCGAGAAGCTCTGCATCAGCGAGAACACCGTGCGTGTGCACGTCAAGAACATCTACGCCAAGCTGCACATCCACTCGAAGCAGCAGCTCATCGATATGGTCGACAGGCTGGCGGCATAAAAAAGGCCGGTCGTTTCCGGCCGGCCCCGGCAGGTTGTTTGCCCTCTCGAAGCCTTACAGCCCCAAGGCGCGCTCCATGACCACGTCGTGCAGGCATTCCTCGGGCGAGAAGCCCACGTAGACGTCGGGTTCGATGCCCTTGCCGCGGATGCCCTTGCCCTCGGCCGCCGCCTTGGTCTTGGTCATGGGGTACACAAAGATGAAGCGGTTCTCAAACGCCATGGCCACGGGGTTCGAGTAGTCCAGGTTGCCCAGGGTGGCGCGGCCCACAAGGGTGGCGCGCGGCGCGTCCTTGGCCATGCGGGCGAACCATTCGGCGGCATCGGCGGTCGCCGTGTCGGTGAGCACGACCACCTTCTGGCCCGCAGGTGCGGCCTTTATGGGCAGGTCTTCGGGCTCCACGGTCTCCTCCACATAGCCCTTGCCCCGGTTGGCGGCTATGGCCTCGAGGTTCTCGTCGAGCCATCCCAGCGCGCTTGCGTCGTCGCCCTGGGCCTCGGCCAGCTGGCGCAGCTGGGCGACCTGGAACTCGCGGCGCGAGCAGTTCGCGTCGGTGTAATAGGTCAGCACGGTCTCGGGTTGGGCAACGGCGTTCAGGTTGGCGGGCTCGTCGTAGAGCCAGTCGAGCAGCGGGTACGCCATCGATTCGATGCCGCCTGCACAGCGGCGCAGGTCGACGACCAGCTTGGGGGCCTTCTCCGCCACGGTTCGGTTCTCGTCGAGCAGCCGGGCCGCCTCGTCGTCGTCGAGCTGCCCCACCGTGAGCACACACGTGCCGTCTTCCAGCCGCTCGAAGGCGCAGGAGCGCACCGGCTCCTCGACGGGGAAGTGCCGGGTGCGCAGGTCCTGGCGCGTGCCGTCGGCGTGGCGCACCATGAAGTGCGAAGAGTTGTTGAGGAAGAACGACCAGTCCTGGCGCTCGGGCACCTCGCTTCCCGTGGGGTTGCCGATGGCGTAGGTGAGGTGCGCCTCGGGCTTGCTCTTGTTGATGAGCTCGACGGCGTCGCCCGCGACCACGCGCGTGTCGGCCCCCGCCTCGGTGACATAGAGCTCGTCGCCATAGCGGCGCACGGTAAAGCCGCAGGTCTCGGGCTGGTAGCCGGACTCGGGCCCGCAGAGGAAGCACAGGTTGTGGTCGCCCAGGTCTGCGATGCGCTGCTGCATGTACTGGTAGAAGAGCTTGTCGTTGAGCGTCTTGTTCTTCCACGCCTTGCCGCAGGCGGAGACCCACATCTTCTCGTTGCCGTCGTCGCACTCGGGCATGCCCGCATAGTCGTGCGCCAACGCGCCAAAGACCAACATCATGATCTGGTCGAGCTTCAAGGCCATGGGAAGTGCCTCCCAATCCAGGGGTCGCCGTGTTCTTTGGCGCCTATCGTAACCCTTCCGACCGCCCCTGATGCACGGGCCTCCTATAACCCGCGAAAAGGGGAGAAGCCCCGTCGGTGTGTGTAGGTCCAGGGGGTCAGAAGACCGTCGTTGGCCAGCAGCTCCCCAACGCTCACCGTGCGGGCAAAACCGGGCACGGGGTCCGCCGAGCCCGTGCGCAGCCATGTGGCGCACATGTCGGCGATGCGGGCGGCGTCCTCGGCGGTCAGGAGGCGCCGCGTGGGGTCTGCGGACCGCGGGTGCCCGAGGCCCAGGGCGTTCACCATGAGGCACGGTGCGCTTGGGTCGGGGCGTGGGTCTCCCAGAACCACGAGCGCCGAGGCGGCGCGCCCGTCATCGTGCAGGCGCGCCGGGAAGGCCGCCGCCAGACGCACCCGGCCCGACGCCGCGAGGGCTTGGCGCAACGTCAGCTCGCTGCCGGTTTTGGAGTGGAGCGCTGCGTCGGCGAGCAGCAGCACCGTGGCTCCCCCCTCGCTTTGGTGAGAGAGCGCGTGCTGGATCCAGGCATAGTTGGCCTTGTTGCGCGGCGGTGTGCCCAGGATCGACCAGCGTGGGTCGGTGGGCGCAACCGGGCCGTCGTGCCAGGCACCGGCGTTGGAGGGCAGGGAGGCAAGCACGAGCGGGGCCGTCCAGTCAGAAAACTCGTCATGGACCAGGGCGTTGCCAGGTGCCGCACCAAGCCCTCCGCGGGCATCGCGTTGGTCGCGCAGCTCGGTTGCACGTACCAGGGCGCCTTCGAGGGCATGGGCAAAGTCGTCGAACTGCGCACGCACCGTGACCTGGGGCAGCCTGCGGCCCAACAGGTCGACCATGCCGTCGCATGCCTCCCAAGGCACGTAGGCGGTCTCCCAACCCTCGGGCAGTCGGGAGGCCAGCGCGTCCACGACGGCTTCGACCACGGTGAGCATGGAGCCGGGCAGCGTCGTGCCGTCGGGCTCAAGGGCAAACGCCGCACGCACGCACGCGCCGTCGATCGCCGCGGGGTCCAGGGCGTCGAGGGCGACCACCCATTGGGCCAGCTGCTCGGGGGTGAGCAACGAGCTGGCATACGAGAGGTTGGGCAGGAAGGAGAGCAGGTCGTCTTCTTGGGCGACAGATTCCATGGCGGCGTCGAGGGCCGCCACGAGCGTCGACGGCTCCTGCGCCGCGCGGGCCACACCGCCCCACGGCTCGGGGGCGGCCACGGCGCGCAGGGCGGCGAGCGGGGCCAGTTCCCAGGCGAGGTCGGCCGGTTCCAGGCCAAAGGAGTTCCGAGAGACCAGGGGTGCCAGGACGCCGAGGGCGTCGGGGCCGGGCTGCTCGATGGGTTGGGGGGCGGCGGGGGTCTGAGGTAGGGGCGCTGTAGCCATGGGGGAGCCCTCCCACAGACCGTTGTCTATGAAATCGACCATGAGCTGCCGCCGTTCGGCGGCCAGGGCGTCTTTGTCGCGCTCGGCCTGGGCCAGCCGTTCGAGCAGGTCGGCCCCCACGGCGTCAAAGGCCTCCTGGGAGGAGGGGGTCCCCACGACGAGGGGCAGCCCTTCGAGCCCGTCGATCGAGAGCTGCGGCGCCTCGAGGAGCTGGCCGTCCATGCGCATGCGGTCAAGGAGGCCGGCCGCCCTCAATGCGAAGAACAGCACCGAGAGGGGCACCGTGCTTTGGTCCGCTCCCACGTAGCGCATCTCGGCAATCGGGTGGGACGGCTCGCCCACGTAGTGGGCCAACAACCGCCGGCTTGCGGGTCCCACGGCGATGACGGGACCGCAGGCGAGTGCCTCGTCGCAGCGGCCCAGGCGGCCATGGGGGCCTTCCACGCGTACCGGCTTGTGGGGCCCGCGATCGGCGGCGCAGACGTTGGTGCCCGCCTGCCATGAGGCGACGGTGCCGGCCGGGGTGGGAACGGCGTTCGGGTCGGCAAGGACGATGTCCCTAAACGCGGCGTCTCCGGCGGCCAGCAGGGACGGCGTGAGCTCTGCCAGCTCCTGGGAGCGCTGGTCGGCTTCGTCGAGGGCTTGCACAAAGGCGTCGCGGATCGGGCGCTCGGGCCAGGGGATCGGCACGCTGAGCAGCGCCGACCCTCCCAGCTGGCGCAGTTGGCTGGTACCGGTTACCAGGCGCGGGGCCTTGGAGGAGCCGCCGAGCACGCGCCAGAGATACCGGGCGTCGGCCGGGTCGTGGGGCACGAGGGCGTGCACGTGCTCGGTGGCCGAGCAGCGGCCGGGCTCGTAGAAGGCCATGAGAAAGCCGTCGCTCGCGATGATCTGGCCGTAGGCGCCGACCAGCACCGTGCCGCCGGCCTCAAGGGCGTAGTCGTCGATGTCGCTTACCATGCAGTTCTCGGCGTAGAGCGGATAGGGTCCCGCGTGGAGCAGGCGGTCGGTTGCCTGCATGGAGACCCTCTCGTCGGTAGCCAAGCGCGCCACGTCGGCCACGCGCACCGTGTTCGCCTGTGAGTTCATCGCCGTCCTCCCCGTGTTCGGTGGGGCGCATGCCCCCTGTGCGGTGCCATGATAGCGCATGGGGCATGCGCAAAAACCCTGCAACACGGGCACTCGCCGGAAGGGAGGGGCGGTCCTTCCGGCGCGACGGGGCGCTGCGTCGGCGGCGCGTTGCCGCGTCACCGGGCCGCAAGCGCCCCGTCCCCCTACAATGCGGCGACGATGATTCTAAGATTGGCCCTAAAAAGAGAAAAAAGAGCAGGTTGGGTTGTTGTACAAGAGGGTAAACTTCTCCCAGAATTGTGGCCATTCCCCAATGGGGTTGCGTTGCTGCGACGAGCGGGAGGCCGCCTGCGCCCCCGTCCCGACTATATAGAGAGGAAGTGCCTCTATGGAGGAGCGTGTCCGTCTGACTCCCGCGCACGAAGACTATATCGAGGCCATCGTCGAGCTTGAGGAGGCCCAGGAGCGTGCGGAGATACGTTCGGTCGACATTGCCAACCTTCTGGACGTCTCCAAGGCAAGCGTGAACAAGGCCCTGCAGAGTCTGCGCGACGCGGGCTACGTCGAGCAAGAGCGCTACGGTCGTATCACCCTCACTGAGGAGGGGCGGGCCTATGGGGCCGAGATCTGGGGGCGCCATCAGGCCCTGCGCAGCTTCTTGATCGACGACCTTGGCATAGATCCCGAAGTGGCCGACAAAGAGGCCTGCATGATGGAGCACGCCATCAGCGAGCACACCATGTCTCGCTGGCTTTTGTGGCTTGACGAGCTCCATGCAGCCGAGAAGACCTCGGCTTAGGGCGTTTGCCGTCATCCCCCGCTTGCCCAGGCATAAGGGCGGGCCGTGGGCGCACGTCATGCGGGCTGGTCGTCGAAGGTTCTCTGAACGGCGGAAGGCCCTATAAACGAAGCGAGGCCCGGTGGGGGACCGGGCCTCTCACAAGGAGGGATGCGACGCATCTTTCAAAAAGGGGAAAACGATGCGTCTGGACAGGTAAGGGGACCTGTCAGCGGTCTTGAGGAAGGGGAACCTCAAGTGCTAGGTACGTATTATCGTTATCAATTCCCAACTATTGTGATCGCTCTGTGGACACACATCGGTTTCAACGTTTGACCGCACTACCATCACGTTTGGCGTGGTTTTAAAAAAAAACGGTAGTTTTTTATCTGCGAGCGGCAACGATTGGAATGACGGAGATCCTTTGTCCACGGTGCGGGGCGTATCTCCTTGCCGAATATGGGCCGCATCGGGTCTGCTGGGTGGGGTTTAGACTGCGGAAGGCCTTGCGGGCAGGGGTGCGCGCAAGGCCTTCCGCATGGTATGCACTCCGCCCGGCTGAGAACGGGGTGCATGGAATTATGCGGCCAGAGACCGCACCGACCTTACAGCTCGGCGAGGTCGCGGCCCAGCAGGTAGCTCAGCGTGCCGCAGACGGCGCCCAGGTTCTGGCCGGGCATCACGAAGTTGTAGCTGTTGGCATAGAAGTCGCCGGTCATGATGCCGGTGTTGTAGAGACCCTCGATGGGCTGGTCGTTGGCGTCGCAGACCTGCATCTTCTCGTTGGTGCGCAGGCCGCCGCACACGGTCAGGAAGGTGGCGCCCACGCTCTTGGTGGCGTAGAACGGACCGGTCTCGATGGGATAGAGCACCTCGGGGTTCACCTGGAACTCCTCGTCGACGCCGGCCTTGGCCGAGAGGTTGTAGCGCTCGATGGAGGCCAGGGCGTTCTCCTTGTTGATGCCGTCGGCGGCCATCTGGTCAACGAGCTCCTCGATGGTGTCGGCCTTGTAGTAGGTGGTCGAGTTGCCCAGGCCCTCTACCGTGCCCTGCTCGGCGTTCTTGTCCCAACCGGCGATGAGCTCCTCGGGGGTCTGGGGCATGATGCCGTTCTCGAGGCCCACGCTGCAGCCAAAGCGCTCCCACTGGTCCTGGGTGTAGGCGTAGTTGGTGTCCCACACGGCAAAGGCGGTGCGCTCGGGGAGCATGAGCTTGGCGATGGCGCCGTAGGCGAAGTTGGTGACCTCGTTCATGTAGCGCTCGCCGTTGATGTCGAGGTTGATGCCCCAGAAGTTCGAGATGACGCCGTGGGCCGGGCCGCTGGCGCCGCCGTTGATCATGGGAGCGCAGGGCTGGGTCTTCTGCCAGGCGGCGCCCACCCACAGGCCCATCTTCTGGCCGTCGCCGGGCATCAGGCCGTCGTAGGCCAGCTCGACGTCGTAGTTGATGGTGTCCCAGGTGATGTAGTCCTTAAAGATGTCGTAGGCAAACGGGCAGTAGCGGGCCATCATATCGCGGTCCTTCGAGAAGTCGCCCGTGGCCAGCACGACGGCCTTGTTGGCCTCGTACTTCACGTAGTTGCCGTCGGCGTCCTGGGCGATGACGGCGCTCACGCGGCCGGTATTGTCGTCGTCGCGGATCAGGTACTTGGCAACGGTGTTGTAGTGGATCTCGCCGCCGAGGTCCTCGGTGAAGATCTGGGCGTAGGTCTGGGCCTCGATCGGGGCGCCGAAGAGCGCGCCGAAAGGCTGCTCGTCGTTCCAGAAGTTGTGGGACGCCGGGGGCACGTCGATGACGCCGTCGGGGTCGGGGAAGCCGGGCTCCAGGGAGCACTTGAGGCCCTTGGCCTCCATGAGGTCGATGGTCCAGTCGATGGACTCGGCCGAGTTGTTGATCCAGCGGGCCCACTTCTTCTTGTCCATGAGGTAGGTGCCGGCGGTCTGCTCGGCCTTCACGATCTTGCGGGCGGCCTGAGGGTTGTAGTCGATGCCCATCTCGGCCTGGTAACGCGAGCCGATGGCGTGGTTCGAGCCGCCGCGGCTGATGGCACGCGAGGAGGCCGAGAACAAGATGACGTCGGCGCCCTTCTCGGCGGCCGCCACGGCGCAGCACACACCGGCCATGCCGGCACCCACGATCACGATGTCATGGGTGTAGGTCTGGGAGATCTGGTCTTCGGGAATGGGCTCGGGGGCAACCTCGAAGGACCACGTGGTGCCGGCATATTTGTCGGCGGTCATGACGTCGGCGGCGGCCGGAGCGGCCTCGTCGGCCAGTGCGGCGCCCGACAGGGCACCCATGGCGGCTACGCCGGCTGCAGCGGCACCGGCGCCTTCGAGGAATTGCCTACGGTTGAGTTCCATAGAATACGTCCCCTTTCGCGAACGAAAAACGGGCGAGCGGCGTTTAGGCGGCACACCCGTCGCGGATGAACGCGCCTGTGGCCTTGCGGTTTCAGACGCTGCGCCCAGACTACTTGCGGGAGCGTGCAGGACGTTCATCCAGATTGTACGAAGGGGGGTATGAATCAAGAACGATGGAATCTACCTGGGAGAATGCTATGTCAAGGAACAATATTCTATATATAATAAATACATAATTTTAGGAAAACAGCCATCTGGACGCTGCAATCCGGCTAGAGCCATTCCCTATGTCCCGGACGGGGCACGGTCTGCCGGGGATTCGGCCGCGGTGTTCTCGAGCAGGTCTATGAGCTCCTGACGCGTGTGCACGTCGAGGTCGGCGTAGAGCCGCTGCACATGACTGCGCACGGTATTGCGCGACAGGCAAAGAATCTCGGCAATCGCCCCCACGTCGCGCCCGCGGCCTATGAGTTCAAGCACTTCGCGTTCGCGCGGCGTGAGGTTGTGGGTGTGGGCGAGGGCCTCGCAGCGGACGGTGAGCATATCGGCCTGGGATGCGGCCTTCTCGGGGGCCGCGGGGGAACTTGCGGGCTTTTTTGAACGGCCACGCCACATGGTCAGGAGCGCTATGGCCGAGAGGCCCCAAAGCAGCAGCATCACGACGGCGACAACCTGAAACTGCTTGGGATAGTCGCTGGAGGCGACCACCCGGGCCAACGAACCCCCTAAGATCTGCGCCAAGTAGGTGCCGCCGGCAAAGATCCCGTAGACGGCGCCGAGCCCCACCCCGTAGCGCTGGGAGAGCTCGATGGAGAGCATCATCATCAATATAGAGATAAAACTAAAAATGAAGCAGCCAAAGGCCAACACGACGCCCTGATATCCGTGGGACCAGAAGGGAAACAGAAACAGCGCAACCACGGCTATGGGAACAAGGGCCAGAAACGCCGACTCAAGGGTGGGCCGCACCTTGAGTTTAAACCAGCAGAGTGCCAAAACGCCTACCGAGAGCAGGTTGGCAAATTGGTAGAGCAGCGTGCGCAGGGTGGTGTTCATAGGCTCCAGGGTTGCAAAAGAGCCCAGGGCGGGCCCAACCAGCCCTACCATCATGGTGCACGCGAGGGGAACCAAGAGGCTTGACCACAGCCCGTGCCAGTCTGAAGCCGCGGGGCCGTCGGAGCCCTTGGCAAGGGGGATATGGCGGCGGCCCAGAAGCAACAGCGCAATGCATGCGGGGATCAGCCCTGCCGTGAGGGCGACGATCATGACGGTATGGGGTGCAAAGGCCAGCACACAGTAGGGGAGGGCCGAAAAGAGGCTCGCCATCAGAATGGCCTTGCGTGCGTCGTCGGTGGGGGTGGCGGCAAAGGCGAACTCCCAGCAGATAAAGGCCAAGGCCCCGCCGCTGCCCAGACTGATTCCTGCCCATGCGAGGAGGGCGGGCTGGAGGGCCACGTTGCCGCAGGCACCCAGAAGCCCCAGGGCGCCTGCGGCCAAAAAGGCGCAGGCCGCGGTGGTGGGCCGTCGCGCCGAGAGCTTCGTGAACCGTGCCGCCGCGATGCCGTAGATAAAAAACGTCCCCACGTTGGCGGGCAGGCACCATGTGGTAAGCTCGCGCACGGCCTGGGGCCATGTGCCCGACGAGTCCAGCAGCGCCGAGATTCCCCAGAGCGTGAACGCGTTCAACGAAAGCATGAGGCCAAAGCCGCACACCGTTATGGCGAGCCGCACCTTGTGCGCGCACATGGAAGGGCGCCCCTTTCAACTTGGACAAGCGGTACCAAAAGCTACGGGCTAGTATAGGCGTGCCTGGGGCATTTTGAATAAAGTCCTGCGCTGCGTTGGCCAAAGGCTTATGTGCCTTAAGCACGCCGTGCCTTTGGCCGCCTTGCGCAGAAGCTTTCTCAAAATGTTCTAGCGACCGGGGTTGCGAGGGGTCGGGAAGAAAACGGGCGCGTCGTTCAATCTGTATTTGCTCTGGATGGTTGGCGCGCCTTTGGCAGCGACATGGCGGGAGGGGTACATTTTATCGACAACACGCCTGTCCGATCTATTGCTCCGTGGGTTGGGGCATCCTGCTGTGGCCGGGCCCGATTTCAACGAAAGGCGCATGCTATGGCCGATATCGAAGTCCGCATGAAAACCCAGGTTGTGATCGTGCAGGGAGCCATGGGAACGATGCTGGGCTCCATGGGGTTTGACGGCTGCCTGCCGTTCCTCAACCTGACCGAGCCCGAAACGGTCGAGGACCTCCACCGCCGGTACCGCGACGCGGGTGCCGACTGCGCCGTCACCAATACGTTCCTGGCAACGCCCGACCGTCTTGAGGAGTATGGCCTTGCGGACCATATGGCAAAGATCAACGAGGTCGGCGTGCGCCTTGCCAAGCGCGCTGGGTTTCCCCATGTGCTGGGCGCTATAGGCCCCTGTCTCGTCGAGGTCGAGCCCGGAGCCGCCCTTGCCGTCCTAAAAGCCCGCCGCCTCAACGCGACGGAAGCCATGACGGCCGAGGGACCCGCTCCGAGCTACGCCGCCGCCGTCGAGCAGTATGCCGCCCAGGCCACCGCTCTTGCCTCGGCCGGTCCCGATGCGCTTCTCGTCGAAAGCTTCGTGCGTCTCGACGATGCCCTGGCGGCCATCGACGGCGTCCGGCGGGTGACGGACCTTCCCGTGATAGCCACCATGGCCCTGACCGCCGACTGCCTCGTCGATCCCGCCGATGCCGCCCAAGCGCTCGTGGAGATGGGGGCCTGTGCCGTCGGGTGCAACTGCATGGACGTCGATGCGACCCTGGCCGCGCTGGCCTCTATGCGCCCGGCCGTCGCCGTACCCTTGGTGGCTCGTCCGAGCGCCGGAAACCCTGTCGAGAACGCGGGGGGCGGTCTGATTTGGCCTTTGGGTCCCGATGGTTTTGCCGAGGCTGCCGTTGAGGAGCTGAGGACAGGTGCCACCGTGCTCGGGTCGTGCTGCGGTTCGACCCCCGCGTGCACCGGTGCGATCTATGCCGCGGTGGGCGGCCTTGAGCTGCCCGGGGGCGATTCTTAAAACGCCGACACGGCGGTACGCCTTTGTTCCATACGCTCTGGTGCGCACTTTGCTTTCGCGCGCCTTGTGTCGGTGGTTTTGCCCTTTGCCGGGGAGCGCGTGGTCGCGACGGAGCTCGACAGCTCGGGGCTGGGGAGGTGAGACGGGTGAGGCGCGGTCCCATTGCAAAACGGTTCGGCCGCAGGTTGTGGAACTTGGCTGCGGAGACGGCCGCCCTTATGTTCGTGCTTGTGTGGATTGCCGTGGGCATTCCTTTTGCGTGCTCTGGGTTTTCGGCTACGGCCGAGGCGACCTTTGGCGTCGGCGTCCTGCTCGGCCTGGTAGGCTGGGTGCTCGGGCGCCGCTTCCTCCAGGGCCGCCCGGCACCGCGCGCCTCGATGGCGGTCACCACGGTCCTGCTGGTCGGGATGGGCGGGCTCGTCGTCCTCGAGTTCCTCGTCGCAAACGCGGCACCGGCTCCCATCATGGACCTCATCGCCTTGGCTGCGGGGACCGCCCTGGCGGCCGGTACCTGCTCCATCGCTTTTTCTTGGTCCAACGCCCTTGCGATGCGCGACCCTGCAGACGTCGAGACGGTCGCCCTCGTGGCCGTCGTCGGAAGCGTCTTGTTTTCCATCCTCGTGGTGTCGATGCCGACGACTGCCACGGGCATCGTGGTAATCTGCCCCCTGCTCGCTTGGGCGCTTCTCGTTGCCACGCGGGGCGATGTTTTTCGCGAGGGGCGCCGCCGCCCCGTCACGCCTCTTGGCGCCAAGGCGACGGAGCGAGCCTCGAAAGGCGCTCCGCTCACGCAGGTCGTCCATGGGGCCGGGCTGTTCCTTGTCTATTTTGTGCTCGGCTTTTTAGGGGAGTTCGGCCCGCGCGGCATCGTCTCGAACGGCGCCTTTCTCCAGGGGGCCGAGTGCGTGGCGGCCCTTGGGTTCACCGTCGCGTTCATCCTGTGGTTTATGGTGCTGTCTCCCAGCGTGCGCGTGCCCGCCTCCTTGCCGTGGGCGGTGCCGATCGTGGTTGCCAGCGTTGCCTTGCGGGCCCTCGGTACCCAGACGGCCTTGCTCGTTGGCTCGGCCGCCTTTTCTTCCGCCCTTGCCTTTGTGTGCTTTTCTTCCATCGCGACCTTGACCGAAGAGGCCCACGATCGCGCCGGCCGCTCGGTCATCTGGACGGCCACGGCCCCCGACGTGGTGGTTGGCGTTATGGTGGGTGCCTTTACCCTGGGAGGTGTGTTTACCGACGCGACCGCAACCACCTTTGCCCTCGACCTCCAGCCCTTCCTCGCCATCACGTTCGGAGCCCTGGCTGCGTTGGCGCTCGCCCCGGCGTTGGTGGGTTATCGGGCCTCGGCGCATCTGCGCGCCCGGGCCGATGCAGAAAAACCGCGCGACGAGATCGCCCATAACGTCGCGATCCGTGTTGCCGACGCCGGCCTGACCCCCGTCGAGGTCAACGTGCTCGACCTTTTGGCCCGTGGACGCTCCCTCACGGCCATCCGCAACCGCACCGGCGATTCTCTCTACACCCTCGAGGAGCTTCTGGGGGACATCTGTGCAAAGCTCGGCGTCCGGTCGCTGGCCGAGCTGCAGAGCGAGGTGCTCGAGCCCCTCACGTTTTCGCGCACGGGGCGTAAGATTCGGTCGTGACCCCTTTACGGTCTCGACCGGGCGGCGTTGTATGCCAAGGTCGTTCGACCCGTGGGGGTTTGATGGGGGAGAGCCTCCTGCACGCAGACCACACACCGGGTCTTAAGAATAGGCCCAAGACGTTTACATCTCATGTATTCGAGCGACCATGTTTGTATGCCGCCGCCGACGGCCCAACCGGGGCGCCCCCGTCGTTTGTGGGAGCGTCCCTTTTGCGTCGGCTGCGGCCGGGCGGGGGCGCCTAAGCCCCGCGACAGGAGTGATGTTTTATGGCAGAGACTGCGGCCGCCAAGGCCGGCGGGGTTGCCGACAACCCGTTGGGCACCGCCCCCATCCCCCAGCTGCTTTTCAAGTACGCGCCGCCGGCCATCCTTTCCATGATGGTCACGGCCCTCTACAACATCATCGACACGTTCTTCGTGGGGCACGGCGTGGGCGAGGACGGTATTGCCGCAACTACGGTCGCCTTCCCCCTCATGATGCTCATGGGCGCGTTTGCGGCTTGGTTCGGCGCCGGCGGAAACGCCCTTGCGGCCCTTCGCCTGGGCGAGGGCAAGCACGAGGTGGCCGAGCGCACGCTGGCGAACTCCTTGCTCATGCTTGTCGTGGTGCCGCTCGTGCTGACCGTCGTGTCCCTTGCCTTCCTCGATCCGGTGCTCGACTTTTTGGGCGCCACCGACTCCAACCGCCAGCTCTCCCGGGACTTCTGCCACGTCATCCTGTTGGGCTTCGTACTTCAGGCGGTCGGCGCCGGCCTCTCCAACTTTGTGCGCACCGACGGGGCTCCCGCCTACGCTCTGCTCATCATGTTTGTCGGTACCGTCGTCTCCTGTGCGCTGAACTGGCTGTTCGTTATGGTGCTCCGTATGGGCATGACGGGCTCGGCCCTTGCCACGGTTGCGGGCCAGGCGGTCACCACGGCCATGGTTGTCCAGTACTTCCTCTCCAAGCGGTGCAAGCTGCGCCTGCGTGCCGAATACCTCAAACCCGACTCCAAGCTGATCGGCAACATCGCCATCCTCGGTCTCTCCACCTTCCTCGTGCAGGTGGCGGGGGCCCTTACCTCCAGCATGCTCAACCTGCAGATCACCGCCCTGGGCCCCACCGACCCCGTGGGCGCTGACGGCGGCCTTGCCGCCATCGGAACGGTCAACAAGGTTATCCAACTGCTGTTCTTTGTGATCATGGGCTTCTCGGTCGCGGCCCAGCCCATTCTCGGCTTTAACTACGGTGCCCAGTCGTACCGCCGTGTACGAAAAACCCTCTGGATTACGGTCATCTCGGCCATCGTCGTGAACCTGGTCCTGTGGGCTCTTTGCCGCGCGTTCTGCGACCAGATCATGATGTTCTTTGGCCTGACGTCGGGGCTGCTCGGGTTTGCCGAGACGACCCTCATGCTGATGACGCTTATGTTCCCTGTGGTCCCGTTCCAGGTGGTGTGCGCCAATTACTTCCAGGCTACGGGCCAGCCGCTCAAGGCAACGCTCCTTACGCTGACCCGCCAGCTCATTTTTTACCTGCCTTGCCTGTTCATCGTTCCCGCCGTGTTGCCCTCGCTGACCGGCATGACCCCGCTTGCCTGCCTGCCTGCGGCGCCCGCCGTGGCCGACGCCTTGGCGATTTTGGTGACGGCCGTCTTCACCGTGCGCGAGATGGGGCGCCTTTCCAAGCTTCAGGCCCAACACAACCAGCGCACTGCCGACAGGAACGCCTCTTGGGCCCAGGTTGCCCGCAACGTCGAAGACGTAGCCGCCCACAAGCAGCTGCTTGCCGACGAGCGTCGAGCCGACCAGATCCGCGCCTCTGTGGCTGCCGGCAAACCGCTCGCGGAGAGGGACGAGTTCGTTCGCGCCGCCAACGAAGACGACGACGGCTACGACCCCTACTCAGACCGGCCGGCCGACCGAGAGCCCGTCTTCGAAGAAGACCCCTGGCGCTGACTGCAGGCTCCGCGTTCTTTGTGCCCACGGCTGGCGAGTCGCCTTGCCGGTGAGGTAGAGTGGAAGGGCACACCCGGCGCTTTATGGCAATCCACGGAATTGCCGATACCGCGTTGCGCTCGGGCGTATGTGCCTCAAGCACGCCGCGCCCTCGCGCCTTGTCCGGCAATTCCGTGGATTGCTATAGAGGCGCCCCGACCTATTGGAGGTTCTCCTCAATGAAAGCCATCATCCCCGCCGCCGGCCTCGGAACGCGGTTCTTGCCTGCAACCAAGTCGGTGCCCAAGGAGATGCTGCCCGTTCTTGACCGTCCGGTCATCCAGCATGTCGCCGAAGAGGCCCTGGCTGCCCCCGGTTGCGACGGCTGTGTCGTGGTGACCTCTCTCTCCAAGCCGCTCATTGAGGCATATTTCACTCCCGACGAGGAGTACTCGGCCATGCTTCGCGGCCGGGGCAAACATTCCTACGCCGACGCGTGCGACCATGCCGGATCGCTGGCCGTCGAGTACCTCTACCAGGATGAGCCCCGCGGTTTGGGGCACGCCGTGCTCGTGGCCAGCGAGGCCACCGGCGACGAACCCTTCTACGTGTTGCTGGGCGACGTGGTTGTGCCGGGCAACACGATCCTCCCCAAGCTCCAGGAGGTTTCTGAGGCCCACGGCGGGGCAAGCGTCATCGCGGTTGTCGCCGTTCCGGACTCCGAGGTCTCTCGCTTCGGTATCGTTGGCGGCCGGCGCGTGGGCGCGGTTGCCGGCTGCGAGTCCTGCGGTGACGCGGAACCCGGCGCCGTGTGGAAGATCGAGCAGATGGTCGAGAAGCCCTCGCTTGAGGATGCGCCGAGCAACCTGGCGATTTTTGGCCGCTACCTGCTCTCCCCGCGCGTCATGGACCTTTTGGCGACGCAGGAGCCTGGCAAAGGCGACGAGATTCAGCTGACCGACGCGCTGGTGCGGCTCCTGTCTGAAGAGGAGATGTACGCGGTCGTCATAGATGCAAACGAGGGCTATGACACGGGGACCATCCCTAACCTCGTGGCGGCAAACGTCCGCATGGCCCTGGCCGACGAGCGCTATGCGAACTCGCTGCGCGAAGCCCTGGCCGATATCTTGCGGTAAAAAGGGGCATACTCCACGACGGTGAGCTCGGGCGCGCGGACCAGGCACAGGATGCCGGGGCTCGCGCGCTTTGTTTTTTGTACGGCCTGAAAGGACGGTGCTCCATGGACTCGATTCGCTTCGGAACCGACGGTTGGCGTGCGCCCTACGGTTCTGGCTATAGCGAAGAAAACGTGGCCCGGGTAACGGATGCCGCCGCCCGCATCCTGGCGGAGTCCGATGCTGGCGCAACGATGTATATAGGGTACGACACCCGTTGCGATGCGCGCCGCTACGCCGAGGTCGCTGCGGGCGTTGTCGCCGCCCGGGGCTTGAGGGCGGTTTTATCCGACAGCTATTGCCCCACCCCGGCCTTAGGATGGACGGTGGCGCAGGACCCCGACGCCGTGGGTGGCCTCATGCTCACGGGCAGCCATGCCGAGGCCGGCTACGGCGGCATAAAGGTCCGTATGGCTGACGGCGGGGCCGCCCCCAAGGATGTGACCGACGCGATCGAGCGGGCGGTTGCGCCCGACGCGCCCTTTGAAGCGGGGTGTTTCGAGACCCTCGACATCATGACGCCCTATTTGGAACGTCTCAAAGCCCTTGTCGACGGCGAAGCGATACGAAACGGCCGCCTAAAGATCGTGTGCGATCCCATGCATGGCACATCATGCGGGTACCTCGTGCGGCTTTTGCGCGAGTTGGGGGTGGAGGCCGCCGAAATCCACAATGGATGCGGTCCTGACTTCGAGGGCCTTACGCCGGAGCCCGTCGAGCCTTACACGGCTGCCTGCCAACGGATGGTTGTGCAAAGCGAGGCCCATGCCGGCCTTTTGAACGATGGGGACTCCGACCGCATCGGCGCCGTGGATGAAAACGGAAACGTCGTGTCTCCCCACAAGATCATAGCTTTGATCTTGGGCGCTCTGGTCAACCTAAAGGGACAAAGCGGCCGCGTCGTAATCACGACCTCCGGCTCGTCTCTGGTACGCCGCGAGGCGTCTTTGCTGGGGTGCCCCCTGACAGAAACCCCGATTGGGTTCAAATGGATCTATGGGGAGATGCTCAAGGGAGATGTTCTTTTAGGAGGAGAGGAATCGGGTGGAATCGGTATCCCAGGCCATCTTCTCGAAAGGGACGGGCTCTATATCGCGCTGCTTCTCTGCGAGCTGATGGCACAGACGAGAAAAACGCTCGGCCAGCTTGTCCTGTCGCTTGAGGACCATGTGGGTCATATGGAATACGGGCGTCGCGATCTGAGGATCGACAGCGTGTCGCTGCAAATGTTCCAAAACGTACTTCCGGGACTGAACCCGCAGGTGATATCTGGGATGCGTCCTGTAGAGGTGAGCCACAAGGACGGGCTCAGGCTTAGGTTTGCCGACGAGTCGTGGCTCTTGGTGCGTCCCTCGGGAACGGAGCCGGTCGTGAGGGTTTACGCAGAGGGGCCGACCATGGCGAGTTTGGAGAGCCTCCTAAACGATGGCTGTGCCCTTGTGTTGGGCGACGTGCGCTAATTTTCCAGAGGATGCTTCCAATTGTGCATTTCCCGTGCACTCGCCCCCTCCCGCGGGGGCGGGGCTTGCCCC
>JAHZGC010000015.1 GCA_019421015.1 Coriobacteriaceae bacterium | reverse complement strand
TACCGTAGCGGGTCACCATGGAGCGGGCCAGCTTGGTGGCGCGCTCCAGGTCGTTGCTCGCGCCGGTGGTCACATCCTTGCAGAAGAGCTCCTCGGCTGTGCGGCCGCCGAGCATCATGGCCATGTCGTCGACCATGGAGCCGCGGGTCTGGAGGAAGTGGTCCTCCTCGGGCATCGAGAGCGTGTAGCCCAGCGCCTGCCCGCGGGGGATGATGCTAATCTTATGCACCGGGTCGGCGTTGGGGAGCTTATGGCCCACCAGCGCGTGGCCCGACTCGTGGAAGGCGATGGTGCGCTCGTCCTCGGTCATGACGCGGCTCTTGCGGGCCGGCCCGGCGATGACGCGCTCCATGGACTCGGTGATCTCGGTCATGCCGATGCGGGGCCGCCCACGACGGGCCGAGAGCAGCGCGGCCTCGTTCATAAGGTTGCCCAGGTCGGCACCGGAGAAGCCCGGGGTGAGGTGGGCGATCTTGTCGAGGTCCACGTCGGTGGAGAGGGGCTTGTTGCGCGCGTGGATCTGGAGGATCTCCTCACGCCCCTTTACGTCGGGGCGGTCCACCGTGATCTGGCGGTCGAAGCGGCCCGGACGCAGAAGGGCCGGGTCGAGGATGTCGGGACGGTTCGTGGCCGCGATGAGGATCACGCTCTGGTGGTCCTCGAAGCCGTCCATCTCAACGAGGAGCTGGTTCAGGGTCTGCTCGCGTTCGTCGTGGCCGCCGCCCACGCCGGCACCGCGCTGACGGCCCACGGCGTCGATCTCGTCGATGAAGATGATCGAGGGAGCCTGCTCCTTGGCCTTCGAGAACAGGTCGCGCACGCGCGAGGCGCCCACGCCCACGAACATCTCGACAAAGCCCGAGCCCGAGATCGAGAAGAACGGCACGCCGGCCTCGCCGGCCACGGCCTTGGCAAGCAGGGTCTTACCGGTACCCGGAGGGCCCACGAGCAGCACGCCGCGGGGAATCTTGGCACCGATCTCCTGGTACTTGTCGGGATCCTCAAGGAAGTCCTTGATCTCCTTGAGCTCCTCGATGGCCTCGTCACAGCCGGCGACGTCGTCGAACTTGACCTTGGGCCGCGTGGCGTCGGTAGTCTGGGCCTTGGTCTTGCCGAACTGCATGGCACCGGAGTTCGGGTCTGCAAACTTGTTCATGAAATAGACCATGACGCCGATGAGCAGCAGCATGGGCAGCAGGCTCGAGAGCATCGAGACCCAGAAGGGCGTGGAGCTCACATCGGCCTTGTAGACGATGTCGGGGTGAGCCGCCATCAGCTCGGCGAGCGAGTCCTCGCCGATGTAGGTCGAGGTGTAGTCGGCAAGCTTCTCGTCATCGCCGACCTCGTCTTCTTTGGGCCAGAAGGTACCCTCGACGGTGCCGAGGCGAGCAGAGTAGGTGGCCTCGTGGACGCGGTTCTCGTCGACGGCCGCCACAAACTCGCTCGTGGCAAGCTCGTGGACGTCCCGGGAGTTCCCCTGGTTCACCACACCAAAGATCAAAAACACCAGGATGGCAGCGATGAGCAGATACAGCAGGATAGAGCGCCAGTTGCGGCCCCCGTTGCCGTCCTCCCCCCCATCGGTGCCGAACAGGCTCGCAAAGCCGCCCTTGTCCACCTTGTCTTTCTTGTCGTGCTTCTCACCCCGGGAGGGCTTTTCTGGCTTATTGGGTTTGTTGTCGCTCACGATCGAACTCCTTGGGGGCCTTTGGCCGGCCCCAGACGCATGTCGGCCAACGATATGGGGCCATACCGTTGCATTCGGACGGGTGCGGTGCAAAACCGCTAGGCGCTGTATACCCCAGGTTTGAGGACGCCGATATAGGGAAGGTTGCGATAGCGCTCGGCATAGTCGAGCCCATAGCCCACCACAAACTCGTCGGGGCACTGGTAGCCGACATAGCGGGGCTCCACGGCCGGGCTCGGGTTCTTGAGCAGGAGCGTGGCGATGGCCAAGGAACGCGGCGAGCGCGAGCCGAGGTTCGCCGAAAGGTACTTGAGCGTCAGACCCGAGTCGAGGATGTCCTCGACGATGATCACGTCGCGGTCGCGCAACGGCGTGTCGAGGTCCTTGACGATGCGCACGATCCCCGAAGACTTGGCCGCCTTGCCGTAGCTCGACACCGCCATGAAATCGATCTCTATGGGCAGGTCGATGCTGCGGACCAAGTCGGCAAAGAAGATCGACGCGCCCCGGAGGATGCACACCATAAGGGGCTTTGATCCGGCGTAGTCCTCGGTGATGCGCGCTCCCATGGCGCGAACCCGCTCCGCAAGCTGTTCCTCGTTGAACAGGACGCGCTCGATGTCGTCGCTCATCCGTTCTGACACAGTGTAGCCCTCCTTGGACTTGCGCTACTCGTGGGGCACGGCCCCGTCCCCGCCGCTTGCGGGCTTCCAGAACGTCAATTCTACCAACGCCCGCGTTTCTGGCCGGTACGCGGCCCGGCCATCGAGGCGAATTCCTCCAACCCACACAACGCCCGAGCCCGTCCCCTCGCCGTAGACGGCGTCGTTCGTCCGCACGACCGGGGTCCAACGGCGGTCGCGCACGGGGACATGCGCGTCCGAAAGCACGTCGGAGACGAGCTTGCTGCCGGCCATCCCCAACGGGCGCATACGCTCCCCCGTTCTGGGACCCCCCACCTCGAGCACTCCCCCCCGGCCCAGCCCGACGGCAGCCGCGTCGACGAGAACAAAGTCGCGACCTTCCGTCAAACCCTCATCCCGCTCCAGCCGGCATGCTTCGTCCCGGGCATAGACGACCCCGTCGCTGCTGGGGGGAACCGGCACAAGGCGGGCGCGCACAACATACTCCCCCCATCGCGCCGCTGTTTTGACATGTGCGGGGCAACCTTGAAAAAATACCCGATCATCTGCGGTATCGCTCAAAAAAACTAACGGTTTAGTTAAAGGTGAACTTATAGTTGATGTAGAGGTTGAGATAACTAGCTCTCCCCGGTCAATGCGGGCATCCAACGCCCGGGGCAGCGAACAAGACCCCGCCCGCGCCCGTACCAGCCGCAGCAGGGCCTCGACATGGCGCCCCTCGAACCTACCGTCGAGAAACCCCTCTTCGCCCAGCAGCCGCCTGAGCCCGCAGCGCAGCGCCCTCCGCACAATGGCGGGGTCTTCTTCGGAGAGGACCCGAACGTCCAGGGCCAAGGTCCCTGCGCGAGACGGGCGCAGCGCCTTTTTGAGCGTGCGGGCAGCAAGTCCCTCGAGCAGCCGGTCCTCGTCGGCCATGACGTCGAGCATGCGGCCGACCGATTCGTGCAGGCGTGGGTTGCGCTCCACAAGGGAGGGAACCACGCGGTTGCGGATGTACGACCGCAGGGCCGCGTCTTCGGCATTGGTGGCGTCCTCCCTCCAGCCGATGCTGCGGTCAGCAAGGTAGGCCCGCAACGCCGCGCGCGTCTCCCCCAACAGCGGGCGCACCACGATGCCCCTCGTCGGCCTCATGCCCGTCAGGCCGGACGTCCCGGCCCCTTCGGTGGCACGCATGAGAAAGGTCTCAACCCGGTCGTCGGCGGTATGGGCCACCAAGATGCGGGACGTCTCGCGGGCAACGCCGCGCCGCCCGGCCGCTTCTCCCGCCAAGTCCCAGGCGGCCCCATAGCGCACCTCGCGCGCGGTCTGTTCCATATTGCCGCCGGCCGCCAGCATCCCGGGCACGTCGGCCCGCAGCACATGGACCGCGACGCCCAGGCGCTTCCCCAGCTCGCGCACAAAGGCCTCGTCGCCGTCGGAAGCCTCGCCACGCAGGCAATGGTTGACATGGAGAACGACCAGCCGGCTCGGGTCGACCTTCTGCGGCCCCTGGCCGTCGAACAGGTCGAGCTCGCCCAAGACGGCCCGCACCAGCAAAGCCGTGGAGTCCGACCCGCCGCTCACCATAAGGATGACCGGGGATGACGGCGTAGGCGCAAGGGGCACGGCTTGCAGGGCGTTAATCATGAAAACCGGTCCTCCCAGGGGGATTGACGTGCATCATCGGCTTGAGTTGGGCGATAATCGCCTGTTGTTCCCTACCATTGTCGCACAGGAGACCGCCGTAATGCCGACCGCACAGCCCCTATCGACCCCCGACCACATCCAGGCCGACCTGGCTAGCGGCTGCAGCATATCGCTCCAAGCCCACACGGCCCTTGTGGCATGGGAGCAAGACGGGCTGCGCCTCCATGTGCTCGGGTCGGGGTCCCAAGGAAACTGCTGCGTCATCGAGTGCCCCGATGGCCTCATTCTCGTGGACGCCGGCATCTCCTGCCGTCAAATCTGCACCCGCATGGAGTCCCTCGGGCTCAACCCGTCGCGCGTGCGCGCGATCCTGGTCACCCACGAGCACACCGACCACATTGGGGGGCTCAGGGTCACGGCAAAAAAGCTCGGCGCCCCCGTCTACGCCAGCACAGGCACCCTTGCTTCATCGTCATGGGCCGACGCGGGCGGGGTCAGCGCCCATCCCCTGACCGCACGTTCCCCTATCACCGTGTGCGGCGTTACCGTGACGCCCTTCTCCGTCCCCCACGATGCGCTCGAACCGTTTGGTTACCGCTTTGAGCGTGCGGGCGACGCCGTGGGATACTGCACCGACCTGGGCTGCGTAACCGAAGAGGCGGGCACGTACCTCTCAGATGCGCGCATCCTCGCCCTCGAGAGCAACCACGACGAATCGATGCTGTGGTCCTATGGCGGCTATCCCCATCATCTCAAAAAGCGCATCGCCGGCGACTCCGGGCACCTCTCGAACAGCCAGGCCGCCCAGGCGCTCCCCTCCCTGGCGACCTCACGGACTCAGACGGTTGTGGCCATGCACATCTCCCAGCACACGAACCTGCCCATGACCTGCCGAGAGACCCTGCTCCTAGGCAGACGCGGCATCTCGTCGGATGCAGGCCAGCTCCGCGTCATGGTGGCGAGCCAGACCACGCCCCTCACCTGCCTGTAGGGTCTTTGCAAGCATCTCCCGAACGATGCCTCGGCCTTCCCACCTTGGACACAAAAATGCTCCTGACGACAGGAGAGGAATCGTCAGGAGCTCGGGAAGAGGGAGGCGTTTGGTTTGCTACTGTCTGGGCCCGGATTCCCAAGTAGCGGTGGTATTGGTTCTTCGAAGTTTCGCCTCAGTGCTTCGTTGAGGCTCTTCTACCCAATCTCGACTTTTGTAACGTTACCGGTCTGGCTCTTCTTGGGAACATTCACAGTTAGCACACCGTCCTTAAGAACGGCGGTCAGACCCACGGTGTCGGCGTCCTTAAGGTAGACGCTGCGAACCGCACGATAAGCCGAGGTCTCGCGGTGCACGTAGTTGCGACGCGCGACCTCCTCGGTATCCTGCTTGTCGACGGAGATGTTCAAGTGGCCCTCGTTGAGCTCGACGTCGACCTCGTTGCGCGCCACGCCGGGAATAACGGCCTCGACCACGTAACCGTCAGGGTTCTCCTGCACATCCATCAAAAAAGAGGCACCCGAGCTTTCGGGCCGTCCTGCACCGGCAAGCTCGTTCATCGCGTTGATCCAGTCGCTCGTGCCGAACCAGTCGCCCAGCGAACCCCGACGACCATAAGGAACCATTGTTGCCATGGCACACGCTCCTTTACCTTCTGCGCCTACGGCGCTTATGCGATAGGTCGGGGTAAGGTATCCCACCACCGCCGTGATTTGATGCTCCAGTTATAACCTCTTCACAACTCTAAAGCAAGTAATCTAAGTCACTTATATATAGATTTACTTCATCTACACACTTAGGATATCTTCTATCCCAAAGAACAGCGTCCTATAAGACCCAAGGAGATCGAAAAGAACCAGGGAGATTCTGCCAATTCCTCCAAGATGGGCGGAAAAGGTTTTGTGAGCACATATGTACGGGTATGATTAAGGCCAGCAGAGGAACCGCAGCTCGATGGCATCGGAATCCACAAGGAGTCTTTCGTGGCGCACGTCGACAGCACAACCGACCGCATGAACGAGGCACCGCGCCCGCAGGGCGCCTCCCCTACCAACCGAACCCGGCCGGATCCCGGGGCACCGGCTGCGTCACGGCCGGCCCACCCCCTCCCCGAACGCCGTAACGCTACCCTCGACTACGACCGGTATCTCGAGCGCTCTACGGCCAAGTTCAAAATCTTCTCTGCCGAAGAACGGCGAAAGAAGATTCGTACCGGCGTAATGGTAGGCATAATTCTTGTTGCGGTGTTTGCCATAGTGGTTTGGGCGATCTTGAGTGAGGGATAAGGTTCTGGGCTGCGAGGTGCGGCCCGCCGCAGCGGTCTTAAACCGTCGGCCGAACCCCGTCTTCTAGCCAAGGAGGCAGTCCATGAAGAAGTTCTTTTCTGAGTTCCGCGACTTCATCGCCCGAGGAAGCGTCATCGACATGGCAGTCGGCATCATCGTCGGTGCCGCCTTTACCGCCATCGTGAACTCGCTCGTCACCGACGTCATCACGCCCATCATCGCCGTCTTTACCTCGGGCGTCTCCTTCGAGAACTTCGTGATCCCGCTTGACGATAAAGGCGACGGCATCATGATCGGCTCGTTCCTCAATGCGCTCATCCAGTTCATCATCATCGCGTTCGTGGTGTTCCTGCTCGTGAAAGGCGTCAACAAGGTCCACGACATGGCCAACAAGGCCACCGGAAAGAAAGCGGAGGAGCAGCCGGCCCCGCGCCTGTGCCCCTATTGCAAAGAAGAGGTCGCCCAGGACGCCACGCGCTGCCCCCACTGCACCTCCGAGCTGCCTTCCGTCGAGTCCTAGAGCAGCCCTTAACAATTGCTGACACACATGCGCCCCTGCACACCGCGCCTCTGGGTGCCCTGTGCAGGGGCGTTTTCGTTTTACCTGTTCCGAAAAATCCCAAGAATTGTCTTCCAAGAATTGTCTTGTGGCAGAACATAAAATTGCTCTAGTTTTTGGAGAAGAGGGGCATCCCCAGGCAGTCGTCCATGTCGGAACCCCTGCCCGAGACAAACGCGCCAAAGACCACGTCGCCCACCATGCCCATGACCTGCTCCTGGCGGGCAGCGTGGGCAAGCATGGCGTCGAGGACCTCGTCCACCTCGATCCGCTCCGGCATCTCTGCCTCGGCCGCGTCGGCGACCTCCTCGGCGTCCAGGGTGAACCCACAGCATCTCGCGGCGCCCTCCCCGTTCCGTCTGGCAGGGGCTGGCCCCTGGGCTCGGTCCTGCCACCCCATGACGACGGGCCAGCCGCGGTCGACGAAGGGGGCGAGCGAGACCACGGGGCCCATGGGCTCCTGGCGCCGTTTGTACTCCGCCGTCACACACGCACGCAGGACCCGGTTGACCAAGGCGGGATCGAACCCGGCATCGACGATGTCCTGGGCGTCGAGGCCGCGCTCCACATGGAGGTTCAAAATCTGGTCGATCTGGGCGTAGGCGGCCCCCAAAGAGCCCTCGTCGGTCTGTCCCTCCGAGAGCTCGGCCGACGGAGGCTTGTCGAGCACGTGCCGGGGAATCACGGCATGGGGCCCGCGGGCGTTGCGCCAGCGGGCAAGCTCGTAGACCCGGGTCTTATAGACGTCGCTTAGAGGCGCATAGGCACCCACGGTGTCGCCGTAAAGCGTCGAATAGCCCATCGCCGACTCGGACTTGTTGCCGGTGTTGAGCACCAACGCCCCCGTTGCGTTCGACACGGCCATAAGCACCGTCCCGCGCAGGCGGGCTTGGATGTTCTCACGGGCAATGCCTTCGAACGGGGCACCCAATGCGTCGGCGAGCAGGGGGCAGGCAACCTCATAGAGCCCCGTTATGGGAACGGTACGGGTGCGCATCTCAAGCCGTGACGCCAGGTCGAGCGCATCGTCGACCGAGTGCCCCGACGAGTAGGGGCCGGGCATCAAGACGCCCACGACATGCTCGGGACCCAAGGCGTCGACGGCGAGGGAGGCGACGAGCGAAGAGTCGATTCCGCCCGAAAGCCCGACGAGCGCATCTGAGAACCCCGCCTTCCTCACATAGTCGCGCACAGCCACGGTCAGTGCCCGATAGAGGTAGCCCAGGCTGTCGTCGTAGGTGGGCGTTGGGACGGCCGAAGCGGGCAGCCCCACATAAGGAGAAAATGATGTGAGCAGCCCATCAAAAACGCCGCGCACCCCATCCTGCTCCGCCTCGCCCGGCGCTGCAACCTCAAAGACCGCAAGCGACTCTTCAAACAGCGGGGCGGCCGCCACGACGACACTGTTCTCGTCGGTGGCGAAGCTGCCCCCGGCAAGGACCACGTCGTCGTAGGCGCCCACCCCCTGCACGAGGGCGACGGAACAGGAGCTCTCCTCGATCAACGGCAGCAGCACACTGCCCGCCAGCCCCGCCACCCCCAACGAGGAGCTGTCGTCGAAGCAGTAGGGCAGCGGGGTGAGGGCCACGGCCACGTCGCAGCTCAGCTCGTTGGGCGCCACCGACGTGTCGCCCGTGAGGAACTGCACCGACACGCCGTCCAACGTACAACTGGCCGTCGCCTCAGCGGCCACCTCGTGCTCCGCGTTCACACGGTTGACCTCGCGGCGGCGCAGCGGACACGCCTCCCCCTCCCCGCAGAGGAACACCTCCAGATAGCCGGCCACGCCGTCGGACAGATAGGCCGGAACCACCGCGGTCACCGGCGTCCGGGAGGCGAAGTCCCGTATGGCCTCGAGCAGGTCGAGCACATAGGCACGGCGCTCCCCCAAAGCGAGCGGGTAGGCGCCGCTCAACACCGTGGCGGGAAACACCACAAGCTCAGCCCCCTGGCGGACAGCCTGCTCGGCCATCTGGAGCATGCGATCGACATCGGCCGAGAAGGCCCCTTGCACCGACCCCATCTGAGCAAGTGCGATTCTCACGATTCGTGCCTTTCTACGAAAGCGGGGCCGGCCCTGGCATCACAAGCCAGAAGGCCGGCCCCACCCATGGGAAACCTTAGATGCAAGCGGGGAAATCATACCCCTCGGCAAACGGGTGCGCCCGTGTCAAGTCGGTTAATTTCCCCCTTGCGCGCTAATAGGAGAGATCCTCCACCGCAACGCGGCCGCGGTAGACGCGGTAGATCACGACGTGGTACACGAGGACGAGCGGCACACCAATACAGGCAATGATCGTCATCGCCATGAGCGAGGTCTCATTGGCGGCGGCGTTGGCCACCGTGACCGACATCGCAGGGTCGGTGGCGGGCACGAGGTAGGGAAAGAGCGTCGCAGCCATAGTCCCCACCAGCCCAAAGGCACCTACGCCGGCAAGGAGCGGCGCAAACTTGTCACGCGCAGGCTCGCCGGGCGCAAGGGCCAAGGTCGCTACCGTCGACACGATGTACACCAGGGCGAACACGCCGGCCACGGGCGTCGCGCCGATGCCCACGGCCGAGTTGGGCACGACCACCGTAAAGAAGAGCACGCTCACCAGGGCAAAGACAACCAGGTCGACCACACAGAGGACCCGGCGCAGGCGAGCCGCCTTAACACGCAGTTCGTCGTCGACCGGTGCCTTGCAGGCTATCCACGAAGCCCCCTGCATGAGCATGTGCACCAAGCCGAGCACGCCGCAGGCAAGCGCAAAGGGGTTGAGCAGGTCAAAGAAGGAGCCGAGGTAGTCGCCGTTGGCGTCGAGGGGAAGACCCCCCACGACGTTGCCCACCGCCACGCCGAGCAGCAGAGCGGGCAGAAGGCTGCCCACAAAGAACAGGACGTCCCACAGGCCTTTCCACTCGGGATCGTGACCACGGAACTCGATGGCAACCGCACGCACGATAAGGCCAAAGAGCACGAGCATCACCGCAAGGTAGAACCCGGAGAACGTGGTGGCGTACGCGGGGGCGAACGCCGCGAAGAGGGCGCCTCCGGCCGTGAGGATCCAGACCTCGTTGCCGTCCCACACCGGGCCGATGGCCCGACGCATCACGGCCTTGTCGCGCTCGCCCTTGCCGATAAAGGGATACAGCACGCCGACACCCAGGTCAAAGCCGTCGAGGGCAAAGTAGCCGGCGATGAGCACGGCAACCAGGACGAACCACAGAATCGCAAGGGCGCTCATCGGGTCCCCACCTCCTTTGCGGCGTCGGCAGAGCCTTGGGCCGCACGACCGCCATCAGAAACCGCAGGGGCCTCGCCGTTGCGACCCTCGGAGCCAGAAAGGTAGACGTCGGGGCCCTTCTTCACGGTCTTGACCACCGAACGGATCCAGGCGATGTAGATCAGGGCGTAGACCGCGAAGAACCCAACGAGCGTCGCGATGACCTGACCGGCGGGAACCGCCTCAGAGATGGCGTCGGCCGTGCGCAGCTCGCCCCAGACGATCCAGGGCTGACGACCGACCTCGGCCACGACCCAACCGAACTCGATGGCCAAGATGGGCGCGATCCAACCGATCATCAGGATGTACAGGGGCCACTTATGGTTCTTGAGCTTACCGGCGTAGACCAGCGCGGCAAGGATCAAGACGAGCACGATGGCGCCGAACATAGCCACCATGATGTGGTAGGACTGGAAGATGAGGTTCACCGCGCCGGGCTGGTCCTCGACCGGGTAGTCGTTGAGGCCGGGGTAGACGGTGTCGAAGCTGCCGTCGGCGAGGAACGACGTGCCGCCGGGAATGCCCAGGGCGTAGGTGGTCTGCGTCTCTTCGTCGACCCAGCCGAAGAGCGAGAGCTCCACGGGACCTTCCTCGTACTGCCCCTCCATGGCCGCCAGTTTGGTGGGCTGGTAGTCAGCCACCACCACGGCCTGGCTATGGGCGGCCGGAAGCATGAGGATCGTGGTCACGATGCCGGTGATAAGGCCCACCTTGAGCAGACGGTCTGCAGCGCGCCCATCGCGATTCTTGAGCTTGTAGTAGGCACCGACGGCGATGCAGACCAGGGCGCCCATGATAAGCAGCGCGATCACCGTGTGGGCGTAACGCTGCACGGTGGAGGGGTTGAAGGCCGAGGCAAAGAAGTCGGTCATGATGGCGCGGACCGACCCTTCCGTCTCAACGACCTCGTAGCCGGCCGGGGTCTGCATCCAGGAGTTGGCGATGAGGATCCACAGGGCGGAGAGCATCGAGCCGAACCAGACGAGCCAGGAGCTCGCCACATAGAGGCCGCGCGACACCTTGTTGCGCCCGAACAGGAGGATACCGAGGAAGACCGACTCGAGGAAGAAGGCAAACAAGGCCTCGGCGGCCAGCGGCGCGCCAAAGACGTCGCCCACAAAGCGGGAGTAGTCGGCCCAGTTGGTGCCGAACGAGAACTCCATCGTGATACCGGTCGCCACACCCACCGCGAAGGTGCCCGTGAAGAGCCTCAGCCAGAAGCGCGCGAGCGCCTCGTCGTGGGGGTCGCGGGTTCGGTAGGCCTTGGTCTCCAGAATGGCCAAGATGAGGCCGAACCCGATCGAGAGCGGTACGAACAGGAAGTGGAACAGGGCCGTCGCCGCGAACTGTATGCGGTCGGGCATAACGGCATCTGCCAACGCCTCCATGGGCACCCCTCCTTTAACAACTCGTGCCCCGCAGGGCAGCCCATAGGTGTCGTGAGCGGTGCCGTGTCGATGCTCTGACAGGGAGTGTCACCGTTCGTCGGGGCGTATTATTCCCCAAATCGGTTTCGTGTGGTAGAGCCAAAGAGAGGTTTTAGAGCCCCAAGAACTCCGCCAGCTCGTCAAAACGCCGGCTCGCGGCGGTTCTCCCCTGGATGTACAGGTCGATGAGGCGACTGCCGTCGTGCTCCATGTTCGCCACCTCCACGGGCTTCTCGGGGGCGATCACAAAGGCCGTGCCTCTGCGCTCCATCTCCCAGATATAGTCGCGTTGGGCGTTGTAGCGCTCGGGACGGCTCTCAAAGGCATCGAGGAAATAGGGATAGTCGCCGTAGAGGCGGTTGGCCGCCGGCGTAAGGGGCGACGGCTTCTTCTCGAACCCCCGTTCCCGCGTGAGCACCACCAGAGCGCGGTCGGCGTCGGGCTCCTGGAGCGCCCGCTCGAGGGGAACCGAGTCGCAGGTGCCGCCGTCGAGGTAGCAGCCGCCGTCGAGCTCGACGATTTGGGAGACCACCGGCAGGCTGGCCGAGGCGCGCAGGTAATCGGTCTTCTCGGGCAGACGGTCTATCTCGACATAGTGCGGGCGACCAAAGGTCACGTCGCTCAACACGGCGTAGAGCCGCGTGGCGCTGGCGTTGAACGCATCGAAGTCAAAGGGATCGAGCTCGTTTTGGACGTCGGCATACAGAAAGGTGGGGCTCATGATGTTACCGGTGGTCGCCAGCTGGTAGGGGCTCATGTACCGGCGGTCGTCGCGGAAGGCAAGGTTTATGCGAATGCTCCGTCCGATTTGTCGTGACACAAAGTTTGAGCCCACAAGGGCACCGGCGGAGACGCCCCAGACCGACGTGAACCCGCCGACGCCGCGCTCCATGAGGACGTCGAGGACCCCGGCGGAAAAGACCCCGCGGAACCCGCCGCCTTCGAGTACCAGGGCGCTGTTTGGCTTCATGGATTGCATTCCTTTCGTGAGATCGGCAGAGAATTTGACTTGGGTACTTTACCCGCGTAATATGCATCTCCTGTGTTGTGCCTGGCTCATCGGGCCTGGCAGGCGCATCTTGACAAGGTGGAACGCAGCGCCTGGTCTATCTGGGGGCGACTGGTTTCGACATGGTTGTCCTGAGGGGGGAAGCAGGCCGTGGTCTCCTCGCCACGTTAAACAGGGGTACTTGTCAAAATAAATGACAAGAACTATAGCTATGCCCTCGCTGCTTAATTAATCCAGCGACGTCAAACCGGGGTCCGGCCTTAGCCCCGGGGCGACGCCATGTATGAGGCCTGCTCGCACGGACGTAGTCTGTATGCCGTGCGCTAAGACCGAACGGACTGGGGCTGCGGTTGTCTGACGCCGTATGACCGCCGCCCGAGATCAAAACGGAATCTGAGCCTGGAGATGCCCCCCAGGGGATGGTCATGGACCGGAGTTCGATTCTCCGCGCCTCCACCATTGGAAACAAATGCGAACTACCGTCTAGCCGGGATGATTTCGAGCTTGATGGTGGTTCGTTTTTTATTGCACAGACTTTTATTATTGCAAAGACAGCCATACCAGAACCGTGGCACACCACGGAACTGTCAAAGACGCGGGCCGCCGTCGAGTTGGGAACCTCCCCCTCGACGGCGGCCCGCGTCTTTTTCCATCGTCCGCGCAGGGCGTGCAGCTGCCTACTTGGGACCCGCGACCACCATGATGTCGCCGGTCACCAACCAGGTGTCACCGGCTTCGGTGGCGACGCCCCCGATGAGTCCGGCGATGTCCTTGGCCACCGAGGCGTAGGCGGCATCCTCGTACACCACGCGGGGACCGTTGGGCGTGACGTTGGCCGTGTTCCCCTCCTCGGCGCGGTAGCCGGCCCCCTGCAGCGTGGCGAGCACCTCGTCGGCCACGCTCTCATAGTCGGGCGAGGAGCGCACGACGACCCGCGCGTCGCTCACATAGGCGGGCTGAATGGGCGCGGAGGTCTGGCCGGAGGCCGCAGCGGCGTCGTCGGCCACGTGGTTGGGGTTGTTGATGTCGTCGTTCACCGCACGGTAGGCGGTGTCGGAGTCGGGCTTGAGGCCCTCGTCGACCTGCTCCATGATCTGGCGCCAATAGGAGTCCTGGTTCTGCTCGTAATAGGTCTCGTTGATGACTACGGCCTCGGTGGGGTTCATGGTTGAATAGACGTCGTTCTCGGCGTCGATGCCGCGCATGGCGAGGGCCAGGTTGATAATCTGGTCGAGGCTGAGGTCGGTAGTCACGTAGTTCGAGAGGGTGTTGATCGCGCTCACCATGTCGATGGGACTCGCCGCCATGAGCTTGTTGAGCACGGCCGCGAGGAACAGGCGCTGGTGGGCGGCGCGGTAGCGGTCGCCGTCGCCGATCTCGTCGTAGGCGTGGCGCGAGCGGGTGAAGATCTCGGCCTCCTCGCCATTCAGAGTCTGCAGGCCCGCGTCAAGGTGCCAGCCCGTCCACCAGTCGTCGATGTCGTAGGGCACGTCGACCTCGACGCCGCCCAGGGCGTCGACGATGGCGTAGAGGCCGTCGATGTTGATCTCGGCGTAGTGGGAGATGGGCACACCAGCGAAGTCGCTCACCACCTCGATGGTCTTGGGCACGCCGCCGATGGAGTAGGCCTGGTTGATCTTTTGCGGCCGGTCGGTACCGTCCACGGGATACAGCGTATCGCGGTGGATGGACACGAGGGTGACCTTCTTATTACCCGGATCCACGCGGGTGAGGATCATGGTGTCGGTGCGGTAGTTCTCCTGACCCGCGCCGTAGGCCCCCACGTCGCCCACCTCACTGCCGTCCAGGCGCGCCTCGTTGGAGTCGACGCCAAGTAAAAGCATATAAAAGGGCGACATGTCGGTCCAGTTGCTCGTGAGCTGCACCGCCGAGGCCTGCTGCTCGGCGAGGACCGCCTTGGTGGCGGCCGAGACGTTCTCGTTCAGACGGTTGCCGATGGAGTTGATGAACGATGCGGCGCTGCCGAATGCGATGGCCGCGCCCAACACCACCATGGCGAGCACCGTGGCCACCACGCCCAGCACCAGGTTTCGACGGCGCCTGCGCGTCGAGGCGACCTGGGTGTAGCGCGTCCCACCTCGAACGCGGGAATAGGGGGCCGTCTCCCGGGGAGCAACGGGGGTGTGGGGGGCGGACTCTGGGACCCGCTGGGCCGGTATGTTCGAAAGCGCCATTCTATAAACTCCTCACAGACGCCGGCCACAGGTGGGGACGGCGCCCTACTATGCAATGGTCGACCGCGTCGGAGGCGGTCTCGTGCAGCTCTTGCTAGATTTTACGACGGGAACGGCCGTCACGACAGTGCTGCGGGCGTTTCAGGCAATCTCCCAAGACATTGCGCTCCCCTGTAAGTTTGGGGCTACAATGGCACCCGCGCGTTGCGCGCCCCAACGGCGGCCCCTCAAGCGAGCCGTCCTGCGGGAGTCACCGTATGAAAGGCAGGCCATGGCGTCGTCCCCGTTAGCCGAAGACCCCACGCCCGGGCGGACCGCGTGGCAGACCCAGCCCGGCTCTCCCCAGAACGCGCCGATCGGCATCTTTGATTCGGGCATGGGCGGCCTCACCGTGGCGCGCAGCATCGCCGCCACCCTGCCCGACGAGTCCATCTATTATGTGGGCGACACCAAGCGCTGTCCTTACGGCGTGCGCGAGCCGAGCGAGATCCGGGAGTTCGTGCGGCAGATCGGCCTTTGGTTCGCCCAACGCTCGGTCAAGCTCATCGTCATCGCCTGCAACACCGCGACCGCCGCAGCCCTGCCGCTCGCCCAGCGCACCTTCGACGTGCCGGTGATCGGCGTCATCGTGCCCGGGGCCCGCGCGGCGATCCAAGCCAGCGTCACGAGGCGCGTCGGCGTCATCGCCACGCCGCTCACCATCGAAAGCGACGCCTATGCCCGTGCCATCCACCGTATGGATGCCGGCGTGCACGTTCGCTCGCTGGCAACCCCGCGCTTCGTGCCCCTCGTGGAGTCCGAGCTCGCCACGGGGCGCCACCTTCACGAGGACTGGCGCCGCAACCACAGCGTGTTCATGACCGACGAGGTCCTTGAGGTGGTCCATGAGGACCTCGCCCCCCTCAAGGGGTCGGGCATCGACACCCTCGTGCTGGGTTGCACGCACTTCCCGCTGCTCACCCCCGCCATCCGCTCCGTGCTGGGTCGTGAGGTGAGCATCGTGAGCTCAGCCGAGGAAACCACCCGCGAGGTGGCCCAGACCTTGGCCCGCCGCAACCAGCTCGCCCGCCCAGGCAGCCTCGTGCGGCACCGTTTTGCCACCACCGGCGACGACATCACAACCTTTGCGGCTGCAGGGCAGTTCATCTTTGGGCGTCCCCTCGCAAGCATCGAGCGCATCGACCTCGAGGAACTCGAAGAACTTGCCCGGCCCTGACCAGCCGCAACGCGACGTGGAGGTTCTGTTGGGCTTCTCTGCTCGGGCCAAAGGCCGCCCGGTCTTGCATGACGTACTGTCAACTTGGGTAGATGGATGAAAGACGCTGCGAAAGGTTTTTCACCCGCATAGGCAGCCGATGGCACGGACCCCCGCGGGCCCGAAAACGATTGGGGAGGCACACCATGTCCGATTCCTATGACAACCTGTTCACGCCCGAAGAAGCGAGCCGCCGCGTAGTGGTCATCGCCAGCAACAACGACCACAAGGTGGCCGAGATCCGCGACATCCTCTCGGACGTGCTTCCCGGCATGGACTTCAAGCCGATGCGTGAGATCGGCGGCTTCCCGGTCCCCGAGGAGACGGGGAGCACCTTTGAGGAGAACGCCTTCATCAAGGCCGAGGCCATCCACAACCTCACCATGATGCCGGTCATCGCCGACGACTCGGGCCTCATGGTCGACGCCCTCGACGGCGCACCCGGCGTCCACTCCGCCCGCTATGCCGGGGTCCACGGCGACGACGCGGCGAACAACGCAAAGCTGCTCGAAGCCATGAAAGACGTCGCCGACATCGACCGCACCGCCCGCTTCGTCTGCAGCCTCGCCTTTGTCTCGAACCAGATCAGTACGAGCGCCGTCGGCTTCTGCGAGGGCCGGATCGGCCGCGAGCCCCACGGCGAGAACGGCTTTGGGTACGACCCGCTGTTCTGGCCCGACGACGCCCCGGGCAAGACCATGGCCGAGCTGACCGAGGAGCAGAAGAACGCCATCTCCCACCGCCGCCACGCTGCCGAGGAGCTCGCCGAGAAGCTGCGCAAGCTGCAGGCTCAAGGGTCGAAGGAGTAGGGACGCGCGCAAAGACCGGCGCGTGCGAAGGCCGAGGCGCAGAAAAGCGCGCCCGCAAGGAAGCGCTGCCCGTAAGGAAGTCACTTTGTCCAAGCCCGGACGCCCACACGCGCCCGGGCTTTTTGGTGGCCAGGGGCACCGTGGGGCCCGCAGGTTGCCTGCCACAGGCACCCCTGACCGAGTCGCAAAGTTCGGATTTCTGCCCGCACGTCACCGGCCCAAGGTCGCCTCAAACCCCCTGCGCACCTCTGAAAACAGTCGCAGCGGAGCCGGGGCATCCAGGTGCTCGGCGATGTGGAGCTCCATCCATACCATGTCCCACCAGCGCCCCAGCTTGTAGGCGCAGGCGTCGAACCGCCCCACCATACGGTAGCCCTGCCGATCATGGAAGCCGACCGAGCCGCCTTCGTCGGGGTAGGCGATGCAGGCCTCGAGGTTGGTGACGCCCTGCAGCCGGCTCGCCTCAACCAGGCCGCGGTGCAGCCTCGCACCCACCTGCCGGCCGCGCGCACCCTGTGCAACGTAGATGGACGTCTCGACCGACCAGTCGTAGGCCGCCCGCCCCTTGAACGCCCCGGTGTAGGCATAGCCCAGCAACTCGCCCGTCACAGGGTCCTCCGCCACCAGGTAGGGGTATTTCTCGAGCGTGTGCGCTATGCGCCGGGCAAATTCGGCGGCGTCGGGAGGCTCCACCTCAAAGGTGATGGCGGTGTCGGTGACGTAGGGGTGGTAGATAGCTGCGAGTGCCGGGGCGTCCTCGACCCGGGCGACACGCAAAGAGACAGGCAAAGGGTCACGCGCGTCATGGGGCATGGGGCACTCCTTAGTTGTGATGTCAACGGTCGCCATGGTCGAAGAGGATTACAGCTCGTCGGTGTCGAGCCATACCGTAAACGGACCGTCGTTCACGAGCGACACCTTCATGTCGGCCCCGAACACACCGGTGGCCACCGTTCCGAGGTCGCGCTCCACCAGGCTGCAAAAATACCCGTACAGCTCCTCGGCGATCGCGGGCGCACCGGCCGCCGTAAACGAGGGACGGTTGCCGTGACGGCAGTCTGCGTAGAGCGTGAACTGGCTCACCACGAGCACCTGGCCGCCAACGTCTGCCAGCGACAGGTTCGTCTTGCCGGCGGCGTCCTCGAAGATCCGCAGCTTGCGGGTCTTCTCCCACAAGCGGTCCACCTCGGGGCGCCCGTCGGTCTGGCCCACGCCGAGCAGAATGAGCAACCCCCGCCCGATGGAGCCTACAACCCCACCGTCGACAGCGACCTGGGCCTCTTCGACCCGTTGGATAAGTGCGCGCACAAAAACCTCCCGCGTCTATAGCAATCCACAGAATTGCCGATACTTCCTTGCGCTCGGGCTTATGTGCCTAAGCACACCGCGCCCTCGCGCGCCTTGTCCACCCATTCTGTGGATTGCTATAGATTCGCCTGGGCCGATGCGGGCCAAATCATAGCGGATTGTGTGATCGGCCCCGTCCCGTGCATGGCAAAAGCACGGTTGGGAACAAGGAGACGAAAGATGGCACGCCGCAGGGCCTCGATGTTTCGGCGGCGCACCAAACCGTTTCGACGCACTGTTTTAGAAAGGAAAGGGGTATCCCATGGAAGTCAAGTTCTACCGCTGCAACCACTGCGGCAACATCGTGCTCATGGTCCACGACGCCAACGTGAACCCGGTCTGCTGCGGCGAGCCCATGGAGCTGCTCGTAGCCGACTCCACCGACGCCGCCACTGAGAAGCACGTGCCCGTGGTCACTCAGACCAACAACGGCCATGTGACCCACGTCCAGGTGGGCTCGGTCCCCCACCCCATGCTCGAGGAGCACTACATCGAGTGGATCTGCCTGGCCAACGGCGGCCGTCTCGAGCTGCACTACCTGTCGCCCGGCGAGAAGCCCGAGACCGACTTCCACGGCACCGAGCACGGTGTGGTGTATGCGTACTGCAATCTCCACGGCCTCTGGAAAGCCGACTTCTAAAGTTTGTTGAGATTGCCGTCTCGCCGCGTTCCGCGAGGGCTCACGTACGTCCAGTACGCATCACCCTCGCGCGCCTTGCGAGCGGGGATTCTCTTTTTATCGGGTGTCCGTCTCGCCAAATTGCGGGGACGCCTTTGGAGCCCGGCCCCACGGTGGGGTCGGGCTTTTTGGTTTACTCCCCCGTCTGGGCCTTCCACATCGCGGCGTAGCGGCCGCCTTGGGCCACAAGCTCGTCGTGGGTCCCCTGCTCGACGATGCGGCCGTTGTCGAGGACGACGATGAGGTCGGAGTCGCGCACGGTCGAAAGCCGGTGGGCGATGACGATCGAAGTCCGATCGCTGGAAAGGTCGAGAATCGCCCGGCGGATGCGCTGCTCGGTAACGGTATCGACCGAGCTCGTGGCCTCGTCGAGGATGAGGATGGGGGCGTTGGCCATCACGGCGCGGGCGATGGTCAGCTGCTGGCGCTCCCCCTGGCTCAGCTGGGCTCCGCCCTGATCGAGCACCGTGTCGTATCCCTGGGGAAGCCGCTCCACAAAGCCGTCGGCGCCCACGGCGCGCACGGCCCGCTCAACGGCCTTTTTCGTCTCGGGGTCGAGCGACGTCTCCCCTTCCGCCCCATCCCCACCACGGGCGACCGACCCATAGGCCACGTTCTCGTAGACGCTCGCCGTGGCAAGGGTCCCCTCCTGGAGCACGGTCCCAAAGGCGGCCCGCACGTCGTCGAGGCGATAGTCACGCACGTCGTGGCCGTCGATGAGCACCGACCCGCTGTCTACGTCGTAAAAACGCGCCAGCAGGTTCACAAGGGTCGTCTTGCCCGAGCCCGTCTCGCCCACCACGGCAACGCGGGTCCCCGCGGGGATGTCGAGGGACACGTCTTTGAGGACCGGGTGGTCAGGGTCGTAGCCAAAGGTCACATGGTCCAGGACCACATGGCCACGGGGGTCCTCAAGGGGCAGGGCGTCGGGGGTGTCCTCGGGCTCAGGGGTCTCGTCGACGACCTGGAACACGCGCTCCGCGCCGGCAAGGGCCGACTGCAGCGTGTTGTAGATGCTCGCGATGTTCACAAAGGGCCGGGTGAACTGCTTAGCATAGAGCAGGAAGCTCGTCACCAGGCCCACGTCCACGGCGCCCCGGGCGGCCATGACGCCGCCGGCGACGGCCACCCCCACGTAGGTGAGGTTGTTCACGACCCCCGTGATGGGCATGAGGTAGCCCGACCAGATCTGGGCCCGCGTGGCCACCGAGGCATAGGAAGCGTTGAGACCCTCAAAGCGCTCGGTCATGCGCGCCTCGCGCCCAAAGACCTTTACCAGGACCAAGCCGCCGATGCCCTCCTCTATCTGGGCATTCAGCTCACCCAACGCGCGCTGCTGCTCCAAAAACAAAGGCCTCGTATGACGGGTGAGAAACCCCGTGAACCAGAAGATGAACCCCACCGCTACAAGGGCGATCAGGGTCAGCGGCAGGCTCAGGCTCACCATGGCGACCAGCATGCCCACGATGGTTATGGCAAGCACCATGAGCTCGGCCAGAGAGGCGGAGATGGTGCTCGAGATGTTGTCGACGTCGTTGGTGATGCGGCTCATGAGGTCGCCGTGGCGGTGGCGGTCAAAAAACGACAGGGGCAGCCGCTCCATGGCGTTGAACAGCATAAGCCGGGCGTCGAGAACGATGCGCTGGCCAACCGTGTTCATGAGCAGCCCCTGGGCCATGTTCGTGAGGGCGTTGCCCACGTAGAGCGCCGTGAGGACCAGGGCCGCAACACCTATGGGGTCGCCCGCCTCAACGAGGTTCACGGCCCAGCCGATCACGAGCGGGGCGGTCACCGAAACGGCTGCGATCAGGCACGAGAGCAGGGCCGCGCCGACCAGGGGGCGCCAATGGCCGCGGGCCAGGTCGAGCAGGCGCCGCACGGTACCGCGGCCGTCGGCGGCCTTGGTCGGGGGCGCAAAACGGGCACCGGGGCCAGGGCCGTGCTTTTGCGGAGGAAGGCCGTCCGCCATCGGGCGGCCGTCGGCAACGTTATTATCCATGGCGCGCCTCCCGTTCCTGGGAATCGAGGTCTGCGGCTTTGGGGGGCAGGGCGTCGGAGCCGAGCTGCGAGGAGACGATGGCCCGATAGGCGTCGCAGGAACGCAGCAGCTCGTTGTGGGTCCCCAGACCGCTCACACGGCCGTTCTCGAGGCAAAGAACGAGGTCGGCGCCGCGCACCGTGGCGATGCGCTGGCTCACCAGAAGCACCGTGGTGCGGGTCAGATGAGTGCGGAGCCCCTCGAGCACGGCCCGCTCGGTCGAACCGTCGAGGGCGCTCGTGCAATCGTCGAGTACAAGGACCCTGGGGCGGCGCACGAGCGCCCTTGCAAGGCAGAGACGCTGGCGCTGGCCTCCCGAGAGGTTCACGCCCCCCTGCCCCAGCACGGAGTCGTACCCGTGGGAGAGCCTCTCGACGAACTCGTCGGCCTGGGCGATGCGGCACGCCTCGCGCAACTGCGCCATCGAGGCGTCCTCGTCGCCCCAACGCAGGTTCTCCGCCACCGTTCCGGCAAACAGGGTCGAAGCCTGCGGAACCAACGAGACCCCCTTGCGCAGCTCTTCGACGGGAATCGAACGGATATCGCGCCCATCAAGAAGCACCGTGCCCTCGGTGGCGTCGTACAGTCGGGCGACGAGATCGGCAAGCGTGGTTTTGCCCGAACCGGTGGGACCGATGATCCCCAAGGTCTGCCCGGGATCCAGCTCGAAGCTCACCTGCTCCAAGGCGGGGCGAGAGGAGCCGGCATAGGTGAACGAAACGTCGCGGAAGGCCACGGCGCCCAGGATCTGCGCGGGCTTATCGCCCAATGGCCGCCACGACTGAGCTGGCTGCTCCCGGAGCACCTCCTCGATGCGGGCGGATGAGACGTTGCAGCGCGCCGCGGAGTTCACGACCATGTTGAGCATCCCCAGCGACTGCACGAGCTGGGTCATGTAGTTGAGCGACGCCATGAGGCGACCGATCTCGTCGGCGTTTTGGGCCCGAGACAGCCACAGGAGCACCACGATGCCCAGATTCACCGCAAGGGTCACCAGGGGCGAGAGCACCGACGGGAGCGCCATGGCATGGATGCCCGCCTGAGCCGTGGCGGTGGCCGCACCCGTGAAGCGGGTCCTCTCCTGCTCCTGGGCGCCGAAGGCCTTGACCGTGCACACCGAGGAGAGGAACTCGCGGCTCACGCCGTTCAGCCGGTCCATGGCACGCTGGAGGCCCCGGTAACGCGGGCTGCTCAGGCGCATGTTCAGAACGACGAGCACCACGACGGCGGCCACGACCACCAGGAGCACGGGGGCGAAGCGCGGGGTCTGGTAGATGATGAGCGCCACGGCGCCTATGCAGGTGATGGGCATCTTGACGGCGATGCGCATCGTGGAGTTCACGAAGTTCACGACCGTCGTAACGTCGTTGGTCATGCGCGTGATGACGGAGGCGGTCTGAAGGCGGTCGATGTTCTCGGCCGAGAGGGCCTGAACCGCCCGGTACAGGTCGCCGCGCATCTCGTAGCCAACGGTCTGGGCCACGTGGTTCGCGACGTTGTTGCGAACCACGGCCGCCAACGCCCCTCCCAGGGCAACGCCGACCATGGCGATGCCGTAGGAAAGGATGGTGCCCACGTCGCGCGTCTGCACGCCATGGTCGACCACAAGGGCCATGAGCGAAGGCTGCGCGAGGTCGCACAGGGCCTCGACCACGAGGAAGAGCAGGGCAACGAGGTACAGCCCCAGGTGGTGGCGCAGATAGGAGAAGGCGAGCCTCATCGCGAGGCCTCTCCGTCGCCGGCCGCCCGGGCGCGCCAGGAGGACTCGAGGTCTGCGAGGATGCGCAGGAGGTCGCGGCGGTCCCGAGGGTCGAGCTGCCCGAACAGCTCGTCGGCCACCTGTTGACGCCAGGCCTGGGCCTCATGGGCGGCGGTCGCGCCGGACTCCGTAAGCCGCACGACCATGGTGCGCCGATCGGTCTCGAGCGGCGCGCGCTCGATAAGGCCCGCCTGCTCCAGGGGCTCGAGCTGCTGGCTCAGGGTGGCCGGCGTGCGCTCGAGTAGGTCGGCAAGGGCGCGCTGGGTTATTGGACCGTTGGTGAGGAGCTTGATCAGGATGCGCGTTCCGCCGTGGGGGGCCGAGGTGTGGCGCTGCAGGTGGGCGCAGCGGCGAAACTGCTGGAGGAGGGCCAGGGTCGACGGTACTCCGGAGTCGCTGGCACAGGTGAGGGAAGCGTCCATAGGGCGGCGTCCTCCAATCGTTAGGCACCTAACGTTAGGTATCAAACGTATGGTATCAAACAAAGTTGGTCGTGTCCACGTATCACGCGCATAGGTCGCCCAACAGCGCAGACCTTCGCGAGGCCGCCCGGCTTTTGTGCAGGCGGGCGCCTCTCCGCCGATTACATGCGTCGGGATATATCCATGGATGCGCTCCGTCCTGAAGGCAAGCCCTGGACGAGATGGCGACTTTCTTGACCGTTCCGGGCGTGTAGGGGCGGTCTGTGGACGAAACCGCGATTTTCTCGACCGGTTCCGATCCCCCTCCCCCTGTAGTCAAGAACGTACACCCTGTCTACCTGCGGTTCTACTGCAACAGTTGTCGAAGTGTTGACGAATTCGGTCGAGAAAGTCACGATTCCGTCCAAAGAGGACCGCCAATGGGGCACAACGGTCAAGAAAGTCTTGATACTGTCCACAGGCAGGAAGTGTGACGAGAAGTGGTGTACGAGGGGGGAGGGGGCATGCCCCCTCCCCCCCCTCGCGCGGCCCGGCCGGCCTAGAATCGTCGTTGGATTTGGGTGACGAGGAAAGGACCGGAAGATGACCGCGTTGCAGAGTGTACTACAGGGCGGCCCCGACGCGGGCGAGGCGCTGATGTCGCTGATGTCGGAGTGCTGCGACCTGCGCGAGTTCGGGGCGCGGGTGCTGAGGCTGGCGATAGACGCGCTGATGGCGGCGGAGGCCGACGCGCTGTGCGGGGCGCCCTGGGGGGCGCGCTCCGAGGCGCGCGCCAACAGCCGCAGCGGCTACCGGACGCGCTCGCTGAAGACGTCCCCGGGCGACGTGGAGCTGGACGTGCCCAAGCTGAGGCGCGGGACGTACTACCCGGAGTCGATCCTCACGAGGTGGTCGCGCGTGGAGGCCGGCCTGGCCGCGCTGGTGGTGGAGGCCTACGTCAACGGGGTCTCCACCCGCGACATGTCGCTGCTGGCCCAGTCGCTGGGGGTCTCCTCGCTGTCGGCCTCCGAGGTGTCGAGACCGACCGCCGAGCTGGACGCCCAGGTCGACGAGCTCAGGGGCCGGGCGCTCGACGACCAGCGCCACTGCTACCTGTGGGTGGACGCCACCTACGTGAAGTGCAGGGTCGGGGGCCGCTCGGTCTCCCAGGCCGTCGTGACGGCCATCGCCCTGGGCGAGGACGGCCGCAAGCGCCTGGTGGGCCTGGACTGCGTGGACACCGAGTCCTACGACGACTGGAGGGCCTTCCTGGCCTCGGTGCGCGCCCGGGGCCTCTCCGGGCTGGTCCTGTGCGTCTCCGACGACCACGGGGGGCTGGTCAGGGCGCTGCGCGAGGTCTTCCAGGGCTGCGCCTGGCAGCGCTGCACGGTGCACCTGCAGCGCAACCTGTCGGCCAAGGTCAAGGCCGCGAGGAACGCGGGCCTGGTGCGCGAGCTGGCCAAGGCCGTGTTCGCGGAGGGGGACGCGATGGTGTGCAGGGCGGCCTACGGCCTCGCCTGCGACGCCATGCGCGGCGCCGGCGAGGCCGGCTGCGCCGAGCTGCTGGAGGCGGCGCGAGACGACGCCCTGCAGTACCTCTCGCTGCCCGGGGAGCACTGGAGGCGGGTGCGCACGAACAACGTGCAGGAGCGCGCGAACCGCGAGATAAAGCGCCGCTGCCGCTCGGTGCGGTCGTTCCCCTCCAGGGAGAGCCTCATGAGGCTCGTGGGGGCCGTCATGCTCGAGGAGGAGGACGCCTGGACCCACAACAGGGTCTTCTCCCCCGAGTCGGGGGCCAGGGCCTGGGAGAGGCCCGAGGCCCCGGCCCCCTCATACACCACAAATCGGCACGCGATCCACAGGCAGGAAATCCGCCCTAACGGAGCGGGCAATAACTAGATACGTTGGTCCTCCCTCGTCCAGGGTGGAGCGCAGCCAATACTGACAGGGGGAAGATTGCACATGCACACCACCAGAAGCACCGAGCAGGGAGCCTTTGCCCCACCTAGAGAGATTTCCATGGAGACAACCACCCCCGCCCTGCTCAAGGCCATGAGGACGCGCCATTCGGTGCGCAGCTTTACCGACGAGCCCCTAAGCGTCGCAGACCAAGCCACCCTGCGCTCCGAGATCCAGCGCTGCAACGGCAAGAGCGGCCTGTCTATCAAGCTCGTCTGCAACGAACCCAAGGCCTTTGACTCGCTCTTGGCCCACTATGGCAAGTTCACCAACGTGCGCAACTACCTGGTGCTCGCCGGTCCCGACGCCCCAGACCTCGACGAGCGCTGCGGCTACTACGGGGAGCGCCTGGTGCTGCTGGCCCAAACGCTGGGTCTCAACAGCTGCTGGGTAGCCCTTACGTTTAAAAAGCGGCTGGTAAAAAAGGCCGTGGACCGAGGCAACAAGCTGAGCCTGGTGGTGGCCCTGGGGCACGGCACCACCCAGGGCATGTCGCGCAAGAGCAAGGGCGCCGACGAGGTGAGTCCCGCGGCGGCGGGAATCCAGCGACCCGCATGGTTCGACGCCGGCGTGGCGGCGGCCCTTCTGGCTCCAACGGCGATGAACCAGCAGAACTTCAAGATCGAGCTGATCAAAGGCGCGGCGGCCGGAGAGAAGGCCCGTGTGTCGCTGCGGTCCACGGGCGGCCCCTACTCCGCCGTGGACCTGGGCATCGTGAAGCTGCACTTTGAGCTGGGCGCGGGGGTGGAGAACTTCGCGTGGGTGTAAGGGGCCCGGGGTCACCGCGCTAGGACGCTCAAAGAATACAAACACATGCTTGCACATGTGTCAGCGGCGCTCTCGTCCCCCATCGCAACGTTCTCGGCCGTCATCATCGTGGGACCACCTGGACAACTCCCACCAGACATTTTAATATCACTCAGTATTGTATGGACGTACAATGCCATTTTGAATCACTAAAGCTGGGAGCATTGTGAATAAATCTGATACTTGGAACTCGGATGGCAGTAGCCTGAGCTGGGATGATGTGCATGACCTGCATGACTGTTGGCTCGCCGACGTCAGCGGCGGTTGTTACAGCGTTACCGCATTGCCCTCCGTGTGCGGAAACGGCTATTCCGTCTGCGTTACGTTCACCATCGAAGTCTCTACGCCCGGGGATGGTAAACATGACATTTGGTGCTGGGTAGACAACATCGCCGAGTCTACGGTGCCGTTAGATGAGGTTAGGGACGCCGTGGAGCGGGCGAAGTCCATGGCCGAAGAGCACTACCACCATGGGACCGTCTTCCACTAACGACAGACATTGGCAGCCGGAGCAACACGCAGCCAGAACAGGGCGTATGTCTATCCTGCACACCTTTGCGAAACCAGTGGCACCGGGCATCAGACTTGGCTGGCGCTTGCCAAGCAAGCCAATCTCCGCGGGCTGGTGGGGCGCGGCCCTGACGCCAGGACCTGTGTTGCCGCGCCTCACCGTATCTCGATTCTCTGTCCGGGGCCCTCGTCCGAAATCCCCCGAGGTCTTTCTTCTCGGGCACTCCGAACGGCCAAACGGCCGTCCCAACGCCGAGCCGCCTCCTCGTGAGGCTATACGGCGATACCCTCGCAACACCCTCCAACGACATCGAGCGACGCATGGAAGAACCGCTTTCCCCCACCCTAGGCGTACCGAGAGCCCGGGAAATGTTGGAGACATGGGAGCCACTGGCGTTCCCGATCGCTGTGTCGGCCGTCAGCAGGGTGCCGAGTGAAAAAGTTGCCCGAATCGCAGGTGGGGTCGAGGAACGGGTCGAGGAACGAAAGGCTGCCCAGCTTGTCCCGATATGCTCTGGGCGCCCCGGTCCTGGCCGACGGGTTCTGCTTGGTGAGGATGCCATCGGGCTCCCCACGCAGGGCATCCTGGAAAAGCGGGCCGATGACCCCGTGGATATTCTCGGGGCTGGTGTAGTGCATACCACCCACCGACGCACGTCGTGGGACATTGCTCTTCAAGTGGGATAAAGAACAAAGCCAGAAAAGCGTGGAGGCAGACGCACGCCGCCCCATGTGTGCGGCGAGCAGGAGGTCGCCATGCTCTCGGCGGTTCTCGGGAGTAAGACCGCAGTACTTGTCAACCCTTTTGGTCAAGGCGTGAGAATGGGGCTCACCATGGTCCGCCCTGAACTTCTCTGCATTGCCGTCCCGTTGGAGCAGCCGTCAGAACCCGGATTCCATAAACGGATGTCGAGTGGATACCATACGAAAACAGGCCAGAAGCTCTAAGCCTCTGACCTGCGAATTTACTGGTCGCGGGGGCCGGATTTGAACCGACGACCTTCGGGTTATGAGCCCGACGAGCTACCAGACTGCTCCACCCCGCAATTCCTAAGTGCCTTTCGGCAAGGATTTATACTACGCCGATGAACCAGCCACGTCAACGAGAATTAAGGACGTCACCGTTTGCACACATAGTCCATCAGAGGAACCAACTCGTCGAACATCCGGTACAGCGTCGCCTTCTCGGGAGCCAGAAGGCCGTCGGCGACCATGCGGCGGTCGAGCTCGGCCAGCGGATCGTAAAAGCCATCGACGTTGTACAGGGCAATGGGGCGCGCCTCCCCGCCCATGAGCTTCTCCTCCGAGAGAACGGTATAGAACTCGTCTAGCGTTCCGTAGGATCCCGGAAGCGCCACGAAGGCGTCGGAGCGCTGGGCCATGACGGCCTTGCGATCGGCCATGGCGCAGGTCTCCAACAGCTCGTCGCAGGCAAAGACGGGCCGTCCCCCCAATCCCCCGGCCTCGCAGGGCAGCACGCCGATCACCTGGGCGCCGGCCTCCTTGGCAGCCTCGGCAACCAAGCCCATGAGACCCGTGTCGAAGCCGCCGAACACCAGGTTGTGGCCGTTCTCGCCGATGGCACGGCCCAAATCGCGAGCGGCGTCTTTATAGGACTGGGGCAGGTCGCGCGCCGAGGCGCAAAACACGCAGATGTTCACCGTTACCCCTCCCCCTCGCAGCCGCGCATACGGACCAGCTCGATGGCCTCCTTGCCCGTAAGGCTCTCGATGTCGAGGGCAAGCACGCACACGCGGGCAAAGGCCCCGTCGATCTCGGCCTTAAGACCGTCTTCGTTGCCGGGTGAGAACTTCTCCCCCAGGGCACGCAGGCCAAGGAGCTTCTCGGCCTCATCGTCGACGATACGAACGGGACCCTCGGCCACCGCGCTCCGGAAATAGGTCGTAAAGCGTTCGGGAACCACGGCGTCCTGGCCGATGACGCAGAAGCTCGCCCGCCCACATTCGCGCACGGCGTCGAGCTTTCGGCCTTCGGGAGCGCAGTGGAAATAGATGGTTCCCCCCACACGGACGTGGCTCAGCGGCACCGCATAGGGCGCCCCGCCGTCGACAAGGGCAAGGACCCCCGAAGTGGCCTGGTCTATAAGGGAGTACGTCTCCTCGATGGGCAGCTCCTGCCGTTTGCGTCGCATAGGCCGTTGCATAAGGGTGCCTTTCTATTTCTGGACGCGCTGAACGCGCGGACGCGGACTCGATGAAAGACGGCATTCTAGCACTCATGGAGCACCCGGCCACCCCGCAGGCCGTTCCGTCAGCAAGCCCTATGCCATGGAACGGTCGCGATGGCCGTCGATCTGGTCGATCAGCTCTTGACGGCTATGGCACCCGCACTTGGCGTAGGAGCGCTTGAGGTGGGTCTTTACCGTCTCCTGAGAGACCCCCAGGGCGTCTGCGATATGCTCGACCGTACGGCCGCGCGCGTATTCCCTGCATACGGCCCCTTCGCGACTTGAGAGGCCGCAACCCGCGGCGAAGGCGTCGAAGGTCTCGTCGTAGCTGCGGGGATGGTCGGCCTCGGCGTTGCTGGACGCCGCCCGCGAGCGCCGGTTGGCAAGGACGACCACCAAGGCGGTCATCGAAAGCAGCCATACCACGGCCAGGGCCACGAACGACAGCGCCTGATAAGAGAGCAGGTGGTTGGCGGTAAGCAAGTAGGCCGTTAGGCGCCCCACCATAAGCGCCGCATGGTACACGCCAAACGCCAGGCCGAGCACCCAGAAGCAGCGGGCAGGGGCGTTGGGCCCGACCAGGCGCGGGAGCAGCACCCACAGCATGGCCGTGTACACCGTGAAGCCGCACTTCATGATGAAGCCGGCCACAAACACCTCGTTGTTCCAGAACACCGGCAAAAACAGAAACGCTGTGGCGAACACCGAGAGGACCACCGCAAACAGCGCCTCGGTGTCGAGCCGCTCATGAAAAAACAGGCTCCCCGCGGCCAAAAGCGCCATGAAGCCGATGCCCACCAGCTCCGTCGAGATGTCGAACAGGCCCGAGCTCACGTGGGCCGTGGTGCAAATCTGGGCCATGAATCCGTATAGCAGCGGAAACACCACCATGCCCAGCCACAGCGAAAGAGAGGCCAGCGGGGGACCAAAAACCAGGCCCGAGTCTTTGTCGAGGCGACCTGTGGCCGCCGGCAGGGGTTGCGGGCCTCCAAGCCGGTTCCACAGCGCAAACCCCGCCACCGCCACCAGGAGGAGCGCGATTTTGAGCCAGGGCGCAGCGGAGCCGGGCAGCAGGTCAGAGAGCAAAAAGATTCCGTGGGCACAGCCGAGGGCAGACGGAACGATCACCGCGACGGCCCGTGGGCCAAACGAGAGCAGACCACGGCCGAGCAGCAACGACATGGACGCCACGGCCGCGCCGTTGGCCACGCCACTCGCAGCGCTCAGCGCCATGGAAACCCCTTCGGAGACCGCTGACGAAACCCAGAGGATACGCACGAGCTCCACCGCGACATAGACGCCCACGGCCGCAAAGGCGCAACGCCGCACGGACCGCTCGGACACCCCGCGGCGCCACGCCACGGCGGCTATGGCCAGGCACAGCCCGATCTCGACCACGCGGCTCGTATAGTGCAGAGAGACCGGCACGTTTGACGCGACATGGCGCACCGTAAGGCTCGACGCCCAAAAGCAGGCAAAGCAAACCAAGAACAATACGGCCCGGATCACAGCGCCCCCGCGCACCGATGCCGACCAATTCTGCATGGTCCTCCCCCGTCCCCCAAAATCCCCTAGCGCATTATAGGACGAGAGTCCCGTCCTTGCAGCAAGGGCCGCCGCGATCCCAGGGCACAAGGGTGAACCTCCGCAACCCGTGTCCCCCGTTGTCGGGGACACGGCAAAAACCCGCCGTCGCGTTTGAGGGGACAGACATCGGTGCAGCTCAGGACTATGGTTTGAGAAGGCTGCGGGCCCCTTGACCCCCATCGAGGGCCACCCGTGGCCACAGAACAGGCCGTCCCTATCTTGAAAGGATCTGCCATGAGTCTGAACACCCATATGTCCCGCCGTGGTTTCGTACAGAGCGCCGGTGCCGTGGCCGCCGGGGCCGCCGCGCTGAGCTGCTCCGCCGCCCTGGCCGACGAGGCCGCCGGCTGGGACGCCGAGAGCGACATCCTGGTCATCGGAAGCGGCTACGCGGGCATGTGCGCCGCCATCGAGGCCGCGGCCGCGGGCTGCTCGGTCACGCTGATCGAGAAGAACACCGTCTACGGCGGCAACTCCATCCTCTGCGCTGGCAACGCCCAGTTCGGCGGCGGCAACGTGGTGCAGGAGGCCGCCGACATCGACGACGACCCCGAGCGCTTCTACAACGAGGTCTTTGCCTACGGCAAGCACCGCGCGATCCCCGCGCTTCTCCACACCTTCGTGGACCACTCCAACGAGTGCGTGGAGTGGCTGCAGAACGACCTGGGCATCGTGTTCCGCGAGAACGTGACCCAGAACGAGGGCCACTCGGTGCCTTGCTCGCTCATGCCCGACGAGTCGCCTAACTACCCCGGCAAGGGCGGTATCTCCTACTGGTACGCCATGTACACCAAGGCAACCGAGCTCGGTGTGCAGATGCTGCTGGAGCACAAGGCCACCGAGCTGGTGCAGGCCGACGACGGCACGGTCATCGGCGCCGTGGTGGAGACCCCCGACGGCACCAAGCGCTTCCAGGCCAAGAAGGCCGTGATCCTGGGCAGCGGCGGCTGGAAGTCGAACGTGGCCATGCGCCTGCAGTGGGACCCGCGTCTCAACAGCGACCTCTCGGCCGGCGGCCTGCCCTACGTGCAGACCACGGGCGAGATGATCAACGAGGCCGTGAACATCGGCGCCGGCACCACCGACATGTCGTTTGTCTGCGAATTCCGCTTTAAGTGGGGCACCAAGATCTACCAGGCCTGGGACCCCGTGAGCATCGACAACCCGCCCGCCACCGGCACGGGCATGACCTTCAAGAGCTTTAACAACGTGGTCATGGTCAAGGCCGACGGCACCCGCTTCGTGAACGAGAACGCCGCCAAGGAATACCCGCAGGAGCCCTTCTACGAGGCCTACCTGAACCAGGAGAACCCCCGCATGGTATGGGCCGTGGTCGACTCGACCGTGGCCGAGGAGCTGGGCTGGGATGTAAGCGTGCTCAGCACCCCCGACGAGAACGCGAAGCCCTTCCTCGCCCCCGAGTACGTGGCCGTGGCGGACACGCTCGAGGATCTGGCCACCCAGATGGGTGTTCCCACCGATGCCTTTGTGGACCAAATTGCCACCTACAACGGCTATGTGGAGGGTGGCACCGACGAGGAGTTCGGCAAGCAGGACATGACGGCCCCCATCGCCACGGCCCCCTTCTATGCGGTGCGCATGCAGTTCTTTGCCCACGACCAGATGGGCGGCATCCTGGCCAACACCAAGGCCCAGGTCTGCAAGCGCTCGCAGCACTTTGGCCCCGACCCCATCGCCCTTGACGACCAGGAGGTCATCCCCCACCTCTACGCTGCCGGCGAGTGCGTGGGCGGCTACGTGGGCGAGGACCGCGGCCATGGCAAGATCAGCATCTACATGGTGTTTGGCCGTATCGCCGGCCAGAACGCCGCCCTGGAGACGCCGGTGGCGTAAAGGCCTGTGGGCGCGGCGGCGCACCGCCAGCAACAGCAGAGCTCCCAAGGGCTCATGTGCGCCCCCGGACCCGTGCAAGATGCGGGTTCGGGGGCGTTTTTGGACATTGGGCACCTTTGGTGGCCGCATGCGAGGGTCGTGCGGGATGTCCCAGGCCGCACGCCTCCCATGCCATCATAGTCCCGTCGATGGTACCTGCGGTTTTAGTAATTTGATTAATCTGGCAGGCTTAGAACCGACCTCTGAGGAAGCACCAAAGGCCCGACCGACCCCGCACGATGCCGCGATGCGGCCAGCTTTGGGCCCTTCCGGCTAAATTGCATACTCCGCGGCGGAAGAAACCCAAGAAATGCAGCGCAAGCCGCAGGCGTGAGTGAGAGCCCCGCGGCCTGCGCTGTTCAGGCAAAGTCTCGCGCTCTTCTCCCCTACACCCCCATCTGCTGGATCGCCCGGCGCAGGCCGTCGCGGTGCTCGGGGCGTACCAGGTAGTATAGGTAGCTCTCGAGGTTCATGGCGCTTGCCACCCCGCGCCCCACCAGCTTGAAGCGCCGCACGCCGTAGCGGTCGCGCAGCGCGCGCACGTCGTCGTTCGAGAGGATCGTGGGGCTCGTGGGCGCCTCGCGCCAGAAGTCGTGGCCGGCCAGGTTGCAGCGGCGGAACTCCGTGACGCGCCCCTCGAGCTGGTCGCGGCTGTGGTGCAGGTAATGCTCGGTGCGGTGGGGGCAGCCGGGGTTGCACAGCTCGTTGGCCATGACCTCCAGGCGCTCGGGCCTCTCCACCGCGTCAAGGAACTCCCGGTCCTTGTTCTTGTTGTAGTTGAGCACCACAAGGTCGTAGCGGCCCAACTCGCGGTTGAGCTCGGCGGGGTCCAGGATCTCGCGCGTGGTGGAGAGCACGCGCTCCATGTGCGGGTGGCACGCCCGCACATACTCGTTCACAAGCTCGGAGTACACGATCACGCCGGCGCCGTGCTCCGCCGCCACGTCGAGGATCTGGTTGAAGTAGGGGTCTTCGAGGTGTTTCTCCTCCACGAGCATGTTCGTGAGGGTGAGTCGGGCACCGATGCCGCGCTCGTCCAGGGCCGAGAAGGCGTCCTCCATCTGAGAGCGGGTCCACGGCTCGCGCACGTAGGCGCGGCCGCCGTTCACCGCGCAGCCCGGGAAGCACCCGTAGACGCTGTGGATGCGCACATCGTCGTAGAAGAACTGTGGGCAGTCGGCCATGAGCTGGGCGAACAGCAGGTTGCGCCGCAGCCCCACGGTGAAGTCGGGCACCGTGAAGTCGATGGGGGCCCAGGCGCGTTCGTCGTCCATGCCGGCCTCCCCTACGCGGACGCAGGGCGGCCCGCGGCGGAGACGCCCCCGGCGTTCGAGGGCTTCTCGCCTGCAGCATCCTCGGCATGACGTGCGACCCACTCGCCGGCCTTGGCGCGCAGGGCTACCTCGCAGAGCTGGGGAAGCTGGCCGTTGTCGAGCATGGCCTGCGCGGCCACGGTCTCTCGGCCGCGGGCCACCGAGCCCAGGGCGGCCAGCACGTCGTCGAGGGTGAGGCGAATGCCCTCGTGGGCCGTCACGGCGTCGAGCACCATGCCGCGGCGCAGCGCCTGCAGGGCCTGGGCGGTCATGGACGCCTTGAAGGCCTCCTCGTTGTAGGAGGGGTCGGCGGTGTAGCTGTCCCACGGGGTGCCCGACGCCTCCACCGAGGCGGCGAACTGGTTGGCCATCTGGTTGCGCATAAGCTCGACGTAGCCCTGGGGTGGCTGGGACACCAGGCGCTCGGCCAGGGCGTCGGTCGCCCGGTCGATCAGGGCCGCGGTGCGCTCGGACGCGCGCTGGGCCTCAAGCTGCGAGCGCGCCTCGTCGCGCAGGCGGTCAAAGGAGGCGCGGGCCTCGTCGGGCACGTTGGTAAAGTTGATCGAGCCGCCGAGCATCGCCCCCAGGGCCTGCTCCACGTCGTCCTCCGTGACGGGGGCCGTCGCAGGCAAAGAGACGCGGGCCGGCTCGTAAGTGCTCAGCTCCGAGGCAGGGCGGAGCAGCACCTCGACCTCGAAGGTATAGGGCTCGCCGGGACGAGGGGCGGCGCCCTCCAGGTAGCGGGGGGCAAAAAACGGCAGGATACCCGTGAGCATGACGGCCAGCGAGAACAGGCGCTGGCGCACCAGGCGGTTCACCGCGTTGGCGAACGCCATGATGCCCATGCGGGCACGCGCCTGCTCAAAGGCCTGCGCATCGCGGGGGTCGCCGCCGTGGCTGCGCACAATGGCTGCCTGGGCCGCCGAAACCGAACGCTCTACCTCGTCGGCCGGGGCGGTCACAGTCAGCGTGGCCGCGCCGTCGGCCGCGGCGCGCACGCTCACGGCCACGCCGCGGGGATCCGGGGCATAGTCGAGCCGCACCGCGTCGCCGGCGTGGGGCACGGGATGCTCGGGGACATGGGCAAGCAGGGCAGACAGGGATGAGAGGTCGTTCATGATGGGCTCCTCGGGGAAGGACGAACAGAAAACGGGATCCGGGCGCTCCGGGACGTCTGCAGGCAACGCCTCGGGCCGCGGTGCATCGGGGCGTATGTACCTCAATGCGCCGCGCGCGAACGCCCAGCGGACGGGAACTCTGCCAAAAACACCCTACCGCACGTAGGCCAGCTTGGCACCGGTCAGATAGTCAATACAGACGCTCGACCCCAGGTCGCAGAGGCGCTGCCCGTCGCGCAGGCGCACGCGCTCGGTCTTGAGCTTGAGCGTCTCGGCCTCGACGAGGGTGGCGCGTTTAAAGGTGACGCACACCAGGGCCTCCCGTGCCTTGCCGGCCAAGGCCGTCAGGCGCTCCACCAGCCGCTCGTGCATCTTGTTCTGGGCGTCGATGGTGGTCTGAGTGAGCTCGAAGTATCCCATGGGGGGCACCAGGCCGTTCACCATGCCGCAACATACCAGGGCGCGGGGGTTCTGGCCCAGGGCCGCGTCGAAGCCGCCCACGCGCACGGCACCGGGAGAGAAGACCGGCTCGAGCAGGGCCTTTTGGGCGCGGGCGTAGAGCGTCGGGGCGTCCTCGTCGGCGCCGGCCTCCCCCACCAGCGCAGCCAGGGCGGACGGGACCTCGGCTGACCCCGTGGTGCCCTTGGCGAGCACCGCCAGCAGCTCCGACCCCTTGAGGCCCTCGGCTGCCTCGAGCAGCGCGCGGCCGGCGCGGTAGCGGCCCAGGATGGCGTCGCGGTCGATCAGGGCCACGTCGAGCTCGCCGGCCTCCAGGGCTGCCAAAAGCTCGGGCAGGGTACGGCCGGTGTCGGCCCCCAGCTGCGCCAGCCTCGTCATGCCCGAGGAGCAGGTCAGGTAGTCGCCAAAGCCGCACCAGCAGCGCCAGGCCGTGGCACTCTGGGGGTCGGCGGCCAGATGGAGCGCCGTATAGGCCAGGGGTGCCGTGGACTTGTGGGCGTCGCGCACGTCTCCGCCCAGGGCCTGGCGCTCCTGCACGCCGCTCGCCGGGATGCCGGCGCACACCAAGGCGGCCGTCACACGGCGCACCCAGGCGTCGTTGGGCTGGGCCAGGTAGAGCTCGTTGCAGGCAAACCCCTCGTCGAGCAGGCCGCGCACGGCGGACACCACGGCATCGAGCTCCTCGGAGAGGTCTGCGGCCGAGACGACCTCGAAGGTGCCGACGGGCGCGTCGGGGGTGCAGGCCGGGGCGTCCACGGCGGCCAGGCACTCCTGCCTGCAGAGGTTCTCGACCGCCTGCGCAGGGGCAGCCGCCAGGCAGCTCCGATCGAGCGCGACAACCTGGGTGGCACCGAGCTCCGCCAGACCGTCCCGGTAGCCGTAGAACTCCTCGCCCTTGAGCCCCGCGACGGGGCTCCACGCCACCGTGAGCTCCCGGGCGGCCAGCATGCGGGCCAGCCGCTGGCTCGCGCGGCTCATGGCCTGGTAGTCGTCGGCAAACACGAGGGGTCTCTGAGCATCCGCCAGCGTCTCCGGGCGCTCGGCGAGCAGGCACACGTAGGCCGCCGCGACCTCGGTCGGGTGCAGCGCGCCCATGGAGGCGAGGCAGGTGCGGGCAAAGCCGTTCAGCCCCTCCTCCTCCTTGGTCACGAGCCAGCCGGGCTCGTCGTCGCGCATCTCGGACCAGCCGCGCTCCAGGAACTTGAGCATCTCGCGCAGGCGGCGGGGCGCCATGCCTGTGACGCGCATGTCCTCAAGGAAGAACGTCTCCTCGAAGGAGGCCAGCCGGTGGGCCCGGGGCACCCCCGCGCCGGCAAGGCCCTCCTGGGCCAGCGCCATGGGCGTGGTCGGAACCACGCCGGCGACACCAGCCCGCTCCAGGCGCTCGCGCAGCGCGGCGGCCGCCGTGGGACTGACCGCGAGCACAAGCACGTCGTCGGGGCTCTCCCCCTCCTGAATAGCCTGGGCCACGCGCTCCACGAGGGCCTGGGTCTTACCGGAGCCGGGGCCTCCAACCAGGGCGGTCTTTGCCTGCGGGCCGGCGTACAGGCCCGTCGAATCGATCGTCGAATCCATACTGAAATCTCCCTACCGAATCGTGCCGAGAAGATCTGCCAGCCGCCTGCGGACCGGGGCCCTGAGGGGAGGGACGGCCCTCCCCGTGTGCCCAATGCCGGGCCGTCCCTCTTCGCAGAGCCCCGGGGCGATCCGCAGAATCGCCGATACTGCGTTCCGCTCGGGCTTATGTGCTCCGGCACACCGCGCCCTCGCGCGCCTTGTCTCGGCGATTCTGCGAATCGCCCCCCGTCGCACAGGCGGTGCGGTTCTACTCGTCGGCCCCGTCGTCGCCCAGGATGCCCTGGAGCAGCTCGACGTCGCTGGCCAGGAATCCGTCGGTATAGGCTGCAAGGCCCTTGTAGAGGTCGGTGCGGGCGTAGCCGCGCAGGTCCGAGGTCATCATGCCGGTCCAGGCGTAGAGGTGGTCGCGCAGGAAGTTGAGCTGCACGGTAAGCAGGCTGGCGACCTTGTCCTCGTCGCCGGCCCTGCAGGCCTCGGCCGTGCGCTCGGCCAGCGTCGCCATGAACATGCACTCGGCGGCGATGTGGTCCTCGGACTCCTTCCAGCCCGCGGCCTTCTCGAGCCCCTGGCTGCGGTAGATGGCGAGCACCTCGTCGCGGGCCTCCTGCATCATAAGGCGCTTGGGACTCGTGTAGACGCTCTCAAAGGGGTAGGCGGCGCTGAAGGCGTCCATGCCGCTGCCGATAAAGCAGCGCACGTAGTCCACGGCCAGCTCCTGCAGGGTCCCCTCCCACACGTTGCTCAGATAACCGGCCATGAGGCGCATGCCCTCGTCGGCCTCCGGGGAGCCGGTGGACGCGGGGAAACGCGTGGCGTGCAGCTCGTCGAGCAGGGCCTGGTCCACCTCCTTGGCGTACAGGCGGGCGAGCAGGTCGTAGGAGCGCGCGCGGCGCTCGTTCAGGGCGGCGAACTCTTCGAGGCTCAGCTGGTCGGCTGCGGTGGTCATGGGTATCTCCTTTGGGCAACGGGGAAATGGGGTAACGGGGCCGGGCGGTGGCAGGAAGGCGGCCACCCGCGGGAACGGCGGGTGAGAGGGAAGCAGCTCCTAGGCGCTGACGCCTTCGAGCTCGAGCTCCTCGATGGCCGTACGCCCCAGGTCGGTGGTCTGCCAGGTGCGGTTCCAGGTCAGCGCGTCGCACTCGCCCAGGATGTTGAAGAAGTGGGCGGCCCAAAACCGCGGCTGCTGCACCAGGGGGTCGGAGTCCACGAGCGCGCCCAGCTCCTTGGCAGTTTTGCCGCCCTCCTCGTCGCAGGCCTTGAGGATGCGCAGGTAGATGGGCTTGTACACGGCGTCGCGCTCCAACACCTCGTGGAGGAGGTCCGCGGGGCGGTCGGCGTCGAGCATGGCCTGGCCGGCCTCGGTGGTGCGGTAGCGCACCTCGATCTTGGCCGCCGGCTCCAGATACTCCACGCCGTCGACCACCACGGTCCGAGGCTCCTGCTCCTCGACGTCCTGGAGCTTCTCGAGGGCACCGGCGCGCTCCAGCAGCGCGGTGAGGGCGGCGCCGTCAAAGACCGAGCGCTGCTCGGACTGCAGCTCGTCGATGCGGGCGTTCACGGCGTCGACCCCGGCCGGCTCGCGGCACAGGTCGAGCACGCCGAGCAGCACCCTGCGGCGCGGCTTCATGCGGCTGAAGAGCTCCTCGGTGCGCACCGAGGCGGGACGGTCGTCGACCACGGGCTCGGGGATGTGGTTCGCGTCGGGGTCGCCCAGGTAGGGCAGCACGTCCTCCTCGTCGGGGGCGGCCTCGCGCTCGGCCTCGGCGGCGGTACCCGCCATGCCGGCGACCGTCTCGTCGCGGTCGGCTCCCTCGCAGGCCAGGGGGTCAAAGCCGTCGTCGAGCACCAGGTCGTCGGAGGCCTCGTAGGCGTTGGGGTTCAAAGGGGCAGCGTTCATAGTAGCGTCTCCTTACAGAAGCGGGAATGAATGCACACAGGACGGCTCAGCGTCGGAAGAAAAGGGCTTGGACGGGCGCAAGGCAGATGCACGACCTTGCTAGGCGAGCGCAAAAGGATGCGGACGGGGGCGCAAAACCAAAAACGCGCCGAGGGTGTGACTTGCTGCGATTTTTGATTAAATATATGTGGAGGATAGAAAAAGAACCGCAGGTAAAGCGTGAATTTTTCTCAGATTTATATAAATTTTCGAGATATCGTCACGCCCTCGGCCGGTTTTTGTAATCCGGGCCAAATCGCCAGCCCTGGCCATCGCACCCTCGGCTGGTTTTTTACTCCGGGAAGCACTCACCGCACGCGAGCCTTAGGCGAAGTTGACGGCCTTGGAGCCCACGAGCAGCTTGCGCATCTTGTTCACCACGGTGGTCGCCTTGCCGGACACGATCTCTTGCGGGCGCATCTCGAAGCGCTCCACATGCCCGTCGACCAGGTCGGGGGCAAAGACCTCGTTTGCCAGGTGAATGGCGCCCTTGGGGCAGATGGCCTCGCAGCAGCCGCAATGCACGCAGTCGCGCGGTCGTCGAACTTGCGCAGGGCACCCGTGGGGCAGAACACCGCGCACAGGCGGCACGACCCGCAGGCCTCGGTGTCGATGGAGAGGGCGCCCCACAGGCGGGTACTCACGGTGACGGGGGCCGGCTCACCCAGCTCGCCCAGGGCCTGGAGAAGAACCCCGCGGCGCGTGGGCTTGTGGTGGGCAAGGGTGCCGTCGCGCCCCACCTTCTGGGGCAGGCTGCGCTCCGGGGCCTTCTCCCCTACCGGGGCGGCGGGGTCCTCAGGAGACGGTGCCCCAAGCAGGGCGGCCTCAAGCGCTTCGGAAACGGCTTCGGCGTCGCAGGCGCAAAGGTCACCGGCGGAGAAACCCTGGGCATCGGGTGCCACCGCGGGGCGTTCGGAAACCATGCCCAGCGGCGCGGTGGAGCGGGCCCAGGCGGGGATGTCGTCGACCAGGGCGATGGAGATGGGGTTGCCCCAGGCCTCGAGCAGCTCGGAGGTGCTGGCGCACACCGCCTCGGCGGTACGCAGACCGCTCACATGGGCGCAGCCCTCGCAGCCGCGCACCACCAGCTCGACCGACTCGCAGCCGCGGGCGGCCAGACCGGCAAGCAGGCTCTCGTCGAGGCGCCCCAGGCAGCCGACCACGGCACAGACGGCCTCGTCGTAGCGGCCGAAGGCACCGTCGGCGTTCTTGGAGCACAGCACGAGCAGGCTGTGTCCGCCGGAAGCCTCCATGGCGGCAAGGCAGCTCGCCAAAAGGTCTTCGTCGGTGGGATGGCGCGCCTCGAGGGCGCAGGTGGGGCACACGGTGGCGCAGGTGCCGCAGCCAATGCAGAGCTCGGGGCGCACGCTCAGCAGCCCGTCCTCGAGGCTGATCGTGCCGCTCGTGCAGGCGTCTGCACAGGCGGTGCAGCCGGCGTTGCGGTTGCGCACGTCGATGCAGCGCATCTGGTGCACCGCCACGTCGGGGCCCTCCAAGCGCTCGAGCACGCCGAGCACGTTGCGGGCAGCACTGGTCATGGCAGCTCCTTTCGGGGATACGAACATGGGCACGGGGAACAACTCCGCGAGCAGGACCGGGGAGGCCACACCCGCGGCGTCGCGGCGAAAGCCCCTGGTGAGAAGCTGAGAGGTGCAGAACGCCTACTGGCCGCCGTCCTCTTAAGCAAAGGCGCCGGTCGCGAGGCGCGCAGGCGCGATGCGTACTGGACGTACGTGAGCGCCTGCGGAACGCGGCGAGCGGCGCCCGCCACAAATCGCCAGTACCTCACCAGAGGCTTTCGCGGCCGCCCGGCCCACGGGGAGGACCGGGCGGCTCACGCGAAGCAAGCAGTTACATGAACATCTTGGTGGCGCTGGTCCCCAGGGCAAACATCCCCAGGGTCACGCCGGCGCCCGCGAGCACGGCGACGGCGCACAGGGCGCTCGCCACGGCGCGGGAGGCGCCTTCGGCCTTGCGGGTAATCCAACCGAGCACCAGGGGCACAACCGCCCCCACCGCCACCGCGACGACCCAGAAGAGGGGCGACTCGATGCCGGGGCCGGCCGCCACGTCAGAGATCGAGGTCCCCGAGGGGTGGCCGGGCACGATGCCGTAGGTCGAGGTGGTGAGCGTCGCCACGCGCAGCCCCAGACCCGGAGCCACCAGGGCGTAGACCACCGCCATGACGCCCGTGGCGGCACTCCCCCCCACAGCCGCAAGGGCCAGGCCCTTAGCCACGGTGCGGGAGCGCACGGCCTCCACGGCCGCACAGACGAACGTTCCCACGGCCACGGCGGCGCAGAGCACGTAGGCCGCCGTGAGCCAGGTCTTGGCCGCGTTGTGCACCGTGGCCGTGAGGTTGGCCGCCAGGGCGTAGACCCCCAGCAGGCCCACCAGCACGCACAGGGCGGCGCACCACGCGGGCATCTCCCCCGGCGTCTCGGCGCGGCGCATGACCACCACCGCCACGACGGCCACCACCAGCAGGATCACCAGGGCGTAGTAGCCCTGGGCGATGGCCGAGGAGGGGTTGCCGAAGACGTTGAGGAAGCGGTCGACGCGCCCGAGCCGCGCGACCGCGAAGACGCCGCTCAGAAGAGCGGCAGCCAACGCGATCACGGTGGCGGGCATCGAGACCTTGGTGCCGTGGCCCCTGAGGGCGCAGACGCCCTGCGCCCCCAGGGTGCCGCATGCCACGATCGCGCACACGGCGTAGCCGAGCAAAAGCCACGACACGCCCATGGCCTACTCCCCCTGGTGCTGGGCCGTGTGGGCCGGGTCGAGGCCGCCGTCGTTGCCGTACCACTTGTGGCCGCGCAGGATGTAGGCGCACTGCGGGCCGTTGCCCAGGTCGGGGAGCCTGTAGACCTGGTCGTCGGTAAAGGGCTCGATGAACTCCATCATGCGGCGACGCTCGCCGGTGATGTCGCCGTCGGTCTCAAAGGCACCGACGAAGGAGTCGTAGCCCTCGTCGATGTCGCCGACCCAGCGGGCGTTGCCGCCGCACTGAGAGACGCACTGGGGCACGGCGTTGTCGTCCTCAGAGAGCGCCTGGGCGCACATGGTGCACTTCTCGGCCACGTTGGTGTCGGCGTTGATGTAGCGCACGCCGTAGGGGCAGGCGTCGAGGCAGGCGCCGCAGCCGATGCAGAGCTCCTTGTCGATCTGCACGGTGCCGTCCTCGGTCTTGACGCTGGCACCGGTGGGGCACACCGCGGTGCACTCGGGGGTGGCGCAGTGCTGGCAGGTGACCGGCAGGAAGTACATGTACACGTCTGGGTAGTCGGCGCCCTCGAACTCGGGGTTCGGTCCCACGCGCACCACGCGGTTCCAGAACTGGCCGATGGGCACTTCGTTCAGGGCCTTGCAGGCGACGCTGCAGGCCAGGCAGCCGACGCAGCGGTTGAGGTCGGTGATGATTGCCTTCTGCATAGCTTAGAGCCTCCCTTCATAGGTGGGCAGCCATTCCTTGAGGCGCGGGTCGCTGGCGTCGTGGATGATCTCGACGCCGTTGGAGTCGCAGGGAACGGGGTTGCCGAACGGCGAGTTCTCGGGCGTGGCCTTGTAGATCTTCACCTGGTAGGCGCGCAGGTTCGAGGTGCCCGAGATCGGGTCCTGGGCGTTGCGGTCGATGAGCTGGTTGACCTGGGAGAGCTGGAAGCCGTGGCCGGAATCCTGCACCTCCGGGTACCACCAGGTGTGCTCGCAGTTGATGGTCTTGCGGTCCACGCCGTAGTAGAGGTCGGCGCACTCGCGGATCTTGCCGTAGGGGGTCTCGATCCACACCCAGTCGCCCTGCTCGATGCCGTACTCAGCGGCGGTCTCGGGATGGATCTCGACGCGGGGCACAGGCCACAGCTCGCGGCACCAGGGCAGCTGACGGTGCTCGGAGTGGAAGTACACCGGGATGCGGCGGCCGGTGGTGCAGGTGAGCGGGTACTCCTCGGCGTCGGCCGAGTTGGGGCCGTGGGGGCCCTCCTCCCAGCTGGGCAGCACCCACTCGGGGTGGTCGGGCATGTAGGTCTCCATGACCGTGGACCAGATCTCCTGCTTCATCGTGGGCGTGAAGAAGCCGGGCTTCCAGTCGCCCACGCCGGGCAGGCCGGAGGTGCAGTCCAGACGGGCCCAGAGCTTGTCGCGGCCGCGGAAGCCGCCGGTCTGGTAGCGACGGTAGGTGCCCCACATCTCGGGCTCCACATCCTTGGCCTGCCACCAGCCGTTGTTCTGGAAGTCGCGCACGTAGTCGGCCCAGTGCTCGTACTTGGGCTTGAGCTCGCTGAAGGGCTTGCCCTTCTGCTCCACGTTCACGACCTGGCCGTTCTCAACGGTCCAGTACTGCTTGATGTACTCCTCGTCGGAGAAGAGCTTGATGGAGTCGTCGAGCTGCCAGTTGATGTCGGGCCACTCGTTGCCCTCCTCGTTGGTCCAGGGCACGCCCATGCCCTCGTAGACCTTCATGACGATCTCGGGGTCGTACAGGGCCTCCGCCGGCGGCTCCACGCACTTGACGGTGGCGCCCATGGCGCCGGCCGAGCCCTGGCTGGCGCGCGGGCTCGAGAGCTCGATCCAGTGGGCGACGGGCAGGATGATGTCGGCCGCATCGGTGGAGGGAGCGTGCCACAGGTTCAGGTCGACCATGAAGTCGAGCGAGTTCAGGGCCTCCCAGGCAAAGGTCGAGTTGCAGGCGCACATGAAGTTGCCCGACTCGTTCCACAGGGCGCGCACGGGGTAGGGCTCGCCGGTGAGCATCGCGTTGAACGTGGTGTTCATGTCGGCCCAGTTGCCCCACCAGCCGAGCACGGGGAAGGGCTCGCGGCCGAGCTGCTTGGCGTTGACCTCGGGGGCCGGCTGAGAAGCGCCGGGGACCCAGGCGCCGAAGCCCTGCAGGTCGCCGTCGATCGGGACGATGGTGGTGGAGCGGTTGCCGCCGGGGATGTCGATGTTGCCCGTGATGCCCGTGAGGTTGTCGAGGGCGCGGCAGTTCTGGATGGCGTTACAGGCGTGCTCGATGGCGAGCATGTACTGGATGCCGCCGTTGCCGTAGCCGGTCTCCGGGTCGATGCGGGTGCCATAGGCCGTGGCCGCGGCGACGATCTCCTCGGCGGGGATGCCGGTGATCTCGGCCGCGATCTCGGGCGAGAACTCGGCGGCGCGCTCGCGGTAGTACTCCCAGACCGGGCGCACCTTGTGCTTCTTGCCGTCCTTGAGCTCGATCTCGAACTCGCCGGTGAGGGCGGGGTCGATGGCCGGGTCAAAGGGCATCAGATCCGGCACGTGGCCCTGGGTCTGGCCCTTGAGCAGGTTGGCCTGGTTGGCCTCCTTGCCCTCGCGCGCCCTCATGGAGTCGTAGTTCTCGCCCTCCCAGAAGCCGCCGGTGTTGTCGATGACGCCCTCCTGGTCGGCGTTGAACCAGGTGAACTCGCCGTACTGGTGCTCGATGCCGTCGGCCTTGAGGGCCTCCCAGTTGTCGTCGTGCACAAAGAACTTGTAGGGAGAGCCGCCCTCGACGACGTCGGACTCCTTGAGCAGGCGGGTCTTGAGGTCGTAGTAGGAGCCGTCGTTCAGGTTCACCGGGAAGCCGCTCGGCTCGATGTCCTCGCACACCAGGAACGGGGCGTTGGTCCACTTCTTGGTGTAGAGCTCGTCGATCAGGCCGTTCTCGATGATGACGTTGGTCCAGGCCAGGGCCAGGGCGCCGTCGGTGCCGGTGCGCAGCGACTGCCAGTAGTCGGCCTCCTTGCCCAGGTTGGCCTGGCGCGGGTCGACCGAGATGTGCACGTCGGCGCGGGTGGCCACGTCGACGGTGGTGCGGCAGGAGTCGGCGTAGTTCGAGGTGGCAAAGTGGCGCGGGCCCTTGCAGATCTGCCAAGCCTCCAGGTTGTTGGGGGTGTTGAACAGGATCTTGAGGCAGGACTCGGCATGCATGCACCAGATGCGCGAGGTACCGACCTCCAGCGCGATGGCCTCTCCGCCGTACTGGTCCTGGATCTCCTTCATCTTGGTGCAGATGGTGTCGATGGCCTCGTCCCAGCTGATACGGACCCAGCCCGGGTCGTTGTCGCCCTTGGGGTTGGTGCGCTTCATGGGGTAGAGCAGGCGGTCGGGGTGGTAGGCGGCCTGGATGGAGGACTGGCTCTTGGTGCAGCAGTTGCCCATCGACTGGTAGGCGCCCTCGTCGCCCTCCACGCGGATGGCACGGCCGTCCTTGACGATGACCTTCACGCCGCACTCCATCTTGCCGCAGCCGCGGCAGCAGGTCTTAACGGCGATCGTGTCGGTGTCCATGATGGTCGTGATGGTCTCAGCGTGCTCGACCTCGGCCAGGGCAGCCGTTGTGCCACCTGCAAACGCAGCAGCGGCGGCGGTGACGGCGGCGGCCTTGACGAAGTCTCGACGCGTGAGATTCAGTCGTCCCATTCCCTCTCCTCTCTCTTCCTTCTCGTAGGTGGTGCTCGTGTAAATCGGGGGCGTCACGGCCGCCCCGGTGATTCCGGGCACCTGCGGGCGGCATCGCGACGCTGGTTCCACAGTTTGCCGGCCCGGGGGCCGCCGCACATCTCCGAGAGTTATGAGCGGAAGTTTTGAAGTCATGAAGAAGCGTGATAAAGGCACGAGAAAGACATCGTAAATTATTCTGATTGACCTGAATCGACGCAGGTAAACGCCTTGTTTTTTATCTATTAAGCGTCCCGGGCACCCCACAGGGGCCGCCCCGCCGTTCTGGCAGACGCACCGCAGGCGAGCCCCCCGTGCGGCACGCGCCGGGCACCTATCATAAAAAGTTGCGACACCTTTGCACGGCCGCCGGGAGAAACGGGCGGCCCCTATGAGGTATGCTTGCCCCATCACGGGAGAGAGGGAACCGCATGGGCATCGCAGGAGTGCGCCGCAGCGTCGCCGCCATGGCCGAAAAAAACCGCAGCACGCCGTCGGCCGACGTCCTGCAGACGCGCGGCGGCGAGGCGGGACCTGCCACACCCCGGCCGCTCTCGGCCCTGCGCATCGCGGGCTACGCGCTGTACAACCTGTGGCTGTGCGCCATCTTCTACAACACGTTCTTCTTTCTTTCGGCCGAGGGGGAGACACGGCCGGTGCTCTACTTTGACCAGATGCTCTCCCTGGCCCTGCTCGCCGTGGCGCTGGGGTCCTTCTCCTTTGCCGTGCGCAACTCTGACAAGCGGGTGCTCTCGCGCAACGTCATCGCAGGCGCCACCGCGGCCCTGGTGGCCTCCACGTCGCTGCTTCTGTTCGTGAACTCCATCGAGGGCCTGAGCGCGGTGCTCATCGTGGTGAGTGCCGTGGGCACCGGCCTCGCTTCGGGCACGCTCTTTTTGGGCTGGGGACGCCTCTACAGCGATGTGGGGGCCCGCCGCGCCATGGCCGAGATATCGCTCGCCTGGATGGCGGCGGCCGCGCTCGACATCGTGCTCTCGCTGGTACCCCCGCTGGCCGCAAGCGTGGCGGTGCTGCTCGGCGTGGGCGCCTCGGGATGGCTCTTGCGTCGGGCCGCCTTCCACCGACCGGAGCGGCCCCGTCCTGCGCGCCCCCACGGGCTCATGCGGCGCACCCGGCGCATGTTCGCCCGCGGCCTGGCGGCCTGCGCACTGTTTGGCCTGGTGGCGGGCTTTTCAGACGTGCTCACGGGGTTCAAGTTCGTTCCTGTGCCCCAGCACTACGAGGTCCTGCTCGCCCTGGGCGTCGTGGCCGTCGTTGCCGTGGCCCTCGCCGTGGCCCATTTTTGCAAACACGGCTTTGTGACCTACGCCTACCGGGCGACCACCCTGCTCATGGCCGTGGGCTGCCTCATGACGCCCTTCGTGTTCGGAGGCTCGTTCATCTACTCGAACGTGGTCGTCTTTGGGGCGTACACGGCCTTCGCCGTGGTCCTGAGCGCGGTGTGCATCGACATCAGCAACTACTTCGACCAATATGCGACGCGCACCTTTGGCCTTGCCTTCTGCGCCCTGTACGCCGGGGAGCTGGCCGGCAACGGCCTGGGCCATCTGCTTGTAGACGTCATGGGGATGGGCGTGGCCCATCTGAACGTCGTTGCCCTGGTGCTCACCTTAATCATCGTGGTCGCAAACCTCTTTCTCTTCACCGAGAAGGACCTGACCGAGACGAGCCTCGGCGAGATGACCGACGAAGAGGGCGGGAGCGCAGAGGGTTACCGCGAGCCCGACACCGCCGAAAGAGGGGACGGGACGTCCGCGCCGCGCGAGGACCGCACCGCCGCCGTGGCCAGCCTGCTCGCAGGGCGCTACGGGCTCACCCCGCGCGAGGCCGAGGTGCTGCCGCTCATCATCAAAGGACGCACCATAGCCCGCATCCAGGAGGAGCTGCACATCTCGCAGGGCACGGTAAGCACCCACACGCGGCACATCTACCAAAAGATGGGCGTCCGCAATCGCCAGGGGCTGCTCGACATGGTGGAGGATCTGGGAGCATAGGGGCGCGGTAGACGAGAGGGTCACGCGCGGTCGGGGCTGCCCAGCCTCTTGTTCACGGCTATATGGAGCTCCACCTTGCTGTGTGTCCCGCTCTTCTCGTAGATGTGGCGCACGTGGGTTTTAGCCGTCCCCTCGGCCATGTCAAGCGCACGGCAAATCTCGTCGAGGCTATGCCCCTCATAAAGCAGTTGGCCCACCTGGGCCTCACGAGGAGAAAACCCCCATGCCGCAAACGCCCCTTTCACGTCCCCCTCGACGGACGCCCTATCGCCGTGCACCCGGTCGTCAAACACAAACAGCACGGTAAGCCAGGCATAGCCGGCCACGGCGAGCAACGCGACAAGCACCATACACGCCTGCACCATCGTGCAGTCGCTCGCCCGCAAGGCACAGCACGCCGCCGCAAACCCCACCGCCAGTGCGACCGTAACCCACAGCACGCTGCGGGCCGTCTCCCCCAGGTCTGCGGCCGCAAGCATCTGCCCTTCTACGCGATCGTGCAGCACCGTCCACATCAAGAACAGGCACACCGCCGCCATGTAAAGCACGAAGGGGAGCATGCTGTCGAGCAGGGCCGCCGCGCACAGCGCCACCATGGAGGCCGGGAGCGCCTCTACGCCAAGCAGCGGGAAGGATTGTTCTCCTCGTGCAAAAAGGGGGACGGCACTCATGACGCACAACAGCCCCGCGGCATATTCGATATGGTGGCCTCCGTGCCCCAGCACGGCCAAACCCGCACCGAGGACACCCACAACGACGATGCTGACCAGCCAAGAAGAACTCTTTAAGCAATACCGGGCATCACCGGCCCTTTGTTTACGCATGTCGTCCGCGCCCGGGTCGTCTCGGAGCTTTGTTTGAAACACGACCAGGAGCGCCGTCGTCAGCACGGTGCACGCGTGACTCAAAAACGACAAATTGAGCGCCCCGTTAAACACCATCTGCATGGCAAAGGCGACCGCGACCGCCAGAGCACACTGAGCCAACTCGCAACGAGGGCTCTTTGAACGGTCCACGCACGCCCACAGCACGAGCAGGCCCACTGCCGACGCACCCACGAAGAACGATGCGATGCACGTCGGCAATCCTTGGGTTCGATAGTCCACCAACAGGATGATCCATGCGGCCTCAAGCATACAGCCAAAACCAACCGCAAGAGCCCGGCTTCGTCCCCCTCCCCTGCGTGCCGCCACCATGCATACCAAACAGCCCGCAATAGATCCCACCAGGGCGGCACCGTACAGCAGCGCCGACTTGGCCGCCTCGACCGAGCTGGGAGTATAAAAGAGAAACTGGAACACACAGATCAGCAGTGGAGAAACGCCCAGTGCCCATGCCATGTTTCGCTCGGGCAGCAAACGCCATCCACGTTCGGTGGTCACCGGCATGCACGCCCCCATCCAGCTGTCTCGTCCCTATTATCCCTCACCCGCCCGGCACAAACCCCACGGCCAAGCGGGGTCATCCGTTTGGATGAGCCCCTCATCTGCAGGCAACGCCGTAAAGACACGTCCGGGTGAGCGTGCAAAAACGAGTGCGGACGATTGCGGCGCGCAGCAAGACCATAGTACCGTAGGGCATGCCGCAGCGGACGTTAGACCCGGTATACCCGAAGAAAATATCGACCCCTCTCTTTCGAACCACATTGGTCAGATTACGCCCAGTCAACCGATCGACCGTAGGCACACGCCTGCGACGATTCGCACAGACCCGTACAAACAGGAGGAACGCACCTATGTCATCTAAGCCTATGGCAGTTTCCCGCCGCTCGTTCATCTCCAGCGCAGGCGCAGGAGCCGCCGCCTGCGCCCTCGCAGCCATCCCGCAAGCCCACGCGGCCGCAAGCACCGACGTAACGTGGGACGACAGCGCCGACGTCGTGGTCATCGGACTCGGCGGTGCCGGCGACGCCGCCGCCGTGGCCGCCCTCGACAAGGGGGCCTCGGTCATCGCCATCGAGTGCAACGAGCAGGGCGGCGGCTCGACGCGCATATGCGGCGGCCTGGTATATTTGGGAGGAGGCACGCCCGTCCAAGAACGCTTTGGGGTCAAGGACTCAACCGACGCCATGAAGGCCTACCTGAACGCGGCCCTGGGCCCGAGCTCGGACCCCGAGCTACTCGATGTGTTCTGCGCTAACAACCTCGACCTGTTCGACTGGCTCGTTGAGAAGGGCATCACGTTCGAGGGCGACGCGGAGATCGAGAGGCACGTGGTCATCGCCCCCGAGGGCGTATGCCTCACCTACTCGGGCAACGAGCGCGCCATCCCCTATGCCGCCATCGCCGAGCCGGCCCCGCGCGGCCACACCCCCAACGGCGGCGGCGCCGCCATCTGCGACGCCCTCGAGTCCAGGGTGGTCGAGGGCGGCAAGGCACTCTACAACACCCGCGCCACCGAGCTAGTATGCGACGAGAACGGAGCCGTGACGGGCGTCCTGGCGATCGACACCGACGGCAACACCGTGGCCGTCGAGGCCCGCAAGGGCGTGGTTATCGCCGCCGGAGGCTTCTGCTACAACGACGAGATGCTCGCCAACTATGCCCCCGAGGGCCTTCTGTGCCGCGGCCGCGTGGGCACCCCCACCGACACGGGCGACGGCATCCTCATGGCCATGAAACTGGGCGCCGCCACGCGCTCAATGTCGCGCATGAACGTCTCGGAGAACCTCTACGCACTCGGCTCGCTGCCCGAAGGCGTGCTGGTGAACTGGAACGGCCTGCGCTTCGCCGCCGAAGACTGGTACGGCGCCTGGGTCGGCCGCGCGACAACCACCCAGCTTATCGACAACACCTACGCCATCATAGACGCCACAACCTGGGCCAAGCTGCAGGAGGAGGGCTACGACAGCCGCCTGACCATCGCAGCCGAGGCGGATACCCTCGAAGAGCTGTGCGAGGCGGTTGGGCTCCCGGTCTCCAACGTCGCCAACACGGTAGAGCGCTACAACCAGCTGTGCGACGAAGGCACCGACTCCGACTGGGGCAAGGACAGCGTGTACCTGGGCACCGGTGTGCGCACGGCCCCGTTCTATGCCTTTGACTACGGCCCCGTCATCCCCGGCTTCCACACCCTGGGCGGCCTGCGTATCAACGCCAACGCCGAGGTCCTCGACCTGGACGGCAACCCCATCGCCGGCCTCTATGCCGCCGGCCGCTCGTCCTGCGGCATCTACGGCGAGTACCCCGGCAGCGGCACGTCGGTGGCCGACTGCCTGATCTTCGGGCGCATCGCCGGCGAGCAGGCGGCCAGCCGCTAGCCAGCACGGCCGAGCCCCCGACCTCTCGCACGGGAAAGGTCGGGGGCCGCAGCCTCGTCAAGCCTTTCGAGCAAGGCATGCCCCTACGTCCCCCGCACGATGGCAATGAGTTCGTCTTTAGTGTGGATCGCGCATTTGCGGTAGATGGCCTTGCTGTGGCTCTGGGCCGTGCTTTTGCCCATGCCCAACCGCTCGGCCACCGCCCCGAGGCTAAAGCCCTCGGCGAACAGCACCGCCACCTGGGCCTCCCGCTCGGTGAGGCCATAGCCCTCCACGAGACGCTGCTCGGCCGACACTCCCCGGTCAACGGGGGAACCGGCAGCCTCTCCCCACGCGTCGCGCCCTTCATCTCCGGCCGTCCCGCGCCCCGCAGCCGACACCCCGCGTCACCGAACGGCCAACAGCACGGCGCACAGGGCCAGCAGCGCACAGACCAGCAGCAAGAGCACGCCCACGACCACGCCCCACGGCGAGACGCCCCAGGCTCCATCGAACAGAAGGCGTGGAAGGACCCAGTAGCACACAAGCCACTGGAGGGCCCAGGTGGCGCAGCCCCACAGCAAAAAAGCTGTCACCGCAGGGAGCTTCTCGCGCTGGACCACAAAGCACAGCACGACCCACCACAGGCAGTCGAGCGCCGATCGGGCCGAAGCCACCACGTAGACGCCGTCTTCCCAGCCCAAGACCAAATAGCCAAAGACCGCGGCCAAAAAGATCGCCACCACCACAGCCGGGGTCTCCAAGGTCTGCGTCTCCAAAATCTTCCTCCCCCGCCCATCCCGTCCCCCGGGACCGGCACGGCCATTCTATAGCAAAACGCAGAGGCGTCGCCACAGGACGCGCCGGGTCGCTGCGTGCGGGCCCGCGTGTCAAGGCGGAGCATGGGGGATAGGCACCCTTGAAGCTTTTCCAAACCGCTCCGAACTCAAGCAACAAGCCGTCTACCTGCGATTAAAGCGTTTCTCCCCCAAAAGATGGGAGACAGTCCTGGGTTCCTCCCATCGACCATGGCATGACCTTGGTGCAGGCCATCGCTAGGATCGGTCCACAGGCCGACGCGGTTCGGAGCCGCGTCTGCACCCCCGACCCGCCTCGACGTTCGAGCGTCGGCGTGCGTCGGGAGCCCACAGGAGGAGGAAGGGAAGGAGACACCCATGAACATGACGAGCAACCTCAGCCGCCGTGGCTTTTTGGCCGCCGGCGCCGCGCTCGGCGCGCTCGCGGCGACAGGGGGCACAACCTGGCTCGAGGAGCGTCCAGCCCAGGCCTTGGAAGGCTCCGAGGGCTCTGACGAGGTGCGCCACGCGTTCTGCCAGATGTGCGGCCCCGCCTGCACGTACTGCTCCACGCTGTGCCACCTCAAGGACGGCCGCTTCGCCAACGTCGAGGGCAACCCCGAGGCCGGCAACAACTGGGGCCGCGGCAGCCGCTCGCTGTGCGCCAAGGGCAACTCGGCCATGCAGGTGCCCTACGCGGCCGACCGCCTGCTCTACCCCATGAAGCGCGTGGGCGAGAAGGGCGAGGGCAAGTTCGAGCGCATCACCTGGGACGAGGCCATCGAGGAGATCGCGGCCAAGCTGCTCGAGCAGAAGGAGCTCTACGGCCCCGAGAGCCTGGGCATCCTCTCGCCCCAGGCGTGGGCCGTTATCCAGACGCTCGGCCGTCGCTTCTTGAACGTGCACGGCAGCCCCAACTACATGCACAGCGCCATCTGCGCCATGCAGCGCGCCGCCAGCCGCGTGATCAGCATCGGCAAACCGGCCGACACCTACCCCGCCCAGCTCGACAAGACCGAGCTCCTGGTGATCTGGGGCGCCAACCCCGAGAACTCCGAGATCAACCGCGGCAAGCCCAAGGCCATCATGGACGCCCTGGACCGCGGCATGGAGCTCATCGACATCCGCCCCATGCGCGAGGGCATCGGCTCCAAGGCCGACATCTGGGTGCCCGTGCGCCCCGGCACCGACCTGGCGCTGGCCCTTGCGGTGCTTAACGTGATCTGCGAGGAGGACCTCTACGACCACGACTTCACCGAGAACTGGTGCAACGGCTTTGACCAGCTGGCCGAGCACGTGAAGCAGTTCCCGCCCTCGTGGGCTTCTCCCATAACCGGCATCCCCGAGGAGCAGATCTTTGAGGTGGCCCGCAAGATGGGCACCACCAAGCCCATGGGCATCCTCTACGGCAACGGCATCGGCGACCAGGCCAACGACGGCAACTGGGCCTGCATCTGCATCTGCCTCATCGAGGCCATCACCGGCAACCTCGACATCCCGGGCGGCGGCGGCGCCGGTAAGGTGGCTCCCGCTCCCCTCTTCAAGACCAACCCCGTCTCGATGCTCACCGAGCGCCTCGAGGCCACCGACGAGGACGTCGAGAAGGGCTACGCTGCCGGCATGAGCAAGCTCGTGGCCAACGAGTTCCCCCGCTGGTACCAGAACTCCTACACCTTTGGCGGCGGCCCCGGCCCCACCAGCGCCTACCACAAGGCGTTCAAGAGCATCCTGACCGGCGAGCCCTACCCGCTGCGCTGCGTCATCGGCCAGAACTCCAACCCGCTCTCGGCCACGCGCCAGCCCAAAGAGATCATCGAGTGCCTCAAGGCGCTCGACTACTACGTGGTGGTCGACACCGCGTGGAACCCCTCGTGCGACTACGCCGACATCGTGCTGCCGGCACTCACCAACTACGAGACGAGCCAGCAGTTCGCCACCAAGAACTCCAAGGCCGGCACCTGGATCGGCATGAACCAGGTCGTCGTGGACCCCATCGGCGAGGGCAAGAGCGACTGGGACTTCTACCTTGACCTGGCCGTGGCCATGGGCTACGGCGACGACTTCTGGGGCGGCGACATGGACGCCTGCCTGCGCGAGCAGCTCGACGGCACCGGCATCGACCTCGACGAGCTGCGCGAGAAGGGCTCCATCTTCGTGGAGCGCACCGACGGCGCCGAGCCCACCGAGCCCGAGTACCGGCGCTACGCGGAGCTCTTTGAGAAGCTCCCCAACGGCAAGGTGCAGTGCTACAACGAGTACATGGGCGGCAAGCTCGACAACCTTGAGCTCGACGTGCTTCCCTACCTGCCCATCTACCAGGGTCCGCCCGAGGGCATCGCCGAGACCCCCGAGCTGGTGGACGAATACCCGCTGGTGTTCTCGGACGTCCACGCCTACCGCCTGGCCAACCACAGCTGTTATGTGAACATCCCTTACCTGCGCGAGATGCAGCCCGAGCCCTGGTTCAAGATCAACCCGGCCACGGCCGCCCAGTACGGCATCGAGGACGGCGACTGGTGCCGCGTCGAGAGCCTGCACGGCTGGGTCAAGCTCGTGGCACGCGTACTGCCCACCATTCCGCCCGACGTGCTCATGAGCCGCCGCGGCTGGTGGCAGAGCTGCGAGGAGCTGGGCCTGCCCGGCTACGGCTGCACCGACGGCGGCAGCGAGGTCAACGTGCTCTACGACTCGACGATCGAGAAGTTCGACCGCTTCCACTCCGCCATGGCCAAGCAGACGCTCGTCAAGATCAGCAAGCTCGACGAGTCCGAGATCCCGGCGTAGCGAGTTGGGAACCGTCTCTCGCCGCGTTCCCGGGAGGCTCACGTACCACCAGTACGCATCGCCTCCCGACGCCTTGCGAGAGACGGTTCCCCTTGGAAAACGGCGAACCCCCGCAAGAGAGAGGGAGAGGTACCCCATCATGAGCGAACAGTACGGTTTCTACGTGGACACCAGCCGCTGCATCAAGTGCTGGGCCTGCCAGGTGGCCTGCAAGCAGTGGAACCAGATACCCGCGGGCACCGTGGCCCGCAGGACCGTGGCCGAGGAGTGGGTCGGCGAGTTCCCCGACGCGAACCGCGTGTTCACCTCCCAGGCCTGCAACCACTGCGAGAGGCCGGCGTGCGTGGAGAACTGCCCCGTCGGGGCCATCACGAAGCGCGAGGAGGACGGCCTGGTCGTGGTGGACCAGCAGGCCTGCATCGGGTGCCAGACCTGCGCCTCCGTGTGCCCCTTCGGGATCCCCCAGTACCGCCCCGAGGACGGCAAGATGGACAAGTGCGACGGGTGCGCCTCCTGCGGCAAGACCCCCGAGGACGAGCCCCACTGCGTGGCCACCTGCCCCACCAAGGCCCTGCACTTCGGCCCGATCGAGGAGATGGAGGCCCTGGCGGCCGAGAAGGGCGGGGCACGCCTGGAGGGCGAGACCATGCCCGCGACGTTCGTGTCGTAACTAAGCACGTTGCGAAACAGGCATCTGGTTGGGGGCCGAAAGCCGTCGTGGGCTTTCGGCCCCTCTTTTTTGTAGCTCTCGCCCACGGGCAAACTGGGGCCGCACGCTGGGTACACCTCCCTCAGGCACTGCCCACGGCACGGCGCTCGGCACGGCCTCGAACCACCGTAGGCGCCCACGGCCTTATTCAGAGAGGACCCATCATGAGCACGTCCGACCACACCACTTCACTGGCCGCCCAATCCCTAACAACGCGCCGCGGATTCATAACCGCAAGCGGCTGCATCTGCCTGGCCGCCGTCGTCGCCTCCGCCCGCCCGCACGCAGCCCTTGCGGATGCAACCGAGGGACAGGTCGGCGACGCCACGCCCACCAGCGTCACCGACATGGGAGGAACCGCCGTGGAGCTGCCCGACGCCGTAAGCTCCTACGCCGACACCTGGGCCGACCATGCCTCCATAGACATCGTGCTCGACGGTGCCAAAGGCCTGGTGGCCACCCCCGTGAGCCGCGACACCCACCCTTGGATGTACGAGATGTGCCCCAACATGAAGAACGCCGCCACGATCCCCGCTCACCAGGATGCGAGCGCCGAAGCCGCCTCCGTGGCCGACCAAGGGCCCCAGCTGGCCTTTGCAAAGGGAGACGCGCTGCGCAAGGCCTTGGAGGAGCAGGGTATCCCCCTGGTCGACTGCTCCTTCGCCACGTTTGACCAGATGGCTCAGTCCATCGAGCTCAGCGCCCAGATCATCGGCAAAGGGGCTCAGGTGAACGCCCAAAAATACACCGACGCCCTCACCAAGATGCTTGACGCCATAAAGCAGCAGACCGATACCGTGGACGAGTCGGACCGCCCGACCGTGCTCTACGGGCCTTCGGTGGCAACCGGCGTCGTCGCAGGCGCGGGCACGATCGCCGATGAATGGCTGAGCGCAGCCGGGGCTGCAAACGCCAACACCGGCGGCTCAGGGACCGCCGACGCCCCGTGCGCCGTCGAGGATCTGGCCGCCCTCAACCCCGACTACATCCTCACGGCAACCCCCGGCGAGGCACAGGCCATCATGGACTCCAAGGAATGGGCCCAGACCAAAGCCGTTAAGAACAAGCATGTCTACACCAACCCTGCCGGTGCCTCCCCCTGGGGCGAACCCGGGGCCGAGCTCCTGCTGCAGGTCCAGTGGGCGGCCGCCGTCATCCACCCCGACCTCTTCAAGGACTTCGACGAGGAGCAGGCGGTTGAGGACTTCTACAAGGAGTACTTCAACTACGAACTCGACAAAGACCAGGTCAAGCTCATCCTGAGTGCCGAGCCGCCTACCGCCCAGAAGTAACGAACGCCGCGATAAACCGCCGCCCCGTAGCCAAGAATGTGGACCGAGGGCCAGCAGACACGTCGTGGGTGGTCCAAAGAGACGGGTCGGGATCGATGCTGGCTGAAACCGGAGGTTTGCGACTTTTGGCAGGACAGCAGTGGACGAGATAGGAAGTTTGCGACGTGGTTTGTCGGTAGCACGATTGGTGATGCGGGTATCTCCCCTGGTAAAAGGGGAGAGCTTATCCGCGATCCGCCGGCAGACTCCCAAAACCGCGTCGCATTCCTCCGATCTCGTCCACGCGCACCCCCTGCAAAGTCGCATTCCTCCGATTTCGTCCATGGGAGGAGGCCTACGGGAGAGGGCGCCTAGCCCACACGCCGGCCATGCGCGCGCCGGCTAGGAGCCCACAATCTGAACGCCTCTCTCAACACCACAATCTACCTGCATAAACAGACGCTTACACGCCCGTAAGTAGCAAATAAGCCACCTCCACCTCCCGTCGCTGATTCGCCGCCGGACGCCCTTGCCTATTGTGGGCACCGGATCGCAGCAAGAGCGAACCAACGGCAACAAGAGGAAGAGGAGACCCATGGCACCTACGGCACCCACGCAAAGCAATAGCACCACCGCCTCCGGCGTACCCCATCTGACCCGTCGCAACTTCGTGGCTGGATTGGCGGCCCTGGGAGGGGCCACGCTCGTGAACGCGCCTTCGGCCCGTGCGCTCGAGAAGGCCACCGACGAGCGGCTCGACGCCCTGGACCTCGACGGCGGCGAGTGGCGCACGGCCGGCTGCTGGATGACCTGCCACTGCGGCTGCATCAACAAGGCCTACGTGGTCGACGGCCTGGTGGTGCGCCAGAAGACCGACGACAGCCACCCCGACACCCCCGACTTTCCCCAGCAGCGCAGCTGCGTCAAGGGCCACAGCCTGCGTCAGCTCGTATGCGGCACCGACCGCCTGCGTTACCCCATGAAGCGCAAGCACTGGGAGCCGGGCGGTACGGGCGACAACTCCCTGCGCGGCCGCGACGTGTGGGAGCGCATCTCGTGGGACGAGGCGCTCGACTACATCGCGAGCGAGTTCACGCGCATCCGCTCCACCTACGGCGACCTCTCGATCGCCTCGCCGAGCCTCGCGCCGGTGAGCATCCTCTCCGCCTCGGGCGGCTACACGAGCATCTGGGGCCAGCAGTCCCAGGGCGGCTGGGCCCTGGTGGGCAACACGGTGAACGGCAGCTACGGCAAGGGCAACAATGACCGCCTGAGCCTGCGCAAGGCCAAGCTCATCGTGCTGTGGGGCCTGAACCCCATCTACTCGCTGGGTGGCAGCAACACCCACTACCTGCGCCAGGCCAAGGACGCCGGTGCCAAGGTGATCGTGGTCGACCCGTGGTTCAGCCCCAGCTGCCAGAGCTTGGCCGACGAATGGGTGCCCGTGCGCCCCGGCACCGACGGCGCGCTTTTGGCCGCCATCGCCTACACCATGATCGAGAACGGCTGGCAGGACCAGGAGTTCCTGGACACCCACTGCGTGGGCTTCGACGCCGACCACATGCCCGAGGGCGAGGATGGTTCCGAGAACTTCAAGGACTACATCCTGGGCGTCAACGACGGCGTGCCCAAGACCCCCGAGTGGGCCAGCGAGATCTGCGGCACCGACCCGGCCCAGATCCGCAGCCTGGCCGAGCAGATGGCCACGGTGAAGCCCATGACCCTCAAGGCCGGCCAGGCCATCGGCCGCACTTGGAACGGCGCCCAAACGGCCCACATGCTCTACACCGTGGGCTGGATGACCGGCAACGTGGGCGAGCCGGGCGCCGAGGTAGGCACCGCCGACGGCTCCAAGGGCGTGGTGGGCAGCCGCTCGCTCGTGGCCTTGGGCGACGGCGTGACCCCCTGGATCGAGAACGTGGGTTGCACGCTGCCGCGCGGCGACTGGGCGCTGGAGCACGGCATCTACGACCCCGAGCAGTACTACGGCATCGCCTACGCCGAGTTCTGGAAGGCTGTGCTCACCGGCAAACACACCGACTTCACCCGCGGCGAGCGCACGGTCAACATCAAGTGCCTGGCCAAGATCGGGCCCAGCGGCCAGTTCAATCAGAACGTGGACCAGACCACGGCCATCGAGGCCTACCGGGCCCCGGGCAAGGTGGACTTCGTGGTGGTCTCGGACTTCGTGATGTGCCCCGACGCACAGTTTGCCGACATCGTGCTGCCCATCGCCACCCCCTGGGAGCGCGATAACGGCTACGCCGACGCCATCAACGCCGAGACCGTGGTATGGGGCAGCAAGATCGTAGAGCCCTGCTTCGAGGCCAAGCCCGACTGGTGGGTCGACGTGGAGCTGGCCAAGCGTTTGGGCATCGACCCGGCTATCGTGGCCCCGGCCGACCAGGAGACCGACGCCGCCATGCTCGTGGCGGAGGCCCAAGTCATGCTCCCCGACGGCTCGGGCTGGGAGCCGCTGGCCCAGGTGAGCGCCGAGGACATCGAGAAGTACGGTCTGACCTGCGAGCCCCACGACGGCCGCGTGCCGCTGGAGGAGCTGCACGCCAACGGCGGCTACCAGGTGCCCCGCAGCGAGGGAGACGCCCTGGAGTGGTGCGCCTTGGCCGACTTCAAGGCCGACCCCGAGGGGTGCCCCGTGGACACGGCCACCGGCAAGCTCGAGATCTTCTCGCGTGCCCTGGTAGAGCGCATGGACAACTACGGCACCACGCCCATCGATCCCATCCCCAAGTACATGCCGGCCGTGGAGGGCTACGAGGAGACCTTTGCCGACTGGAAGGCCAAGCAGAAGGGCGCGCACCCCTTCCAGATGCTCGGCATCCACGTGGCGCGCCAGGCCCACTCGGCCATGCCCAACGTCAAGAGCCTGAACGAGATCTTCTCGAACGACCTGTTCATGAACCCCGCCGACGCCGCGGCCGCCGGCCTTGAGTCGGGCCAGACCGCGCTGCTCTCCAACGACCACGGCCAGGCGCTGCGCCGCGTGCGCACCACCCCGCGCGTGATGCCGGGCGTAGTCCTGGTGGGCCAGGGCAACTGGACCGCCCTGGACGAACAGACCGGCGTGGACCGCGGCTGCAACGTGAACACCCTGACCGGCGGCATCCTGGTGGGCGCGGGGCAGTGCGCGTCGAACACCGTGCTCGTGAACGTGGAGCCCTGGGACGGCGAGCCGCTCGAGCCCGACTACCTGCAGCCCCCTGTGATACCCGTAATCGAGTAGGAACAGCGCCACGTTCCCAAGGACGCCGCTTCGCTTCCAGGAACGGTGCCACGTTTTCGTAAACCCCCGGCGGAAAAGGCCTCGCGACCTCAGGACCGGCCCTTGGCCACGAGGCCTTTCTCCCCATACCCGAAAGGACGACTTTCATGAGCAAGCAGCTTGGGTTCTACTTTGACGCCGACCGCTGCGGGTCGTGCCGCGCCTGCATGGCGGCCTGCATCGACAAGAACGGCTCCGCCGCAGGTGAGAAGTACCGCCGCGTCATCGACTGGGAGGTCGGCAGCTGGCAGGACAACGGCAGCGGCGTGCCCGTGCCCGCCGGCGTGTACGCCTACAGCGTGTCGGTCTCGTGCATGCACTGCGCCGACCCGGCCTGCGTGGCCGCCTGCCCCACCGGTGCCATGACCAAGCGCGACGACGGCATTGTCTACGTGGACCAGGAAATCTGCGTCGGCTGCGGCGCCTGCGCCCAGGCCTGCCCCTACAACGCCCCGCACCTCATAAGCGCCGCCGGCGTGATGGGCAAGTGCGACCTGTGCCGCGACCTGGTGGACGCCGGCCAGAACCCCGCCTGCGTGGACGCCTGCCTCATGCGCTGCCTGGACTGGGGCGACATCGACGAGCTGCGCGAGCGTCACGGCGAGGGCGCATGGCTGGAGCCGCTGGCGTCGCCCGAGGCCACCGGACCCTCGATGGTCATCGGCACCTCGCGCTTCTGCGCGCTGGGCGGTGAGGGAAGCCTGGGCAACTCCCCCGAGGAGATCGCGTAATGGGCGCGGCGGGGGCACGCGACGAGAGGGCGTGCGGTGAGAAGACCGCGGAGGTCGGAGTTTTCTCTGCAGCGCAGGCGGCAGAGCTCGAGCGGCAGGGACGAGCCTTTGAGCTGTTGGCGGCGGTGTTCGGCCAAAAGCCGAGCGAGGGGCTGCTCGCGGCGCTGGGCCGGCCCGAGGCGGCGCAGGTGTTCGAGGGCGCCGGCGCCGACGTGCCGAGCGACGGGGGCGCCGTGGCCAACGGCGAGGTGCCCGTGGCCGACAACGGCCCCCTTCCCCGCGCCCTCGCCGAGCTGACCGACGCCTGGGGGCGCGACCCCGCCGCGACGCTCGACAGGCTTGGCGACGAGTACACCGTGCTGCTTGAGAGGCCCGGGGCCAGGTCAGCCCAGCCCTGGGGGTCGTGCTACCTCGAGGCCGACGGCGCGCTCTTTGGCTCCGAGACGCTCGCGGTGCGCAGGGCCTATGCGGCCCGCGGGTTTCTCCCCAGCGGTTACCCCCACGAGGCCGACGATCACTTGGCCTTTGAGCTGGCGTTTTTGGCCGAGCTCACCTACGCAGCCTGCGACGCGCTCGACAGGGGCGACCGGGCTTCCTGCGACGCGGCGTTGGCGGAGCGCGACGCCTTTGCGACCGAGCACATGCGACCGTGGGCGGAGAGGTTCTCCGACGAGCTGGGGGCCTCTCCCCTGGTACGCAGGGCGCGGCTGTACCCGCAGGCGGCGGCCCAGGTGGTAGCCGAACTGGCGGCCGTGGGCGGTACCGGAAGGTAGGTTCGCGGACGAGGCAAGCCGGGAATCGGGCAAGCACTCTTTGCAACCGGGAATCGGGCACGTTCTAAAACCCGAGATCTTTCCGCATAATCAGGGTTCTGGATAGGCCGCCGGGCCCCGATGTTCCCGGCTCGACCGCGAGGCGAGAAGCCCCCTGCAGCCAACACCCTGCTCACCTGCGGTTTTATCGAACGTCCCCAGCCACTCGAGCTCTCTGTCGCCCAACGCGACCGCCAACGCGGTTCCCGCGCCTATCCAGAACCCTGATTATGCGGATGTATCTGGGTCTTCGGCGTCATCCCGCCGCCCCTCCACATCCCCGCTCCCCTACACCGCCTCCACGGCCTTCTCGATGAGGCCCCGCAGCTCGTCGCGGCTATGGATGTCCATTTTGGTGTAGATGTGGTTGATGTGGGCCCGCAGCGTCCCCTGGGCGATGAACAGGCTCTTCTCGATATCGAGCAGGCTCGTCCCCTGGGCGAGCAGCTGCAGGACCTCGCCCTCGCGCGGGGTCAGACCGTACTCCTTGGCGAGTCGTCCGGCCGCGATGGCCCGGGCGGCTCGCATTTCTGCTTCGGGGGTGACCTCGGCGGTCTTCACGGCCGCGCCCCACAGCGACGCCAGGCTGTCCTCGGTGTAGAAGATGGCCACGAACGCCACCACCACCAGGGCGAGCGCCACGACCTGCACCACGGCCAGCGCCTCGGCCGTGAGCGCGCCCGCCACAAGCTCGCGCAGCATCCAGCCGCCCGCCAGGCACAGGTAGCGCACGCCGCGCTCGATGCCGTTCAGGCGCACGGCGTTCACGCCGAAGCGGTACACCAGGCTGCACATGATGACCATCACGAGCACCGAGAGTGCCGCGTCGCCGCCCGAGTAGCAGAACGCCGAAATGGGCGCCATCGACCCCAGCGCCGGCACAACGAGCATGAGGCTGATCACCGTAAGCGGCATGGCGAATTTAAAGAGCGAGGCGAAGTTGAAGCGCCGCCGGTCGGCCAGCACGCCCAGCACCACGGCGGCCATCACGCAGAGCTCACCGAGCGAGCCGATGAGGTTCATGCCGTCGCCCTGCATGTCCATGTTATTGAACCCCGAAGCGAACGCGCACACCGCCATGAGCGCCACAGGCTTCCATGGAAAGGTCACGGCATCGGAGTCTTTGCGACCGGTGGGCAGGTCGCGCTCGTCGGCAAGCTGGATACCCTCGTGACACCACAGCAGCGAGACGAGCGGCAGGATCACCGAAACCACCGCCACCCACAACGGCACCAACCCATAGATCAGAATCGCAAGCACGGCCCCCAGCCCGATGGCCCCTGCGTGGTACAGGCACACCCGCATGGGGTTGAAGCATCCCAGGCACTCGCACCAAGCCAGTTGCAGCACCGCGCCGCCCAGGCCCGCCCCCACGGTCATGACGGCCAAGATGGCCTGGTTGGGGATGGCAAAGGAAAACAGCCCGAAGCCGGCGGTCCCCAGCCCCATGAGCAGGGCGGCCGCAAGCAGCAGGTGCTTGTTCTTGTACAGCGGAGAAACCCTTGGAGCCAGCGCGGCCAGCACCAGGCCTCCCACCGCGGTACTCGCCGCAAAGAGCATGAACGCACCCGCAAAGCCGTTGGGATACGCCCCCGAGAACATGGCCACCGACCAGGCGCGGCACAGGCCCAGGCCCAGAAGGACCAGCGGGATAGACTTGAGCTTCTTGTACAGACTCTGGATCACGATGCCTTCCTCCCCTGCGGGACGTCGCCTTCCCGGCGCACTCCCGCCTCTCTCGGTGGCATGGTAGCGCAGCCGCGTAAGTCTGTGCGCCGAGGAGTCGGGTTAGGTCGGGATACGGGGCCCAGCGACGGGAGCGAGCGCAGCCTAGACATCGCACTTATCAGCCCATCTACCTGCATGTTTAGACGCTTATAGACCTGCTTAGGCAAATAAGCTCACCCATCGTCCCACAACCGATGCTTTGTCTAGACCCTCTGTCCTACCGTTGTGGCCAGCAAGCGACGCCACGCCCCCACCGGGCCGCGGAGCTCGCACCCGAACCCGCGCACAAACGCACATCGACGATTGGAGAGAACACCATGACGCACCGCATCGCACCCGCCTGCCCCACCACGCGCCGCTCGTTCGTGACGGGGGCCGCGGCCCTCGCCGGGACCTGTGCCCTCGGGGCCGCTTCGGCCGCCTATGCCGACGAGAGCGCCGACGCCACGGCCACGCCCGGCTTCTACGGCGGGGTGGGCACCGGCCAGGGCAAGGGCGGCGACCTCACCGTGGAGGTGTCGCTCGAGGACGGAAAACTCGTGCGCATCCACGAGCTACGCTCCCACGAGACCCTGAGCGTGGGCACCGCGGCCCAGGACATCATCCGCGAGCTCGTGCTGCGCGACCAGACCCTGAACGTCGACTCCGTGAGCGGTGCCACCATCACGAGCTTTGCCTACAAGGCCGCCATCGCCGCGGCCCTGGAGGATGCCGGCGAGGACACCTCGGAGTGGGAGAAGCGCCCCAAGGCCGAGCGCACCCGCGAGGCCGCGATCCCCGAGCAGGCCGACGTCGTGGTGGTGGGCTCCGGCGGCGCAGGCCTGGCCGCAGCCATCAGCGCGGCACAGGCGGGGGCGTCGGTGGTGCTCCTGGAGAAGCTCGACATCTTTGGCGGCAGCACGGCGCTCTCGGGCTTTGGCTACGCGGCCCCCGGCAGCTGGGCCCAGCAGCGCAAGGGCATCGAGGACAGTGCAGACGCCCTGGCCGAGGACATGCTCGTGGGCGGCGACAACCTGGGCGACCCCGAGCTGGTGCACACCCTGTGCGACGGCGCCCTGGACTCCTTTAACTGGCTCACCTTTAACGTGGGGATGCCCTGGTACTCCTTTGTGGTGCAGGACGGCGGCCACAGCTGCGCCCGCTCCACCTGCCCGGTCGACTACGGTGCGGGCGCGGTGGTGCATCTGACCAAGAAGGCCCGCACAGCCGGCGTCCAGATGTTCAACGACGCCCGCGTGAGCCAGATCCTGACCGACGAGGCCGACGCCGTGACCGGCGTCAAGGTGGAGGACAAGCTCACCGGCGAGGAGGTCACCGTGGCCACCCCGGCCGTGGTGCTAGCCACCGGCGGCTTCGGTGCCAACGTGCAGATGCGCTCGCAGTGGGACCCCGAGCTCGACGAACGCTACCGCTGCACCGACTCGCGCGGAGCCGACGGCGACGGCATCGCGCTGGCCACCGAGCTGGGCGCCAACCTGGTAGGCATGGAGTGGATCCAGACCCACCCCTACGGCAGCACCACCGACGGCACCATGCTCGACTGCGGCGGCGTGCGCACCAGCGGCACCGCCGTGCTCGTGAACACCGCGGGCCAGCGCTTCGTGGAGGAGCTCGAGCGCCGCGACGTGGTGAGCAAGGGCATCCTGGCCCAGGAGGGCGGCGTGGGCTACATGGTCATGACCGAGGCCGACGCGGCCGCCGAGGGCTACACCCCCGAGACCTACGACGAGACGGCCACCATGTACGCCAACGGCACCTGGGTGATCGGCGAGACCCTGGAAGAGGTCTGCGAGCCCTTTGGCATCGACCCCGAGGGGCTGGCCCAGACCCTGGCCACCTGGAACGCCGACGTCGAAAAGAACTCCGACAGCCAGTTTGGCTACCGCGCCCAGATGTTCCCCATCGGCGAGGGCCCCTACGTGGCCTTCCCCGTAACGCCCACCGTGCACTACACCATGGGCGGCGTGCAGATCGACCGCGACGCCCACGTGATCAACGAGGACGGCGAGGTCATTCCCGGCCTGTTCGCGGCCGGCGAGGTGACCGGCGGCATCATGGGCACCAACCGCCTGGGCACCACCGCCGTGGCCGACATCACGGTCTTCGGCCGCATTGCCGGCGAAGGTGCCGCACGGCTGGCGACGGCGTAAGGGGTACGGAAAAGCCCCTTTGTGGCGGATTGTCCCGGGCATAGCATTCGATAAATGCGCACGGGAGCGGAGAGTTCAGAGTTACCGGAAAAAACGGTACTTTTGCCTGTTTTAGACAGTGGCTGCAGGGCACGGCGCGTCAAGCCCCAGCTTTTCGTGGATTCCCAGGGGTTCGTTAGGTGGGCAACCCCTGCAAAACGCGCGGCCCCCTGCACTGTAAAAACGGCGATAATGAAAAGCCTCCAATCCGCTGGCGGATGACGTTATACCGCTCATCCTCCGCAATCGGGTTGCTACAGCGCCGCGCTAGCCAAGGAGGAACCGATGAGACCACGTTGCGCCCAACCCAGCGAGACCGTCTCATCCGCCGCGCTCCCCCATCACATCGCCCGTGTCGACCACTACTGCCTGGCACTGATGCTGGGTTACGGGCCGTTCCGCACGCTCATGAACTCGACCTATTCCACAGCCATGTCGACCGTGCCGGGCGCGCACCCTATGAGCGGGGCCAACGTTGACTTTGCGTTAACGGTCTCGCTCTCAATCATCACGGTATGTATAGGACTCTTTGTGGCAAGCACGTTGCGGCCGAGCCTTACGCTGCGGCGCGCCGGCACCGCGTCGATCCTGGCGCTCGCGGCTATCAATCTCTGCTCGGGGATAGGGGCGCTCTCAGTGGAGGGAGCGCCCTGGATGGGCGTGTTCTTGCCCGCCATATACGGCCTGACGTCCATCGTTGCCAACACCGCGTGGCTCGTGCCTTTTGCCACGCTAGGGGCCAAGCGTTGCCTGGCCACGCTGGTGACCTCGATACTCGCAAGCTCGCTCACAGGTTGGGCCCTCCAGGAGCTGGCCACGGTACCCCAGGCGTTCGCGCTGGCGGCGATTGGGGTGGTAAGCGCGGCCATACTGTGGCAGCTCGGCAACGTGACCATAGGGAACCCGGCGCGTCCTTCGGCCTACCGCAAGGTGGAGATGCCCCGGGCCGACGCGCACCCCGCTGCCAGCCCGCGTGAGGCGCTGCGGCGCGTCTACCGGCTGTACGGCGAGCTGTGGAGCCAGTTGGTAATCTACGCGTCGCTCACGATGTTAACTGGCTTTGTGACCGCGTTTTTGGCCACGGGCTACTCCGCCGAGGAACGGCTGATGCAGACGGTGGCTTCGGTGGGGGCGGCGCTCCTTGTGCTGTGCCTTGCGTTTGGCACGAACCGCGTGCTCGACCTGCGGCGCCTTTTCAGCGGGGTGCTGCCCTGCATCGGCCTGCTGCTCATCGTGCTGCCATTTTTGGGCGCCGCCTACGAGGGGCTCTTTTGCGCGGTGTTGATCTTTACCAGCAGTGTGGTGAACATATCGTTTTTATTCCTGCTGCTCGAGACCGCCCGCGTGCGCCAAGCGCCGCCGGTGGCCGCCGTGGCGGTGTCGATGATCGTGGCGCGGCTGTGCCTCTCGGCCAGCCTGGTGGCTGGGGACTACCTGCGGGCCCACGAGCACTTTGACGACGTGATGAAACTGCTGCTTATGGTGGCGATCGCAATCTACCTGCTCTCGATGACGCTCGTGCTGCTGAGCCGGCGTAGGGCCGGCGCGGGCGACGCTGGGTTCTCGGTGCCACTCTCGTCGAGCGAGATCGCGTTCAACACGGAGGGGCCAACGGAGAACGAAGCGGCTGGCGAAGGGCTGAGCGAGGGAGCCGCGGGCGGGGCCGGGGTAGATGGCGCAGGTATGATGGGCGTACGGGAGGATGCGGGGCGGCCAGGTGCGGGGTGGCCCGGCATGGCGCGAGCCCAGGGGAAAGCTTACGGTATGGCGACCAACAGATTGTACGGAGCGACCCGCGAGGTAGATGCGAGCATGGGCGGCTTGCGGGCGGGCGGCGCCGGGGCGGGCGACCTGGGGGCGGGCAGCATGACCACCGGCCAGTTCGAGGCCCGGTCGATCGAGCTGACCGCCGAGTACCGGCTTACGCCCCGCGAGCGCGACGTAGCGCTGCTGCTCGCCCACGGACGCACGGCCAGCTACATCGGCAGCGAGCTGGCACTCTCGACCAACACGGTGCGCGGGTACATGCAAGAGGTGTACGCCAAACTTGGAGTTCATTCGAAGCAGGAGTTGATTGATCTGTTCGAGGGGTAGACAGGCCTGGGGGGTCACGCTGACGGGGAGTTGGGGGGAGGAAGTGCTTGCGGAGGGCATGAATCAAACTAAAAATTAATTCCGGCTCGTTTTTGTCCTCTGCCTCTCTCGGTGGCCGCCGGATCAGTTCGTGCGGGATGTGTTAGGGACTCGTTCTGTGGGTGTATGAGAAGTTAGAATTTTATAACAACCAATCTAGCTGTCGATTTAGTAGATTGATGTTATTTTACATCCCACGGCAACGCTGCAAACCCCTCCAGCGATCCCGCACAACCTTCCGATGCGGCCAACGATAGGTGCTTTTTGAGAAATGGGTGCCCGATCACAGCCCTCAAGCTCCAGGCGAAACCCCGAAACTACAATGACCGGCGAGGATCTGGCCTGCCCGGAAGCAGTGGAACGAGTCGCATTGGGAAGCCCCCGGCATGCAGAACGGCATGTAGAGCGTTGCTCTTAGCAGCTTAGCTTTGGGAAGTGGGACCATGCATCCCAGACCCATCACAGAGATGGGAAAGCTATTGTCGAGATCATCGCGAGCAACACGCTGGTCGTTCTCGTGCAAACGGAACGTGCGGAGAGCCCTTCCAGACCAGGCGGCTCCATAGGGGTAACCCCGCGCTTACAGGGAGCATGTGTCCAGCATCGCGAACGCGAGGCCGTCGGGGTAATCATCCTCGCGTTCGCGGGGAGCACTTGAAGAGCCGGTTCTGGCCCATGTCGACGCCGGGGTCACCAGCGTGTTCGCAGGGACCACGCGTCCCTGGCAGCCCCGAAGAGTTCGCGAGCGCGATTATCCCCGCACTCGCTGGGACCACGATTAGATAAGGTCGTAAATACCCCGTCGACGGAATCACCCCCGTCTGCGTGGGGACCACTCGAGCCTTGGGGCCGAGTAGCTGTCGACGCAGGAATCATCCCCGCTCGTGCGGGGACCACGCTGTTCCAACGCGCCGAGTCCCTGGTGGGCCGGGGTCATCCCCGCTCGTGCGGGGACCACTCTACCAGACGCGGGAGCATCAGAACGCTCTCGGGGTCATCCCCGCTCGTGCGGGGACCACGTTGCAATCAGCTGTTTGGGACGGACATTCACGGGGTCATCCCCGCTCGTGCGGGGACCACGTCTCCCCGCGTATCTCCCGCCACATGAAGTGGGGGTCATCCCCGCTCGTGCGGGGACCACGGGTTGCGGGAGCTGTAGGCGTCTGCGGTCTGGGGGTCATCCCCGCTCGTGCGGGGACCACTCGACGCCTCCAAGACCGACGAGGAGCAGGAGGGGGTCATCCCCGCTCGTGCGGGGACCACAGCGGCAGTAGACACCCTATACGGAGAGGACAGGGGTCATCCCCGCTCGTGCGGGGACCACACTCCCTTGTAATGCGTATCGGCATGGTTCGCGGGGTCATCCCCGCTCGTGCGGGGACCACCGCCGGTAACGGCACAGAGGTATGGGACAGACGGGGTCATCCCCGCTCGTGCGGGGACCACACTTAACGACCAGCGCTTTCTCCTGCCATTCTCACCCAACGCATTCACTTCTTGCAACCCACAACCGTCCAAACGGCCTTCTCCCTCAACGGCTGTATCTCCTCCCGGCATGATACTTACTAGCATTGCTCCAGCCTTTGGGTGGAGCACCGGCAAAGGTCGCGTCTTCGGTGCCGCCGGGTCGACGAATTAGCTCCAGACCGTCGCAGTCTACCGGCTCCCAGTCGAGCTGATGCACCTTAAACGCCAGGTGTTGCTCGTTGCGGGCCGAGTACACCATGATTGCCCGGCCACCCTTCACAAGAGCCACGATGCGCTCCCACAGCCGTTCACGAATGCGCGCCGAAACATGGCCCACAAAGACGCCGGGGGCGACCTCAAAGAGCCAGCGCGTCAGGTCGCCCCGCAAGCCGGTCGGACACGCCGTCAGGACCACTACCACCATGTCGCGCCCTCCTCCCTCGTGGTCCTACCTATAGGCCACACCGGCCGCGACCTCGCCCGTGCGTTCATCCCACAAGCCCACATGGTCTTCTCTGCCGTCATCGGGCTGCCCGTCAAGAAACTCGGCATCATCCGAATCGCCAGCGCTCAGAAGCCACCGGATGTCGTGGGCCATGCGCTTGAGCAGCGACAGGTCATAGACGGCGTCTCGCATAGCACGGCGCACACAAGAACCGATGTCATCGGGTTCCTGAGCGGCCACTTCGAACGCAACAGGAATCGAGGTCTCGGCCTTGTAAAGGTCGGCCACGTCGTACACGAACGAGCGCTCGTGACCCGTGTGCACAAAGCCCAGGCCCGGCGAACAGCTCAGCGCCACAATGGCCGCATGGGCAAGCCCGTACAGGCAGGTATGAGCGGCCGACAGGGCTTTGTTGATCTCGCTGCCCTCGTCGTAGGCGTCGGGGTCGTAGGTGCGTTTGTCCCACGACACGCCCGTTCGCTCCGAAAGTTCACGGTACACCCGGCGGATGCGGGCACCCTCGCGCCCGCGCAGTTGCTGCATCGTGAGGCGGTCCACATCTTCGCCCGGGAACCGCATGCCGTACATCCTGCGAGCCACAGCCAGGCGTTCCCGGTTGTTCGACACCAGGAACGCCTGGCGCTGTAGCAGTGTGGAGGAGTGAGTGAGCGGCTTGCCGCAGGCGTACATGCGGATGCCCCGCTCCCCCACCCACAACACCGTGGCGCCGTTGTCGCCAATCACGTTCATGGCCCCGTGGGTCACGGTGCAGCCCGGGCCCAGCATCAAGACGCTCAGGGCCGCCGCGGGCACGTGGATGGTTCCCTCGGCGTCGGTCACCGTGATGGCGTTGTCGGCCCGGTGGATCTTGCAGTGCTCAAAATACGCGAACGAAAGACGATTCTCGACCCGCACAAGGTCAACGATGTCGGGTGGCGGCGTGCCAAGAGATGGGGTCCGCTTCTTGAGGGCAGGCTCCCCCTCCAGCTCGTCGCACAAGGTCGTCTCCGCCACGTCGCAGGGCTCCATCGGCTACCCCTCGCGCACGGGGGCAACGGTGAGCAGCCCGCAGCCGAAGCCTTTGGCGCGCCCGATGCCCTGGCAAAGCGCGGCGCGCATGCGGTCGGCGTCAGTCACCGTGAGCGCGCCGTCATACATCGCGGTCGAGAGGGTCACCTCGTTGCTGCCGCGCATGAACATCTCGCGGTTGCGCTGGCTCACCACCACCATGGGCCTGCCATTACCGTCGAGCGGCAGCTCGAATCCATGGGGCTCGGCGCGCGACGCAAGCCAGTCAATCTGCTGGTCGACAGTCACATGGCCCTGAATCGTGCCGATGACGCGCTTGTCAGGCATGCGGCCCTTGTCCTCGCGTACCTTGCGCACCGGGTTGGCCTTAAGCCGAAATTCCCAGCGCTGGCCGTTCTCGATACGGTCGAGCAGGGGCGTGTAGTCCTTGGTCTCCCACAGGCGCTCGTGCAAGGGCCAGCCGGCCTGCTCCACCACATGGGTGAGGTCGGGCCTCTCGGGGCTCACGATATAGAGCCAAAACGCCTGCGGCTCATCGGAACGCCGGTCCAGGCGCCAGAGGATGCGGCCGCCGTCGCTGGGCCCGTCCATGGCCGGGGGAAACGCGGCCTCCACGGCCGCATGCAGGCGGTAGGGAGACGCCACCAGACGGCGCGTCTCTCCCCTGGCCGCGTTAAGGGGCATTCGGGTGAGGTACATGGTGAGAACACCTCCTTTGTTGCCTAGAAAAAACTCATGGGGTCGTGGTCGTGGGGCGCACTCGGGGGCACGGGGCCCGGCTCCGCAGGCTCAGTCGCAGGGCGCTCCTTGCTCGGATTGGGCACGGAGAACCGGTAGACCGGCCGGTCGGCATAGACGCGGCCGGCCGCTGCGAAGCTCAAGGGGTAATCGGGGCGATACTCGGCCGGCTCACCCGCATGGGCGTCGCACACGACCTCGAGCTCGTCCGTGGAATCGCCCCCGTGTCGGTCTTTGAACCACGGTGAGGCAATCCAGGGCTCGCAAGCCAGGGCGTCGCGCACGTCGGCATGCTCGTCGTGCACCCCTTTTGCGACGGGCTCACCGGGAGGGCACGAACGTCGTCCCAGGTAAAGCGGCCAGCACGGGTGCCGAAGCGCCTGGTCGAGCTCTTCGAGAAATGCCCGGTCGCCCCCCAAGGCCGCCAGAAACTTGGCATCGGCCAGGTAGTAGCGGTGCGTCAGGGGCATCGGGTCACCCTTGAGGGGCCGCTCGGTCTGGAAGTCGCGCAGCATCGTGCCCGGTTGGTCGACCCTCACAGCGAACTCCAGGGCGGCTAGGTCCGACAGGTCGGCCTCGCGCGAACGCCCGAGCGCCGATGCCAGCAGGCCCACGACGCCACTCTTGGTGGGCTCGCGCCGGGTCTCGCGCCGAGTGAAGCGCGAGGAGTCGCCCCACGCCTGCAGGGGGCCCGCAAGCTGGAGCAGCAGAACGCTCATCGCTCGCTCCCCTGCCCCAGCAGGGCCAGGACCTCGTCGCGAACACCGCTGGTCATCGTGGCAAAGTCGGCGGAGACACCCAACAACGAGAGGGGCTCCACCGGTTCGCCGACCACCACGTTCCAGGCGCGGAGGGCCGGGTGGGAGTAGTCGTTCTCAAGATTGCAGATGTAGTCGCCCAAACGTTTGGCAGCCTGGTGTGAGATGGACGTGCCCTCCTGCGCCCTCACCGGCTGTTCAAAGGCCGACACCGCATTGATGGGCTGGTCGTCGCGGATGGCCACGTAGAGGGCACTCGGCAGCGTGCGGTTGGCAAAGGTGTTCATCTTGCCCGTGGGCATGGAACGCACGAATGCCTCGACGAAGGCTGCCGCCCCCTTGGCCGCCGCCTCGTCGCTGCCCAGCTGGTCGCGCAGCGAGTCGAGATCGACCGTGGCATAGCGGTAGAGGGTCGAGGAGTCGAATCCCAGGCTGTCGATCATGGCGGCGCCGGCGTTGTCCTCGGCGGCGCAGTCGTCAACGGCCGTGAAGTAGTCGTACTCCACCGTGACCGGGTCGACCGAGATGGCATGGGCCACCTGGGCCGAGGCGTCGATGTTGAGGTCGGGGGCGTCGGCGAGCATGCGGCCGAACAGCGCGATGTCGACCGCCTGCACCCCGTGGAACACCGTGGAGACCTCCTTTTTCATAGATGCGGAGGGCTTCTTGGGGTCGAGTCCGGCCTCAGCCCAACCGATGGCCACGCGAGTCAAGGCGTCGAGCTCGGAGTTGGCGATGAAAATCAAGTATTCGGTTACGTCGGCGCCTTTCTCGGAACCTGCGCGGTCCGACGCCTTGGTCTTGACGCCCGTGGCCGTGAGCACCCCGTTGGCGAGCGCCTGGGCCTGCTCGGCGTACTCGGGCCTCAGTTCGGAGATACGGTCGGCGATAAGCCCCTGAGCCAGCTTGGTCCTCACACCGAGCGACCCCTCGGGCAAGAGGTCGCGGAATGAATTCCTCATCGCGTGCTTCCATGCCTGGCTCGAGACGCGGGCGCGGCGCACGCCACCGTAAAGGGCGGTCTTGGGGCTGCCGGTGTCGTCGCGGTTGATGTTGCTGGGAGGAACGTTTTGGATTGCATGGATGTCCAGGTAGAGCATGGTAGTCTCCTTGGTCTCCTATGGCACGTGGGATGTTTTGAGAGGCGCGGAATGTAGGGATGCCATAAAGTGGCAGGCTCGCCTGCGCACTCCTTGACAGCTTTTAATCGGCAGCCGTCTGCGCCTCGGCGTCGTTGCTGGCGGAATGATAGAGGTAATAGTCTTTGGCCCAACGAGCGAGCACGCCGTCTCGAGTCACATCGAATTGCAGCAGATAGAGGTCCGAGGCAAAGACGTAGTAATCGAGCGGGATGTCCACGTTTTTGAGACGAGGGATGATTCCCTGAATCTGGTAAAGCATGCCATCGAAATCCACGGCGTTCTCGATGGAGGCCAGGTGCCGTTGGACCCCGTTGGGCGCTTCGCGGTCTGGGTCGATGCGACGGCACGCCCATCCGAACGAGCCGTTGTATTTGCCGTGCTCGGCTTCGCGGCCGTTTATGGCCATGGGCTTCTTTTGGGACCGCTGGTGCAGGCCGTAGAACCGCAGCGCAGCCTGGGCAGCCAAGAACTCCCGCGTGGGCTTATTGCCTTTAATCGGCTGGCCCAATTTGTCTTCGGGCCATCCCTCGAACAGCTGGTCACCCACAAGCATCCACTCGCTGCCGTCCGTCGCACCGAGCCGCCGCAGCTTGGCGAGACTTGCTCGCGCCGCCGGCACCCCTCCCCCCACACCGAGAAGGCGTCGCTGCAAAGGATTGATCTTCTTCATCACGAAGCCACTCACGGCGTTGGCTTTGTCCCTAAGCGTCAGGGTTTCCACGATGGGCTACCCCCTTTCTTCGGTATCCTGCAGGTCACAGGCATCCTCGATGTGCTCGTTAGACGGGAGTTTATCGAGATGTATGTTGAGAAACCTTTGGTAGCGGTCCATAGCCTCGCTCACGTTTAGGCGTCCCTTTCCACCCTTTCCATTTCGCATGGGGGTGTGCTGGGTAAACTGCGAGGCACCGCTGCCACTGACGTAGCGCCTCCCCAACTCCAGCATCTTCAGATGGGTCTGCATACGCCAATCGTCCACATAGACGGCCGTATCCTCTTGGGGCATATGGGCGATGCGCCAGCGGAACATCTCGTCGAGCTCGCCGTAGGCCTGTTCCCGCACAGAGTCTGAACCGGAGTCGCCATGACGACTACCAGCGATTTCGTCGACCGAGCGGACGAAGCTCACGAGGGCTCGAATACATTCCTCGGTCTCGGCAATGATGTCCGCCACCTCTTTGACCACGCCGAGCTTGGGGTTGCATAGGGAGACCGCTACATCGAACGAATCATCGATGGACTCCTCGATGACGCTGCTCTGGGTGCCGTAGGTGATGCCCTGGGCGCAAAGCGAGAGCGGGGGAAGGGGCCTGGTTAACCCGTTATCCTCCTCGCTTAACTCACTAAGCCAGCGAACGACGCCCGGCCGCCTATCGGTACCCGACTCATCGAGCGTTAAAAGTGCCGCGAAGCCACGCCAGAGGGAGCGCCCGGCTATATGGCGCGCCGGCATAAGGGGAACGTTGGACAACCCCAGCTTTTTTTGCTGGTCGGGCCTTAGATTCCAGGCCGTCATAGGCTCGAAAGGCTGGTAGTCGACCGGTTTGGGGGGGATGTCTCCGTAGCAGGACACGATGCCCGCCACGACCGTTCCCTCATCATTAGGCACGAGACGCACGCGGCGCGACTGCCAGGTATAGAGCGCCGCGGGGCCAGGCCTAAAACCATGGGCATCCGCCTCCCAAATATCCGTCGGGACGGCGCGGAGGGGTCGGTCCCAAGCCGGAAGGTTCCCCTCGCCTACAAAGTACGAGGGAGCCTTGTCGTCTGGGTCGTAGATAACCCAGTTAAGCATCAGCGTGTCAAAGAGGGTCTCTCCCCTCAGAAACACGCCGCCGATGGCGCCCAGCCAACCGGTACTCACCGCGTCTTTGGGGGCATAGACCTTGCCCTTCTGTTGGTGGGTATTGCCTTGAACAGGGGTTTTGATACCCGCGCAATCGTAGGCCTGGATGAACACCAGCCAACGGGCCGCCTCGGCAAATGAGATATCGCCGAGCGTGTTGCGCGCCCGAAGCGCCATGAGGTACTTCTTGGGCTTGGGGACATCGGCTATGGCCTCGCTGATAGGGTCGTAGGGGCGGCCGGCAGCCTCGGTGTACTGCAGGCTAGGCGTCTGGCAGAACGGACGTTCGGGATCAAAGAGGTCGAAGCAGCCCGAGAACTCGTCGAAGTAACCGCTGATGTTTTCGGGGTCGAAATGGCCGGAGTTCCAAACCCGCAGCCATTCGCCCATCATCTCGGACGTTATCGCATCGAGCTCGGATTCCGAATCGGAATAATCATACATGTGATAGAGCACCGCCAGAGCCAACCTCACCAGAGGCAGCTTCTGCTGGGGCATGTCTGGAGTGATGTCACGGATGAGATGGGCCTCGATGAACAGCTCGCGGAGCGAGACATCCCGCAAGGAGCCGTCGGCGTAGAGAACCGGGATCCAGGGGTCGCTATCCAGGAGAAACACCGGACGTGGAACAGGGTCCTGAGTCATGGGCACCTCCTCTATTTAACTGTAATAAAGTTGTCTATAATTCTCAGCCGCTTTCTAGTGACTATTCAATAACGGTTGCGTTTGATAACTCCCGTATTTAGCGAAACACTAAAACGATTTATGAATTGAACGGTTAGACAACATCCTGCGCCTTAGGCCTGCCAGCCTTGCGCTCGCTCGCCGCATAACGGTTCATAGACTCGATAGATACCTTGCGCCGCCCGTTGAACACCTTGCTCTCCAGCTGCCCGGACGCCACTAGGGCGTTCACCCTAGCTCGGCTTACGCCCAGGAGCTCAGCCGCCGCGGCCTGGGTCTCGTAGTGGGTTTCCTCGACCACCTCGGGAGTTATGGACACGGTAACCGGGGCGAGCTCGGTGATTTCACCGGGCTCTGGTAGCTCCTCGCCGCGCTCCACGTAATCGCACAGGAGCAGGATGAGGAGATCGTGGGCCTGGCGCAGGGCCTCCTCACGCGTACGCCCCTGAGTGCCGTAGTCGCCGAGTTGGGGGAACGACGCGAGCCACCAGTCATCCTCGCGTTCCAAGACGCAAGTGAACGTGTACTCCATCCAAAGCCTCCTCACGGGAAAATGGAGGGGCCGGGCGTCCCCGGCCCCCGGCTACCACCCGGCCTGTCGCTTGATTTTAGCCCAAGTTCCCTTGGGGATATGATCCCCAAGTTGCCCTGAGACAACGACCAACCGTCCGTCCTTGCGGAACTTCCGGTGGTCGCCCGTGCATCCCAGGTCCTCGAACCCCTCGCGCTCCAGGCGGGCGATGACCTCGCGGGCTGTGGGCGGTTCCATGGCACCTCCTTCCCCCGCTGTAATAATCATATACTTTTATTCAATCAATGTAAATAATTTTCCTGAGTTAAGCGACCCGTCAGAACCACGGGACAACCGTTACTGAGAAGCTGGTTGAGAATCGCGCAAGTTCTCATCGCCTTCGGCCAACTGCTTAGCAACATCTAACGGGAAATGATAAGTTCGAGACGCGCTATATGGCTATGCGGCTCTCAAGATGCACGCATGCTCCCCAGGTCCAAAAGATCAGTCGAGGCATGCAGAATCATGTCACCCAGTATTGCATGGATAAGATTATCAGTCAACTTTGATGTGCCAATGGACTAATACAATGTCAGCAACAACAGCACGGCATTTTTCAAAGAGCACATCCCCACAAGAGTAGGGAACACGCATACATCGGGACCTCAAACGGGTCACCCCGAGAACGGCGGCCTTTCGCCCACCTCGCTCGGGACAACCTACATCATAGCCTCCCCGCGCTCCACCACCAAGCCCTCCTCCCTGCTATAGGTCACCGTTCGGCCCCGCAGGGTCGTGCGCAGCCGCCCGTTTTCGGCGCGCTCGAGCAGGAGTGGCAGGCAACCCGCCAGCCAGGGCGACTCCTGCCAGCTTCCAACATAGAGCCCGCAGGCTTCCTCCAACTCGTTGATCAGTCCCTCGATCTCCTCGGGCCTGCAGAGCGACTGTGGCAGCCGCACGGCCGACTGGGCGGCCAGCTGCGCCGTCGCGTCGTCGGGAACCCACCCGGTATCGACCTGCGCCCCACGCTCCACACCTTGTGCCTCGTCGCCAATCCAAGGGAGCAGGTACACCCTCCCCTCGCGAAGTTCCAGGGCAAGCACCTCCACGGTCTCCCCCGTGTCGCGCACCGCACGCGGGCCGTAGTCCTGATCACGGGTCGCTATATCCTTGGCCGCATACCAGTTCACCAGCGTGCTACCATCACGCACCATCGCACCGACATCCCTCAGCAAGCATGCACCGGCGCGATTTTGCTTTCGCTCGATTTCGGCCGTACGCTTCTTCCGCTCGGCCTCGTAACGCTCACGCCACATCTGTGGCAGTGTGACTTTATCCCCATAGGCGTCGCGGACCGTGCGCGCAATGTCGGCCGGCAGGCTTACCGTACCCGCCGCCCCCTCGCTGGTCAGTCCCAGAACGCCGAGCGTCTCCAGAAGGGTCGCGGCCGGATACACCCGGTCCACATTGTCGGCAAAGACCGGGCCGTCGTCTTTCCAGCCCTCAATGCCACGCAGATAGCAACTTGCTTCACCTAGCCCAGCCGGGCGCTCCCTCACGTGCCGGTGAAGACGCCCAAGCCGCTGCATCACCAGGTCGACGGGGGCCACGTCAGCCACCATCAGATCGAAGTCGATGTCGAGCGACTGTTCGAGCACTTGCGTGCCTACGACGATCAGCCGCTCGGGGCGTCGGTCATTCTCCCTGGTAGCGTCGGGCCCCAACAGGTCGCGCAGATACGTCTCGTTTGCCATTCGGTCCAAATCGGCAAAGCGGGCATGCGCTAGAATGACATCCTCACGGCCAAAGGCTTCCCGCAAAACCCGCGCGGTATGCTGGGCCCGCGTGACCGTGGTACATATGACGCCCGCACAGCCGCCCCCGCCGAGACGCTCCTCCATAAGCGTAATCAGAGCCTCGTCGCCGTCCCCAAGCAACTCGACGCGAACCCCCATCGTGCGGCCCGACGGCTCAGGAGCAACGAACCGTACGTCGTTGGCACCGTCGGTATAGGTGATGAGCGGGTAAGCGTCGACCTCATGATCAGTTGCCCCCACGGACTCCACGGGCTTCTCCGCCACCACTGCCGCAGTGGCCGCGGCCTTACGCGTGCGAAGTTTTGGACCCCTACGCGGTAGGGTACTCTCTGCAGAAGGTTCAATGGCACGGAGTTGGCCATCTTGGTAGCTCTTGATCATCTCGTGGCGCTGCTGCGCGGGGAGCGTCGCCGAAAGCAGCACCACCGGAACGCCCATGGCACCCAACCATCCGAGCGCACGGTTCAGATAGCGGCGCATATAGGCGTCATAGGCGTGGCACTCGTCAATGACCACCACCTTGTTTGCCAAGGCCAGCTGGCGCAGGGGCAAATGCTTCATCTCCAAGGCACCCATGAGCACCTGGTCGACCGTGCACACCACAAAGTTGGCAAGCATCCCCTTCTTGCGGCCCTGCATCCATTGAGAGACAACAACGGGGTCAGATGGGTTTCGCAGTCTGCCGCAAAGGGCCGGGCTGCCATCTTCTCGGAGATCCTCTCCCATGGCGTCGATTGCCCACCGCCTTCCACTGCGTGCTAAACCTTGAAACTCCTCATTGAGACGAGCCTTGCCGTGGGCCAGGTACACGCTGCAGGCGTCAGAGCCGTCACCGCGTGGCAGATGCTCGAGCCAGCGGTGCACGCGACCGAACATGGCATCGGTCGTGGCCATGGTGGGCAACGCAATGCAGACGCCCCCGCGTCCAGTACGCGCCGCTAAGATCTCAGCAGCCGCCAAAGCGGCCTCGGTCTTTCCCTCGCCCATGGGGGCCTCGACGATCATGAGCCCCGGCGTCGTGACCGAGCGGGACACCTCCACAGCCGCCCGTTGCATGGGACGCGGGCACATGGACTCGGAGAACCCGAAGCGCACCCGGTAGAGGTCGTCGACGGGCGCAGTCGGCATCTCGTCCTCGCGCCAGGCGGGGATAAGGGTTGACCGCTGCCAGGCATTGGTGGCATTTCGAGCGACATCTGCCCAGGTGAGGGGCTCCGCCCTGAGAAAAGTATCGTCCGCGTCATCGTCGTCGTAGCCGTTGGAGGCGAGAGGAAAAAGGTCCTGGTCGCTCGCAAGCCAGTCGGCCATGATTACAAAACCCGTCAGCAGGCTCGCCGCTGGGGCGGAAACGAACGTCCGACCGAACGCAGCCAGCTCTTCTCGCGTCAGACCGACTGTCTGCGCCACCATAGCCACAAGCTCCGCCTGCACCGAAGTCCAGCCATCGCCGCTCTTCGCATCCCAGCCAAGGCCATAGAGCTGGGGCATCGCCTCCTCGCGTATGTTCGTGGGGACGTCTTTACCTGCCGGAGGTTTGCCGTGATGGGTACCCACCACGGCGGCGACCGATTTGGCACAGCGGGTGTCCCAGCCGTAGGTGCCCACCAAGACATCAAGAAGAATCAGGTGGGAGGCTATAGGATGGGGGATCCGGCGATGCCCCGTCACCTGTGGGCTAAACAGCAGCCCGGCCTTACTGGGCCTGTGCTCCAGCGTGAGGCCCCCCTTGCCGCACGGCATCCCCTGAAACGATGGGGTCGCCTTGCCGATGTCATGGGCACCCGCAATGAAGCAGGCCAGTTTGCGCGCCTGCCGGGGTTCTCCGCCCAGGGCCTCGGTCAGAAAGGAGCGCGTACCCTCGGGTAGCCACTCATCCCAAAGGTGTTCGGCGATGCCCGCGGAGTCGAGCATGTGCATGTAGAGCGGTAGCCAGCGCGAGCCCTCGGCACCATCGGATTTGCCCCAGAGGGAGCGGGCTTGACGCGAGAGGGCGAGCTTTTCGGGATGGGGCAAGTCTGACGGCACGGTCTGTTCCCCACTTCAACGGGCATCGGCCGGCATCCCCGCGCGGGCCTTGCAACAGCTGATGGTCTCGTCCATGATAGGCGTTTATCAAAATGGTATCCATAGCTGGGACTGAGGATGGGTGCCAGATGGGGCTGAGAAGGAGCGGCAGATGAAGGGCTTGGCTGTGAACTCGCATGGTCCTAATGAATTGGATGTCATCAAAAAACAGAAGCTGCGGGTCATCGACACAGAGACCACAGGGCTCAAGCCGCGTTGCGACGAGGTGCTCTCCTTGACGATTCTGGACGGGCGTGGGGCCGTGCTTCTGAACGAACGGTTTGGGACGGCGCGCCACCGGCGGTGGGATGAGGCACAGTCCGTGCACGGCATCTCTCCCGCCGACGTAAAGGGGCTGCCGACCCTTGGGGAATGCGCCGACCGAGTGATGCGGACTTTGGAGGGAGCGGTCGGGTTCATCGGTTACAATCTTGGCTTTGACCTGGCATTTCTTACAGCTTCTGGGGTTCGATGGCCCAAAGGGTTGCCACTTTACGACGTGATGAGCGAGTTCGCACGGCTCCATGGTTTGCGAAATAGCCGACATCCGAACGGCCGGTGGGCTTCTTTGACGGACTGCGCTCAACATTACGGCTACAAGTTTGAGGCGCATTCGTCGCTTGAGGATGCGCGGGCAACGCTGTTCTGCTATAAGTGCGTGCGCCAGGAGGGCGGGAGGCCGTTTTAGACGTATGAACCGAATCGGCTGAAATACCATTCGAGACAAACAGGCTTTTGTATGTCGCATGCGAGGGCTGCGATGCGGCCAGCATAACATGGATTTGGGCTAAAACGCCGGGACATCCTCGCCGCATGCGGTACCGCCGCCTTCCGTTTTTGGCTCCGGATAAAATCCGCACTCGTTCGCCCCCAACGCAAGGCCCAGCCGGAATCGGTAGTCGCGATCAAGAAGCTCCCGTCGCAACTGGCCGCGTTTTTCAACCCACGCCTTCCCCATCCTTTCCTCCCGAAGCCTGACGTTCAAACGGCGTGCTATTTGCCTGGCGATACCGTCGAAGCGATCGACGTCGAACACGTCTGGAGCCATGAGCGTCTTGACCCCGATGCCAAAGTCATCGAGCCCGTTGTCCCTGGCATAGTCCTTTTGCAAGTTGCTGTAGCCGGTGTGATAGGGACGGCCGTCGTACTCCACCGCAAAACGTCGGTCGAGCCAGTACAGGTCGCAAAAGAATTCAGAGCGTCCCGTGACGGAACGAAGAGTGCCGGGAACCTGAAGCCAATGGTTGAGTCGGGGGCGGGGCAGCCCATACCCTCCATGTTTCTTGGGAAGGGACAGGAGCATCGCCACCACCGTCTCCATAGGAGAGGCCGACCCGCCAATGGCATACCCCAAGGCCCGGCATAATTTGGTCGCCCCTTTTGCCCCCTTTGTCCCCGCTACCCCCTTGGCTTTGACGGCATAAAGGCGCAGGGATTCAAGCGAGGTGAGGGGCTGGCATCGCGTATAAGGGAGGAGCCCCCAATGGGAGGTCGAATACGCTCCGCAGAATTCATAGGCAAGTTCGACCAATAGTGAGAAAGGGAGCGTAAGAGAAAGCTGTAGCAAAAGATACTCCGGGGTGCAGCAGTAAACTCCTCTACACAGCTTGACAAGGGAACCCGCAGGAATTGAGGTGCTCCAGACATGACCAATTTGAAGCATCGATGCGGGGCGGGCAGAGGCGTTTGAAACAAGGACGTGGAGTGGGAAAGAAAGATTGCGAAGACAGCCGTTGCGCAGCTCCATCAGCGACTCGGCCTGGAGAGACATGTCTGGGGCGGCCTTAACCCAGGCGGCCTTTACGCCAAGAAGTTCGGAATCCCTCGGCACCGGTACGAGATGACCAAGAGACGTGGGGCCGAAGTCCCGAAGACCGTTCCAGTATTCGTATGCTGATTGGCCGCAAAGGCATAAGGTATCCATGGGATAAGCCTATATGCCAGTCGGCAACAATAGCATATGATTGGTGTGGAGAAAAAAGTGGTATGACAGTAATATGACAATGGGATTCTATGCAGTATAGATGCATATAATTACCTTAATATCTCATATTAGTAGTGATTTTATGCAAATATCTATTTATCAATAGCATAAACGGAAGGCATTATGTCAACTAGCCATCCCTAGGCAGGCCCTCGGAAGGCCCATCTCCCTTCCGGTATCAAGAGCTCCGTTGGCTCCAATCATCCTGGTCACCTTGGCCGTCATTCGCCCAAAACGGTCCTTTGCTGGCCGCATGTGAGGGTCGTGCGGGACTACCCGGCCCCACGGAGGGCATTCTGGGGAGTTGGGATATTTATCAAATTACTAAAAACGCAGGTCATGCCCTCATGCCCCTCCCGCGGTTTTCCAAACCCCGGCCCCATGGCCCCAAGCTATCCCGCACGACCTTGCGATGCGGCCACTTTGACCCCTCATTCGTCGAAAAGCACCTTTGGACGCCTCCGTCCGTCCGCTCCGCGCCCGATGGCACCCTTCCCGGCTCGCCCCACCCCCCACAACGCAAAACGGCCCCGCCCGCAAAGCTGCTGCGGGTAGGGCCGTTCTTACTACCAGGACTTCCTAGCTTGCCGCTTCTTCCCAGCCTTAGAGCTTCTGGAAGATCTCGGCAAGCATACCGTCGGGGCCGGTCACCATGGCGGAGCGCACGTGACCGAACACGGCGATGACACTCTCGACGGGCTCGGCAACGACCTCAAAGCCGTTGTCGCGGGCCTTCTGAAGGGTGGCGTCCAGGTCGGCGACCGGGTAGCCCAGAGCAAAAATGCCGGCGTTCTCGGGCACCGCGGTGGTCACCTGCTCGCCCTCGACCGAGAACT
>JAHZGC010000014.1:32817-101585 GCA_019421015.1 Coriobacteriaceae bacterium | reverse complement strand
CCACCAGGGCGACGAGGTCGGTCGCCTCGCGGATCTTCTGCTTGTCTTCTGGCGTTATCAATCCCATACCCCCTTGAAGCCCAGGTGCACCTGCCTTGCCGGCCAAAAGGACCGTTACAGCCGGGGCGCGTCGTCGGGCAGGTCGATGCCCGCGCGCTCGGCGAGGGCCCGCACCGCGTCGGGAAAGTCCAGGTGGTCGCGCTCCATCACGTAGCTGAAGCAGTCGCCGCCCTTGCCGCAGCTGAAGCACTTCCAAAGCCCGCGGTCGGGAATCACATGAAACGACAAAGACTCCTCGTCATGAAAGGGACAGCAGCCCCAGAAGTCGTTGCCGCGCTGGCGCAGCACCACGGTCTCGCCCACCAGGGCGACGAGGTCGGTCGCCTCGCGGATCTTCTGCTTGTCTTCTGGCGTGAACACGCGTACCTCCTTGGAGAAAAGCGGCACTTGTCGTTGCAATGACCAGCGTGGGCCGCTACAGGCGGAAGCCCTCGCTCCCCAGGTGCTCGGCGGTCCACGCGATGTTGGAGTTTACCGTGGCCATGAGGTCGTCGAGGCTCTCGAACGCCTGCTGGCCGCGCAGGCGCTCGACGAAGGCGACGGACACCTGCCTGCCGTAGAGGTCGCCCTCGAAACCGAGCATATGCGCCTCGATCGACGCGCAGCCCTCCTCGTCGGCAAAGGTCCGCGGCACCCCCACGTTCACGGCCGCCGGCCAGACGGTGTCGAGGTCGTCGACGAGGACAAGGCCGGCGTAGACCCCTTCCGCCGGCACCACGTAGGGGTAGTCGATCCGGACGTTGGCGGTCGGGAAGCCGAACTCACGCCCCTTCTGACGTCCCTTCTCGACCGTGCCGCGCACAAAATGCGGACGGCAGAGAAGCTGAGAGGCTGCCGCACAGTCCCCGTCCTCCATGAGCAGACGGCGCACCCGCGTGGCCGTGACCGGCTCGCTCACGTTGCACACGAGGTCGTAGCCGAACACCTCGCACTTGGCCGAGCGGCGGGTACCGAGCTTACGCAGCTCCTCAACGTTGCCGGCGTTGCCGGCCCCGAGCTTGAAATCGCTGCCCACATGGATGGCGCGGGGCTTGAAGACCGGCGAGACGACGCTACGCAAAAAGGACTCGGTGCTGTTGGCCGCCAGGGACCGCGTAAAGGGGACGCTTAAGACGAAGTCGGCACCGAAGTTCGTGAGGTAGGCCAACCGGTCCTCGTTGTTCAGGAGCTTGTGGATCTTGGAGAAGGGCAGGAACAGCTCGTCGGGGTCGGGGTCGAACGTCATGATGACGCTCGGCAGCCCGCGACGGCGCGCGTCGAGCACCGTGCGGGAGAACAGGAACCTATGGCCGCGGTGGATGCCGTCGAAGGCGCCGATGGTGCATACGGCGTCCCCGATATAGGGGGCGTCGCCCTTGCCCAGCTCGATGAGGCGCGACGCCGGTGCCAAAGGCGACCGCGGCGTGACCACCGTGTCGGCGTCGACATCGCGCAAAAACGCGCGGCGCGCCAGCTCATGCGTGGAAAGTCCCATGAGAAACAACCCCCTTGACCGTACCTGACCTACTGGGTGCGCCTACAGCGAGCAGGCCACCCCCGCTATACCGTCGGCAAAGACGGCCTTGGGCACCACCGCGCCCCCCTGGCGCTCGGCGACCCCGTACATGAGCCCGTCGCGCACCAACGCCACGCGGGCCCCCTCCCCAAAGGAGAGGGCGGCTCCCCCGTCGGTACGGGCGGCCGAGAGCCGCTTGCCGTTACGGACGTCCTCCACGTCCGCAGACCCCAGGCGCAGCGGCTGGCACGAGGTGGCGCGGACCGGGTCTAGGGCCTTCAGACCCCCGGCACCGCCCTCCTCCAACGCGTCGAGCGCCATGCAGGCCCCGAGCGTCACCGGGCCGCTCGCGGTGCGGCGCAGCTCCCTCACATAGCAGGCGCTCCCCAAAGAGCGCCCCAGGTCGCGTGCAAGACCGCGCACATAGGTCCCCTTGGAGACGCGCAGGGCGACGTCCCACCAGGGCAAGCCGCAGTCGGGCCCCTCCTCGACCGTACCGACGGAGAGCAGCAGGGCACCGAGCACCTCGATGGGGCGCGCGGCCAGCTCGAGCTCGCTCCCCTTGCGGGCCGCGTCATAGGCCCGGACGCCGTCTACCTGGACGGCGCTGTAGGACGGCGGCACCTGGCTCGTCATCTGGAGGAGCAGGCCCATCTGGGTCCGCGCCCACTCCACGTCGAGCGCCTGACCGGGGGCCCCCAGCTCGACGCGGGTCTCGCCCTCGAGGTCGTCGGTGGTTGTCTCGCGACCAAAGACAAACCGGGCGACGTAGCTCTTCTCCTCTGCGGTCGCATAGGCCATAAGGCGCGTCGCCTGGCCGATGCCGACCACCATAACGCCCGTCGCAAGCGGGTCGAGCGTGCCGGCGTGACCCACCCGGCGCTCCCCCACCGCCCGGCGCACGCGGCCCACGACGTCGTGGGAGGTCATGCCTGCGGGCTTGTCAACGCCTATCAGCATGTGTATGGTGCTGGGGACCCGCCGCTTCACTGGACCTCCCCCTGGGAGGCGGCGTCGACCGCGACCTGGGCGACGAGGGCATCGACGACTTCAGAAAGCGCCCGTTCCATAGGTCCCTTGAACGTCAAGCCGGCCGCCGCGCGATGGCCGCCCCCGCCGAACTTGGCGGCCACGGCCGACACGTCGACCCAGGGGGCCTTTGAGCGGACGTTCCCCCGTACGGTGCCGTCCTTTTGCTCCCTCAGCAGCAGGCAGGCGCCGACGCCCCTCAGACAGCGCGGCACGTCGATGAGCCCGTCGCAGTCCTCGGCGGTGGCACCGACGCGCTTGAGGTCCTCCTGGGTCACGTAGCTGTAGGAGACCGTGCCGCTCGGGTCGGTAGCCAAGCGTCCCAGCGCGATCTCGCGCAGCTTGAGGGCCGCCATAGAGTCGCTCATGTACACGTTCTCCGACACTTCGGCCGGAGACGCCCCCGCCTCGACCATGGCGGCGGCGGCCCGCAGCGCGTGGGCGTCGGTGTTCTGGTATTGGAAGCGGCCGGTGTCCGTAAGGACGGCCGTGAGAATGCAGGTCGCGATGGCCGGGGTCGGCTCCACGCCCAGGTACGTCATAAAGTCATAGACCACATCGCCCACCGAGGCCGCCGACGCCCTGAGGTAGTTCACCTGGGCAAAAGCCTCCATGGTGGGGTGGTGGTCGAAGGCCGCCGTGGTCCGCGCGCGCTTGAACACCGCCTCGGCATCTTTGAGACGCCCCGGCATGGGCGTGTCGACGGAGATGAACAGGTCGGGCGTCCCATGGTAGCGTCGGGCGGGAACAAACCGCTCCACCCCGGGCAGGAACCGATACGAAGCCACGACAGGCCGGTCGTTGGCAAGCAACGGCTGAACGCGGGTGCGGGGCCACTTGGCCTCTATGATGGCCGTCAAGGCCAAGACGCTGCCAAGGGCGTCGCCGTCCGGGTCGGTATGGCCCGAGACGGCGACGGTGGCAGCCGATTCTATGAGGGCCGCGATGCGGCCAAAGACCTCTGAATCGAACTCGGAAATCGTCATAGGGAGATGAACGGTCTTTCTCTCGGGGACAGGTCCCGGGCTAACGCGCGTCCTCCTCGGGCTCCTCCGCATCCGACGTCTCCTCGGGCTCGATCGGGTACCCGAACTCGTCCTTGGGCACGCCCATGGTGGGAGGAACGTTCTTGAGGGCCTCCGTGATGCGCATGGCCTGGTCGGTGGAGGTGTCGATCACAAAAAACAGCTCCGGGGTCACGCGCCAGGTGAGCGAACGGCCCAAAAGCGAGCGGATGCGCCCCTTGGCCGACTCAAGGCCGGCCAAGACCTCCTCGTAGGTCCCGGGAGGGGCGGCCACATACACCTTGCACAGCGACCGGTCCACCGACACCTCGCACCCCGTCACGGTGACGTCAGCCAATCGCGGGTCCGAAATCTCCTGACGAAGAATGGTCGCAATCTTCTCGCGAGCCTCTTGGGCGAGGCGCCGTGTGGTCTCAGTCTGTTTCATGGCGACTACTCCTTACGCGCAATCTCGATCGTCTTGTACGCCTCGATCACGTCGCCAAGGTGGATGTCCTGGAAGCCGTCGATGCCGATGCCGCACTCGAAGCCCGACTTGACGCTCTTGACGTCGTCCTTGAAACGGCGCAACGAGCCGATGTTGCCCTCGTAGACCACGACGCCGTCGCGCACCACGCGCACCTTGTCGCTGCGGCTGATCTCGCCCGAGGTGACCATACAGCCGGCGATGGTGCCCACGCGGGGAACCTTGAAGGTCTCGCGGACCTCCGCGGCGCCCATGTCGCGGTCTTCGTACTCGGGCGAGAGCATACCCACACGGGCGGCGTTGATGTCGTCGATAGCCTGATAGATGACGCGATAGGTCTTAATCTGCACGCCCTCGCGCTCGGCTGCGTCGCGCGCCTTGGTGTCGGGGCGCACGCCGAAGCCGATGATGATGGCGTCGGAGGCGGCGGCCAGGGTGACGTCGGTCTCGGAGATGGCACCCACCGCGCTGTGGATGATCGAGATCTTGACCTCGGACTGGTCGATCTTGGAAAGGGCGTCGGCCAGGGCCTCGATGGAACCCTGGACGTCGGCCTTGACCACGAGGTCGAGCTTCTTGACCTCGGCCTGGTCCATGGTCTCGAAGAGGTTCTCGAGGGTGACGTGCTGCTTGCGCTCCTGCTCGGCCTGACGGCGCTTGAGGGCGCGCTGGTCGGCAAGCTCGCGGGCCTGGCGCTCGTCGGAGAACACGCGGAACTCGTCGCCGGCGTCGGGCACCGAGTTCAGGCCCTGGATCTCGACGGCCTCGGAGGGGCCGACCTCCTTCATACGCTGACCGTTCTGGCCGAGCATGGCACGCACGCGGCCGTAAGACAGGCCGGCCACCACGGTGTCACCCACATGCAGGGTGCCGCGCTTCACGAGCACGGAGGCCACGGGGCCGCGGCCGCGGTCCAACTTTGCCTCGAGCACGTAACCCGACGCAAAGGTGTTGGGGTTCGCCTTGAGCTCGAGTACCTCGGCCTGGAGCAGCACGGTCTCGAGCAGGTCGTCGATGCCGATGCCCTTCTTGGCCGAGACGTTGACGAACATGTTCTGGCCGCCCCACTCCTCGGGGATGACGCCGTGCTCCGTCAGCTCCTGGCGCACGCGGTCGGGCTTGGCCGACTCCTTGTCGATCTTGTTGACGGCGACGATGATCGGCACGCCGGCGGCGTTGGCGTGGTTGATGGCCTCGACGGTCTGGGGCATCACGCCGTCGTCGGCGGCCACCACGAGGATGACGATGTCGGTGACCTTGGCGCCGCGGGCGCGCATGGCGGTGAAGGCCTCGTGGCCGGGCGTGTCGACGAAGGTGATGTGCTGGCCGTTGATGGTGACCTCGGAGGCGCCGATGTGCTGGGTGATGCCGCCGGCCTCGCCCGCAGCCACGCCGGTGTGGCGGATGGCGTCGAGCAGAGAGGTCTTGCCGTGGTCGACGTGGCCCATCACGGTGACCACGGGGGCACGGGGCAGCAGGTCCTTGGGGTCGTCGTAGAAGGTGAAGGTGTTCTCCTCCTCCTCGGTCATGATGCGCACGCGGCGACCCAGGTCGTCGGCGATGAGCTCGATGAGCTCGTTGCTCATGGGCTGGGTCATCGTGAGCGGCGAGCCGAGCAGGAAGAGGCGCTTGATGATGTCGTTGGCGGGCACGCCGAGCAGGTCAGCAAACTCCGCGACCGTGGTGCCCTCGCCGATCTTCACGACGTCGAGGTCGGCGGGGTTCTGGTCGTTGGCGATGGCGGCCTCGATGGCCTCCTGGTGACGGGCCTCCTCCGCGGCCTGTTCACGGCGCTCCTTGCGCTTCTTGCGGCGGCCGCCCTGCTCGCGGCTGGCCTCCTGCACGGCGGCGCGGGCCTCGGCGAGCACGCGGTCGCGGTTGTACTCCTCGGCCTCGCGGGCCATCTTGGCATAGCGGTCCTCACCCGCGGCAACGGGCTCGGCAGTCGCGACGGCCTGGGCGCCCTTGCGGCCCTTGGCGGGCTTGGCCTCCGAGGTCTGGGCGGCGGCCGCGTTGCCGCCACGACGGCCGGAGCCCTGCTGCTGGGCCTGGCCGCGCTCGCCCTTGCGGGCGCCCTTATCCTTGGGGGCGGGGGCGGCGGCCTTCTCGGCGGCCTTGGTCGCGGCCTTCTCCTCCTTGGCGGCGGCCATCATGCGCTCCTGCTGGGCGATCTGCTCGAGCAGGCTGGAGAAGGACGGGGTGCTCTTGGGGGCGGTGTCACGGGGGCGGCGCTTCTCCTCCTCAGCCTTGCGCTCGGCCTCGATGCGCGCACGCTCCGCCTCCTCGGCGGCCTTGCGGGCCTCCTCGGCAGCACGGCGCTCGGCCTCGATGCGGCGCTCCTCCTCGCGGCGCTTCTCGGCCTCAATGCGCTCCTGCTCGGCAGCGCGCTCCGCCTCCTCGGCGGCCTTACGGGCGGCCTCCTGCTCGGCGGCACGCTCCGCCTCGATGGCGGCGGCGCGCTGCTCGAGGATGGGCGCGAGGTTCTTGCGGATCATGCTGATATAGGCGTCCTCAAGCGCGGCGCTCGCGCTCTTGGCCGGAATCTTCATCTCGGCGAGGTGCTCGAGCATCTCCTTGCTCGACATCCCGTACTCCTTGGCGAGCTCGTGCACGCGAATCTTCGCCATTGCAACCACCTATCCCTACTGCACGCTGTGCCCCGGGCACAGCGGGTCGAATTCAGCCTCGAGGCGTCCGTACGCCCCGTCGTCTATCTTGGTACGAAGCGCACGGTCGAGGCCGTGCCGTTTGCGCGCACCGTCGAAGCAGGCCCGGTCGGGGCAGAGGTAAGCCCCGCGGCCAGGCTTGCGCCCCGTCGGGTCGCAGGCCACGCTGCCGTCCGCAGCGCGCACAAATCGTACCAGGTCACCCTTGGACGAGCTACGTCCGCATGCCACGCACGTCCTCGTCTTTGGTTCGGCCACGTTGCCACCTCCCGTCGTCGGTCGGGTACCTCCACGGCGCGGGCTCGCGCGCCACACGGAAGCGCATCCGTCCTTGCTCCCGTCGCCAGATCAGGGACCGCCCTAGATCAGCGACTCCTCTTCCTCGCGGGCCTGGCGCGACCCCTGGTGCACCGAGCAGAAGTGCGAGCCGGGACGAGCCTGGTTGCGGCAGCGCACGCCGTTGGAGTCGATGTAGGCGCATCGGCCGTCCTCGTCGAGGGTGACGGTCTCATCCACCAAGGGAGCGAGGGTGCCCATAAGGTTAGCAGCAAGGGACTCGTTCTTGATGTCGATGTGCCAACCGGTCAGGCGGGCGGCGAGGCGGGCGTTCTGCCCCTCCTTGCCGATGGCCAGCGAGAGCTGGTCGTCGGGGACGATGACCGTCGCGTACTGGTTCTCGGTGTCGGCGATCACGCGGGTCACCTTGGCGGGCGACAGGGCATTGGCCACGTAGCGGGCCGGGTCCTTGTCCCACAGCACGACGTCGATGCGCTCGCCGCGCAGTTCCGAGACGACCATGCGCACGCGGGACCCCTTGGGACCCACGCAGGCACCCACGGGGTCGAGGTGCGAGTCCAGGGAGGCGACGGCCACCTTGGAGCGCATGCCAGGTTCGCGGGCGATGGCCTTGACCTCGACCACCCCGTCGTAGACCTCAGGCACCTCGAGCTCGAACAGGCGTCGGATAAGGTCGGGGTGCGTGCGGCTCACGATGATGGCCGGACGGTTGTGCTCGCCGCGCGAGGCGGTGCCGTTCTGGACGGCCTTGGGGTCGCGGACGCCGATGATGACGGCGCGCACGCGCTGGTTGTGCTGGTAGTACTCGCCGTTGGGACGCTCATTGGCCTCGTCGGGGTGGCGGCGCTTGTCGAAGTGGGGTAGCTCGGCCTCGACGCCCTCGCGAATCTTGAGGATTGTGAAGTCGGGCGTGGTCTGGAGCACGGTACCCGTGATGAGCTCGCCGATGCGCTTGGAGAACTCCTCGTAAATCTGTTCGCGGGCCGCATTGCGCACGATGGCGTTAATCTCGGCCTTGGCGTGCTGGGCGGCGATACGGCTCGTGTCCTTGGGGGTCACGTCGATCTCTTCGAACTCGGTGTAGGTGCCGTACAGCGGGTCGTCCTCGTCGAGGACCATGGAGTCGTCCTTGGGCTCGAGGCGGTAGACGTACACCTTGCCGGTCTGGCGGTCGATGGTGACCTTGGCCCCCCACTTGAGGTCGAGGATGTCGGCGTAGCTCTTGGCCAGCGACTGCTCGAGGCGGTCGAGCAGGTAGAGCTCGTCGATGTGCTTCTCCTGTGCCAGGAGAATCAGGGCTTCCATCATTTCAGAGGCCATCGCTTGTTTCCTTTCGGTAACTCACTCGCGGGGCGCCCCGGGGCACCCGTCCAATCCCATAGTTGCGAAGGAGCGGCTACTCCCCGTCGGCATCCGCCCCGTCGTCGCAGGCCTCGGCGGCCTTGGCGGCCTTCTTGGCCACGGCCATGATCTTGTCGTAGTCAGGCTTGATCTTGGCGCGCTTCAAGACCGAGAAGGGCGCGCGGACGTCCTGCCCGTCGCTACGGAGCACGAAGGCCTCGTCGTCACTTGACACGACCGTGCCCGTCCAGCTTTTGCGTCCGTCCACGGGCTCGGTCGTCGACACCTCGACGAGCTCGCCGGCAAAACGCGCAAAATCGCACGGACGGCGAAGCGGCCGGTCGATGCCGGGCGAGGAAACCTCGAGCTCGTAGGGGCCGTTGATAGGATCGAGGGTCTCGACCACCTCAGCCACCCACGGAGTGCACGCCGTGACGCGGTCCATGTCGATGGGACCGCCTTCGAGCAGGTCGATGCGCACGCGCAAGGTCGGGTGCGAACCGGGCCCCGTCAGCTCGACGTCGACGATGTCGAGCCCCTGGTCGGCAGCCCCTTCTTCCAATGCGGCGAGCACGAGTTCGTCGGCCTTGAGACCGGCCATCGGCTCCTCCCTTCCTAGCTCCGAACGCCTTGCGCCGGGGCATAAAAAGAGGAAGTGGGGCGAGCCCACTTCCTCAGCATAAACGCTTCAGATTACGTACTGCGAAGTATGTTAGCACATCCGTCCCTGGAACGCCAACGGCCGCCGCCCCATCACGAAACGAGAACAAGACGTTCCCATGGCCGGGATGCGCTATAGTTCTATCCCTAGAGCAGCCCTCAAAATTGCTGCCACTACGTTCCGCTCGGGCTTATGTGCTCCAGCACACCGCGCCCTCGCGCGCCTTGTGGCAGCAATTTTGTGTTTCGCTCTAGAGCAGCGGCGCGGGCGCGCCCCGAGCGTAGAGGAGACAGCACAAGATGAAGGTCATCACCATCGACCGCGAGTTCGGAGCCGGCGGCCACACCATCGGGCGCGAGGTGGCCAAACGCCTGGGCATCGAGTTCTACGACCGCGACATCATCGCCAAGGCGGCGGCCGCGGGAGGGCTCGATCCCGCCCACGTGGAGGCGGAGGAGGAGACCATCTCCAAGACCCACGCCTTCATCAGCGCCATCAGCCCCAACAGCTACGACGCGAAGGACGCCATTTTTGCCCATGAGCGCGCCGTCGTGGTGGAACTGGCCGCCCAAGGCCCCTGCGTCATCCTAGGCCGCTGCGCCAACGCGATCTTGCGGGAGGAGGGCGTGCAGGTCCTCAGCGTCTTCCTCTTCGCCGATCCGGAGCTGCGCATGGCCAGCGTGGGCAAGATCCTGGGAACCGACGACGCCCCAGCCATCCTCCGCGCCATCCGCAAGAAGGACACGGCCCGCAAGGCCTACTACCACGCCTATACCGAGGGGGAATGGGGCAACGTCCACGAGTGCACGATGTCGCTGGACACCGGGGCCCTCGGCTACGAGACCTGCGTGCAAATCATCTGCGACGCGGCGCAGGCGAGCTAGCGCAACCAAAAAGACGCAGCAGGTCTAAAAGGGACGTTGCTACGCGACAGAGACGGGTCTCGATAGCCATCCCGTACAGCAAAACACCCCGGGGCGCAGTCCACCGTGCCCCGGGGTACCGTTTTTTGCAAATACCCTGTTAACGAGGGTCTTCTGCCGTCGTCCCTACTTTGCCACGATGTTCACGAGACGGCCGGGGATTGCCACGACCTTCACGACCTGCTTGCCCTCGAGCCATTTGGCCGCGGCCTCGAGCGCCTTGGCCTCAAGTTCCTCCTTGGGGGCCTCGCGCTCGACGTCTATGTGGCAGCGCACCTTGCCGCAGACCTGCACAGCGAGCTCCACGACGTCGGCCTTGGCGGCCTCAGGGTCGAACTCGGGCCAGCTGGCGTTGTAGATGCTCCCCTGCTGGTGCAGCTGCTCGTGCCAGAGCTCCTCACCCCAGTGCGGGCAGATGGGTGCCAGGCAACGCACGATGTCGCTTGCGGCCATGAAGCACAGCGACGCGTTGCGGTCCTGCTCCCCGACGGCCTTGAGATAGGCGTCGGCGGCGTTCACCATCTCCATGACCGCCGAGATGGCGGTGTTGAACTGCATGCGGTCGTAGTCCTCGGTGCATTTCATGACCGTGCGGTTGAGCTCGCGGTACAGGGTCTTCTCGGCCTCGGACCCAAAAGCCGCCGGGTCAACGGGGGTGTCACAGGAGGTCTGGGCCAAGGTGCAGACGGTCTTCCAGGCGCGCTTGAGGAAGCGGTTGCATCCGGCCACGGCGTTGGGGTCCCAGTCGAAGTCCTTCTCGGGGGGGGCGATGAACAGGATCGAGAGGCGCATGGTGTCGGCGCCGTAGGGCTCGATGACCGAGCTCGGCGGCACCACGTTGCCCTTGGACTTGCTCATGGTCTCGCCGTTGGCGTCCTTGACCATGCCCTGGCAAAGCAGGTTGGTGAAGGGCTCGTCGATGTCGCAGAGGCCCATGTCGCGACAGACCTTGGTCCAGAAGCGCGAGTAGAGCAGGTGCAGGATGGCGTGCTCAATACCGCCGATGTAGTTGTCGACGGGCATCCAGCGGTCGGCCTTGTCTTTGCCGAAGGGCAGCTGGTCGTTGTGGGGGTCGGTGTAGCGCAGATAGTACCAGCTGGAGCACGTGAAGGTGTCCATGGTGTCAGTCTCGCGACGGGCGGGGCGGCCGCACACGGGGCAGGTCGTCTCGTAGAACGCCGGGCACTCGGCCAGGGTCTCGCCGGCGGCCAGATCGAGGTTCTCGGGCAGCAGCACCGGCAGGTCCTTCTCGGGCACCGGCACGATACCGCAATGTTCGCAGTGGATCATGGGAATGGGGTTGCCCCAGTAGCGCTGGCGCGAGATGAGCCAGTCGCGCAGGCGGAAGTTCACCGTGCGCCTGCCCAGGCCGGCGGCCTCGAGGTCGGCCACGATGGCAGCCTCGCCCTCGGAGTGCTTGCCGCCCTGCATGCCGGTGTACTTGCCCGACTGCACCAGGACGCCCTCGGCGTTCATGGCGCCATCCCAGTCGACCTCGGTCACCGTGCGGCCCTGCTCGCCTGCGAGCTGCGGCAGGAGCGGGTCACCCTCGGCCAGGATGATGGGGACGATGGGCAGGCCGTACTTGCGGGCGAACTCGAAGTCGCGCTGGTCGCCGCAGGGAACCGCCATGACGGCGCCGGTGCCGTAATCGCTGATCACGTAGTCGGCAACCCACACGGGGACCTTCTCGCCGTTGACGGGGTTCATGACGTAGCGGCCCGTGAAGGCGCCGTGCTTCTCGAGGGTGCCCTGGGCGCGCTCGACGGCCGACACCTTGGCGGCCCCCTCCACGACCTCGCGCACGGCGGCCTCGTACTCGGTGCCCGCAACCAGGTCCATGAGCCCCTCGTACTCGGGGGCCAGCAGGAAGAACGAGCAGCCGAACAGCGTGTCGGCGCGGGTGGTGAAGACCGTGATCTTGGTGTCGGTGGGCTCGCCGGCCTCGTCGCACAGGGTGAAGTCGACTTCGGCACCCTCGGACCGGCCGATCCAGTTGGCCTGCATCTGCTTCACGCGCTCGGGCCAGCCGGTCAGCTGGTCGAGGTCGTCGAGCAGCTCCTGGGCGTAGTCGGTGATCTTGAGGTACCACTGCTCGAGGTCGCGCTTCTCGGGCACGCTGCCGCAGCGCCAGCACTTGCCGTCGGTCACCTGCTCGTTGGCGAGCACGGTGTTGCAGGAGGGGCACCAGTTCACCGGGTTCTTCTTGCGGTAGGCCAGGCCGCGCTCCCACATCTTCTGGAACGTCCACTGGCCCCAGCGGTAATACTCAGGGTCGCAGGTGCGCACCAGGCGGTCGTAGTCGTAGGAGAAGCCCATGCGGCGCATGGTGGCCAGGGCGTTCTCCATATTGGCATAGGTCCAGGCGGCCGCCTGGGTGTGGTGCTTGATGGCGGCGTTCTCGGCAGGCAGGCCAAAGGCGTCAAAGCCGATGGGGTGCAGCACGTCGAAGCCGCGCATGCGGGCCTGACGCGCCATGGCGTCGCCGATGGTGTAGTTGCGGGCGTGACCCATATGGAGGTCGCCCGAAGGGTACGGGAACATCTCGAGCACGTACTTCTTGGGCCTGGCGGGGTCCTCGTCGGTCTTATAGACGTCCTGCTCCGCCCAGACGGCCTGCCACTTGGTCTCGATGGCCTGGGCGTCATAGACGGGGATGCCGGAGGCGTCGGCGACGGGCGCTTCGGTGCAATGGTCGCACATGCTGCGTGCGCTCCTCTCGGGTACGGAAGGGCGCGGCGGGTCGATCCCCCGTCGCGCCCAAGGCGAACTATGCAGACAAAGGCGGAACGCAGCGGCCGAGGTTCCGCAACACGCTAAAACGTTTTCCCGTTCGCAAGGCGTGCGGAGATGAAGCGTACAGAGGTACGTGAGCCTCCGCAGAACGCGGCGAACGGGAAAACGCCACTCCGCTCAAAGCGGGTTCTCGGCCGCAAGGCGCCGGGAGGCGATGCGTACGTGGGTACGTGAGCCTCCCGGGAACGCAGCGGCCGAGGTTCCGCAACGCTTCCTAGTCGCGGAAGCTGCCGTCGTTGGCGGTAGCCACCGTCTGATTCGGGCTCTTGAGGAGCACGTCGTGAGCACCGCCCTCCACGAGCGAGGTGGCGGAGACGAGCGTGATCTTGGCCTTCTCCTGCAGCTCGGGGATGGAAAGGGCGCCGCAGTTGCACATGGTCGACTTGACCTTGGCAAGCGAGCCGGCCACGCCGTCCTTCAGGGCGCCGGCGTAGGGCACATAGGAGTCGACGCCCTCGACAAAGGTCATCGAGGTCTTCTTGCCGCCGAGGTCGTAGCGCTGCCAGTTGCGGGCACGCGCCGAACCCTCGCCCCAGTACTCCTTCATGTAGGAGCCGTTCACGATGACGCGGCGGCTCGGGGACTCGTCGAAGCGGGCGAAGTAGCGGCCGAGCATCATGAAGTCGGCGCCCATGGCCAGGGCAAGGGTCATGTGGTAGTCGTGCACGATGCCGCCGTCGGAGCACACGGGCACGTAGATGCCGGTCTCCTCGTAGTAGCGGTCGCGCGCGGCGCACACATCGATCAGCGCGGTGGCCTGGCCGCGGCCGATGCCCTTCTGCTCGCGGGTGATGCAGATGGAGCCGCCGCCGATGCCGACCTTGATGAAGTCCGCGCCGGCCTCAGCAAGGAAGCGGAAGCCGTCGGCGTCGACGACGTTGCCGGCACCCACGATGACGTCCTCGCCGTAGTTCTCGCGAATCCAGGCAAGGGTGCGCTTCTGCCACTCCGAGTAGCCCTCGGAGGAGTCGATGCACAGGGCGTCGACGCCGGCCTCGATGAGCAGCGGCACGCGCTCGGCGTAGTCGCGGGTGTTGATGCCCGCGCCCACGACGTAGGACTTGTGCTGGTCGAGTAGCTCGTTGGGGTTGGCCTTGTGGGAGTCGTAGTCCTTGCGGAACACGATGTACTTGAGACGGCCCTCGGCGTCGACGATGGGCAGGGCGTTGAGCTTCTTGTCCCAGATGATGTCGTTGGCCTCGGAGAGGGTCACGGTGTCGGGGGCCGTGATGAGGCGGTCGGCGGGGGTCATGAACTCGGAGACCTTGGTGGAGGGGTCCATGCGGGAGACGCGGTAGTCGCGGCTCGTGACGATGCCCACGAGCTTGCTGTTGGAGCCGCCGTCCTCGGTCACAGGCATGGTGGAGTGGCCCGAGCGCTCCTTGAGCTCAAGGACGTCGGCCAGGGTCATGTCGGGAGAGAGGTTGGAGTCGCTCTTCACAAAGCCGGCCTTGTAGGTCTTGACCTCGCGCACCATGGCGGCCTCGTCCTCGGGGCTCTGGCTCCCGAAGATGAACGACATGCCGCCCTCGGTCGCCAGCGAGACGGCCAGGCGCGGCCCCGAGACGGCCTGCATGATGGCCGAGACCATCGGGATGTTCAGGGAGATGCGGGGCTCCTCGCCACGGCGGAACTTGGCGAGGGGCGTGCGCAGGCTCACCTTCTCGGGGATGCACTCCGAAGAGCTGTAACCGGGGACGAGCAGGTACTCGCTAAAGGTGTGGGCCGCTTCGGGATAGTAATAGGCCATTCCCAAGTCCTTTCTCAACGCCGTTTTTTGTTCCGCAGCATAGGGCGCGCCGACAACGGACGCCCCTCTTTCGATATCCTGCCATCATATGGCATAACCGGCTTTATCTTCGCCCAGATACGGCGCCTTCGCAACTGCTACAATGTAGCGAATGCCGCCTACGGCCGACGAAAGGCTTCCCTATGAGCTTCACGATTCTCACCGACACGAGCTGTAACCTGCCCCAGCAGCTGGTGGACGACTACAGGCTTTCGATGATCCCCCTGCGCTACTTCCTCGACGGCGAGGAGCACACGAGCTACACCGACGGCAAACAGGCCGACTTCCAGGCGTTCTACACCGCCATGCGCGACGGGAAGGTGGTCACCACGACCCTCGCGAGCCAGGCGGACGCCGCCGAAGTGGCGCAGGCCTGTGCAGAGCGCGGAGAGGACCTTCTGTATCTAGGCTTCTCCTCCGGTATCTCGGGAACGTACGGCGCCTGCTCCGCAGCCATCGCCGAGATCGCCGCGGAGCATCCCGAGCGCAAGATGTACTCGGTGGACACCAGGGCCGCAAGCGCCGGCCAAGGACTGCTCATCACCTACGTCGCCCGCATGCGCGACGAGGGCAAGACCATCGAAGAGTGCCGTGACTGGGCCGAGGAGCACCGCCTCAACATCTGCCACTGGTTCACGGTGGACGACCTTATGTTCCTCAAGCGGGGCGGACGCGTCTCGGCGGTTTCCGCGGTTTTTGGAACGGCTTTGGCCATCAAGCCCGTCATGCACATGGACGACGACGGCACCCTCAAGGTCGTGAGCAAGGCCCGCGGGCGCAAAAAGGCCATCGCCGCCCTGGCGGACCACTTCGGCAACTCCCTGGCCACGATGGACCCCGCCGACCAGACCGTCTACATCTCCCATGGGGACTGCCTCGAAGACGCCGAGGAGCTCGCCGAGATCCTGAAGGAGCGCTACGGGATCAAAGACCCCCTCATTACCTACGTAGACCCCGTTATCGGTGCGCACTCGGGCCCCGGCACGTTGGCCCTGTTCTATTACGATACGGCGGAGAACCGCTAGAGCGTTTTGAGAAAGCTCCTGCACAAGGCGGCCAAAGGCGCGGTGTGCTAAGGCACATAAGCCTTTGGCCAACGCGGTGCAGGACTTTATTCAAAATGCTCTAGGCACTTGCAGAAAGCCACACGCAGACGCCCGGGCTCGCACGCCATGTTCAGGTCGTGCGAGCCCGGGCGTTCTTTTAGGAATCTACCTACAGGAACAGGAACAGGAACAAGCCCTACAGGTACTTCTCGACGGCACCTGCCATGGCGCTCACGAGGCCGGGGTCCTCGCCCAGGCAGGGAACGTAGGTGAACGTGCCGTCGGGGACCAGCCTCTCGAAGGCCGCACGCTGCTCGACATCGACGTCCACGTGGGTTTCGAGGCACTCGCAGGGAAAGCCGGGCGTTAGGACCGCCAGCTCGGTCACACCCTGCGCGGCAAGCTCCGGGATAAGGTCCTCGCAGGTCAGCGGCCCCAGCCACGGCCGTTTGTCAAAGACGGACTGATACCCGATGCGCCAGCCCGCCTCGGGCACCCCGAGGCGGCGAGCCACCTCGCGGCAGGTGTACTCCACCTGGTCGCGGTAGGGGTCACCGTTCTCAACGTCGTGCACCAGGGTCGAGTGGAAGGTGAAGACAAGGGCATGGCGGCCGTCGTCTTTCCACTGCCAACCGCTCGAGCGCACCGAGTCGGCAAGGGCGTCGAGATAGGCCTCCTCGTCATGGAAGGAGGTCACAAAGGTGACGTCGCACAGGTGCAGCCTCGTAGAAAGGGCGTCCATGACGGCCTGGGCAAGGGCCCCGTTGGTGACCGAGGCGTACTGGGGGTAGCACGGCAAGACGATGAGGCGCCCGCACCCCCGCTCGTCGAGAAGCCGGCGCAGGACGTCGCCGATCTCGGGGGCACTGTACACGCATGCCCAGTCGACCACAACCTCGCCATGCCCCCGCTCCTTGAGCAAGGCATCGAGCGCCTGGGCCTGATGGGCGGTGGCCGCCAACAGGGGCGAGCCCTCGTCACCCCAGATCTCCTCGTACTTCTTGGCGGACTTCGCCGGGCGGTTCGGCAGGATGAAGCAGTGAAGGATCGGCATCCACTGCCACCGCGGCAGGTCGACGACGCGCCGGTCCGAGAGGAAGCGCGAGAGATAGGCCTTTACCGACTCTGCCGTCGGCGCATCGGGGGAACCCGTGGTTACGATGAGGACTCCTACACGTTGGTCCATGAATCACTCCGTGGTAATGTCGTCGAGAGACTTCGAGATGGTGTGCCGCGTCGGGACCCAATCGACCTTCTTGACCGCCGCCACCAACGCGATGGGCACATAACTCAGCATGAACACGGGGAAGGTGAAAAGGTTCGTGACGAGGTGCCATTTTGACATGACACGGATATTCTTGCGCTCCGAGACGGTCGTGAGCACGGCAAGGAGGAAGAACGTGACGTAGAAGCTCAAAAACGTCATGCAGAACGACCCCAGGCACAAGCCGACCTCGGCGTTGCTCACGATGCTTGGGAAGAAAAGGCCCACGACAAGGTACAGGCCGTTCACAGACGCCGAAACGAGCGTGAGTATCATGGCCGGGGCGATGGTCATGAGCAGGTCGTAGGCGGCAAAGCTGCCAAAACGCCTTGAGGCGGGGCGCGCCTCCCCCACCTCGGCCGCGCCGGCCTTCGGGGCCCCGTGGCGCCACGTGTGCATCAGGGCGTGGCCGTACTTGGCAAAGACCTGGTAGAAACCCTTGGTCCAACGCATCCTCTGCTTCCAGGAGGCAGCAAAGGTCACCGGCTGCTCGTCGTAGAACACCGCATGGTGGGCATAACCGATCCGGTAGCCGTTCACGGCGCAAAACGTCGAGAACTGGATGTCCTCGGTCAAAAGGTGGAAATCCCACCCGTCCATCCTCTTGACGATATCGGCGTTGAGCAGATAGCCCGTGCCGGAGATGGCACATGACGTCCCAAGGATCATACGGGCGTTGTTGAGGTACTTCGCCTCGCGCATGAACCAGGTGCCGTACCCGCGGCTGATCCAGCTCGAGTCGAAGTTCTTGGAGTTGCGGTAGCTTGTGATCGCCGCGTAACGACCCCCGTCGAAGACTTTGTTCATCTCTCGGATGTAGTCGCGCGAGACCACGTTGTCGGCGTCAAAGACCACAAAGGCCTCGTAGCGGTCGGGATACTGGTCAAGGATACGGCGCAGGCCGAAGTCCATCACCCAGCTCTTGCCCTTCTGCCCCCCCTCCGGCCGCTCCCAGACGATAGCCCCCGCATCCCGGGCCTCCTGCGCCGTGTTGTCGGTGCAGCCGTCGCAGAACACAAAGACGTCCATAAGGTCGGCGGGGTAGTCCTGGGCAAGGATGGAGCGCACGAGCTCGCTGATGACCTCGCCCTCGTTGTGGGCGCAGATCACAAAGGCGTAGCTATGGAGCGTACGCGCCGGCACGACCGGCACCTCGCGGTAGCGAAGCACCACGAAGATGTAGACGAACTGATAGAAGAACGCGATCATAAAGAACACGAGGATCGCCATGTTGAAGATGACGATCGGGGTTATCTCCACAAGGGTTGCACCTCTCTCACCTTGCCGCGGGGCGCTCGAGCCCCACCGGCGAGCTTACCATGACGCCTCGTTCCATGCCCGTTCGCGTTCCAAAAGCCCAAGGACCTCCTTGCCGCGATCGGTCCGCCCCAGGGAAAGGGGGGCTATCTCCTCGAGGGTATCGTAGAGCTCCCAGGTGGGCGGGTCAACGAACGACAGGTGTTCTCCCGTGGCCGGATGGTCGAAGGAGAGGCTCCATGAATGGAGGAACTGCCGGTCGAGCCCGTGGTTGGCCGCATCGCTGCCCCGGCCGTACAGCTGGTCCCCCACGACGGGGTGGTGGATATAGGCCATGTGGACGCGAATCTGGTGGGTCCTCCCGGTAAAGAGCTTGCACTCGAGAAGCGTGTACCCCTCGTCCTTGCGCCCGGCCTCGAAGCGCTCGAGCACCGAGAAGGTGGTGACCGACTGCCGCGCGCCGGGCTCCTCGCTCACGGCCATGCGCAGGCGGTCGTGGGTCGAGCGGGCTATGGGTGCGTCGACCAGCCCCGTGTCGGGGGCTATATAGCCGTGGACGAGGGTGATGTAGCGCCGGTCGACCGAACGGAGGCGGATGGCGCCCTGCAGGGCCGCCTGGGTCTCGTCGTCTTTGGCAGCGAGCATGAGCCCCGTGGTGTCCATGTCGAGACGGTGCACGATGCCGGGGCGGTCCTCCCCCTGAAGCACACCGAGGTGGTCGGCCCCGCAATGGGCGACCAGGGCGTTGGCCAGGGTATGCGACGGGTGTCCCGGCGAGGGGTGGCACACCAGGCCGCGCTGCTTCGACAGCACGATGAGGCGGTCGTCCTCGTAACGGATGTCGAGCGGGATGCGCTCTGGCTCGAGGGCCACGACGGCCGTCTCCTCCTCGGGGACCACCGCCTCGACCAGGTCTCCCTCGGAAAGAAGGTGCTTTTTGGACGTCACGGGAACGCCGTTTACGCTCACGTCCCCGGCTTCGACCGCCTTGACCGCGGCCGAACGGCTCGCATAGACCCGGGCTCCCCCGAGGAAGGCGTCCATGCGCTCGCCGTCGAGCTCGGGGGGAACGACGGCCCGGCGCAAGCGGCTCATAAACGCCCCCCGTCCTTCTGGCCACGGGAGCCCTCGGCTCGCCAGAACAGCACAAACGCCACCACGGCACCGCAGGTGATGGCGATGTCGGCCACGTTGAACACGGCAAAGTCGACGAAGGTGGGCATGAAGAAGTCGGTCACCGTGCCCGTGGCCACGCGGTCGATAAGGTTCCCCACGCCACCTCCCGCCACAAAGCCGAGCGCGACGGAGAGGGGGACCGACGGGTTGCCGAGGACCACGTAGGCGACCGAGGCGACGAGGACCGCGAGCGCAACGGCCACGTACAGCCACGCGCCCCCGTCGCCCATTCCAAAGGCGGCCCCCCCGTTATAGACGAGGTGCAGGTCCATGATGCCGGGAACCAGCGTCATGGACCCGTCCTCGGACAGCAGCCCGCGCATGGCAGCTTTGACCGCCTGGTCCCCGGCGACCACCGCCGCAAACGCCCCTATGTAGCCGCCCATGCGCAAAGCCCTGGATGCCATGGTTACTCCCGGCCACCGTGCTCGACGGCGGCAAGGGCCTCATGGCAGCGGCGGCACAGGCCGTCCTCGCCCAGCTCGCGCACGTTCCAGCAGCGCGGGCACACCTCGCCGGCCGCCACGGCCACGTCGCAGGAGAACGAGTCGTCCTCGGAGGCGACAAGCTCGAGAGAGCTCACGATGCAGAGCTCGGCCATGTCGATGCCCGAGGCCTCGACCAGCTCCACGGCGGTGGCCGGAGCACAGACCCGCACGGACGCCTCCTGGCTCTTGCCGATGAGCTTTGCGGCGCGGGCGTCCTCCAGGGCCTTGGTCACCACGTCGCGCACCTCGATGGCCGCCCGGTAGCCGGGCAGCAGCACCTCGGCACGCTCGGCGGCCATCGGAGACTCGTACCAGTCGAGCAGAGCCGCAAAGGTGCGGCCGTCGCGCATGGCCTCGGGCAGGTACTCGATGACCTCGTCGCAGGTAAAGGCCAGGATGGGCTGCAGGTCGTGCAGGAGCATCTCGAGGATGGCCGCCAGCACGGTCTGGGCGCTCCGACGCCCCCTGGACGCAGGCGCGTCGCAGTAGGTGCGGTCCTTGATGACGTCGAGGTAGACGTTGGAGAGCTCGGTCACCACGTAGTCGTAGAGGGCGCGGTACACCCCGTTGAAACGATACTCCGCGTAGGCCTGCTCCACCTTGGCGTGGACCTCGCCCATGCGGGCAAGCGCGCAGGCATCCACGGGCAGCAGCTCTTCCACGGCGACGGTGTCCGTAGACGGGTCGAAGTCGTAGAGCTCGGAGAGCAGGAAGCGGAACGTGTTGCGGAAGCGGCGGTAGGCGTCGCTCGTGCGCTTGAGGATCTCATGGTCGATGGCCACGTCGGTCGAGGTGTCGACCGACGCCACCCACAGGCGGATGATATCGGCACCCATCTCGTCACAGACCTTGTTGGGGTCGATGACGTTGCCCAGGGACTTGCTCATCTTGCGTCCCTGGCCGTCGAGCGTGAAGCCTTGGGAGACGACCGCCTTGTAGGGCGCGACCCCGTTAGCGCCCACGCTCGTGAGCAGCGAGCTCTGGAACCAGCCGCGGTGCTGGTCAGACCCTTCCAGGTACATGTCGGCAGGGTACGAGAGCTCGGGGCGGTTCTCGCAGACGGCCTTCCAGGAGACGCCGGAGTCCCACCATACGTCGAGGATGTCGCGGTCGGCCTTGAGGCTGTGGGCGCCGCAGGCGGGACACACGTTGGCGTCACCCAGGTAGCTGGCCGGGTCTTCGGCGAACCAGGCGTCGGAGCCCTTCTCCTGGAACAGTGCGATGACGGCGTCGAGGGCGTCGTCGTTCATGACCTTCTGGCCGCACTCCGCGCAGGTAAAGCTCGGAATCGGCACGCCCCAGTTGCGCTGGCGCGAGATGCACCAGTCGGGGCGCCCCTCGACCATGGCGCCGATGCGCTTGGAGGCGTGGGCGGGATACCACGCCACGTGGTTCTCGATCTGGTCGAGCGCCGCCTCGCGCAGGCCGGTGTCGTCCATGGAGACGAACCACTGGTCGGTGGCGCGGAAGATGGTGGGCTGCTTGCAGCGCCAGCAGTGCGGGTAGCTGTGGTTGAGCTTCTTGACCGCCACGAGGTTGCCACGCTCGCGCAAGAAGTCGATGATGGGCCCGTTGGCCTCGTCGGTGTCCATGCCCGAGAAGGGGCCGCCCGTGCCGATGCCCTCGCCCACGTAGAAGCGCCCGTTGTCGTCGACGGGCATCACGAAGTCCTTGCCGACCTTCTCGACGTAGGCGTAGTAGTCGTCGGCGCCGTGGCCGGGCGCGATGTGCACGATGCCCGTGCCGTCCTCGACGCCCACGTAGTCGGCCGTGATGGCCACACCCCTGACCTCGGGGAAGATGGGCTGGATGTAGTGCAGCCCGGCCAGCCGCTCGCCGGTGCGGACCCAGGGCTCGCCGTCGACCTCGACCAGCACGGGCTCCCACTCGGCGACGGCGCACACGCGCTCCACGAGGTCGCGCACCATGATCTCGGCGCGGCCGTCGTGCAGCACGGCCACGTACTCGCCGTCGGGCTTGAGGGCCACGGCCTGGTCGGCCGGCATCGTCCAAGGGGTGGTGGTCCAGATCACGAAGTCGACCGGGCCATCGAAGCCCTCGAGGCCGTCGGGGCAATCGGTCAGCTCCATGCGCACAAAGATCGAGGGGCTCACCTCGTCGGCGTACTCGATCTCGGCCTCGGCCAGGGCGGTGTGGCAGTGCTTGCACCAGTTCACGGGCTTGCGGCCGCGATAGACCATGCCCTTGTCAAAGAGGGCCTTGAAGACCTCGATGTCGGCCGCGTCGTGCTCGTGGTAGAGCGTGAGGTAGGGATGCTCCCAGTCGCCCAGGACGCCCAGACGGCGGAAGCCCTGCTTCTGTAGCTCGATGTTCTCGACCGCGAACTCGTTGCACATGGCGCGGATCTCGGTGACCGGCGTCTCGTTGAACTTCTTGGTGCCGAGCTTCTCCTCGACCTTGTGCTCGATGGGCTGGCCGTGGCAGTCCCAGCCGGGCACGTAGGGGGTGCGATAACCGCGCATCGACCAGTAGCGCATGATCATGTCTTTAGAGATCTTGTTCATGGCGTGGCCGATGTGGATGGGGCCGTTGGCATAGGGGGGGCCGTCGTGCAGCACGAAGGAGTCGTGGCCCTCGTTCTTTTTGAGGACGAGCTCGTAGACGTCGGCCTCCTCCCAGCGCTTCAGACGCTCGGGCTCGCTCTTGGCGAGGCCCGCGCGCATGGGGAAGTCGGTTTGGGGCAGGTTCATGGTCTTCTTGTAGTCGCTTGCCACCGTGCTGTTCCTTCCTTCTTGTAGCCGGAGCGCACAAAAAGGCGCCCCGTCCCGTGTTGCTGGGACGAAGCGCCGATAAGGCCCCTTGGACGAGGGGCCGCGACTTCGCTTGTAAACCACCCAGCGAGCGGAGTTTCCGCCGTACTCGGCCGGCCCGTAACGGTGGCCGCATCCGTCGGCGCCTACTCGGGACCCCGCAGTCGATCGCACGGGTGCCCTTTGGGGCCGCAGCTCCGGGGTGATCTTCGCTCGGACGCGTCCGCGGGCTCCCACCGTCCCCGCTCGCTTGTGGACACGCTGGCCGGGCTACTCTTCCCCATCACAGCTTTGGGAGGAAGGATAGCACGGACGGGCCCGTCGCGAAAGAAGCAGCGGGCCCGTCCGGGAACTTCCTCAAAATACGCTAGTAGTGGGTGATGACCGGGGTGCCGACGTCGATCCAGCCGTAGCACCACTCGGCGATGTCGGGGGGCAGGTTCACGCAGCCGTGGGAGCCGTCGAGGGTCTTGTAGACCTCCGGACCCCAGTAGGACTGCCAACTCGCATCGTGCAAGCCCACCATGTTGCCGACAAAAGGCATCCAGTAGTCAACGGGCGTCCTGTACAGCGGTTCGTTGTTGTTGTTCGGGTCGGGCAGGCCCACAAGCGTCTGGTCGAGTGCCTTGTTCGTGATGTAGTAGACGCCCTCGGGGGTGGCGCGATCGGGAACCGCCACCGAGCCGCTGATGATCGGGGTCTCCACGATCATGCTGCCCCACTCGTCGTAGAAGTAGGCGCGCTGCTCGGTCAGGTCCACGTCGACGTACTTGTTGCCCCAGTCGCGGCCGCCGGGGTTAAAGGTCTCGGCCGACTGCTTGAGCGGCACGTCCTGGGCGCCGGTGTAGCCGCCGTACACGGCGTCGCGCACCAGCTGGTCGAGCTCGTCGCCGTTGCTGATCCAGCCGTAGGCACCGCCGTTCACGGTCACGACCTTGCCGTCGTGGGGGCGGGTGTAGGTACGCGTGGTGTAGGCCGAGTCGATGGTGGCCTCCAGGGCGTCGACCCAAGCCGAGAGCGCCCCCTCGTCGAGCCAGACAGAGGAGTCCTCGCCAAAGCAGATCCAGTCGCGCACCGTGGCGGGGTTCACCGAGGCCACCGTGACGCCGCCCACCAACAGGTCGAGGTTGCAGGAGAGGTAGGTGTTGGCCGCATCGCGGGAGGCCAAAAGCCCCTCGTCCGAGGCCGTCTTGGACTGCTGGACGAGGCTTGCGCTCGTGAGCGCCACGGTGCCGTGCCCGGCGGCCACGGCGTCCTCCACGGCGTGCATGACGCTGTCGACGTCGAGGAGCGTGCCCGTAGAGCCGGGGTTCACCTGATAGGTGCCGCTCCCCTCGTCGAAGTAGAGAAACGCGTCGACGGGACCGGAAGCCACGGAGTTGTGGGCGGCAAGCTGGCTTTCTACAGCCGGGCGCAGCACCCCCTCGTCGAAGGAGGCGCTCAGCACATCGGAGTCGTCGTGGGATTGCAGGATCTGGGCAGGCCACTGCCAGCTGCGCTCTTTGGCCAAGGCTGCATCCACGGCCCCCGCAGCATCGATTCTCAGGCCCGCGCTCTCACCGGTGAGCACAAAGCTCACGCCCTGCCCTGAGACGCCGACCTGCTGCACGCGCGTCGCCTCGTCGATAGCGGCGGCCGCCTGGGAGGGGCCCATCATGGAGACGTCGGCCCCACCGATGGTCGTGTTGGGCCAAAAGCGGTTGTAGAAGAAGATACAGCCGGCGCAGTAGACCACGGCCACCACGGCCGCGACGACGCCGAGCACAAGCCCCGCCACGCGCAGACCCCGATGGGGGCGCTTGGCGCTGGCGGATGCCACAGAACCGAAAGGCACAGTCCATACCTCCGCAGTAAAAGGGTCCGGTATCAAAGTAGCTCGCCATTGTACGTGCCGCACGGCGATTAGGCCAGCGTCAATGCAAACGTCCCACGAACCTTGTGCGTACACACAAAACCCCGGCACCAAGCGCGGCACCGGGGTTCGGACGAACATATCCTGAGTAAGCGCCTACTGCTGGGAGTCGGCGGGAGCCGCAGGTGCCGGCCCGTCGTTGAGCATGCTCATGAACTCCTCGCCCGTGATGGACTCCTTGCGTACGAGGTAGCCGGCGAGCTCGTGGAGCTTGAACTTGTTCTCGCGCAGGATCTGCAGGGCTTTGGCGTGAGCCTGCCCCACCAGGGCGATCACCGCGTCGTCGACCTTCTCGGCCGTGCCCTCGCTGCAGGTGAGGGAGGTGTCGCTGTTCAGGTAGGGGCTGTTCACCGTACCCAGGGCCACCATGCCGAACTCGGGGCTCATGCCGAAGCGCGTGATCATGTTGCGGGCGAGCTTGGTGGCCTGCTCGATGTCGTTGGCGGCGCCGGTGGTCATGGTGTCGAAGACGACCTCCTCGGCCGCACGGCCGCCGCACATGGTCGCGAGCTTCTCGAGCGCCTCCTCCTTGGTGGTCAGGAAGTGCTCGTCCTCGTCGACCTGCATGGTGTAGCCCAGGGCGCCCGAGGTGCGCGGCACGATGGTGATCTTGGTGACGGGCGCCGAGTTGGACTGCTTGGCGGCAACCAGCGCGTGGCCGATCTCGTGGTAGGCCACCATCTGCTTCTCTTTGTCGGAGAGGACCATGCTCTTGCGCTGCTGGCCTGCAATGACCACCTCGACCGACTCCTGCAGGTCCTCCTGGATGATGCCCTTGCGGCCCTCGCGCACGGCGCGCAGGGCGGCCTCGTTCACGATGTTGGCAAGGTCGGCGCCCGACGCGCCCGAGGTGGCCCGTGCGATGCCGCCGAAGTCGATGGGCCCGGCCATCTTCACGTTCTTGGCATGAAGCTTGAGAATGGCGGTACGGCCGGCAAGGTCGGGCAGCTCCACAGGCACGCGGCGGTCGAAGCGCCCCGGGCGCAGCAGGGCCGGGTCCAGGGTCTCGGGGCGGTTGGTGGCGCCCAGGACCACGATGCCCTTGTGGTTGTCGAAGCCGTCCATCTCGGTGAGCAGCTGGTTCAGGGTCTGCTCGCGCTCGTCGTTGGAGGTGAAGCCGGCGGTGTCGCGCCGCTTGCCGATGGTGTCGATCTCGTCGATGAAGACGATGCAGGGTGCCTTGTCCTTGGCCTGCTTAAAGAGGTCGCGCACCTTGGCGGCGCCGCGGCCCACGAACATCTCGACGAACTCGGAGCCACTGATGGAGAAGAACGGCACCTTGGCCTCGCCGGCCACGGCCTTGGCGAGCAGGGTCTTGCCGGTGCCGGGAGGGCCCACGAGCAGGGCGCCGCGGGGCAGCTTGGCGCCGATCTCCTCGTAGCGCTCAGGTTTGTCGAGGAAGTCGACGATTTCGGTCAGGGCCTCCTTGGCCTCGTCCTGGCCGGCGACATCGTTAAAGGTGACGCCCGTCTCCTTCTCGGCCACGATCTTGGCGCCCGAGGAGCCCAGCCCCTGGCCGAAGCCGCCGAAGCTCATGGTGGGGTTGTCGTCGCCGAGCTGCTTCTTGAGACGGCGGTTCATCCACCAGCCGAAGCCGATGAAGATGAGGATCGGCAGGAACAGCGTGAGCAGGTAGACGAACATCGTGCCGTTGCCGGACTGCTCGATGTGCGTGGTGGCGGTGGCACCGGCGGCCTCAAGGCGGGGCAGCAGCGTGTCGTCGTTGGGCCAGTAGGTCGTGGAGTAGTACTGGACCTCCGCCCCCTCCTCCGCGGGCTTGGAGGTGAACATGATGTCGCCCGTGCTGAGGTTGTAGTTCACCTCGCCCACGTTGCCGTCGTCGGCCATGGAGATGAGCTGGGTATAGGGCACCGACTCGACCCGGTTCTGGGTGAGCTGCGGTGCAAGGAGCGTGTTGAGCAGTATGATCACCAAAACGCCGATAAGGACATAGGTGATCATCGCCCTTCGTTTCTTGGTCTCGTCCATGTTGCTGTTGCCGGCCATGGTGCGGATACCCCCCGACTTTGTTGCGGTCGTCAGTGTGCGTAAACTTCTCACGGTTATACCCCGACGCAAGGTCAAAATGGTTCCACTCGCTGACTGGGCGCCAGTTGTTGACGTTCTTTCCACGAGTTGGGCGGGGCCGGTGGGTACCGACGTACAATGGGCACCCCCAACGGACAACACGAGGAGTTCATCATGAGGATGGCCGGGGCCATATTCGACTGCGACGGCACGTTGCTCGACACCATGGGGCTATGGCACGCCATGGAGTCCGAGCTGGCGCGCATGGCCGGCCACCGGCTGACCGACGAGGAAGTCGACCGGCTCTGCACCTTTACCCTGCCCGAAACCGCCCGCTTCTTCCACGAGGAGCACGGCCTGGGCTCAAGCGCCGCCGAGGTGGAGGCGCTGATACGCGAGATGGCGGTGGATTACTACCGTACCAGGGCGACTCCCCGACCAGGGGTCGAGGCGTTTTTGCAGGCGTTGCGCGACGCTGGGGTCCCCTGCGCCGTTGCGTCCTCGAGCCCCCATTTCATGTTGGGGCCGGGACTCGAAGAGTCGGGGCTGGCAGAATACATCGGCCCCGTGGTGTCAGTCGACGACGTGGGCGCCTCCAAGCGTGAGCCTGCAGCCTATGACCGTGCACGGGAGCTGCTGGAAACCCCGCGGGAGCAGACCTGGGTCTTTGAGGACGCCGCTTACGCGCTCCGGTGTGCCAAGACAGCCGGATACCCCACGGTCGCAGTGTGGGATTGCGACGAAAGCGGGACTTTCGAGGAACTAGGGGCCCTGGCAGATATAGCGGTGAGGAGTTTTGAGGAGCTGAGGCTGGAGGCAGGGCAGCCGGTGAGGCGGCCGGCGGGATACCTATGCCAAAATCCGCGCCCCGTGTGTGGCAATCCCGCCAAAAGCGTCGCCCCGTGTGCGGATTAGGGGGCACAAACCACACACGGGGTGACATATTTGCCAGGCCAGGCATACACGCGACGCAAGTTTTGGCATAGAGGCGGGCACCAGGCAGACCGACCCCTATTTGAACAGGTCTTTCATCATCTTTTGCATATCGGCCATGCTGCCCATGCCGGGCACCCCACCCATGCCGCTCATCATGCGCTTCATGGCCTTGGCACTGCCGGGCTTGCCGCCTTTCTTGCCCTTCTTGCCCTTGCCGGCGGGCTGCTGCATGGCCGAGCGCATCTTGCCCATCATCTTGTTCATCTCGCCCCACTGCTTGATGAGGTTGTTCACGTCATAGACCTCGGTGCCGGAGCCACGAGCGATGCGGGCACGGCGGCTGCCGTTGATGATGCGGGGCTTGGCGCGCTCCTCCTTGGTCATCGACATGATGATGGCCTCGGTCTTGTCCATGATGGAGTCGTCGATCTGGCCGCCGGCCTTCTGCATGAGGCGGTCGCCGCCGGGCAGGGCCGACAGGATGCTCGTGAAGCCGCCCATCTTCTTGATGGACTTCATCTGCATGAGGAAGTCATCAAAGGTGAGGCCCTGGTTGAGCATGCGCTCGGCGGCAGCCGCCTGCTCCTCGTCGACCTCGGCCTGGGCCTTCTCGATGATCGAGACCATGTCGCCCATGCCCAGGATGCGCCGGGCCATGCGGTCGGGGTGGAACACCTGGAACTGGTTGGGCTTCTCGCCGGTGGAGATGAACTTGATGGGCTTGCCGGTGACGCTGCGCACCGAGAGGGCGCCGCCACCGCGCGAGTCGCCGTCGAGCTTGGTCATGATCACGCCGTCGAAGTCCACGCGCTCGGCAAAGACCTGGACCACGTTCACGATGTCCTGGCCGGTCATGGAGTCCACGACCATGAGAATCTGGTCGGGCTTGACGGCCGCCTTGATGTCGGCGGCCTCCTGCATCATGGCCTCGTCGATCTGCAGGCGGCCGGCGGTGTCGACGATCACGACGTCCTTCATGCCGTCCACGGCCGCGCGAATGGCCTCCTTGGCGATCTGCACCGGGTGCTGGCCGTCGCCGCGGTAGACCTTGACGCCGAGCTCGTTGCCCAGGGTCTCGAGCTGGTCGGCGGCGGCGGGGCGGTACACGTCGCAGGCGGCGAGCAGCGGCGCGTGGCCCTGCCCGCGCAGCAGGTTCGCGAGCTTGGCGGCCGCCGTGGTCTTGCCGGAGCCCTGGAGGCCCACGAGCATGATGACGTTGGGGATGCGGCTCGAGAGCACCAGGCGGCTCTCGGTGGAGCCGAGCAGCACCGTGAGCTCGTCGAGCACGATCTTCACGACGTTCTGGGCGGGCGTCAGCGAGTCGAGCACCTCGGAGGTCAGGCAGCGCTCCTTGCAGCGGGCCACGAACTCCTTGACCACTTTGAAGTTCACGTCGGCCTCGAGCAGGGCCATGCGCACCTCGCGCATGGCGGTGTCGATGTCGGCCTCGGTGAGGCGGCCCTTGCCGCGCAGGCCCTCGAAGGTGTCTTGCAGGCGGTTGGACAGGCTCTCGAAAACAGCCATGAGTTAGGCCTCCTCGCCGGTGATGAGCGCGCGGGAGAACTCCCGGGCGTCGAAGGGTTTCAGGTCGTCGATGGTCTCACCCACGCCCACCCGCAGGATGGGCAAGCCGAGGTCGTGGCTCACGGCCAGCGCGATGCCGCCCTTGGCGGTGCCGTCGAGCTTGGTCATGACCACGCCGTCGACGCCGAGGGCGTTGTTGAACTCGCGGGCCTGCGAGAGGCCGTTCTGGCCCGTGGTCGCGTCGATGACGAGCACCACGTACACGGGCATCTTGGCGCGCTTGCGCGTGACCTGGACCACCTTGCCGAGCTCGCGCAGCAGGTCGACCGAGGTGTGCAGGCGGCCGGCCGTGTCGATGAGCACCAGGTCGCTGCCGTCGCGGTCGGCCGTGTCGAGGGTGTCGTAGCACACGCTGGCCGGGTCGCTGCCGCGCTCGCGCTTCACGACCTCGACGCCGGCGCGCTCGCCCCAGACCTCGAGCTGCTCGATGGCGGCCGCGCGAAAGGTGTCGGCGCTGCCGATGACGGGGCTTCTCCCCTGCTCCTTGGCCTCCGAGGCGATCTTGCCCACGGTGGTGGTCTTGCCGGCGCCGTTCACGCCCACAAAGAGCACGCACGAGGGGTTGGCCTCGAAGGGGTCCTGCTCGCAGGGGGTGAAGGCGTCGGCCAGCAGCTCGACCAGGGCGTCCTGCACCTCGCGCACGCCGGTGAGCTCCTCGCGCTGGGAGCGCTCGCGCAGCTGGGTCACCACGTGGTCGGTGGCGCCGGCGCCGATGTCGGCCATGATGAGCGTGGCCTCGAGGTCGTCCCAGAACTCGTCGCCCACCTGCGGGCCGATCTCGAAGAGCACGTTGAGCTCGCCGGTGATCTTCTTGCGGGTCTTGCTCAGGCCCTCGGAGAGCCGTTGGAACCATCCCATGGCAACCTACCTCTCTTGTGCGAGCTGCAGGGCGGCCGCCCCGTCGCGCTCGAGCTTCTGCGAAATGACGCGGCTCACGCCGTCGGCCTGCATGGAGACGCCGTAGAGCACGTCGGCGCTCTCCATGGTGCGCCGCTGGTGGCTGATCACGATGAGCTGCGTGGTCTTGCGGAGCACCTCGATGGCGTCGAGGAGACGGTCGAGGTTGGAGTCGTCGAGGGCGGCCTCGACCTCGTCGAGCACGTAGAAGGGCACCGTGCGCGTGCGGTAGGCGGCAAAGAGCAGCCCGAGAGCCGTGAGCGAGCGCTCGCCGCCCGAGAGCAGCGACATCTTGGTGACCCGCTTGCCGCGGGGCTGGGCCACGACCTCGATGCCTGTGGTGGCGGGGTCGTCGGGCACGGTCATCTCGAGGTGGCCGTTGCCCCCGGGGAACAGCATGGAGAAGATCTCCTCGAAGTTTTTGTTCACGGCCTCGAAGGTGTCGACAAAGCTGCTGCGCATCTTGCGGTCGATGACCTGGAGGATCTTGGTGAGGTCGGCGCGGGCGTGCTGCAGGTCGGCCACCTGCTCGCCGATGTACTCGGAGCGGCGCTTGAGGGCCTCGAACTCCTCGAAGGCGACCTGGTTCACCGGGCCGAGCGCGGCCAGCTCGCCCTCGAGCTTCTGGAGCTCGCGCTCGCAGGCGGTGCGGTCTTCTGGCGCGGGCAGCTCGAGCGCCTCCTCGAGGACGACGCCCTTCTGGGACACGATGGCCTTCACGGCGGCGTCGACCTGCACGTCGAGGCGGCCCTTCTCGACCTTGACCTCGCTCACGCCGGCCATGGCGCGGCTGTGGGCCACCGTGGCGTCGGCCACGTCGGTGCGCTTGAGCTCGATGGAGCGGCGCAGGGCGGCCGAGGCGCTCTCGGCGGCCGTGGCCTTGCCGTCGAGCAGGTCGGCCCGCTCCTGGGCGGCGTCGATAAGGGCCTCGTAGCGGGAGCGCAGGGGCGCCACACGAGCCTGCATGGCCTCGTGGCGGCGCACGGAGGCGCGTGTCGACCCAAGGCCCTTCTCCAGCCCCGCGGACTCCTTCTCGAGCCGCTCCCGGCGCGCGGAGAGGCTTCGCGCGCGCTCCTGCACGCGGGCGAGCTCGAGCTGGCACTGGTTGGCCTCGTCGTGGGCGGCGCGGTCCTCGCGCTTGGTCGCGTCGAAGGCCTCCTGGAGGCCCTTGATGCGGCCCTCGAGGTCGGTGGCCTCGAGCTCTGCGGCGGCCAGGGCGTCGGACTGGGAGGCGACGGCGGCCTCGGCGTCGAGGGAACGGCCCTGGGCCTGGGAGCGCTGCTCGCGCACGCGGGCAAGCTCCGCACGGGCCTTCTCGGCGCTCTGGCGCACGCGGGCCGCCTCCGAGGAGAGCGAGGAGACCTCGCCGGACAGGCGGGCTGCGGCGCGGGCATGGTCGTCGTGGGCGGCGCGGGCGACGGCGATGGCCTTCTCGGCCTCGTCGACGGCCGCGCGCGTCGCCGAGACCGCCTCGCGCAGCCCCGGCAGCTCCCCCTCGAGCTCGCGCAGCTGGCGGCGACGCTCGAGCACGCCCACAGCGGCGTCGCTAGCGCGCCCCACGAGGGCACGGCCTCCCCGCACGATCGACCCGTCGGGGGTCGCGTACCCATGGGCGAGGTCGGCGACGGAGGCGCGGCAGGCCTCCTCGAGGGTGCCCACCACGCGGACGCCGCCGAGCAACGGCCCCACCACCCCCTCGTACCCCGGCCGGCCGCAAACGCGCTCGGCCAGAGCGTAGCCGGGCAGCCCGTCGCAGGGGGGCGCCACCTCCACGCCGCTGTCAACGACCACGGCCACCCGCCCCGCGCTCGACGCCCCCAGGCGCTCGGCCGCACGGGCAACGTCCACAAGCCCCTGGGGGCCGTCGGCCACAAAGCCGGTGAGGCTTGCGGCGAGCACCTGCTCGACCAGGGACGCCAGCTCCTCGGGCACCTCGAGCACCTCGCTCACGCGGGCGCGGATGGAGCGGCGGGCCTCGGCGTCGCCGGCGATGCGGGCGGCCAACGGCGTGGCGTTCTCCTCCGCCTGGGCGGCCTGCTCGAGCGCCGCGGCGCGGGCCTCGGCGGCGGCACAGGCGCGCCGGGCATCGCCTTCGGCCTGCTGGGCCCGGGTCAGCTCGGTGCGCGTCTGCTCTTGGACGGCACGGCTCGCCGCCTCCTCCTCGCGGGTGCAGGCCAGCGACGCCTTCGCCTCCCCCAGACGGCGCTCGACGTCGTCTGCGTCGCGGTCCGCCACGGCGGCCGTCTCCTCGAGCTGGCCGATGCGGGCGGCGAACAGGTCGTCTTGGACGCGGGCGCTCTCGAGGGCGTCGCGCGCCTTGGCGAGCGCCACGCTGGCGGCGTCACGCTCACGCTGGGCGCCGCGCAGGCGCCCCTGGGCGCGGCCCAACTCGTCCTCGGCAGACCGGCGCGCGTTGCGCGCGGCCCGGACGCGCTCGTTGGCGGCGTCGGTGCGCTCGCGCAAGGCGGCGCGCTCACGCTCGTTGGCCTCGCATTCGGCCACGGCCTCGGTGAGCTCCTGGCGGCACGTACCGTCGCGTTCTTCGGAGCGCCCCAGCTCGTCGCGCAGCTCCCCGAGGCGGCACTCGACGTTTCGTCCCTTCTCGTCGAGCAGGCGCATGCCGGCCGTCAGGCGCTCCAGGGCGCTCTGGCACCGGCGGCGGCTCTCGGAGATATCTCCGGCGCTGCGGCCGCGCTCCTCGAGCGAGGCCTGGAGGCGCTCGAGCTCGGCCTGGCGCTCCCTCAGGGAGGCCTCGGCCTGCTCAAGCTCCTGGGCGGCGTCGGCCTCGGTCTTCTCCAGGGCGCTCCAGCGCTGCCGGAGACGGCGCAGGTCGTCCACCGAGAGCAGGGTCCGCAGCTCAGACACGCGGGCGGAGAGCTCGTTGTGCCTCCGGGCGCGCTCCACCTGGCGCTCGAGGGGCTTGAGCTGGCGGTTGACCTCCTTCTGAACGTCCAGAGCGCGCTTGAGGTGCTCGTCCATGGAGGAGAGTCGGCGCAGGGAGCGCTCGCGGCGGCGCTTGTGCTTGGAGATGCCGGCGGCCTCCTCGATGAGGGAGCGGCGCTCCTCCGGACGGCTCGTCAAGATGGCGTCGAGCTTGCCCTGGCTGATGATCGAGTGGGTGTCTTTGCCCAGGCCGGAGTCGTGGAGGATGTCGGTGATGTCGAGCAGGCGCGCCGGAGAGCCGTTGATGAGGTACTCGCTCTCGCCGGAGCGGTACATGCGGCGGGTGACCACGACCTCCTCGAAGTCCACGGGCAAGGTGTGGTCTGAGTTGTCGAGCGTCAGGTCGACCTCGGCCACGCTCACGGGCTTGCGGGCCGAGGAGCCGGCAAAGACGACGTCCTCCATGGCCTGGCCGCGCAGCTGCTTGGCGCTCTGCTCGCCCAGCACCCAGAGGATGGCGTCGCTGACGTTGGACTTACCGCTCCCGTTGGGCCCCACGATGACCGTGAGGCCGGGCTCGAACACCATGTGGGCGCGGTCGGCGAAGGACTTGAAGCCCTTGAGGGTGAGGGACTTGAGGTACACGCCTAGTCCCGTCCCGTCTCGAGGGGCTTGAGGGGCCAGGGCTTGTCGCCTTCAAAGCTGGCAGCGTCGGAGTCCTTCTCGATGTACCCGAGCGTGCGCAGGGCCTGGGCTGCGGCGGCCGCCTCCGCCTCCTTCTTGGAGGTGCCCTCTCCCCTGCCGACGGCCCTATCGCCCACGATGCAGTCGGAGACGAACGTGGGGCTGTGGGCGGGGCCGCCGGTGGAGACGACCTCGTAGCGGGGGGTCTCCTTGAGGTCGGCCTGGGTCTTCTCCTGCAGCAGCGACTTGGGGTTTTCGGGTAGCACGGCACGCCAGGGAGCGAGGTGGGGCTGCAGCGTGTCGAGCACCCAGCGCCGCGCCGGCTCAAGGCCGCCGTCCAGGTAGATGGCACCCGTCACGGCCTCGTAGACGTTCTCGAGGGCCGAATGCAGCCCGCGCGCCCCGGTGCCGCGCTCGCTCTGGCCAAAGATGATGACGTCGGCAAAGCCCCGCTCGGCGGCGGCGGCCGAAAGCGACTCCCCCGAGATGAGCGAGACCTTGAGGCGGGTCAGGCCGCCCTCGTCCATCTCGGGGAAGCGCTCGTAGAGCTCCTCGGACACGATGAAGCCGACCACCGAGTCGCCAAGGAACTCGAGGCGCTCGTAGCCCGCGCTCACCGGCTTGCCCTCCACGGCAGAAGGATGCGTGATCGCGCTTTTGAGCAGCTCGCGGTTCTTGAAGCGGTAGCCGATGATCTGCTCGGTGCGGTCGACCTTGGTCAAGATCGTGGGCATGCGCCCCCCTCTCGTCGTCGCCCCCGACGCCTGCCTGCGGTCGGGGGCCGTGTGCCGTTCGATTGTAAACCCGCCGCCACCTGCGGCGCTATTCGGCCAGAGCCGCCGCGATCCGCTGCACCAGACCGCCACGAACGGCCTCGGCCACACAGACCGTGCCGTTCTTGACCGCCTCGGGCGAGGTAGCGCCGTGCCCGATGGCGACCACGCCCTTGACGCCGAGGAGCACGGCACCGCCGTAGCGCTCGCCGCTCATCTTGTCCTTGATGGCGCGCAGGCCCGGCTTGAGCGCCGCGCCGGCGAGCTTGGTCGCCAATGACGCACCGATAGCCCCCTTGAGCTCCCCGAACATGTACTTGGCGGTGGCCTCGATGGTCTTGAGGGCCACGTTGCCCGTGAAGCCGTCGGTCACGATGACGTCAAAGGTGCCGGCAAACAGGTCGCTGCCCTCGGCGTTGCCCTTGAAGGCGGGCACACCCTCGCGCAGCGCGGCAAAGAACGACTGGGCCTCGAGGGACCCCTTGGTGTCTTCGGAGCCGATGTTCAAAAGGCCCACCGTGGGATTCTCGACCCCAACCACCGCCTGGGAGTAGGCAATGCCCATCTGGGCGAACTGCACGATGTTGGCTGGCTTGCAGTCGGCGTTGGCGCCGAGGTCGAGCAGGACCGTGGGGCGCGGCCCCGGCAGGGCGTTGGTGATGGCGGGCCGGTCGATGCCCTTGATGCGGCCGATACCTAGCGTGGCTGCGGCCATGACCGCCCCCGTGGAACCGGCGGAGAAGAACCCTTGGGCACGACCCTCGCGCACGAGGCGGCATCCCACCACGATGCTCGAGTCGCGCTTGGCGCGCACGGCCTCGGCCGGGTGCTCGCCCATGGCGATGACCTGGGTGGTGGCCACGGCCTCGCAGCGCCCCTCGTGGGCGGAGGCGAACGGCCCCACCTCCTCGGCCGGCCCGGTGACGATCACCTTGAGCGCCGGGTCGGCGTCGAGGGCCCGGGCGACGCCCTCGAGCACCGTCGACACCGGGCGGTCACCGCCGGCGGCGTCCACACATACCGTTACGAGCTGTGCGCCGGTTGCCGAGGCGTTCTCGCTCATGGTCCGTACCTCCAACAGGATGTGGTCGATGAGAATACAAAAGAGGCCGACGCCGCTTGCGCGGTGCCGGCCCTAGGTCGCCTATGCGTTCGCCGAGACTAGTCGACGGCGATGACCTGACGGCCCTTGTAGGTGCCGCAGGTGGGGCACACGCGGTGCGGGAGCTTGGGAGCGCCGCACTGGGGGCACGTCACGGTCTGCATGGTGTGCACGTGCGTGTTCTGGGCACGGCGGGAACGGGTCTTCATACGGCCGGTTTTACGCTTGGGAACTGCCATCATGTACCTCTCTTAAACTCGGCCACCCGCCTACGGGAGCCGACTGCTTCTTTGCACAGCTGCTTATGGTATCACATAAGCCAGACCGATTGCACGCGCAACTTGCACTGCGCAGCGACTACACACCAGCGCCGGACCCTTCGCCCTCGGCCTTCTGGCGTTCCTCCCAGGCGGCCTCGAACTCCTCGTCGTCGAGGTCGTCCTCGAACTCCTCGCCGGCCGCCTCGTCAAGCTCCTCAAGCTCCTTGGCATGATCGGCCACGGTGGTGCCGTCGGCAAAGGTAAAGCCGGCCAGGACCGCAAAGGGGTTCGGGCGCTCAAAGTCGGGGTCGGGCTCCACGACGCAGCCGCAGTCGACCTCGTTGAGGTTGGCGCCGCACACGGGGCAGAGGCCCTTGCAATCGTCGCGGCACAGGATGACAAAGGGGATGTCCATCGCGATGCTCGACTGGATGGCCTCAGAGAGGTCGACCGTGCCGTTCTCGACGTCGATAAGGCCGAAGTCTTCCTCGTCGTCGACGTCTTCCTCGGGCTCTTCGCGCAGATAGTAGCAGGCGACCTCGGAGGCCAGGTCGAACTCGGCCGGAGCAAGGCAGCGGTCGCACTCGGTGCGGCACGCGCCGCGCACGATACCCGTGGCCAGGATGCCTTCGCCGGTGTTGGTCAACGCGACGTCGTAGGTCAGACCGTCCTCAAGCTCGATAGTGCGGCCGCCCATCTCGATGGAGTCGACGTCGATGCGGTCGGCCACCGCAATGGTGTTGCCCGGACTCTCAAGGCCCGACTCCACAGAGACGGTCACCTTGGGAAGCGACCAGCTACTGGCCATAGCGCTCCCCCATGTCGGCCTCGTCCTCGTCGTCGTGGCCGGCGAGCAGCGTACGGCAGTAGGACATCTGCGAGAGCAGCCCCTGGGTCTTCTCGATGACCGAGCTCATCTCCTCCTCGAGCTTGGCAAAGGTCTGCTCGGCGGCGTTCTCAGCCCAGTAGCGGATCTCGCGGGCCTCCTCTTCGGCATGGCGGCGCACGTCCTCGGCCATGTTGTTGGCCAGGCGCACGACCTCCTGCTCGCTGGCAAGGGTGTTGGCCTTGTCCTCGGCGTCCTTCACGATATGGGCAGCCTCCTCCTCCGCGGAGTCAAGGATCTCGTCGCGTTCGCGCAGGATGCGGCGGGCCTTCTGGAACTCCTCGGGCAAGGAACGCTTGATGTCGTCGAGGATCTCATAGGCGGCCTCGGCGTCGATGATCTTCTTCGAGCCGCCGCCCGAAAGAGGCGACTTGGCGTTGTTGATGAGGTCTTCGAGCTCTTCTATGAAGGCTTCGATGTCGCTACCGGGCATGGAGCTCCCTTTCGGTGGTAAACGGCGGGGCCGCGATAGGACCGGCAACGCCGCTTTTTGCATTTGATCTGTGATTGTATCGTAAAACTCCGTTGAGAGAACCCCGCTCCGGGGTGCAACTGCAAATTACACGGCTCCGTAGCGGCGCTGCAGGGCCGCCTCGACGTTCGGGGTCACAAAGGACGACACGTCACCGCCCATCGAAGCGATCTCGCGCACCGCCGAGCTCGACACATAGCCGTAGGTGGCGCCCCCCATCACAAAGATGGTCTCGAGGTCGGGGGAGAGGCGATAGTTGAGGTTGGCCTGCTGCAGCTCGTACTCGAAGTCGGTCATGAGGCGCAGGCCCTTGACCACCGCGGTCACGCCGCCGAGCTCGCGCACGCAGTCGACGAGCAGGCCCGTGAACGACACGACGCTCACGGTGGGCAGGTCGGCCGTGGCCTCGGCGGCCATGGACACGCGCTCCTCGAGGGAGAAGGCGGGGCCCCCCCGCTTGGCGCGGGAGTCAGCCACGGCCACGATGACCTCGTCGCACAGGTGGGTGCACCGCTCGATGACGTCAAGGTGGCCGCGGGTTATGGGGTCGTAGGTGCCGGGCACCAAAAAGCGCCTGAACTGTCCCTTTGGTTCGGGGGCCTCGGGTTTTGGCGTTTGCGCCATGGGATCCTCCTCGCTATCCTCCACCGACTTCGGTGAACACGTCTCCGTATCTTCGTATGACTTCTTCCCGTACCGGCGCGTTGGCTATCGACATGAGGCGCGGGTCGCCCTCCATGCGCTCCCGGGCGTCGGCGCGGGCGTCCACCACGAGGCCTTCGTCGCGCGCCAGGTCCACAAAGCGCAGAACCGCGTCGCCCGACTGCCGCAGGCCCATGATGTCGCCCTCGCGGCGCAGGCGCAGGTCCTCCTCGGCCAGCTCAAAGCCGTCGGTCGTGCGCTCCAGGGCCTCCATGCGGGCGGCGGCGTTGGGAGACTTTGCGTCGGTCGCTATGAACACGTGGCCCGGGTACTTGCCGCGGCCCACGCGGCCGCGCAGCTGGTGGAGCTGGGCCAGGCCGAAGCGCTCGCCGTCCTCGATGAGCATGACCGTGGCGTTGGGCACGTCCACGCCGACCTCGACGACGGTTGTGGAGACGAGCACGTCGATCTCGCCGGCCTTGAACTGCGCCATGACCCGGTTCTTCTCCTCCGGCCTCATGCGGCCGGTCAGAAGGCCCACCTTGTGCTGGGGGAACACGCTGCGCTGGAGCGACTCGGCCTCCTGCTCGGCGGCCTTGGCGTCGGAGGGGTCCTCGCCCGAGGCCAGGGCGTCGGAGGCCGGGTCGTGCGAGAAACCCTCGTCGTCGGTCTTCTCCTTGGTGCCCACCAGGGGGCAGATCACGTAGGCCTGCCGCCCCTCCCCAAGCGCCGCGCGCATGGCGGCGTAGGCGTCGGCGCGGTTGCGCTTGGGGATGACCGTGGTCTCGACGCCGGCGCCCTTGACCGGGCGCGTGCGCAGGTAGCTCCGCTCGAGGTCGCCGTAGATCGTGAGCGCAAGCGTGCGCGGAATCGGCGTGGCCGTCATCACAAGCAGGTCCGCCCCGCGCCCCTTCTCGCGCAGGGCGTGGCGCTGCTCGACGCCGAAGCGCTGCTGCTCGTCGATGACGACGAGGGAGAGCCGCGCGAACTCGACGTCGGAGGTGAGCAGCGCGTGGGTTCCGAACAGCACGCAGATGGCGCCGCCGGCAAGCCCCTCGAGGATGCGGGAGCGCTCAGAGGCCTTGGTGGCGCCGGTAAGCAGGGCCCAGCCGACCCCGGCCTCGTCGAGCACGGGGCCGACCTTCTCGGCGTACTGGGCGGCCAAAACCCCCGTGGGGGCCATGACCGCAGCCTGTGTGCCCGTGTCGGCCACGGCCCCCAGCACGAGCGTCGCCACGGCCGTCTTGCCGGTGCCCACGTCGCCGAGCAGCAGGCGGTTCATGGGACGGGGACCGGCCATGTCGGCCAGGATCTCGGCCACGGCCCGCTCCTGGTCGTCGGTGGGGGCAAAGGGCATCGCCGCACGAATGCGCCGGGCGGCCGGCCCGTCGACCACGTGGGAGACCGGGTGAACCCCCGGCAAAGACGAGTCGCGCCGGGCGGCCAAAGCCAGCTGCAGCAGGCAGAGCTCGTCGTAGGCCAGGCGGCGGCGCGCCTCTTCGGCCTCATCGGCGTCGACGGGAAAGTGAATGGCCCGCAGGGCCCGTGACAGGGGCATCAGCAGACGACGGGCGCGTTGGCGCGCAGGCCAAAAGTCGCAGACGTCGCCAAAGTCCTCGATGGCGCAGGAGGCAATCCGGCGGCCCCACTGCTGCGAGAGCCCCTCGGTCGCCCGGTGCACCGGCAGCATCGTGAGGCGCGCGGCGCCTCCGTCCTCGGAGGAGTCCTGAACGAGGTCGTGGTAGGCCCCGTTCATGCGCTTGAAACCGTAGGAGAACCCCACCTTGCCGCTGAAGGCCACTCGCTGGCCGTGCCTGAACTGGCTCGCCAGCCACGGTTGGCCAAAGTACGACACAATAAGAGGGGCCGTCTCGTCGTAGCAGCTCAGCTCGACCACCACCATGCGGGGCCGCGGCTTTTTAACCTCCACACGGTCCACCGTCACGACGACGGTGGCCTCCTGACCCACCGCGGCGAGGGCGACGGGCGTCACCGTGGTGAAGTCGAGGTAGCGTTTGGGCACCGCGTAGAGCTCGTCTCCCACGGTACGCACGCCGAGCCGCCCCAGCAGCGCGGCCCGCTCCTCGTTCACGAACCGCACGCACGAAACGGCGCGCCCCTGCGCCGCAGTCTGCACAAGGCGCGCCGCCATTCGGTCAAGCCGCACGTTGTCTGAGGTGGTCGGACGATCAGCCACGGGCCGCTACTCGATGGAGAGGACCACGGGGTAGAGGGGCTGGCCGCCCTTGTGGGCGTCGACCTCGAGGTCTTCGTGGCCCTCCTCAAGGTCGGCGACGAGCCGGTCGTACTCCTCCTCGGTCAGGTCGGAGCCCCCCAGGAAGGTAAGGGTGTCGCCGCCGAAGCGCTCCTCCATGGAGGCGACCATGGCCAGGGTCACGTCGTGGACGTTGTCGCCCACAAAGAGAATCTCGTCGTCGACGATGCCGATGACGTCGCCGGTGTGGATCGGCCGGCCGTCGGCGGTCTGGGAGTCGCGCACGGCACGCGTGACCTCGCCGTCGTGGACCGCGTCGAGGGCCTCGGTCATGGCCTCGACGTTCTCGTCGAGCGAGGCGGACGGATCGAAGGAGAACATGGCCGAGAAGCCCTGGGGCACGCTGCGCGTGAGCACGACGGCCATGGGGAAGTCGGCGGCGGCGCAGGCGGACTGGGCCGCCATGATGATGTTGCCGTTGTCAGGAAGGACGATGACCGCCTCGGCGTTGGCCAGGCGTGCCGCGTCGAGCAGGTCCGCCGTGGAGGGGTTCATGGTCTGGCCGCCCTCGACCACCACGTCGACGCCGAGGGACTTGAGGATCTCGGCCTGGCCGTGGCCGGCCGCGACCGCCACCACGCCGAGGGGCTTGGGGGGTTCGCTCTGGGCAATCTGGGCCGCTGCGGCCGCCCGGTCCTGAGCGATCTTGGCCGTGCGCTCGTGGGCCTCCATGTCCATGTTGTGGATGTAGACCTCGTAGATCTGGCCGTGCTCGAGCATGTGGGCGAGCACCTGGTCGGGACGGTCGGTGTGGACGTGGATTTTATAGTCGGGGTGAGACCCCACCAGCAGCTCGCAGTCGCCCATGGTGCCGAGGAACTCGCGAGCGGCGTCCTCGTCGAGGGGGTGCGCGGCATTGAACAGGAACTCCGTGCAGTAGCGGTAGTCGGAGCCCTCCCAGTCGTCGTTCAGCTCGATGTCGACCTTGGCCGTGGCCCGCGCGAGGGCCTGGTCGGCCGCACGCGACGAGGCGACGCGCCCCATGGCGGCGTCGCAGAAGGCCTCGAGGAAGATGGAGAACCCGAAGGCGCCTGAGTCGACCACGCCGTTCTCCTTGAGCACCGGCAGCAGGTCGGGGGTGCGCGCCACCGAGTCGAACGCCTCGGCGACGATGGTGTCGAGCGTGTCGGGAACCGAGAGCTTGTGCTTCTCGCACTGGTCGGCCGCATGGCTCACGTCGCGCAGGACTGTGAGGATCGTGCCCTCGACCGGCTTTTTGACGGCGCGGAACGCCACTTCGACGGCACGGCGGAAGGCGGCGGCGACCTGGGGGGTCTCCACAGGCCCGTCGACCTCGGCGAGCCCTTCGGCAAGCCCGCGCAGGATCTGGCTCGTGATGACGCCCGAGTTGCCGCGGGCGCCCATCAGGGAGCCGTGGCGCACCGCCTCGGCGACCTTTGCCATAGTGGCGTCGGGGGGCAGCTCGTCAAGCTCCCGCACCACGGAGCCCAGCGTGAGGGCCATGTTCGTGCCCGTGTCCCCGTCGGGCACGGGGAACACGTTGAGCTTGTTGATCTCTTCTCGCCGATCGTTGACCGCCGACGCGGCGGCGGCAAAGCTCGATCGCATGGTCTGTTCAATCATCGGGACACTCTCTCCGTAGTCGCCACCGGTTGCCTTAGGACTCGTGGACCTTCACGCCCTCGACGTGCACGACGACCTCGGCGTCGTCGATCTGGGCGAGTCCCTTGAGCATGTACTGCACGTTGTCGACCAGGTTCTGGGAGACTGCCGAGATGTTGACGCCGTACTCGAGGACCACGTGGAGGCCGATGGTCAGACGGCCGTCCTCGCCGTGCCCGACCGTCACGCCGCGGCGCAGGCGCTGGCTCGGCAGCAGCCCCGCCAGGCCCTCCTGGACCGAGGAGGGGGCCTGGGCGCTCATCCCCACCACACCGTAGCACTCCTTCGCGGCGTACCCCGCGAGGTCGGCGAGGACGTCGTCGGAGACGGTAAGGGTCCCGTTCACTTCGTGCGCCATAAGAAACTCCTTAACGGTTACAGAACCCCGCTCTCACGATGCCGTGGGCACCGAGGGGGTCGTCGGTGGTTGAGAGTATATACCACCATCGGCGACGGCCTCGTCGATGGCCGCGAACTGCTTGCCATAAAGCGCGGCGTATACACCGCCGCGCTCCAGAAGCTGTTCGTGGGTGCCCGCCTCCACGATGTCGCCCGCGTTCATGACGAGGATCAGGTCGGCGTCGCGCACGGTGGAGAGGCGGTGGGCGATCACGAAGCTCGTCCTCCCCTCCATCAGGGCGTCCATGGCGCGCTGGATGCGCCCCTCGGTGCGGGTGTCGACGCTCGAGGTGGCCTCGTCGAGGATGAGCAGGGGCCGGTCGGCGATGACCGCGCGTGCGATGGTGAGCAGCTGCCGCTGGCCCTGGGAGATGTTCGAGGCCTCCTCGTTGAGCTCGGTGTCGTAGCCCTTGGGGAGCGCCTGGATGAAGTGGTCGGCGAAGGCCGCCCGGGCCGCCGCCTCGACCTCGGCGTCGGTGGCGTCGAGCCTGCCGTAGCGGATGTTCTCGCGCACCGTGCCCTTGAAGAGCCAAGTGTCCTGCAGCACCATGGCGACGCTGCCGCGCAGGGCGTGGCGGTCGAAGTCACGCACGTCGGACCCGTCGAGCGATATGGAGCCGGCGTCGACGTCGTAGAAGCGCATGAGCAGCTTGACCATCGTGGTCTTGCCCGCCCCCGTGGAACCCACGATGGCCACGGTCTGGCCGGCCTCCACGGAACAGTTGAAGTCGTGGATCACGGGCCGAGCAGGGTCGTAGCCAAAGCGCACGTGGTCAAAGGCCACCTTGCCCTCGACGGGAACCGGGAGCGCCTCGGTGCCGGGGTGGCCACCCACCGCGACCGGTTCCTCGGGGGCGTCGAGCAGCTCAAAGACGCGCTCGCCCGCCGCCGCCATGGACTGGAACATGTTGCTGACCTGGGCAAGCTGGGTCACCGGCTGCGTGAAGTTGCGCACGTACTGCATGAAGGCCTGGATGTCGCCCACGGTGATGGAACCGCGCGCGGCGAGCAGGGCCCCGCCCACGGCCACGGCCACATAGCCCAGGTTGCCCACGAGCTGCATGAGCGGCTGCATGAGGCCCGAGAGGAACTGGCTCTTCCAACCGGCCTGGGCAAGGCGGGCGTTGGTGGCCTGGAACTCCTCGACGGTCGCGCTCTCGCGGCAGTAGGCGCGCACCACGGTGTGGCCCGAGAAGGTCTCCTCGATCTGGCCGTCAAGGGCGCCGAGGCTCTCCTGCTGGGCGCGGAAGTACTTTTGGGAGCGTTTTATGACCAGCATCACGAGCAGGGCCGAGAGCGGCAGCGTGAGCACGACGACCACGGTGAGCACGGGGCTCAGCACGAGCATCATGATGAGGACGCCCACCAGCGTGGTCAGGGAGGTGACCAGCTGGGTCGCCGTCTGGGAGAGGCCCTGGCCCAGGGTGTCGACGTCGTTGGTGATGCGCGAGAGGATGTCGCCCACGGCGTTGCTCTCGAAGTAGGCCATGGGCAGGCGGTCGACCTTCTCGCTCACCGCGCGGCGCAGCTCGTAACAGACCCGCTGCACCACGCCGGCCATGGTCCACCCCTGCACGAAGGAGAGGAGGCCGCTCACCAGGTACAGGCCGAGCACGACGAGCAGGATGCGCCCTACGGCCGCAAAGTCTATGGACCCGGTGCCCGCCACCATGGCCTCAAGGCCGGCAAAGAGCTCGGTGGTCGCCATGCCGAGCACGGCCGGGCCCACGATCGAGAACACCGTGGAGCCCATGGCGCACAGGACCACCGCCACGATGGCGACGCGGTGGCGCGACACGTGCCTCCAGATGCGCAGCAAAGTGCCCTTGAGGTCCTTGGCCTTCTCGCCCGGCATGCCCATGGCGCCGTGGGGGCCGCCATGGGGACCTCCGCGGCGTCCTGCCCGCTGCCTGCGCCTGTCGCGCGCCCGCTCGAGCTCGCGCTGCTCCTGCTCGTCGACGGTGCTCATCGGCGATCGCCCCCTTCCTGAAGTTCCGCGGCACGGGCGACGCGCTCCAGCTCCGCCGCGGAGAGCTGGCTCGTGGCTATCTCGCGATACTCGGCACAGCGCTCCATGAGCTCGAGGTGCGTCCCCACGCCGACCACCCTGCCCTCGTCGAGGACCACGATCTGGTCGGCGTCGAGGATGCTCGCCACGCGCTGGGCCACCACGATGACCGTGGCGTCGGCGGCCTCGCGACGCAGGCCCTCGCGCACGGCCGCCTCGGTGGCGAAGTCGAGGGCGCTGAAGGAGTCGTCAAAGATGAATATGCGGGGCTGGGCCGCCACGGCGCGAGCGATGGAGAGGCGCTGGCGCTGGCCGCCCGAGACGTTGGTGCCGCCCTGCGCGATGGGGGCGTCGTAGCCGCCGTCCATCTTGGAGACGAACTCGGCGGCCTGCGCGACCTCGGCGGCGTTCTCCACCCGCTCGAAGGGCATCTCGGGGTCGGAGTAGGCGATGTTGCCGCGCACCGTGCCACTGAAGAGCACCGCCCGCTGGGGAACGTAGCCCACCAAGGCCCGCAGGTCGGCCTGGCGCATGGAGCGCACGTCGACGCCGTCGACCGTCACACGGCCCTCGGTCACGTCGTAGAAGCGGGGCAGCAGGCGCACGAGCGTGGACTTTCCGGCGCCCGTGGAGCCGATGACCGCCGTCGTCGTGCCGGGGCGCACCGTGAAGGAGACGTCCTCGAGCACGTTCGAGTCGGCGTCGCCAAAACGCAGCCCCACGTGCTCGTAGCGCACCTCGCCGCGCCAGCCGCCCTGAGGGGCCGGCGCCGTGTGGGCCGGGTCGGGGTCGCGCACGCTGCTGCGGGCGGAGATGACCTCGTTTACGCGGTCGGCGGCCACCTGGGCGCGCGGCAGCATGATGGAGACCATGGCGATCATCATGAACGACATGCATACCTGCATGGCGTAGTTGATGAAGGCGATAAGGTCGCCCACCTGCACCGAGCCCGTCTGGACGTCAAAGCCGCCGAACCACAGGATGGCCACCGACGTGGCGTTCATGAGGAGCATGATGACCGGCATCATGAGCGACATGGCGCGGCCCGTGAAGAGGGAGGTCGCCGTAAGCTCGCGGTTGGCGACGTCGAAGCGCTCCTCCTCATGGCGCTCGCGGCAGAAGGCGCGCACCACCGGCACGCCCGTGAGCATCTCGCGCGAGACGAGGTTCACGCGGTCGACCAGCTGCTGCATGATGCGGAACTTGGGGAGGGTGAAGCGCATGAGGACCACCACCACGCAGATGATGGCGGCCACGGCCACGGCCACGATCCAGGCGATGCCCGGCGCCGTGACAGCCACCATGACGGAGGCCCCAACGCCCATGATGGGGGCGTAGGCCACCATGCGCATAAGCATGACCAGCACCATCTGAATCTGCTGGATGTCGTTGGTGCAGCGGGTGATGAGCGAGGCCGGGCTGAACTCCTGCATCTCGGCGCGCGAGAAGGTCAAGACGTTGGAGAAGAGCTCGGCGCGCAGGTCGCGGGCGATGAAGGCGGCCGTGCGCGAGGCGAGGGCCCCCACCCCCACGGCGATGGCCAGGCCCAGCAGGGCAAGGCCGAGCATCTTGGCACCGGTCACGAGGAGGTAGTTGACCTGCATCGCCGTGACGTCGAGCCCCAAGGCGCGGTATTGCGCGAGCACGAAGGCGGCCGCCCGTTGGGCTTGGATGCTCTCGTCGTCCTCGCGGCCGGGGTCCGCCGCCGGATCGGCCTGCTCGTCGGCGTCGTCGTAGAGCTGCGCCTCGGGGACCGACAGGATGCGGTCGAGCTCCGCGCGCCTCTCGCCCGAGGCGTAGGCGGGGTCGAGAGAGACGACCTGCGGGTCGCCCCCCTTGGGACCGTAGGCGCCCCGAACCACGGAGGCCTCCTGGGCACCGAGCAGGGCGCACACCTCGTCAAGGGCAGATGCAGGAAGCTCACTGGCCACGGCGTCGGGCACGCCGCCCTGCTGCAGCCCCACATCGACGATGCGGCTCGTGTAGCTCGGGATGGCTAGGTCGCAGAAGACCTGGGCCACGAGCAGCAACAATATGAGGAGCACCACGGGGATGTGCCCCTTGAGGTATTTGAACACCGCCATACAACCACCCCTGTAGCCCCGGCCGCACGCCGCAGGCCCAAAGACGCCTTCTCCCTTGATAAACCGTTCGGGCGCAACCCGATGCGCACCGGTTTCGAGTGTGTGCCCGCCGCCCCGAAACAAACTCTTGGGCGACGGCAATCCGTGGAAGAAACATACGGACAGGCGGCCTCAGGCGGGCAACGCGACCGTCGAGGGGTCGTTCAGCAAACAAAAAAAAGACCCCCAGTCACTGGAGGTCCTTCAAAACGAGTTTGTGCAATAACCGCTTAGCTGTTTAGCCGCGAACGACCTTACCGGCCTTGAGGCACTTGGTGCAGACCTTCATCTTGCGACGCGTGCCGGTCTTCTGGTCGACGACGTACACGTTCTGCACGTTCGGACGCTGAACACGGTTGGTGACGCGGTGGGAGTGGCTGATGGAGCGAGCGGCCACCGGGTGCTTGCCGCAGACTTCGCAAACCTGGGACATTGTTGGAACTCCTTCGATCAAACGTAGGCGCACGGCAATACCGCCGCGCTCAAAATCGGCAACTGTTGAAGTCTACCACAAAAAGAACCCACACGGCAAAACTCCATAGGGCAAGCGGAGCACGACCGTTCTTTGAGGATTGTTATAGCACCTCATGTTTTCATGAAGCAAGCCCAAGCCTCGGGGCAAATGCCTGACCCACCATCATAATGGGGTGCCGTCCACGCTTTTGACCGGCTGTCACCGTGGGTACCAAGACCCGCGGTCCAGGCAAGGAGGTTTTGCGCATGAGGATCGTCGTAGCGGGTGGAGACGGGTTCTGCGGGTGGCCCACGGCCCTGTACCTCTCAAAGCGGGGCCATCAGGTGAGCATCGTCGACAACCTGGTGCGCCGCAAGATCGACCGCGAGCTCGGGACCGACTCGATCACCCCCATCGCCAGCCTCGACGAGCGCGTGGCCGCCTGGGAGGAGCTCACCGGCAACAAGATCGCCGTCTACGAGGGAGACCTCACCCACTACGACTTCTTGCGGCAGGTCTTTGAGCAGGAGAAGCCCGAGGCCTTTGTGCACTTTGCCGAGCAGCGCAGCGCCCCCTACTCCATGATCGACCGCGAGCACGCCGTGTACACCCACGAGAACAACGTGATCGGCAACCTCAACGTGCTCTACGCCATCAAGGAGTTCGCCCCCGACTGCCACCTGGTGAAGCTCGGCACCATGGGTGAGTACGGCCAGCCCAACATCGACATCGAGGAGGGCTACCTCACGGTTGAGCACAAGGGCCGCACCGAGACCTTCCTCTACCCCAAGTCGCCGGGCTCCTACTACCACCTGACCAAGGTGCACGACTCCAACAACATCTACTTTGCCTGCCGCACGTGGGGCATCCGCGCCACCGACCTGAACCAGGGCGTCGTGTACAACGTGCACACCCCCGAGACCCTGCTCGACCCGCGCCTGGCCAACCGCTTTGACTACGACGGCGTCTTTGGCACGGCCCTGGACCGCTTTATCGCCCAGGCGGCCATCGGCCACCCCCTTACCGTGTACGGCCGCGGCGGCCAGACCCGCGGCTACATCAACATCGTCGACACGGTGCGCTGCATCGAGCTCGCCTGCCTGAACCCGGCCGAGCCCGGCAAGATGCGCGTCATGAACCAGCTCACCCAGTGGTTCAGCGTGAACCAGCTGGCCGCCACCGTGCAGCGCGTGGCCCGCGAGGCCGCCGGCATCGAGGTCGAGGTCGAGCATCTGGAGAACCCCCGCGTGGAGCGTGAGGACGACCACTACTTCAACGCCGTGAACACGAGCCTGCTCGACCTGGGGCTCGAGCCGCACCTGCTCGACGACGCCACCGTGGCGGCGATCCTGCAGACGGCCGTCGAGCACAAGGACCGCATCGACCCCAAGGTGATCTGCAACTCGCCAAAGTGGAGGTAGCGGGCGGACTGGAAATAGCGGGCAGACTGAGCCCGGGAGTCCCTACTGGTTCGAACGGGACTCTCCGGGCTCAAGCACGAGGAAGGCCTCTTGCGACTTTACGCGAGAATTTGAGGACGCTCAGAGATAAGCGCCGCTTCCGAACAGGGTCTCATCCACCGGATACTAATGAACATGATTCCTCGTCCCGTCAAGCCGCCCGCTGGCTCCTACTCCCCCGCGGGCTTCTCCCCTACGGGCTCCTGGCTCGACCCCTCTTCCGTAATCTCTTGCCCGGGCAGCCTCCCGGCCTTGCGCAAGGCGTCGCGCAGAATCCACTCCACCTGGGCGTTCACGCTGCGAAAGTCGTCGGCCGCCCACTTTTGGACGGCCGACCACACGTCGGCGTCTATGCGCAGAGGATATTGTTTGCGCTCGGCCACGGGCTTCCTCGCTTACTGGTACAGGGTGCCGGTGTTCAACACGGGCTGCGCGTCGGACTCACCGCAGAGTACCACGAGCAGGTTGCTCACCATGGCGGCACGGCGCTCGTTGTCGAGCTCGACCACGTGCTTGTCAGAAAGCTCGGTGAGCGCCATCTCAACCATGTCCACCGCGCCGCGCACGATCTTCTCGCGCGCCGCGATCACGGCGTCGGCCTGCTGGCGGCGCAGCATGGCCTGGGCGATCTCGGGGGCGTAGGCCAAATGGGTGATGCGGGCCTCGTCGACCACCACGCCGGCCACATCGAGGTTGCGCTGCAGCTCCTCCTTGAGGGCCGCGCTCACCTCGGCCATGTTGCTACGCAGGGTGATCTCGTGGGTCTCGGCGTCGCTGGCGTCCATGTGGTCGTAGGCGTAGAGGCTCGCCACGTGGCGCAGGGCGCTCTCGCTCTGGGCCGCCACGAACGACTCGTAGTTCTCGACGTCGAAGGTGGCGCGGGCGGTGTTGCCCACGTGCCACACCACGACGTTGGCGATCTCGATGGGGTTGCCGAGCTTGTCGTTGACCTTGAGGTGCTCGCCGTTCAGGGTGCGGGCCCGCAGCGATATGGCCTTCTTGGTGGTGAAGGGGTTCACCCAACGCATGCCCTCGCGCTTCTCGGTGCCGCGGTAGTCGCCAAAGAACACCATGACGCGCGCCATGTTGGGCTGCACGATAAAGAGGCCGAGCAGCAGCACGAGGCCGGCGATGAACAGCACCACCGCCACGGGGATGAGCACGCCCTGGAGCACGGTGTAGCCCCCGGTCTCCCCCGCCACGATGCTGGCAACGAACAGAACCACGCCGCCCACGACCATGAGGAGGCCGAGGGCCAGCATGCCCCAGCCGGACTTGGACTGGGCGGCCTTCTCGGCCGTGGGCTGGATGGAGGGTTGGTCTGCCATGGGAATCGCGCTCCTTGGGGACGGGCGACGCGCCGGCGCCGCCGTAGGTTGATGAGTGCATGATAGCATAGTGATATCACTTTGGTTTCAGAAATCTACCCTTGTGCCGACTGAATTATGCGCAAGGGGGCCAACAGGGGCGTGGGTTCGGAGAATGGCCTGGAGAGGGGCGTGGATTTGGTAGACTCGCCTATCGTCTGGTCACGCCGTCTTGGGAAAGCCGAGAAGCCCATGCGCATCGCCCTCGTCACAGAGACCTTCCTGCCCTCGGTGGACGGGGTGGTCACCCGGCTCGCCCACGGCATCGACTGGCTCGCGGCCCAGGGCCACGAGCTCGCCGTGGTCGCCCCCGACCTGGGCGTGCGCGACTACGACGGCGCGCCGGTGCTGGGCGTGAAGGCGATCACCTGGCCCGTGTACCGCTCGCGCCCCTGGGGGACGCCCTCGCCCAAGGTCGCCCGCTACCTGCAGGCGTTTAAACCCGACGTCGTACATGTGTGGCAGCCCGACATGATCGGCCTCGCCGCCGTGCAGGCCTGCACGCGCCTGGGCTTGCCGCTCGTGACCTCCTACCACACCGACACGATCGCCTACCTGGACTACTACGGCCCCCTGCGCACCATCAAGCGGCCGGGCACCTGGTACGAGCGTCGGCTGCACAACCAGGCCCCGCTCACCCTGGCCACGAGCCGTGCCATGGCACAGAAGCTCCGGGAACGCGGCGTGGCCCACGTGGCCGTGTTGCCGCGCGGGGTCGATCTCGACGCCCGCGACCCGCGGTTTGCCAGCGCGGCGATGCGCGAGAGGCTCAGCGGGGGGCACCCTGAACGTCCGCTGCTCCTCTATGTGGGGCGGGTAGCGGCGGAGAAGAACCTCGCGAGCTTGGAGCCCGTGATGCGCCGGCACCCCGAATGGTCGCTGGCCGTGGTGGGCGACGGGCCCGCCCTGGAGCCCATGAGGCGGCTCTTTGCAGGAACGCCCACGGTGTTCACCGGGTTTCTCGGCGGCGAGGAGCTCTCGAGCGCCTTTGCCAGCGCCGACGCGTTCGTGTTCCCAAGCACCACCGAGACGTTGGGGCTCGTGATCTTGGAAGCCCAGGCGAGCGGGGTCGCGGTGGTCGCGGCGGCCAGCCCCGCCACCTGCGAGCAAATCAGGGACGGCGTGAACGGCATGGTGTACGACCCGGACGACCCGACGGCCCTGGAGCAGGCGCTCGAAAGGCTGCTGGACAGCGAGCCGCTGCGCCGCCGCATCGCCGACGCAGGGTGCCAGGCGGCTCTGGCCCAGGGATGGGACCGCGCCTCGGCGGCCCTGCTCGACGCCTACCGGCTCGTGTTGGGCATATATGGCGCGGGCTGGAGACCGCCGGCACACCCCGGCAGGCGGCTTGCCAAAACCCACGCCTTGTGCGTGCCCGACCTGTCAAAACTTCCGCCTCGTGTGCGGTGATTTGCCATAATGCCGTTCACGCAAACGCCTTTTTGACACCTCCACCGCACACGCGGTGTAGGTTTTGGCAGAACGCCCCCGACCGATGTGGGAGAATGTCCCCATCGTCGCGCCGTCGTCCATCTCACCCAGGAGGCCGTCATGACCACCGCGCTCAACCGTCGCCAGTTCGTCCAAGCCGCCGGGGCCGCCTGCGCCTCCGCGGTCGCGTCCCCCGCCCTCGCGGCGCAAGGGCCCGCGGGCACGCTCTTCTGCGCCATCGGCCTGCTCGACGAGGACTTTGTCCACCAGACAGGCCGCTACGTGGGGGTACGCAACGGGCGCATCGCCTACATCGGCGATTGCGAGCCCTCAGACGCCGCCTCCTACGGCGAGCGCTACGACGGGCGCGGCAAGCTCCTCATGCCCGCCCTCTACAACGCCCACGCGCACGCCCCCATGACGCTCCTGCGCGGCTACGCCGAGAACCTGGCCCTGCAGGACTGGCTCAACACGAAGGTCTTTCCCTTCGAGGCATGCATCGACGACGCGGCCGCGGGACCCGCCACCGAGCTCGCCATCGCCGAGATGCTGCGCTTCGGCTGCGCGGGCTTCTCGGACATGTACTTCTTTGACGACGCGCGCTGCGAGGCGGTGCTGGCGTCGGGAATCAAGTGCAACGTGGCCCGCAGCATCGCCGCCTTCGACGCCCCCTCCTATCGGGAGCTCCCCGAGGCGCAGGCCAACGCGCACCTGCTAGAGGCGTGGGACGGCGCCGGAGACGGGCGCATCAAGGTGGACCTCTGCGTGCACGCGGAGTACACCAACGGGCCGGCCGTGTGCCGGGGGCTCGCCGAGGAGGCGCTCGAGCACGGCTCGATCGTGCAGGTCCACGTGTCGGAGACACGCCGGGAGGTCGAGGAGTGCCGGGCGCGGCATGGGGGTCTCTCGCCCGTGCGGTTCCTGGAGGAATGCGGCATCTTCGACAACCCCGTGGTGGCGGCTCACTGCGTGTGGGTCGACGAGGACGACATCGCGGTGCTGGCCGGGCACGGCGCCACGGTGGCCTGCAACCCCGCGAGCAACCTCAAGCTGGCGAGCGGCTTTGCCCCCGTGCCCGCCATGCTTGCCGCCGGCGTGAACGTGGCCCTGGGCACCGACGGGCCGGCCAGCAACAACGCCCACAACCTGTTCCGCGACGCCTACCTCTTCGCCACCCTGTACAAGGGGGCGACCGGTGACCCGACGGCCGTGACCCCCCGCCAGGCGCTCTATGCCGCCACGCGGGCGGGCGCGCTTGCCCAGGGCCGTTACGACTGCGGCAGCGTCGCCGTGGGCAACCGGGCCGACCTTGCGGTGCTCGACGTCGACGTGCCCTGGATGCACCCGGCCACCGACGTGGCCGCCAACGTGGTCTACGCCGCCAGCGGCGCGGAGGTGGTGCTCACCATGGTGGACGGGCGGGTGCTCTACCGCGACGGGGAGTGGCCGACCGTCGACGTCGAGCGCGCCCAGCGCGAGGTGGACGCCGCCACCGAGCGCATCGTCAAGATGCTCTAGAGAATCGAGCGACCCATGGCTGACACCCGCCTTCCCGACACACCCGCGGTCAAGGTCACCGACATGCTCGCCGAGGCCGCCGCAACCCTGCGCGACCTGTTGCCGCCGGGGTTTGCCCCCCAGGCGCTCATCACCCTGGGCAGTGGGCTCAACGGCCTGGCTGCGGCGGTAGAGAACCCCATCGTCGTGCCCTACGCCGCGGTTCCGGGCATGGGCCGCTCCACCGCGCCGGGCCACGAGGGACGCTTCGTTGCCGGCACGCTTGAAGGCACGCCCGTCCTCTGCATGCAGGGCAGGCTGCACCCCTACGAGGGCTATGCGCCCTCCACGGTGGTCTTTCCCGTACGCCTGGCCCGCCGTCTGGGAGCATCGACCTTTGTGGCGACCAACGCCGCAGGCGGCGTCAACACCGGCTATCGCCCCGGACAGGCGGTGGCCATCGCCGACCATATTAACCTCACGGGGCGCAACCCCCTCGTGGGGCCGAACGACGACGCCGTGGGCGAGCGGTTCCCCGACATGTCCCACGCCTACAGCCCGCGCCTGCGGGACCTGGCCCAGGAGGCGGCCCAGAACCGCGGATACGTGTTGGAGGAGGGCGTCTACCTGGGCGTGACCGGCCCGTCGTTCGAGACGCCGGCCGAGATCCGGGCCTTCCGCACGCTGGGGGCCGACCTCGTGGGCATGAGCACCGTCTGGGAGGTCATCGCCGCCGTCCACTGCGGCATGGAGGTGCTCGGCCTGTCGTTGGTCACCAACATGGCGGCCGGCATGCTCGACGAGCCCATCACCTCAGAGGACGTGAACCGGGCCGCCGGGCAGGGGGTGGCCGACCTCGAGGCCGTGGTGCGCGGCGTGCTGGCACGGCTGTAGGGACCGGCGAGAAGGACCGTGGAACGCCCGAATGCCGCAACCACAACAGATCCCAGAGCGGCCCAGAAAATCGCCGGGGTGTCGCTGCTCGTGGAGGGCGGCGGCATGCGGGGCTTCTACAGTGCCGGCATCCTGGCCCGTCTTGCCGACGCAGGACTGCGCTTTCCGCTCGTCGTGGGGGTGAGCTCGGGAGCCCTCGCAGCGGCGGCCTACGTGGGCGGGCGGCTGGGAGGAGGGCGCGAGCTCGGCTTTGGCGCGCTCGGGCAATCGCCGGCGGCCCTGCTCTCCCCCCGCGGGCTTCTCCACCCCCGCGAAGGGCTCCTGCGCACCGATGCCTTTATCGACCTGTTCCTGGATGGGTGTTGGGAGGGCGTGGCGGCCGCGCGCCAAAACCTGTGCATCCCGGCGACCGACGCCGCCACCGGCGAGCTCGTATGGTGGGAGACCGTGGACTTCCTCGCAGGCCCCGCGACCCTTCGCGAGCGCGCCGTGGCCTCGGCCAGCATCCCCTTTGTGATGCCGCAGGCCACGGTGGCGGGACGCGTCTACGCCGACGGGGGAATCCGCGACTCCATTCCCTTGCGGCAGGCCGAGGAAAAGGGCTACACCCGCCACGTGCTGCTGCTCACCCGGCCGCGCGGCTATGTGAAGGGACGCCAGCACCTGGAGCTCTACCTCAGGCGGTGGCTGCGACCCTACCCGGCCCTCAAGCGGGCGATGCTCCAGCGCCACGTGCACTACAACGAGTCGATCCGCCGCGTGGAGGCGGTGGAGGACGAGGGCAGGGCGTTCGTCTTTAGGATGGACGTGCAGAACCTGGGACGGTTCGAGTACGATCCCGCCAAGTTCAGGGCCACCTACCTCAAAGGTTACGCCGACGCGCAGGCGCGGCTCACGGAGCTGGAGAGGTGGCTGGAGGCGGGACGCTAGCCGCGAGGCTCCCCGGCCCTCTCGGCCTGCTCGACCTCGAGGTCGCGCATGAGCAGCTGCAGCTCGTCTTTACCGTGGGCGCCCGTCTTCTCGTAGATATGACCCACATGGGTCTTGACGGTGCTCGGGGCGAGTTCAAGGACCTTGCAGATATAGTTGAGGCTGCGGTTCTCCCCTAAGAGCTCGGCCACCTGGACCTCGCGGGGCGACAGGTGGTAGCGGGCGGCGACGAGGTCGGCCGAGCCTGAGGGCACCGTCCCCCGCGCCGTTACCGACCAGCCTGCACCATACAAGGCGGGGCAGGTCGGCACCGCACGCCAGCAGGCGTCGGTCGCGGCGGCCAGGATCACCGCCGTCACAAGGCGGACGTCCCACGCCATGCCGCATATGCCGTCGAGCACCAAACGGTCGAGCAAAAACCCGCAGAGCAGCCCCAAAGCCTCAAAGAGGAGCAGGGTCGCGGCCGCCCGGGGCCAAACCGGGGCTAGCGCACCCCCGTCGGCCGCCTCGCAGCGCAGCGATGACCAGACCGCGAGGACCACCAGGGCCGCCAAAAGACACGCCGCCGAGGTGCCCGACACCCCCAGCAGTTCGAAGCACAGGGCCGCAACGGCAAAGGGGCCCACGAACAACGCCGGGGTCAGGGCGGGCAGCCTCGTCCCCACGACGGCCGGCACCGCAAGCGCGATGAGGGCCAGCCCCAGCCCGTTATAGGTGCCTTCCTGGGGGACGTTGCGGCACACCAAAGAGACCGACGCGCCGAGCACGACGCAGAACAGCAGGCTAAAAACAAGCGCACCGACGTTTGGGCGCGCCAAAGGCAAGACGGCCGGAGCCTGCTCCCCGCCGTCCTCCTCCCACGCAACACCCACCACGACCAGGGCCCCGGTGGCAACAGGATACGCAAAACTCGCCACCAGCGGCTGCTCGAGCACGGTCATAAAGGTGTAGAGGGCATAACCGCCCAGCAGGGCGACGGAGGCACGGAGCAACTCGCCGCGAACCGTGGGCTGACGTCCCGTCACCAGCCAAAGCTGAGCCAACCCCGCGATCGAGGCGGCCGTCAGCAACGTGCAGGCGGCGATGCCCACGGGGGTCTTGCCTGCAGGCATCAAGTACAAGACGACCCAAGCGACCTCAAAGAGGGCCGAAAGCCCGACCGCAGCGACGCGCTTGAACCGGGCGCCCCGCCACCGCGCGCACGCCAGGCCTCCCGCACAGGCAACGACGCACCCCGCAAGCCACGACAGATAGAACAGCCCCTGGCCGTGGGGGTGGGAGCCGGCCGGCGTCTTTGAGAGGGCGGTGATAAGGGACAGCGCGAGCGGGGATGCCAGGAGGCCCCACGAAAGCGCCCGTTCGAAGCCCGACTGCGCCATGGACTACCTCGTCTCCCCCTGTTTGGCCGATGGCCTCGGTCCTCGTCCCTTGTCGGTATGATAGCTGATTTTTTTCGACCGATACCGCAACTACCGGCATTCGCCCCACAATCGCGTCGTCTTCGCACCGGGCCGCACGGCAAAAACCACCCGGTGCTCCCACGGGACGCCCACCGGCGCCCCCGACACAACAAAGGAGATCGATATGACCGGCATCGACAACACCGTATCGCGCAGGGCGTTCATCGGCACCGTGGGGGCGGCCGGCGCAGCCCTGGCCATCGCGGGGGCGGCCGACGCGGCCAAGGCCGACGAGACGTCCTGGGACGAGGAGCGCGACGTCGTGGTCGTGGGCCTGGGCGGCGCCGGCGCAGCGGCTGCCGTGTGCGCCCTTGACGGCGGTTGCTCGGTCTGCGTGATCGAGCGCGCCGGTCGCGGGGGCGGCGCCACGCTGCGCTCGGGCGGCATCGTGTACATGGGCGGCGGCACCGGCCTGCAGAAGGCCCTGAGCGTCGAGGATACCCCCGAGGACATGGCCGCCTACGTGCGCGCCATGGTGGGCAACACCGACGAGGCCCTGCTCGAGACCTACCTTTCGCGCTCCACGTGGCTCTACGACTGGCTCGTGTCGCAGGGCGTCGAGTTCAACGGCACGCTCGACGACGTGTCGCACTCCACCGAACCCCCCGAGGGCGTGAGCCTGCACTACACCGGCAATGAGCGCTGCCCCGAGTTCGCCGCCATCGCCAAGCCCGCGCCGCGCGGCCACGCGACCACCGAGAAGTCCTTCGGCCTCTTCGAGCCCCTCGAGACCAAGGTCGACACCCAGGCCACCGTGCACTACAACACCACGGCCACCGAGCTCGTATGCGACGAGGACGGCTCCGTGGTCGGCGTGGCCTGCACCGACGCCGACGGCAACCCCCTGCGCGTGAAAGCCGCCAAGGGCGTGATCCTGTGCACGGGCGCCTACACCCTGAACGACGCCATGCTGGCGGACTACTGCTCCGAGACCCTTGGCTGCGGCAAGCGCACCTCCGGCGAGTTCGATATGGGCGACGGCATCCGCATGGGCCAAAAGGTCGGCGCAGCCACCTCATCGATGAACCGCGTGAACTTCAACCGCTCGATCTACAACTACGGCGACCTGGCCGCCGGCGCCCTGCTCGACGAGTGGGGCCACCGCTACATGGCCGAGGACTGGCACGGCGGCCGCGTGGGCCTCGCCATCGCCTCGCACTCCCCCGCCAAGGGCTTTATCATCCTCGACAGCGACACCCTTGCCCTGGCCCAGCAGACCCCCTACGGCCAGTATCTGGAATCGACAGCCTCGGCCGACACCCTCGAGGAGCTGTTCGAGCAGATCGACATGCCCGTCGAGAACTCCCTCGAGGCCATCGAGCGCTACAACGGCTTCTGCGCCGACGGCGAGGACCGGGACTTCCACAAGAGCGTGGAGTACCTGCGTCCCGTGGTAACTGCGCCGTTCCACGCCATCGACGGGTCGATCGCGTCGTGTGGCTTCCACACGCTGGGCGGCCTCAAGATCAACACCGACGCACAGGTCGTCGACCTCGACGGCAACCCCATCGTGGGCCTCTACGCCGCCGGACGCACCTCGTGCGGCCACTTTGGCAAGTATGCGGGCTCGGGCAGCTCCATCGCCGACGCCCTCACCTTTGGCTGCATCGCCGGCGAGAGCGTGTCGAAACTCTAGCGAGCCGGCATCCCCGCATCTGCCCCAAACAGGTGTGTTGCCCTAACGACGAGGGAAATCCCCCCATTGCGTACGGCCCGTCGGCCCTATGGACTGGCGGGCCGTCATGGTGTGTGTCTCATTGCACAAAACATAATGCTTCTTAGCCTAAATGCGCCCGCAAAACGATGGTTTATGTACCGTTAGATAAATGATACATTAGCTTCTGCTTACCCGACGTCCAGATGCCAAAGGAAAACACCTGGTAGATGGGTTACCGTACAGATGCACTCCTAGCTTCTGTTCATTGACACACACTCGGCGTGTCTAAAACGCCCACTAGCGACCAGACCTGCGGTACACGAACCCCCGTTTTGCGGGTGCATCTCCTGAGAAAAGATTATATATTTTAGCTAGTGATTTTATGCGAACGTACGACAACGCCATACAGACCAATGGCGCACCATACCGACCTGTTCCTGGCCAGTTTGGGAGCTGTGGGCAACAAGTCGCGCAACAAAGCCAGCCGTGGGTATAGACAGGAACGAACATTTCGCCCCCAACGGCCCAACACGTCGCCCTCATGAGGAGAACCGCCATGGATACATTCGAAGCGCCACACGGCAAGAAGACCAGAGGCCTCGCCAACGAGGAACTCGCCCGCCTCGTCAGGCTCGACCTGGCCCGCGCACTCAAGACCGTCAACCGCTACAGCGAACATCTCGAAGCCGCCCAGGACAAGGCGGCCGCCAAAGTGCTGGAACATCTGCGCAACGAGGAGAAGCACCACTTCGGCGAGCTGCTGGCGCTGCTCCAATACCTAGACCCCGAAGAGGGGCAGAATTACGCCGAAGGCGCCGCCGAGGCAACGAAGCTGCTCATGCAGCTGGGCATCGACGTCACCACCACAGGCTCCGAGGCCGCAGGCAGCCTGGTCGTGACCAAGCCCGCGCCGCTCGTCCCCCTGTGCGACGTGCCGGTCAAACCGGGCGCGCAATTCCCCAGGCCCCAAGGAGGAAAACCCACAAAAAAAGACAGGCCCAAAAAAGGCAAGGGCAAGAAGGCTGCCAAGGACAAGACCTCCCAGAAGGAAAAGAGAGGCGCCAGGGAGAAGGCCCCCAAGCAGGAGAAGGCCCGCGACCGCACGAAGGGCGAGGGGAACTGAACAGCCCAGAATACCGACGGAGCACAGAGATAGGCCGATTCGCCGCCCTCCCAAATCCCCCGGAATAGCGGCGAATCGGTTTTATACAGCCTCAAAAAGCCGTTGCTACCGCATCGGGCCGAAGCTCTATACCAAATGCCCTCGGTGCGTTAGCCTTCATCCCACCGAAAGCTGCCCTTACCCGCCCCCTGCTCAAAGTGGTATTTCACGATGCCACAATCAGCACCCGAGAAGGTCCCCGCCCCACAGGTAATCCGCACGGCATCTCCCCTACCATGAATCGTAAACGCCTGCCGGTTGAGTGCCGTGGGCGCGAGAAGCGCCGCGTCCACCCCTTGGGTAAACCACACGGGAACCGGTAGCCCGTCGTAGGAGCTCACCGCAGCCGCCGGTTTTGACTTGTGGGGCTTTCCCTGCGTGGCACCATATCCCAACGCAATTACCCCTATGACCTTCTTCCCCGGGACCTTCTCTTCCATGGCCTTGCGTCGAAAGGTGCCGCCGACCCACCAGCTGTTGAGACCCAGGGTCTGGGCGTACAGCATGAGATCGGCCCCGACATAGCCCAGACGCTCGTCCACATCGGGCGCAGCGCTGCCGGCCAAAATCAGGTAGTTGCGCACCCCTTTGGCAAGAACCAGTTTGATGGCGACGTTGAAGGCCGAGGCGTCGTCGGTCATCAGCCTGACGTCGACGTCGAACGCGGCGTTGTCTTGGGCTATGCGCTCCTGGAGCTTCTTGACCACAGCGGGGGCAATCGGTTCGGAGGTGTACGAGCGTACCGTGTGGCGCTCGTACATAGCTTGGATTATGTCCATGGGCGAGCAGATCCTCTCAATTGTCTTAGGAATTGCCGTCGTCGCGTTCCACACGGGCCCATGCGCCTCAGCACGCAGTTCCCGCACGTACCTTGTGGCGAACGTCTTATGTTCCGTCGCAGTCATCGGCCGCCTGCTTGACACGTTCGGCCATTGCAGCAAGGGCACGCTCGAGCTGCGCCAGCTCCCGGTCGTCACAGCCGGGGTTACACAGCGTGCGCCACCGTCGCTGCACGCCCTCGATGAAAGGCCGCAGGTCGCGGGCCTTCTGTGTTGCCAGGACACGCTTGGCCCGTCGATCCTCGGAGTCTTCAATGCGCAGCACGAGCCCCTTCTCCTCCATGGCCTGCAAAGCGCGCGCCACAGCCGCCTTGTCGATGCAGAACTCACCGGCCAACTGGTCTTGGGTCATGCCGTCGCATTCCAGTAGGGCGCCGAGGTACATGAGTTCCCGAGCCGAAATCCCACAGCCGACCAGTTCGTGATTCAAAAACACGTTGAGCCGGCGCGCCAGAATTCCGATGCTCCTGCCGAAGGTGTCCAATGCCAAACCTCCTCCACGGATGCGCACGGTATTAGTTGCCATAGCAACTATATAGCATATCAGTTGTTGTGGCAACTATCTTTTGGAGCAAACCAGTCACACCTGAGTGTGTGATGTATCAGCGCGCCCGACAGCACGCACCCGCGCGCCGGCCGAACCCCTACCCCCTCGGCAGCTGCACTGTGAAGGTGGTCCCCTCCCCCAGGGCGCTCTGCACCTCCACCGCGCCCCCGTGGCGCTGCACGACGTGCTTCACGATGGCCAGCCCCAGCCCCGTTCCGCCGGTCTCCTTGGAACGGCTGCGCTCCATGCGGTAGAAACGCTCAAAGATCTTCTGCTGCTCCTCTTGGGGTATGCCCGGGCCGGTGTCGGAGACGCGCACGGTCGCGCGGTCGGCCTCGGCGCGCACCTCCACGCACACCGAGCCCCCCTCGCGATTGTAGCGCACAGCGTTGCTCACGAGGTTCGCCACCATCTCCTCGAGCAGCGTCTCGTCTCCGTTCACCACGGCCGGGTCGCCGACCACCTCCACGGCGACCCGCCGCCCCTCGGCGACCGGCTCGATGCGGGCCGCGCAGCGCTCGGCCACGGCGAGCAGGTCGACCGGCCGCCTTGTCGCGGCGCGGTCCACGGGCTCGTCAAGGCGCGAGAGCGTGAGCACGTCGTTGATGAGCCCGCGCATCGAGAGAGCCTCGTCGTGGATGACCCCCGCAAAGCGCCGCACGTCCTCGGGGGGCACCATGCCCTCGCGCATGAGCTCGGCGTAGCCGGCGATCACCTGCAGGGGCGTCTTCATCTCATGGGAGACGTTGGCCGAAAAGTCGCGGCGCAGCCCCTCGGCGCGGGCCAGCTCGCGGTTCTGCTCCTCGAGCTGGACACGTTGGTCGTCGATGCGCTCCAAGAGCGGCACCATCTCGGCATAGGGGGCGCAGGCCAGCGGCTCGGCCACGTCGATGGCATGCAGCGGCCGCACAATGCGCTCGGTCAGGAGGCGCGAGGCGCCCAGCACCACAACGGTACCCACGGCCAGGCCGAGCCCGGCCGGCGGCAGGAGCGACCCGGCAAAGGCCAAAAACGACTCGCGGGTCTCCGAAAGGCGCACGACATAACCGTCGGCAAGCCGCACGGCCGCATAGAGGGTGTCCTCGTGCAGCGTCTGCGAAAAGCGGGTCACAACCCCCTCGCCGTTCGTCTCGGCGGCCTGGATCTCGGGGCGGTCCGCATGGTTGGGTCCCACGCCCGGCCCCAGGGGCCCGCTGTCGAAGAGCACCTCGCCGTCGGGGGCCACCAGCGTCTCGCGCACCCCGCGGTCGGTCTGGGCCCCCAGCACCGCCGCAGCCTCGCTGCGCGGCAGGCCGTCGACGGCGTCGGCGGTGGCGCGGGCCCGGGCGAGCAGCAGGTCTGAGGCCCGTCGCTCGTGGGAAGCGTAGAAGGCCACCATCATGGCAAGCGCCACGACCACCACGACGGCAGCGGTGGCCGCGAGCAGCGTGGTGAAGATGGTGGTGGAGAGGCGCCGCGGGCCGCCCGCCCTCCGTCGGCAAGCCGCCCCGCCTCGGCCGTCGCGACCGTCCCCTGAGCTCACTGCGCGTCTCCCCCGCACCGGTAACCCACGCCGCGCACGGTCTCCACCAGGGCACCGGCACCGGGCGACACCTCCGAGAGCTTATGGCGCAGCGTCTGCACGTGCACGTCGACCGTGCGGGTCGCGCCCATGAACGAGGCCCCCCAGACGCGCTCGAACAGCTGGGAGCGCGAGAGCACCTGGCCCGGTGCCGCCATGAGCGCGCGGAGGAGCTCGAACTCCTTAAGGGTCAGCTCCACCGGCACGCCGTCGGCGGTCACCCGGTGGGCCAACGGGTCGAGCTCCACCGGGCCCACGCGCAGCCGCCCGTCGCCGGGAACGGCCGCCGCCGACCCCTGGGCGCGGCGCAGAAGGGCCCGCACGCGCGAGACCAGCTCGAGCATGCCGAAGGGTTTGGCCAGGTAGTCGTCGGCCCCGGAGTCGAGGCCCGAGGCGCAGTCGAGCTCGGTCCCCTTGGCGGTGAGCATCATCACGGGGAGGTGCGCCGTGGCCGGCGTGGCCCGCAGGGTGCGCAGGATCTGCAGGCCGTCGATGCCGGGCAGCATGATGTCGAGCAGCGCGGCCTCGGGAACCTGCTCGCGCACAGCGGCAAAGAACGGCTCGGCCGTGGCGAAGCCCCGCACCTCGAACCCGGCCTGGCGCAGCGCGTACAGAGTGAGGTCGCGGATGTTTACGTCGTCCTCGACATAGTAGATCATGGGGCGGGGCCTCCTGGGACGTCCAAAAACACGGGGCAGCGTTCACGCTTGATTTTACCGCGCACCCACAACCGGGATCCGGCCAAGATGGTCAAGTTTTGGTAAAGCGCCGCCCGCGCCCCCGCCGGCCACCAATCCCACGCGGCCGCCTTACCCGAAGCACCTTACCCGAACCGCCCCTCCACATAGTCGGCGGTGCGCCGGTCGCGCGGAGCGAGGAACAGCTCCGAGGTAGGGCCCTCCTCCACCATCTCGCCCAGCAAAAAGAAGGCCGTGCGGTCGGAGATGCGCCGCGCCTGGAGCATGTTGTGGGTCACGACCACCACGGTGTAGCGCGCCTTGAGCTCGCCGATAAGCTCCTCGATCTTGGCGGTCGAGACCGGGTCGAGGGCGCTCGTGGACTCGTCCATGAGCAGCACCTCGGGCTCCACCGCAAGGGCACGCGCGATGCAGAGGCGCTGCTGCTGGCCGCCCGAGAGACCCAGGGCGCTCTTCTTGAGACGGTCCTTGAGCTCGTCCCAGATGGCCGCACCGCGCAAGGAGCGCTCCACGATCTCGTCGAGCTGGGCGCGGCTGCGCACGCCGTGGGTGCGCGGCCCAAAGGCCACGTTGTCGTAGACGCTCATGGGAAAGGGGTTGGGCTGCTGGAACACCATGCCCACCCGGCGGCGCAGGTCGTCCACCGCCATGCCCCGGTAGATGTCGCGGCCGTCGAGGAGCACCTCGCCCTCAACGCGACAGCCGGCCACGAGGTCGTTCATGCGGTTCAAGGTCTTGAGCAGGGTCGACTTGCCACAGCCCGAAGGACCGATGAGGGCCGTGACCTTGCGCTCAGGAAAGGCAAGGCTCACGCCCTTGAGCGCGTGGAAGTCCCGGTAGTGGAGGTCGAGGTTGCGCACGGCCATCTTGGGGGCCGCAACGGACACGGTGTAGGGCTCCCCCTCCCCCGAGGGTGCAGAGGTCGTCACAAGGCTAGGCATCGGCGTTCCTTCCATTGAGTTTTGCAGCCACGAGGCCCATGAGGGCGTTCAGGCCGATGACGAGCACCAGCAGCACGACCGCCGTGGCGTAGGCCTCGTCGACGTGGAGCCCCTCTCCGGCCAAGACGTACATGTGCACGGCCAGGGTGCGGCAGGAGTCAAAGACGGCAGCGGGGCCCTCCTCCAGAAACGCCGGGACCTGGGCCACGGTACCGGCCGTAAAGAGCAGCGCGGCCACCTCGCCCATGCAGCGCCCCAGCGCGAGCAGCACGCCGCCCGCAATGCCGGGAGCGGCACTCGGCAGCACGCAGCGCACCACCGTGCGCAGCCGACCCGTCCCCAGGCCGAACGCCCCCTCGCGGTAACCGCGCGGCACGGCAAGCAGCGCCTCCTCGGAGGTGCGCATGATCACGGGGAGCACCATCACCGCAAGGGTGCATGCCCCCGAGAGCAGCGAGAGCCGCCATTGGAGCAGCGTCACGAAGAACAGCAGGCCAAAGAGGCCGTACACGATCGAGGGCACGCCCTGGAGGGTCTCGGTTGCCACGCGCACCCAGCGCACGAAGCGGCTGTCGGGCCTGGCGTACTCCACCAGGTAGATGGCGGCGCCGACCCCGGCGGGCACCGCCAAAAGCAGGGCGAGGGCCGCCATGAGTAAAGTGTTCACGAGGGCGGGCATGAGCGAGACGTTCGTGGAGTCGTACTCCCAGGCAAACAGGTCAGGCGTGAGGTACGGCACGCCGCGCACGAGCACAAAGCCCACTATCAGCAGAAGCACAGCAGCACAGGCAAGCGCACCCGCGTATACCGCGACCCGAGCCACAGCGGAGAAGACCTGCGGGCCGACGGGAACCCTGGCAGCTCGGAAGCTCTCCCCCATGGGGCCGGACATCTGCGCCGTGGCCTTGGATACCTGCGCGCGCCTCATCGCACCTCCCCCTTCCGCTTGACGGCGCCCAGCAGCGCGCTGATGAGCAACACGAACACAAAGAGCACCACACCGGTGGCGATAAGGGCCCCGCGGTGCAGGTCGGCGGCGTAGCCCATCTCCATCACGATGTTGGCGGTGAGGGTACGCACGCCGTCGAGCACCGAGTCGGGAATGACCGGTTGGTTGCCCGCCACCATGACCACGGCCATGGTCTCGCCCACGGCGCGGCCCAGCCCCAGCACCACGGCGGCCGTGAGCCCCGAGGCAGCGGCCGGCACCACGGCCCTGAACACCGCCTGCTCGTGGTTGGCCCCCAGGGCCCGGGCCCCCTCGTAGTACGAGGCGGGCACGGCGTCGAGGGCGTTCTTGGCCACGGTGACCACGGTGGGCAGGATCATGACGCCGAGCAGAAGCGACGCAGCCAGCAGCGAGAAGCCCCGGCCGCCCAGGTTCTCGCGGATCAGAGGCACGATGAGCATGATCCCGAAGAAGCCGTAGACCACCGACGGGATGCCGGCCAAAAGCTCGATGCCGGGCCGCAGCAGCGCGCCCGTGCGCTTTGAGGCAAAGCGCGAGAGGTAGACCGCGCAGAGGAGCCCCGCCGGCACGCCGGCCACCAGGGCCCCGGCCGTGACGTAGAGGCTGCCCACAATCATGGGGAAGATGCCGAACTCGTCGCTGCTCGGCCGCCACACCGTGCCAAGCAAAAACTCAGGCACACCGATCTGGACCATGGCCGGGACGCCGTTGGCGAACAAAAAGACGCAGATCAGCGCCACAGCGACGATTGAGAGGCCGGCTGCGGCGGCAAAGCCGGCCTGGGCCGCGCGTTCTCTAAGGACCGCTGGGGTCATAGGCGCCACCTCCTGGGGACGTCATGCAAAAGGGCCGGGCAAGGGGTTCCGCAACGGCCCCCGCCCGGCCTGCCGTATGGTGCCGCTTTACGCCTCGAGGTCGTCCCACGAGGTGACGTCGCCGGCGTAGATGGCGCGCACCTGCCCGCTCGTGAGGTCGGTCACCTCAGATCCGGGGGCCACGATGACCGCGATGCCGTCGCGGGCGATGGCCACCGCCGCCGCCCCGTCCTTCTCCTCAGACTCCTTGAGGTCGCGCGAGGCCATGCCCAAATCGCAGGTGCCTTCGATGGCCATGGAGACGCCCGTGGAGGAGTCGGACTGCTGAACCTCGACCTTGACGTCGGGCTGGACCTTGGCGTAGGCCTCGGCGAGCTTCTCCATGACCGGGGTCACCGACGAGGAGCCGGCCACCACGACCTTGCCCGAGACCTTGGAGGGTGCAAAGGCCTTGGCCTTGTCGTCCGCCGCCACGTAACCGTTCTCCTCGACCACGGCCTGCCCCTCGGCGCTCAGGATGTAGGCGAGGAAGTCGGCCGCGGCGTCGCTGGTCTTGGAGCCGGTCACCACGTTGAAGGGGCGGGCGATGGCATAGGTGCCGTCCTTCACGGCGGCCGCACTGGGCTCCACGCCGTCGATGGCCACGGGCTGCACGGTGTCGTTCAGAGAGCCGAGCGAGATGTAGCCGATGGCGTTGGGGTCGCCGGCCACCGAGGTCATCATGACCGCGGTGGAGTTGGTGATGGCGGCCTCGAGCGTGGTGAGGTCGACCTTCTTGCCGTCCTTGGTGGTCTCCTCAAGGCCAAAGAGCTCCACAAAGGCGCTGCGGGTGCCCGAGCCGTCCTCGCGGGAGTAGACCGAGATGGAGTTGGAAGCGGCGCGGGCGCTGCGACTGGCGACCAGGGAGCCGCCGAGGGCCAGGGCGGCGGCACAGCCGCCGGCGAGGGCCAGGAAGTGACGGCGGGAGACGTTCTGCGATGCGGTGTTCATGGGGTTCTCCTCTACGAGTCTATGGGTTGGATGGGTGCTGCCGCCGCAGTACGGGACCGCGGCGCGAATGAAATCGATGTAGGCGCGACGAACGGCCCTTTACGCGACGCCGGTGAGGGCGGCAAGCTTCTGGTAGATCTGGGTGTTGTCGTAGTAGCCCTCGAAGGCCTCGGCGCCACATCCCAGGGCGAACACCGGCACCGTGAGGCCGGAGTGGGCGTAGGTGGCAAAGTCGACGCCCACCTTGTGGTTGAGCACGTGGGTGAGGGTGACCGAGAAGGGCTCGTAGGTGCCGTAGTGCACGTACTCTTCCTGGGTCATCTCGTCCTGAGAGCGCGGGGCTTGGGCAAGGGTGCGCTCGTAGGAATCCTGCAGCAGGCCGAGCTCGTAGTCGGTCAGCACGAGGGTCCCCGGGCCGCCCTCCTCGCCTTGGGCCGCCTCGGGGGTCTTGAGGCCGAAGAGCTCCTCGACGTCTGCCAGGGCGTCGGCGAAGGGGGTCTGCTCCTCGATGTAGCGGGCCACGTAGTCGCTGTCAAAGCGCGCATAGCTGATCTTCTGCGCCTCGAGGTTGGCGAGGAAGGAGTCGTAGTTGGTCTCGGCGTAGCCGATGGTGAGGCCGCCGGTCTCGTGGTCGCCGGTCACCACCACGAGCGTCTCATCGGGATGGGCCTCGTAAACGTCGAGCGCCCGCTGCACGGCCTCGTCGAGGGCGCAGACGTCGTGGATGGTCGCGGCGCAGTCGTTGGCGTGGCAGGCCCAGTCGATCTTGCCGCCCTCGCACATCATGAAGAAACCGGCGTCGTCGGAGGCCTCGTCCACCCCGCTCAGCAGCTCGATGCCGCGGGCCACATAGTCGGCGAGGGCCCACTCCCCCTGCGCGCGGTCAAGCTCGTAGGAGATGGCGTCCTCGTCGGCGAGCACCTCGGAGACCACGACGGCGGGCAGGTCGGCAGCGGTAAGCTTGGAGGCGGCGTCGTAGGTCTGGGCCACCGTGTAGCCGGCCTTGGCCGCGACGTCGTAGAGGCTCTCGCGGTCGCCGTCGGGGCCCTCGGGGGCGAGCAGCGCGCCACCGGCGAAGTAGTCAAAGCCGCTCGCAGCCAGCTCCTCGCCGATCTCGTAGTAGTTGCGCCGCGACGGCTGGTGGGCGTAGAAGGCGGCCGGGGTGGCATGGTTCAGGTTCACGCTCGTGACGATGCCGATGCGCGTGCCCTTTTGGGCCTTGAGCTTCTCGGCGACGGTCTCGAAGGTCTGGGCGTCGTCGTCGGGCGCGACGTTGATGACGCCGCTGGCAGTGCGGTGGCCGCTCGCTATGGCCGTGGCCGTGGAGGCGGAGTCGGGGCACACCGAGGTGCTGTCGTAGGTGCACTGGGCACCCACGACCGGGAAGTCCATGAAGCTCAGGCGCTCGATGGCGGGCTCGGCGCCGGCGGTCGCAAGGGCGCCGCGGTAGTAGGCGGTGGCCTGGACCTGCGGGTAGCTCATGCCGTCGCCGATGAAGAGGAACACGTAGCGAGGGGTCTGGGACTGGGGTTGGGCCGAGGTCGAGGCTGCGGGCTGCTCGCTGGCGATTGCCCGGGTCGCGCCGGCCGCGCCCAGGCAGGCAGTGCCGGCGCAGGCGGCGGCCCCCGTCACGAACGCACGCCTCGAAACCGTTGAATCCATCGTCGTCCTTTCTTGGTCGGGTGGGTAACGACGGTTCATAGGTTACGAGGGGCGAGAAAAGAGGGCGTCACGGGGGTGTAAAGATGGCGTCGGGGTTGCGTAAGGGGAGTGTAAAGGAAGGGGCGTCTGGAGGAGGTGCCCGAGCTATTCCTGGGGTACCAAAATGGTACGCTGGAAAAAAATCATCCAAGGTAGGCCTGTGCATGCCAACGAAAACGACTATGGCGGCCTCAGCCATGGCATGTATTTGGGCATATCAAAGTCGGGGGCGCGCCCAAGGCGTCAAACGCCATAGCCACGAAGACGGAGATGTTTCCGCGGAATGGGGGTTCGGGATAGGCATGGGGGGGTGCGGAACGACCCCTCTATCCCCGAGGTCTTCTCCGCTGCGAAAGGACTTCTAATAAACCCGCAGGTCAGAAGGGTATTGGTCGCAGGGTTTTCTCCCCTGCGGGCACACAGGACGCATTAGACTCCTCGCAGGCCTATCCAGAACCCTCTTTATGCGGCGGTATCTGCCGATTTGGCAGTCGGCGCACATGCGGTAGGTCCTCCGCACGTCGGGCCCCGGACCGCGGGCATCCCGCGTGCAGGATATCAACCACGCGGGGCATCCCAGCATTTTGGGAGCTCTCGGCAGATCGGCAGAAAGTCAGAGAAATCAGGACGCTCGACCGCCCCATTGGCAAGAACTCGCAGAAATCAGGACGGCCTTCCACCAGAAATGGCAAGAAGCCTACGAAATCAGGAAAATCAGCACTCTGAGAAGCCCTTCCAGCGACCCAACCTCCTGATTACTTTGAATTCCTGCCATTCGGTGCCTCGGACGTCCTGATTTCCTTAGTATTTTGCCACGCCCCCTCAAGAGAGCGGCACATCCACAGAGGTGGGGAGCAACCGGGCCGGCCCCAACACCGGGCCGCCCACACGCCAGCTCCCCCCGCCTACGCCCGCGCCCCTTCGAGCCGCGAATCCTCGCGCAGCGACGCCCCGCGGATCTGGTCCTTGTACTTCCACTTCCCCAGCCGGTAGTACAGCGCAAGCGACCCCACCATAAAGAACCACGACACCGGGTAGCTCAGGTAGATCATCGTGGGGTCGGGGTGCACCGCCTGCACCGACAGCACCCACACGATGCGCATCACGCACATGAACGTCAGGGCGAACACCATGGGGGCCACGGTGGAGCCCACGCCGTAATAGAGCCCGCACAGGGCCATGTACACCGCGTACACGCAGTAGAGCGGCAGGATGGTGGCCATGGCCTGGATGCCGTAGCGCACCACCTCGGGGTCGGGTGAGAACATGCCGAGCACCGGGTAGCGCACGAGCCACATGGTCGTGCAGAGCACGGCCGTCACCGCCACCGCGAGCACGGTGCCCACAAGCACCCCGC
>JAHZGC010000014.1:0-32807 GCA_019421015.1 Coriobacteriaceae bacterium | reverse complement strand
GGGGCGGCGCCGATGTTCTGCCCCACGAACATCACGATGGCGCTCTGGATAGAACCGATGGGCATGTAGAGCCAGCCGTCGATCTTGGAGTAGGCGCCGTAGCCGTCCATGATCGCAAGGCCGTAGAGGTTGATCTGCGACGAGATGATCACGCTCGAGAGGCAGATCACCATCATCTGCACGCCGTTGGGCACGCCCACCCCGAGCATGCGCCGGATGATCGCGCCGTCGACGACGGGACCGCGGCCGGCGATGCAGAGCATCTCGCGGCGGCGCCACACGAGCGCCAGGGTGAGGCAGGCCGAGAAGAGCTGGGCGCAGCCGGTGGCCATGGCGGCCCCGAACACGCCCAGGTCGAGCGCGATCACGAACAGGCAGGCCAGTCCCAGGTTGAGCACCGACGACACGGCCAGCACCACCATGGGCGTGCGGGAGTCGCCGTGGGCGCGGAACACCGCCGAGCCCATGTTGTAGACCACCATGGGCAGCATGCCCAGGGCGTAGGTGCGCATGTAGACGACCGCCTGCTCAAGCACCTCTCCCTCGAGGTTCATGAGCGAGAGGCACGGCCTGCTGATGGCGATGCAGATGCCCGTCATCAGCAGGCCGCCCACGAGCGCCAGCACCCCGGCCGCCCACACGGCGTTGCCGAAGCGGCGCGTGTCGCGGGCGCCGAACAGCTGGGCGAGGACCACGCCGGCCCCCACCGAGACCCCGTTGAAGAAGCACACGATGGGCGAGATCAAGAAGGCGCAGGTGCTCACCGCGGCCAGGGCCACGTTGCCCGACCACTGCCCCACGATCATGGAGTCGACCGTCACGTAGAACTGCTGGAAGAAGTTGGTCATCAGCATGGGCAGGGCAAAGAGCGCCAGGGGCCCTACGATGCCGCCCTCGGTCATGGAGCCCTTCAGCTGTCCGGCATGCCCGCTCTCGGAACTCACGCACGCACCACCTTGGTCACGCGGTCGCGCAGCAGGCACACGAGGGCGACTCCCTCGTGCACCTCCACCGCCGCGCCCTCGTTCGATTCCACCACGTTGGAGACCCCCAGGTCGCCCAGGGGTTCAAGCGTCGCGCGGTCAAGGTCCCACCGCATGCCGCGCTCGCTCACCACGGCCGGCCCCAGCAGGGCCACCACGCTCGCCGTGCGCCCCCGGTCGCTCGGGGCGAACGCCCACTCGGGACGCCCCGCAGGCGAGAGCACCCGGCAGGAGGCGTCGTTCTCCTCGACGGCGGGGCACAGGTCGGCCGCGCGCGCCGCCAGGCCCAGCGCGGCCAGGCCGTGGTCGGCCCTGCCGCCGGTGACGCCGGTCAGGGTCACGTCGAGCACGTCGGGCACGTTCTCGCGCACCCACTCCAAGGCCAGGGCCAGGTCCACGGCGTCCTTGTCCTCGGGGAAGGTGAGCTCCTGCGCCCCGGCGGCGCGGGCGTAGGCGAGGCCGCCGTCGCTCACGGAGTCCTCGTCGCCCACGATCGCGTCCACGAGCACCTCGGCGCTGCGGCAGGCGTCGGCGCCTGAGTCGCAGGCCACCACGAGGTCGGCCTGCAGGGCCAGGGCGCGCAACAGCTCAGGCCGGGGGCGTTCGGGCGAGCCGCCCACCACCAGCACGCGGCGACGGCGCCCGGCAGGAGCCCCCTGCGGCTGCGCGGGCTTCTCCGCCACGGGCTGGGGCTGGGGCACGCCGCGATAGGCGGCCATGTGGTCGAGGGGACCGCTCCCCCGCCCCAGGTCGAGGCCCGAGGCGAGGCAGCGCTCAAGGTAGCGCTTGGCCGCCGCCACCGCCGCGGCCACATTCATGCCCGACGCAAGGTTGCAGGCGACGGCCGACGAGAGCGTGCAGCCGGTGCCGTGGGTGTTGGCTGTGGCCACCGGCACGCCGCGCAGGATAAGCGGGTCGGTCTGGCCGGGGAGCAGGAGCACGTCGGTGGCAGCGTCCTCGCCCTCGAGGTGGCCTCCCTTCACAAGCACGGCGCCCGGGGTGAGCCGCGCCACGGCCCGGGCCGCCTCGACCATAGAGTCCAGGCCGCGGCCGGCCGCGTCGAAGCCTGCGAGCACGCTGGCCTCGGGGATGTTGGGGGTCACGACCTCGGCCAGGGGGAACAGCTCGTCCACCAGGGCGCGCGGCGTGCCCTCGCCCATGAGGTCGGCCCCGCTCGTGGCCACCATCACCGGGTCCACCACCACGTGGGCGGCGCCGTGGTGGCGCAGGCGCTCGGCGATGGCGCCGACGATGGCGGGGGCGGACACCATGCCGATCTTGACCGCGTCGGGGCGGATGTCGTCGAACACGGCGTCGATCTGCTGGGCCACGAAGGCCGGCGGCACGTCGAGCACGCCCGTCACGCCGCAGGTGTTCTGGGCAGTGAGGGACGTGATGGCGCTCTCGCCGTAGAGCCTGTGGGCGGCGATGGTCTTGAGGTCGGCCTGAATGCCGGCGCCGCCGCTCGAGTCGCTGCCCGCTATGGTGAGAACCCGCTTGAGGTCCATGGCTACCTCCAGCCCTCGACGGCCGCCCTGAGCTCCCGCGCCGCGGCGGAGGGGTCGGCAGCGGCGAATATGGCCGAGACCACCGCGACGCCGCAGGCCCCCGTGGAGGCCAGCTCGCCGGCGTTGGCGGCCGTGATGCCCCCGATGGCCACGACGGGCAGGTCGGTGGCGGCGCAGACCCGGGCCAGCCCGTCGACGCCCGTGAACTCGGCGTCGGCCTTGGTGCTCGTGGGGAAGGCCGCCCCCACGCCCAGGTAGTCGGCGCCGGCCTCGGCGGCGGCGCGGGCCTGCTCGGGCGTCTGTGCCGAGACCCCCACGACGGCGTCGGGGCCCAGCATGGCGCGGGCGGCGGCGCAGGCGGTGTCGGACTGGCCCACGTGCACGCCGTCGGCACCGACCGCAAGGGCGCACGCCACGTCGTCGTCGACCACGAAGGGCACCCCGTGCTCGCGGCAGACCGGCAGAATCCGCCGGGCCAGCCCACAGCGCTCCTCGTGGCTGCAGCCCTTCTCGCGCAGCTGGACGAAGGTGGCACCCCCCTCGATAGCCTGGGCCACCACGTCTTCGAGGGCGCGGCCGTCGAGCCAGGCCGAGTCGGTCACGGCGTAGACCGCCAGATCTCGGGGCAGCCGGGCCTTGTCGTAGCGGGGCCCGGGTGCCCCGGCATCCCTAGAGCAGCTCATAGAGGGCACCTCGGTTCAGCGTGTCGGCGTCCATGGCGCCCACGGCGTCGATGAGGTAGTTCGAGAAGGTGGCGTTGCCCACGCCCTCGTTCTCCGCGCGCTCGGCAGCCAGCTTGCCCGCCAGGCCAAACATCGCGAAGGCGGCGGCCACGGCCCCGAGGCGGTCGTCGGGGTTAGCGGCCAGGTAGGCCGCGGTCACGGCCGAGAGCATGCAGCCCGAGCCGGTGATGCCCGCCATAAGCCGGTGGCCGTTGGAGACGACGTAGGTGTGCTCGGCGTCGCTCACCAGGTCGATGGCGCCTGAGACGGCCACGATGGCCCCGCAGGCCCGGGAGAAGTCGCGCGTGTAGGCGGCCATGGCGTCTAGGTTTTCGTAGGTCACGGCGTCGCCCGGGGCGGCGTCGACCCCGCGGGTGGCGGCCGCACCGCTCGCCAGGGCCTTGACCTCGCTCATGTTGGCCCGCACGCAGGTGATGGCCCGCTGGTCGAGCAGGGTCGCCGCGGTGTTGGTACGCAGACGGCTCGCACCGGCGCCCACCGGGTCGAGCACGATGGGGTGGCCGAGCTCCTGGGCCCGGGCGCTGGCCAGGGCCATAGCCTGGATGGTGCGCTGGTTGAGCGTGCCGATGTTCACGTCGAGGGCTCCGCAGATCGAGGTGATGTCCTCGACGTCGGCCGGCTCGTCGCTCATGATGGGCGAGCCGCCGCAGGCGATCACCACGTTGGCCACGTCGTGGACCGTCACGTAGTTGGTGATGCAGTGGACCAGCGGCACCGTGGCGCGCACTGCCTCGAGCTTGTCTCCGAACATGGGCGTTCCTCCTTTGCTCGCGCCGCATTATCGGCGCGGTCGTACGGTCGCGGCCGCCTGCGGGCCGCCTCTCAGCTGACTGGCTCAGCTCCCGTGGGACAGTGTGGCCGCGCGACGCCCGAACCCCGTGACGGGTCCGTCGGCACCTGCGCAGCCGGCCATTGCGGCCACAGGTAATCGTAAGGCTTTGTGAAAGGTCGCGCAGAGCGCACATGCAGGTCTTTTCATTGGATACAGTATCGTCAGAAATAATGGTACGGATGCGCCCTGCGACGCCCTTTGGGCCGCGGCGGCCCGGTCAGGAAAAGAAGGTATGCCCATGCCCCGTTACGACTATCGTTGCCCCGCCTGCGAGACCGTCTTTGAGGTGGAGCACGGCATGCGCGAGCACCCCGAGGTCAGCTGCCCGCGCTGCGGCGCCCCCATGACCCGCGTGCTCAACACGAGCGGCATCGTGTTCAAGGGAAGCGGCTTCTACAACACCGACATGCGCGGCAAGAAGGGCGGCACCGAGGCCACAGGCGCCGGCAAGGGCGAGGAGTCCACAGCCCTCGCCAAGAAGGAGGGGTCGTCGGACACGAGCCTCGCCAAGAACGCCGACAAGCCGGCCGCGACGCCCAAGGCGGAGTCGGGCACAGGCTCAAGCACCTCGTCGGGTTCGGCCTCGGAAGGCGCGAAGGCGTGAGGGACGGTGGTTTGGGGCACGAAGGGTCGAGGCGCCCCCCACATCGCCAAGACGCCAAACTCGGAGATATCGCCGCAAAAGGAACCCTGATCTCGCGGCGGTATCTCCCATTTGGCGGTGTGAGACGAACCGTCGGTCTCGGACCTCCGGCTTCGCTCTCCCACCCCCTCGAACCCTACCCACCCGGCCGCCCGCCCTTGCGCGCCGCCCAAGAGACCACCCGTCCTGTCCAGGTGTTGTGCTCCCTTTTTGCGCGGTCGCTTAAGCCGCGCACCGTTGCGGTACCATTCCCCCGGCATCATTTCCGACGGCCCCGCGGGGCCCAGATTGGAGCGCACCATGGCACTGAAGGAGAACGTCGCCAAGCTGCTTGACGAGCAGGTCAACAAGGAGCTCTACTCCGCCTACCTCTACCTGGCCTTTGCCGACTACTACGAGGAGCGCGGCCTCAAGGGCTTTGCCAACTGGTACATGATCCAGGTGCAGGAGGAGGTCTCCCACGCCAAGATCCTGCGCCGTTACCTGCTCGACAACGGGGCCAAGGTGACCCTGTCCGCCATCGCCGCGGCCGATGTAGCCTTTGCCGACGACGTCGAGCCTCTCAAGAAGGGCCTCGCCCACGAGCAGTACGTGACCGCCTCGATCAACGAGTGCTACGCCGCCGCCGAGGACGCCCGCGACTTCCGCACCATGCAGCTGCTCGACTGGTTCGTGAAGGAGCAGGGCGAGGAGGAAGCCACGGCCGAGGACATGGTCAAGAACATGGGGCTCTTCGGCACCAGCCCCCAGGGCCTCTACGCCCTGGACCGCGAGTACGCGGCCCGCACCTTCACCGCGCCCACGATGCCGATGTAGGCCAGCCCCCTGCCGGCCATGGAGGCCAGCGCGCAGTTCCACTACCTCATGCAAGCGGGCCGCCCCTCGCGCCAAGGGACGGCCCGCTTTTTCATGGCCCTATGAGCCGGCGGAGAACATATGAGCGCGGAGAAACCCTCGAGACACGGGGCCCTTCTCCGCCGCCTTGGCACGGGTTTAGCCGGCAAAAACGCCGCGGCCCGGCGCTCCCCCTACCCCTTGCGGCGCAGCAGCGCGCAGAAGTGTCCGTCGCAGCCACCCGCCTCCGGCAGCGTGCGCATGAAGCCGCCGGGCACCGTGCGGTCGCTCAGCTCGTCGATAGCGAGCACGGCGTCGGCGGGGACGGCGTCGGCGGGCAGCAGGACCTCGTAGTCGGCACCGGCCTCGCTGGCCAGGAACGCCTCGACCACAGCCTCGTCCTCCTCGCGCAGAACCGAGCAGGTGGCATAGGCAAGGACCCCGCCCGGCGCGACGCGCCCCGCGGCCTCGGCGAGAATGCGGCCCTGCAGCTCGGCGCAGGACGTCACCTGCTCGGGGGTCAGCGACCACACGATCTCGGGATGGCGGCGCAGCGTGCCCGTGCCGGAGCAGGGGGCGTCGATGAGCACCCGCTCGAACAGGGGCGGCAGCACGGTCAGGGCCTCGAGGTCGCAGGCGTCGCCCGTCACCTGGAGCACGCCGCTCACGCGGGCCGCCTCCAGGCGCCCCTGCGCCACCTTGGCCTTGTAGCCGTGGACGTCGAGCGCCCAGATGCGCGCCGCGCCGTGGCGCCGGTGCAGGTGGCCGGCCAAAAGGACGGTCTTGGTCCCGCGGCCGCTGCCCACCTCGAGCATGCGGTCGCCGGGCTCGGGGGCGGCCAGATAGGCCACGAGCTGGGCGCCGTAGTCGGCCACCACGGCCTGGTTCTCCTCGACCAGCGCGCAGCGGGCCGCCTTGGCAGGCTCGAGCGCCTCCCAGGAGCCGGGCACCGCCCCGCAGGGGCGCACCTCGACGCCGGCCTCGGCAAAGACCGCCTCGGCGCGCTTGTCGTTGATCCACATGGGGACGTTGGCCACGTAGACCGGGGCCGCCTCGAGGCAGGACTGGCCAAACCGGGCGGCCGCCTCGGGGCCGAGCTCGTCGTTCAGGCGGTCGACCAGCCACTGGGGCAGCCCGTAGCGGTGGGCGTCGCTCTCGGCCATGAACGCCTGCGCGTTCTCGGCCACCCGGCGCAAGATCGCGTTGGCCAGGCCGCCGGCGTTCTTGGCCACCGACTTCACGAGCTCCACGCCCTGGCTCACGGCCACGTGGGCGGGCTTGTCCAAAAAGAGGCTCTCGTAGGCCGCGATGCGCAGGGCGTCGCGCACGGCGGGGGCAATCTTCTCGGGCTTTGAGGCGTAGGCGTTGATGGCCTCGTCAAGGGTGCCCCGGGTCGCCGTGACCCCCAGCGCGAGCTTGGAGGCGTAGGCGCGGTCCTCGGGGGCAAGCGATGCCACCGCCTCGCGGCCGACCTTGGAGTTCAAAAGCTCGCGCACGTAGGCGTTGCGCTCGCGGGCGATACAGAGCGTGGTGAGGGCAGCCTTGCGCGATAGCGACAGACCAGCCATTTAGATCGCCTCCCAATGGGCGTCGTCGGAATGGATGCCGGCCGCGAACTCCGCCGCGGCCATGGCCCGCTTGCCGTCGGGCTTGACCTCGAGCAGCTCGAGGGGGCCGTCGGCGCAGCCTATGAACAGCCGGCGCTGGGCCACGGCCACCTCGCCGGCCTGCGGGGACTCGCCGGCCACCTCGCCGGGCCCCGGCACGTGCGCCCTCATGACCCGCAGGGGACGCCCCGCCACCACGGCGCGGGCGGGCGCCGCGTCGCTCGACGCCTGCACGCGACGCATGTTCGCTGCGGCGCCCTCGGCCGGTGAGAGCAGGACCTCGGCCTTGGAGAGCTTGTCGGCATGGGTGGCCAGGGCGTCGTCCTGCTCGACCCACCCGGGGTCGCCCCCGCAGGCCAGCGTGCGCAGCACCTGCACCAGGGCCTCGCCGCCCAGGGCCGAGAGCTCCGCGGAGACCTCCCCGTAGACGCGCTCCCCCACCTCGACGCTGCCCTGGAGGCAGTAGGGGCCCGTGTCGAGACCCTCCTCGATGCGCATGATCGAATACCCGAGGCGCGGGCGCCCCTCGAGCAGGTCGCGCTGCATGGGGGCGGCGCCGCGGCCGGCGGGCAGCAGGCTCGCATGCACGTTGAGGCAGCCCAAAGGCGGCATCTCGAGCACCTCGGGGGGCAGGATCGCCCCGTAGGCGGCCACGCAGAACACGTCGGCGTTCGCCTCGCGCAGGCGCTCCTGGGCCTCGGGGCCGCGCAGGCTCTTGGTCTCGAACACCGGCAGCCCGAGCTCCAGGGCCCGGGCCTTGACCGGCGATGGCACGAGCTTCTTGCCGCGGCCCGAAACCGCGTCGGGCCTGGTCACCGCCAGCACGACGTCCACGAAGTCGGCCGCTGCCAGGGCGTCCAGGGCCCCCAACGAGAACTCGGGGGTACCCATGAACACCGCGCGCAGGCGCCTGCACTCGCTGGGATTCTCCGCCACGGCTACTCCGTCTCGCCGGGACGGGCGCCGGCCGCCAGGGCCTCCTGGTACTCGCGCATGCCGCGCAAGCGCTCGGTGGGCTCGAGGCGCTCGAGCATGGTGATGCCGTTCAGGTGGTCGATCTCGTGCTGCAGGCACACGCAGAACAGGTTGTTGGCGGCCTCGTACTGCATGAGGCGCCCCTCGAGGTCGTAGGCGCGCACGACGACCGAGGTGGAGCGCTCGATGTCGAAGGACACGCCGGGCACCGACAGGCACCCCTCGGCGCCCACGGCCTTCTCCTCAGAGGCCTCCACGATCTCGGGGTTGATGAGGAAGAGCGGGTTCTTCTTGTCGCCGGGCTCCCCGCCCCACTCGCAGTCGATGACCACGATGCGCTTGAGCTCGCCGACCTGGGGCGCTGCGATGCCGCAGCCCTCGTACTTGTACATGGCCTTCGCCATGCGCTTGGCGAGCTTCTTCACATCGTCGTCGATGGTCTCGACCGGCTCGCACACGGTGCGCAGACGCTCGTCGGGGGCAATGACGATCTCGGTTGCCATAGGATGGGCATCCTTTCTTGACTGACGGGGCCGACGTGTGGGCCGCGGCGACCCCGAGGGGTATTCAAACCGTGTATTTTACCTGCCATGGGCTGCAGATATGGCGGAGAAGCCCCCGTAACAACGCCGTCTACGGAAGTTCCGCCAAGCGGCTCCAGCCCGGCTGTATAATCGCCAGCTATCTATTTCAGAGACTGAGCGCCCGAGGACCCCGATTCCCCGGGCGCTCAGGTGTAGACGGGAGCATCCATGGTCGAGGAAATCCGAGAAATCGGCGAGCGCATCCGGGGCCTTCGCGAGGCCTGCGACGCCTCCGTCGAGGAGGTGGCCGCCGACCTGGGCGTCACCCCCGAAACCTACATGAGCTGGGAGGAGTACGGCGAGGACGTGCCCATCTCGGCCATCTACCACCTGTCGCGCAAGTTCGGCGTCGAGTTCACCGAGGTGCTCACGGGCACGGCGGCCAAGCTCGACACCTACCAGATCGTGCGCCACGGCCAGGGCCGCGAGGTCGACCGCTACCCCGGCTACTACTACGAGGACCTTGCCTGGCGTTTCGGCAGCAAGATCATGCAGCCCCTGCTCGTGGTGCTCGACCCGAGCGACGAGCCGGCCAAGCTCGTGGAGCACACGGGCCAGGAGTTCAACTACGTGCTCGAGGGCTGCGTCGTGCTGAACTGGGGCGGCCGCGAGTTCGAGCTCAACGCCGGCGACAGCGTCTACTTCAACCCGGCCGTCCCCCACGGCCAGCGCTGCGGGGGCGACGTCCCCGCCAAGTTCGTGACGATCATCGCAGAGTAACTTGTTGCGGAACCTGGCTCGCCGCGTTCCGCAGGTGCTCACGTACCAGGCGTACGCATCGCACCTGCGCGCCTTGCGAGCCAGAACCCGCTTTTAATGTGTCGTAGTCCCCTTGATTCACCCCTCAGAACGAAAGAGCTGCCCTATGGACCACATCCTCAAAAAGTACTGCCCCCGCATCGAGTTCGACTCCTACGAGGACTTCGTCGAGAACTTTAAGATCGACGTGCCTGCAGACTTCAACTTCGGCTACGACGTCGTCGACGAGTGGGCCCGCGTCGAGCCCGACAAACGCGCGCTGGTGTGGTGCAACGACCACGACGAGGAGCGCACCTTCACCTTCACCGACATCTCGCTGCTCTCGAACAAGGCCGCCAACGCCTTCACGAAGCTCGGCATCCGTAAGGGCGACGTCGTGATGTGCATCCTGCGCCGCCGCTGGGAGTACTGGGTCATCGCCACCGCCCTGTGCAAGATCGGCGCCACCATCATCCCGGCCACGCTGCAGCTCACGGCCAAGGACATCGCCTACCGCGCGCAGAGCGCAAACGTCAAGATGCTCGTCTGCGTGGACGACGACTACGTCTGCACCCAGGCCGAGACCGCCATGGAGCAGGTGCCCGGCATCCAGGAGCGCGTGGTGGTGGGCGGCGAGCGCGCGGGGTGGATCGGCTTCGACCGGCTCATCGCCGACGAGCCCGACCAGTGGGAGCGCCCCACGGGCGAGGCGGCCACCTGCTCCAAGGACCTCATGCTCATCTACTTCACCAGCGGCACCACCGGCAACCCCAAGGCCGTCATGCACAACTTTGCGCACCCGCTGGGCCACATCATCACCGCCAAGTACTGGCAGCAGGTGCAGGAGAACAAGCTGCACATGAGCGTGACCGACAGTGGGTGGGCCAAATTCGGCTGGGGCAAGATCTACGGCCAGTGGATCAGCGGCGCCACGATCTTTGCCTATGACATGGACAAGTTCGTGCCCACCAAGCTGCTCCAGAAGATGCAGGACTACAAGCTCACCACCTTCTGCGCCCCGCCCACCATGTACCGCTTCATGCTCCAGGAGGACGTGGCGAGCTACGACCTCAGCAGCATCCAGAACTTCGCCACCGCCGGCGAGCCCCTGAACGCCGAGGTAACCATCCAGTGGGAGCGCCTCACGGGCAAGAAGATCCGCGAGGGCTTTGGCCAGAGCGAGGGCCCCGTGCTGCTGGCCACCTTCCCCTGGATCGAGCCGCGCCCCGGCTCCATGGGCAAGCCGAGCCCCCTGCTCAACATCAAGCTTCTCGACGAGAACGGCGAGGAGGTCGAGGACGGCGAGGAGGGCGCCATCTGCGTGACGCGCCTCAAGGAGGCCTACCCGCCGGGGCTCTTCGTGGGCTACTACGGCATGCCCGAGAAGACCGAGGAGACCGTGGGCGGCGACGTCTACAACCTCCACGACATGGCCTGGCGCGACAGCGAGGGCTACGTGTCGTTCGTGGGCCGCGACGACGACGTGATCAAGTGCTCTGGCTACCGCATCGGTCCCTTCGAGGTCGAGAGCGCCCTGGTCAAGCATGACGCCGTGATCGAGTGCGCCGTGACCGCCGCCCCCGACCCCATCCGCGGCAAGGTGGTCAAGGCCACCGTGGTGCTCGCCCGCGGCTGGGAGCCCAGCGACGAGCTCACCCGCGAGCTCCAGGCCTGGGTCAAGAAGGAGACGGCCCCCTACAAGTACCCGCGCATCATCGAGTACGTGGACGAGCTGCCCAAGACTGTGGGCGGCAAGATCAAGCGCAAGCTGATCCGCACCCAGGACGGCGTGGTCGACGACTAACGAGGCGGATGGACCAGCGGGCGCAGGAGCCCGGCGGCCAGGACGTCCCACGTTATTAAGACGCCATCGCCCATGGCATGGAGAAGCCCCACGCCCCCGCTGCCGAGAAGGAGTCGGCGGCGGGGGCGTTTTGATGAGGCACGCGGGAAACGGGGCGCCCAGACCCGGCCAGGGGGGATTTGCGAACGAGTCCAGGCCCAGCCGCGAACGGGGATCCCGATGAGCCCCAAGCGGGTCCCGAACGCGCCTTAAGCAAGCACCGAATCGGCCCGGAGCTCTCTCAATAATCATTTACTGAAAATAATTCATCAATTTATGACATATGTGCCCTTTCTCGGAGAAATACGCCCACAAAAGGGCACATCGTGCACCGTAGTTTCGACGGATTCATTCCCATGTGGCATCCGTGCCCCTTCGACGAACATGTCGCCCGCGAACCCTAGCTACCCGCGCTCCCCGACCCTCACCTCGCACGCCCCGTCCCAGATGCCCACCGGCACCGAATCGCCAAAGGCGTATACGCGCGGAGCCACGCTTTCGGCGTCGAAGCGCCATACCGTGGTATGGCCGGCAGCGGGGTCCACGATCCAATACTCGCGAACGCCACCCTCCTCATAGCGGGCCGTCTTGGTGATGTAATCGCGACGCTGGGTCGAGGGGGAGACGATTTCGACCACGAGGTCGGGGGTGGCCTCGCACCCGCGCTCCGATATCTTCGAAGGGTCGCACACCACCGTCAGATCGGGCTCGAACCAGTTCCGATCGTCTGGGGTCACCCGAACAGCGAAGGGAGCCGAAAACACCTCGCACGGCCCCCCGGTCTCGCGAATAAAAGACCCGAGCTGCATCAGCAGGTCGCGCGACAACCGCTGGTGAGCCGTCCCTGGAGGCGTCACGTCGTAAAGAATGCCGTCGATCAGCTCGGCACGGTGCCCATCCGGCTGGTTCCAAAACTCGGCACCGCCGTCATCCCGGGCAAAACCAGCCGACCCACAGTCCAATGCTCCGGCCATGGCCTCCCCTTTCTTCCGGAACCCACCCGTTCTGCGGCCCCTTTATAGCATGTCGTAGGGATCCACGTCGATGGCCATGCTCAGCCCGTGCGGCAGCGAGAGACCCGCGAGCGCATCGCCCAGGATGGGCCCGAGCGGCGCTTCGCTGCGGGCACGCACAAGGATGTGCTGGCGGTAGCGACCGTCGACCCGCGAGATGGTGCACTCCACCGGGCCCAGCACCACGGCCCCCGGCTCGGCCTCCCGCAGGGCGTCGGTCACGGCACGGCCGGCCGCCCGGGCCGCCTCGGCCACCACCCGTTCATCCTTTCCCCAGAGCAGCACGTTGGCGAGGCGCGCATAGGGCGGGTAGCCGGCCTCCCCGCGCTGGGGCAGCTCGCAGTCGGTGAAGATCGCGCGGTCGTGGTGGGCCGCCGCCTGAATGGCAGGGTGGTCGGCCTGGTGGGTCTGGATGATCACCTTGCCGGGGCGCTCCCCGCGCCCGGCGCGGCCCGACACCTGCTCGAGCAGGGCATAGGTGCGCTCGGCCGCCCTAAAGTCGCTCACCTTGAGCACCGTGTCGGCGTGGACCACGCCGACGAGCGTCACCTCAGGAAAGTCGAGCCCCTTGGCGATCATCTGGGTGCCGAGAAGCACGGCAGAGTCGGCCACGTCGAACTCCTCGAGGCAGCGCTCGTGGCCGCCCTTGCCCTTCGTGGTGTCGGCGTCCATGCGCACCACCGTGAAGCCGTCGGGCAGGTAGGCCCGCAGCTCGTCCTCGATGCGCTGGGTCCCCATACCGAGCTGGCGCAGATAGTGGCCACCGCACTCGGGGCAGACCGCGGGAACCGGATAGGTGCGCCCGCAAGTATGGCACATGAGCACATGGCCGCGCTCGTGGTAGGTCAGCGAGGTCGAGCACTGCTCGCACTGGGGAACAAAGCCGCAGTCCCGGCACAGCAGGAACTTGGCAAAGCCGCGCTGGTTGTGCAGCAGGACGGCCTTCTCCCCGCGCTCCACCACCTCGTCGAGCGCCCGGGCGAGCGACCGCGAGAAGATCGAGCGGTTCCCCTGGGCGAACTCCTGGGCCATGTCGACCACCTCGACGCTCGGCAGCGCGCGCGAGCTCGGCCGCTCGGGCATGGCCACGCGGGTCCACGACGAGCCCCCGTACTCCCCCACCCGGCAGCGGCCCAGGGACTCCAGGGAAGGCGTGGCGCTCCCCAGCACCAGCGCCGCGCCGTGGAGGCGCGCCAGGTGGGCGGCCACCTCGCGGGCATGGTAGCGCGGGGCGCTCGACTGCTTGTAGGTGGACTCGTGCTCCTCGTCGATCACATAGAGCCCGGGGTCGCGCAGGGGCGAGAAGAGCGCCGAGCGGGCACCCACGACCACGCGGGCCTCTCCGCTGCGCACCATGTCCCATTGGTCGAAGCGTTCGCCCAGGCCGAGGCGCGAGTGCAGCACGGCCACACGGTCGCCGAAGCGCGCCCTGAAGCGGCCCACGGTCTGGGGGGTGAGCGAGATCTCGGGCACGAGCACGCAGGCGTCGCGGCCGGCCTCCAGGGTCTCCTCGATGGCGGCCAGGTAGACCTCGGTCTTTCCCGACCCCGTCACGCCGTCGACGAGCACCACGTCGCCGCAGGCGGCCCGCCGGGCTGCCCGTATGGCCGCCAGGGCCTCGCGTTGGCCGGCGGTGAGCTCGTCTTCGGAGCGCTTGGGGGCCGAGGCCGTGGAGAGCCTCGTGGAATCGCCGGCCCCGCGCACGCGCCGCCGCCGCTCCACCGCGACGACGCCCTTCTTCGCCAGGCGCGACACCACGGCCGAGACGCCCCCCACCTCGAGGGCGAGCTCCACCTGGCGCACCGGGCCGTTCTCCAAGGCCCTGAGCACCGCCTGCTCCGAGCGCGCGTTGGAACGCGGCGTATAGGAGCGTCCCTGCTCGGTGAGCGCGACCCAGCGGTCGTCGGCCGGGGCCACGTGGGCCTGCTGGAGCGCCCACAGGCCGGTGGCCTCGTCGCGCGCCATCTTGGCGACCCAGCCGGGGGGGCAGAAGAGGCGCACGCACTCGGCAAGGGGCGCGGCGTACTCGCGCGCCATCCACAGGATCGCCTCGCCGGCCGCCTCGTCGAAGGAGGGCTCGGCCAGGACCTGCCTGATGGGCAGCACTTTGGCCGGGTCGAGCCCCGGCTCGAGCTGGGGGCGCATGCACAGGACGTAGCCCACCGCCGGACGGCGGCCGAAGTCCACCACGACGCAGCAACCGGCCGCAACCTGGGCGGCCAACTCCGGGGGCACCGCGTAGGTGAAGGGCGTGCTGAGCGCGCGGGTGGGGATGTCGACGACGACCTGGGCGTAGCCCGCAGGGGCCAGGCCCAGGTCGTCGAGGGAGAACAGGGAGTCCACGAAACCCCGGTTAGAGCTCGTAGCCGGCCTCGGCCACGGCGGCGCGCAGGGCCTCGGCGCGGTCGGTCTTCTCCCAGGTGAAGTCGGGGTCCTCGCGACCGAAGTGGCCGTAGGCGGCCGTCTTGGCATAGATGGGGCGGCGCAGGTCGAGGTCCTCGATGATGGCGCCGGGGCGCAGGTCAAAGACCGTGCGCACGGCGTCCTCGATGGCCTTTACGGGAACGTGCTCGCTGCCGCGCGTGTCGACCATGAGGGAGAGGGGGCGCGCCACACCGATGGCGTAGGCGAACTGCACCTCGCACTCGTCGGCCAGGCCGGCGGCCACCACGTTCTTAGCCACCCAGCGCGCCGCATAGGCGCCGGAGCGGTCGACCTTGGTGCAGTCCTTGCCGCTAAAGGCACCGCCGCCGTGGCGGCCCATGCCGCCGTAGGTGTCCACGATGATCTTGCGACCCGTGAGTCCCGTGTCGCCCATGGGGCCGCCGGTCACAAAGCGCCCCGTGGGATTCACGTAAATCTCGGCGTTCGACCAGTCGATGCCCTGGGCGTCGAGCACGGGGCGGATGACCTCGTTGATCACGTCCTCGCGGATGCGCTCCTGGGACTCGACCTCCTCGTCGTGCTGGGTCGACACCACAATCTTCTCGACCGCCACGGGCTGGCCGTCCTCGTAGCGCACGGTGACCTGGGTCTTGCCGTCGGGGCGCAGGTAGCCCACGATGCCGTCCTTGCGCACATAGGCCAGGCGCTCGGCCAGGCGGTGGGCCAGGTAGATGGGCATGGGCATGAGGGTGGGCGTCTCGTTCACGGCATAGCCGAACATCATGCCCTGGTCGCCGGCACCGATGAGGTCGAGCGGGTCGCAGGCCTCGTCGTCGGCGGCGCACTGGACCTCGAAGCTCTCGTCGACGCCCTGGGCGATGTCGCTCGACTGGCCGTGGATGGCGTTGAGCACCGCACAGGTGCCCCCGTCAAAACCGTACTTGGCGCGGTTGTAGCCGATGCTGTCGAGCACCTCGCGGGCGATGGACTCAACGTCGACATAGGCCGAGGTGCGAATCTCGCCCGACACGAGCACAAGGCCCGTGGTGGCCAGGCACTCGCAGGCGCAACGGGCGCGCGTGAGGTCGGCAGCCTCGCCGGTCGGCGACACGTACCCCTCTGCCTGCAGGCGCGCCTCCTTGGCAAGGATGGCGTCGAGCACGGCATCAGAGATCTGGTCGCACACCTTGTCGGGGTGGCCTTCGGTCACCGACTCGGACGTGAAGAGGAAGTCGCGGTTTTGGTGGAGCGTCATGGGTCGTGTCCCCCGTTTCTGGCACCTCGAGGCGCCGGTGCGCGGAGGCATCCCCCCGCAGGTCGATTGGTACGGGGTCTTGAGGTGTCCCACGAGCCCCCATCTTCCAGGCGTCTTATACCCTCGCGCATAAGGGTGCGGCACCTGCCGAGAATTGGCACCGTTTCCTGGTAGGAATGGTTGCCGGAGCGTCATAGGGCTCGGTCCCTCGGCTCGAACGGAACGCGAGCGAGCCGGTGCCCGCACGCGTCCCCTCCTGATGGATGTGAGAACAAGTGTATGTGCAAGCGGGCGTCGGAGAAAGGACGCCCGCGGGACACACGGGTCTTACATAAAGCCAAACGCAGGCTGTAGGGGCCTCTCGGGCCCCGTTCACAAGAACGCACGTAAAAGGGGCCGCCCCATCAGGAGCGGCCCCGCAGGCAGAACCACCGGACAGCGGCCTTCTCCCCTTCTTACGCCGTCGCCACGCCGTGGGAGATGAAATCGAGCAGCGACGCCTCAATCTGGGAGAACCCCTCTTCGGAGGCGACGGGCAGCGCCGCGCTCGAGACGGCGGCCCCCAAAAACGCCCCGAGGATGGCCGCCGAGGCAAGCCCCACGTCCACGCCGGGACGGACGCTGCCCTCCACCTTCCCACGCTCAAGCTGCACGCGGACGAGGTTGATTAGGCGGCGCGAGAGGCGGGAGCGCTCGTCGCCGTCCTCGCCGATGGCGTCGCCCGTCTGCAGGGCGCCCAGGACGAACCTCACGAGGGGCTGGTCGCGCCGCAGCATGTCCGTAAAGGAGCCGGCGATGCGGGCCAAAGCGTCCCGCGCCGTGGTGGCGCTGGCAGCCGCCCGCTCAAAGGCAGCCGTGATCGAGTCGAGCTCCGAGACCACGACCTCGTGGACGATCTGGTCGCAGTCTGAGAAGTAGTAGTACGCCGAGCCCTTGCTCACGCCGGCCCGCTCTGCGACGTCAGCCATGGCTATGCCCTCGAGGCCGCCGGCACCGAGCAGCTCGGCGGCGGCGTCAAGAAGGCGCTGGCGCGTCTCGGCACCCTTGCGGGTGGAGCGGGCGGGACGCGCAGAAACCGTTTGCCCAAACATAGCCACGGGGTCCTCCTTACAGGTTGATGAGCGGGTGGAGCTGGTTGAGCGTGACCGTGCGGCGGCGGCGCGCCACGAAGCAGGTGATCAGGAACGGTACCACAGCCCACGCCGCAAGCACCGCCACGTCCTTGGCCACCGGTGCCAGGGCGATGCCGCTGATGATGTGGCGCAGGCCGTCGACCACGTAGGTCATCGGCACGAAGGGAGAGATGACCTGGAAGAACTCGGGGCAGGTCTCGATGGGGAACGTGCCGGCGGCGCTCGTGAGCTGCAGCATCAGGAAGATGATGGCGAGGAACTTGCCGGGGAACCCGAAGGCGGCCATGAACATCTGCATGATGCTCGCGTAGGAGATCGTCGAGAGGATCGTGAACAGGTAGAACATGACCGGGAAGTCGATGGTGAACTTGAGCCCGAACTGGATGATCAGGCACAGCAGCACCGAGGAGACCACACCCACGATGAGCATGGGCACGTAACCGCAGAACGCCGCGATGACGGGGCTCGCCCCCGAGGCGATGAGACGGTTGTTGAGCGGCTTCATGAGGAACGTGGTCATGAGCGCGCCGACCCACAGGCCCAGGGCGATGAAGTACGGGGCGAAGCCGGTGCCGTAGTTGGCCACGGTGGTCATCTTGTCGGTGTCGACCTCGACGGGCTGGGACATCATGGAGGAGCGGTCCTCGATGACCTTCTCGCTCATCTGGGGCATGCTCTCCACGCCGTCCTTAAGGCCGTCGTGCAGCTGGTCGGCACCTTCTTTGGCGCTCTTGAGGCCGTCGGTGAGCTTGACCGAACCGTCGTAGAGCTGCTTGTTGCCGTCGACCAGGCTGGCCGCGCCGTCGTCGAGCGACTTCATGCCGTCGTACAGGTCGCCGGCACCGCTGGCAAGCTTGCCCACGCCGTCTTGGGAGGTCTTGAGGCCGTCGACGAGCTGGCCCGCGCCGTCGTTGAGCTGACGGGCACCCGATGCGGCGGACACGACGCCGAAGTAGAGCTCGGAGCTGCCGCCGTGGAGCTGGTCTGCGCCGCTTGCAAGCTTGTCGGCGCCGGCCTTGGCGTCGGCCGTGCCGCTCACCGCCTGGGCGAGGCCGTCCTTGAGCTGGCCCGCGCCGTCGGAGAGCTGGGTGGCGCCGCTCATGAGCTGGTCGGCGCCGGTAGCAAGCTTCTTGGTACCGTCGTCGGCGCTCACAATGCCGGCGTAGAGCTCGGAGCTGCCGCTGTGGAGCTGGGTGGCACCGGAGGCCACCTGGTCGGCACCGGCCTTGGCGCTGGAGAGCCCCTCGTCAAGCTGGACCGCACCGTCATGGAGCTGGGCGGCGCCGTTCACGAGGCCGGGGTTGGCCGCGGTGCCGTCGCCGTTCACGCCAGCGGCGAGCCTGGTGGCGCCGGCCGCCAGGGTTGCCGAGCCGGTCTTGAGCGTGCCGAGGCCGCTGTCGAGCTGGGAGGCGCCGCTGGCCGCATCGTCGATGCCGGCGGAGAGCTGGGTGGCGCCGTCGGAGAGCTGGGTGGCGCCGCTTGCAAGCTTGTCGGCGCCGGCCTTGGCGGTCTTGGCGCCGTCGGAGAGCTGGGTGGCACCGGTGGCGATGTCGTTGGCGCCGTTCACGAGGCCGGGGTTGGCCGCGGTGCCGTCGCCGTTCACGCCGGCGGCGAGCTTGGCGGCGCCGGCCGCCAGGGTGTCGGCACCGGTCTTGGCGCTGGCGAGCCCGTCGTCGAGCGCCTGGGCACCGGCGACGAGGCCGGTCTGGCCCTCAGTGCCGTTGATTCCCTGCTGGATGGTCAGAACGCCCTGGTAGAGCTCGTTGGCACCGTCAGCCAGGCCCACTTGTTCGTCGGAGCCGTTCACAGCCCCCACGAGCGTCTGGGCGCCGGTGGCCAGGGTCTGGGCGCCGGCCTTGGCCGCGCTGGCGCCGGCCAGGAGCTGCTGCGCACCGGGGAGCAGCTCGCCGGAGACCTTCTTCTCAAGCTCGGTCGCACCGCTGGCAAGCTGGTCGGCGCCGGTCTTGAGGGCACCCACGTTGCCGGAGAGGGCCCCGAGGCTCTCCATCTGGCTGTTGGCAGTGCTCAGCAGCGCCGCAGCGTCGGAGTTCAGGGCCGTGAGGCCGGCCGAAAGCTCGGAGGCCGTGGCTTGGAGCCCCTCCACCGCGGGCGAGAAGCCCGAGAGCTCCTGGTTCAGGCCGTCCATCGTGGTCAACGCACCGGCAAGACTCGACTGGGCCACGTCGACATTGGAGGTGTCGAGGGCTGCGACCCCTACGTGCTCTTTGACCTCGTAGACGGAGTTCAAACCGTCGTTGACCTGGGTGCGCACCGAATCGATGGAGGCAGCCAGGCCGTTGAGACCGTCTTGGGCCGTGGAAATCGACCCCTGGGCACCGGAAATGGCGCCTTGGGCGTTCGCGGCGCTGTCACGAGCCGCCTGGAGCTGGGCGCGGGCATCGTCGGCGCCCTCGGCGGGAAGCGCCGCCATGGCCGCGTCGATGGCCGTCAACGCGTCACCCACTGCACCGGCCGCACCGTTCACGCTGTCGGCAGCCCCGCCCAGGGCGGGAACGCTCAGCCCACCCAGCGTCGCCGAGGCGCCCTCGAGACTCGAGGCGGCCGCTTCGGCACCGACGGTGGCGGCGTTGAGCTCTTGAGCCTGGGTGTCCTTGGCCCCGTAGATCTCCTGAAGCTTCCCTTGGGCCACGGCGATATCGTTGGCCACCGACCCCAGGGCGTCGGTCACCTTGCCGGGCATGGCCGAGACCGTCCCCAGGTCAGCCTGAAGCTTGCCCGCGCTTTCCTGAACTTTCGCCGCGTCGGCATTAGCAGCGTCGAGCTGCTGCTTCGCCTGCTCCAACGCCGGGGCCGCACCGGCCAAGCCGTCAGAGAGCTGGCCGAGGCCGCCGGAGAGCTGCGTCGCGCCGCCCACGATCGTGTCGGCCTTGTCGGAGGCCCCCAAGGCGCCGTCGACCGCAGCCGCGCCGTCAACAAGCCGCTGTGCGCCGGATTCGAGCTGGGTCAGGCCGTCTACGAGCGAAGAAGTGCCGGCCACAAGGCCCGGCTGCCCGTCGGACCCGTTCACTTTGGCTTTGAGCAACGCCGTGCCGTCGGCCAGCTGCTTGGCACCGGGGACCAGCGCCCCGTCGACGCCGGCCTGCAGGAGCTGCGTGCCGCTCACGAGTTGGTCGGCACCGGTCTTGAGCTGGCCCAGACCGCTCGCCAGGCTTTGGGCACCCGTCAAAAGGCCCGGGGTTTCTGAAGAGCCGTTCACGCCGTCCTGGATGGCCTGCGCGCCGGCCGCCAGGGTAGCGGCACCGGCCGAGAGCCGGTCGGCGCCGCCCTGGAGCTGGGCCACGCCGTTCGCCAGATCGGAGGCACCGGTCTTCGCGCTGTCGAGGCCGGCGGTCAAAGAGCCCGCGCCGTCCTTGAGCTTGCCCATACCGCCGACCAGCGCCCCCGAGCCCTCCTTGAGCTTGCTTGCTCCGTCAGAAATCTGCTGGGTGGCCGCCACGATGCCGGGGTTGGCCGCCGTCCCGTCGCCGTTCACGCCGGCGGCGAGGGTCTCGGCACCCGCCTGCAGGGTGGCGCTGCCGGTCACGAGGCGGTCGGCCCCCGCCGAGAGCTGCCCTAGGCCGGAGTCGAGGGAGGTTGCGCCGGACTCGAGGGTGCCGAGGCCGGAGTCGAGGGTCGCGGCGCCGGTCTTGAGCTTCGCCGTGCCGTCGGAGAGCTGCTTGGCACCGGAATCGATCTGGCTTGCGCCGTCAACGAGGGCGGGCATGTTGTCGTCGAGCTTGGTTGCGCCGTCATAGAGCTTGGTCGAGCCGTCGGCGAGCTGGCCCAGCCCGGAGTCGAGCTGGTCGGCCCCGCTCGAGAGGTCGGCAAGGCCGTGGGTCAGCGTCGCCGCGCCGCTCTGCAGCTTGTCGGAGCCGTCCACGAGGCTGCCTGTACCGTCGCTCAGCTTGACCGCGCCGTCGAGGAGCTGGGCCGACCCGTCGACCAGCTGGCCGGTACCGTCCTTCAGGGTAGAGGTGCCGTCGAGGAGCTTGTCGGCGCCGTCTTTGAGGTCCTTGGAGCCGTCGTAGGCCTTCTTCAGGCCAGTCTCAAGCTCATCTGAACCCTTATAGGCAGTCTCAAGGCCTTCGGAGAGCTCTCCCGAACCCTCAACAGCATCTTGAAGCTTATCCACCGAGTCGGAAACCGTGGTAAAGATGGTGTCGAAATAACGCTCCGAGATGGTGGAGTTCAGCTCGGCCTGGATGCGCTGGACCGCAGAGGAGCCGATCATCGAGGCGATGAGGTTCTTCGCCTCGTTCTGCACAAGGACGAGCTCGCCTTTCTCGGGGGTGTCGGACTCCGCGCTCGCCACGCGTTCGGAGAGGTCCGGCGGCATGTAGAGCGCCATGTAGTAGGTGCCGTCCTCCATGCCCGCGTTGGCAGTCTCGGCGTCCACGTACTCCCACTTCATGCCCTCGTCGGAGTCTTTGAGCGACTGCACGAGCTCGTCGCCCACGTCGAGGCTGGAGCCGTCGTCGAGGGTGGCGCCGCGGTCCTCGTTCACCACGGCGACCGGCACCTTGTCGATGTTCCCGTAGGGGTCGTAAAAGGCCAGCGGGAACAGGGCGCCGTAAATCAGGGGGATGCTGATGATGGCGACCATGGCGATCTTGGTGCCGATGGACCCCTTGGCGTTGTTGAAGTCCAACAGCGCAAAGCGTATGCCGCGCAACGGGTTACGCACGGTCGCTCACCTCCTTGGGTTTCTCGGGGTAGACGTAGGCGCCCGCAGAGGCGTCGCGACGCGGTGCCGGGGGCGTGGGCGCAGAGGGCATCACAACGGGCCGCAGCCTCGGGGGCCTTGGGGCCGCCGGGGCCGCAGTCGGAACGGCGGGGGATGGCTGCGAAGGGGCGACCACGGGTGCGGCGGCCGCCGAACCGACCGGGGCCTGGGCCGCCGGGATGTCGGTCGCAACCGGCGCCTCGACCGTCTGCGGGGCAGGGAAGCCCGGGGCCATGCGTTCCTTGTCAGCCGGGGTAAGGGAGCCCTCGCCCTGGAGCCGCTCGCGCACCGCCCGCTCCTGGCCGCGGGCCCACTCCGAGAGCGGGACCGCCTTGTCGGCATGGAGCGCCAGGTCGTAGTCGGTGCAGGCCACCACCACGGTCATGCCCCGGTTGTGAGCCAGGGCTTTGAGCTCCTCCATAAGCTTCTCGCTCTCGTGGCGCGTCAGGTCGCTCTCGACGTCGTCCACGATGAGGATCAGGGGGTCGCCGACCATGCCGAGGGCGATGCCCAGGCGGACGTAGGTAAAGCGGTCGAGCTCCTCGACCTTCGTCTTGGCGATATGGCTGAACCCCCAGTCTTCAAGATACTGCTCGACCGAACGGCGGCCCGAACGCCTCGAGTAGAGGTTGAGCTCGGCGCTCACGACGCTGCGGACCGAGAGCACCGGCTGCACGTCGTTCACGCGCTCAAAGAACCCCATGCCGCTCATCTTACGCACATGGGAGCGCTTGCGGGGCAGCGGCCAGCCGGCCACCGTCAACGTGCCCGCAGTGGGCTTCATGCGGCCGGCCACCGACAGGAGCAGCTCCGTCTTGCCCATGTTGTTCTCGGCCACCACCGCACAGAGCTCGCCGCGAAGGACATCGAGGTTCACGTTGCCGTAGGACTGCCTAAAGGGCATCTTTAGGGTCAAGCCCCTCGCAACGATAAGGGGCTCCCCCACTTCGACCGCCTTCGGTTTCTTCATCTTCCACCCCTTACCAGACAACCGCGGGGGCGCGGGGCGCCCAACCGTACCTGTTTGCACTCCATGAGAATAGTTCCCACAATGGGGGCCAACCAGTATTTTTGACTTAAATTCGAAAATTCACAACCAAAAGTCAAACAGCATCCACATTCGTTCCATGCTTGCCGGGTATCACAGGCCAAGAAGAGCACCCCCGGCATATGCTCAGCCTGCGCAGGGGCACCCGGCAACCCCCCAAGCCGCCCGGGCAGCCTTATACTCTTCTGCACACTCAACCAAAGGTCCGCGCCCACCCGTAGCGCACCGTCGATTGGAGCCATCGTGTCTAAACCCGTCCGCGTCCGCTTTGCACCCTCCCCCACCGGGCAGCTGCACATCGGCGGAGCCCGCACGGCAATTTACAACTGGGCGTTCGCCCGCAGCACGGGCGGAACCTTCGTGCTGCGCATCGACGACACCGACCCGGGCCGTTCGACCCAGGAGAACACCGAGCAGATTCTGCGGTCCCTCACCTGGCTCGGCCTCGACTGGGACGAGGGCCCCGGCGTGGGCGGCGACTGCGGCCCCTACTACCAGACCCAGCGCGGCGACCACTACCGGGCGGCCCTTCAGAAGCTCATCGACTCCGGGAGTGCCTACCCCTGCTTCTGCTCCGCCGAGCAGCTCGAGGCCGCGCGCGCGGCCGCCAAGGAGCGCGGCGACTCGTTCCAGGGCTATCAGCGCACCTGCCGCGACCTCGACCCCCAGGAGGCCCAGAGGCGCATCGATGCCGGCGAGCCCCACGTGTGGCGCCTGCGCGTGCCCGACGACCACGGCCCCGTCGTGGTGAACGACGTGGTGCACGGCCCGTGCACCTTCGACCCCAAAGAGCTCGACGACATGGTGATCTTCCGCAGCGACGGGACGCCCACCTACAACTTCGCCACCGTGGTCGACGACGGCGAGATGGGCATCACCCACATCATCCGCGGAGACGACCACCTCTCGAACACCCCCCGCCAGATCCTCGTCTTCGAGGCCCTGGGCTACGAGGTGCCCGTCTTTGCCCACCTCTCCATGATCTTAGGCCCCGACGGCAAGAAACTCAGCAAGCGCCACGGCGCCACAAGCGTCGAGGAGTACCGCGACCGCGGCTTTTTGCCCGAGGCGACGGTGAACTACCTGGCCCTGCTCGGCTGGTCCCTCGACGGCGAGACCACCATCGTGCCGCCGGTGGAGCTCTGCCGCCACTTCTCGCTCGAGCGCATCAGCAAGAACCCCTCGCAGCTCGACGAGGAGAAGCTCCTGTCCATGAACGGCACCTACCTCAACGCCATGACCGACGCGGAGTTCTCGCAGCTCGTGCTCGTACCCCAGCTCGTGGCCGCAGGTATGGTGGCGCAGGACGCCTACGAGAGCCGCCCCGCCTGGTTCGACCTGCTGTCGTCTATCCTCAAGCCCCGCGTGCGTCTCATGCCCGAGGTGGTGGAGAAGTCCGCCTTCCTGTTCGGCGAGCTCGTCTACGACGAGGCCTCGGTGGCAAAGAACCTTGCCAAAGAAGGCGTGCGCCCATTGCTCCAGGCTGCCCGCGAGGCGCTCTCGGCCCTTGCGGCGGACGCGTGGACCGCAGACGCCATCGACGCGGCCCTCGAGCCGCTGCCCGAACGGCTCGGCGTCGGCAAGCGCAAGGTCTTCCAGGCCGTCCGCGTGGCGGAGTGCGGCAACCAGGTCTCACCGCCCCTGGGCGCCTCCATGGAGCTCCTCGGGCGCAGCGAGTCCCTGCGCCGCCTCGAAGCCGCGGAGGGGCTCGCCCTGGCGTAGGCCGCGGCACAACGCCCCCGTTCGCAACGCCCCGTCGCGGGGTGCATCGGGACCCGACGTCCCGGCGCGCCTCGCGACGGGGCTTTTATTTGTGGCAATCCACGGGAACCCCTGAACCGCCCGTCGTGGCCATATATCAAGCCAGCTCATCATCGGGTGAGCAAGGCTTCTCTAGGTTTTGCATATACTCCATAGGCAACCGATGAATTTCTGAGTCCAACGTGTTACATATGCGCCTTTTATCGAATATGTAGGAACCCACGAGCGGGGATGGGTTTAGAATCCCCAGAACCATATCCAACGCGATGTGGGATGTTCGAACCGCACGAACGCCGTTTACGTGCCAAGAGAAAGGCTCACCTATGAGCAACGATGCCCTGCACACGACCGGTCTCACCCGCCGCGCCTTCATCGGCGGCGCCCTGGCCACCGGTGCCTCCCTCGCCATGGCCGGCACCACCCCCCAGACCGCCGCAGCCGACGAGCCCAAGACCGGCGGCATCCTGAGCTACTACATCACCAACCCCGTGGCCATCGAGCCCTTCGGCGCCGAGGAGAACATGGGCGTCGAGGTCATGTTCAACACCTTCGACCCGCTGTGCGTCTTTGACTGGGACAAGGGCGAGGTCGTGGGCCTGACCGCCGAGAGCTGGGAGGTCAACGACGCCGCAGACGAGTTCACCTTCCACATCCGCCCGGAGGCCAAGTTCCACAACGGCCAGCCCGTCACCTCCAAGGACTTCAAGTACGCCTGGGAGCGCATCGTCAACGCCAACTTCAAGCCCCAGCCCTCCTCGCTCGGCTACAAGCTCGCCCAGGTCAAGGGTGCTGACGAGATGATGAACGGCACCGCCACCGAGCTCGCCGTCGAGTGCCCCGACGACCTGACCCTCGTCGTGCACCTCAAGGCCCCGTTCGCCGACTTCGCCTCCATCGCCTGCGAGCGCGCCCTTGCCCCGGTGCCCGCCGGCTGCACCGACACCGAGGAGGACTTCCAGGCCTTCCGCGTTGCCCCCATCGGCAACGGCCCCTTCATGATGGACGGCCAGTGGGTCGACGGCCAGTACATCAACCTCAAGCCCTTCGCCGACTACTGGGGAGAGAAGCCCCTGCTCGACGGCATCAACTTCCAGATCCTCTCCTCCGATGACACCGCCTGGCTCGAGTACCAGGCCGGCAACCTGGACTTCCTGATTGTTGCCGCCGGCCACTTCAACGAGGCCCGTCAGCTCTACGGCGAGGCCGAGGACGACGGCTACCTGGCCAACCCCGGCCACCAGTATATCTGGGGCGACGAGACCTCGATCTACTACCTCATCTGCAACAACGAGGACGAGGTCATGAGCAACCGCGACCTGCGCATCGCCATCTCCTACGCCGTCGACCGCCAGGCCATCTGCGACACCGCCCTGCAGGGCACCCGCTCGCCCGCAACCAACATGCTCGCCGTGGGCGTGCCCGGCTCCGTCGAGGGCGGCTGGATGTACACCTCCCCCACCAAGGACATCGAGAAGGCCAACGAGTACTTCGACAAGGCCGGCTACCCCGCCAACGCCGACGGCAAGCGCGACCTCACCCTCACCTTCTCGACCAACACCGGCTCCTCGAACGAGGAGATCATGCAGATGATCATGGCCGACCTCGAGGCCTGCGGCGTGTCCTGCACGCTGAACCTCCAGGAGTGGGCCGCCTACATCGACTCGCTGCAGTCGATGGACTACCAGATCGGCCGTCTGGGCTGGACCATCCAGGTCCCCTACGCCGACGGCGTGCTCCAGCCGCTGTTCTACACCGGCTCGGGCGACAACAACTCGGGCTACAGCAACCCCGACTTCGACGCCGCCCTCGACTACGCCCGTACCGTGGTCGACGCCGACGAGCGCACCAAGGCCTATCAGGACGCCAACGCCATCGTGGCCGAAGATATGCCGGTCATCCCCATGTTCAACTACTGCCACACCTACCTGACCTCGAGCCGCGTGAACAACTTCTACTACAGCCCGTCCGGCTACATCACCATGACCAAGTGCTGGCTCTCCTAAAGCAGTCCTCAGAATTGCAGGATTTTATTCAAAATGCCCTAAGCACCGTCGTCATCGCGTCGTACCCAGTACGACCCCGGTAACAAGAAGCGCCCCCGGAACTCCACGGTTCCGGGGGCGCTTTTGATGCGGGAGGGGTCCCCGCCCTACGCCTTACACCGTAAGCAGCAGCTCCACGGTCTCGCCCGTCTCGCCGAGCACCACCGCGACCGACGTCACCGCGGCCGGGTCGACCAGGCGGTTGAACACCTCGGCTTCGGCGTGGTCGTCCATAAACCAGCTGACGACGGTGTTCGCGACGTCGTCGGCCTGCACCACATACTCCGAGCCGTCGGCAAAGCGCACGGTGACGCTGCTGGCCCAGAGGTCTCCAACCGGCTCCCCGGCAAACACCATGCCGATGGGCGAGAGGCTCGCCGTGACACCGTCTGCGGCGAACTCGACGGTCCCCATGGCCTGGGCCGGAGCAAACTCGACGACGGCATCGCCGTACTCCTCGGGAGCGGTTAGGCCGGTCAGACCGAATTCCAAGGCAGCCGGCAATCCCTCCCCGTCCCCCGGCGTCCCAAAAGGTCCGAAGTAGAGCACGCCGTGTACCTCGGTTTCGGTAGAAAGGGTCTTGTCGAGCACCAGACGATGGTCGTAGGGAGCGTCGTCGGCTCCCCTTGCAAACGCGTCCAGCACCGGTCCCTCGGGATCCAGGTAAAACTCGCCGTACCCCGCGTCTCCGATCGCAACCCCCTCGGGGTTCTCGAGCATGAACGTCGCCACGCCGAGGCCGTTCGCGTCCACGACGCAGGATTCCACGGTCAAGGTGGTACCGTTCAAGGTCACCGCCTGCCCCACCGTCGCAAGGGCCTCTCCCACGATGCGCTCGGCCTCGGCGGGGTCGGTGGCGACCCATTCCATGGCCGGGGCGGTCCAGGGGACGGGCTCGACCCCCTCGACCTTCTTCTCGGCGTCGACGACCTCGTGGGCCGCCACGTCGTCTTGGCCCTTGTCGCCAAAGGCGCTGGCAAAGAAATCCGAGCTGGCGGCGGCGTAGGCCCCCGAAGCCAGCAGCATCGCTGCGGCGGCCCCTACCACGGCGCTGCGTACCGTCACCCTGCGGGTCCAGCCACCCCGTGCCTTCTTTCCATCGCTTTGAACCATCGCACACGTCCTCTCATAGGTCACAGTAGGCGCGCGGAGCAGCCCAAAGGCTTCCCTGAGCCTCTCCTGCGCACACATGTCGTCAAAACCGGTACCGGCACGCGTGCCGCCCGCGCCATCGTCTCGGACCTTCATAGGCCTTCGTCCCCTCTCAAGACGTCTTTGAGCTTTTTGCGCCCACGGGCCAGCCGCGTGCGCACCGTGGAGGAGGGAACGCCGAGCATGCCGGCCACCTCCTCGGTTGAGTAGCCCTCGTAGTAATGCAGGTAGAGCACCACCCGATAGCGAGCCGGCAAGGCCATGACCTGCCCGAGCAGGTCGGACGCCTCCTCGTCGGGGGCCGCCAAGGTGTCGAGATAGTCGTCGATGTTCTCGGGACGGCGCCGAAAGGTGCGGTAGAGCGTCGTGCACTCGTTGACCGTCACCCGGATAAGCCAGCGCCGGGCGTGCTCGTCGCTCTCGAAGGAGCGTCGCGAACGCAGGAGCTTTACGAACACGCATTGCGTGACGTCGTCGGCGTCGGCATGGTTGCGCAAATAGCCGTAGGCAACCCTAAAAACGGTGTCCTTGTACACCTTGACGTAGCGGTCGAACTCGTCTTTACCGCGCACCGCCACCTCCCTTCCAACCGTCTGCGGCACCCGTGCCGCCGATACCACGTCGAGGGCCCTCATAGAGCTGTACGCCCAAGACGCACGAATTGTTTCATCGGGAAGAAAGTTTTTTATAGGAGGCCGCAGTAAAGGGTCGAGAAGGCACCGGCTACCGCCGCCCAAGCCATGCAAGGGCGCGGTATGGCAGCAATTTTGCGTTTCGCCCTAAATGGCGGCGCTGGCCAGTTCCTCGACCATCGCGGTGAGCGCCCGGGCTATGTCCGCGATGGCCATGCTCGGCTCGCCGTGAATGCCGCCCTCGATAACCTGGGCGTGCATAAGCGGCACATGGACGAACCCGGCGGCCACCCGGTCGGCCCGACCGCTTGCGGCCAGGGCGTCCAGCACGCCGTACATCAGATGGTTGCACACGTAGCACCCCGCCGTGTCGCTCACGTCCGTGGGCACCCCCACCGCGCAGGCTCGCTCCACCAAGTCGCGAACGGGCAGCGTGGAGAGGTAGGCCGCAGGCCCGGCGGGGTTGATCGGCATGCCGCGGCGGACCTCGCCGGCGTTGTCGGGCACCGTCGCGTCGTCGACGTTCACCGCCACCCGCTCGACGGTCACCTCGGCACGCCCGCGGGCCTGCCCGACCATGACGACGGCGATGGGGTCGTACTCCTCCACGGCGGCCATGACCCGCTCGACGCAACGGCCGTACTCCACAGGAACCGCCACCGTCTGCACGGCGTGGCCCGCGGCTTCGGGCGGGAGCAGCGAGAGGACCTCGAGGGCCGGGTTGGTCGCAAGCCCTCCAAAAGGCTCGAACCCACTCACCAAAATGCAAGAAGCCATAGAGAAGCGCCCTTTCTCGCCGCCGGATGTGCACCCGACTATCTTATGCCACCGACGGCCCGGTTGGGGTAGACTCCCCATACCACCCGCACGTTCCATACACGAGGAGAGACCCCCATGCGCATAGGCAGCACCTTCGATATCCTCGGCCCCATCATGGTCGGCCCCTCGAGCTCGCACACCGCCGGGGCACTGCGCCTCTCCCACCTGGCCACAAGCCTCTGCCCCGCGCCGGTCAAAGAGGTCGGCTTCGTGCTGTACAACTCGTTTGCCACGACCTTCCGCGGCCACGGAACCGACCGCGCCCTCGTCGCCGGCGTCCTCGGCATGGACACCGACGACCCCCGCATCCGCGACTCGTTCGAGGTAGCCCGCGAAGTGGGGCTCTCTTTTTCGTTCACCGCCGCCGGAGACGCCCCCGAGCTCCATCCCAACACCGTCGACATCACGCTGGTCGGGACCGACGGCTCCAAGACCGTCGTCAGGGGCGAGTCGATAGGCGGGGGCAAGGTCCATGTCAGTCGCATCAACGGCGTCGACGTCGACATCTCGGGCCGCATGCCCACCCTGCTCGTAGAGCACCGCGACGTTCCCGGCATGCTGGCCCGCATGACGGCCGAGCTGGGCTACGCCGGCGTGAACATCGCCTATATGAGCTCCTACCGCACCGAGCCGGGCCACACCGCCTATGCGGTCTTTGAGACCGACACGGCCGCCCCCGCCGACACCATCGCGGCCATCGCCGCCCAGGCCAACGTCACGAGCGCCTACGCTGTCAACGTGCCCGGCGCGCTCACCGCCCCCGCCGACCTCCAGAGCCCGTACGACTTCGTGTCGGGGGCCGACCTCCTCGCCCTGTGCGACACACACCGCTGCGGCATCGGGAAGGTCATGCGCCTGCGCGAAGTCGACCTGCGCGGCCCCAACGAGGTGGAGGGGCTCATGGCACGCACGATCAGAGCCATGCGTGACGAGGTGCGTGAGCCCCTGGCGAACCCCCTCCCCTCCCTCGGCGGCCTTATAGGCGGAGAGGCCCAGCTCATGCACGCCAGCCTCGCAGGGGCCGCAGCCATATGCGGACCCTCCCTCACCAAGGCGGTCTCCTACGCCTTGGGCGTCTTGGAACGCTCGGCCGCCATGGGCGTCATCGTGGCCGCCCCCACCGCCGGCTCCTCGGGCGTCGTGCCCGGGTGCCTCGTCGCGCTCCAAGAAGACGGGGGCTTCGACGACGAGGGGCTCGCGGACGCCCTCTACACCGCGGCCGCCATCGGCGCGATCGTCGAGCACGCGGCAAGCGTCTCGGGAGCCGAAGGCGGCTGCCAGGCCGAGGTGGGCACCGCAAGCGCCATGGCGGCCGCAGCCATCGTCTCCCTGTACGGAGGCACCCCCAGGCAGTCCCTGACGGCCTCGTCGCTGGCCATCGCAAACCTCCTGGGCCTTGTCTGCGACCCGGTTCGCGGCCTGGTGGAGATACCCTGCCAGGCGCGCAACGCCGTCGGCACGGCAAACGCCTTCACAGCCGCCCAGATGGCCCTGGCAGGGATCGGGTTCCCCATACCCTTCGACGAGGTCGTGGGTGCCATGGACGAAGTGGGGCGGGCGCTCCCCGCGTCTTTGCGCGAGACGGCCCAGGGAGGGTTGGCGGCCTGCGCGTCGTGCGGCGGCTGTGCCTCCTTGGCACGGCTTTCTGACGACCCGTGCGCCTAGAGCAATTTGAATAAAGTCCTGCACCGCGTTGGCCAAAGACTTATGTGCCTCAGCACACCGCGCCTTTGGCCGCCTTGTGCAGGAACTTTCTCAAAATGCTCTAGAGAGCGGTCCACAGAATCGCTGATACCGCGTTGCGCTCGGGCTTATGTGCCTTAAGTGCACCGCGCCCTCGCGCGCCTTGTCCGGCAATTGCGTGGGCTGCTCTAGAGCGGCTCCTCGCCCTTCTGGGCGTCGCGGTCTCTTGACGCCAGGTCGCTCAGACGCACGCTCGCCGTCTTGCGCGCCCGACGCAGCCTGTGGGCACGATACCACGCCTTGCGCTCGACGGGCATGGCCGAGCTCATGGCCACGTAGACGTGGCGCCCTCGCTTGAGCCCCGCATGGCGCATGCGGCGGCCCGAGGAGGCGTCGCGGAGCTCGACAGTACGCCGACGAACGATCTTCATGGCGTCGACGAAGCCCTCATAGCCCACATGGGCCTCGCCAAACTCCTCGAGCCGCTGCGCCGGCGTGAGCTTGGAACGCAGCCCGAGCAGGGGCGTGCAGGCTATGATGGGCAGGTAGAAGGTGAGCATGCGCCACAAAACGACGGCGGCCGTGACCGACGCGCCGAGCTCAGGGCCGAAGAAGAGGGCAAAACCGCCTTCTGCCCCTCCCGTACCGCCCGGCAGGGGGACCGCCGTCATGATCAGCTGCACAAAGGCCGCCGCGCACCCCGCGGTCACAAAGTCCATGGCGTCCACCCCAAAGGAGCGGATGACGAAGTACGGCACGCAATAGAGGCACCCGAGCTGCAGCAGGGTCACCGCCACCGCCGTCCCCACCACGCCGGGATGGCGGATGGCCGCGTGTACCGAGCCGGCGTACTCGTCGACCTCGTCGTCGATCTTGCGCCGGAGGCCGTCGGGATCCTTGATAAGGCGAATGCGCCCGGACCCCACCTTGACAGCCCAGTAGAGCACCCGACGAACCAGGTTGGGAAAGAAGATGACGAGCACGAGGCCTGCCATGATGCCCAGGTGCATGACGAACGAGAGCACCGAGACCAGCACGAGGTCGCCGAATCGGGCGATGAAATACGACGACTTGGCAACGAGCACCACGGCGCCGAAGACGGTGACGGCAGCCTGGTAGATAAAGAACTTCGTCAGCTGCACCGCCGTGGCATCGCCCACCTTGAGCCCCACCTGGGAGAGGCGGACGATCTGGGCAGGAGCCGCCCCCATCTGACCCGGCGTGAGGTAGCCGAACACGATGCCCGCCGCCGCCACGCTCAGTAGGTCGAGAAAGCCGAGACGCACGCCGGTCAGCATGCCCGCCACGCGGTAACAGGCCACGTCGAGCATGAAAAACCCTATGAAAAACGCCGCGCCGCCGAGGACCCACCACAGGTCCGCCCTGGCCAAGGCGTCGAAGAACGAAGCGGCCTTGCCGCTGACAAACAGCCAAACCGTAAAGCCGACGGCCACCAAGACGATGAAGCCTATGCCCACGTAAAGATTGCGGTCTTCCTTGCGTTTGGTGGCAGAAACGTCCTGTGCGGAAGCGTCTTCCCCGTTTCCCCGAGCTAGGACAGAGCGAGAAGGCCGCTCTGCCACCTTCCCCGCACCAACGGGAGCCGAGATGCTTTGCTTGGTACGCCGCTTGAATGCCATAGGCAAGCTCTTCCTTAAACAAAAGCAGGCTACCGGATGAATCCGATAGCCTGCTGAACTCGCTGGTAGCCCGTACCGGATTCGAACCGGTGATCTCCGCCTTGAGAGGGCGATGTCCTAAACCGCTAGACGAACGGGCCAAACTATGTAAGCAGGCAAGCCTGCAGGTAAAACGATGGTAGCCCGTACCGGATTCGAACCGGTGATCTCCGCCTTGAGAGGGCGATGTCC
>JAHZGC010000013.1:60372-104150 GCA_019421015.1 Coriobacteriaceae bacterium | reverse complement strand
GCCTCCGTTAAGGTGACCCCTCAGGAGGAGGCGGCCGACAAGGCGTTCATCAAGGAACGCAAGGAGAGCCGCTACACCGTCTGGATCAAGCGTCACTCGCTTCTGGCCCGCATCACGCACGACGTGGTCGCCATCAGCTGCATCCTGCTGGTTATCAGCGGCCTGTTCGTGTTCATCCCGCCGCTGGCCGCCGCCATCGGCGGCGAGGCGGTCTACGTCATCCGCATGTCCCACCGCGTGCTCGGCATCATCTTTATCGCGGTGCCGCTCATCAGCGCCATCGCAGCTCCCAAGGGTGCCTGGCACATCTTCAAAGAGGACTTCTTCACCAAGTGGGACTCTGACGACAAGAAGTGGATGGCCCTGTTCTTCCCCTACCTCTTCGGCGCCAAGTGGATTCACATGCCCGACCAGCACCTCAACAAGAGCGGCCAGCGTTTCGCCGACGGCCTGCTCATCCTCATGGGCATCCTCATGGGCATCACCGGTGTGCTGCTGATCCTGTGCACCAGCGTGTTCGACTGGGGCGCCACCGCCCGTTCGGTGATTCTGTTCCTGCACGACCTGGGCTTCTTCGGCATCTGCGTGTTCGGCATGGCGCACATCTTCCTCGGCGGCGGCATCTTCCAGCCCTACCGTGGCAGCGCCAACCTCATGTTCGGCGACGGCACCGTCAAGGACTCGGACGCCCTGTACCACTGGGGTCACTGGGCCCGCGAGGAGCTTACCAGCGGTAAGAACGTCGTGTACAAGGACAAGGAGACCGGCAAGATCGTCACGAACGTCAAGGACGCCCCGACCAACTAGGGCGTTTCGAGAAAGTTCTGAGCGGGGCTCAAACCCCGCCGTGTTCCCAAGCCCGCGGCGCCCCAGATGCGCCGCGGGCGCATTTTGAAAGGCGACGGCATGAACCTCAAGCGCATCGAAACAGCCTGTGCAAGCTACCGGCGGACCTCTGACGAGGGCACCCGCGCCCGTCTGTCGTTCTTTGAGCCGATCTGGGACATCCAGGCGAAGGTGGCCGACCAGGTGGCCGACGCAAGCGTCCCCGCCTTCGTGGCGGCCGACCTCGAGCAGTGGTATTGGGGCCAGGTGCCGTTCCTCTCCCAGGCACCCGTCCCGGTGGACGCGCCCCTCTTCGCCTCCACCGCCCGCTCGATCGCCGAGGCGCTCGTAGCCCAAGACGCGTTCGACGATGCCGTCGCCCAGGCGCTGAACGCCCGCGACTGGGAAAAGACCGTCTGCAGCGCACCGCTCACCCTGGCCGGGAGCGACCCGGCGTCCTATCTGGACGCGGTCTTCGAGGTCCTGGCCGAGTCCGAGGGCGAGGCGGTGGCCGAAACGAGCGCCATGGTGCTCTCCCTCGCGCTGCGCCCCATGCTCGAGCCGGCGGCCAGCGCGGCGCTTGAGGCGATAGCCGCCGACATCAAGGCCGCGCACAACCAGCACGCAAAGCCGCGCCTGTGCCCCGTGTGCGGCGGCGAGGCCTCGGTGGCCTTTGTGGGGCCCACGGCCTCGGGCAAGACCAACGGCCGCACGCTCTACTGCCCCCAGTGCGGGGCGACCTGGGAGGTCGAGCGCATCCGCTGCGTTCGTTGCGGCACCCAGGACGAGAGCCAGCTGCACTACCGCAGCATCGAGGGCGACGACGCGCACCGCATCCACGTGTGCGATCGCTGCAAGGGCTACGTCCGCACCCGCTTTGCCGACGAGACGGGTCTCGCACCCTTCGTCCCCGAAGTGGAGGACGTCGTCATGGTCGGCCTCGACGCCCTGGCCGCAGACCTCGGGATGGGCCCGCAGGCTCAGGGCCGGTAAGGCCGGCAGGGCCGGACTGGCCGCGAAGACCGGACAGTCCGGCCCTCCACAGGCACCGCCCCACCGGGGGAGAAGCTCGACGATCGGTCGGGCTTCTCCCCCGCGTTTGGTTTATTGGGCAACAGGGTGAGTACCGGGCCGCCCGCGACTCCCTTCAAGGCGATCCACCCAGATACACAGGTGTGCCCCCCGATGCACCGTCGAAGTGGACCAAACCGGGACTTTGCGATTTCGGGCAGGGTCGAGATGGACAAGACCCTGGATTTGCGACTCGCTTTTGAGGTAGCACATATATGATGAGAGGTATTACCACAGGTAGATACCTCATCGGCCGACTCAATGGCCCATCGTTTTGGCAAAACCGAGTCGCAAAGCTCCGGTTTTGTCCAACGCGAACCCTCACTAAGTCGCAAAGCTCCGATTTCGTCCTCTGCGCACGCCCCGCTGAGTCGCAAAGTCAAGGTCCCGGCCACGTACCCACATCCCGCCAGTCGAGCCTGCCCCTAAACGGCAGATCTTCTCCGCTCCACCTCGAGCCACACGAACGTCGCCAGCATGACGACCAGGCCAAAGCCGTCGAACGAGATGAACGCGCGAATGGTGACCTGCAGTGCCGGGTAGGCGCCCGAAATCCCCGCGTAGATCCAGCTCTCCCCCACCAGCCCTATGACCTGCTGCACCAGCACCACCGCCGCCAGCGACCTAAACCGCACGGGGTCCCACACCACCGCCGGGTAGGTGGCGTTCCACATCAAGAAGGCCACCCCGATACCGCGCAGGGCCACGAGGCCGGCCTCGCCGCTCGCGTCGAAGCTGGGGAGAAACGCCTCGGTGCTCACGAGGTAGCCCAGGGCACAGCGCACGTTGACGACGAACACCAGCGCATAGGCCAAGCGCATGAAATCGGCGGCGATACGGACCCGGCGAGGAAGCTCGGGGCGAGAAGCGCAGCATGAGCGGGACATGGGGGGCCACCTTTCGGATACGGGACGGACGCGAGGGTCCTGTACGGGAACATTCCCAAAAAAGCGCCCCTAGAGCACTCCACAAAAAATGCTGGCACTTCGTTGCGCTCGGGCTTATGTGCCTCAGCACACCGCGCCCTCGCGCGCCTCGTCCAGCAATTTTGTGGGTTGCTCTAGAAAACGCCCGCCCCGCCGGAAGGTGCAGTCCGGCGGGGCGGGCGTCGTCACTTGGAGAACATCTCCCGAGCGGAGGTTTCTTCTCCCACGCAGTCCTAGTAGTTGACCACGTTCTGGACGAAGTAGTTGCGAGGATGGCCGCAGACGGGGCACACCGCAGGCGGCTCGGTGCCCATGTGCAGGTGGCCGCAGACGGTGCACTTCCAGACCACGACGTCGTCGCGCTTGAAGACGGTGCCGTTGGCAAGGTCCTCGGCCAGCTTGATGTAGCGCTCCTCATGGGTCTTCTCGATGGCGCCCACAAGGCGCATCTTGGCAGCGATCTCGTCGAAGCCCTCCTTCTCGGCGACCTCGGCAAACTCGTGGTACATCTCGGTCCACTCGTAGTTCTCGCCGTGAGCGGCGTCGACCAGGTTGTCGTTGGTCATGGGGACCGCGCCGCCGTGCAGGTACTTGAACCAAATCTTCGCATGGTGCTGCTCGTTGCCGGCGGTCTCGGTAAAGATGTCGGCGATGGGGTTCAGGTTCTCCTTGGTAGCCTGCTTGGCATAGAAACCGTACTTGGTATAGGCCTGGGACTCGCCGGCAAAGGCGGTCCAGAGGTTCTTCTCGGTCTGCGATCCCTTAAGTTCCATGGTGCACGTCCTTCCTTGGTGTTCTCGCCTTCCCCGCTCCCCGCCCCGCCTTGCGTCGATGGGCACGGAGGCACTGCATGAGGTTGGCACACTTTGTACCCAAGAAACCTAAACTGATGCCCCGATTTTCCAACCGGCCTCGACCTTCATGCAAAAACCTTCCGCAGCCAGCTCCCGCAGGATGAGCGCCGTGGTCTCGAGGCCGGCAGGCATGCGTCCTGCGGCAAGCGCCTCCTCCCCAAGCAGCGTGTCGACCCGTTCGGTCGAAAGCGGGGCACCGGCGTCGCGGGCCGCAAGCAGGATGCGCACCACGGCCGCCCGCTTCTGGCGGTGGGAGTCCTCGAAGCGCGACTGGCGCGCATAGGCCGAGCTGCGGCGGCTCGGGTTGGGCACCGTCTTTTTGAGCCACGCGCCGTAGTCGAGCAAGGCGTAGTACCAGCCACGCACGTCGCAACCGCTCGGGGGGCAGCAGGCGCGCACCAGGGGCACGAGGTCTTTGTCGGCCACCTTCTCGTCGGCGGCCGGAAAGAACTCGTGGATAAAGACCGAGCGGACGTTGGTCTCAAGGTAGACGTCGGCCTCGTCGAAGGCGAAGGCGCGGATGCCGGCCGCTGTGGAGGGACCGACGCCGGGCAGGGCAAGCAGCTCGTCGCGCTCCCGGGGGAAGTTCCCGCCGTGCTCCTGCACCACCTGGCACGCAGCTCGGTGAAGGGCGAGGGCCCGGCGGTTGTAGCCCATCCCCTGCCAGGCGGCCAGTACGTCGGCGTCGTCGGCGGCGGCTAGGGCCCCCACGGTGGAAAAGCGCTCGAACCAGGAGTCCCAGCGAGCCTCCACCCTGCTCACCTGGGTCTGCTGGAGCATGACCTCGCTGATCCAGATGGGATAGGGGTCGCACGTGCGCCGCCAGGGCAGCTCGCGCCACAGAGGCTCGGCCAAAGCAAGGACGCGCTCGCGAAACGCGACGGGGTCAAATGGCGAACCGTCGGGCAGCGACGTCGGCGCATCGCCGGGGGTCATCGAAGCGCACGCGTTGGAAACCACGGCTATTTCCATTCGAGGATCGGCCAGCCGCGGCGCTCGGCCTCGCGTTTGAGCGTAGGCCCGGGGTTCACGGCATACCCGTGCCCGGCGGCGCTGAGCAGGGGCACGTCGCTGTAGTGGTCGCCGTAGGCGTAGCCCAAAGACCAGCCCCCCGCACCAAAGGCGCCGTCGGCCCAGGCCTCGATGCGCACCACCTTCTCGGGGCCCTCGGTCACCTCTCCGTCGACGGCGCCGGTAAAGTGCCCCTGCGCGTCGCGCTCCATGACGGTGGCCAAGGCGACGTCGCACCCCAGGTACTCCATGGCCGCCTGGGCGATCTGGTTGAACGTGGCCGAGACGAGCGCCACGTGCACGCCCTCCTCCTCATAGCGCCGTAGCTCGGCGATGCCGGCCGGCCGATAGCGGGGCACCATGACGCGGGTGTGGAAGTCTTCCATGATATCGTGGATCTGCCGGGTGCTCAGGTGGTCCAGGGCGCGATAGATGCGCTCGCGCACCTCGTTTTGCCTGAGCGGCAGGTGCAGCTTGTAGCGGACGCCCCACCACGCGCAAGCCAAGGCGGTCCCCAACGAGATGAGGTGGCGCCGCCACAGATAGTTCACGATGAGCGTGCCCGACTGGCCCCTCAACAAGGTACCGTCGAGGTCGAACGCCGCAATCACCGCCTGCTCCACCGGCCGTCACTCCCATCGCCGCATCGTCTACGCTCATGACATTGTACCCGACCGGTAAGCATAGCGAATCTTTGTCTCGCCCGGCACAACAGGACGCGATTAAATACCTACTCGGCGGCTTTGGGTTCGTGGTCTCACGACACGTCTCGGGGCGCCCCCCAGCAGGGCTCACGAGCATGAGCTTTGACTTCGGCGGCGTGAGCCGGTCCTATCTGGGCGGCTACCTGGCAGCCGAGTCGATCGCGGCCCAGGCGTAAAACCAAGCCCGAACATCGCGTCTTGCAAGAAAAAAAAGCCCACGGAGCAGCAGGCATCTACGCCGCCGTTCCGTGGGCTTCTCCGCTCTGGAAATGTGGGCGGGAGCGCCCCGCTCCCGAATGCCCCGCCCCCGGCGGTCGCCTACTCTCCTTGCGTCAGCTCGTCAAGCTCGCGCACCAGGCCCGCGAACACCTGGAGGGCGTCGTCCACGGGCTGCGGGGTGCTCAGATCAACGCCGGCGCCCTTGAGCAGCTCGAGCGGGGTCTTGGAGGCGCCACCCTTGAGGAAGTCCAGGTAGTCCTGCACGGCCGGCGCCCCTTGGGTCAGGATGCGCTGCGACAGCGCGACGGCCGAGGCGAAGCCGGTGGAGTACTGGTACACGTAGTAGTCGTAGTAGAAGTGCGGGATGCGGGCCCACTCGGTGGCGATGTCGTCGTCGACCACGGCGGCAGGGCCAAAGTACTCCTCGTTCAGGCGACGGTAGATGGCGCTCAGGGCCTCGGCCGTCACGCCCTCGCCGCGGGCCACGAGCTCGTTGGCCTTGAGCTCGAACTCGGCGAACATGCACTGGCGGAACAGCGTGGTGCGGAACATCTCGAGGTAGTGGTTCACCAGGTAGGAGCGCACGCGGGGGTCGTCGGCACGGTTCTTGAGGAACCAGTCCATGAGCAGGGCCTCGTTGCAGGTCGAGGCCACCTCGGCCACAAAGATCACGTAGCTCGAGTAGCACGAGGGCTGGTTGTGGCACGAGAGATAGGTGTGCACCGAGTGGCCCATCTCATGGGCCAACGTGAACACCGAGTCGAGGGTGCCCTGGAAGTTGAGCAGGATCATGGGGTTCATGCCAAAGCCGCCGGCCGAGTAGGCGCCGCTGCGCTTGCCGGGGTTCTCGTACACGTCGATCCAACGGCTCGAGAGGCCCTCGCGCACGATGGCCAGATACTCCTCGCCCAGCGGCTTCAAGGCCTCGAGCACGATCTCGCAGGCCTCCTCGTAGGTAAAGCGCATGTCGACGTCGCCCACCACCGGCACGTAGAGGTCCCAGAAGCGCAGCTCGTCGACGCCGAGCAGGCGCTTGCGCAGGGCCGCGTAGTCGTGCATGGCGCCCATGTTGGTGTGGACCGAATCAATGAGGTTGCGGTAGACGGAGGTGGGGACCTCGGTGGCGGCCAGGGCGGCGTCGAGGGTCGAAGGGTAGCGGCGCGCGTCCGAGAAGAACTTGAGCTGCTTGAGCTGGGCCCCCAGCGTGGCGGCGCTCGTGTTGCGGAACTGGCGGTACACGCCGTACAGCGCATCGTAGGCCGACCGGCGCAGCACGCGGTCGGGCTCCATGAGCAGCGGGATGAACGTGCCGTGGGTCACCGGGTGCTTCTGGCCCTGGGAGTCGACGGCGTCGGGGAAGGCCAGGTCGGCGTCGTTCAGCATCGAGAAGATGTTGTCGGGCTGGGCGGCCATCTCGCCGGCGCTTGCGAGCAGGGCCTCCTCGGCCGGGCTCAGCACGTGCTCGCGGCGGGCGAAGATGCGGTCGAGGTTGCGCCGGTAGAGCTCGAGGGCCGGTTCCTCGGCGTAGAAGCGCTCCATGGTCTGGGGCGCAATCGAGAGGACCTCGTTCGAGAACCACGAACCGGCTCCGGCGATCTCGACGCAGAGCGTCGTCACCTGGGACGAGAAGTCCTGGTAGCGGGCCACGCGGGTGTCCTCGTCGCTCTTGCGCTGGGCGTAGTTGGCGAGCTTGCCCAGCGCCACGTCGACCTCGTCGTCAAGCTGAAGGAAGGCCAGGAGCCCCTGGGCCGACGCGGCCACCGTGCCCTTGAGGGCCGCGATGCGCTCCGGATAGGCCTTGGCGGCGTCGAGGGCTGCGAGGAAGGCGTCGTCGGAGGGAAAGATGTTCGAGAGGTCCCACTGGTAGCGGGGGTCGATCTGGTCGCGCGAGGCAATGGGCGTGGACATGGGCAAGCCACCTTTCTGGGGTAGATGGTCGTGGGCTATGGAGCGCGTCCCTACACGGTAGCGCATCCGAAGCTGCGACCGACCGGCGGCAGCGTTGCTGCGCATTTCTTGCACGGCAGCCGAGGGAAGAGGGCATGCAGCTAGCGGCACGAAGACAGTCGGTACGAAGGCAGCGGCACGAAAATCGGATTCTGTAAGGAAGGACGCCACGCGGTGGCACCAAACCCGGGTTATGTAAGCTCCAGGTGTGCACAAGCACCCAATTTAGTCTGTTGGCCTTTACAGAACTCTGGTTTGGTGCCAATCAACCTCCCTCAGGCTTACAGAACGAAGATTCGGTGCCATCCCGCCCTCCGAAGGCTTACAGAACTCGAATTTGGTGCGCATCGGGTCACCCGGGCCGCCAGAGAGTCGCCGTCGGGACCACAAAAAAGGCCGGCCCCAGCGGGAACCGGCCTTCCGCAAACCGCGTCGTTACGCCAAACGCTCTACTCAAACTCCCTAGTCGAACGCCTTCACCTGGAAGTAGCGGCCGTCGGGCGCCCAGGGCTTGGGGTCGTCGGCCGCAAGCTCGACGAGCTCGCCCAGCTCGATGCCGCAGTCCTTGGACCCCTTGCGGCAACGGCGCTCCCACTCCTCGGCGTCGGCCCCCTCGATGTCGTACAGGTAGGGGGCGGGCTTGCCGTCGGTGGTGGGTTGGAACTCGGCCTGGCCCTTGTCCTTCTGGGTACCGAGCCACAGGTTGGTCTCGGTGTCGTACAGGGCGAGGTCGTGGCCGTTCACAACGGTGGCAACAATCGTAGACATGGTGCATCCTCCTTCATAGGCAGCCAAAAGAAGGCGCGCGCAGGCGGCACGTCGTCAGCGTGTTTGTCACCGAAACAGCTACGGTTCAACGGGCGCCGCAACCGACCGCACACGAAATCCCGATGAGCAGGTGCCTCCCGTAGCCCCCCTACCCCCGCCGCGACACCACCCCCGCCAGCTCCCCCAGCTCCTCCCGGCTGTGCACGCCAGTCTTCTCGTAAATGTGGCGGACGTGGGTCTTAAGAGTTCCCGGCGTTATGCCCAGCTCGGCCGCGATGGCACGGTTGGTCTGCGGCCCCACCAGCAGCACGAGCACGCTTCCCTCCCGCTCGGTGAGGCCAAAGTTGTCCGCCATGTTGCGCAGCGGTCCTCAAGGCGTTCTCTGGGGTCTTCCTCCATCGGCATCTCAGCCTCGAGGATCACCCCGCGGCTCCATCGCGACGTAAAGTCGCGCTCTAAAAACAGCAGCCCCAGCGAGAGGACCACTACAAAGACCGCCACGACCGTCGACACCGCCGGCAACGACGAGGGCAGCGACCGCGCAAAGAGGTCGCCCGCCATAATGGCCAGCTGGGTAACCGACAGGCCGCCTATCAGCGGCGCAATCGGAACGCCCGTGCTTTGGCCCATGGCATACAGAAGGACGGCCGTGCAGAACGTGAACAGCGAGAACGCAAGGGCCACGCAATACGCAGACACCGCGGCACCCCACGAGCTGGGAAACAAGACCAGCAACAGCCCCGCGGCCATGAACGAGAACGACAACCTGGTGACCCGAACCAGGCTGAACTGTCTGGTGGTGTAGAGGGCCCAAAGAAACACCGACGCCATCGCACTGTTCGCCGCCAGATACAGCACGATGCGCAAAAGCCGCAAGCGCACCAGGGACTCGGCGTTGAGGAGGCACAGGAGCCCAAAACCCGTACCCGAAACGCAGGCCATGACAGCCCGCACGGGCGCCGGGACCGCCCACACCGATCCGGCACCCGAGCAAAGAGCAGCCGCGAGCATCGACAGCAATGCCGTCACGTAGGGCCAGCGCCACCTCGAAAACCCGCCGATACGCCGCGCCGCCAGCACCACGGCAACGCCCACTCCCACATAGCCCACATCGAACCAGCCGTGGAACGACGCCTCTGCGCCTGGGCTTACGTACAGGAGCGACAACCACGCCCGCGCACAGGCAAGGCCCCCAAAGGCAAGGGCCGTGGGCCCTCCCAGCCGTTCTCGCCAATCTGTCGCCATGGCGGCTGCCCCCCTGCGTACGCACAAAAAGGGCCGCCCCGCACAATGCGAGACGGCCCGAACAGCATCGTGAGCTGCGGGTATTGTACTGCGCGCACGTCGACGGAGAATCCCCCGATGCCGTTTACAGGCTGGCGACGTACTTGCCCACCACGTAGCCGCTCGTGATGGCTCGGCCGATGGAGAGGCCCTCGATGTTCATGGGGTAGTCCACGCCGCCGAAGAACTGGCCGCTCGCGTTGCCGGCGGCAAAGAGGCCGCGGATGGGCTGCATCTCGCCGTTGAGGCACTGGTGGTTGCCGTCGCACACGAGGCCCGAGAGGATGGCGGGCACGCCGGTGCTGCCGCGGGGCACCGCGTAGAAGGGAGCGGTGTCGGTCTTGATCATGTACATGGGGTCCTTGCCGAAGTCGTCGTCGGCGCCCTTCTCGCAGAGCTCGTTGTAGCGGTTCACGGCCGCCACGAACGTCTCCTTGTCCATGGGATCGACGCCCCACTCCTGCTCGACCATGTAGTCGTTGATGGCGTCGCAGAGGTCCTCGAGGGTGTCGGCCTGGATCCAGTTCTCGGGGTTCACCTCGCGGTAGGCGTTGTGGATGCTGATCTCGTAGGGGTTCGCGGCGATCCACTCGTCCACGTAGTCGCGCCAGGTGTTGGGCACGATCGAGAACATCTTGGCGTAGTACATGTTCTCAAAGCCGTGCTCGGCGATGCGGACGCGGCCGTAGTTGTTGTTGTAGCCCATGCGGTCGCCGCAGTTCTCGTCCATGAAGCGGTTGCCGTCGGTGTCCACAAAGAGGAAGGGCATCTCGAGGCGCACGGGGGCACCCTCGCCGTGGATCATCTTGGTGTGCACGGGCGGGGTCATGACAGCACCGGCCCACATGCCCATGGCGTAGCCGGAACCGTCGCGCGAGAGCAGGCCCGCGCCGAAGCCCATGACGTCGGGGCAGTAGTAGTTGCGCATCTCCTGGTTGCCGGTGTAGTCGCCGGTGCACAGGATGACGCCCTTGGCGGCGTTGAAGAGCAGGTACTCGCCGTCGGCGTTCTGGCCCACCACGCCGGTCACGCTGCCGTCCTCGCCGTTCACCAGCTGAACCGCGGGGGTGTCGTAGTAGAAGTCGGCACCGGCGGCGGCCTCCTGCTCGGCAATCACGGCCGCGGCGTCATTGTGGGCGCCCTTCTGGTGGAAGTAGGTGTTGGCGTGCAGGTAGATGTCGTAGCTGTTGTAGTTCAGTACACAGTCGTAAGGCTTGGACTCCACGCCGCCCTCGGCCGCGGCGTCGGCCCACCAGGCCAGGGCCTCCTGGGAGTTGCGGGCCCAGGCCTCCACGAGCGGGCGGCTCGAGCGGTAGTCGCTCTTCCAGTTGATAAAGCTGATGCAGGCCTGCAGGGCGGCCTCGCTGGTCTGGTCAAGGTCGATGGAGGCGGCCATGTTGCCGGTGGTGAGGGGCACGCTCACGTTCTGCAGGCAGGCCACCGTGGCACCGGCCTCCAGGGCGCTGTGCACCGCGGAAAGGCCGGCCTCGCCGGCACCGACCACCACGACGTCATAGTCGTAGGTCTCGGCAAAGTCGGTGACAGGCTCCGGCTTTACGAGGAAGCTCGGGATAAAGGGGTTGGCCTCGGCTTCTTCGGCGGCCACGGCGCGGGTCAGCGGCATGGCGCTGGCGGCGAGGCCGGCGGCAGCGGCGACGCCGGTGGTCTTGAGCAGGTCGCGGCGGGTAACGGTGGTTTCCATGGGTGCGTCCTTTCTGGTAAGGAGCTCGGCTAAGGCCCTGGAGGCAATGCGCCTCGTTGACGCTCCCTATGGTGCAAAATCGCCACGGTTTGCACATCTCCCACTGGGGCATACACCCGTAAACCGCGTATAAACTCGATGTTTACCTGCGGTTATGTCATGTCAAGGGAGAATAGGGGAAAAACTCGGCGCTCCCTGATTTCAGCTCGCTTGGGTCGTGTTCCAAACGCGACTTCTGTCACCAAAACTAAAAACCGATTCGTCCCCCGTAGCACGCGTGGTCGCGGGGCTCCTCCGCACGCACCACCTGCAGGTATGCCTCAAGGGACGTCCTGCCAAAGGCAGCCACGAGCGCAGGCTCGTCCCAGTCGATCAGGTCGGTGCGCCCGGCAAAGTAGCGGCGGTTCATGACCTGGATGGCACGGGCGGTCGCATGAGCCTCGGCCTCTGCAAGCCCCGACTCCACAAGCTCACCGTAGGGCTGTACCCGCGTGCAGTTGTCAAAGAAGTCTTCCGCATAGGTCGAGAATTCCAGCAGGTCGGGGTCATCGCTGCCGATGGACCGGGCCCAGCCTTCTACGTCCACGGGCACGCAGCGAGCCTCGTACCTCCCGTCAGCTTCCAAGGAGACCTGCGTGTACTGGCACGGCGTCACCGCCAGCGATGAGGTGGCAGCTTCGAGCAGCGGCCCCGCTTGAACCGTGTGCTGAATATGGATATGACCGCTCAGGTTGAGGGAGACCCCCTCCTGACCATAGAGTTCCGCCAGCCCCTGGGCCTCTCCCATCACAAAGCCACCCTTGAAGAGCGCACAGTGCTGGAGCAGGTTTTGATGGCTCACGCCGACGACGCGCACGCCCTCCTCCCGAGCCCGCGCCACGACGCTCCGGCAGAAGGCCAGGGTCTCGGGGGCTAACGAGCCCGGCGTGGCACAGCCGTTGCAGTCGACCATGAGCAGCCAGGTATCATCGAAGAGCGGGCAGACGTAGCTCAGCGACGCATCGTCCTCGGCCAGGGCGTCGTCGTAGCCGAACCGTGCCCAGATCTCGCGGAACTCCGCGGCACCTACCGAGTCCACGTACTCGTAGGACTCGCCGGCAAATCGCGCCGCATAGAGACACGCCACGTCGTGGTTGCCCGGAAGCACCGCCACCCGCACGCCCGCGTCAAGAAGCGGCACAAGCTTTGCGGCCAGGTCCTCGTGGCTGAGACGCGCACCGTTGAAGGTCAGGTCGCCCGAAACCACCAAGGCCGCGGGCTTCTCCGCCAGAACCTGGGCCACAAAGGCGTCGAGCAAGTCCTCGCTGTGAAGCATAACCTTACCGTCGCCCCGGGTGACCACCGAGGCGAACGCGGCGCCGTTGTCGGTCAGGCGCGGCGAGACGTAATGGGGGTCCGACGCCACGACGATGCGACGCGAGCCCGACCCTGACCTTCTGGCCTGGATTTGAGCCTGGGCCTGGGCGCAGGCCGTCAGGGGAAGTGCGACCGGCCCCAACGCAGCAGCGGTCGCGGCGGCTTTCACAAACTGCGAGCGGCTCAACATGGACCGCTACGCCGGATAGGCAAACGAAACGCGGTACCCGAGTTCGATCAGGCGCTCCGCCGCGGCATGGGCTGCCTTGTTGGCGCTCATCCAGTCGGCGTCACCGCGGTAGCTGTCGGCGGAACGGTAGTAGGCCAGCTCCACCGTGGGGGGCTCGTCCTCAGGCGCAAAGGTGCCGGCGGCCTCGCCCATGAGGGAGGTCGTGAGGGCCATGTGCTCGTCGACCATGGCCTGCAGGGTGCTCCACGCCCGTGGGGGGATGGGGGCCTTGCCCGAGTCCCAGCGGCGCACCTCGGAACGGTCGACGCCCACGATGTCGGCGAACTCGTCCTGCTTGAAGCCGACCATGTCGCGCAGGGCGCGGAAGTTCGCGGGGGTCTTGTCGAACCGGTCGAAGGTGTACTCCATGGGTGTGAACCGCCTTTCAGGTTGTCGACCGCAGCGACATCGGTCGAATAACAAAAAAGCCCGGAGGGTCACGTCCTCCGGGCTCATCATAATCAAGTGGCGGGATGGACGGGGATCGAACCCGCGACCTCCGGCGTGACAGGCCGGCGCTCTAACCGGCTGAGCTACCACCCCACTTGGCCTTGCGCTTGCGCGCAGTGCGAGGGATATTTAACCAGGTATCCGCCGCGATGTCGAGAGGAGTGGGGATGTTCACAAGGGGCACACAAGTAAGAGGGGCAAGGTTCCGCTAGATTCTCAGGGATACTCTCAATAGATTGAGTGATTAATTCACATATAGTTGTGAATAAGCATTTAAATCGGTATACTCGTCTTATCCTGAATCTAAGGAGTTACCTATGACACCGAGCCTGCTCGAAAAAAAGGTCCATACGTTTAAAGCCACTGTTGGGAGTGGCCGGCGCATCGGGGTATCGGAGCTCGCTCGCTCCAAAGAGTGGCGGGACGAACTGGGCTCTGACGGATGCCTCGAGGTCGTAGACCGTACTGAAACGGTGGGGTACGTGATGGACGCCTCCTATGCGGATGCCTTGGTGTCTTACATCGATAGCCTGGAGCATGAGCTCGAGCAGGCCCACATTCGCGAGCTCTTCGCGCTGCGACGTCAAGCCTCGCAGCCATTAAGCGGGGCCGAACTCACCGCGGCTGCACTTGCCGAGCTCGATCGACATGAGCCTGCTATACGGGAGTTCCTCGATGGCGATCGATAATGGGTTGCTTAAAGCCGCCATCGTGCAGATATCAGGAGTTGCCGGAATATCCATGGCCCCCGAGCTGCTCGTGGAAGACGTCGCGCTGCTGGCAAAGGTATGGCCCGACGAGGCGAGCTTCGCACAGGCGGTAGCGAGTAGTGTGCGGGCCTTGGAGCTTGCCGTGAGCGGCCGTATCACCCCCGATGCGCTGCGAGATGACCTGACAGGCTGGTTCTCCTATCACTACCAGCTCAAACGCGCACAAGGTATCCCTGCTGATCTGCGCCTCGTCTATCGACCGGTCAAAGGCGGCATAGAGGTCAAAGGCTTCGGCCATCGCTTCAGACCGGCAGACATCTACCGGCGAATGATGTCAGACGCTCGTAGGTAGACTCGCTTTGGCTTCCAGACCCCTCACACCGCCGCATACTGCCAAAACGCATGCCGAGTGTCGATGTTTTTGGCGATAAACGTCAGCACTGGGGTGCGTTTTGGCATAAATGTCAGCACTCGGCAGGATTTTTGGCACCGTAATGTCAGCACTCGACTGTGGTTTTGGCAAGAGGGCCTGCCGGTTCCTGCGTCACTCGGAACCGGCAGGCCCTCGCCCATGCAAATTATCTTACTCGGTACCTTACTCGGCCTTCGACCCCAGGTAAGCGGCCGCCGACTCCGCGGCGCGCTTGCCGGAGTGCACCGCCCAGCCCTGGGCGCTGCCCGTGCAGATGCTCACGTCGTAGGTAGCTCCGTAGAGGCCGCCCGCGTCGCAGCCGCCCGCGTACAGGCCGCTGATGGGGTTTCCCTCCTGGTCGACCACCGCGCAGTCGGTGTTGACCTTGAGGCCGCCGCAGGTCGTGAACATGCCGATCTTGAGGCGGTACACGTAGTAGGGACCTCCCTCCACGGGCACAAGCCAGTCGGTAGGCTTGCCGAAGGCCTCATCCTTGCCGGCCGCGCAGAAGCCGTTGTACCCCTCGAGCATGGCGGCGACTGTCGCGGGGTCCGCGCCGATGACCGCTGCGATGTCTTCAGGGGTCTCGGCACGCCAGATGTTCTCGGGGTTGTCGGCCATCTGCTGCTCGATCTCGTCGCGCAGGGTCGGCAGGGCGTCGCCCAGCTTGTAGTACTCGCCCATGTCGTTGTAGACGCCCTCGGTGGTCATATGCTCGGCGATGGCCTCGTTGATGACGGCAAAGACGTCGCGCTGGCCCTTGAGTGCGTTGCCCGCGTAGGAGAAGTTCGTGGCCGCAAACTCCTCGGTCGTGAAGCGCTCGCCCTTCTCGTTGATCCACAGGATGGGCGATGCGGCGAAGGCGGCCCAGAGCGCCGGCCGAACGCGGCCCCCTCGGGCTGGCCGCCGTAGTACATCGCGGTGCCGGGGTGGGAGCACATCTGGCCGCCCGCCGCGAGGCCCATGGCGATGCCCTCGCCGTTACGCTTTCCCAAGCCGGCCACGATGACGCGCTCGGGGTCGATGCCGGCGTAGGTGCGCATCATCTCGGCGTTGTTCGAGTAGCCGCCGGTGGCCAGGATGACGACCGGGGCGTTGACGCGCACGGGGCCCTCCTCGGTTGAACACACCAGGCCGGCCACGGCGCCGTCCTCCATAACGAGCTCCTGGGCGCTCGTGGAGAGAAGCACCTCGGCGCCTGCGTCCACGACCGCTTGCATGAAGGTGTCCATGTAGAGGGTGCCGGGAACGCCCGAGCCGTCGGTCTCGTACACGTGCCAGGTAGGCAGGCTGTGGCTGTTGGGGATGGCGTACTTAAAGCCAATGCCCAGGCCCTCGAGCCAGTCGAAGTTGGCGGCCGAGGTGGAGAAGAGGTCCTTGTTGAGGGACGCGTCGGCCTCCCAGTGGTTGAAGTCCATGCTCAGCGAGAAGCACTCGTCGGCCGTGAGGTCGATGCCGTCCTCCTCCTGCAGGTGCGTCTCCACGGCAAACAGGCCCTCTGTGCAGCGGCTCGTGCCGCCCGTGAAGCCGCTCTGCTCGACGACGATCGTCTTGAGGCCGAGCTGGGCGCATCGACAGGCCGCGGCCGTTCCGCAGCCGCCCGACCCGGCGACCACCACGTCGCAGCTATACTCGGCAGCGTAGCCGTCCTGGGCGGCGGCGTCGGCCACCGGCGCCCGGGGAGCCTGGGCCTCGGCGGCCAAGGCGGCCATGGGTGCGCAGGCGAGCACCGTCAAGCCGGCCGCCCCTGCCGAGAACGCCCTGCGCGTGATGCCGTTCGCGTACTTCTCCATTGCTTTATCCCCCTTGGTAGGGGCCGCGCCCTTCCCCCGTGGGACCCGGCGCGGCCCGGGCTTTTGCGATAGCCCGCTACTCCATGATGTCGGTGGTTGCGGTCGACGTGCAGGCCAAACGGCAGCACGAGCAGCGTCGCGGAGACCGGCACGGCGTAGAACGGCGCCGTCGCCACCTTGGCGAGGTAGTTCGCCGGGGTCTGGAACTGCGTGTCCTCCCCTGCGTCGCACATGCCGTTGTACGACTCCACGGTCGCGAGCAGACGGTCGGTCGGGACGCCCATCTGCTCGGCCAGCTCCTCGAGGGTGTCGGCGGTGAGGCAGTAGCCCGACTCGATAGCCTGATTGATCTGGTCGCCGTCCTTGACCTGGACGATAAACTCGTCGCACTTCGTGGGCCACTGGATGCGCATGTTCTTCTCCCAGTCGGCGTCGAAGACGCTCCAGGCGACGTTGCCGGGCTGGGCCATGCGGGCGTTGGTGACGTAGGGCTCGAAGTTCATCTCGGACGCGTAGCGGTCGCCGTTGCAGTTCACGCACAGCCAGCTCATCATGAACGAGTCGAGCAGGAACGTGAACGACCCAAAGCAGAACTGGTGGATCATCGGCGCGGCCACGGTCCGCTGCAGGGCCGCCCCCGCCCAGGCGCCCATGTTGATGCCGTCGCCGGTGTTGCAGCCGCCCGGGGTGTAGAACTTCAGGCCGACGCGGTTGGCGATGGGGCAGAAGGTGTCGATCATCTCCTGGTTGCCGCCGATGTCGCCGGTGGCCAGCACCACGCCCTTTGCGGCGTTGAACTGCACGTGCGAGCCGTCCTCGAGCGTCGCGACGACGCCGGTGATGCCCGTCGAGGCGTCGCCCACCAGTTGCTCGGCCACGGCGTTGAAGACGAACTCGGCGCCGTTCTCCTGCGCAGACTCGCTCAGCGAGACGCTCACGCCGTTCATGATGTCGTTGAGGTTCTCGCCGCCCATGGGGTAGTCGAGGTCGGCGTAGGGGAACGACACCGGACTCGCGTACTCGCGGTAGAGCTCGGGCGTGTCCTCGCCGTCCCAGCCGACCTTCGAGGTGGCCGACTGCCCGTAGGTCACGATGCAGCCGCGCTTGGACGTCAGCTCCTCGAGGTAGTCGACCACTTTGCCGCAGTTGTAGGCCCAGGCGCGGATGAGGTCGTAGTTGGCGGTCTGGTGTGTCCAGGTATACAGGTTGTTGGCCGCCAGGTCGGGGTCGATCTGGATGCCGTTCTCCTTCTGCCAGCGGCAGTTGATGGCGGCGCAGTCCTGGCCACGGTACTGGCACTTCTCGGTCTTCTCAACAACGACCACCGAGGCACCGTTGCGCGCGGCGGCCTCGGCCGTGGCGACACCGGCCATGCCCGCGCCGACCACCACGATGTCGTAGTCGCGCTCCTCGGCGATGTCGGCGATGGGGTCGGGCTTGACCTCCCAGGTGTGCTTGGCAAGCGCCGCGCCCTCCTTCTGTGCCTCGTCGGCACCGGCTACCTGGGTGCCGGCCAGACCGGCGACGCCCACAACCCCCAGCCCGGCCAGCGCCGAGCCGCTCACGAACTGCCTGCGGTTGAGTTCCATGATGTTCCCCTATCCCGAGTTTTTATGTCCCGGCCCCTTCGACCTTGCTTCAGCTTTTCCAGAACCGGATTGCACGCTTAGGATATTGGGCTTTGGCAACGATACAAACGGTATAATCGCTGAGGCTCCCTGGCAATTTTCGTCATCTGCTCGGGGCCGTTGCCGCGCGGGAGATCGAAGACCCCGCCCAGATCGAGGAGCTGCTCGATCGGCAGGGCGTCGCCGTCGCAGCCCCCTTTGTCGCCGTATATTGGGAGATCCCGCAGGAACGGGCCATGTACGCCCCGTACTGGCGCCGCCTTGCCAACGAGCGCATCGGGACGTGCGTGGGCCGCTGCGGCGACTCCCTGCTCGGGGTTGTGCCCGTTAGGCAGAAGGAAGCCTACCGCCGCCTGGTCGATGCGGCCCGCGACTTCGGGAAGGCCACGGGGCTGCCCTGCGGCATCAGTGCCCCGGGAACGTCGCTTGCCCAGCTTGCCAACCGCATGGACGAGGCACGCGACACCTGTACGGCGGGCAGCACGGCGCATCCCGACCGCCTCGTTCACGAGTACGCCGCTTACGCCTGCGACCTGCTGTTGCAGCAGGACGCGGTACAGCACTACGTGGCGCGGCACCCCGACCCGCGCATCGCCCTGCTGCGCGACCATGACGCGGAGCAGGGCACCGAGTACGTTGCGGCGCTCGCCGCATACCTGGGAAACTTCAACAACCTTTCTCGTGCGGCTCAGGAACGGGGGCTACACCGCAACACCCTGGGCTATCAGATCCGGCAGATCGCCCGCATTACCGGGTGCGACCTCGACGACCCCCACACCGCGTTCGGGCTGCAGGTGGCGCTCGAAGCAGAGCGCGCCGGGCATGAGGTGACCGCCCGAAAGCAGGGGTAATCGCGCCGCGAACTCGGAGACTCGTTCGTCAGGAAGGTTTGCGCAACAAAAAAGGGAGCACCCCATGGGATGCTCCCTCCTGTAAACAAGTGGCGGGATGGACGGGGATCGAACCCGCGACCTCCGGCGTGACAGGCCGGCGCTCTAACCGGCTGAGCTACCACCCCACTTGGCTCTGCACCTGCGTGCATTGCGGAGGTTATTAAACCATCTTGACCAGTACCTGTCGAGCGTTTCTCATTAGCTTCACAAGGCTCACATGGACGGCATCTAAAAATGTTTTAGCGACTCCACGCCGATTACCAGCTGGCCCCTGGGGCCACTTGCCGCTCGTAGACCGCAATCAACCGCTCATCGCACCGCCCTTTGCAGCCGCTGTCATCTTTTAAACATCCCAAATCCCCCGTTCGCACCCGTAGGACTCCTGCGACCAAGGGCCTTGTCGCCTAATATTTTCCAAAAACCAACGCCCAAACCTCTTGCACGCGCCCCAGGGGCCACCCGTAGGCTGCCGTTCGATGCAATGAAGCGCATCGACCATAAGGAGGTTCAGCTATGACCCATACGTTTAGGACTAAAGGCGCCCTGCTCGGCAGCACCGTCGCCCTGGCGGCCGTGCTGGTGGCCGGCGGCATCGGCGCCGCTGCGACCATGCAGGCCTCGGCCGACGAGGCCAACGTCAGCGGCGGCCCCGCCATTACCGAGGTCTACGGCCAGCTCGTGCAGCGCACGCCCGACGGCGCCTACAACACCGACGTCCTCAAAGGCGACATGCGCGGCTGCTACGCCTGCCACGGCAACCTGAACGAGCTCATGCTCCAGATGTATCCCGAGCACAACCCCAGCTACGGCCTCGAAGGCGTAGAGCCCACCATCGAGCAGTGCCTGGGCTGCCACAAGAACGCCAGCTACGCCGGCGATCTGGGCCTCATGCTGCACGCCATCCACGGCGTGAACATGGGCGGCAGCACCTCGGCCGAGTGCTTCAACTGCCACTCCACCACCGCCGACGGTCAGATGGTGCTGTGGGACGCCGTGAAGCACGACCAGTTCCACGGCATCTCGAAGGTGGCCGACGTGGCCGGCACCTTTACCTGGGACCAGGACTTCACCGTGAGCGCCAGCGAGATGCCCAACGCCCAGTGGATGAGCAACTACTACGACGAGCTGCGCTTCAACAACGAGCGCGACGGCGTGCCGCTGGACCAAGAGATGTTCGACACCTGGGAGTTCTCGATCACCGGCATGGTGGAGCAGGAGAAAACCTGGTCGCTGCCCGAACTCATCGAGCAGGCACCCTCTGAGACCGCGGTCCTCTCGGCCCAGTGCACCATCAACCCGCTGGGCGGCGAGGCCGTGGCCCAGGTCGAGGTCACGGGCATCCCGCTGTCGTGGCTGCTCGAGCAGGTAAGCATCGACCCGGAGGCCACGAGCTTCAGCTGGTACTCCCCCGACGGCCTCAAGGCAGGCTACCGCGGCCAAGACTTCAACGAGCTCGAAGGCCACGAGGCCTACCTGGTCTACGAAATCAACGGCCAGCCGCTCTCGTGGACCAACGGCTATCCCTGCATGCTCTGGATCGGCGGTTACGCAGCCGACCACCTGGCCAAGAACGTCTCCGAGATCCGCATCGGCAACGACGACTACACCCTGGGCAGCCCCGGTGTTCCCGCCGGCGGCGACGGCACCCTCAAGGGCACCGGCAAGCCCAACCTCGGCTTCCTGAACACCCTCGAGGGCAAGATCATCAGCGCCGACGAGCCCTACACCTTCGAAGGCTGGGCCGACGGCTTTGAGCTCAACATCGCCGCCATCGAGTTCTCCATGGACGGCGGCCAGACCTGGACCACCTGCGAGACCCCCGATGCCAACGTGAACCGCTGGGTCCACTGGAGCTTTGAGTTCACTCCCGAGCCCGGCGTCGACACCGCCTACGTGCTCCAGATCCGCGCCGTGGCCGACGACGGCCGCACCACCCCGACCCCCGTCTCGGTCATGGTCAACGCCAAGGCCGGGTTCGAAGCCCCCGAAACGGAGTAACGCCATGAACGAACAGACCCAGAAGATCACCGGCGTCGCCACCTCGGCTCTGACGCTCGCCACCATGGGCGTGAGCATGGTCGCCGCGCTTCCCGCAAACGCCGACGCCGTCCCCGTCCCCCAGCCCGCAGCCGAGAAAAACCTGCAAGCCGCAGGCGCGCCCGTCGTGAAGCCCTCTCAGGTCGCCGGCACCTTTGCCTTCACCCAGGGCGAGGTCACGCCCCTCGACCAGATCGCCCGCTCCATGGGTTCGGCCGACAAATACCTCTGCGGCGCCCAGGCCGTCACCTCCGACGCAGGTACCCTGGCCGAGGTGGGCACCTGGACCATCTCGATCGGTGGTGCCGTGGCCCATCCCTACGACGCCACCATCGAGCAGATGGTCGACGAGGAGCGCCAAACCGTGGTCCTCGGCTGCTCCTGCGCCGGTAACCCCGCCGACGGCATCGCCAGCGTGAACGCCCAGGTGACCGGCGTGCCCGTGACCGAGCTGCTGCGCCACGCCGACCCCCTGGAGGGCGCCAACACCATCGCGTTCGCCAGTGCCGACGGCTACGAGGTGGCCCTCCCCCTCTCCTACGTGCTGCAGCACTACTGCCCCATCGTCTTCGACGTGAACGGCTCCCCCATCGCCGAGTCCATGGGCGGCGTGAACCAGCTGTGGCTGGGCTCCACGAGCGCCCGCTACTTCGCCCGCGACATCGTGAGCATCACGGTGGAGCAGCGCGACGAAGTCCCCGCAGCCCCTGGTGCCGGGGACGCCGCCGACGCCTCGGTCAACCTGCCCAACGTGGGCGTGTTCTTTGGCGGCGAGGTGGCGTAGAGGCAGCCGCACCAGCCCCATGCAGCGGAGAAGCCCTCGCAGGTCAAGCAGGGCTTCTCCGCTGGTTTGGTTTGAGGGTAAACGGATGCGACGGCAACCTGGGAGGCGGGCTTTACCCCGCCCGCTGGGACCCCACGGGGATACACACGCGGCTCAAGATGGCGCCGTCGTCGGTCTCGAGCAGGTGGGAGAACCTGAAGAGCACCTCCTCGCGCACCGCCCCGCAGGGCACCAGGTGCTTGGCGGCCATGTAGTCGAGCATACGGGCGATGTTGGCGCTGCTCACGCAGACGCCGTTCTCGTCGTAGCCGCGGTCCTGGTAGAGCACCAGCTGCTGACCTGCGGGAATGATCTCCGCCCGGTCCCAGATCTCACCGTAGACCTCGTCGACGAAGACGAACACGCGGTCGCGCCGCGGCACGGCGTGCGAATCGGCCTCGTAGGCCTGGGGCCCGTAGCTGCGCAAGCCGTTGATCTCGCGGAAGAGCGACGGCGGCAGCCCGGCATCGCGGGCGTCCAGGATGGCCTTGATCTCGTCGAGCGACATGCCCATGCCCTGCAGGCACGCCACGAGGTCAAGCTTCTTTGACTGCCTGATGTCGTAGAACGTGCGGTCGGAGTCGGGGCCCACGTGGTGTGGCTCCAGGATGCCCTTCTCGCGGTAGACGCGCAGGGCTTTGCGCGAGACGCCGTTTGCCTCGGCCATCTGGCCCGAGGTGAGGTAGGCCTGCGGTTCCTCGCGAGCCATAGGACGCCGCCCCCTTACGCCTCGCCCATAAGCCGGGCCTCGGCCTCGTCGGGGCTGCCGGGAGCCGGGGCGGGCATGTCACCGGGCAGCGGGGCCTCGTCCACGGGCGCCACCACGTCGTCGAGGTCGATGACACCGCGGTTAAAGAGTTCCCCCTCGCTGGCCGGCTCTTGGGCATGGTGCTCGGGTTCGGGCGTGAGCGTGCCGCCTACCAGCGGGTACTTGAGGGGCGAGAGCGTGCCGTTCTCCTGCTCGGGATAGTCGAACTCGCTCGCGGCACTCACGATGTCGCCCTTGGGCAGCGCCGCCAACGTCCCACCGATCATCGAGAACAGCAGCTTGGCGTTGGAGGTGATGTTGACCGGCTTCATCTTGAACGGCCAGTTGAGGTCGGTCTTCTTGGCCACGGTCGACTCGTTCTCGGCCAGGCGGACCTCCTGGTTAAAAGCCTCGCGGGCCGCGTCCCAGTCGCCGCCGTGGGCCTCGATCAGGGCGTCGAGGCGCTCCATCTTGCGCCGGGCGTCCTCGATACGGGCGACCGTCTCGTCTGCCTCCTCGCGGCTCGTGATGCCGAAGTCGCCCTTGACCCGCGCGATGTCGGCGCCGGCCTGGTAGGTGGCGTCGACCATCTCGTCGGTGCTCATGTAGACGCTCTCGTAGTTCATGGTCTGCTTCCACGAGGGGGCCAACATGAGCTGGCGGTGTTCTTCGAGGGTGCGGGCCTTGAGCCGGTAGCCGTACTTGTCGGGATTGTCGAAGGCGCGGCTGCCCACGTCGAGGAAGGGTGCCATGGGGCTGATGAACACCAGCAGGCGCGGGTCGGGGATGCGCTCGTAGAGGCGGCGCACGTACTCGCCGGTGCCGCGCACGCTTGCGCCGGTCTGGCGCGGGATGCCGGTCATGAAGTAGAGGTCGAAGCGCGTGCAGCCAGCGTCGAGGGCGTCGATGATCGTGTCCTCGAGCTGCTCCATGGTGTAGTGGCCCTTGCCAAAGGCCGTGCGCACCTCGTCGTCGTAGCTCTCGGCGCTGATCTCGACGGACCAGTCGGGCAGGTTGTCGTTCAGCAGCTTGTAGAAGTCCTTGCCCTCGCGCGGCGGCCCAAAGAACTCGAAGCCGATGGGCTGCTCAAGCTTGCCCTTGAGCCCGGTGATGAACTGATAGGTGTAGTCGTGGCCCGCCATGAGGAAGTCGTTGAGCACGAACATGGGGCCGGGCACGTGCTTCTGAATCTTGCCGATGTCGCGGATAAGCAGGTCAGGGTCGCGCCAGGCCACGCGCCGCCGCCCCAGGTGGTTCTTGTAGGCGTAGGCACTGCCGCCGCAGGTCACGCAGTTGCGCTTGCAGCCACGGCTCGTGAGGCTCGCGCACACCGGGTAGCTGAGCCAGTCGCGGGTAGGCAGGTAGCTCGTGAAGTCGCGATCGCGGATGACGCCCTTCATGGGAAAGGCGTAGTCCATCGAGATGGCGTCCATGGTGTCGGGCACCCAGGAAAGCGGGTTCACGTGGATAGCGCCGGTGGCGTCCTTCCAGGTGAGGTTAGGGATGTCGCTGAGGTCGCCCACGGGCGTGTGGGTGAGGTCGGCCTGGCGGATGCGCCTGAGCAGCTCGCACTCGGGGGCCTCGACCGAGTCGCCGCGGAACACGTAGTCCACGCAGTCGTAGCGGATGAGCTCCTCGTGGTAGAAGGACGAGCTGATGCCGCCAAAGATGATCGGCACCCCGGGATGCAGCCGCTTCAGGATGCGCGCCACCTCGATGGTGCCGTGGCAGTGGGGCATCCAGTGCAGGTCGATGCCGAAGGCGCGGGTCTCGAGCTGCCCCAGGGCCTTCTCGACGTCGAAGTTCTTCTTGTGCAGCATGAAGCTCGCCAGATTGAACAGCTTGGCGCGCAGCCCGTGGCGCTCGAAGTACTCGCAGAGCGTGGTAAAGCCCAGGGGGTACATCTCGAAGATGGGCGTCGACGGCACCATGTCTGACACCGGACCAAAGAGCACCGAGCGCTCGCGGAAGTCGTAGACGCTGGGACAGTGCACCAAGATGATGTCGCGTTTGAACACGGATTGCCCTCCTGACGGCGGCCTGCCTGCTTGCCTGAGAGGGCAATCGTAGCACGAGACGGACACCGCGATATACACGAAGTCAACGGGATCGCGGGTAGGCCAAATGCCCCAGCGGTCATCCCGCTGTACACAAAGGCGCCGGTGCCAGCCTTGCGGCGGCACCGGCGTCCGGGGGGGGTCACAGTTCTAAAACCACACGACCGATGTCAGAGGCGATACGCTCCCCGTACAGGCAGTGCTTAGGAGGTCTTCTTGCCGAAGGCGGTCATGAGGCCGCCCACGATGGCCTGGGAGTCGACCGTGGCGCCGGAGACGCCGTCGATGTTCATGGTCTGGCCCTCGATGAGCTGGTTGGCCAGCTCCTCGAACTGCTCCTCGCTCATGAACATGTTCTCCTTGTCGGCCCCGAGCTCGATGGCGACAAGCTGCTTGTCCTTGATCGTGAAGATGACCTCGTACGGGTCGTGGAGACCCTGGCACATGACCGAGTACTCGCCGTCCTCGGCCTCGGCCCAAGGCTCGCTCACGCCGGCGCCCTCGGTGGGATGCAGGTCGGCGTGGCCGCCCAGCATGGTGTCGACGGCAGCGCGGGCGGTGCAGATGGCCTCGTGCAGGTAGGTGCCGTTCTGGTACAGGTTCGACACGATGGAGCCCAGCTCGCCGGCGGAGTACAGGTTCTCGATGGGTTCGTCATCCCAGTTGAGCACCTGGCTCTTGGTGTTGCGGCGGGCGCCCGACGAGCAGGCGGGCATGGCCGGGAACTCCTCGATGGCGTAGAACGGCGGGGTGTCGATCTTGGCCATGGTCGCGATGTCGCGGCCGAAGTCGGTGTCCTCGCCAGCATCGACCATCTCGTTGAAGTGGTCGACCTCGGCACGCAGGGCAGCCGGGTCCTTGCCGATGAGCTCGGCGAGCTCCTCGATGGTGTCGGCCTTGACGATCCAGCCCTTCTCGACCTCGACCGAGTTGTCGGCAGACCAGTCGTAGGCGTCCTTGATGCTCACAGGCCAGCCGATCCAGTTGTTCACCAGGGGCTGAGCCAGACGGCACTCCTCGTCGAAGATGATGTGCACGGGCTGCGAGCGGCCGATCGGCACGTCGACATACTGGCCGTGGCTGTAGTACTTCATGTGCTGGCGCTGGTAGCTGCGAGCCTCGTCGTAGTAGCGGGTGCCGTCAGCGGCGGTCTCCATCCAGCCGCCGTCGACCATATAGAACTGGCGGATGAAGCAGGTCTCGTAGTCGGGCACCTTGATGCCGTGGAACATGCCGCAGCTCATGGTGTGGTTGTCCATGTGCCACATCTTGGCGCCGATGGCGAGCTCCATCTTCACGCCGTCGCCGCGGACCCAGGGCGAACCGCCGTTGTAGATGGTGTCGGCACCGTTGAAGTCGCGGTACATCTGGGGATCGCCCTCGTAGCCGCCGGTGCACAGCAGAACGCCCTTGTTGGCCTTGACGTACATGACGCTGCCGTCGGGCTTGGTGACCTCGACGCCGTCGACGCGCTTGCTCAGGGCATCCTGAACCAGAGCGGTGACGCGGTGCTGGTAGTTGGGCTTGGCGCCGCGGACCTCGGCGGCAGCGGCCATGCCGTTCCAGCAGCCACCGTTCTCGAAGGGCTTGCCGCCGTCCTTCTTGCGGAAGTGACCGGTGGCACCCACGAAGTCGGCACCCTCAAGGTCGGGGAACTCCACGAGCAGGGTGCCGTAGCGCAGAGCGCCGCCACCGGAGTAACCCACCTCGTAGCCGGCGGGCTCAAGGGCGCCCTGGATCCAGGTGATGTCATTGGCGAACTGGTCGGTCAGCCACAGCATGTCCTCTTCGGGCACGGGGTTCGGCTCGTTCATGGCACGCATATAGGTGCGGAACGTCTCGATATCCTCGGGCTGGGGGAAGATCACGCACTGGCCCGAAGCCACGGCCTGGCCGCCGGCGTACTCGGGATCGGAGGGATCGTAGATGGCGATGTCGCAGTTCGGGTCGACCTCGATGGCCTCGACATAGGCGGTGGTGCCGGCCATGCCGTAGCCGCAGATGACGATGTCGTGCTCCTCGTCCCAGGTCACATTCTGGGTCGCCTTGACCCAAGAGCTGGAGTTCTTGACCTCGGTGGCCTCGTCAGCCAGGGCAGTGGAGGCGCCGGCGAGAATACCCACCGCCGCAGCGCCGAGGGCCGCGTCTTTGACCAGGTCGCGACGGGTCACACTCATGTTGCTCATACAAATCCCCTTTCTTGGGATGAGAGGCGGAGAAGCCCCTTGTGGCGCGAGCCCCGGTCCTTGTGTTTCCGAGGTGCGCCAGCTTCTCCTTACGGCGCGCCTTTCCCTTAAAAAGCGCACCCGCTCGCCGTAGGGCGAACGTAGCCCCATCATAGGGAGTACCCCCGCATCGCTGAACCCTTGAGTTTTGCAGGTAGGCCTTTGCCCAGGTAGATGCTGTCAAGATAGGTTAATGCGTGTTGACGTACCGTTCGCCGATTGGAGTTTGCCGATAGTTGATTGACGCATGTCATAAAAAACCTACAAAACATAGGGTGCCCAAAACGGCCCGTAAGCCATACTTTAAAATGTTGGGAACCAAGTGTTATAACGTTGTCAGCAGACGGGTTTGGTTTTAGTAGGAGCCGCGAAGGCTGCGCAAGGGCATGCGGGGGCGGTGAATGGTTATGACAGGGATACGAGCGGCTATTCAAAGCTGCTTGAAGTGCGTCGGTCGCCATATCGACCTCTATTGCCTCACGCTCGTGGTCGGCTATGGGCTCACGCGCGCCCTGCTCAACCTCACCTACGGCATCGCGGTAGCCACAATCAACGGTCTCTTCTCTCTCTTGGAGGCAAGTCTCCACTTCCCCGTCGCCGCCTCGGCGTCTATTGCGGTATGGGGGCTGTTACTAGCCATATACGGGTGTCAGCGTCCCAACAGCCATCTGGTCGGCGCCGGGGTCGCGGCCGTCTCAATCCAAACCCTTATAAACGCCGCCACGGTGCTCGGGCTCTTCCCGCCCAACGCTCCCTTCGTGGTCGAGATGGCGCTTCCCATCCTATGGGGAATGACCTCGGTGGTGGCCAACGTCGCGTGGCTCTCGCTGTTCGTGAAGCTCAGCCCTCGCCGCTGCGTGGTAACCCTTGCGTCGTGCATCTTGTTCAGCTCCTTTACCTGCATGGCCCTGGGATGCCTGTCGTTCTACTCCCAGGGCGTCGCGCTCGTGCTCATAGGAATCGTCTGCGTCGGCCTGTTCCTCCTCGCCCACCGCATCCCTCGCGGCGGCCCTGCCCTGCCGTTTGCCGCACTGCCCCAGCCGGGCAAGGAGGCCTTTGTACGCACCTTGAAGCTGGTCGGCAGACTTTGGAGCCCCCTACTCGTGTTCGTGGGGCTTTCGGTGGTCATGGGGTTCGTCTCGGCCTTCCTCGACTCGAACCCCCTGAACGACAACTCCCTGCCGCGCAACATAGGCACCGTCTCCGGCGCGGCCCTGACCGCAATTCTCGCTATCGTCGCCAACCGCATGTTCAACCTACGCAAGACCTTCCAGGCGATCTTTCCACCGCTTGTGCTGGTACTGACCTTCCTCCCCTTTATCGGAAGTCCGACGGCGGCCCCGCTGTTCTACGCACTGCTCGGTTTCTTCTATACCGTCGCCTACGCCTCGACCCTGTTCCTCGTGATTCAGACCGCCCGCGTACAGGGGGCGCCCGTGGTGGCGTCGCTCGCCCTCTTCATGGGGGCCGCCCGCGCCTGCCTTGTGGCAAGCCTGGTGGCCGGTGCCATCTTGGGAAGCAACCTCAAGGTCGACGACTTCGTCCGCACCCTCGTGCTCATGGTGGCCGTCATCTACATTCTCTCGATGGTACTCGCGGGGCTCGCGCGCAACCACCAGGGGCTCAAAGCCTCCGCGCTCTATCGGTCGCTCTCCGAGAACGAGACCGAAGACGAGGTGCCGAACCCCTCCGCCGTCCCTGCGCAGGCCTTCCCTACCCAGACCCCTGCGCCCGTGGCACCCGAACCCCAGACGATCGAACAAAACTCCCACCGCATCGCCAGCCTGTACCGGCTCACACCCCGCGAGGTCGAGATAGCCGTGTTGCTCGCCCAAGGCCGCTCGATGCCCTACATCGCCACTAAGCTCGGGCTCTCGGGAAACACGGTTCGCAGCTATGCGCAAGAAACCTACTCCAAGCTCGGCGTCCATTCCAAGCAGGAGCTCATCGACCTGTTCACCCAAGGCGAGGAGTAGGCACACGGGCGGCGCGGCGCGCCTCCGAAGGACTTGCGGCCCTCGGGTCGGCGAGGCTGCCCCGTCGTGTCCTCGGTGAGGTTTTGCCCCCCGGGGCTGTTCGAAACATCCTCCTGGGAGCTTCTCCGCTACAATCGCGAGAAGAACCACGGCGCTTCGCTTGCGCCCCTCCCGAAAGGACCGCTTCTATGGCCCACGAAATCGCCCACCTGTGTGCCGAGCGCCATTATGTTGGGTCGGCGTCGAGCGGCCGGTTCGCCACCGACCGCGGCGTACGGCCGGCCTACGACCGCATTCCCGGTGCCTACGCCAACGCCCGCTCCGGCATAGAGAAGACCGCCTGGTACGCAAGGTACCTGCGCGACCAGGACGTGGTCGGTTGGGTGCTCGACCACGCCGACGCCAAAGCGTTTCTGGACCAGGGCGAGAAGATCATGGCCGAGCTGGCACGCAGGCGTGAGGCTGCGGCGACTCCGGAGGCCTGGAATGCTGCTCAAAAGGCTATCGACCTGCTCGAACCCCGGCTCGCCGAGGCACTGGCATTACGCAAGGAGGCCTCGCGGCAGCTGCGTCTGCTGGGGGTCTCGCCCAAAGAACAGGCCCAGCTACTGCGTGAGATCGAGCGCCGCTGCAACTAGAGCATCTTGAATAATTCCGTGCACCGCGTTCTGCTCGGGCTTATGTGCTCCAGCACACCGCGCCCTCGCACGCCTTGTGCACGAAATTATCCATTCTGCTATAGAGCGTCTTGCCATAAACCGATCCCTCTCCGAGAAAGGCCCGCGATGCCGACGTTCAGGGAGTTCCTCAAGGTGGCCGAGCTCACCGTGACCGACAAGACGAGCGGTAAACGCTCTCGCGAGATCATGGGAATCCTGCGCACCTACCAGGTCACCAAAGGGATGGACCCCCAGAAGGCGGTGGCCATTCTCGAGGCCCTGGGTCCCACGTTCGTAAAGATAGGGCAGATTGCCTCGAACCGCAGCGACATCCTGCCTAAAGAGTACTGCGACGCCTTTCACAAGCTGCGGGCCCATGTGCAACCCATGCCGTTCGAGACGGTCTGCGAGCTGATCGACGCCTCCTATGGTCGACCCCATACAGAGGTGTTCGCGACCCTGGAACCCCAACCCTTAGGATCGGCCTCGATCGCCCAGGTACACAAGGCAACCCTGCTCGACGGCACCGTGGTGGCCGTCAAGGTGCGCCGCCCCGGCATCGAGCAGAAGATGGCCGAGGACATCACGCTGCTGCGCCACCTGATCGCCCTGGCCGAGTTCTCCGTGCCGGCCGACACCAAGAACCTCACACTGACCCTCTCGGGCCTTGTTGAGGAGCTGGCGCGCACCACCGCCGAGGAGCTCGACTTCAACGTTGAGCTCAACAACCTCGTGCGGTTCCACGGAATCGTCGAGGACGAGCAGGGCGTCACCAGCCCGCTGCCCTACCCCCAGTTCACCACCGACGGGGTCCTTGTGATGGAGTTCGTCGACGGCGGCCTCATCAACGACCCGTCGTTGGGCCTGGCACCCGAGCAGCTTGCGGAATTCGGCAACAGGATTGCCCAAAGCTACGTGTCGCAGGTGGTAGACGAGGGCTTTTTCCACGCCGACCCCCACCCCGGCAACATCGTCGTACGCGGAGAGGAGGTCGTCTGGATCGACCTCGGCATGACCGGCTCGCTCAGCGCCGGCGAGAAGTCTCTGGTGAGCCAGATGTTCCTGGCCATCGCCAGCCATGACTCCTTTGCGCTCAAAGACGCCCTCCTCGGCCTCGCGCGCCCTCAGGGCCCGGTGGACCACGGGATGCTGCTCCAACAGATCCAGCGCCTCATGAGCTCCTATGCCAACACCGATTTGGCCTCCATCGACGTGGGCCAGGCGATGGTGGAGATAACGGAGGTCGTGCGCAGCCAGGGACTGGCCCTGCCGCCCTCCATCACCATGCTGGGCCGCGGCTTCGTGACGCTCGAAGGCGTACTCGCGGAGATCGCGCCCGGCACCAACGTGGTGGGTATCCTCGGCGAGCACGTCGAGAAGCAGGTGGCCAACATCGCCTCGCTCTCGGGCAAGCTCAAAGAGGCCCTTTCGAACTCGGCCATGTCGGCTCAGGCGGCCACCCGCCTGCCCAAGCAGCTGAGCGACACCCTTGACATGCTCGACCGCGGCGAGCTCAAGGTCACCACCGACATGCAGTTCAACAATCGGTTCCGCGGGACCCTGTACACCGTAAGCACCCTGCTGGCACTGGCCCTGCTCTCAGCGGGGCTGTTTGTGGGGTCGAGCATCCTGTGCGCCACCGCCATGGAACCGCGCATCTTCGAGGTGCCCGTGCTCGGCGTGCTGGGCTACCTGGGCGCGGCGGTGCTTGGGGTGTACGTGGTGATACTCGCCTGGGGCATGCGCCACAAGCAGCGCAACGGGGAGGAGCTGTAGGGAGGGGTGAGCCGACGCGGGGGCAGAACAGCCTTACGCCCGCGTCGGCTCACCGAAAAGAACCGGATGTCTACCTCTTCTCAGCTGGCCGCTTATCCGCGCTCTCTTCTACGTCTTTCTGCGCGTCCTTGGCCAGGCCGTCGAAGAACCCGCCGATCTTGCCGGCCACGGCGCCCAAGCCCTCCTTGGCTTTCTCCACACCCTCGGTGGCAGACTGTTTGATGTCTTCGGCGTCGACCGTGCCGTCGCCGTCTTTGTCGAGGGCTTTCTGGGCCTTGGCCGTGACCGTCGCGGCACCGTCGACGATCATGCCCGCCACACCGGCAAGGCCATCGCGCACCTTACCCACGGCGTTCCCTGCGGCCTCTCCCAAGTCGTCGAAGATATCGCCGTCGCCATCTTTGTCGAGCGACGTCTTGGCCTTGGCCAACGCATCGCCGGCCTTGTCGACCATGCTGCCGGCGGCGGCACCCACCTTGTTACCCGCCTGCTCAATGGCGGCATGGGCCTTGGCACCGGCCTCTTCGGTGGCGTCGGCCACGTTCTGGGCGGTTACCTCGGCCTGGTCGGCGAGCTTCTGGGCGGTCTTATCCACGGCGGCGGTGGCCTCGGCGGCCTTTTGTGCGGTATCGGACATGAGGGGACTCCTTTCGGGAAGGTTGGGAACGCACCAGCAGGCGGCGCGGATCTATCCCCCTTGTGCCCCTTTTTGAGGAACGTCAAATGGCCAATGGGGCCGTCCGCGTCGTAAAAAGTCCCAACCTCGGCCGACGGCCTCGACCCCGACCGACTGGCCGCCCCTACCCCCGCGCCACCAGGCTGTCCACGAACTGCCGGGCAGCGCGGGCAGAGCGACCCCCGCGCGCGAGGGCAAAACGCTCGGCCTCGGCCTCGACCGACTCGATCGCCGCCGTTAGCTCGGGGTCGGTCCCAAGATCCGCGGGTTTCTCCGCCGATGCAATGATGCCGGCCTCCCAGGCCAGGTGGCGCACGATGTCGAGGTAGGTCTGCTTGTTGGGCCGGTAGAACGACACCTGGATGCCGAAGCGCTCCGAGAGCGAGAGGGCCTCCTGCATGGTGTCGTTGCGGTGGACGCCGTCGCCGTCGCGGTCGGAGAAGCGCTCCTTCACGAGGTGGCGCCGGTTGCTCGTTGCGTAGATCGCCACGTTGCGCGACTTGGCGGCCACCCCGCCCTCGAGGATGGCCTTGAGCGCGGCGTAGTTGTCGTCGTCGCGCTGGAAGCTCAGGTCGTCGATGAAGAGGATGAAGGTGAGGGGGTTCTCGGTGAGCTCGTCGAGAATGGCCGGAATCGCGTGGAGCTGGTGCTTGCGGACCTCGAGGATGCGCAGGCCCTCGCCGGCCAGCTCGTTGACCACGGCCTTGACGGTAGAGGACTTGCCGGTGCCCGCGTCGCCCGTGAGCAGGATGTTCGCCGCCGGCTTGCCCGCCAGAAGCGCCCGGGTGTTGTCGAGGATGACCTGCTGCTCGCGCTTGTAGTCGACCAGTTCCGAAAGGCGGGTGCGGTCGGGGTTGCGCACGGGCACGATTTTGCCCTGCTCGTCGAGAAAGAACATCGTGTACTGGGCGTAGCGGCCAAAGCCATAGCGGCCGGCGTCGGCGATGCGGCGCCCGTAGTCGGCGGCGATGTCGACCCGGGGGGTCTCGAACTCCGGCAGCGGCCCCGACCAGGCAAGGCCCTCGCGCAGGCGGGTCGGCGTGAGGTCGGCCACGGCCTGCAGGGTGCGCAGCTCCACGGCCATGCTCTGGAGCAGCACGGATGAGGGCTCGTCGCCGCGGCCGATGAGTCGGGTCAAGATGTTCTCGCCGTTGTTCACCGCGTCCTGCACGTAGGTGGCAAGCGCCGCGTAGCCCGACTCGTAGAGCGACGCCACGAAGTCGCCGTAGGCGGCCACCCGCGCGTGGAGCGGCACGTTGTTCTGGAGGACGTCCAGGTAGGTCAGGAGCTTCTGCAGCACGGTGTCGGCCAGCAGGCCCCGGAACACCGCCAGCGTGCGCAGACGCAGCGCAAGGCCGCCCAAGGAGGCGTCGCCGGCTGCGGGGGGTTGGGCCACCGCGACGGGGGCGCTCGTGGGACGTCCGGAGGGGGCCGAGGCGGTGAGGGCGCGAATCTTGTCGCGGACCGCGTCGGCCTCGGGCATCATTTGCGGTTCTACCTGCGGCTCGTGGGACATAGGGTGCTCCTTGCGGTTGACCGGCCGGTGTCGCGAAGGCGGCATCGCGGGGGCGGCATCGTGAACAACGGGAGCGCATGATACACGGGCGGCGTGAACGGGACGTGGGGCGGCGTGGGCGGGACGTGGGGCGTTATGGCGCGGAGGCCTTACCCCAATGCACTACCCCCGCACCAGCAGCTCCTTCCACACGGCGGGCGCCTCGCGGATGAAGTAGTTGAGCGCCACCAGGGGGTTGCCGGGATTGGCCGCGATGCCCGCGACCTCGACGCCGAGCTGCTGGGCCAAAAGCTTTGCCCGGTACAGGTGGTACGAGCTCGAGACCACCGCGGTGCAGCCGCTCGGGTCATAGCCCAGCCCACGAATGATGTCGAAGGAGAGTTCCAGGTTCTCGCGCGTGTCGGTCGCCTCGGGCTCCACGATGAGGCGGTCGGGGGAGATGCCGCGGGCCACGAGCCAGTCGCACATCGCCTGGCCCTCGGGCATGTCCTCGTCCGCTCCTTGGCCGCCGCTCAGGATGGCCACGGACTGCGGGTGCCCCTCAAGAAAGGCCCGCGCGCTCTGAAGCCGGTGGAGCAGCGAGAACGAGGGTACGCCGCCCTTGTCGACTCGCGCCCCGAGCACCACGACGAAGCGGGTGTCGTCTCCGGCGTCGGTGTGGGCGTTGGCCACGATGGGAACCTCGGTGACGCATACGGCCAGGGCAAGAACCGCCGTGAGCCCGGCGGCCACCCTGAACAGCGCCGCCGGCGCGAAGCACCTGAGTGCCACGAGCACCGCCGCGAGCACCAGGATGTAGGCAAGCACATCGTAACCCCGCAGGGCAAAACGAAGCACACAGGCGAGGGCGCAGAGCGCGGCCGCGAAGAGCGCACCGGGCGTCCGACGGGATCGGTGCGGCTGACGGCCGGCGCCCTCCTGGCCCTTCCGGTCGCGGCGGCCCGAATCCTCCCGGTCGTCGTACTGTTGGGCGTCGTCCATCGTCGCGTGCACCTCTCCCTCATCGGGCGCAGCAGCCGCCGCGCCGCCGCCGGACTGTCATGCTGCCGTGCTGCAGAAGAAAGCCCCACTATACCCCAAAGCCCTCTGAGCACGGGCGACGTCCGGCGGGCACGGGGGGCGGCATGGGTCTGAGGGGCCATGGAGCAGGTGGTGAGGCGCCCGGCGGAGTGGGCGGCTAGGCGGCCGGCGAGGAGCGCAGGAAACAGGCGGCGAGGCGGGTGGTATTGATCAAAAATCAAATAATAGTCATCAGATAATGAATTACTTCCATCAAAATATGAATATTATTCATCAAAACACGACATATCTCCCTTTTTTGGAGAGAAACACCCGCAAAACCGGGGTTCGTGTACCGTAGATTTGGCCGGATTCCAAGCCCCATGACCCCCGCAGCCCCTTTTTTCGGTATGTTTGGGCTAAACGACAGCCATACAGTCTGCCCGTTGAGGGGACGGCGAGTTGAAAAACCTCGTTTACCTGGGGTTTTATGATTAATCATAAGATAAAGTTTTTGCTCGCAAAATATATCAATGCATGCACGGTACACGAACCCCGATTTTGCGGCTGCATTGCGAGGGGAACAGGCTATTCATTAACTACTTGATAGATAACCCTCTATACCCCTCGTCCCTGCGTTCCCCTCCCCTGCGCCCCTCTCCGCAGCGCTCCGCCCGACCCCACCCGGGCCAGAACACCGGGAGGCCCCGAGAGGCGCTCGTCCTCCCGGGGGCTCCCCCAACCGCACGCCGGCTCCCGGCCTACGGGCCTATCCCAACTGCAGCCCCTACTTCGCCGCCTGGGTCAGGGCGTCCTTCACGGCGCTCTTGACGGCGCCGGTGGTGATGGTGGCCGCGGTCACGCCGTCGATGGCGTCACCCTGGGCGGCCTCGATCTGCTCGGCGAAGGTGCCGTTCTCGATGGCGCCCCAGCCGGGGTAGCGCGGAGTCTCGTAGTTGGGGCCGATCTCGTCGACGGAGATCTTGCCATCCTTGACGGTCAGCGTCACGGCGATGTCGCCGCCGACGCCGGTACCGTGGCCGGTGTAGGTGCCGTCGTTCCAGCTCGTGGGCGTCTCGGCCGGGGTTTCGACCTGGGGCTTGGCGCCTACCGACACGAAGTCGGGGTCGGCGGCGATCAGCTTGACGCACTGGCGCCCCTCGGTGACCGAGCGGCCGGCGGCCAGGCCCGGGATGTACTCGGGGTAGTTGGTGTTGAAGAAGCTGCCCGAGGCGTCGCCGGCGGCGTAGAGGCCGGGGACCACGTTGTAGTCGGCGTCGAGCGCCTGCATCTTGCTATTGATGCGGATGCCGTCGAGAGTGCCCAGCAGCGAGCCGCCGAACCAGCAGCCGTAGAAGGGCGGCGTGCGCAGCTCCGAGAGGCGGTAGGCCTCCTTGCCGTAGTCGGTGTCCTCCTGGACGTCGAAGAGCTCGTTGTAGCGGTCGCAGGTGGCCAGGAAGGTCTGCTTGGCGTCGCCCTCAAAGCCAAGAAGGTCGGCCAGCTCGTCGAGGCTGTCGGCCTTGAACAACGTCTCGGCGCCGCCGTCCATCTCGAAGAACTCGGGCAGCGTGAAGCCGGCGAACTCCACCATGGCGCGGGTGTAGGAGGCGCAGCCGATGGTCGCGAAGCGCACCACGTCGTCGTCGCAGTTGCCGTCGAACACCATGGCGAACACGCCGCCGGGCTGGCGGCCGGTGGCAAAGAGCATGTTGTCGTAGGGGGTGGACTCGTTGGCGAAGCGCTCTCCGTTGCGGTTCACCTTGAGGAACGGCTGGCTACCGGGGTTGAGCTGGTAGTTCTTGCCCGGGAAGCGGTAGTTGCCGTCGTCGCAGAGCACATAGCCGCTGTCCTGGCCCGGCAGCACGGCTCCGCGGTCAAAGATCATGGGCGTGCCGTCGTTGTCTTTGGCGGCGCCGGCCCACAGGGCGCACTTGATGCCCGAGCCGTCGTCGAGGGTGTGGTTGCTGTGGGCGGTCACGCAGTGCACGGTGTCGGGCTGCAGGGCCATCATCATCTCGGGGTTGCCGCCGTAGCCGCCGCTCGCGATGATGGTGTGGGGGGCGTTGATCTGGACGAGCTTGCCCTCGTAGTCGCAGATGCCGCCCTTGACCCGGCCGTCCTCATGCACGAGCTTGACCAGCTTGCAGTTGTAGAGCACCGGGTTGCCGGCCTCCTGCGACATCTGGGCAAAGAGGTCGTTGCGCATGGGGTAGGTGTAGCCGGGCTCCCAGGTGTGCTGCACCGTGGGCAGGTAGTAGTCGGTGCCGCCGGTGGGATGGGTGGGCGGCACGTCGACGCTCAGCTCCTTGCCGGCGGCGGTCATGATGCCGTCGACCCACTCCACGGTGTCGGCCGAGTTGTCGATAAACATCTTGATGAGGTCGCGGTCCACCTTGCCGCTGCCATAGCGGCTGATCTCGTTCAGCAGCTTGCCGGGGTCGGTGGGACGGTCGGGGTCGGCCTCGAGGGTGAACTTGGAGTTGACGCCGCACAGGTACTCGCGGGTCTCGGGCACGCAGGCGGCGCGCTCCACGCAGATGCAGCTGAGGCCCAGCTCGGCAGCCGTTGCTGCGGCGGCGGAACCGGCGCAACCCGCGCCGACCACCAGGATGTCGCAGTCGTAGGTGGCGGCGATGTCGGCCGGGTCGACAACCGGCTCCTCGCCGAGCCATGCGGGGGCGGCTGCGGCCACGCTCACGCCGGCGTTGGCGGCGGAGCCCTCGGGGGCGGTCACGGTGGGGTCGGCCAGGGCGGTCTGGGCCCCTGCGGCCACGGCGGTCGCGACGGCCGTAGCGGCGGCACCCAGGGCGGCGGTCTTGACAAAGGAGCGGCGGTCGAGCGATTCCATAGATGTGCATCCCTTCTGGTAGACGGGTTGGCAGATAGATGGCGTGCTGCCAGCGGGCTGCATCATAGGGCGCACAAGCCAAAAAGCGCCCTACCCCCGCAGGGTGGGAAGGGGTAGCCAGGAGAGAAACCCCTGCATAGAAGGGATGTCAGGCATAGACGGCACCTATCATCGCCCATGCCACCTCCGCGCTGTGGTAGGCTAGCGGCCATCAAGCTCCAAAGCAGAAAGGGCGCCACCAATGGGCGACAAGGGCACCGACACTCGTGGGTTTCTCCGCTGCTGGGCCGCCGGCGTCTGCTCCGCGCTGCTCATCCTGCTCTTCAACGGGCCGCTCTTCGACGCCCAGGTGGAGGTCTTCAGCTGGACACGCGACCTCTCGACCGTCGTCGACACCGGTCTGCTGCTCGCCCTGTTGGCCGCAGCCCGCTACCGCCCGCGGCTTATCAGGCCCCGGGCGTTCACGGCCGTCGCACTGGCATGCGCCGTCCTCTCCGGCATCCTCATGTGGCCCGGGGGCGCGCCCCCCAGCGTCGTGGCGGTGGTAGGCGGCACCGCGCTGACCGGAGCCGTCGACATATGGGGCATCGTGCTGTGGTTGCTCGCCTGCGGGTCGCTCGGCATGCGGCAGGCCTGTCTGTGCCTCGCCAGCGCCGGCGCCGTGGCGGTGGCAATCGCCTTCTTCCTCAACGGCTTTGCCTCCTTGGCGGTCTTGGCCGCCACGGCCGCGGTCTGCGAGTGCGCGGTGCTCCTGCTCTGCCAACCCCTGGCGTTGCCCGTCTTGGAGCGCGCCCGGTCCATGGAGGCGCCCTCGGAGCTCGAGGTGCTCCACCCCCAGGCGTTTCTCCCCTTGAGCCACACGTTCTACGTGCAGATCTTTGCCTTTAGCGCGGCCTTTGGCTTTGCCCTGCGCTGCGGCGCGGTGGAGAACCCCTCGATGGTGGCCGTGCTCTCGTTTTTCGCCTTCGGTGCCGTGTTGGCCTACGCCGCGGCCAGGGGCGCGCGCCTGCGGGTGGACCCCCTCTTTGTGGCCTCGTTCGCCGTCATCGCCTTGGGCCTCATGCTCGTGCTGCTCAACGCGCCGGCCTTGGGGGCCTTTGCCACCTCGTTGCCGGTGGCCGGCTACATGGTGTTCAACATGCTCGTGTGGCTGGCGCTCATCGCCGCCGCCTCGCGCAACGCCGTGGACGCCGTACCCACCGTCTGCTGGGGCACCGCGGTGAGCTACCTGGGCATCTGCGCCGGCGTGGGGCTGTGGCTGGCGGCCGTGGAGCTGGCCGGGCCGCTGCTGGGCGACCCGGCGCTCGCCCAAGGTTTGGCAACCGTCGTGCTGCTGGGGGCACTCGTGCTCTATGTGGTGGCCACGCGCCGCAGCTTTGACCTCGACGTCGCCATCGAAGGCATCGCGCCCGACCCCGAGCTGCCGCCGGTGGAGGTGCGCTACGTGGATCGCCTGGAGCAGGGATGCGCGCAACTTGCCCAGGAGGCGGCTCTGACCGCACGTGAGACCCAGGCGCTCGGCCTGCTGGCGCGTGGGCTCAGCACGGCCCGCATCGAGGAGGAGCTGGGCATCGGTCGCAACACGGTGAAGTACCACGTGAAGAACGTGTACGCCAAGCTGGGGGTGCACAGCCAGCAGGAGCTCATCGAGCGCGTGGGACGGGACGAATGGAGGTAAGGGGACAAAACAAGCAGCGATAGTACGAGCAATCCTGTGGATAAGGACCACCAAATTGGACAGGCTACTGGTTAAGTGCCCATCCTTATAAAACTAGGGCGGTTCCGCTCTGCGGCCCCGCCCTTACAAAACCTAATGGTTTTTACATCTACCGACATTTTGTCCGATATGGCACCCAGATGTCAACGAACTACACGCAAGTAATTGTTCGCATGCACGGGATAATCGGCGGCCTCCTCTCCGGAACACAGATAAAACTCAATACCCTTCGTCATCCTCGAAAAAGTGAAAAGCCGGCGATTCACGTGACTGCTTCTAAACTCTACCAGGCATTTCTCCAACGCGATAGCAACGCCATCGCCAACGTCTCCGCAACGGAGAGGGCCGCGGGGCTACTCGCCCAGCCAGACCTCCTCGCCCGGCACTATCTTCCCTTTTAGCCGCTTGACTAAAACTCGGCCGTAGCCTGGGCGGTGCAGACGCTCGCGGCCACGGCGGCGACGATGGAGGTGGAAATGGACAGGGAATGCCCCTTCCTTAGCACCCCTCGAACCGCCAGCCCTCGATAAACGCCAGCACCTCGGGGTCGATGCCGCGGCCGGCCATAAGCGAGGCACACTGCAGGTTAAAGGCCACGCACTGCTTGGCCAGCGTCTCGGAGTCGGCCTCCATGCCACCGCGTATCCACTCGCGAACAACCCCGGTGGCCCCGTTAAAGATGTAGCGCGCACAGACGTCCTTGGTGATGAGGCCTTCGCCGTCGTTCCCCGCGACGTGCGCCGCATATTCCGTGAGAAACGTGATACCGCCGTCCATCTGAGCCCGGTCAAAATAGGGGGAACGGCCCATGTTGAACGATATCGCCTTGGCAAGGTTGGGATTGGCCCGCGAGAACTCCGCGCTGCGCGCCACCGAGGTGAGCACCGCCTCGGCCATCTCGGTCATGGTGTGGTACTCGTCGAAAGGTTTGTACGTGAACTGGTACCGCTCCGGCGGCACAAGGAACGCGTCGACCGCCAGGTCGTAGATGTCGGCGTAGTGGTTATAGAAGGCCTTTTTGCTCACCGAGGCGCCGTCGAGCACCTCCTTGACCGTGACCTTCTCCAGCGGTTTGGCCTGCAGGATTGCACGCAGGGTCTCCCGCAGGAGTTCTTTTGTCCGCTCACCATGCATGTCGCCCATGAGGCCTCCTCTTTGGCCGCACCCCCGATACCGCGTACAAGTCTACCCTTTTGCGGTTTCGTCTCCAAAGAGCATCGACGGATAAAACCGGTTCCTTGGAGACGATTCCCTGTTTCCGTGTATGGAGAAACCCCTCTGACCAGGGATAACCTTCTGTACCAGCGTCGGCCAAAGGGAGCCGACCAACCCGTACGCAAAAGGAGAACCCCATGGAATCCATCAGCCGCAGGAACATGATCGGTGGCGCCGCCGTGGCCGCAGCAGCAGCCGCCGTGGCCGCCGTGCCCGCCTTCGCCGACGAGGCTGCCGCCGAGGGCAACGTCATCGACCTTGGTGCGGTCTTTGACTACGGCATCCCCGAGGGAACCCACCTTCGTCCCGCCGCCGAGCCTTCGAGCGCCGAGCTCAAGCCCGTCGTGGTGATCGACTCCTCCGCCACCGTCGGCGGCAACGGCGACACCCTGGCCGACACCGTGTGCACCGAGCTTGAGGGCAAGGCCGCCGTCACCCGCTTCAACCTGCGCAACATGCAGATCGGCTTTGTGACCCAGCACGGCGACGTGCCGCCTGTGGACGCCATCGACACCGACCAGGACGCCATGGCCGAGATCATCCCCGCCATCCACGAGGCCGAGGCCATCATCTGCATCTGCCCCACCATCTACAACGGCATCGACCCGCGCCTGCTCACCATGCTGAGCCGCTTCTGGCAGCCCACCTGGAACAACTCCGACTGGCAGCTTGGCCCCATGAAGCGCCTGGGCGCCCTCATCACCTGCACCGGCAGCAACCCCGACTGGCTCAAGGCCAGCGTCGAGTCCTACGTGACCCTGCCCGACGTCGAGTGCTCCATCAGCGAGACCCGTACCGAGGTCTTCACCATGTGCAGCGCCCCCACCACCTGCGCCGAGACCGAGGAGTTCCTCGAGACCGCCCGCGACGTGGCCCGCTGGGTCATCGAGTAAGTAGGAACGGCTGGCGGCTATAACCTGGGTCACCTTCCAGGTAGAACCACGTCCAAAACTAATTCAGGCGCGAGATCATTTAAGAGGGCCTCGCGCCTGTTTGCGTTGAAGGGCCGTTAGACCGTTACCACAGCCCCTCACAAACTCGCAAAGAGCGCCGGGTTCGAGGACGGATCTATCTCCCGCCTCGTGGCGTACCAGCACAAACCCATCGGCTGCCCCGTCATAGCCTATGACATCTCCTGCGGCCTCGAGCGCAATCGAAAAACGACCGTGTGCACGACGGTGATCAAACCGGCAGATACCGCCGCATAATCGGGGTTCGGGATAGGCCCACAGAGCTCCGATATGCCCCGATGTCCTGGTCTTTTCTCGCAGGGAAGAAACCCTTGCAGCCAACACCCCTCTTGAACTGGTATTTTGTTGGACGGTCTGTTGTGGCGGGAAGACACCGGGCTTCGGGAGGGCGTTCGAAGCTGCTCAACGCCTATCCCGAACCCCCATCTTGCGGAAGTATCTCGCCCTCGGCGAAATCGCCGAACTCCAGGTGCCGCCAAAACCCCGCTACCACCAGACCCAGAACCGAACCGGGAGGCGGCCCGCAAACCTATGGGCACCAAATCCACGTTCTGTAACCGCCACGCCTCCTGGCTGGCACCGATTTCAAGTTCTGTAAGCCCGGGCATCGCTGGGTGGCACCAAACCCGAGTTCTGGAAGCGACCGGTGCCCTTCTCCCCCAGAAAACGGGGCCAGACGCTTACACAACTCGCGTTTGGTGCCACAAGGCTCCCACCCACCTGCGAAACGCGGCGAGCGGCGATTTGCCACTTCCTCTAAAACAAATCCGCCCTCGCAAGGCGCGCAGGTGTGAAGCGTACTGGACGTACGTGAGCACCTGCGGAACGCAACGAGAGCGGATTTGCCACCTCCCGCATAAACAAATCGCCGCTCGCAAGGCGTGCGGAGGCGAAGTGTACTCGAGGTACATGAGCCTCCGCAGAACGCGGCGAGCGGCGATTTGCCACCTAATTCAGCACGGCACCCTTGGCACCGCTGGATACCAGCGCCGCATAGCGCTTGAGGTAGCCGCTCAGCTCCTTGGTCTTGGGCTCGAAGGCGGCCAGGCGCTCGGCCAGCTCCTCGTCGCTCACCTTGAGCTCGAGCTTGCAGGCGGGAATGTCGATCGAGATGATGTCGCCCTCCTGCACCACGCCGATGGGGCCGCCGCTCGCGGCCTCGGGCGACACGTGGCCGATGCACGCACCGCGGGTGGCACCGCTAAAGCGGCCGTCGGTGATGAGCGCCACGCTGGTGCCCAGCCCCATGCCCATGATGGCCGAGGTGGGGTTCAGCATCTCGCGCATGCCGGGGCCGCCCTTGGGGCCCTCGTAGCGGATGACCACCACGTCGCCGGGGTTGATCCGCCCGGCGTTGATGGCCTCCTGGGCGTCCTCCTCGCACTCGAACACGCGGGCCGGGCCCTCGTGCACCAGCATCTCGGGGGCCACGGCGGCGCGCTTGACCACACAGCCGTCGGGGGCCAGGTTGCCGCGGAGCACCGCAATGCCGCCGGTCTCGGAGTAGGGCTCGTCCACCGGCCGGATCACACTGGGGTCGAGGTTCGGGCAGTCGGCGATGTTCTCGCCCACGGTCTTGCCCGTCACCGTGATGCAGTCCTCGTGCAGCAGCCCCTTCTTCGAGAGCTCGTTCATGACCGCGTAGACGCCGCCGGCCTCGTCGAGCTCCTCCATATAGGTGCGCCCCGAGGGGGCCAGGTGGCACAGGTTGGGGGTCTTGGCGCTGATCTCGTTGGCCACGGCCAGGTCGATGTCGATGCCGCACTCGTGGGCGATGGCCGGTAGGTGCAGCATCGAGTTGGTGGAGCAGCCCAGGGCCATGTCGACGGCCAGCGCGTTCTCAAAGGCCTCGCGGGTCATGATGTCGCGCGGGCGGATGTTCTTGGCGAGCATGTCCATCACGGCCATGCCGGCGTGCTTGGCCAGCTCGATGCGCCGCGAGTACACCGCGGGGATCGTGCCGTTACCCTTGAGGCCCATGCCCAGCACCTCGGTAAGGCAGTTCATGGAGTTGGCGGTGTACATGCCCGAGCAGGAACCGCAGGTGGGGCACACGCGCCGCGCGTAGTCCTCGAGGTCCTCCTCGCTCATCTTGCCGGCGGCGTGGGCACCCTGCGCCTCGAACATGCTCGAGAGGCTCGTCTTTGCCCCCTTCACGTGGCCGGCCAGCATGGGGCCACCGCTCACGAACACCGTGGGCACGTTGAGGCGCGCCGCGGCCATGAGCAGGCCGGGCACGTTCTTGTCGCAGTTGGGCACCATGACCAGGGCGTCAAAGCCGTGGGCCAGCGCCATGGCCTCGGTGGAGTCGGCGATGAGGTCGCGCGTGACCAGCGAGTACTTCATGCCCACGTGGCCCATGGCGATGCCGTCGCACACCGCGATGGCGGGGAACACGATGGGGGTCCCGCCGGCCATGGCCACGCCGAGCTTCACGGCCTCGGTGATCTTGTCGAGGTTCATGTGGCCCGGCACGATCTCGTTATACGAGCTCACGATGCCCACGAGCGGCCGGTCGAGCTCCTCCTCGGTCAGGCCCAGGGCGTGGTAAAGTGAGCGGTGGGCGGCGTTGCCCGGACCGTGCTTGATGGCGTCAGACTCCATGGGCAGGCTCCTTTGAATCCCGGTGAGAACACCTCGCAGCCGCAGGCGGTGCGGCACCGGGGTACGGGTCGGTTGAACCTATCTATATAGCAGGATTATGAGACAGGGGTGTTTCTCGCCCCGGGCCTTCATCCCAGGCTCACACGGGG
>JAHZGC010000013.1:46017-60272 GCA_019421015.1 Coriobacteriaceae bacterium | reverse complement strand
GCAAGGTGGCAAGGTGGCAAGGTGGCAAGGTGGCAAGGTGGCAAGGTGGCAAGGTGGCAAGGTAGAATATCAATATCAGTAATACACGCTTGCGATGATTGGATTCTCGTTCATTGCATGACAAAAAACACAGCCCTGGAGCCCGGCAGCTCCTGTACATTCGCATTTTGATTTACATACAGGCATATCTTCACAATTGATTGTTTGCCGAGCCGCGTAACCCCAATGCATCCGTGCAGTGAACGCATATCCCGTCATGGCCCAGCCAATTTCTGTTATTTCGCACCGGCCATACCAGCAGCCTGCACCGCGACCCATCCCATGAAGTGTCCTATACTAGGACACAGAATCGGCGAGACAAAGGGGATTACGGCGTGCGCTACATCAACAGCAGTGAGTCAAAAACCTTATTCGAGTTCCTTCTGCGTTCGCCGTATTTTGTAGATAAAACAGGACTCATCGGTAAGCTCTGCCCCCTTATCGGAACGGAGAACCGCTACGTCTGCGTCACGCGCCCCCGCCGATTCGGAAAAACGGCAAACGCCCGCATGCTCGCCTGTTTTCTGAGCAAAAACCTTGGTGCAAGCTCTCTTTTTACTGGATTGATCGTTTCTCAAAATCGAAACGCGATGGCGCACCTAGGCACCCACGACGTGATTTACCTCGATTTTAGCCTCATGCCCCAGGACTGCGAGAATATCAACGACTATTTGGACCTGCTGCGAGCGGAACTGGTGGAAGACCTTATCCAGCACTACCCAGGCTGCCCCATAAACAAGGATGCCGACCTTTTCTCCGCACTACAGGCCGTACATTTTGCAACCGAAACCCGCTTCTGCTTCATCATCGACGAGTGGGACTCGATGTTCTTTAACCCGCAGTTTACCACCGATGACCAGCAGGTGTTTCTCCTGTTCTTAAAACAGCTGCTCAAATCGCGTGCCTACGTGGACTTTGCCTATATGACAGGCGTCTTACCCATAGCCAAGCATTCCACCGGGTCCGAACTCAACATGTTCGTTGAGTACACTGCGGCCGACGACCCTCGCTACGAGCAGTTCTTTGGCTTTACCGAGCAAGAGGTCCACGCCCTTGTGAATCACCATGTTACCGTGCACCCAGACGCCCGGGTCAATTTTGATGGGCTTGCCCACTGGTATAACGGTTATTGTGCAAAGGACGGCACGCGCCTGTTCAACCCACGCTCAGTGGTGCTGGCGCTTCTCGACGATGACCTGCGAAGCTACTGGACCGAGTCGGGACCTTACGACGAGATTTATTATTACGTCAAGCACAACGTAGGCGCCGTCCGCGACGACCTGGTACGCATGGTGGGCGGCGAATCCGTGAGGGCAAACGTAAGCGCATACTCGGCAACCTCGAGGGAGCTTTCGACCAAAGACGAGATTTTCTCGGCCATGGTGGTCTATGGGTTTCTCACCTATCGCGACGGAGCCGTGTCCATCCCCAACCATGAGCTTATGCTGCGGTTTCAAAACGTGCTCGCCAAAGAGGAAATGGGCTACGTGGCGCGTCTCGCCCAAAGGAGCCATGATATGCTGGCGGCTACGCTGGCCGCCGACACCCAGACCATGGAGGAGATCATCCAAGGTGCCCATGACCAAGAGGTGCCGCTGCTGCGCTATGCCAACGAGAGCGACTTGGCCGCTTTGGTAAATCTCGTCTACCTCGCCGCACGCGACCGTTACTGGGTCAGACGCGAGGAGCCCGCCGGCCGAGGCATTGCCGATGTCGCCTTCATTCCAAAGGACGCAAGCGATGCTCAGGCCGTCCCCTTCATCGTCGAGCTCAAATGCGGCGGGACAACCGCCGAGGCCCTCTCCCAAATTCGCGAGCGTGGCTACGGAAAGCTGTTTGCCGACGGTCTTCTGGGAGAAACGCCGGGCAGGCGCCCCCTGGCCGTTGCAATCGCCTGGGAGCCTGCCTCCAAAAAGCATTCCGCAGCGGTAGAACCCCTGTAGGATTGGCCGCGGACCCCAGGTATGCCGACCACCCAGGGCCGTAGGCAATCTGTATAGGACGAAGCCTCACGCCCCCTGCTTCAGCCCTACCGCTCCGGGGCCTTCTCGACCAAATCCATGAGCTCCTGCTTGCCATGGGTCTCGGTCTTGGCATAAATGCGCTTGGTGTGGGTCCAGGCGGTGTTCTCCGAGATAACCAACGTCTCGGCAATGTATTTGACCGAGCGACCGGCGGCAAGGTAGCCGAGGACCTCGCGCTCGCGGCGTGTGAGGCCGTACCCGTCGGCCACGGCGGCGACCGCGCGGGGGCTCACCTCGAACGAGGGAGCAAGCGCATCCGGCAGATCGTCCTCCCCTGTATCCAGCGGGGCAACCGGCTTTGTATCGCCCGCATCCGGCGCCGCCTCAGCCTCCGAAGCCTGCCGCCCCCGGCGCAGCAGGGGAATCAGCACCAAGGCCAGCGGATAGATCGCCACAAAGGCCAGCATCGTAAGCAACGAGATGTCGAAACTCGCGCTGAGCGCCTGCAGCGCCAGACCAACCAGGAGCCCTACCAGCAGCGTGCCGCTCGAACCGAGCATGTACACGGCGGTCACCAACGCACTCGAAAGGCCCAGTCGCCTTGCCTCACGAACGTTGAACAGATAAAACACCATGCCGCATACGGTGTAGCAGGTTATGGAAACCAGCCCGGTTAGCGAGTTGAGGGGCGCGCCCAAAAAGGGCAGCAGCGTCAAGACGACGATGAGAATCGGGAACACCCAGCGAAACACCAAGCCGGGATTCAGGCCCTGTCCCACCAGCACCACGATGAAGAGGAAGACCATCAGCGAGATCACCCTCGTCACCCACATGGGAACCGCGATCATCGACTCAGAGGCCGAGCCAAGCACCGAGGTGTGCATGAGCCCCACGACGCCGACCAGCACAAAGAAGCACACGTACACCGGCAGCTCTCTGTATGAACCAGCAGGGGGATAGTGGCCTGACCGCTCCAGGGCGTCGGTGCCCTCGGGCCGCAACCGGCCGTACAGCGCGGCTGACAGGGCGAGCGCCGCAAGCGACAGGAGCGTGGCCGCCTCCGTGGAGACGAGCGGGTTGATGCACGACAGCAGCGTGTAGAGGCTGTAGCCCAAGACCACCTGCGCAAACGCCTTGGCGGGATCGGCCTCGGAGATAAAGAAGTCGACCCATGCGATGCTCAGCATCATGAGGCCGACACCGCAGAACAGCGCCGCGGAGATCTGGACCCCCACCGACGACCCAACGCCGAGCGCGGTTGCGGCCCACCCCTCGAGCGCGCCGAGGGCCATGATCGCGGTGGCGACCCAGGGGGACGCCAACCAGCGGGGAACGGCAGCCTTGCGCGCAAGGGCCAGCAGCATGAGGGAACAGAGGCAGAAACAGACGTTCATGGCGAGCACGAAGGCGAGGTCGGACACAAACCCCACCGACGTTCCGTGCATCCCCATGCCGCTGTTATAGAAATGCGTCGATGCCGAACGATACAGGCAGAAGCCCAGGGCCGCCGGAACCACCCCTCGCAACCACGTTCCCATTCGACCTCCGCTCGTCCTTGTGCATTGCAGAGCTCATCATAGCGTGTCCTGCGACCAATAGGACGGATGCCATGGGGCCCACGGCACAAAGATTTTCTCGCAACCCTTCTGTACACGATAGTCTACCAGCGGTTTTGTAAAAATCACCGAAAACGGTGTACGGCCTAACGACCCAAGTACACCATGGTGAGGCCCCTGTAACCGACGCCGTTTGCGCCATAGTGGGGACCGTTCGACGTCACCGGAACAGACGTCATGTCCACCACGTACCACGTAAGGAGAGCACCTATGGAACTCACCCGTCGCTCGTTCGTCGCCGGCACCGCGGCAGTCGGCGTGGCCGCCGCCCTCGGCGGCACCGCAATCGCCCAGGCCTCTGAGTCCGCGCCTGCCGAAGGTGGCATGCAGGACGGCCTGTGGATCGGCCGCGCCATGGGCCACCGCAACTACCTGACCGTGCAGATCGCCGTGAGCAACGGCGAGATCACCAACATGAACGTCTGGCGCTGCGACGACACCCCCGGCATCGGAACCACCGCCGCCCCCATCATGATGGCCCGCATCGCCGAGGACCAGAACCTCGACGTCGACGTGGTGAGCAGCGCCACCATGACCTCGTTCGCCGTGAAGAACGCCCTTGAGGCGGCCATCGAGGCGGCCGGCGGCGACCCAAGCGTCTACCACAAGGGACGCCCCGAGGTCGTGCAGGGCGAGGACCGTCACGAGACCGCCGACGTCGTGGTCGTGGGCGCCGGCACTGCGGGCCTCGTGGCCGCCGTGCGCCTGCTCGAGGCGGGCAAGAAGGTCGCGGTCGTCGAGCAGCTCGACATCGCCGGTGGTTCGGGCAAGATGACCTATTCGGGCGTCGTCTCGGTCAACGCCGAGCTCCAGAAGCAGGCGTCGCAGGGCCGCTACGAGGAGACCAGCCCCACGGACTTCAACATGGACGCCAAGATGGAGCTGCTCAAGTCCTACAACAACCCCGACAACAACCGCTTTGACGGCGAGCTCCCCTACCAGGAGGCCCTCTACACCAACTCGGGCCCGCTCGTTGACTGGATGCACTCCATCGGCGTGGGCTTCATGACCATGGGTGGCGCCTCGGTGTTCCCCACCACCGCCGTGCTGGCCCCGGGCATGTACATGGGCGGCTGCGGCGCGGCCATGGACTACCTGGCCGACCGCGTCGTCGCCCTGGGCGGCGAGCTGCTCTACGGCACCGAGATGACCGAGCTCGTGCAGGCCGAGGACGGCACCGTGACCGGCATCGTGGCCCAGGCCAAGGACGGCAGCACCGTGACCGTCGACGCCACGGCCGTCTGCCTGTGCACCGGCGGCTTCGCAGCCAACCAGGAGATGGTGGCCGAGTACTACCCGCAGTACGGCGAGTTCGTCTTCAACTGCTGCAAGGGTTCCACGGGTAAGGGCCTGCAGCTCGCCCTGGAGGCCGGCGCCTACACCGAGTGCATGGGCCGCGACCTGGGTGCCTTTAACTCCACCACGCCCGACGCCGCCGGCACACGCTTTGAGCTAGCCTTCCTCCATACCTTTGCCCCCGGCCTCATGGTCAACGACTCCGGCTTGGAGTTCGGCGAGGGCAGCCTCTCGCACGCCTTCATGGGCAAGGCCATCTGCAACCCCGAGAACGGCGGCCGCTTCTACCACGTGACCGACCGCGCCGGTGCCATCAGGCTCGCCAAGAACGACAGCTGGGGCGCCTGCACCGACTACGACTGCCTGGCAGACCGCGGCGACATCGTGCACTTCGACACCGTGGCCGAGGCTGCCGAGGCGCTGAACCTCCCCAACCTCGAGGCCGCCGTGGCCGAGCACAACGCCGTGGCCCTCACCGGCGAGAAGGACGCCTACGGCCGCAAGCCCACCTTCGTGAACACCAACGAGGGCATCTGGCTCATCAGCTGCTTCCCCACCTTCTACGTGACCACCGGCGGCATCGCCATCGACCCCCAGTGCCACGTGCTGCGCGAGGATGGCTCGTTCATCCCCGGCCTCTACGCCGCCGGCGACATCTGCGGTTCCGTGGAGGAGAAGGACGGCAACAAGTACGGCTACGGCTTCGACGCGGCCCTCTCCTACGGCTTTATCCTGGGCAACACGGTAAACGCCGAGCTCTAACCGCATCGGTCCGCAAGCCATAGTCCGACGCTACGTGGCGGAGAAACCCCAGCTGTCGCCAGGGTTTCTCCGCCACGTGCGTTGCTTGTGCCCCGCCCACTTACGCCCCGCGCACAGCCTCCTTCATGGCCCGCACGTACTCCGCCACGCGCCCCACGCAACCCTCGCCGTGCTCGGCCACGATCTCGACCACGGCACCGCCGAGCGCAACGCCGTCGCCTGCGGCCGCCACGGCCATGACCTGCTCGGGTGTCGGGTCGTCCAAACTCACAACGCACGGCACCCGGGGGTTCTCCGCCCGCACGGCGGCAACCGTCTGCGCAACGGCGCTCGCCCCGGCCGAGAACCCCAGCAGGCATACGGGCCCCTCGGCCGCGGCCGCGATGGCCGCCACGCGCGCGCCCGACGTGGGGGCCACGATCGACACGAGGTCGACGCCGTTTGCGGCAAAGACTCCCGAAAACTCGTCCTTCTCCTCAAGGGGCACGTCGGGCAGGACCACGGCGTCCACGCCGACCTCGGCACAACGGCTGGCAAAGCGTTCGGCGCCGTAGGCATAGACCACGTTGGCATAGGTGACAAAAGCAAGCGGCACGGCACAGCGCTCGCGGATGCGCCCCACCAGGTCAAAGACCTTGTCGGTGGTCACCCCGGCGGCCAAAGCGCGAATGCTCGCCTCCTGGGCCACCGGCCCCTCGGCCGTGGGGTCGCTAAAGGGTATGCCCAGCTCGATGAGGTCGGCTCCCGAGTCGGCCATGGCATAGATCAGCTGCTCGGTCACGGCGAGCGACGGGTCGCCGCAGGTGATGAAGGGAATGAGCGCCTTGCCGTTCGCAAAGGCGTGGGCGGTGTTACTCATGGATGTCCTCTCCGCGATAACGGGCGATGGCGGCGCAGTCCTTGTCGCCACGGCCGCTCAGGGTCACTACGATGATCTGGTCGGGCGCCATGGTGGGGGCCAGCTTGCGGGCGTAGGCCACGGCGTGGGAGCTCTCGATGGCAGGGATGATGCCCTCCATGCGGCTCAGGTACTCGAAGGCGTCCACGGCCTCGTCATCGGTCACCGGCACGTACTCGGCGCGCCCGGTGTCATGGAGCCAAGCATGCTCGGGGCCCACGCCGGGGTAGTCCAGGCCCGCGCTGATGGAGTAGACCGGCGCGATCTGGCCGTATTCGTCCTGGCAGAAGTAGCTCTTCATACCGTGGAAGATGCCCAGGCGACCCGTGGCCACGGTGGCCGCCGTCTCGAAGGTGTCGATGCCGCGGCCGGCCGCCTCGCAGCCGATGAGGCGCACCCCCGGGTCGTTCACGTAGTGGTGGAACGAACCGATGGCGTTGGAGCCGCCGCCCACGCAGGCCATGACCACGTCGGGCAGGTGCCCTTCGAGCTCGAGCACCTGGGCGCGGCTCTCGCGCGAGATCACCGCCTGGAAGTCGCGCACGATGGTGGGGAACGGGTGCGGGCCCATGCAGGAGCCCAGCACGTAGTGGGTGTCGTCGATGCGCTTGGTCCACTCGCGCATGGTCTCGTTCACGGCGTCTTTGAGCGTCGCCGTGCCCGAGTCCACCGCATGCACCGTGGCACCCAGCAGCCGCATGCGATATACGTTGAGGGCCTGGCGCTCGGTGTCCTCACGACCCATGAACACCTCGCACTCCATGCCCATGAGCGCCGCCACGGTGGCGGTGGCCACACCGTGCTGGCCCGCGCCCGTTTCAGCAATGACGCGGGTCTTGCCCATGCGTTTGGCCAGAAGCACCTGGCCAAGGACGTCGTTGATCTTGTGGGCGCCGGTGTGGTTCAGGTCCTCGCGCTTGAGGTAGATTCGGGCGCCGCCCAGGTCGGCCGTCATGCGGTCGGCCCGGTACAGGCGCGACGGACGGCCGGCGTAGTCGTTGAGCAGGGCGGTGAGCTCGGCGTTGAAGTCGGGGTCGTCCTTATAGCGGTCGTAGGCCTCTTCGAGCTCGTTCACGGCGCTCATCAGCGTCTCGGGAACGCACTGGCCGCCGTGGACGCCGAAACGCCCCTTGGAATGCGGGCTGTTCGCGGCCGCCTCGCGGGCCAAGTCGGGGGTGGTACTCATCGGGTTCAAGCTCCTCACTGCGGGCATGGCCGCTCTCGCTGCGGAGACGGGCGTCGCGCATAGAAAAACCCGTCCCCGACCTACTTCTGACACATCGCTGCGTCGTTCGGTCAAGGACGGGTTCATGAGGTTCATGAGGCCCACGGTGCCACCTTGATTCGCAACCCGTGAGCCCACCGGCCCCCTCTGGTCACGCGCTTGGCGGAATACTGGCATATTCCCGGCAACTGACGTATGCCCCCACGTCGCTCCCTACTAAGAAGGCAAGGGCTCGTGGCCCTTCAGCTCATCGGTTCAAAAGCGCCCTCGGCGGTCCATTTGGCAGCCTGCTCTCGATCCGGCTCTCAGCTCCCCGGACTCTCTGTGCGCGCATCTGCTGCTTTGATCTCCGCTTCAACGGTTTGGTCGTGCTGTGCGGGTTGTAGGTTGCATTATGCGCCAATGGGCGACAATTGCAAGGGTGATGCGGGAGATGCCCACAAGGCGCTCGCATGCGGCCGCGCCGTTTGGGAGGACCTTCGGACGGGCCGTGGACAAAGGGGGCCATGATGCAGGCGCCTCAGCCGCGCCCGGGTAGTGTGCCCCTCATCCGCCCGCACCATGGCGGGTTTTGTCCACAAAGACCCCAGGCGCCGCCGGCCCCCGAACCGCACATCTCGCCGCCCACCAAAAAACCGCCGCCCCGCGCACCCAGGCGCAGGACGGCGGCAAAAAACTCCAGCAAAGCGCGTGGAACTCGTCGCTTACGCCACGGCCCTCTTCTTGCCAAAGATGACCTTGGCGCCCTTGGCCGCGAGCACCACGGCCAGCACCAGCAGCAGCACACCGATAATGAGCTGCAGCACGTTGGCCAGCGTCACGGCCCCGGCGGCAATGCCGGAGATCTTGCCCCACACGGTCATGACCAGCGAGGTGAGCGTCACCACGAGCATGAACACCATGGGGATGTAGAACATCTTGTTGTTGCGCCCCGCGTTGCCGAGCCATGCGCACACGGCCAGCAGGCCAAGGGCGGCGAGCAGCTGGTTGGCAGCGCCGAACAGCGGCCACACGAGCTGGTAACCGGTCAGGCCGAGCATCACGCCGAACACCACGGTGATAATCGTGGCCACCCAGGGGTTTGCCAGCACCTTGCGGGCACCGGTGAGGTCCTCGGGCTTCGCGCCGGCCGGGGTGAAGAGCTCCTGGAACATGTAGCGGCCCAGGCGGGTGGCGGTGTCGAGCGAGGTGAGGCAGAACACCGACACAGCGAGGATCAGCAGCGAGTAAGCGATCGACTGCACGTTCTCAAGGCCCGGGATGCAGGCCAGCATACTCGAGAGGCCCTGGGCAAAGACCTGGGTGGGCGAGGCGAAGGTGCCGTCCATGTAACCGTCGAACACGAAGGCCACGGCGCACAGCGAGATCACGGCCACCAGGCACTCGAGCAGCATGCCGCCGTAGGCGATGGGCTGCGCCTCGCTCTCGCGGTCGAGCTGCTTGGACGTGGTGCCCGAGGCCACAAGGCTGTGGAAGCCCGAGATGGCGCCGCAGGCGATGGTGATGAACAGGGCCGGGAACAAAAAGCCCGACGCAGCCACGAGGCTGTCGCCCTTCTGGGCCTCGAAGCCCGTGAAGGCCGGGATGTCGAGGTTCGTGGCCTGGCCGGCGATGCCAGCGCCCACGATGCCCACCAGGGCCAGGGCGATCATACCGTAGAGCAGGTAGCTGCTCAGGTAGTCGCGCGGCTGGAGCAGCACCCACACCGGCGCCACCGAGGCCACGAGGATATAGAGGCCCACGATATACATCCAGGTGGTGTTGTCGAGCGCGATCACCGGGAAGTTGTACCCCACGGCGACGACGACCACGATGATCGCGATGGCCGAGAGCACGTTGGCCACGGCGGGGATGTTGCGGCCGCGGGTGAGGAAGCCGTACACCACGGCGACCACGATGAACAGCACCGAGATCATGGCGGTGCGGCGGTTGGCGAGGTTGAGCTCGCTGTCGAGGTCGGTCGCGGGGTTCACGGCAAAGGTGCCGGCCACGATGGAGGCGAAGGCGGCCACCACGAGGATCAGCGTAAGGTAGGCGAAGACGCAGAAGAGCTTCTTGGCCGTGTCGTCGATGTTGGCCTGGATCACCGTGGCCAAGGTCTGGCCCTTGTGGCGGATCGAGGCGAACAGGGCGCCGAAGTCGTGCATGGCGCCGAAGAAGATGCCGCCGATGAGCACCCACAGCAGCACCGGCACCCAGCCGAAGACCGCGGCCTGGATCGGGCCGTTGATGGGCCCGGCGCCGGCGATCGACGAGAAGTGGTGGCCGAGCACCACGTAGGGCTTGGCGGGCACGTAGTCCACGCCGTCTTCCAGCTCATGGGCGGGCGTCGTGCGCTTTGCGTCGACCCCCCACTGCTTAGCAAGCCATCCGCCGTAGCCCACATAGCCCACGGCCAGGACGACGATGCTGATGAGAAGAATGATCATCGCATTCATTCTCGCGTCCTCCCTCTTCCTGAACGGTGCGCCGCAGGGTCCAGGTTGGCCTCGAGCGTCGCCCGAAGCGCCTTTCCCGCGGCATTGGTCATCACGCGCCCCGTGCGGTCGCCCTTACCGGCCGACAGGTCGACCACGGCCACGCGCAGGTCGCTCCAGCCCCAGAACCCGAATTTGAAGTTCTTGCGGAAGCGAACCGAGCGCACGGCCCGCTCGACGTCGGCACCCACCGCGTCGGCGACCACCACCAGCGAGAGGTTCGAGAACATGTGGTCGGGGTGCGGCTTCACGACCTCGGGCAGCGCGCGCTCCTTCATGAAGGCGACCAGCCCCGCAAGCATCTCCGTATCGAGGTTCTCGGTTACCTCGAAGAAGACGTACTCGTTGGTGGCCACCTCCCAGAGCTTGGCACGCCGGGTGAGCACGTACTTCTCGCCGTGTTCGTGGAACTCTGCGAACCCCACGAACGCACGGCCCGCCACCTCGACGTCGCGCCGCACGTCGAACCACGCCTCGTGGGCCGCTAAGAGCCGCTCGAGCACGGCTGCGGCACCGGCCTCGGGGCGTGTCTCCTGACACGCCGCCGCGATGTCCACAGCCTCGCCCGTCTGTTGTGCGACCTCGCCCACGGCGCCGTTCCCTCTCCTCCACCACGACCACATGCACTCGGCCCCCGTCGGAGCACCGCGCGATAGTACAGCAAACGCTCAAGGTTTATGGACGCTGTATGCCTAAAAGCACACCGCTCGCCGAAAAATGTTTAGGTGTTCCCCGTTTGGGGGATAAGGCCGCGTCAAAACGGTTGCCCCCTTTACCAGTTTGCGCTACCGACCGAACTTGCATTTTTGTTTGATTTGACTCGAGGCGGCGTTTTGGCGGTATCCTGGTGGTTGGTGGCCGTACCGTATGCCCCGCACCGACCGACCCCGCAAGCGAACAGGACGCCCATGACTTCATCCGCACCCGCCCAGCAGCCTACCCCCGCCGACCGACCCCGCCCCTGGCGCGTCTGCTGGCCCTGGTTTGCCGTCTTTGTCCTGGCGGTGTGCTTCATCTGGGGGAACTCCCTGGTACCCGGAGAGGAGAGCGGTTCGCTCAGCCTCGGCGTGCTGCACCACATCCACGGCGCCCTGGCCGCGGTGGGGCTGCCCTACGAGTGGGTCACCCATTTCCTCGTTCGCAAAACCGCCCACTTCACCGAGTATGCCGTCCTGGGCATCGTCGCCATGCAGGCCTTCAGGCCCCACCGCAGCCCAAGCGCCGTACCCGTTCTCGTGACGGCGCTCGCGCTCGTGCTCATCCCCAGCATCGACGAGACCATCCAGCTCTTTGTGGGTGGCCGGGCCGGCCAGGTCACCGACGTCCTCATCGACTGCTCGGGCGCCCTGACCGGCGTGCTGCTCACCTTGCTGGCATCGTTTCTCTGGGGCGCCATCCACAAGCGACGCACAGAGCGTGCAGCAGAGAAGGACGCGTAGGAGCTGCTCCGCCGCACGCTCCCGCACCTACCTCAGCAGCTCGACCTCCACCAGCTCGCCGGCCGCCACCCCGGCGCAGTCGGCCGGCAGCGTGAACAGCGCATCGGTACCCACCAGGGTCTGGGGCACGCCGAGCTTCTTGACCGGGGTCGCCACCGGCACGCCGTCGTCACCGGGGGTTAGCATCATACGTACCAGGCGCTCGCGGTCCTTGGGATCCTCCACGGCCTCGGCCAGACGCACGCGGGCACGCTCGCGACGGGCGGCCTGCGTCCCGAACCACTGGGCTATGAGCCCCCTCACCAGCCAGTCCATGCACAACCAGGCGGCCAGCACAGGGCCGGGGGCGTTCACGACCGGCTTACCGTCGATAATCGCCATACCCACGGGACGGCCGGGCACCATCTTTACGCCGTGGCGGAAGTAGGTGGCCCGCCCGGCGAGCAGCTCGGCGTTGAAGTCATCGCCGCCCCGCGACGAACCGGCGTTGAGCACCACGATATCGGCCGCCTCGAGGGCCCGTTCCAACGCCGCCGCCACGCTCTCGCGATCGTCGCGCACGAGCGGGTAGGTCAGCGCTTCGCCGCCCCACTCCTGCACCAGGCCGCGCACCAGCAGGCTGTTGGCCTCGATGTTCTGCCCACGGGCAGGATACGCGCCCCAGGGGACCAGCTCGGTGCCGGTGGGGATAAACGCCACCCGCGGCTTGGCGTACACGGGCAGCTGGGCATAGCCTCCCACCGCGGCCGCGGCCACGGCCTCGGGCGTGAGGCGCGCGTGGGCGGGGGCGATAAGCTCACCGGCCCGCGAGATCGAGCCGCAAGGGCTCACGCCGGCACCGGGGCCTGCGGCGAACTTGCCGTCGGGCACCAGCGAGAACCGGCCTTCCTCGTCGCGGGCCGTGCTCTCCACGGCCACCACCATGTCGAAAGCGTCAGAAAAGTCGTCGCCGGTGTCGGCCGGGGCAAAGTCAACGCCCTCCCGCCACGCCGAGGTGTCGGGCATACCGTCGGCAAAGTCGGCCGAACGCATTGCAAAGCCGTCGAACTTGGACGCGCGAACCACCGGCAGGTTGCACTGGCCCTCGACGTCGCGGGCGAGCACACGGCCGAAGGCCTGGTCGAGCGGCACGTACTCCACACGCGGGCTCGGCGTCCAACGTGCGCGATACTCGTTCAGGGCGTCGGCGCGCGAGAGGGCCTCGTCAGATCTGTATTCCATAGTCGTCGCTCCTTCGTCGAGAGGCGGCCCTGACGGGCGGCCGCGAGGTTCGTCTTCCAAGCCGTCCCAGTATAGGTTTCCCGGACCCAATAGGCGCGAGTAAACCGCATTTGCAGCGAAACGGCCCCCCCCCGGCAAGAATCGACGACCGCGAACGATGCCCGTCCCCGACAATCGAAAGGCAGGCCGACCCATCCTGCGGCTTTACCGTACGCCTCATGGACGCCCCGAGGAGTCCGCCCCGGCAGCCGTTGCTTCCCCGTCAACGGGGAATCCTCCCTTCAGGCAGTCACAACCGGGGCGCCCCAGAGCCGCGCCCCATCCGTGTGAAGGAGGAACCCCATGTACTACGGAGCAGGTAACTACGAGGCCTTTGCCCATCCCAAGAAGCCCGAGGGCGTCGAGAACAAGTCGGCCTACATCGTGGGCACCGGCCTGGCATCCCTGGCCGCCGGCGTGTTCTTGATCCGCGACGCCCAGATGCCCGGCGACCACGTGCACTTCCTCGAGCGCGACCCGCGTGCCGGCGGCGCCTGCGACGGCTGGGACTACCCAGCCCTGGGCTTCACCATGCGCGGCGGCCGCGAGATGGACAACCACTTTGAATGCATGTGGGACCTCTTCCGCTCGATCCCCTCGATCGAGGACGAGAACGTCTCGGTGCTCGATTACTATTACTGGCTCAACAAAGAGGACCCCAACTACTCGCTGTGCCGCGTGACCGAGAACCAGGGCCAGGACGCCCACACCGACAACAAGTTCGGCCTGTCGCGCAAGGGCGCCATGGAGATCGCCGACCTCTTCTTGAAGCCCGACAAGGACCTCTATGGCAAGCGCATCGACGAGGTCTTTGACGACGAGGTGCTCAACTCCAACTTCTGGCTGTACTGGCGCACGATGTTCGCCTTCGAGAACTGGCACTCAGCCCTCGAGATGGCGCGCTACATCCGCCGCTTCGTGCACCATATCGGCGGCCTGCCCAACCTCTCGGCCCTGCGCTTCACACGCTACAACCAGTACGAGTCGATGATCCTGCCGCTGGTGAACTGGCTTACGGCCCACGGCGCCCAGTTCCACTTCGACACCGAGGTCGTCAACGTGCTCTTTGACACGCGCCACATCGAGCCTGGTGCCCAGGGCGAGAAGCCCCAGAAGGTCGCGACGGCCATCATCGCCCGAGCCCAGGACGGCACCGACAAGACCATCCAGCTCACCGAGAACGACCTGGTCTTCATCACCAACGGCTCCTGCGTGGCCTGCTCCACCTTCGGCTCGCAGACCGAGCCGGCCGCCTTCGACCCCACCATCAAGCCGGGCG
>JAHZGC010000013.1:0-45917 GCA_019421015.1 Coriobacteriaceae bacterium | reverse complement strand
TGCGCGACTGCACCGGCATCGAGATCTGCGAGGAGTGGCTCTACCAGATCGGCGTCCCCAAAGACAAGATCGCCGAGCTGGCCACTCACCACGCCAACACCGTGCCCTGCATGATGCCCTACATCACGGCGTTCTTCATGCCCCGCAACGACACCGACCGCCCGCAGGTCGTGCCCGCCAACGCCAAGAACTTCGCCTTCATCGGCCAGTTCGCCGAGACCCCGCGCGATACCATCTTCACCACCGAGTACTCCATCCGCACCGGCATGGAGGCCGTCTACACACTGCTCGGCGTGGACCGCGCGGTGCCCGAGGTCTGGGGCTCGGTCTTCGACGTGCGCTGCCTGCTCAACGCCACCTACCGCCTGCAGGACGAGACCTCCATCGACCAGATGGACCTCAACCCCGCCGAGAAGCTCGCCCTCAAGGCGGCCCTCTCCAAGGTCAAGGACACCCAGGTCTTCGAGCTGCTGCAACAGTACGGCGTGGCATCGGGCGGCAAGGTCGATCCGCAGATCATGTAGCGGAGAAACCCTATAAAAGGAGGTCTTCTATGTACTACGGCGCTGGTAACTACGAGGCGTTCGCTCATCCCAAGAAGCCCGAGGGCGTCGACAACAAGTCGGCCTACCTGGTGGGCACGGGGCTTTCGGCCCTGGCGGCGGCGGTGTTCATGATCCGCGATGCCCAGATGAAGCCCCAGAACATCCACTTCCTCGAGCGCGACCCACGCGCCGGCGGCGCCCTCGACGGCTGGAAGTATCCCGAGCTGGGCTTCACCATGCGCGGCGGCCGCGAGATGGGGCACCACTACGAGTGCGTGTGGGACCTCTTCCGGTCGATCCCCTCGATCGAGGACCCCAGCGTGAGCATCCTCGACTACTACTACTGGCTCAACAAAGAGGACCCCAACTACTCGCTGTGCCGCGTGACCGAGGACCGCGGCAAGGACGCCCACACCGACGGCAAGTTCGACATCTCGGACAAGGGCGCCATGGAGATCGCACAGCTCTTTATCACCCCCGACGAGGAGCTCTACGACAAGCGCATCGACGAGGTCTTTGACGACGAGGTGCTCAACTCGACGTTCTGGCTCTACTGGCGCACCATGTTCGCCTTCGAGAACTGGCACTCGGCCCTCGAGATGGCGCGCTACATCCGCCGCTTCGTGCACCACGTGGGCGGCCTGCCCGACCTCTCGGCCCTGCGCTTCACGCGCTACAACCAGTACGAGTCGGTGGTGCTGCCCATCATCAACTGGCTGCAGGAGCAGGGCGTGCAGTTCCACTTCGACACCGAGGTGCTGAACGTGCTCTTCGACACACGCCACATCGAGCCCGGCGCCGAGGGCGAGCAGCCCCAAAAGGTGGCCACCACCATCGTGGCCCAGGACAGCCAGGGCAACGACAAGTCGATCCACCTGACCGAGGACGACCTGGTCTTCATCACCAACGGCTCCTGCGTGGCCTGCTCAACCTTCGGCTCGCAGACCGAGCCGGCCGCCTTCGACCCCACCATCAAGCCGGGCGACTGCTGGGACATGTGGCGCAAGATCGCCGCGCAAGACCCCTCGTTCGGCAAGCCCGACGTGTTCTGCACCAACCCCGAGCAGACCAACTGGATGAGCGCCACGGTCACGACCCTCGACGGCGAGATCCCGCCCTACATCGAGAAGATCACGCGCCGCGACCCCTTTAGCGGCCACACTGTGACCGGCGGCATCGTGACCGCCCGCGACTCGGGCTGGCTGCTAAGCTGGACCATCAACCGCCAGCCGCAGTTCCGCGCCCAGCCCGACGGGACGCTCACCGTGTGGGTGTACAGCCTCTTTACCGACAAGCCCGGCGACTTCATCAAGAAGCCCATGCGCGACTGCACCGGCATCGAGATCTGCGAGGAGTGGCTCTACCAGATCGGCGTGCCGGTGGAGAAGATTCCCGAGCTCGCTGAGAAGCACGCCAACACCGTGCCTTGCATGATGCCCTACATCACGGCGTTCTTCATGCCGCGCAACGACACCGACCGCCCGCAGGTCGTGCCCGAGCACGCCAAGAACTTCGCGTTCATCGGCCAGTTCGCCGAGACCCCGCGCGACGTGATCTTCACCATCGAGTACGCGGTGCGCACGGCCATGGAGTCGGTCTACACGCTGCTGAACGTGGACCGCGCCGTGCCCGAGGTCTGGGGCTCCGCCTACGACGTGCGCTGCCTCTTGAATGCGGCCTACCGTCTGCGCGACGACAAGCCCATCACCGACCTCAAGATGAACCCCGCCGAGAAGCTGGCCCTCAAGGCGGCCATCGACAAGGTCAAGGGCACGCAGGTCTTCGAGCTGCTGCAGCAGTACGGCCTCGTCGAGGGCGGCGAGGTAAACCCGCAGATCATGTAGCGGAGAAGCCCTTGTAGTCGCGAGGCCCCGCGCGAGCACCGCGTGGGGCCTCGCGCTAGCCAGGGGGCTTCTCGGGAGACACCGGCTTCGCGCTACGGCGCGGTCGTCTCGGCTGCCAGGGCGGCGGCCTCCTCGCGGGAGTGGACGCCGAGCTTGGCATAGAGGTGGCGCAGGTGGGTCTTGAGGGTGTTGCGTGAAAGAAAGAGCGACTGCTCGATCTCGGAGAGCGGCTTGCCCTCGACCACCATGAGGTAGACCTCCTGCTCGCGCGGCGTCAGACCGTGCTCGGCGGCTATCGCGGCGCAGCGCTCGCACAGCCGCTCGCGGGTACTGAGCACTCGAGCACCCGAATCGTCGCGGGCGGCGCTCCCCCAGTCGTCGTTGACCGAGCGTTCGGAGTTCCAAAGCAGCACGCAGCCCACGACCACCACGAGCCCCACCAGCGTGATGATCCAGAGCATCGTCTGGTTGTCGAGCATGCCCGCATCGCGCATCCAGCGCCTGAGCAGAATGCCCGCAAACATGGCCGCCTCGCTCGCGGCCCGCGCACAGGCGAACACCGGCGCGCTCTCGATGCCGCGTCGCCACACGACCTCGGCAAGCACAAGCAGCACAAAGAGGGCAAAGGCCACGTACGAGAGCTTCACCAAAAACGAGACGAGCTCGCCCGCGCTGGTGCCGCACAGGGGAATGAGCGCCAGCGACACGACCACCAACGGCAGCGTGAATCGGGCGAGGACGCGAATGTCGGGCCGGCCCTTCGACACAAAGAACATCCCCAGCAAGAGGCACCCAAACAGCACGGTGCTCACGATGCGGTGAACGGCCCCGATGCCATCGACCTGCACTAAAAGCGACCCGGCAAACCCCGACGCGAACCCAGCAAGGGCCAGGAGCACCACGAGTTTCCAGGGAACAGAACCGTGTTTGGGCCGCCGTAAAGATACGCCGGCCTCAGGCGCAGGCCCCGTGAAGCGCGTGAGCGAGGCCACCACCATGCAAAAGCTTGCCAGCGGCAGAATGCCGATGGCGACATCGGCGGCCACCGGCTGCAAGCAAAAGACCGCGAGCGCCACCGCCCCGGCCACGATGCAAGCACACCCGCCAAAGAACACACAGCGTGCCGGCCCCAGGCCCGCGTACACCTGGGCCCACAACAAGAAGAGGACGGCTCCCCCGAACCCGGCGACAACGGCCATGACCGCCAGTACGGGCAGCGGAACGCCCGCCCTCACCGCAAAGGGAAGCGCTCCGGAGGCAAGGGAGCAGGCCAGCGCCGCCGCGATACAGAGGCCGTGCCTGTCTCCGATGCGCCCAACACGGGGGCCCAGTAAGACGACGGCCACAAAGGTCCCGACGTCGCCCACACGCATGGCGTAGTCCACCGTGGCCTCGGCCGTGCGGCCCATCTCGGCAAAGACAAACAGGTGCGGCAGATGGGTGCAGCAGAGCCAGGCGATGAAGACACCCACACCCAGGAGGCTCCAGGGAAGAAACGGGACGCCGGGGGCCTCGTCGTCGCGACCGTCTAAAAACCCGGCGACCGGTTCGATAAATCGCGGTGTCTTCACGGAGCGCCCCCCTGCCCTGATGCTCGCGTACATCGGCGCACGGCCCACGGTTTTGGTTTCGACGTGCGCCCGTGCCGTTACGGGGCTCACATGCGCCAACTCTGGTAATTCTACTTGAAATGCCAGCTCAATCCCGGGGTGATTCGCCGGGGTGACAAGCATCACACGGCCAGAAGAACGATTTCGCCCCCAATTCGCACCGGCTCGCCCCTTCTGCCCAGAACGCTGGCAGCCCATGATGGTGCCACGAAGCGCCGATGACCTGCCTGGGCATAACCCCCATGGCCGCGTGCGCCTCGCATGCAGCCAGCAGACCAAGCGCCTGCAAACCCCTCAACGAAAGTGAGGCTCCACCATGCAGAACAGCTCCTTCGAACTCAGCCGCCGCAACTTCGTGGCCCTCGGCACCGCCGCCGCTGCCACCGCCGTGGCCGCCGGTACCTCCGTGGCGCTCGCCGACGAGCAGAAGGCCGACGAGGCCGCAGCCCCCACCTCCGACACCCTCGAGGCCGACGTCGTGATCGCCGGCGCCGGCGCCGCCGGCCTGCTGGCCGCCGTCGAGGCCTGCCGGGCAGGCAAGAGCGTCGTCGTGATCGACAAGGCCAGCGGCATCGGCATGGCCAACGGTGCCCTCGCCGGCGGCCCCTTCGTGGTGGGGAGCGCCCAGCAGCTCGCCGCAGGCATCGAGTTCCCGCCCGAGGAGGCCTTCCAGCACATCATGGAGTGGTCGCACTGGTCGATCAACGCCCCCGTGGTGCGCGCCTGCGTCTATATGTCGGGCAGCACCGCCGACATGTTCACCGAGGACTTTGGCATCGACACCTTCATGCGCCCCGATAACTACGGTGCCGGCTACGACAGCGTGCGCCACGGCTTCGGTGCCAGCGACGCCCAGGTGCGCGGTGAGGACCGCTTCCGCCCGATCATGGAGTGGTGCGAGGAGCGCGGCGCCCAGTTCGTCTTTGAGTGCGCCATGGAGTCGCTCGTCATGGAGGACGGCGTCTGCAAGGGCATGAACGTCGTGTACGGCGACGGCACCAAGGCCCAGGTCTTGGGCAAGAAAACCCTGGTGGCCACCGGCGGCTTCCTCGGCAGCGACGACATGATGATGGAGCACTTCGGCACCAAGGTGAACCCGCTGGGCCAGACCCTCTCCGACGGCACCGGCATCAACGCCGTCATCGAGGCCGGCGGCGTCTACGGCACCCAGTGGGGCATCGCCGGCAACGAGTTCACCGGCTCCTCCGACAAGGTGACCCCGGTCTACGACCGCAAGAGCGCCGCCTTCTGCTGCGGCATCTACGGCACCCTGTTGCTCAACCACCAGGGCCGCCGCTTTGCCAACGAAGGCCGCTTCGCCAACTTCCCGCTGGCTATCGGCGGTGCCATCTCCCTGGTGGGCGGCTCCTACTACGCCGTCGTGGACCAGGCCTACGTCGACGCCCTCGAGGGCTCCAACGCCTACGTGGTCGACGGCTCCAACGCCGAGCAGTGGCCCACCGGCAAGATGACCCTCGACGGTAAGACCCTCGAGAACGTGCAGGCCAGCTTCGACGCCGCCGTGGAGGAGGGTTGGTGCTACAAGGGCGAGACCCTCGAGGAGCTCGGAGAGACGCTGGGCCTCCCCTCGTTCGCCGGCGCCGTGGAGGACTACAACGCGCTGTGCGAGGCCGGCGAGGACGTCCAGTTCGGCAAGCCCAGCTGCTTCCTGCAGCCCGTGGTGAGCGGCCCGTTCTACGCCCTGCAGTTCCAGCCGAGCGCCTGGGTCACCATCGGCGGCATCCGCACCAACGACCGCCTGCAGGCCATCGACAAGACCGGCGCCGTGATCGAGAACCTCTTTGTGGCCGGTGCCGACAACGGCTCGACCATCAGCGCCCCCTACTGCGACTACGAGGGCACCTCGCTCATGACCGCCTTTAACTGCGGCCGTCTGGCCGGCCAGTGGATGGCCGAGGACATCGACGCCGAGTAGGGCAGGCAGAAAAGCCTGAGGACCACGTGCCCAAAGGCAGCGAGCACTCCCAAAGACCGGCGAAGGCGCCCCGCGCGGTTCTCTCTAAGAGGCCGCGTGGGGCGCTTGTTTTCGAAGGACCGGCCGCTACGACCCGAACCGCCCACCCTGCAGCCTAGACCCATCGTCACCGCTGCGACGGCGGTCGGTCCCTTCACAGGGCATCCTGGACAAGATCGCGACTTTCTCGACCAATCGGGGTTTCGATGGTAGGCCTCTGGACAGGATTGCGACTTTCTAGACCGGTTCTGCCCCCTCCCGCACCAGGGTGTTGAAGGAACAGCCCGGCTACCTGCGGCTCTTCCAAGAAGACCTCCGGGCCGTCCGCGAAACCGGTCGAGAAAACCGCAATCCTGTCCAAGAGAGCGCCCGAAGAAGCCCAATCGGTCGAGAAAGCCGTGGTTTTGGCCAAAGAGGTACCCGACGAACAAAGGAACTTACCTGAACACGGTCGGCCGCCTCGACAGCACGGTTTTCCAGAAGTGGAGACGCCGCGCCCTCACAACGCCCCAAGTGCCCCCACTTCTGGCGATCCGTGCCATCCGAGCTCTACTCCCCCAACAGCTCGAGCAACCCCTCCCGCGTATGGACCCCGAGCTTCTGGTACACATGGCTCACGTGGGCCTTCGCGGTGCCGTTGGCGATGAACAGGGCCGCCTCGATCTCGGCGGTCGTCTTTCGCTGGGCGAGCAGCAGCAGGACCTCTCCTTCGCGCTGGGTCAGCCCATGCGTACGCGCCAGCTCCGCACAGCGGGTACCCACGTCGTTGCGCTTCGCAACCGCGTCCTCCCCCTGCTCACCCGACGAAGACCCCACGAGGTCGATGCCCCAGTTCGAGTCGATCTTGATCTCGCTCACCACCAGCACCGTGGCCAACACCACCGCCACGATCACCGGCAGCCCGGTGCCCAAACCGCTCGCCACAAACAGGGGCCGCAGCTCGCGCCCCAGCATAAGGACCAAAAAGCGGGCCCCGAGCTCCGCGCCGTACAGCCAGACGGCGTTCACGCCGTAGCGGTAGGCGATCGAGCCGATCATGGTCGCGATGAATATCTCGTTGGCCCCGTAACCCAGGCAGTTGAAGAAGTCCGCCCATACCCCAGGCAGCCCTCCCCCAGCCGGCACCAGCAAAAACAGAGCCGACATAACGGGGAGCCATGCGCTGTAGACGGTCTCGAACCCAATATGGCCCCGGGTCAGGAGCAGCGCGCCCACCACAACGAGGGCGCTCACCACGGTACCCGGCGACGAATAGAGCCCCGGCACCGCGTCCGAGGTGTACTGCAGGCTGAACGCAAACGAGTACAGGGCCACCACAAGCAGCGGCTTCCATGGAAAGGTGAACCGGGCGTCCCCCTCTTCGGCCGGCTCCTCCCCTTCCCCGCCATCGCGGCTCGACAGCAACATCCCTATCGACACCAGGGGGAGAAGCCCCACCATCCACGGCTGCCATGCGGGCACGAACCCCCGGTAGATCCAGATGACCGCAGCCCCGGCGAGCATCATCGACGCGTAGTAGAGCAAAAACCGGCCTGGGGTCAGCCGGGCGTAGCGCTCACACCACATCAAGATCATGAGGGCGATCCCCACGCCTCCCATAATGGAGGCCGCCCACCTCAACGCCAGGGCGGTTTCGGGCACAAAGACCCCCAGATACGCCAGACCCGTCGCCGCAATGAGCAGCATCGGGGCACCTGCGACCAGAGCGCCCCTTGAACACAGCGGAGAAACCCGCCGCGCCCGCACGGAGCAGAGAAGCAAAGTCGCGATCATGGCGAGGTCGAGCCAGTCGTGGACCAACACGGTCTCACCGCCGGGCACGCGGGGCATCGTAAAGGCAAGCTCGAACCAGGCCCGGTGCATACCGAACCCCATGAACGCCAGCGGGACCTTGGGAAGGCCCTGAACGAACGATACGACCCGCGCGAGCATCGAACCCTCCATGCCAGAAATCCAGAAATCCGCCTGCAGCCCGGACACATCATACTCCAAGCACCCGACGGCCACCCAATCGCGCCACAGCGCGCGTACCATACAAAATACCTGGTAAATACCGGTGTTATCTGTCAAGTCCTATCTATTCGCAACCGTGTTGGCGCGGGTTAGGCCACCCTCACCCGCCCGCGACGCCCTACGCTCGGGCCATACCCGCGGCAAAGCAGAACACGTCTCACGCCTCGCCGCACACCAGCTAGTCCGAGAGGAGCACCACCATGCAATCGATTTCGCGCAGGCACTTCGTAGAGGGCGCCCCCGCGGCCGCCGTCGCCGCCACGGCCACCGGCATCACGCCGGCTATGGCCAGCGAGGCCCCGGTTCCAACCTGGGACTACGAGGCCGACGTCGTGGTCGTGGGCTTCGGCGGGGCCGGAGCCGTGGCCGCCGCCACCGCGGTCGAGAACGGCGCCGAGGTCATCGTGCTCGAGAAGGCCCCCAAGGAGGGCGGCGGAACCACCCGCATCTCCACCGGCTGCATCTCGACCGTCGAGGACCCCGAGAAGGTCCTGGCCTACCTGCACCACCAGGTCAAGGGCCTCACCGACGACTCGGTGTGGGAGGAGTACGTGCAGCAAGGCACCACGGTCAAGCAGTGGCTCGACGACCGCGGCATCCCCTACGGCGACCTCACCGGCGTGCTGGGCGCCGACTACCGCAACTGGCCCGGCGCCGACGGCTTCGGCGCCGTCTCGCTGAGCCCCGAGCTCGAGGGCGAGACCTCGGGCGGCCCCTTCTGGCGCTGGTCGGTCAAGTTCATGGACGAGAACAACGTCCAGGTGCTCTTCGACGCCCGCGCCGAGCACCTGGTGCAGAACCCCGAGACCAAGGCCGTCATCGGCGTGCGCGCCACGCATTCCGACGGCAGCGAGATCGCCGTCAAGGCGCGCAGGGGCGTCATCCTGTGCTGCGGCGGCTTCGAGTACAACGACGAGATGATCGGCAACTACCTGGTGCCTTCTCCCCTGGCCCACGAGGGCTGAATCTACAACACCGGCGACGGCGTGCGCATGGGCATGGAGATCGGCGCCGAGATGTGGCACATGAACATGCTCGACGCCTACGGCATCGGCTTTGTGGCCCCCGGCGACAACCGCGCCCGCTTCGGCTACAACGGTTCCTCTATGAAGACCGGCAGCTTCATGTGGGTCAACCGCCACGGCGAGCGCTTTATGTGCGAGAACCCCTCGAACTTCGGCACACCCTTTGGCCACCGCAGCGTGAACCGCTTCGCCCTCATGAACGAGCCGGCCAGCGGCCTTCCCGACGACTACGACTCCTCGTATGCCAACATCCCGTTCTACGTGGTCTTCGACTCCAAGCAGTTCGCCGCCGGCCCCGTGTACGCCGACCCCGCCCCCGCCGGCCTGCTCTACGTCGACGAGGAGCTGGGCGGCCAGACTCCCTGGAGCGCCGACAACTCCGAGGAGCTTGCCAAGGGCTGGATCCTCAGCGGAGAGACCCTCGAGGACCTGGTGGCCGCCATCAACGAGAACAGCGCCGACGAGGGCTTCCGCATGGACCCAGCGGCCCTGCAGGCCACCGTCGACGCCTTCAACGCCACCTGCGAGGCCGGCGAGGGCGATGCCTTCGGCCGCCCGGTCGAGATCGACGGCTCGACCAACATGGCCCCCATCGCCGACGGCCCCTTCTACGCCGTGCGCATGATGCCGGTCATGAACACCACCAAGGGCGGCCCCAAGAAGGACGGCCAGGCGCGCGTCATCGGCCTCGACGGCGAGCCGATCCCGCACCTCTACGAGGCGGGCACCCTGGGCCACAGCGCCGCGCAGGTGTACTGCATCTTCGGCGCCAACCTGGCCGAGTGCCTCAACTTCGGCCGCATCGCCGGCCGCAACGCCGCGCTCGAGGAACCGTTGGCGTAGAGCGTTTGAGCAACGTTCGTCCCTCACCGGGCGTCCCGTGCAAGCCCCAAGCAAAGGGCGGCACGGGACGCCCGGCTTTTTACCTTACGCCTGCTCTTCCTTCACCACGCGGCCGTCGGTGGCGATGATAACCACCTTGACCGGCACGCGGCGGGCGCTCATGAGCACGGCGCGCTCCACGGCCGCCTGCAGACCGCCGCAGCAAGGCACCTCCATGCGCGCCACGGTCACGCTGCTCACATCGTTGGCGCAGAGAATCTCGGCCAGCTTGTCGGCATAGTCTACCCCGTCGAGCTTGGGGCAGCCGATCACCGTCACACGGCCGTCCATAAAGCGGCGGGAAAAGTCGGGGCAGGCAAACGCCGTACAGTCGGCCGCCACCAACAGGTCGGCACCGTCGTAGTACGGCGCCTTGACGGGCATGAGCTTGATCTGGCAGGGCCATTGAGCCAGGCCCGAGGGAGCCTGCGCGTCCTTGGCGGCGTCCTGGGCGGCCACGTCGAGCAGCAGCTCCCCCTCTACCAAGGCGGCGTCGGCATCGAGCTCGGCGCGGGTCCGGCGACCATGATGCGAGCTACCCCAGGAGGCTCGCTCGCCGGCAAGCTCCATGGCCTGCTTGTGCCAGTTCACGGCATCGGCGTCAAAGGGAGCCGCGTCGCGCTCCACAAAGTGGATGGCGTTCACCGGGCATGCCGGCAGGCAATCGCCCAACGCGTCGCAATAGTCGTCGCGCAGCAGGCGTGCTTTGCCGTCCACCATGCCGATGGCGTTTTCGTGGCAGGCACCCACGCACAGGCCGCACCCTATGCAGGCGGCCTCGTCGATCTGGATAATCTTACGAATCATGGGTCTCTCCTTTTTGCAACCGCATGGCGAGAAGCCCCATCGCCGGAGCCCCGCCCCATGGCAACCATCTTACGTCCAAAAACAGGCGCGGGGTCGGAGGGAACCAGCCGCCCCGACCCCGCCATATGTTCAGGATACCTGGGCACTGGGGCTTCGCAGTATGTGTGCGGTGGCTCGGGTCTCAAGCCCTCGTGAAGACGACTTATCATCGCCCTGCCTTTGAGCCCTTTCTACCTGCCCGACCACGTATCCCTGTTGTCGATATAACAAGGCATCCTACCAGCTCGTTTTCTGGTTTTATTGCCTTGCTTGATGCTATGGTCCCCAGCTAACGAACGTTACTATCAGGCTCTGGGCAGCCCACAGAATCGCCATGCCGAGAGGCCCTCGCATCGCCGTCGAACCGCATCAGGCGCCCCACTTCAGTAGCCAGCTGGCCACAGGTGCGCACGCCAAACGCTCGGCAGGCATCGCGCCGTGCCCGGTCGACCGTCGAGCGCGCATAGTTCAGCCGCAGGGCGACCTCGGCGGCGGGTGTTCCTCCTAGGAGCAGCATGACCATTTGAACCTGCGCCGGGCCCAGACCCCGGTCGGCGAGCAACGCCTGAGCCCGCCCTGCGTCCAAAGAATCGTCCGTCCAACGATCCATCGTGCACGCGGCTTTTGCACACGCACGCGCCACCGCAAGGCACAGCGCACCCACGACGCACACGACCAGCATCGCAAACGCCGACCGGCCTCCCAAAACCGTCAGATTGGCGTTGGCCGACAGGGGCCAGCCAAAAGCGTTGGTCGCCAGCGTGCCCGCCACCGTCCCCCAGGAAGCAGCCAGCGCACCGGTGTGCCATGGACGACCACACCCCTCCCGCGCCGGCTTTTGCCCCCACACCACCACAAGAAGCAGCCCACACAACACGAGGGTGTCTCCGAACCCAACGCCGAATGAGGCAACCACGGTCACCGCCAGCACCGCCACCAGCGGCAGACGCACCGCCGAGCCCCGCAGGCGATGTAACCCCCATGCACCAACGGCCAGGACGGCACAGGCACCCCATTGCAGCACGGGCAGTAGGGAGTCATAGGCTGGAGCGCGATACACGTCGCTCCACATCCACGCCACGAGCGCCGCAGCCGCAAGCCAAGGCATCCCCCACGGGCACAGACAGGGGGAGAGGACCGCCGTAGCCCTCGGCCGCCACAAAAAGCACGCCGCCACTCCAGCCGCACAGAGTGCCGCGAACCCGAGCTCCACCGTCCAGGCCGCAACGCCGAGCTGCGCAACCAGAAGCGCCGCGCACGCCGCGACAGCCGCCCCAACAGGTCCCCGTAAGCCGGTACGTGGCGCAATCCAATCGAAGAGCAGCATCGCGCAACCCACAAACAGCGCCGTACCCCCGAGCGTCCACGCCCTGCGAAAAGCCCCCTCGGCAGCGGGAAGCACAAGCCCTGTGCGCAGCCCAACGAGCACGATTGCCGCCATCACGAGACCGCAAGCCGCAGCAAGCATCAACGACCGGCCGGGAACACACCCCGCCGACGGGCCGCGCATCACCTGGACAAACCATGCCCCCGCAAGGCCGATTCCCGCCCCGAACGCTGTGGCCCACACGTCGGACCAAACACGGGGCGCTCCCGCAAAAGGCAGCAACGCCAGCGCTACGGCACTCACTAGGGCCGCAAGGGCAACGGCAGCTTCCCTCCCCCACCGCCCAGGATTATCAGGAACCGCCCCCTCAACGAACCCCGCAGAAAGCACCTCCGCCACAGAAGACAGGTCGTCGACGGCCAGCTTCTTGCGACAGCGGCGGCGGTACTCGCGCACTGTGGGCTCGGCAACGCCAAGAATCTCTCCCGCCTCGGCAGCCGTCAGCCCGCGCACCTGTGCCGCCATGGCCAACAACTCGCGCTCGGTGAGACCTCTACCGCGCAGATAGGCAAGGCCGTCCGCCGTAAAAGTCCGCAGCAGTGCGTCCGCCGTTGTGGGAGGCTTCGCCTCGGAGGACCCCTCCGGGCGCCGGCCCGCACGCCGCACCTGCACCCCGGCGAGCAAACAACCCCCAAGACAAAAACCGTAGAGGGTGAGCGCCACCACCGCCTGCCACAGCTGCGTCGCGCACAGGCCGGGCATCACGCGCGTCGCAATGCGAAACGCCAAGACACCCAGGCACAGGGCTGCGATGGGCACCAGCGGAAAAGACGGACGGCAACCCCTGTGCCCCACAGTTCCCGTGCTCAGCAGAGAAAACGCGCCCATGAGCAGAAGGGGGACCGGTACCGTACACGCCCGCAGAAGCGTGACGCTGCTGCCCCATGTGTCTTCGGGGCCTATGGGGCCCACGTACAGCAGCGGCTGGGGAAACGGGGCATGCGGCAGCAGAAGAGTCCAGGCCAGGGGCTGCAAAATCCCCGCAACAAACGCGCATACAATCAGCAGGAAGACCCAGGGGCGGCGTTTCGGCTGCAAAGAATCCGCAGAAGGACCGCCCTCCCCTCCCGTCGGCCGAAACACATTCCACCCCGCCCAACCGCACAGCACGCAGGCCCCAAAAACCAGGCCCGGACCCGCGCGGAGAAGACCGGTCCATGCACGGTATGCCTCGGGATGCTCGGGCGAATGCAACCAGCCCAATGGCCAGGAATACACATCGGCCAGAACCCTGAGACACTCGGGTATGACCACAACAGCGGAAGCAACCAGCCCTGCCGCCATAACAGCCCGTTCGGCATACGATGTCGTAGCAACGAAGCGCTCCACACGAGGATACGATCCCAGCCACAGCCCCATGACCATCCCCAGGGCCGTCCAGGCAAACATCTCAGAGAACGACGAGGGGCCCCAAGCGCCGGTAAACCCGGAAACATCGCGCGGCATGTAGGGTGCGGCCATGAGCAATGCAAACCAAGCACACCACAGCCCGCATCGCGCCTGATGGGTCAGAGCAGCCCGCATCGCATCGCCCCCTCTTTTCGTTATGTCCGGAACATGCCAGTGTATCCCGTCGAGTCTCCGACTTATATTGGTTCATGCCATGAGCACATCCGTCTTTGTAATCGCAACCATTCGCCGAATTGAGCGTGAGCGATTACATGCGGTCTGAGGCCGTAATCGGCTAAGACCCCAAAGCCGCACGGCGTCGCCTACAGACAGGGGGAGAACGTTTTTCTATCTTTGATGACTACCAGGCTTCACGAGGAAGCCCTGAGCAGAAGGGAAGTCAGCCATGTTGCTAGGAACGATTGCGAGACGAGTTGCCCCAGCCATCGCCAGCCTTTTGCTCGTAGGAGGAATCGCCACATGTATGCCCGCATCGTCGGCTTATGCCGATGACATCATGCCGCTCACAAGCGAAGACCAAGGTTATTTCTTTACCTTTAAGTATTTCGGAGACTCCCAACATTCAGAGCGAGCTTCCAAAGACGATGCGACCGCAAGCTATATATATGTAAACCATATGACCATTTACGACGTCCATCTGTATGTCGACGGATATTGGAATGGGTCTTGGAATTTCAACCTGACTCGTGGCGGTTACGCCTATTTGGTCGATCCTGGCCGATGGTGGATTCATAACTATGTATATGAAAACGGCTATCCGGAGGCACAGCTTAGAGGCCTTGCAAGCGAAGCGGGAGAACTGGGCGGCCTCTGGAGCCCCGATAGCTGGGGAACCTACAACTCGCTCAACTAATGGGGCCCAGCGATGCTCCACGTAAAGCCTCCCGCGACAATGGGCCTGTTCTCCTTGGTGTGTATGGCCCCTCTCCTACTAGGATGCTCGTTTTCCCAGCCCCTTCACGATACCACCTCAGCCCAAGGTATCTCACAACCCAACGCCATGGCCGTTCCCCTGCCCATGACATCCGAGCAGGAAGCCCAAAACGCCGCTCTCGCAGAATCCTTCCGCGCCGAGCTGGCTGAATACGAGGAGCAGCTCGTCCCCTACAAGCAGACCGTCCCCCTCGGAAAGACCTTCTCGCTTGCCAATCTCGACGATGCTCCCATCGTCATTACTACACCTGCAGGAAAACCCATCGAAACATCTGTCTCGAGATTTGTTTCATGGGTGGGCACGCTTAATGCCACCGTGCTCGATACCACGCTCTGTGACTCACTCGAAGAGGCACAGAAGACAAGCGATTTGGGCACCGTAATCAACCCAACTCCCCCCAAGCACATCGCCGATCCCAGGTTGCTTGTAATGCATGTCAAAGTGACCAACGTCGACGCAATCCCCGGATACACCGCCGAAGAGCCGGAAGAGTATTTCCCCATTGGCACGTTCAAACCGTACCAACCCCATGCCGACGAGGCCGCAGGTTCCTTCATGGACTACACCGGTGGCACCCTGGCCACCTTCGACGGCGCCCCCGAGGGCATCGAACCCCAGTCCCCCTACGCCAACGACTTCGCGCTGCCGATTGGTGAGACGCGCACCCTCACCGCGAGCTGGTGGGTCGACGGTGCCGTGGACCCCTCGCTCATCGTCGTGCGGCCGTCACTCTCGGCCAGCGAGCCTGGCCCTATCACCTTCAAGCTGGAACTCGATGGCGTTGCATCCGATTAGAAACCAGCACAGGAAGGAGCCCTCATGAGTTTTATCAGCCATATCAAGCAGACTGTTCTGCCGTTCTTCGGTCTTTTGGCCGCGGCGGGCATCGCAACCTCCCTCATCGCCACCCCAGCCCAAGCCGGAGAGGCAATGCCCCTGACCACCGTGGACCAAACCTACTTCTTTGAGTTTAACTACTCCGGCGACGAGCATCACACAGCGCCCGTTGATAAAGCGAACGACACGCCATCCTATATCAACGTTGATAATATGACCATTTACGACGTCTACCTGTATGTCGATGGATACCGCAACGGCTACTATTACCTCAATACAACGCGCGGTGGTCAGGCATATCTAGTCGACCCAGGCCAATGGTGGATTCACAACTTCGTTAAAGAATATGGCTACAACTATGCCTCGCTCAGAGGCGTAGCCTACGAATCCGGCGTCTTCGGCGGCCAATGGAGCCCTGATAGCTGGGGAACTTACAACTCGCTTAACTAAACCAACCGCCCGGACCGTCGCCACTGACGGCGCAGTCCGGGCCACCCCATAGGCAGGAGGCCCCATGCGCCACACCCATATCCGATTCGCTTCCCTCACTATACTGGTCCTCTCCACCGCATGCGCCCTCTCCTGTCTGGGTTGTTCCCCCTTGCAAGGCGAAGCGCGAGAACCCCAGAACCAGTCGGCCGCCCCATCCTCCCAAGCAACCAGCGACAACCCCGCCAGAGACGCCAACTCCCCCCAAGGAGACCCGGCCGACAACGCACTGACTCCAGAGCAGCAGACCGACATGGAAAAGAAGGTAGTCCAAGAGCGCGACAAACTGGCCGATTACGAAACCCAGCTCGCCCCCTACAAGCAGGTCGTCCCCCTCGGCGAGACCTTCTCCCTTGCCAACCTCGAAGACGCCCCCATCACGATTACCACACCCACGGGCGAGAACGTGCGCATCAACGTGCCCAAATTCGTCCCCTGGGTGGGCACGCTCGATGCGACCGTGCTCGACGCTACGCCCTACGGCTCGCTCGAGGAGGCCCAGGCTGCAGCCGAGCTCGGTGCCGTGCTCCAGCCCACTCCCCCCGAAGGCATCGCCGACCCCAAGCTGCTCGTGATGCGCCTCGAGGTGACCAACGTCGATGCGACCCCCGGCTACACCGCCGAGACGCCGGGGGAATACTTCGCCCTCGACGCATTCAAACCGTATTATCCTTGCATCGGTGAGGCCGCAGGTTCCTTCATGGACTACGTCGGTGGCACTCTGGCCACCTTCGACGGTGCCCCCGAGGGCCTCGACCCACAGTCTCCTTACGTCAACGACTTCGCGCTGCCGGTTGGCGAGACGCGCACCCTCACCGCAGGCTGGTGGGTCGACGGCACCGTAGACCCCTCGCTCATCATCGTGCGGCCATCGCTTTCGGCCAGCAACCCGGGGCCCGTGACTCTCGATCTTGGGCTCGGCGGAGGAGATGAGCCCGATGAGCCCGCTGCTTAAGCTGGAGCTGGGTCGGGCCTTTGGCAATCGCCTGTTTTTGCTCTGCCTCGTCCTGGGTGTGGGGATTGCCGTCGTGGCGGCCGTGGAGTCCACCGTCACATACTATGCCGACTTCAACCAGGTCATGCCCTACCTGGAAACCAGCTTCATGAGCCAGTTCGCCCAAGGGGCGTTCACCCTGTGGATGCCCACTGCGGTGATGCGCTCGGTCCCCAATTTGCTCTTCTTCATCGCGCCGCTTTTGGCGGCCTTGGCCTACTCGTGGTCGTGGCGGTCGGACATAAAGAGCGGTTATGCTGCGTCACTGCTGATGCGCACGTCGCGCTCCCAATGGAATCGCGCCAAGGCTGTGGCCGCCTTTTTGGCCGGTGGGTCGGTGGTAAGCCTCCCCCTGCTGGTGAATCTCGCCATCATCTTGTGCTGCGTACCGGCCTACACCCCCGACATCACCGACGTTGTCTACACGGGCCTTTGGCGCAAGGTGTTCCTCTCGGAAGTGCTGTACAAGTGCCCGGCGGCCTACGTGGCCCTGCGGCTCTGCCTCGACTTCCTCCTCGCCGGCCTCTGGGCCACCACGGTCCTTTCCCTCTCCCGTTTCATGCGCAACCGCGTGGCCATCGTTGCCCTTCCCTACCTGGGGCTCGTCGTCGTCAAGTACGTCTCGGAGGCCCTCTACGTCATGACCGGCGTGCAGTTCGGCGCGCTTACCATCCTCGACCACCTCAAGGCCCGCGGCGACCAGTTCTACTATGACTGGCCACCTCTGCTCATAGGCATCGCGACCATGGTCGCCATCTCCGTGGCAATTCCCCTGCTGACCCGAGAGCGCGATGTGCTATGAGGGCGCTCGGACGCCTGTTGGCCAGCGACTTGCGTTACGGCCTTGCCGCGGTGCTTCCCCGGTTTGGACTCGTGGCGGCACTGTCGGTCATCGTGTTCTTCCTCTCATACGCGACCATCTACGTCAAGTTCCCCGAAGCGGCGCGCCACCTCACCCTAGGAGAAGGCATCCTCTGCCTATGGCGCGGCATGCTGCCCTACGTGCCGGAGCAGGGCGAGCCGTTCAAATTCCCCATGGCGTGGTTCGCCCTGTTGGTTGCCATGGCCTACGCGGTGGCCGACCACCCCTTTCGCGACCTGAACGGCATGGGCGCGCGCATCATCGTCGCCTGCCACAGCCGGTGGGCCTGGTGGCTTGCCAAATGCGCCTGGGTGATAACGGCCGCCCTTGTGTGCTGGCTTACAACCTTTGCCGTGGCGGCGACCGTTGCCTGGGCAACGGGCGGGGGCTGGGACCTATCGGTACGCCCCGGCGTGGCCGCCGTACTCAGCGCGGGGAGAAACGCAGAGCTGTCCGAAGCCACCAAGCTCCTGGCGGTTAGGGATACCGCCCAGGCCCTCGCCCTGGAACCGATCCCCATAGGGTGGTCGTTGGTCAGCTGCGCCGCCGCGCTCATCGCCGTCTTACTCCTGCAAACCACGGTATCACTGCTGGTAAACCCCATCGTTGGCATTATCGCAAGCATCTCGGTGCTGTTTTTCTCAGCCTATTTCAGGTTCTGGTGGCTACCGGGAGAATACCTCATGCTTGCCCGCACCGATACGCTCATGCGCGCAGGCATGCACCCCTGGGTCGGCATCGCGCTGTCATGCGCGCTGGCCCTTGGGGCCGTCGCCGTCGGCGGCCTTGTATTCAACCGCAAGAACATCTTGGGAAAGGAGGGCGACGACCGATGATCGAGGTGCGTCACCTGACCAAACGCATCGGCGCGACCACCGTGCTCGACGACATCACGATGACCATGGCACCGGGCCGCATCACCGGTCTGGCCGGCCCCAACGGTAGCGGCAAGACCATGCTCATGCGCACCCTGGTCGGGCTCGTACGACCCACTTCGGGCAGCGTGCGCGTCATGGGCCGCGACCCTTGGGAGTTGGAGATAGACCGCGCGCCCCACAAAAGCAAGAAGACCGCACCCCCACGAACACCTTCGATCGGCCTGCTCCTTGAAGGACCAGCCTTTTTGGACGGCTACACGGGCCTACGCAATCTGGAGCTGCTTGCATCGGTGGGCAATACGGCAACCCCACCCGACGCGCGCACGGCCATCGAGGCCATGGGCCTTGACCCCAACGACCGCCGCAAGTACCGAAAGTATTCCCTGGGCATGAAGCAACGCCTCGGCATCGCGGGGGCGGTCATGGGCACCCCCGACATAGTGGTACTCGATGAGCCCACCAACGCCCTGGACACAAACGGGGTGCGCCTGGCCGTCTCCCAGATTCGAACGGCGGCAGATCGGGGAGCCACCGTGGTGCTTGCCAGCCACGACGCTGCCGTGCTGCACGAACTTGCCAACGAGGTATGGTACCTGGCCGAAGGCCACATCGACGGCCACGAAGAACTGAACGTCGCAGGTTCATGCGGTCCCAAGGCATGAGGGCAAGCATGGGACTATGGAGTCGTCGAATGAAAGGAAAAAAACCGTGCATATAACGCGACGGCAGCTCATCGGCAGTGCCTGTGCGCTTGCATTTGCCGGCGTCACCGGACGCACATGGTTTCTCAACGCGACCGCGCAGGCCAAACCCGCGACCATCGCCCACCCTATGGGAGCATGGGCCGAACTCGAAGGCGCCTTTGTCATGGACCGTGCGAGTGAGCGCACCAACGGCTACGCGGTACGCGTGACCAAGGCCGAGCGCCTTTCGTACAACCAGTACGTGGAGCGTTACGCCACCGACGGCTCCCAACCCATAGACGGCCTCGACACCCCCTCGCTGGTGTGCCTCTCCGTGGGCATCCGCAACGAAAACAGCGACGGGGGCCTGGGCATCGCGACGATGTATTTGGTACCGGCCCGCAAAAACGAGTTCCTCGTGCCCGACACCGACCTTCTGCTGGCTTCGGAGACCAAGCTGCGCGAGAGCGGCGCAAGCCTCATCACCGGCGTGGGCATCCGTCCGGACACTGAGTACGAGATGCGCCTCGCCTACTGCCGCCAAGGAGGAACCGTTGATCGAGGCGACCTCAAGCTACGGGAGGCATACCTCGAAACCCTGGACGACACGGCATTCGACCTGGTTCTCACCAATCTGCCCGTGCGCCACGTCATCCGGGTGACGACGGAGTAGACATCCCCTCACGGCTCCCCCGCCTCGCGCTCCACCAGGTCGATCAGCTCCTGGTGCGAGTGCACGTCGAGCTTGCCGTAGACCCGGGCCACGTACGACTTGATGGTGTTGCGCGAAAGCGCGAGCTCCTCCATGATGTAGGCCACGTTGCGGCCGCGAGCCGCGCGCACACCGCGTCGTAGTCGCGGGCCCCAGCGGCCTCCTCCGACAATTCCCGCACCGGCTGCACCGGCTCCACCCCGGCCACGGTTGCATCAAAGCTAAAGGTGCGCGCCAGCACGAAGTTAAACATGGCGAATCCCAGCACCACGACCACCCCCACCATAAACACCAGCTCCGGATAGGAGGCTGTCAGGTAGTTGACGCCATGGCCGGTAAGCGCCCCCAACTCAAAACCAAAGCTTCCAACGCCGCCCACCATCAGGACCAGCGGGAGAGCACCAACAAGGTTGCGGGCACCGATGCTTGCCACCGCCACCCACAAGGCGATGCGGAACAACGTTTCCCCCGCCCGACACAGCGACCCGCATGTCAGCGTCACCACGGGCCCCAGCCCTTCAACGGTGCCCGGAATGAGCAGAAATCCCGCCAAAGCGCATCCAAACGCCAGCGTATACAGGCCGTCGATGGGCTTCGAGTCCCGCGATAGCAGCATGCAGGCCGCCAACATCGCCACCAAGCCCACCGCCGGCAGCAGGGGCTGAGGGTAACTTTGGGAGGAGGCAAAGGTGGTCGCATAGCCCATGCCGGCCTGGAACAGGGCCGCCACTACATAAAGCCGGTGGTTGAGCAGTAAAAACGGGGCCGGGTTGGTGGGGCTGAGCTCGGCCTGGGTGCCCAGTGAACCGACTTCGCGCAACGCTGGAACGGCCCGCGTATACAGAAGCGCGGCCGCCACCAGGGGCAGCAGCACGAACAAGGCCTCCAACACCGGCACCACCCAGGGAGCTCCCAGAGACAGCAGGGACTCCAGCGGCCACACGGCCACGTAGTACACACCGTAGGCCGTCACGAGCACGCCCGCCCTCTGCCTCTTTTCAAGGGCCATCAACGAGAATATCAAGTACACGGTCACAAAGGGGGTAGACATCGATCGGGCGCAGGATCCCGCCAGGGCGAGGGCCGGATTATTCCAGGCCACGGCGCACAGCATCGAAAGGGGTCCCAGGAGGAGCAGCATCAAAGCCACCGCTAGGGTGCCTTTGCCAAGAAAGCCGTAGGGGCGCCAACGGGCATAGAGGGCGTAGGCGATCCCGGCCGCCCCTCCCATCGTGGTCGCCACGTCGCGGGCCCAGGGGGCGAAGTCGTTAAAGCCCGGATAGGCCGTGACGTTCATAAGCCAGGTCGACACCAGGGAGAGGGCATACGCCAGCCCCACCGCCACCGCCGTCCCACCGAACATGGCCCGTATATTAAAACCAAGGCCCGTCTTAGCACCCGTCATCTTTCACCCCCATGGGTGCGATGGTATCACGTGGGTACCTCCCCTGCCACCAACCCCTTGGGACCTATGGGGAGAATATCGCCGCAACTCCAGAGTGCATAAATATCTACCAGGCGTTTTTCTCGAATGCATACCAACGGGGTGAAGACGCAAAACCCGGTTGCATACCGCTGGGATGCAGACACCCGGACTCCTTCTGGGCCACCATGATATCAGCGCACGGCACCCAGACCCAAAGGCGCCGTGCCACCATGCAAAGACGGACCGCACCCGCTGCGGCCCGCATCGTTCAAGGAGGACTGCACCCATGAACACCACCATGACCCGCAGGAACTTTGCCGCCGGCACCGCCGCTGCGGCCGCTACCGCCGCCGTCGCAGGCTCCATGGCAACCGAGAGCGCTCAGGCCGCTACCGGCACGCCGGTCCCCGGCATCACCCCCGACTGGCTCGGCGAGGAGCCGGCCGACGGCGACATCGCCAGCACCCTTGAGACCGACGTCCTGATCGTCGGCGCTGGCAACGGCGGCATGGTCGCGGCCGCCACCGCGAGCGACCTGGGCGTGGACTTCCTCGTGGCTGAGCAGTTCGACACCGTGCAGGACACCCGTCACTGGATCGGCGCCGTGAACTCCACCTACACCGCCGAGGCCGACGCCGAGGTCGACGTGGCCCGCCTGCAGTACGAGCTCGCCCGCTACGCCTCGTTCAAGTGCGACATGGACCTGCAGAAGATGTGGATGGACGAGTCGGCCGAGATGGTCGAGTGGGTCGCGGGCATCTACGAGCCGGCCGGCGGCCACTGCGTCTGCGACGCCGACATGGGCCCCGACATCGACCCCACCAGCCCCACCGGCAACTACATCCCGCCGGTGCAGCACATGTTCTACGACGCCGAGGGTAAGCGCAGCGGCATCCCCGCCCGTAACGAGCTGCTCCAGAGCTACATCGAGGAGGCCGGCAACGGCGACAAGTTCCTGTGGAACCACACCCTCGTCAAGCTCGTGCACACCGACGGCAAGGTGACCGGCGCCATCTTCGAGACCGACAACGGCAACGTGCAGGTCAACGCCCAGATCGTGATCCTGGCCACCGGCGGCTACCCCGCCAACCCCGACATGGTGAACGCCCTGGCCCCCATCGTTCCCCAGTGCGTCACGGCCGTGAGCTACAGCCCCAAGGACCGCGGCGCGGGCATCAAGGCCGCGATCTGGGCCGGCGCCGTCAAGGACACCGAGTGCGCCCCCATGATCTTTAACCGCGGCGCCGTGGCCCCCGGCGTCGACTGCGGCTACGTGGACGGCCAGTTCCCCGGCACCATCGGCCAGCTCAACTACGGCAGCCAGCCCTTCATGAAGGTCAACCGCGACGGCAAGCGCTTCTTCAACGAGAGCAGCCCCTACGACTTCAACTGCTTTGCCGCCTCCCTGCAGAGGGGCGGCGTGTGGTGCTCGGTCTTTGACGCCAACATGGTCGAGGACGTCATGCGCTTCCACTGCGACGGCTGCGCCAAGATCACCGCGCAGCAGCTCTCGAGCGGCAAGCCGATCGACGAGGTCTACGCCCAGTACCTCGAGGACGGCATCATGATGAAAGCCGACACCCTTGAGGAGCTCGCCGACAAGCTGGGCTTCGAGGGCGACGCCAAGGACGCCTTCCTCGCCCAAGTCGACCAGTACAACCAGTACTACGACAACCAGCTCGACGAGCAGTTCCACAAGGAGGCCTACCGCCTCTCAGCCATCCGCACCGCGCCGTTCTACGGCACCTGGTTCGGCGGCTCCCTGCTCACCACCTGCGACGGCGTGCGCATCAACGCCGAGTGCCAGGCCCTCGACGCCGACTGCAACGTCATCGACGGCCTCTACGTCATCGGCGACTGCTCGGGCAGCTACTTCAGCGGCAACTACCCCGAGTACGTGATCGGCGCCGCCCTGGGCCGCACCCTCACCGAGGGCCGTCACGTGGTCCGCAAGTTCGCCGGCGAGATCTAAACCTCGGCGGAGAAGCCCTGCCGATCCACAGCCCCACGGTGACAAAAAAGACGCCCTCAAAACCGGGGGCGTCTTTTTGCTGTCCCTACCGACCGCGCACTCACGGCCTCCCGTTATCACCCGCAGACGCGACCCGCCCGCAGGAGAAAGCCCGAGCAGGACGTCCTACTCCATCACGGTGTCCTGGGCCTCCATGCCCGGCAGGTTCTCGTCGATGGGTCCCTTGCGAGGGATGTTGCCCGAATCGGCCTGCTCCTTGGCCACCTCGTCCTGGGCGTACGCAATCTCGGCCTCGGTGAGCCCGTTCTCGCTCACGGCCACCGGCGGCTGGGCCGCCAGCATGAGCTGGAACTCGTCGTCCGAGAGGTCGTAGTCGCAGAACTGCCGGTAGAAATCCTGGGCCGAGGTCTCCACCTCTTCTGCCGACGCCCAGTCGGGGTACAGCTTGCTGGCCAGCCACGCAACCTGCAGCGACACCTCGGGGCCGGGGGCCGCCCAGCTGTTCAGCCCCCGCGGGTTCACATAGACCTGCTGGTTTTGCACCGCCGCGACCGACGCCCACGCCGCATCATTCAGGATCTGCTCCACCTCTGCGGGGGTCTCGGTCACGATGACGTCGGGGTTCAGGGCGATGAGGTCGTTGACGTTGTAGGCCTCGTCCTCATCCTCGTCGTCGGCGTTGGCCACGCGGCCGCCGGCCGCCTCGATCCACCCCGCCGAGAACGCCTCGGCGCCGTCGGCCACGCCCGTGTACACCGAGGTGCCGTAGAGCACCGACGGGCGGTCCTTCTCAGACGAGCCCCTCAACGTCTCAGCCACGCGGCCCGCCTGCCCGTCGAGCTGCTCGATCACCGCCTCGGCCCGGTCGACAGCCTCGCCGCCCAGCACTTGGCCCGTGAGCCTCAGCGACTGCCGCAGCTCGTCGAGCGTGTCGCACTCCACGTCGATTACCGGGACGTTTGTGCCCTTGAGCCCGTCGCGCAAGTCATCGTCGTCGGCAAAGACCACGTCGGGCTTGAGCGCCTCCAGGTCTTTGGCCGAGAAGCCCCCGGTGGGAGCCAGCTGCGCCTCCCCCACCGTGGGCACGATCTGGTAGAGCCACGGATGCCCTTCGCGCGTCGCGGCGGTAGCCACGAGGCCGACCCCCATGTTGAGCGCGCATACCGCCGCGGTATGGTCGGCCCAGGTGTCGGCGATACGACCAGGCATCTGGACCACGTCCACCCGGTCGCCGTCCATGTCGGTCACCGTCTGCATGGTGTCGGTGCGGGCCGCCGACCAAAGCTCGTCGGAGTCCTTGCCATCGGGCTTCTTATCGTCGGCCCAGGCAACGGCGGCCCCAAGGCCAACGAACAACGCCGCCACGCCGCCTGCACCTAAGAAGCCCCTTCGGGAGCAGCCCTTCTCCATAACCTTCTCCATAAAAACCCGTTCGTCCATGGCTCTGTTCCTCTCTTACCTTGTCGATCGCGTCTCATTACGCCTTGCCGGCCGCAGGGCCCTGTGCAGCCAGGATGAGCTCCACGTCCTCGAAGCTCGCCTCAAAGCCGTAGTAGGTACGGTAGAAGCCCTGGACCCGCGTGGTCACCTCGTCGGCCGGATAGAGATCCGGATACATAGTGCCCGCCAACCAGAGCATCTGAAGCATCAGCTCGGGGCCGGCGTCACCCCAGCGGTTCAGGCCGAACGGGCAGGGATAGACGCGCCCCTCGCGCACTGCGGCGATGTCGTCCCAGTCGTGGTCGTTCAGGATCTTCTCGGCATCGTCGAGCGATCCCGTCACGATGATGTCGGGGTTCCACACCATCACGTCGGCGTAGGTGGCGTCGTCGGCGTCATCACCATTAGGATTGGCGTTCTGGCCGCCGGCAGCCAGAATCCACTCGTTAGCCAACGAGTCGGCGCCCTCGACATGTCCTTGGTAGACCGCGTCGCCGTATAGCACCAGCGGCCGCTCGCCCGTCTCGATACCCGCCGTGGCCTTGCGCACCTCGTCGAGTACCCGGTCGAACTCCTTGAGGAACGCCTCGGCCTTCGAGGGGGCGTCGCCGCCGAGCACCTGGGCGGTCAGGGTCACCGACCTGCGCATCTCGTCAAACGTGTCGTAGTCCACGTCGACCACGGGAGCATCGGTTCCCTGTAGGTCGTCACGCAGGCCATCGTCGTCGACAAAGACCACCTGCGGAGCCGAGTCAGGCAGGTCGGCGGGCGAGAAGCCCTCCTTGAAGACCGTGGGCACCTGCGTCAGGCTGGGCACCATCGCGTACAGCCATGGGCTTGTCTGCGCCGCGGTGGCGGTGGCAACCAGGCCTTTGCCGCCGTCGAGCAGGCAGTCCGTCGCCACGTGCTTAGCCCAGGCATCGCCGTAGCGCTCCACCGCCACCGGCACCTGCACCGCGTCGCCGTCCATGCCGGTCACCTCGTGCACCTGCGCCCGCGCGTCGTCGGCCCGTGCATCCCGGACGGCCGCCACCCCAAGCAGGGCTGCAGCCGCCGCAAGCCCCGCCACTTCCACGAAACGCCTGCGCGAGCACCGGCCGTCGGCCACGATGCCCTCGCCCAAACCGGCACCCCCATGTATAGCGTCCGCGTTCATCCTCCACCGCGTCCCTTCGCCCGTGCGAGCCGTGCCGTGGAGCACGTGCCCGTTTTGTTGCGGCCGCCCCCGTTTTCCGGGTACAGACGGCCCGTATCGCAGGGCTTATGCCCGCGGCGGCGACGGAGGCCGTGGGCAAGGGCAGGACACACCGAAACGGCAGACGCCTTTTTGCGTCATGGTCAGGTGGCCAGGCGGCCGAGCAGCGCGCTGACACGCAATCAACGCTGCACAAGACCAGCAACCCCCTGGCACCGAACAGGAGTTATGCAAGGGGCAGAAACTCCCATTGGCACGAAATCCCCGTTGTGTAAGAACCCCCCAAGTAAAACGAGCGGTTATATGCCCCGAACGCTTACAGAACTCGCATTCGGTGCCATTCTCGACTTCTCGCTGTTACAAAACGCGCACCTGGTGCCATCCGGACCCCCAGACACTTACAAAACCCGGATTTCGTGCCACGGCAAGACCCCGCCAGCCGCCCTGGCCAACAGCCACCCTTTTCAGCAGCCATCTCCGTGTCCGCTCTACTCCGCTCCGTCGCGCCAGCTCTTGAGCAACGCAACGTTCACGGCGTCCTTCTCGGGCATCTCGCCGGGCATCTCGACCACCACGTTCACGGCGGAAAGCTCAGGCAGGCGCACCATGGCCCTGAAGCCGTCGGCACCTATGCACCCCTGGCCGATCCACTCGTGGCGGTCCTTGTTCGAGCCGCGGCCGAACTTGCAGTCGTTGGCGTGGATCCAGCGCAGCCGGTCAAGCCCGCAGGTCTGGGACACCTCGTCGAGCATCGCGAGCCAGCCTTCCTCGCCCGCCACATCGTAGCCGGCCGCCCAGGCGTGGCAGGTGTCGATGCAGATGCCAGCCTCCTCACACGGAACACCCAGTTCGTCAAGCTCGCGCAGTATGGCGCCCAGTTCGGCTATGGTGGTACCGTAGGTGGTGCCGGCGCCGGCGGTGTCCTCGAACACCAGCGGCACGCCCGCGCACACCTTAGGACCCGCGATTTCACGAGCCCCTGCCACCACGGCTGCGATGCGGGCGGCCACCTGGTCGCGTGGTAGGTCCTTGCTCGAACCCGTGTGCACGTTGAGCGCCTCGGCCCCGATCGCGCAGGCACGCACCAACTCGCCAGCCAATGAGTCGCGCGACTTCTCCAGCTGCTCGGAGTCGTCGGAGGCCAAGTTGATGAGGTAGCCCGCATGCACCAATATCGGCGGCAGCGGGGCGGCAACGTTGGACCGCGCGGCATCCAGCTGCTTGAAGGCTTTCTCGTTCACCGGAGGTACGGCCCAGGTGCGCGGAGAGTTGCTGAACACCTGCACGCACTCGCAACCGGTCTCGGCGGCATAGGCCGCCACCTTGCGGTAGTCGCCGAACGTGGGAACATGGGCGCCAATGAGCATGGGACCCCTTTCAAAGATGTAGGCTGGCCGAAAGAGTTCGCAACAAACGGCAGCATGCTATAAGGGATGGTCCTCTGCATACTCGGTGAGGATATCCACCAGCTCGGGCAGATCGCAGGTAATAACCCGCCACGCCATAGGCCTATCGACCTCGCGATACCCGTGGGCAACAAAGTTCCGGAAACCTCGTATGGCGTTCCATGGGTAATTTGGATAGGCACCCATGACGTCCTCGGAAAGATGCAGGGCATCCTCAGCTATACGGTAGACCGGACTCATGACCGCATCGTAAGCAAGTTCGCCGTCTTCCGACCTATCATCGCAAAATAAGACTTTATCGAGGTGGAACCTGTCGAGCCGGGATATAAGCGTCGCGTAGTCGTCCAGTATCACTTCGATTAGATCGAGGTCGCGCTCATGCCGCCTCATACAGCATCACCTGATCCGCAAGAACGCGACGTCTGAAGGCGGGTCTCATCCTCTCGAGGGGATTCGTCACGATCTCTACGGGGCATCCCAGCGCGGCCTCGAGTTCTAGAGAAATCTCGTAAAGTTCCCCATAACCGATCGATGCACCGCACACAAGACGCAGGTCAATATCGCTGTCGTCGCTTTGCTCACCGCGGGCGTAGGAGCCAAAGAGCCACGCCTCCGAGACATCGCGGCCCTCAAGGGCGCTGCGAACAGCCAGCGCTATATCCTCAATATCGATGCGCACAGTGCTTCCTTCCCACCGACCCGACTCGTGGGGATTGTACCAGCTCTAACAGCCCGAAGAAACCAGCAAGCAAACCGGGGCGGCCGTTTGTCCCCTCGCGGCCCATTGAAGGTCCACCTCACTCCGCACAACCATCAAACCCGGCCTTGACGGCCCCCGCTCAACCCGCTTGAATACAGCAACCTGTCGGCCGTTGCGCCGCAGGCAATCCGATTGCAGGAAGGAGGCCCTATGGACTGGCTCGCAGAGGTGAGCGAGAAGGCTCGGCGTAACAACCAGGTCCTCTTTGCCAAGGATTCGGAGTACCTGGCCGACCTCGCCGACCTTATCCGCCACCAAAACCGCCGGACTCTGGCACTGTGGGCGTTCGAGCTCTCCGAGGAGTCGGTGATGCGGCTCGAAGACGCCTGCCCCGCAGAGGCAAGACCCCGCGAGGCGCTGGAAGCCGCCCGCGCCTGGGCGGCCGGCGACATCAAGATGCCGCTCGCCCGTCGCAAAATCCTCGACTGCCACGCCGTCGCCAAGGAGCTCGCAGATCCCTAGGCCATCGCGCTCTGCCATGCCGTGGGCCAAGCTTGCTCGGTGGTCCATACGGTAGGGCACGCCCTTGGGTACCCGCTCTACGACCTGACGGCGACAGTGCACCGCCATGGTCTAAACGCCTGCGGCGACGCCGTCGAGGAGCGCAAACAGCACTATATAGACCGACTTTTGCACTGGAGCGCCTGTGTCCACGACTACCCGGGCCCGTGGGCGCGCTTCATGCTCGACTCTCAGTTGTAGGGACGCCATGGAGAAAGACCCTGCCGCCTTACCCGCAAACGCTTCTCTCAAAAACCGCCGCGGGGGCAAGACCTTCTCGTCCCGCCCCCGCGGCGTCAGCGTCACCCAGCCAGCAGCCGGCCGTCCTACGCGATCTCGGCGTCCACCGTCTCACCCATGATGTAGCCAAAGTTCATAGCGGCGTCGAAGCCCATGCCGTAGGGTTTGCCGTCCTTCTCTTCGATCGAGCCGCACACGTCGCCGGCGGCGTACAGACCGGCGATCGTCGAGCCGTCCTCGCGCAGCACGTGGCAGGCCGTGTCGATCATGAGGCCGCCCGTAGTGAGATAGGGCGTGGGCAGGCACGACACCATCCAGATGCCGTCATGCGTGTCCAGGTAGGGCAGGTTCTTGCGGCCGAACCCATCGGCCTCGCCAGCCAGGGCCAGCTGGTTGTGGGCCTCGATGGTGGCGGCCAGCTCGGGCAGCTCCAAAGCCTCGGCGGCCTCCTCGACGCTCGCGTAATGCACGGCGTCGCCGCGGCTGAACAACGCACGGTAGGTCTCGAAGTCGTAGAGCGGGGCCTTCATGAGACCGATGGCACCCGACTCGTCGGTCACGTGGAAGAACCGGCCGCCGTTCTCGGGGTTCAGCAGCCCGGCGCTCATGGTGCCGTGGTTGTCGCTCATGATGTTGCCGAACTGCCTGCCCTGGCCGTTCACCATAATGCCCGGGGCGGTCTGGTAGATAAAGGCAATCTCGAAGAACGAGCCGGCCTGCGCTGTAGTCGAGAGGAACGACCCCAGGTCGCGCCCCATGCACTCGATGCCGGCACCCGCGCTCTGGCCGAGCACGATGCCGTCGCCCGTGGAGCCGGGCATGCAGTTCCACACGCAGTCGGCGTAGGCGGGATAGTACTGGGCCACCATCTCGCGGTTGGCACCAAAGCCACCGCTTGCCAGGCACACCGCCTTGGCTGCTACGTCCCAAGTCGAGCCGTCGCCACCTTCGGCATGCAGGCCGCACACGCGGCCGTCGTCACCCTGTACGAGCTCGGTCACCGGCGTGTCGTACACAATGGTGCCGCCCAGCTTGCCAATGCGGTCGACCAGGCTCTCCATGGCCTGCCCGCAGCCACCCATATAGCAGCCCGGGGCCAGATAGGGCGTGACGCCGTAGGCCGCGCCGGCACCCATGGTGTGAAAGCCCACGCCGATGGAGTGCAGCCAGTCCACGGTCTTGCCCGAGGTCTCGTAGAGGGTCTGATCAAAGGGCATCTCACCCTCTACGCCAAAACGCTCCTTAAGGAAGCCCATCATGACGTCGAGGTTGTACGAGGGGTTGTCGTCGCAGGTGCCCAGGGCCCAGTTGGTCTGCAATGCCGACCCTGCGGCCGCCAGTCCAGAATAGGTGGTGGGCATCGAGCCGCCGGGGATCGAGTTCTTCTCAAACACCAATACGTCATAACCCTTCTCGAGCAGGCGCGTGGCCGCCACAAGACCGGCGGTGCCGGCACCCATGACCACCACGTCGACCTCCTCGGCGTGGGGCTCTCCACCCGACGGGGCAGGTACGTCCCCGTTGAAGGCCTGTGGGTCCAACCCGGCGCGCTCCAGACATTCTTTCACGCCGTTGGCGATGGCCACGCAGGTCATGGTGGCGCCGGTCAGGGCGTCGACCTTGGTGCTCTGGGCCTCCACGATCTTGGCCGGGAACCTGTCGCAAGCTTGGGTGCCGATACCGCGGGTCTCGTCGTTGCGAATCACGCGGCAGCCCGCGATGGCACCCCCTGCAATGGTGGTCTCCACATACAGGTAGTCCTCGTGACCCATCACGCGGGCCACATACTTGCCGTCGGTGGGCTCGGTGGCCGCCGCATAGGCGGTCTCGTCGGGATTCTTGGGCACAACGGCCGTGGCGGGCGCAACGGCCTCGCCGGCATCGGCAGCCATGGGCGCGGACACGGCGGCGACTGCAGCCACCGCGCCGGCGGACTGAACAAACGTGCGGCGGGAGATTTCCATGAAGCATCCCTTTCTCGATAGGGGGGCGCAGCGCCAGTCCCCTTGCGTCTGGCACGAATCGCCCACAGTGGTGCCGCGAGCCCTTTTGCGTCTCGCTGCCGGCCCCCACCTTAGGGACTTCAGAGCGGCACGGCTTCACCGATTCCCCGTTACAACGGCCGTCGACCATGCGTCAACGCTTCACCCAAAGTCTGTGAAATGCTCTTAAAGTACCAGGTAAAAAGCCATAAAACCTTTTCTTCCTTCTTCGATTCCAAAGACGGGGCCAATCAGTACAATGGAACCCCCAGTCCCAACAGCACCCATCCGGCCGCCCGCAACCCCCTTGGAGGAGAAGCCCATGAACCAACGCGTGCGCACCGGCGTTCTCCTCGCCGGCGGCTACGGCTGCTATCAGGCTGTCAGCTCGTCGGGCTACCTCACCGCCATGGGCACGGTCTCCACCAACCTGGGCTTCGTGACCGCCCTCCCCTTCATGATGAGCGGCTGCATCCTGGGGGCGTTTGCGGCCTTCGCCATTGCGGCGGCCTCGCGCACCCGTTTGCCCCGCGTTCCGTTCGCGGCCCTCACAGGCGTCTACGCGCTTTTTTGCCTGCTCCCCTTTTGTGGCGCCCCCCTGGCCGAGGGTCTGGGATCGACGACGGCGTCGCTGCTACTAGGCTCGCTGCGCGGCGTCTGCACGAGCGGCATCTCGCTAGTCTGGATAGCGCTCTTTGTGTACCGGACCACCCGCGACCTGCCCGTGCTCTACATGGCTACCTTTGCCCTGAGCTCGCTTGGGGGTCTGGCTATGCGGGCCGTCACCTCCGAACGGGCATCCCTGACGCTCACAATCCTTCTACTGCTCGCATCGCTTGGCTGCTGTCGCGCGTTGCTCTCGCCGACGGACGACAACGCGCCCCAAGCGCCACGCACCCCGGGGCTTATCCGCCTACGCTCCGACCAGGGCTGGGCGTTCTACGCCTCGTGGCTATGCCTGCTGGTCTGCGAGTTCGTGGTCGGTGTCACCAACACGGCGGTCTTCAACTCGGACTTCTCGGCTGCAATGACCGGCGTCAACATGAGCCTGTGCATGCTCGTGGCCGTAGGGCTGCTGGCTCTCCTGTTCGCCGCGCTGCGCAAGACGCCCGATCCCACGGCGGTCTTCAAGGGCTGCATGCCCGTCATGCTCGCAGTGTTCTCGGTCATGGCCCTCATGGCCGATCAGCTGGGACCGCTCTCGGGCAGCACCATGGTCGTGTGCTACGACATGCTCGCCCTGGCCTTCTCAATCTACCTGGTCACCTTTTTGCGCGACCACGGTTACAATCCCTACCTGAACGCCGGCGTGTTCGTGGGGGTCTCGAACCTCACGCTGTTGCTGGGCCTCTCGATCGGGGTGGCCCTAAACGCCCTGTGGAGTAGCCAGGGCGTACCGCTTCTGACCCTGCTTGCCTTTGTGGCCATCTACCCGGTGGGCCTGGCGCTGCTCTTTGTGCAGAAGGCCCACGGCCACCGCAACGAGTCCGCACCCCAGGCCAATGCCACTGTGCCAGCACCCACCGCCACCGGCGAGCAGGTCGAGGGCTATTACGCCGCCTCCACGGCCGACTTTGCCGGCACCCACGGCCTCACGCCGCGCGAGGCCCAGATCTGCGCGCTGCTCGTGCGCGGGCGCTCGGTCAAGTTCGCCGCGCAGGAACTCGGCATCACCGAAAACACCGCCTGGACCCACATCAAGAACCTCTACGCCAAGTGCGGCGTAGGCACCAAGCAGGACCTCATGAACCTGTTCGAGAGAGAAGAGAGGGCGTAGAGAATGACCGTGCTCCTCAACTGCCTGTGCGTGGGCCTCGGCGGCTTTGTGGGCAGCGTGCTGCGCTACCTCGTGACGCTGCTGCCCTACGGAGCCGGGTTCCCGGTCAAGACGCTAGCCATCAACGTCCTCGGCGCCTTTGTGTTGGGTCTTATCTGCGCCCTCGCCACGCGTCACGTCGATGCGAGCCCCCAGCTCGTGCTCATGCTCAAGGTGGGCGTCTGCGGCGGATTCACCACCTTCTCGACCTTCGCGCTCGAGACCTCCGACCTCCTGCAGTCCGGCGCATGGCCGGCGGCCTTGGCCTACGTGGTGGCCAGCGTGGTGCTGAGCGTGGCCGCCGTCTTTGGCGCCGAGGCGCTGGTGGGGTAGGGGCACCAGCATATCCTCGCAAAGGCATGTCTACCGGGCTTCTCCCAGCTTTTGGAGCAGCTCGTCTTTGGCATGGATATCCATCCACACTGGATATGCACGGGGCCCATGCCCGACCCTCCCGCTTGACCAACAGACCGCCCAGTGTCACGCGCACTGGGCGGTTTTTCAAAATGACCGCCCCCGCTAACGTGATCTTTACGTCCTTCATCCGTGTCCAAACGGTAAAATGCGCCCTCTGCGCCCCAAAGCCGCTCCACTCTGGTACAGTGCCGGGTACACGATGCCCCAAGCATCGACCCGCTGCCCACCAGCACCCTTACGGAGGAGGCTTCCATGCATCGCGCGTTCAACTTCAACGCAGGCCCCGCGGCATTGCCGCAGCCCGTGCTCGAGCGCGCTGCCGCCGAGATGCTTGACTACAACGGCACCGGTATCTCGGTCATGGAGATGAGCCACCGCAGCAAGGCGTTCCAGCAGATCATCGACGACGCCGAGAACCGCCTGCGCGACCTGTTGGCCATCCCCTCCAACTACCACGTCTTCTTTATGCAGGGGGGCGGTACCGGGCAGTTCGCCGCAGTCCCCATGAACCTCATGGTCACCGGCAGCGCCGACTACGTGCTCACCGGCACCTGGAGCAAGAAGGCCTACAAAGAAGCCCAGAAATACGGAGAGGCCCGCGTGGCCGCCAGCGGCGAGGACACCGGCTTCACGGCCATCCCCGACCAGCAGGCCGTCAGGGTCTCAGAAGACGCCAGCTACCTCTACATCTGCCAGAACGAGACCATCGGCGGCATCGCGTGGCCCCAGCTGCCCGACACCCAGGGCAAGCCCCTCGTGGCCGACATGTCCTCGTGCTTCCTGGCCGAGCCCACCGACGTCAGCCGCTACGGCCTCATCTGGGCCGGCGCACAGAAGAACGTGGGCCCCGCCGGCGTCACCATCGTCATCGCCCACGACAGGCTCGTCTCCGAGCCGGCCTTTGACGCCACCCCCACGATCATGAGCTATCAGACCATGGTCGAATCCAAGTCGCTCTATAACACCCCTCCCTGCTGGCCCATCTACATCTGCGGCCTCGTGTTCCAGTGGATCGAGGAACAGGGTGGCCTCGCAGCCATGGGCGAGCGCAACGGCGAGAAGGCCGCACTGCTCTACGACTGCATCGACCAGAGCGACCTTTACCGCGGCATCGCCCGCCCCGACTGCCGCTCGATCATGAACGTGACCTTCTCCACCGGGGACCCCGAGCTCGACGCGGCCTTCGTGGCCGCCTCCACCGAGGCCGGGTTCGTGGGCCTCAAGGGCCACCGCAGCGTAGGCGGCCTGCGCGCCAGCATCTACAACGCGGTCCCCTACGAGTCGGTTGAGGCCCTGGTGGCCTTTATGCGCGACTTCGAGAAGAACAACCGCCCCGGCAGCGGCTCATACTCGTCTAGCGGCTCCTCGTCGAGCTGTTCGAGCTCGCAGTCTATCTAGCCGGCGCGGTCGCGGATGGCCGCAGGCGAACCCTCGGGCACCCGTACCACGCAAACACCCACCAGCCCAGATCGTCTCCCCTTCCGCATACCGCCGCCGGCGCCTCCATCCCCGGCCCGCGGCGACCAATGCGTAGCGGCTAGCTGTCAGCGCCGGGTTTCTCAACTACCATAGCCGCTGCAACCCGACAAAGGAGAGACCCGCCATGCGCAAGATCAAGACCATCGACCACATCACCAAGAGCGGCAAGCTCGACCTGGGCGAGGACTACGTCATCGTCGAGGACATAAACGACGCCGAGGGGATCATCATCCGCAGCTCCTCCATGCACGAGATGGAGCTGCCCCGCGGCGTCGCCGCCGTGGCCCGGGCCGGCGCCGGCTTCAACAACATCCCCATCGACCGCTTCGCCCGCCAGGGCGTGGTGGTCTTCAACACGCCGGGCGCCAACAGCAACGCCGTGAAGGAGCTCATGGTCTGCCTGTTCCTGCTGGCCAGCCGCGACGTGCTGGGCGGCATCAAGTGGTGCCGCGACCACGAGGAGGACCCCGACGCCTACGTGCACGCCGAGGCCGCCAAGAAGGCCTTCGTGGGCTGGGAGATCAAGGGCAAGACGGTGGGCGTCATCGGCCTGGGCAACGTGGGCAGCAAGGTGGCCAACGCCCTGGTGGACCTCGGCATGACGGTCTACGGATACGACCCCTACATCGCCGTCAAGGACGCCTGGCAGCTCAGCCGCGACGTCATCCGCCTCGACGACCTCAACGACCTGTGCTCCCGCTGCGACTACGTGACCGTGCACGTGCCCAGCGAGCCCGACACCTGGGGGCTCATCGGCGCCGAGCAAATCGCGTGCATGAAAGACGGCGTGACGCTGTTCAACTACTCCCGCGAGACCCTGGTCGACGAGGCCGCCGTGGACGCCGCCCTGCGCAGCGGCAAGGTCCGCATGTTCCTGACCGACTTCGCCACCCCCGGCGTGCTCAGGATGCCCAACACGATCGTGACGCCCCACGCCGGCGCCGGCACGGCGGAGGCCGAGGAGAACTGCGCGGCCATGGCCGTCGAGCAGCTGCGGGACTACCTGGAGAACGGCAACATCACCAACTCGGTCAACTACCCCGAGGTCCACATGGGCGTCTGCCGCGACGGGGGCCGCGTGGCCGCCCTGCACGCCAACGTGCCGAACATGATCGGCCAGATCACCGCCGTGCTGGCCGCCCAGGGCGCCAACATCACCCGCATGGCCAACGAGAGCCAAGGGGGACACGCCTACACGCTCTTCGACGTCAACGAGCCCGTGGCCCCCGAGACCGTGGCGGCGTTGGAGGCCATCGAGGGCATGTGGCGGGTGAGGGTGGTGAAGTAGGCTGCCCCGGGCCCCGGCGAGAAGCCCCGGTGCTCGACAGTCCTCGTACCGCTCGGCGCGGCTGAGCACTGCGGGACTGCGCCCGGGGTTTCTCGCCTGGGCTGCGCTCGGCTCCTCCAGCCCGGCAAGGGCTTTGCGTCCCTGTATCCACTCCGCTCCACTACCTATAGGAGTCCCTATGAATGTTGTCTGCCTTGACCTTGAAGGCGTGCTGGTGCCCGAGATCTGGATCGCGTTTGCCGAGGCGTCGGGGATTCCCGAGCTTTCGCGCACCACCCGCGACGAGCCCGATTACGACAAGCTCATGGCTTGGCGCCTGGGCATCCTGGCCGAGCATGGGCTGGGACTCAAAGAAATCCAGCAGGTCATCGCCACCATCGACCCCCTCCCGGGCGCCAAGGAGTTCCTCGACGCCCTGCGCGCCCAAACCCAGGTCATCATCGTGAGCGATACCTTCACTCAATTTGCCCAGCCCCTTATGGAGAAGCTCGGCTGGCCCACGATCTTCTGCAACGAGCTCGAGGTCGCCGCCGACGGAGCGATCACCGGGTTCCGCATGCGCTGCCCCGCGTCCAAGCTCACCACCGTGCGCGGCCTGCAGTCCATCGGCTTCGAGACCATCGCCTCGGGCGACAGCTTCAACGACCTCGCCATGATCCGCGCCAGCAAGGCCGGCTTCCTCTTCCGCAGCACGCCGGCGATCATCGAAGACAACCCTGACCTGCCCGCCTTCGAGGAGTATAACGACCTGCTCGCCGCCATCAAGGCCGCGCCGTAAAGAAGCCCCACGGCGCAAGGTTGCATCAACCTCAGCGCACGGGCATCCCCCAGCCCACCATCAGCCGTATCGAGCGGGCGGCCACCAACCCCACCGTCGAGACCCTCGCGCAGCTCGCCCGAGGTCTGGGGTGCGAGCTGCGTGTCGAGTTGAACCGCGCATAGCCTCTCTCGTTGTTGGATTTGAGACAATCTCGCGCCATACTGGTGTCCTTCAAGATCAACGCATCCCCATGCACCGACCCCCAAAGGAAACACCCCCATGGCCAACACGATCCTCATCGCCGACGACGAGCCCTCCATCCTCGGGATGCTCGAGGAGTACTTCTCCGGCGAAGGTTACGAGGTCGTCTGCGCCTCCGACGGTGCCGAGGTCCTCGCCAAGGCCTCCTGCGGCCCCGACATCATCCTACTCGACGTCGGCATGCCCAAACTCGACGGCTTCGAGGTTTGCCAGCGCCTACGTGAGCACGTGAGCTGCCCCATCGTGTTCCTCACCGCCCGCGTCGAAGACGTCGACGCCCTCACCGGTTTCGAGGTCGGGGGCGACGACTACGTCATCAAGCCTTTCTCCCTTGCAGTCCTGGGGGCCCGCGTGCAGTCCCACCTGGCGCGCGAGCAACGCCGACAGGCAAAGACCGAGGTGCGCTTCTCGGGAGACATCGTCATCGACTACCGCGGCCGCACGGTCCACGTTGCCGACACTCCCGTGGAGCTCACCCGCCGCGAGTTCGACCTCGTAGCGTTTCTCTCCAAAAGTCCGGGCCAGGTCTTCGACCGCGACCGTATCCTCGAACGTGTCTGGGGATGGGAGAGCGAGGGGACCCCGGCCGCTGTGACCGAGTACGTGCGCCGCATCCGCAACAAGTTCTCCGCCGCCGGCTATGACGGGAACCTCATCGAGACCGTATGGGGCATGGGGTACGTGTGGCGCGCCTAAAAAAGGGGCGCCCCACCCGCCAGCCTCGCCGGTCTAAGCGCCGGGCCTCCAAAGGCCCCCGTCCCACCCTCCGTCAGCGCTGGCAGAACACCTCCCTCAAGGCTTCCTTTATGGTCTATGTCGCCTTTTACCTGATCATCGCCCTGATCGGGTCCATTGTCAGCTCCTCGTTCTTCGCCGAGCTGCGTACGGGCGTCGAATCGAACGAGGAGGTTTCGGGCCTCTACCTCTTCGACTCCGATGACGGCATGCTGTACCGGGCACGCATCATCGAGGTCGCGGTGGGCAAAGACGTCGACGGCTCCCCCGTCTTCTGCACGGCCTTCGTCCAAAGGTCGTCCGACCCGAGCGACGCCCTCGACCCCAAGGCCCTCCCCGACCGCTGCGTGCTCTCGGACGTCACCGGGTTGCCGGGCAACGCCGTCGTCTATGTGGTCGAGGCTCAAGGCGCCATCGACTTCGACACGTTCTCCATCGGCCTGGACACCACCATGCTCTCACGACCCGCCATGGAGCTTTCTCCCGACACGCTGGCCGTCTACGACGAGCTGGCCCGAGCCCGCTTCAACAAGACGCTCACAGAACCTCTGACAACCTATGCCGAATCGGCCTACAGCAACGGCATCGCAATCTCGCCCGTCGCCTACAACGTCTACGTCATGACCACCGTCCAACAGCGCATCGCCATCCTCGGCCTGGGCGTCATGAGCTTCCTCATGTTCCCCCTGTGGTTCGTGGGTTGCATCTGGATAGCGGCGCGGCGCTTTTTTGCCCAACGCATCGCACCCGCCCTGACCGGTCTCGACGCTGCAGCGGAGAAGATTACGGAGCAAGACCTCGACTTTACCGTCTCCTACCCCCGTGACGACGAGATGGGCAACCTGGTGCAATCCTTCGAGACCATGCGGACGTCTTTGGCTCAGACCCAACGCGCCATGTGGCACACGGCCGAAGAGCACCGTCGGCTCAACGCCGCCTTCGCCCACGACCTACGCACGCCCCTCACGGTGCTTCACGGCAAGCTTGAGCTCCTCGAGACGCGCGCCGCAGGGTCCAAAACCATAGACCCCGAGCGGCTCGCCCAAGACTGCCGGGCCCTGACCGCGCAGGTAGAACGCCTCGAAGCCTACGTCGCCGCCATGAGCAGCGTGCGCCGGCTCGAGGACCGCCCCATCACCCGCGCGCCGCTCGACCTCCCCTCGCTCCAAAGCGAACTCGACGAGGCCGGTCTGCAGCTCTGCGGCCGCTCCGAGGTCTCCTTTACGTTCGAACCCACCACCGAGGCACTGCCCCTGGCCCTCGACCGCTCCGTCGTCATCGAGGTGGCCGAAAACCTCCTTGGCAACGCCGCCCGCCATGCCGGCACCGCCGTGAAGCTCACGTTAGAAACGACCCCGGAGGAGCTTGTCCTCTGCGTCTCCGACGACGGCCCCGGTTTCTCAGCCGAAGCCCTGCAGCAAGGGTGCGAGCCGTTCTATAGCGAGCACAAGAACGAAGGGCACTTTGGGCTTGGTCTCAACATATCTCACCTTCTGTGCGAGAAACACGGAGGGTCGCTCACCCTCTCCAACCGCCCCGAAGGCGGCGCCCAGGTCGTCGCGCGCTTCAAAAGCGGTCCCAGGGGCTGCTAACCCCGTGCTTATCGGCCGTATTCGCAGGCCGTCCACACCTCGGGGCCCACGTACCTATAGACTGGATCCCCCAGCAACCCAACGAGGAGGCGATGCCCATGGGTACCTACGCCCATGTTATCTACGAGGCTTTTTTCGCCTTTCCCCTGGTGGCCCTTCTCATCACGCTGCCCTACATCGTCTACAACTACCACCGCTTCGGCTCGGCCTTGGGCCTCAAGACCCTTATCTTCTACTCGTTCGTGCTTTACATGCTGTGCGTCGGGTTCCTCGTGATCATGCCGCTCCCCTCGTTCGAGGAGGTCCGCGCGCTCACCACGCCGCGCTACCGGCTGGAGCCCTTTGGCTTTGTGGGCGACCTCCTGCGCACCATACCGGGTTCCTGGAGCGACCTGTCCACCTGGAAAAGGGCCCTGACGAGCAGCATCTTTCTTCAGGTGTTCTTTAACGTGTGCATGACGCTGCCCTTTGGCATGTACCTGCGCTACTACTTCAGGAGAAACCTCTGGCAGACCGTGCTTCTTGGCTTTGCCCTGTCTCTTTTTATCGAACTCACGCAGCTCACCGGCCTGTGGTTCATCTACCCGCGCGGCTACCGCTTCTTTGAGGTCGACGACCTCATCGCAAACACCTTGGGCACCTTGCTCGGCTACGTCGTAACCGGCCCGCTCCTACGCATACTGCCCGCCCGCGACCAGCTCGACACCGCCAGCTACCGCCGGGGTCAAAGCGTCTCGCTCACCCGACGCCTCACCGCCCTCGGCATCGACCTCGCGGTCGTCCTCCTGCTCGCGTTTATCGTCCATCTCGCCGTGCGCCAGGTTCCCGGATATCGCGTCTTGGCCGGCATCCTATGCGCATACTTTTTGCTCGTACCCACCCTCACGGGCGGCTCGAGCGTCGGCAAGGCCGTCACCCGCCTGCGAATCGTGGGCCCTTTTGGCCAACCGGCCCACTGGTATCAGTTGATCGGCCGTTCAGCCTTGCTCCTGATGGTCTTTGTGGGGCTTCCCGTGGCGCTGCACTACGGGGTCTACCCACTTGTCAGTCGCATCGACGGCTCCCCGCTCGTCTTTCCCACCGCCCAGGGTATCCTCGTAGGCGGGTTCTACCTCTTCCTCACGCTCTTCCTCTGCCTTGGGGCCGCCGCCCATCGCCCCCTCTTCTATGAGCGCCTCACAAAGACGCAGGTGCTCAACACCCTGCTACAAGGCCGCCCTATTTGAACACCTTTGCCTTGATGCACACAAACAGCGTCGCGGCACAGGCCACCGTGGCTATGGCAAGGGGGTACGCCCAGCTCGAGCTCAGCGGCAGCCACGCCGTGTTCATGCCGTAGAACCCAAAGACGATGTTGGGAATCGTCATGATGACCGTGATGATCGCCAAGGCCTTCATAACTGAGTTCAGGTTGTTGCTGATCACGTTGCCGTAGGCCCCCATGGTGTTCGCCACGATGTCGGTGTAGATCCGGCACATCTCGGTGGCCTGGGCAATCTCGACCACCACGTCGTTGAGCACCTCGCGGTCCTCGTCGTCAAGCTCGACCACCTTGCCTGACGCAAGGCGGTCGAGCACCGGCTTCTCAGAGCCCAACGAGGTTGAAAAATACACGAGGGACTTCTGGATGTCGAGCAGGTTGATCAGCTCTGCGTTGCTCATCGACTTGCGTAGACGCCCGTCGGTGCGCACGTACTGCCGCACGATACCGTTTAGATAGCCGGGATAGAGCTGTGCGGCCTTAAGAAGCACCTGCAGGAACAGTCGCGTGAGACCCCCTTCCCCGTCAGGGTGCTTCCCCTCCCCCACAACGCTGGCGACCATGGGGTTCGGGTGGAGCCCTATCGACACCGCCATGCCCTTATCCTGCAAAAAGATCACCGCCAGAGGCTGGGTCTTATACTGAACGGTCTCGGGGTCGTCGGGTTGGGTACCGTCGTCGACCACGGGGCAGTCCACGATGACCATCCTCTGGTGGGCATCCTCGTCTATATCGATGTGGGCGCTTTCCTCTTCGTCAAGGGCGCTGCGGAGAAACTCCGGCACAATGCCCATCTCCTCCAACAGGATGCGCCGCTCACCGTCGCTGGGGGCAACCACATCGGCCCAACAGCCCCACTCGGGTCCTACGACCCGCTGCATCGTCCCTTTGACCATCTTGCAGTAGGTAATCACGGTCGCACCGCCCCTTTCGTCCAACGTCCTTACCCATCGCACCGCCCATTATCGGTACTTCATACCCGTCGGCCCAGAAGCCCACCCACAAAACGCGCCCACAAAAAAGCCGGACGAGACCGATGTCCCGCCCGGCTTTGAACGCCTCCATGCCCGACCCGGGCACCTCGCACTTACAGCTCAAGCCCCATGAGCTTCTCCACGGCATAGATGTACACCTTGAGGGAACGCTTGAGCAGCTCCTCGCTCACGCCCTCGTCGGCTCCGTGCATGGGGCCCACCCACGCGGGCACCGGCTCGCTCGGCTCTTCGGGACCAAAGCTCACCGCGTTCGTGAAGTGGCGCGCGTAGGTGCCCCCGCCGATGGTGAACGGCTCGGCCTGCTTGCCCGTGAACTCGTTGTAGGAGTCCACCAAGGCCTGGACGGCGGGGTTCTTGGGATCGATGTAGAACGGCACCATGTCTGAGGTAAGCACAAAGGTTGCCCCATAGTCCTCGGCCAGGGAGCTCAGACGCCCGTTGATCTCAGCTCCCGTGATCGACTTTGGATAGCGTGAGTCTATGGTCTGCTCCAGATGCCCGTCAACCATGGCGATGGTGCCGCCGATGCAGGTCAGCGGCTCAAAAAGGTCGTCGGTGGCCGCAATGCCAAGAGTCGAGCCGTCCGTTGAGGCAAAGACCTTCTGGAGCAGCTCCAGGTAACCGCGCTCCTGCCCTGTCACGGCGTCGTTGGCCAACAGATAGTCTACCAGCATGCCGATGGCGTTTTTGGTCCCGGCGGGCAGCGACGCATGGCCGCCGATGCCGTGGGCGGTCAGTTTTACCGTCCCATCCCCCAGGTCCTCGACCTCTATGCCCTCGGCCGCCGGCAGCGCCCCTTCAGGTGCCGTAACCGTCGCACTTGCAAGGCTCGGCACGGCGTTTGACACCGTACCGCCCTCGAACGCCACGATCTTGCCATTCTCGAACGTCTCCGAAACGAAGGTCCCTCCGACACGGCCCTTCTCGCCGCAACATACGGGGAACTCCGCATCGGGCGTAAAGAGAAACGCCGGGTCCTCGAAGAGCGACCGGTAATGCTCCACGTCGGTCATGCCCACCTCTTCGTCGCTGCCGAGCATCACGCGCAGCGTGTAGGGCAGCACCCTGTCCTGACGGGCAAAATAATGGGCCAGGTACATCGTGAGCACTGCGGGGCCCTTGTCGTCGATCACACCGCGTCCGAGCAAAAACCCGTCTTTGCGCACCATGGTAAAGGGGTCCTGGGTCCAGCCGGTACCCGCCGGCACCACGTCGACGTGGGCAATCGTGGCAATCTCCCTGTCGGAGACGCCCTTGAGGTCCGCATAACCCATCCAACCGTCAAGGTCGTGCGGCTCAAGACCCAGCCTCGCGCACATGGCAAGGGCCGTCTCAAGAGCCCTTTTGCACTCGGGGCCATGCGGGGCCCCAGGCTCTGCCTTCGAGGCATCGGCCACGCTCGGAACCGCCACGAGGGCGGCTATGTCGTCGAGCACGTGGGGCCAGACCTCGTCAACATAGGCGTCGATACTGGTGAGCAGCTCGCAATCGTCGTTCTTGTCCATCTCTCCTACAACCTCCTTTTACGCCGACTCCATATCCGATTGGCAGTGTACCTCTCTGTCTACAAAAAAGGGCACACGGCCTCAGGCCGCGCGCCCTCCTCACATCTGACCGCCTTTGTACAGGAACCACCTGTGCAAAAACTACCTTAAAATGCTCTAACTCAAGAAGTCTTCGAGAATCTGCTCCTCGGCGGCCTCTTCGGTCAGACCCAACGTCATGAGCTTTACAATCTGCTCACCGGCGATCTTGCCGATGGCCGCTTCGTGCACGAGCTGGGCGTCTTCGGAATCCGCCTCGATGCCCGGAACCGCACGCACTTTGGCGTTGCCCATGATGATGGCGTCGCACTGCACATGACCACGGCAAGCCGCCTTGCCCACCACAAGCGGGTTGAAGATCTGGACTGAGTCATCCTGGGCCACCGAGCGGCTGATCACCTGCACCGAGGACCCTTCGCCGTTGAGTTCGACCAGCATATTGCTCGTCGCGGTCTGGCTACCGGTCGTCATAAGCTTCTCGGTGATGGTCGGCTTGCTGTTGGCCCCCATATAGCAGTTGGTCTCACCCACGGTGACCGACGCCGCTTTGCTCTGGACGGTCACCATCTCCATGGTAGAGCCGTCCTCCATGTGAACCTCGGTCACCGGGTTCAAGATACGCTGACCCGAGCCCTCGCCTTCGCCGTAATGCTTTTCCAGATACACCACCCGGCTGTCTTTGCCCAGGAAGAAGCGGTGGATACCATCGTGCTGGGAATCTTCGCACCCGTCGTTGTGAATGCCGCAACCGGCAACGATGTACACGTCCGCACCCTCGCCGATGTAAAAGTCGTTGTACACCTTGTCGGTCAAGCCCGATTCCGTGAGCACGACCGGAATATGCAGCTGCTCGCCCTTGGTTCCGGGGGCCACATTGATGTCGATACCCGGCAGGTCTTCCTTCGTGGTGATCACGATGTTCTCGGAGTTCTGGCGCGCGGCCAGGTGGCCGTCCTTGCGAATGTTAATCGCGCCGGCCGTTTCTCCCGCCTTCATGTCGGCGATGATGCCCAACATGTCCTTCGTGATGTCGTCGATCTCGGACGCGCTCAGCGTCTGCGCCTGGTTCTGTGCCTCGCTCATCGCGCACCCTCCTCGGTCATGCTCCAGTCTCCAAGCTCGGTTTCGACCGCAGCCATGCTGCAGCCTGGGTTCAACGGGTGACGGTGCACCATGAGGGTCGGCATGATCTCGTCGCGCGGCCCGATGCGATCGACCGAGCCGTCCTTGATAACGACGATGGTATCGGCGATGTCCATGATCCTCTCTTGATGGGAGATGATCACCAACGCATGGTCGGGCTGCTCCTCATGGAACTTTTTGAACGTCTCGATCAGACGGTCAAAGCTCCAAAGGTCGATGCCCGCCTCAGGCTCATCGAAAATGGCGATCTTGGGGTTGCGGGCCAAGACCGTGGCAATCTCGATACGCTTGAGCTCACCGCCTGAGAGGCTCTTGTCCACATCACGCATCAGATAGTTGCCCGAACACAGGCCCACAGCGCTCAGAAACTCGTTGCACTCTTGAGTCGAGATGCAGTTGCCCGAAGCCAGCTTTAGCAGTTTGCGGACCTTCATGCCTTTAAAGCGCGCCGGAGTCTGAAAACCGTAGCCGATGCCCATGCGAGCACGCTCGTCGACGGGCTTCTCTGTGATGTCGGTTCCCTCAAAAATAATCTGGCCGCCCGTGGGCCGCTCGATACCCATGATCAAACGAGCCAAGGTTGACTTGCCGCCGCCGTTTGGGCCCGTTATAACCGTGATCTTTCCTTGCTCGACATTGAGCGATAGATCGTTGATAATCGTTTTGCCCGAACGTCCCGACGCCACCGTACCTTCGTCAGACGCCGGAGCCGTAAACGCGATGTTCTTAAGCTCGAGCATCGCTCCTCCTCCTATGTACCCGTCTCCGTTCGACGGGCCAAAAGCCCGCCGCACCATATTGGCTGTGGGTATTATACGGTATTCGGCGTCAAATACTAACTGTTTAGTAGGAATTGAATTGCCGGTTTTCCGACAAAAACAAGCAGCACCCTCAAGGCAGCAGGAACCTACCGTTACAATCCGACCCAATGGCAACCGCAAACCGACCGGCATAGTTCAAGGAAACGCCCATGACCTTTGATTCCCGCCAAAAAGAAACCTATCCCCTGCCACTCTGGCCCTTTGCCTACGGTGCTGCAATTCTTGATTTTGACGGCACCGTCGCCGACTCGTTGGGGGTCTGGAAAAAGGTAGACGATATCTTTTTTGAACGCCGCGGCCTCACCTATAACCCTGACTACGCGGAAAGGCTCAGTACCTTAGGGTTTGAAGAAGGGGCACGATACACGATCGAAGCCTACGGTCTCTCGGACAGTCCACAAGCCGTTTGCGACGAATGGAACGCTTTGGGCAAAGAACTTTATCTGAGCGACGTGCATCTATACCCCGGTGCCCTAACCTATATCAAAGCGCTCCATGAAGCCGGAGTTCCCGTAGCCCTTGCAACCACAAACGCACCCGAGGTCATCGAGGTGCTTAGCGAACGCTATGATTTGAACGACCTGTTTCCCGTGCGTGTCCATGGATGCCAGGTGAGACACCATACCAAAGACCACCCAGATATCTATTTAGAAGCAGCCCGTCGTCTTGGCGTAAAACCCCGTGACTGCGCGGTGTTCGAAGACCTCCCCATAGGCCTGAGGACCGCACATGCGGTTGGCATGAAAACCGTAGCTGTCATCAATGGGACAGACTGGCAAAAAGCCAGCTCCACCGAGCTGGTTGCAGACCACGTTGTCGAAGGATGGGACGCACTGGCCGACGCCGTCTCGAGGTAGAATCGCCCCGTCATCTCCATAGGTCCAGCCCCATCAGGGGGCAACAACGAAAAAAGGGCCCGCCCGAAGGCAGGCCCCAAACGCGCGGCGCGGGCCGGCG
>JAHZGC010000012.1:18469-108150 GCA_019421015.1 Coriobacteriaceae bacterium | reverse complement strand
CGACAACTCCGAGACCCAGGGCATCGGAAGCAAGGCCATCGAGCAGCTCCCCGAGGCCATCGTGGCCGCCGGCGGCACCGAGGGCGTGGACGGCGTGTCCGGCGCCACCATCACCTCCAAGGCCATCTTCTCGGCCGTCGAGGACGCCCTGGCCCAGGCCCAGGCCTAACAACGGCCCGGGGGGCCCAGGCACCCCAAGTCCGCGCGTGACGGGCGGGCCCCATCGCCAGGTGGGGCCCGCCTTTTTGTCGTTGGATTCTTTTGGTTGGAATCTTTTGCATCGCAGAAAAGGGCATTGCATCATGTTCCATGAACTGCCTTGTTACCAGGGTGTCGATCTCAGGGGGCCCTGCGCTTGCTTTACGGCCGCTTCGCCATCGACCGTTCGGGAGGCGCTGCTCACGCTCGGTTTATCCAAAGCCTCCGTTGGCCGTCTCTTTGCTGCCCAGAAGGTCCGAGCGTCGATGGATGGCCCTGTGCTGCGGCCGTCGGACGTTTTGGAGGTTTCGTCGCCGTTTTTGGTATCCCTTGGCTGTGGCGACCCTTGGCGGGCTGTCGGTACTCATGGCGCGCTTCCCCTTCCATCCGTTCTCTATGAGGACGATTTTCTTTTAGCTTTGGATAAACCGGCCCCGCTGCTTGTCCATGGGGACGGAACCGGTGCGCCCACCCTTACCGACCTGGCTGCTCGCTATCTTGTGGGTGCCCCCATCCCCCAAGCGCTCCAACGTCTTGACGTCGATACAACGGGCGTCGTGCTTTTTTCTAAGCTGCCCGAGTTCCAAAGTGCGTTCGATGCCTTGGTGTCCGGCGGTTCCATTGAGAAACGCTATCTGGCCGTGGTCAAGGGCGCCTTTCCCAAAGGAAAGACCCTTATTGACGATTCTCTGGGCCGTGACCGCCATGACGCCCGCCGTATGCGGGTGGCTCCGCAAGGGGGTCAACCGTCGCGTACTTGGGTGGAGTGCCTGGCTGTGGCACACGACAACAGCGCCTCGTTGGTCAGTGCGGTGCTGGAGACCGGTCGTCGCCACCAGATCCGCGTTCACCTGGCATCTCGTGGCCACCCTGTTATGAACGACCCGCTCTATGGGAATGGCGAGGGGCGCTCGGGTGCCCTCATGCTCCATGCCTATCGCGAACGTTTCCGCCATCCCGTCACCGGTGCGGTCGTTGACGTGGCGACTGGCTGGCCCGAGAGGTTTTCTTCCTGGTTCGACCCGATCGATGCGGCCGCTTTTTGAATGCCGTATAAACGAGCGGGTAAGGAGAGGAGATTTCATGGCGCGATCTGCAAAGACACCAGAACAGTTTGCGGCGGAGCTCGCCGATGCCAATCCAAGCGTCGAGTTGCTCGTTCCCTATACGAACGCACGCACCAAGTTGGCCTGCCGTTGTCTGACCTGCGGCCACGAGTGGGAGGCTCTGCCCGGTCACCTGCTCCAGGGCCACGGGTGTCCGAGTTGCGCCGGCACCGGCCGAATCGACCCCGAGGACTTTGCTCGGCGGGTATCTCAGACCAGCCCCGGGGTCGAGCTGCTGTCTTCCTATGTGAACGCACGTGCGAAAATAGCCTGTCGTTGCAAGGTTTGCGGCGCGGAGTGGGCTCCGTATCCCAGGAGCCTGCTTCAGGGCCATGGTTGTCCCGAGTGTGCCAAAAGGATTGCCGCAGGACTTCTCGCCCAGCGAAACAAAGCCGCCAAAGAGTGCTGACCTGCCCTTGCGGGTGATTGAACGTTCGAGACGGCATGGACTATCAGCGATTCTCGATGCTCCCGATGTTCTTCAGCTCGATGGAGAGCGTCCCGTCGGCCTCGTTGATGAACTCGATGAACTCGGGGCTTGAGCTGTACTCCGAGGGAAACGTGATCTCGATGCCGGTATCGGTGCGGATACGGTGGCTTTTGGTCATACGGGTGGCCACGCTCTTCTTGACGCGCACCTGCTCGGGGATTTCCTCGCTGCGCACAGCCTCCTCAAAGCGCTCGCGCATGACCGGCTCGTCCCCAAAGACCTCTTCTCCCACCTCCCAGGGGGGTAGATACTCCGATTCGGCCGCCTTCTCGGCAACTACGGCCTTGGCTTTTGAGACCGCCTTGGCCGTGTTTGCGCCATATTCCTCGGCCACGTCGGCCACGATGCGCGTCACGGCGTCGAGGACCTCCTTGCTCGAGGCGTTGGAGCTGCATTGCAGCAGGCTGTCGGGGACCACCATGGTTTCTGAACCCGCGATGACCCGGGCTTTGTCGTTGAAGTCTATGTTCAGGGTGCGCGCCTCGATCACCGCATAGGATTCTAGACGGCTGGCGGGGCTCGGCAACACCGCGTCGTGGCGGACTATGCCGTTGGCGGGGGAGCCCTCATAGCGTCGGACGTCATGGGCAAACGCCTGCTTGCGAGGCAGGAGGGCCAGGGCAAGTTTGCGTTCGCCGCGTCCTTCAAAAGCGGCTTCAGCCGTCTCGTCGTCGGCGTCGGGCGCTTCGACCGCCGCAACGTCGGAGTCGTCCTCGAAGTCTGCCACAAGGAGGTCGCAGGCGCCGACGTCTTCTCCACGGCGCAGCTCCTTGTAGAGGAATTCGGCAATTTGGGTCGAGAATCCCACGAAGTTCCGCTTGCCGTCAAAATAGGCGGTCAACTCAGGGGCAAAGGAGCTTTGGGGCAAGAAGGAACCGTGCTTGTTCTCGGGGCTCGATACCAGTTTGCGCAAGGTGCGCTGCACGTAGGATTTGACGGGACGCTCCGAAAGGTCGAGTTCGAGGCTCGACAGCGAGGTGGCCCCTCCCTCGAGGTCGAAGACGTGCAGGATGGCGTGGGCGACGCTCATGCTCATGACGGTGTGCTCCCGGTCCGGTGGTCTTTCGCGGGCATCGGGGTGCCCGTGGCCTGAACAGGATAGCGCATACGCCGACACCGGGAGCGCGGGGGCGAACTCCGTCGTATAATCGCCCCGACCGCTCACATCCGACGAAGTGCGAGGTGCTTACAACCATGATGGGTATGCCGCTCACCCCCGAACAGCAGAGGGCCGTGGACGAGAAGGTCGCCGCCCGCAAGGCCAAGGTGGCCGAAAGCCTGGTCGCCCAGGGCATCGACCCCGACCGGCATGCCGGCCACGAACACCAGCACGTTCCCGTGGAGCCGGTGGAGGTCGAGGACGCCGAGGGCGTCGACGAAGAGCTCGTATTTCGCTATATCCGTACGCGTCAGGAGGCGATTGACAAGCTGCGCGCCCAAGTTCGCAGCCTCGACGGGCGCATCAGGCACCTCGAGTCTCAGCTCGCCCTTTCCGAGAAGAAAAACGCGGCGTTGCGCGATGCCCTGGCCAAGGCCCGCGAGGCTCGTAAGGCTGTGCCGGCTTCCGCTGAAGAAGGGCCTGCCGAGTAACGGTCAAAGGCCCTCCCGCCCGCAGGGGGGCGACCGTCTGACGGGGAGCCGTTGCTTTCCATATTGCAATACTTGCGCATTCAGGGGCCGCGTCCGTCAAAAGCTGGCGGATGCGGTTTATCATAGACCAACCATTTGCCATTCATCGGCCTGTCGGGAGCCCGGTGCCCCGGAGGCCCTCGTATGCGAGGAGCACCCCATGAAGGAAGCCAGGCTGTTCGGTCGTCTGATCACTGCGGTCGTCACCCCCTTCGACGAACACGGCCGCGTCGACTTCAAGACGTTCTCGAAGTTGGTCGACTTCCAGTTCGAGAACGGCGCCGACTCCCTTGTTGTGTGCGGGACCACCGGAGAGTCGCCCTGCCTGCCCATTCATGACAAGCTGGCGCTCTACGAGGAGGCCCTGCGTTCGGCGCGCGGCCGTGGCAAGATCATCGCCAACGTGGGGGATAACTGCACCTACGATTCGGCCATGTATGCGCGCGAAGCCCAGGCCCTGGGCGTCGACGGCATCATGTGCGTCGTCCCTTATTACAATAAACCCTCGCAGGAGGGGCTCTACCGTCACTTCAAGACCATCGCAGATGCCGTTGCCGAAACGCCCCTGGTGATCTACAACATCCCCGGCCGCTCGGTGGTCAACATGGAGGCCGAGACCGTCCTGCGCGTGGTCAACGAGTGCCCGAACGCCCGCGCCATGAAGCAGGCTGCCGTCGACCCCGAAGGCGACAAGGTCATCCTGGCCGGTGCCCCCGATGACTTCGAGATGTTCTCGGGCAACGACGAGCGTACCTTGGCCATGATGGCCTACGGTGCTTCGGGCGTGATCAGCACCACTTCGAACGTGGCTCCCGCCGAAATGGCCCGGCTGGTGAATTCCTTCGCCGCCGGCGACGTTGCCACCGCCAACGATTTGAACGAGCGGCTCCTGCCGCTCATGACGGGGCTCTTTAAGGCCCCGAACCCCACCTTGGTCAAGGAGGCCATGCGCCTTGTGGGCCGTCCCGTGGGGGGGCTGCGCCTGCCCTTGGTAGCCGCCACCCCTGAGGAGTCGGCCATGATAGCCGGTATTCTTGCCGAGGTGGGCATCAACTAGGAGACGCGTGCTTCGGCACGGACGAGGCGCGGGGCCCAAAGGGTGCGACAGCCCCTTCGGCGCCGCGCCTCTCGCGCGTCTCGCGACCTCAGAGGGAGGAACCCCAGAGCCTATGGCAAAGAGACGGAACCATTCAAAATCTAACGACATCCCGCTGCGCATCATCCCGCTCGGCGGTCTCGACGGCATCGGCAAGAACATGACCGTGATCGAGTACGGGGACGACATGATCCTCGACGACGCCGGCCTCATGTTCCCAGACGACAACCACCCGGGTGTCGACCTGCTTCTGCCCGACTACACCTATGTGCTTGAGAACGAGCACAAGCTCAAGGGCATCATCATCACGCATGGCCACGAAGACCACACCGGGGCCCTCCCGTTCCTTTTGGCCGACCTCAATCCCAACGTGCCTATCTATGCCTCCAAGCTCACGCTGGGCCTTGTGGCTGGCAAACTGGAGGAGCACCGCATCAAGAGCCCGAACTTCCACGAGGTAAAGTCGGGGGACCACCTTAAGCTCGGTGCGCTCGAGGTCGACTTTTTCTCGGTGAACCACTCCATTCCCGACGCACTGGGAGTCTATATATCCTCGCCGGCGGGCTCGCTGCTCCATACCGGTGACTTCAAGCTCGACCAGACCCCCATCGACGGGGTGCGGACCGATTATGCGGCGTTGAGCGCCTTTGGCGAGAAGGGCGTCGACCTACTGCTTAGCGACTCCACAAACGCGATGAACAAGGGCTTCACCCCGAGCGAGGCCGAGGTCGGCACCACGTTGCGCGAGGTCATCGCGGGTGCCAAGGGCCGCGTCTTCGTCGCCTCGTTCTCAAGCCACGTCCACCGTCTCCAACAAGTTTGCGACGCCGCCGTCGAGGCTGGGCGCAAAGTGGTCGTGACCGGACGCTCGATGGTCACCAACACGCGGATCGCCCGTGAGCTCGGATACCTTAAGATCGACGAGGAGAACATCGTCGACGCCTTCGACATCGACAAGTATCCCGAGGACCGCATCGTGGTGCTGTGCACCGGCTCCCAGGGAGAGCCCCTCTCGGCGCTTGCCCGCATGGCGACCGGCGAGCACCGCACCCTGCAGATCCAAGAGGGCGACACGGTGATCATCTCGGCCACCCCGGTTCCCGGCAACGAGAAGGCCGTTACCCAGATCGTGAACATGCTCGCCAAGATCGGTGCCGACGTGTACGACAAACGGCGCGGCATGGTGCACGTCTCGGGCCACGGCTCCCAAGAGGAGCTCAAGCTCATGATGGCCCTCACCAAGCCCCGTCACGTCATGCCCGTCCACGGTGAGGCGATGCACCTTCGGGCCCATGCGGAGCTCGCCGAGAAGATGGGTATCCCGCGCGAGAACATCTTTGTCGCCGATAACGGTGACACCTTGGAGATGAGGGGCGGCAAGGTCAAGATCGGCGCCCCCGTCGAGGCGGGCGTGATCTACGTGGACGGCCTGCGCATCGGAGACACCAACCAGATGGTCCTGCGCGACCGTAAAAAGCTGTCCGAAGATGGAATCGTCACGGCGGTCGTCACACTGTCAAAGGAGACGGGCGTGTTCATCGACGCCCAGGTGGTCGCCCGCGGCGTCTCGTTCGACCTGTCCGACGCCGACACCATCAACGATGTGAGCGACCGCCTGCGCCGCTCCCTGGCCAAGCACGCCAGCACCCCGCGTAACAACGAGGCCGACGCAAAGCTCGTCCGCGACGTCCTTGCGAGCTATCTGTGGGAGTCTCAGCATTGCCGTCCTATGATCGTCCCGTTCGTTATGGAGGTTTAAGCTAGACCGTGGCCCAGTCCAAACGTACCCCAAACACACAACAGGGCAAAAAGGGCTCCGCTCGTGCGGTGGCTCCCCAGGGATCCCCGACGGCGAAGAGGGCGTCCTCGACGCGGGCTCCCAAAGCGTCGGCCGCCGCTGCGACTGCGCAGGCCCGCTCGGCGCGCACGGGGACCGCGCGCGTCCCATCGATGACGTCTGCCGACCCCGCCGTGCCGGGACGTGCCTGGGAGGGTCCCATGCGCGCGCCCCTTATGGACGACGGGACGCGTCATGACATCGCCGGCGTCGTTATCGCGGTGATAGGTGTGGCGCTCTTGATCGCGGTGCTTACCCCCACCTCGGGTGTCCTGACCCAGGCGGTGAGCGACGGCCTCCATGCCCTGCTGGGCGTCGGTGCGTTTTTGCTCCCCGTGGGCCTTTTGCTGTGGGCCCTCACGTTCTTCGTCCATATCACCCATATCGAACCCGGCCGGGTCGCCGTCGGCCTGGGGTTGGTCGCCCTTGCCGTCATGGGGTTGGTCGGCATCGCCGCCCCGAATGCCGAGGCCGACCCCTCGCTCCTCTTCAATGCGTTTGTTCTGGCTGACAGGGGCGGCTACGTGGGCAACGGCCTGGCGTGGCTCCTTATAACGCTGACCGGGCGCACCGTGGGGGTCATCGTGCTGCTGGGCATAGCGGTGGCCGGGCTGCTCGTGGTCGGGTTCAGCGCGACGGGGGCCGTCCAGTCCCTTGTGGCTCGCAGCCAGCAACGCAAGGCTTACGCGAGGGCGCGCTCCGAGGAGCGTGCCGCGGCGCTGGCACGCGAGCAGCATATGGCCTGGGTGCAGCGCAACGGTGTGCAGATGCCCAACGACTACGCCCCGACGGCCCTGTTCGATCCGGACCGGCCGCTTTCGGGGCCCGTTCCCGAGACCCCTGCACGCACCACGGCCATCCCGGCCAATCAGGGGGTCGTGACCGACCTTTTTGACGCATACGGCAGGCCCGTGAGCCTTGTGTACGGGCAAGCGCCGTCGATGCCGACGGCCGCTCCCGGGTATGCCGTCGATTCGTCTCGGGCAGGTTCGGTGGTCCGAAGGCCCGACGAGCACGAGACCGTGCCCGTCTCGCACACCTACGGGTGCGGGGTCGCCCCCTATGGCGGCGAGGCACCCGACGCTGGAGCCGCAGACCCTGTTCCTAGCGCTGCGCCCGCAACGGCGTCTCCCCGTCCCACAGCGGCCGAGACGACCTATATCACGTTGGATATGGAGGAGCGCGAGGGGGAGGAGGTGCTCCCGCCCGTCATTCCGGCAGTGGACCCAGCCGTCGCCTTTGCGCCGATGGCCGAGCCGCCGACGGATCGACAGGACTCCCGGCGCGGAAAGCCCTCGGGCCGAAGGTCGGTGCGCAACAGTCAATGGTGGGACCCTGCCGACGATTGGAGCCGAGACGACTTCGACCCCGAGGAGTATGCGCTTCGAACGGTGAGCACTCTTGTGCCGGGTGTGCTGCCCGGTGCCCCCGTCGACCTTGACGATGCCGCCTCCGACGAGGGGTTCGACGAAATCGGCGACCCGATGCCGGCGCTGCAGGAGAGCTCCGTCGTCGTCGCCTCTCCGAGCGCCCCCGACGCTGTAGACGACGGGGAGCCCGTTGTCTTCTACGCCAAGGGCGCTGCAAAGACCGACGATGTGGCCCAACGGGTGAGTGCGTTGACGCGTGCGGCCGTTGAGGCCAACGCGGGCGCCCCCAGCTCCTGCAGCCCACGTCCTGCCAAAAAGGCAGAGGAGGCCGTCGCAGCCGCAGACGTCTCCGTCGAACTGCCGTGGGATCCGCCCGCCCAGGTTGTGCCGCAGGTTGCCGCGACGGGGGAAGGGGGTTCATTCACCCTGCCCAGCCCCTCGATCTTCAAGCGCGGCGACGCCATGGAGGCGCTGTCTGCCGAGGAGCAGGGCGAAGCGGCCGAGACGGCCTCCCGGCTGCAGGCCACCTTGGTGGAGTTCGGCGTCGAGGCCGAGGTCAAGGGGTGGGTCGAGGGCCCGACCTGCACCACCTACCGGGTCAGCCCCGGTGCGGGCGTGCGGGTGAACAAGTTCACCGCCCTGGAAGACGACATCGCGCGCATCCTGGCCCGCGAGAGCGTGCGCATCTACGCTCCGGTCCCTGGTACGAGCTACGTGGGCATCGAGGTCTCCCGCGCCAAGCGCAGGAGCGTCAACTTCGGCGACCTGCTGGCGCACCTCGACGGCGGCCCGCTCGACATCGCCGTCGGCCTGGACACGAGCGGCAAGCCAGTCCACGCCGACCTCGCAAAGCTGCCGCACCTGCTCATCGCCGGCACCACGGGATCGGGCAAGTCGGTGTGCGTCAACGCCATGATCGTCTCGATGCTCATGCGCAACACCCCCGAAGACGTGCGCCTCATCCTGGTGGATCCCAAGCAGGTGGAGTTCGTGGGCTACAACGGCATCCCGCACCTCGTGATGCCCGTGGTGACCGACATGCGCCAGGCCGCCGCGGCCCTGCAGTGGGGCGTCACCGAGATGGACCGGCGCTACCGGCTCTTCTCCACCCTGGGGGTGCGCGACCTCAAGGGCTACAACGCCCTGGCCGACTCGGGGGCCTTCGACAACGGGGAGTCGCCCCTGCAGCACCTGCCCAGCGTCGTCATCGTCATCGACGAGCTCGCCGACCTCATGATGGTGGCCAAGAAGGACGTGGAGGCCTCCATCGTGCGCATCGCCCAGCTGGGCCGCGCCGCCGGCGTCCACCTGATCATCGCCACCCAGAGCCCCCGGGCCGACACGGTCACGGGCCTCATCCGCGCCAACATCGCCGCCCGCGTGGCGCTGCGCGTCTCCAAGGGCACCGAGAGCCGCATCATCCTCGACGAGACCGGCGCCGAGAAGCTGCTGCCCCACGGCGACATGCTGTTCCTCGACCCGGGCTGGGGCGACAAGCCCCGGCGCATCCAGGGCTGCTACGTCTCGGACCCCGAGATATCCCGGGTGGTGGAGCACCTCAAGGCGCAGCCGGCCGTGCAGTACAATGGGGCCATGGCGCCGCTTCCCGGCACCCAGCTCACGGTTTCTTTCTCTGACGACGGCACGGCCTCGCCGGGCATCGGCTCGCCGGTCGTGTCGGGCGACGCCGGCGGCGACGACCCCTTGGCCTGGGAGGCTGCGCAGCTGGTCGTCGAGAACCAGCTGGGCTCGACCTCGATGATCCAGCGTCGCCTCAAGCTCGGCTATGCCCGGGCGGGGCGCGTCATGGACATGCTTGAAGAGATGGGCGTCGTGGGACCGGCGCAGGGCTCTAAGCCCCGCGACGTTCTCGTGCGCGACCTCGAGGAGCTCGCCACGCTGCGAGGCAACGGTTTTGAAGGATCCGAGGAGGATTACTGATGGCAGATCAGCGCATGGTTGGAGACATCCTCTCCGAACGCCGCCGCGGCCTTGGGCTGTCCATAGACCGCGTGGTCGCAGATACGAAGCTCCAGCGCCGCATGGTCGACGCGTTCGAGGACTCCGATTTCGACGCGATGCCTCCCAAGGGCTATGCCCAGGCTTCCCTTGCCTCCTACGCACGCTACCTCGGCCTCAACCCGAACGAGATCCTGCGCATCTACGATGACCAGCTCTATGAGCATCAGCGGATGATCGACGCCGCTGACCGCGGTGGGGCGCGTCGCGACGGAGAGGCCGGTCGCAGGGGGCGCTTGCAGCGCCAGGTGCGCGAACGGGACTACGATGCTGAGTCGAGCGCCCGTTCCGGCAGCGTTCGTCGGTCGGACTCCTATCGTTCGGGCTCGCGCGACACTTCCCGCGGTGGGTCCTATGATGCCCACGAGGCCCCGCGGGGCAGGGTGTCTGAACGCCCCTACGATCGCGGCCTCTACGACAGCGGGTACCGCCGCGGCGACGGTTCGGGCCGTCAGGCCTCAGGACGCAGCGATGCTTTTTATGACGACTCCTACGACCGGCGTTCGTCTGGCCGTTACCCAGATGAGGGGCGTCGTCCGCAGCGTTCGTCCTCTGCGCGCGAAAGCCGGGAATACCCCGACAGGTCCCGCCAGGCGCGCGGCATGCAGCGCGAGGTGCCTCACGGCCGCGTGACGCAGGTCGTGACCCTTGACGACGGCTACCAGGGGGGCAGCGGTGGCCCCGAGGCCCACAACTCCGACACCTACCACCCTCGTCCGGCACGGAGTACGGTCGGGGAGCGCCAGTCGTTCTCGGAGGTCGTCCAGGGCTTTTTGAACTCCATACGCAGCGATCGGCGCACGTTCCTTGTCATCGTCGGGGTGGTGGCCCTGACGTTGGTCGTCATCTTGGCCGTTGCCGTCTCGTCCTGCGTCCGCGACCGGGGGAGCGATGGGGGTACCCCCACCATTCCCGTGACGTCGATGCAGGACGCGCAGGCAGGTTCCGGTACCGATGCGGCGGGCTCCGCCTCTTCGACCCCCCTTGCGCCCTCTATCGACCTGGCTAAGCTTGCTCCTGGCACGACCGTCGCCCTTGCTGTGAACGCCGACGCGACGACCTCTCCTTGGATTGAGGCTTCTGTGGACGGTGTCGGTGTCTATGCCGCCATCACCGCCCCGGGAACCAACCTCCAGTGGACCTTGAACCAAAATGCCGTCATCAAGCTGAGCAGCATCGACGGGGTAAGCATCTATGTCAACGGCACGTCGGTGACGCCTACCTATCAGAACGCGACCTACGAGCTTGACTTGAGCGTCGATCCCGCCCTGATTCCCCAGCAAGCTCCCGAGGGCGGCGACGGCACCGTTCCCGAAGGCGGCGACGACACGGCGGGAGACGAGCCCGTGGAGTAGGAGCCGTTCGCCGCCCCTTTTGCCCCTTGTCGAATTCACGGTTGTATGAAAGGACCTGTTATGGCATCTAAGGAATCGAGTTTCGACGTCGTGTCCCAAGTCGACATGCAGGAGGTCGACAACGCGTACCAGCAAGCGGCGAAGGAGCTCACTCAGCGGTATGACCTCAAGGACTCCAAGGCGTCCATCGAGCTCAACAAGGCCGAAAAGACGGTGACCATCCTGGCCCCCGCCGAGTTTGTCGCCTCTCAGGTCAAGGATGTCTTCACCTCCCGCCTTTTCAAGCGCAAGGTCGACCTTGCTTCGGTGAAGTGGTCGGATCCCGCGCCGGCTTCCGGGGGCAACGTGCGTGTGGTGGGGAGCATCGTCGAGGGCATTCCCCAGGATCTGGCGAAGCGCATCAGCAAGGACGTGCGGGATTCCAAGCTCAAGGTTAAGGTGACGGTCGAGGGAGACAAACTCAAGGTGGCCTCTGCCAGCAAGGACGCTCTCCAGGAGGTCATCGGCCTGCTTAAGGCCAACGACTATGGGCAGCCCCTTCAGTTCGTGAACTACCGCTAACCCAAAGACTCATCGGAGACGACCGCCATGAATCAGACCGCTTCGGCAAAACGCGTGTGCTTCGTCACGCTCGGATGTGCGAAAAACGAGGTCGACACCGACCGTATGCGCTCCCTGGTTGATGCGTCACGTTCGTTTGAATGCGTCGAGAGCCCCGAGGATGCCGACGTCGTTGTGGTGAACACCTGCGCGTTCCTCACCTCCGCCGTGGCGGAGGGGGTCGAGACGACCCTCGACCTCGTGAACGAACGCGTCGAGGGGGGCGTCGCCTGCCCGGTGGTCATGTGCGGGTGCATCCCCTCCCGCTATGGCTCCGAGGTCGTGGAGGAGATGCCCGAGGTCGCCGCCTTCGTGCCGGTCGACGAGGAGGACGGCATTGTCGGCGTCCTCGGACGAGTCCTCGGCCTGGGGGCTTGCGACGCGGGCGTGCGCCCACCTGTCGGCCGTACCGTGGAGTCCGCATGTGCATACATCAAGATTTCTGACGGCTGCGACCGCTACTGCTCTTTCTGCGCCATCCCCTACATCCGCGGCAGGTACTACTCTCGTCCCGAGTCCGAGATCCTGGACGAGGCCAGGTTCTTGGTCGAGGGGGGCGTCCGGGAGCTTGTGCTCATCGGTCAAGACACCGGTGTGTGGGGGTCTGACCTGCCGGGCAGGCCCACCCTTGCCGGGCTTCTGCGTGCCGTGGCGGACGTCGTCTCATCGGTCGACGGCTGGGTCAGGGTCCTCTACCTCCAACCGGAGGGGCTCACCCAGGAACTTGTAGATACCATCCGCGAGGTTCCCCAAATAGTTCCCTATATCGACATCCCCCTTCAACACGCCTCGGCGTCGGTCTTGAAGCGTATGAACCGCACGGGCTCGCGCACGGAGTTCATGGCCATGGTGCGACGTCTGCGCGACGAGGTGCCCGGCATCACCCTGAGGACGACCGCCATGGTCGGCTTTCCGGGGGAGAGCGAAGAGGAGTTCGCGGAGCTGACGGAGTTCCTTAAAGAGGCCGAGTTTGACTACTGTGCTGTATTCTCCTATTCGCAGGAGGAGGGCACGGCCGCCGCGGAGCTTCCTGACCAGGTTTCTCCGGAGGTCAAGCTCGCCCGTGAACAGCAGGTCATCGACCTATGCGAGGCCAACGGTTTCGCGTCGGCGTCCCGACGTATCGGAACCGTCTGCCGGGTTCTGGTCGACGGCGTCGAGGACGACGGCGAGGGGGGCTTCGAGGCCGTCGGACGGACTGCGTTCCAGGCCCCGGACTCCGACGGGGTGGTTCACTTGGGCGACATCGATGTCGCCATGGGCGATTTTATCGACGTCCTCATTGAGGACTCCGCCTGCTATGAGCTGTTCGGTTCCCCGATTGAAAAGGTGGACTAAAGGCGATGGAGACTTCTCACGGCGTCCGAGGATCGGCCTCTCGTGCGGCTCGGGGCGGTTCGGGTATTGAATGGACTCCGGCAAACGTGGTAACGATGGTTCGCATCTGCCTCATCCCGCTGTTCGTCGTTCTCATGCTCGCCCCCTGGGGAACGGCGCTGTTCACTGCCGAGGTGGCCGCCAACGTCCAGCCATGGTGCGCCTTGGTCCTGTTCGTTCTCATTTCAATGACCGACGGAATCGACGGGTATCTGGCGCGTTCACGCAACGAGATAACGGTTTTTGGGAAATTCATGGATCCCATAGCCGATAAAGTGCTGGTCATGTCGGCGCTGATCGTTCTGGTCCAGCTGGGAAGCATGCCCAGCTGGATTCCCATCGTCATCCTGACGCGTGAGCTTTTGGTCAGCGGCCTCAGGATGTTGGTTGCCTCTGCCGGCGTTGTGGTCGCGGCGAGCTGGATCGGCAAGGCCAAGACGGCCACCACCATGGTCGCCATCTGCCTGTTCATCGTCAAGGGAACCCCTGTGCTCTACCCGGCCCAGCCCTGGTTTTCTTTGGTGGCTTGGGTGGCTATGATTGTTGCGGTCGTTTTGACCGTTGTGTCGATGATCGACTACTTCGCGAAGTCCTGGCCGTTGCTTATGGATGCGCAGGGCGATTCTCCAACGGGTGCTTCCCAGGCCGACGACCTGGGGACGCCGGCCGTCGTCGGCTCCTCCGAACTCGCGCGTCATGTCGTTGCCTTGGCACGGTCCCGGGGTGTCGTGCTGGCGACGGCGGAGTCTTGTACGGGGGGGCTTGTCTCGTCGGCGCTGACGTCGGTACCCGGGTCGTCTGCCTGTGTTGCCGGCGGGGTGGTCAGCTACCTGGCCTCGGTCAAGGAGTCGGTGCTCTCCGTTCCTGCCGAGACCATCGAACGCGACGGGGTCGTGTCCTCCCAAACGGCTGAGGCCATGGCCAGGGGGGTGTGCGAGCGCCTGGGTGCCGGCTTGGCCGTCAGTACGACAGGTGTTGCCGGGCCGACGGGCGGCACCAAAGAAACCCCGGTGGGTACCGTGTGGTTTGGTCTTTCAGACGGTGGTACCGCGTCGTCAGAGGTGTGCCACTTCGACGGCTCGCGCTCAGAAGTGCGCGAGCAAGCCGTGGCCCATGCGCTTTCGATGTTGCTCAATCACCTGGCGGATGTCTAGAGGGCGAAACGCAAGGTTGCTGCCCTAAGGTATGCTGGGGCGTAGTGGACGTGGTGCGGTTTTGTGCGTTCACCGTCATTTTTTGTGCGCGATTTTGATTGAAATCGGCTTTGGCTGTGCGCCTGAGAGACTGGCGTTCCATGGCAAACTTCCTCGTGGGATTTGCGTATATCGCGTGAGGTGGTATCGGACTTGTGTTCTATGCTTGAAAACGAACACGAGTACGGTCAACCTATCTCAATCCAACGAGAGCAGGAGCAATAGGCTATGGCGATGTCTGCATCCAAAGAAATCCACGCCCGCACCGAGGGTGACGAACGCGTCAAAATGATTGAGCTTACTACGTCAGAGATCGAGAAGCGATTCGGCAAGGGTTCCATTATGCGTTTTGGCGATGGTGGGGCTCATCTTGAGGTCGAAGCCATCCCCACCGGCGCCTTGGCCCTCGATGCGGCCCTGGGCATCGGCGGCGTTCCCCGTGGCCGTATCATCGAGATCTATGGGCCGGAGTCGAGCGGTAAGACCACCTTGTCCCTTGAGATTCTTGCCGAGGCCCAGGCCATGGGTGGTGTCGTGGCTTTCATCGATGCCGAGCACGCCCTTGACCCGGGTTATGCGGCCCGGCTCGGTGTTGACATCGACGAGGTTCTGATCTCGCAGCCCGACACGGGCGAGGACGCGCTCGAGATCTGCGACATGCTCGTCCGTTCCGGTGCCATCGACGTAATCGTCATAGACTCCGTCGCGGCCCTTGTGCCCCGGGCCGAGATCGAGGGCGAGATTGGCGACAGCTCGGTGGGCCTTCAGGCGCGCCTGATGAGCCAAGCGCTGCGCAAGTTGGCTGGCTCGCTCTCAAAGTCAAAGACTACCTGCATCTTTATCAACCAGCTGCGCGAGAAGATCGGTGTGATGTTCGGCAACCCAGAAACCACGACCGGCGGTCGCGCGCTCAAGTTCTTTGCATCGGTCCGCATGGATATCCGCCGTGTGGAGAGCATCAAGAAGGGCACCGACGTTATAGGCAACCGCGTGCGTGTCAAGGTGGTCAAGAACAAAGTGGCCGCCCCCTTTAAGCAGGCAGAGTTCGACATCATGTACGGCGAGGGCATCTCCAAAGAGGGCTGCATCCTCGATATGGCGGCCGACGAGAACATTGTTCAGAAGTCCGGCTCCTGGTATACCTACGGGGGAGAGCGCCTGGGTCAGGGCCGCGACGCTGCCAAACAGTTCCTTAAGGAGAACCCCACGCTCATGCAAGAAATAGACCAAAAGGTGCGCGTGGCCATCGGTCTTTTAAGCGACGATGACGCCCCGGTCGGTACCCCGGCCTTCGGCGATGGTTCCGAAGAAGAGCTGTAGAACCGGTGACGACTTCCTACGAGGGGCAGGCAAAAGGGGAGGTTGCGCGTATGCGCGACCTCCTCGCGCAGCTCGAGGAACGGCAGGGGGCCCGGCACCGAGGTCCCGCTGCTGTGGATTCGTCCCAAGGTAATGGGTATATTGCCTGGTCAGATGTGCCTGAGCAAAAAAGCGCAGGAAGCTCGTTTGGGACACGAGGGCCGGAGTGCCATATCGTCTGGGCGTCTTCTGAGCACTACGACGGGTCGGGCGACGTCTTTGACGACTGCGTTGCGGTCCCGCGGGCGGTGGCAAGGGCGTTTGGAGGCGGCCGCGGCTTTCGGTCTCTCGACGAGCTTCACGAGGCCATAGCGTCGCTTTGCGCGGACGCCGCCTTTGACCGCGTGTTGTCGTTGTGCTCGGCGCGCGAGCGTTCGGTGGCAGATGTCAGAAAGCGGCTGCAAGGGGAGGGATATCCTCCCGAAGCCGTGAGGCGCGCCCTACAGCGCTCCGTCGCATGCGGCGTCGTTGACGATAGCCGTTTTGCTGAGTCTTACCTCGCCTCGAAGCTTCGTTGCGGTTGGGGCCGCTCCCGCATTGAACGGGGGCTGACCGAAAACGGCATAGATCCCCACCTCTGTTTGCCAGACTATCCCGGGGCCTATTTCGATGCCGATGGTGAGGCCGAGCGGGCCCGGGAACTTTTGGCAAAGCGCCCCCTTCCCGTCAAGAATCCCGTTGAGAAGTTTGCTCGGTTCTTGGCGACCCGTGGGTTTGATCTTTCCACCGCGCTTCGCGTCGCTCGTGAAGAGGTGGATGCCCGCACGTCCGATGAGCTGCTATAGTGGCATCGTGAGTTGTGGTCGGTACGGTGCCTCCGTGAATCGCAAAGGAGTTTTGGCTAACCATGAAGATCGAATATAACGGCGAATGCTTCAACGTCCGCCCGGCAAAGCGGCAGGATCTTGGTACTCCCGAGACCGCAGAGGATGTGCGCCCGCTCTTTGTGGGGTTTACCGAGGGGGAGAAGCCTCCTTTGCGCCGGGTGTACGTGCCCTCCAAGGCCCAGCTCGACCCGCCGGTCTACTTCGTGAAGAACGGGGGAGAACTCGTTGCAATCGATACCCTGGGCGAGACCGAGTGGTGCGACGCAGACGGTTTTGTCATTTAGCACATGCGGCGTTGCCCTATGGTTTCGGTAGGCTTGGTCAGGGAACTAATATGTGGTAAATGTGATTGATAAGAATGAGCTTGCATGGCTCATCTGGCGAGGGTAAATTATTCAAGGGGTCGTGGGTTCAAATCCCGCTTGCCCGACCACGAAATCGCAGCTCAGAGGCTATATGGCCTCTGAGCTTTTTTGTGTCTCCATCCTAAGACTGACTAAGAGTTCAACAACGTCGTTAACCTTCGTAATCGGCGTCGATTGTCACATCGAACGTATATCCGGGGTAGTCCTTTTGAAGGGCGCTTTCGACGACACGGCGAACCTCCTCGCCGTTTGCCTTGAAGTCCACGACAAGGTCGAAGTAGACGCTTTTTGTGGCTCCATCGACATAAAATCCGTGAACTTCGAGAACCCTCGGAACGGACTTCACGATTTCCTGGAGTCTGGAGCGCATGGGGGCGTACGTGCCCGACGTGTTGGCGGCATAAATCCCCACGGTCAGCACAATGCCGTAGCGCTTGAGCACCCCTTCCGCTATGCGGTGGGACAGCTCGTGGATTTGACGTGCCGTCATGTCGTCGTCTACCTCTATGTGTATTGATCCAATGATCTCGTTCGGACCAAAATCATCTAGAATGAGATCGTAGACGCCTCTGACCCCGGGGAATGAGGCGATGTATTTGTCGATATCCCTTCCCAACCCATCAGACTCGCGCTGCCCGATGATGGGTCCCAAGGCGTTACCTAGAACGTCGATACCCGCTTTGCAGACCACAAGCGAGATTATCAAGCCTACGACGCCGTCGATGTTAAGGTTCCAGACATTCTGGGCAAAGGCAACCACAAGGGTTCCGGCCGATAGGACGGCGTCGTAGTTTGAGTCGACGCCCGAGGCAAGAAGCGCTTGGGAGTTGGTTTTGCTGCCCTCGTGTTTAAAATAGATCCCTATGGCGATCTTCGCAAGGATGGCTACCACGATGACCGCGATGGTCAGGAGCGAGTAACTCGGCGTGGCCGGGTGAATGATTTTGGTTATGGATTCGCGCAGAGATATGAGGCCTGCTACGAGAATGATGACCGCGATGAGCATGGATGTGAGGTACTCGATGCGCCCGTACCCAAACGGGTGTTGTCGGGTAGGCCGGCGCCCTGCTAGTTTGGTCCCTACGATGGTCACCACCGAAGAGAGCGCGTCGGTGGCGTTGTTCACCGCGTCGAGGATGATGGCGATGGATCTCGACGCGATGCCGACGATGAGCTTGAACATCACGAGCAACATGTTGCCGGCGATTCCCACAACACTCGCCTTGATGATTTCTCGCTCGCGGTTCATCGGTGTCCTCCCGTCGAGCCAAAGGTTGCAATGCCTGCGTCCCGAAGCGTAATACCCTTCGGCTCGTGGGTATAGACGCTCCCTCGCAGGTCTGATCGGAGACACCCCGTGTGTTCCTTTGTGTGTTGTGGTGTGTTGTGAAGAGTCGGGCGGCGGTCTTATGGTTGTGTCCTGACGCTGGTACCATGAACTTGGCAGTTGGGAATCATTGTACAGGTGTTGTCTGCAACCAATGGAGGGAAGGGGTTTTCTCGGTGGTCCAAGGAACCCAAAGCCATACGAGCTCTACCGAACCCGGCTGCGGTGGGGCGATTGCGGCGGTCCCTGGCGCCCAGGGTTTGCCGGGAACGCCCGAGAACCCCCTTCACACCGTGCTTACCGTGCCAAATTTCATCACGTTGTGCCGTCTGATTCTCACGGGGGTTTTTCTGTGGATGTATCCCCATGAGAACCTGCGGTTCCCGGCTACGGTCATCTTTGTGGTTGCGGCCTGCACCGACTGGTTCGACGGGCAGATCGCGCGCCGCTTTCATCAGGTCAGCGTCTTTGGCAAGCGATTCGACCCGGTGATGGACAGGGTCTTGATCTTCTCGGGCGTGCTCGCCCTTGTCATGGCGCGTCTCATCCCCCTGTGGGTCGTTGTCTTTCTTGTGCTGCGCGACGTCTACCTTGCCGTCGGCGGCCTTATTCTGCGCAAGGTCTGCGACGTCACGCTCGACGTCTGTTATGTGGGCAAGGCGTGCACCTTTGTGCTCATGGCTGGCTTTGCCGTGGTGCTGTTCGGCCTGTTTCCTGTTAAGGGCCTTGGATTGGTTGATGTGCCTTGGCTTCCGGGTTTCGGGTTCGGCGAAGTCAGCTTCGGCATGTGGCTCATATACGTCGGTTGCGTCCTCTCGTTTTCTGCGGCGTTTGTCTACACGGTGCGCGGTGTCAGGGCCATGCGCCACTACCTCGAGCATGGGCGTTTGGCATAACCCGGCCTCAGCCGGCATATTGTGATCGGATGGAATGCGATGCATCTTGCAACTACGTTTTGGCCCCGCCGCGTCGTCGGTTCTGCCACTTTCGTTGCGGCTCTCTGCATACTATTGGCGGCTCCCTGTATCCCCGTGTCGCACGCCCATGCCGATCCGGTGGAGGGTACGGCTGCCTTCGATGACTGGACGGTGTTTGACGATCTGCCGGAGCTGTCTTGCCTTGAGGCCATGGTGGTCGACGGTGATGGGAACATGCTTTATTCGCGCAACGGCGACAGCCCGATGGGTATGGCGTCGATAACCAAGGTCATGACCGCGGTGCTCGCGCTTGAGAGCGGCATTCCCCTCGATACCGTATGCACCATTCCCGACGCGGTCCAAGCCCTCGATCCGGTGAGCTCCGTCATCGGGTACAAGCCGGGGGAGGAGGTCACCTTTCTCGAGCTCATTAAAGGCCTGTTGGTTCACTCCGGTAACGACGCGGCCGTTGCCATCGCCTGCACCGTCTCCGGCTCTGAAGAGGCGTTTGTGTCTCTTATGAACAGCAAGGCCATCGAGCTCGGCCTTGTGAACACCCATTTTGCCAACTCCCATGGCCTTGATGCCGACGGCCACTACTCCACGGCTGCCGACCTCATCGTCCTTGGACGCTATGCCATGGGGTTTCCCCTCTTTGCCTCGATCGTCGGCTCGCCGTCGGTGACCATCGATGTGGACGGCCAGCTGACCGCATTTGTCTCAACCGACGAGCTTTTGAACGTCTATCCCGGGATGAGGGGCATCAAAACGGGCTACACCGCCAACGCGGGGAGGGCCTTTCTGGGCTGTGCGTCGCGCGGCGGCGAGACCGTGTATTTTTGCATCTTAGGTACCGAGTCCAACGAGCAGCGCTGGGCCGATGTCTGGAGTTTGCTTGACTGGACGTTCAGCCACTATCCCGTCGAGAGCCTGACGGTTTCGGCCGAGGCCCCCATGGGCTACGTCGACTTCGAGGACCGCTTTGGCTGGGTCGTCCCCACCGAGGTGTCGGCTGAGGCGTCGGTGAGGTTGTCTCCGTTTGAGTTGGACCGCCAGGTCGAGGTGACCGTCGACCCCTCGGACGGTATTGCGGGCACAAACGACCAGGTCGGTCAACTTGTCTGGAGTGAGGAAGGGGTTCCGGTGGAGGCCCGTTCCGTCGTTACCGGCGACGCTTTGGTCGAGAAAAGCTCTTTTGGCCCGTTTTACTCCTATGATTTCTAGGGGTGGCCCTGGTGTTTTTGTGCTTTGCGGACTGCGCGTTATTCACCATTCGCCAACATACAAGTCCTCTTCTTTGCGGTAGACTAATCTGTCTAGCTAGTTCGCAGCGACAGGATTACGGGGGCTTTAATGTTAGGAAATCAGCCGAGCGCAGGTGATAAGACCCAAGTCTTCAGCCTATCCAGCTCAGATGCCACCTTGCCGCGTATCGATATGCCCGAAGAACGACAAGGACTCGCCGAGCTAACCATAGTTCGGGGTCCCTCTGCGGGCGAGCGTTTCATCCTTGATATACCTGAGGTCACGATTGGCCGCGACCCCAAGTGCGAGGTATTCCTCAACGACCGCACGGTCTCCCGACGTCATGCCCATCTCAGCCTTCAGGACGGTCGTGCCCACATCGAGGACCTCGGATCACTCAACGGTACGTGGATCGATGGCGCCATTGTCTCTCAAAGCGACCTACACAGCGGGTCCACGATTCAAATTGGGACCTTCAAGATGATCCTAAACCTACACTAAACAATTAACCTTACATTCATACTTTAAACACACCATCACGTAAGGAATGAGGGGCTCCATGGCCGCCGGAGAGACGACGTACACCATCGGCAAAGTCGTAAAGATGCTTTCTGCCAGTTTCCCAGACCTCACCGTCTCTAAGGTGCGTTACCTTGAATCTGAGGGTCTCGTCTCTCCCACGCGGACCAAAAGCGGCTATCGCACCTACTCCGACAGGGATGTCAAACGTCTTGAGACGGTCCTCAGGCTTCAGAGCTCCTGTTTCTATCCGCTCGCTGTGATCCGTGAGAAGCTCAACGCTTTGGACGCTGGCGAGAACATCGAGGAACTCGAGGCCCCGGTCGCCGACACGGCTGCGGAGGAAGCGCTCCTTGCCACGTCCCATGTGCTTGAGGACGTTCCGAGCCTTATAAACGTGCCGGTTGCTTTTGTCCGCACCTTGAATGACGCGGGCCTGCTTCACATCACCCGTTCTCCCAACGGCAGGCAGATGGTAAACGGCCGCGACATCCCGCTCATCCGCGCTGCCCACGAGCTTAAACGCTACGGCATCGACCCACGGTTCCTCAAACCGTATCTCCAACGGGCCAACCGCGAGGTACCGCTGTTCAAGCAGGTGCTCTCGGGGGTCATTGGGAGACAGGGGTCGTTGGAGGATGCCAAAGTGCGCGCCGCCTTTGACACCACCCTCGACCGGTTGCTCGATTTGACCGAGGCGGTAAGCACGAACCTTATCCGCCGCGAAATCTATCGCGAGTTCAACTATCCCGCCAATTCCAGCGAGGGTTCCCGCTAAACGAACGGCGCACTGCCGCGGGTGCGGTAGGCTCAAAATCGGGTGCCCGCTTTGGGTAGAGGGATTCCACGCTCGCGAACACGGTGCCCGGAGTTTTGTCATCTGGCGTCCCCCGTACGGAAAGGCCATGACCTCATGAAGAGAACCCATGACATAGACGTCGTCAAGGCGGTTTCAATCCCGCTTTCGAATCCTTACCCGCGTTGCGACAGGAGGCGCTTCGTTCAGGGCGTCGCCCTCGGCGCTGCGGCCTTCGTGTTCGGGGCGCGGGCCGTGCCGGCCCTGGCGGCCAAGGCCACCGACGCCACGCTCAATGCCTTGAGCGACGCGCAGGCGGAGTACGAGGCCGCCATGGCAGAGTTGTCAAATATCGGCTCCGCGCTGGAGGAGGCCCAGTACAAGCTCTCAGAATGCGAGGCGAACCTAGCCCAAACGGACGAGCAAATAAGCGAACTGGAGGTTTCGATCGTCCAAAACCAGGAAGCGCTCTCGCAGGCCCAAGACGTGCTGGCGGACCGGGTCAACGCCAGCTACCGTGCCGGCAACGCCGACCTTTTGGGAGTCCTTCTCGACGCGACGAGCTTCGATGACTTTGTGTGTCGTCTCTACTATGCCGGCAAGGTCTCGGATGCCGACAAGGAGGCGATCGAGGCGGTCAAGACGCTCAAGTCGGAACTCGAATCCCAGGAACAGGACCTGCTGGAGCAGCGGTCGCTTCAGGAACAGCTCCTGGCCGACCAGCAGGCCTATACCGAGGGTCTGGCGAGCAACGTGGCCTATTATGAGAGCTACGTGTCGGGGCTGAGCGCCGAAGTCACCGCGCTGATGGGGCAGGCGCAGCAGGAGCTTCTGGCATCGCAGCAGGCCGAATACGAGGCGTACCTTGCCCAGCAGCGCGAGCAGCAGGCAGGTGCTTCTGAGCCCGGGGGAACCGCCCCTTCGCCGACGCCGGCTCCGGGTCATGACGAGACGCCCGGGGATGCCGAGTCTCCGGCCGACCCGGGGACCGAGCCGGCTCCCGACCCGGTCCCGGAGCCGGAGCCTGCGCCCACCCCAGCGCCAGACCCTGTCCCCGACCCTGAACCGGTTCCTGAACCAGAACCCGAGCCAGAACCCGAGCCCGAGCCGGAGCCCGATCCCCCAAGCTATAGCGGTAACCACGTCTATTCGGTGGCCGACATCGCATGGAACTACATCGGGGTTCCCTACGTTTGGGGGGGCACCACCCCCGAAGGTTTTGACTGCTCCGGCTTAGCGCAATACTGTTACGGTCAGGCCGGTTACTACATATCGCGTACAACCTACGGGCAGGCTTCCGACATTCGCTCCTGTGGCCAGATGGTGTACAGCATGGGGCAGATGGAACCCGGTGACCTGCTGTTTCCCCATGCCGACCATGTGGGTATCTACGAGGGCGGCGGCATGATGATCCACGCGCCGTCTCCCGGCCGCTATGTCTGCTATGCCAGCGTGTACGGCTTTAGCTTTGGCGGCTGCCCGGTTTAGGCCCTGCCCAAAGCAGCTCCGACCCTTGTCTGCCGTCCCGATTGGAGGGGAGCCCTATGAAGCGCTTGCAAAGGTTGTGCGCCGGTTGCATGGCCGTGATCCTCGGCTGCGCCGTCGCGGCCCCCTCCGTCGTGGTGGCCGAGCCCAACGCCAGAGGCGAGGCGGAGACGGCCGCGCTGGCCAACGCCCAGAGGGAGTACGACGAGGCCCAGTCGCAGCTGCGCGCCATAGGCCGCCAGCTCGAGGACACCCAGCTTGCGAAGAGCGAGACCGAAGCCCAGCTCGAGGTCCTCAAGGCCGATATCGGCGAGACACGCGAGGGGATTGCCACGACTACGGCCGAGCTGGAGTCGGCCCAACAGGCTTTGGCCGCCTACCTTCAGATCAGCTACAAGGCCGGCTCTTTGAGCATGCTCGACGTACTCCTCTCCTCGGTGGACTTCAACGACTTCGTCACCCGGTCTTATTACGCCACGGCCATTCAGAACTCCCAGGTCGAGACTATCAACGACATTAAGGAGCTTAAGAGCCGGCTCGAGCGGCAGGAGCAGGTCCTCTCGAACCAAGAGACCGAGCAGGCTCGCCTTTTGGAGCGCCTTGAGCAGCAGGAGCAGAAGCTGATCGACCAGAAGGCCCAGTCCGACGCCATTGTCGCGGGGCTCTCCGCGGAGGTTCAGCAGCTCTTCATGGCCCAGCAGGCCGAGCTTACGGCGGCCGCGGAGGCCCGCGCGCAGGCCATGGCAGGTGCCGCGGGTGCCGAGCAGGCGGGCATCTATTCTCCCTCGGTGTCTCAGGGCTCGATTGTCGAGAACGCCTATGCATGCTTGGGCATTCCCTACGAGTGGGGGGGCGACGACTCCAACATAGCCGAAAAGGGCGGTTACGACTGCTCGGGATTCGTCCAGCACTGCTATGCCCTCGAGGGCTACTCTATCGGGCGTACGACCTGGGACCAGATCGACGAGATCCAGGCCCTGGGTAACTGGAAGACGACGGTCGAAGAGCTCGTGCCCGGCGACCTGGTCTTTCCCAACGACGGCCACGTGGGCATCTACATCGGGAACAACCAGATGATCGACGCTCCCTATCCTGGCATGTTCATACGTGTCGACGACTTGGAGGAGATCATAGGCGGCGGGTCCCCGGTCTAGAACAGTCCAGGACGCTATTATCTATGGGTTTAATGGTGTCAAGAACTTCCGGGTAAAATAGCCGTAGCTGTATTCAATCCGGCGGTTCGACCCACGCCCCTTTACCAAATGCGAGGCGGAGCGATTCGTGGCTGTACCAAACAAAGATTTCTATGAGATTCTCGGCGTCCCTAAGGACGCTTCGGCCGACGACATCAAGAAGGCCTTCCGCACCAAGGCCCGCACCATGCACCCCGACGTGAGCAAGGCTCCCGACGCCGAGGAGCGCTTCAAAGAGGTCTCGGAGGCGTACGAGACCCTTTCGGACCCCGACAAGCGCGCTCGCTACGACGCGGTGCGCGCGGGCGGTTTCACGACCGACAACCCGTATAGGTCCCCGGGGGGATCGACACCCTACGGGTCGCCTCAGGACCCCTTTGGCTGGGCCACCTGGGGCAGCCCCTTCGGTTCTTGGTCCACGCAGGGTTCGGCACGGCGCGCGTCGTCGGGAGTGCCCTACCGTCAGGAGCAAGGCGCCACCCGCCGCATCACCGTCCAGCTTACGGCCGAGGAGTCAAAAAAGGGCTGTAGCAAGAACTTCGGCTATACGCGTCGGGAACGTTGCTCGGCCTGCGGTGGACGAGGCGCGCAGGACACCTCTTCGATTCAAACGTGCCCCACCTGCGGGGGCACCGGCGAGGCACAGGTCAATATGGCCGGACTGTTCAGCACCGTCATGCGCTGCCCCACCTGTGAGGGGTCCGGCAAGGTCATCAAAGATCCCTGTTCCGTCTGCCATGGAACGGGTACCGTCGAGCGCCGTACGACCGAACGGGTCGAGATACCAGCCGGCTCCCATGACGGCGGGTCGGTGCGGGTTCCCGGATTGGGAGACGCCGGGCGCTGCGGAGGCGCCTCAGGCGACCTCGAGGTCGGTTTCGAGGTCCCTTCCGAGCATCTGACGCAGAACCAGGAGATCGGTTTTACCGCGCTAGGTGTGGTGTGCTCAGTAGTCCTGTGCACCCTCTTTGCGGGAACGATCATGCGCATCTTCGCCTTCATGGCCCTTCCGCTCTTCTTTGTGTTCTTCTTTGCGTGGCCGTCTTTTTCGGCCAAAAAGGGCGGCAGCTTCTGGCAGCGGGCGGCTCGGCGTTTCGGCGTCGGCCTTGTGTTGGGAGTGTTTGTCTTCATCCTCTTCACGCCGGCCATAGCTTGCATGAGCCTCGTCTAGGGCGTTAATCTATACCCCTACCTAAACTATTGCCGACCGGCCTGCCGGATTTTCGTCCGGTAGGCCGGTCGGTGACCCGAGAGGCTAGGAGCAGGCGGCAACCATGACAGCCAGCAAAGACTATTATGAAATCTTAGGGGTCGATAGGGGGGCCTCGGATTCCGACATACGCAAGGCGTTTCACAGCAAAGCCCGCACCATGCACCCCGACGTGAGCAAGGACCCTGACGCTGAGGAGAAGTTCAAGGAGGTCAACGAGGCCTACGCGGTGCTCTCAGATTCGGAGAAGCGCTCGTTCTACGATCGGTACGGCACGGTCGACGGCTACGGCCACGGCGGTCCCAGCATGGACGACATCTTTGGCGGGTTCGACATGAGTGACCTGTTCAGCTCCTTCTTCGGAGGGGCGGCCGCCGCGTCTTCGGGGCGTGCGCAGCGCATGGACGGGCGCGACATGGGGGCGAGCATACGTATCACCCTTCAGGAGGCGGCGACCGGCTGCAGCAAGGAGATCGCCTACAACCGCCTGGCTCCCTGCAAGTCGTGCGGCGGCAGCGGCTGTGCCGAGGGGGGCGAGACGATCAGCTGCCCGACGTGCCACGGCACCGGCCAGGTCGTCACCGTGCAGCGCACGTTCTTGGGCAACATGCAGACGCGCTCCGTATGTCCCGACTGCGGCGGCAGCGGCGTGACCATCGACCACCCGTGTTCCGAATGCGAGGGCCAGGGGCGGGTGCCTGACCGCGAGCGGGTCAACGTGAAGATCCCCGCCGGCTTTGCCGACGGCCAACAGCTGCGTGTGCCCGGTTTTGGCGAGGCGGGCGTGCGCGGCGCCCGTTCGGGCGACCTTATCGTCACGGTACGCGTCGGGGCCGACGACCGTTTCCAGCGCGCCGGCGACGACCTGCACGCTCGGGTCGAGGTCAGCGTGGCCCAGGCGGCGCTGGGGGCTACGGTCAAGATCGAGGGCATCATGCCCGACGAGACGGTCGAGGTCGATGTTCCCGCGGGTTGCCAGCACGACGACACGGTCCGCGTGGCAGGCATGGGCATGCCTCGCATGCGTCGCGACGGCCGCGGCGACCTTATCGCCCATATCGACGTGGTGGTTCCCAAGCAGCTCACGGAGCGACAGCGCGAGCTGTTTGAGGAGCTGGCCAAGACCATGGACGAGGAGGTCGCTGCAAAGAGGACGCCGTGGCAGCGTATCAAGGACGCGCTTTCCTGATGGGCGGAGATGCCGTCTTCCCGGCTCCGCGCGTCTGCGTGGTCAATCTCGGCTGTCGGGTCAACCGTGTCGAGAGCGATTGGATCGAGGCCGCTTTTCGCGAGCGCGGCTGCGCGCTCGTGCCAGAAGAGGACGCCGACCTGATTGCCGTGAACACCTGTGCGGTGACGGGGGAGGCCCAGGCTAAAACGCGCAAGGCCGTGCGCCGCGCGGCGACGTTGCCCCGCCGCCCCCTTGTTGCGGTGACCGGCTGCGTCGCCAACCTGTTTCCCTCAGAGCTCGAATCTCTTGGCGACAACGTCTGCGTCTTGCCGGCTAAAGAGGAGCTGGCTGCGGCGGCGCTCGAGATCTGGAGTTCCCAGGGGAGCCTGGGGGGCAACGGGGAACGTCTGGGCTGTGAGCCTGCGGAGCCGGCCGGCCCCGGACGCCTCAAACGGGGCGTTAAGGTCCAGGACGGCTGCGACAACCGCTGCACCTACTGCATCGTCTGGCGGGCCAGGGGCATACCCCACAGCGCCGACCCTGCCGACGTAGAGGCCCAGGTGTGCCGCGTCCTTGCAGAAGGGGCGCGCGAGGTTGAGCTGACCGGCATCAATTTGGGAAGATATTGCGCAACCGGGGCCGATGGGGCTCCCCTTGGCCTCGGAGGGCTTCTCCACCGCCTGGCACCCCTCGCGCGACAGGCCTCGGCGGTCATACGGGCTTCGAGCGTCGAGCCACCCGAGGTAAGCGCGGAGTTGGTCGAGGCTATGGCCGAGCATGCGGATGTCGTGTGCGCTCATCTGCACCTGCCGTTGCAGTCTGGTTGCTCCGCTACGCTCTCGCGCATGGGGCGTCGCTACGATGCCGACGGTTTTGCCCGCTCCGTCGAGCTGTTTCGCAGCGCCCTGCCCCATGCGTCCGTGTCCACCGACGTCATCGTGGGCTTTCCCGGTGAGACTGACGAGGAGTTCGCAGAGTCGCTGATGTTTTGCGAGGCCATGGGGTTCTCGAAGATTCACGTCTTCCGGTTTTCGGCTCGGCCCGAGACACCGGCGGCCTCGATGCCGTTTCAGGTCGACCCGTTGGTCTTGCGCCGGCGTTCTGAACGCCTGAGGGCCGTGGCGGGGGAGCTGCGCGGGCGGGACGCCCGGGCCCGCATCGGGAGCGTCGAGCCGATTTTGGTCGAGCGGGTGGAGGGTGCGCAGGGCAAGGGGACCTCTTCGAGCTTCCACGATGCCGTGGTGACCCTCCCGGACAAAGGCACGCCCTCGCCCGGTCTCTATCGGTGCCGCATACTCTCGGTCCAAGGAAACGGGGCGTTGCGCGCGGCTCCTGTGGAGTAACGGTGACTCTGCTTGAGATGCTTCCGGTAAATCCCGTGACATAGACCCCCATGCTTGCTATACTATAACGGTTTGTGACCCTGATCGCGGTTGTGACCGTCATCCGATTGCATCCTGGGTCAGGGCGTCTTGGCATAAGAAGATGAAAGGAACGTCAATGGTCACCAAAGAAGAGAAGGCCGCAATTGTCGCCGAGTATGGCAAGGACGCCAGCGACACCGGTTCCCCCCGTGTGCAGGTTGCCCTGATCACCGCCCGTGTTCGCGACCTCACCGAGCACCTCAAGGCCAACCCGAAGGACTTCCACAGCCGTCGCGGCCTGCACATGCTGCTTGGTCAGCGCCGTCGTCTTCTTGTCTACATCAAGAAGAACGACATCAACGAGTACCGCGAGCTCATCAAGAGCCTCGGCCTCCGCGACATCCTCAAGTAAGTTGCTTCACGGCAAGGGGGCGGGCGACCGCTCCCTTGTGTTTTGGTGCCCGCAACCGCTTACCGGTCGCGGGCACCTTTGCATGTAGGTTGAGAGCCCACGTGCCGACGGCCCGCTCGCAATGGGGCGAGCGGAGATGAAAGAGAGAATCTGAATGAGCAAGGTTACCCACGAATTCGACCTCTACGGCAAGCACTACGTCCTCGAGACGGGCGAGCTGGCCAAACAGGCGACCGGCGCCGTGCTGGTCAAACAGGGCGACACCACGGTTCTGATGACGGCGGTCGTCTCCAAGGAGCGTAAGAACTACGACTTTTTCCCGCTGACGGTCGACTTTGTCGAGCGCATGTACTCCGTCGGTCGCCTTCCCGGCGGCTATCTCAAGCGTGAGACCCGTCCCACCGACAAGGCGACCCTGACCGCGCGCATGATCGACCGACCCATCCGCCCGAGCTTCCCCGACGGTTTCCGCAACGAGGTGCAGGTCGTCGCCACCTCGCTGGTTTGCGACCAAGTGAACCCCTTCGACGTCATCTGCACCATGGGGGCAAGCGCCGCGCTCACGGTGGGCGGTGTCCCGTTCGAAGGCCCCCTGGCCTGCGTGCGCATCGGCCGCGACATCGACACCGGCGAGCTGATCGTCAACCCCACCTATGAGGAGCAGGACAACTCCGACCTCGACCTGGAGCTTGCAGGCACCCGCGACTTCGTGAGCATGCTCGAGGCCGGCGCCCATGAGATCACCGAGGAGGACATGCTGGCGGCGATCCAGTTCGGCCAGGAGGCCATCGGCGCCTTCTGTGACGAGCAGGAGAAGTTCTTTGCCAAGGTCGCCGAGGTCAACGGCCCCATAGAGGTCAAGGAGTATCCCCTCGACGAGCCTAACGCCTACGTGCACGACAAGGTCTTTGCCCATGCCGACGAGATGAGCGCCGCCCTCAAGGACGCCGACAAGCTGGCCCGCATGGCCAAGGTCGCCGACCTCAAGGCTGCCATCAAGGCCGAGTTCACCGATGACGAGCAGGTGCAGTTCGACCGTGCCATCCCGGTAGAGCTCAAGAGCCTTGAAAAGCACGCCATGCGCGAGATGGTCGTCGAGACCGGCGAGCGCGTCGACGGCCGCGCCGCCGACGAAATCCGCCCCATCATGGTGAAGCCCGACTACCTGCCCCTGGTTCATGGCTCGGGCCTCTTCCAGCGCGGCCAGACCCAGGTGCTCTCGGTGCTGACCCTGGGGATGCTCAACGACTGGCAGCGCCTCGACACCATCGAGCCCATCGACGGCAAGCGCTACATCCACCAGTACAACTTCCCGCCCTACTGCACCGGCGAGACCGGCCGCATCGGTGCCCCTAAGCGCCGCGAGATCGGCCACGGGGCCCTCGCCGAGCGCGCCCTGCTCCCGGTGCTGCCCTCCGAGGAGGAGTTCCCCTACACCATCCGCGTAGTCTCCGAGGTCATGGAGTCCAACGGCTCCTCTTCCATGGCCTCGACCTGCGGCAGCTGCCTGGCGCTCATGGACGGCGGCGTGCCCATCAAGCGCCCCGTGTCTGGCATTGCCATGGGCCTTATCCAGGAGAACGGCAAGACCGTCGTGCTCTCCGACATCCAGGGCGTCGAGGACTTCCTCGGCGACATGGACTTCAAGGTGACCGGTACCTCCGAGGGCATCACCGCCATGCAGATGGACAACAAGGCCACCGGCCTCACCATGGACATTCTGCGTCGGGCCCTGCAGCAGGCCAAGGAGGGCCGTGCCTTCATCCTGGGCAAGATGCTCGAGCAGATCTCGGGGCCGCGCGAGGACGTCCGCGAGAACGCCCCCCGCATCGTCTCCATCAAGATACCGGCCGACAAGATTCGCGAGGTGATCGGCAGCGGCGGCAAGACGATCCGCGGAATCCAAGAGGACACCGGCGCCACCATCGACATCCAGGAGGACGGCACCGTCTTCATCGGCGGCCTCGACGCCGGCGTCGAGGAGGCCAAGGCCCGCATCGAGGCCATCGTCAAGGTGCCCGAGGTGGGGGAGGAGTACTTCGGCCGCGTCGTGGGCATCCAGCCTTTCGGTGCCTTCGTGGAGCTCCTGCCGGGCAAGGACGGTCTGCTCCACATCAGCCGAGTGGCCCAGGGCCGCGTCGAGAAGGTCGAGGACGTGCTCAACGTCGGCGACGAGGTGCACGTCCGCGTGCTCGAGGTCGACGAGAAGGGCAAGGTGTCCCTTGATCGCCTTGAGAAACCCGTGGCCCCCCAGGGTTCCACGGGTTCTGGGAACGGCGGCAACCACCGCGAGGCGGGTGAGCGCCGCCCGAGCCGCCGCCCCGGCGACCGCGGTAACGTCGGGGGCGACCGTGCGCCTCGCGAGGGTGCCGAGCAGCCTGCCCAGCGTCGGCCGCGCCGTCATCACGAGGGCCAGTAGGCCGTTGTCCCGCGACGGGGTATAGGCTGGGCAATCGCGCGTTCCCCAACGGACCTCGGGCGTCTTCCCGGGGTCCGTTTTTGATGGTCCCCGGTTGTCCCAACGCTGAATAATCAGCAAAATCGCCAGCAAAAAGCCCGACGGGCAAAGAACCCGTCGGGCTTTGAAGTTTCCAGACGCTGCCGATGCGCACCCCTACACCGGGCAGCCGCCAAAGCTGAAGCCATACACGCTCGTATACTCCACCGAGCGGCCCGGCGCAGGGGCGTGGATCCACATGCCGCCGCCCTGATAGATGCCCACATGGCTGCTGTGGGGAAACACAAGGTCTCCCGCGTAACATTGGCTCATGCTGTAGACGGTCTGACCGCGGGCGGCGATATCGGCGGCCTGCCCGTAGGTGTCGCGGCTGATCGAATAGCCGCATTGGGCGTAGCAGTACTGGGCGAGCCCGGAGCAGTCAAAGCCGCTGGGCGAGGTGCCTCCCCACACATAGGGGACGCCGATGTAGTTCCAGGCCACACCGGCCACGCCCCCCACATGGTTTCCGCCGGCGCCGACCGAGGAGCCGCCTCCGGAACTCGACCCGCCACCGCCGCCACTGCCGTCCTCGTAGGATCCGCCGCCGGTGTCGCCGGTGCCGGAGCTGCCGGAGCCGTTGTTGGCCGCCGCGTCAGCCTCGGCGCGCGCCGCCTCAAGAGCGGCCTGCTGGGCTTCGTACTCGGCACGCGCCGCAGCCTCGTATTCGGCCTGTGCCTGGGCCATGAGCGCCTGAACCTCGGAGCTGAGGTTGGCGGTGTAGGTCTCGTAATACTCGACGGTGGCCTGCAACTCGTCTGCTTGGGCCTGCTGCTCGGCCACAAGTTGCTCCTGAAGTACGCGCTGCTCGTTGAGGGCGGCCTGCTGGGCCTCGAGCTCCGCCTTGATGGCTCGGACGTTCTCGATGGCCTCGGCGTCGGAGTCTGACACTTTGGTCGCGTAATAGAGCCGGCTCACGAAATCGTCGAAGTCTGCGGCCGAAAGCAGCACGTCGAGCATCTCCGTGTTGCCGGCGATGTAGTTGGCACGCAGGCGGTCCGCAAGGATATCCTGGGCTTCGGAGAGTTCGGCTTGCTTCTGGAGGATGGAGGCTTCGAGGTCGGCGATCTGCTGCTCGGTCGCTGCAAGCTCCGCCTGGCACTGCGACAGTCGGTATTGGGCGTCCTCGAGCTCGTTGCCGATCTGCGCCAGCGTGGCCACGGCCACGTCGTACTCGGCCTGTGCCGCGTCAAGGGCGGCGAGGGTGGCATCCGATGCCTTGGCGGCATAGGCGTTGTCAGACGCGACGCCAAAAACGGCCAGACCGAACAACGACAGCGCAGCGCCTTTCAAAAAGGAGCGGCGCCCAAGGCCCTCGGGGGGCACTGCGGGAACGCCGCACGTCTGTGATACCATGCGTTCGCCTTTCTGGCCGAGAGGGGCGTGGCTCGTTCTACCCCACCGACCCAAAACGGGAGCGGTACAAACGTCTAGGATACACCATCGAACCCTTCCTTTTCTTGTTGCCACCCTGTAAGACAGTCTCTATCCAAGAAACTGTAAGAAATGCTCTTAATTCGGCAGATGGCGTTAAAGAAGGGTTCTGTGTAAGTAACGACAAAAAAATTTGCAGATTCCTTGTATAAAACCCTCTGGGAACGGGATAATATCTTCAAGACCATGCGTTTTTGGACGCCGGTCTGCGTTGACCAACTATCACGTCAGTCATTTGGCCTAGGAGGATGTATGAGCGTCAAGTCTCTGTCCCGCCGTTCGTTCGTTGCCGGAACTGCCGCCGCTGCCGGTGCCCTTGCCCTGGCCGACCTCAGCCTCGACGGTTCCCCGGTTGCGAAGGCCGACGGCGGTACCATCACGGCCGCCTGCTCCTACCAGAGCACCAACTACTCGCCCATCGGATGCAGCTCGGCCTTGATGCTGGCCGCCACCTGGCACGTCTTTGAGGGCCTCTACGAACTCGACCTCCATGACTACTCCACCTACAACGCTTTGGCCGCCGATGCACCGGTCAAGGTGTCCGACACTGAGTACGAGGTCACCCTGCGCGACGGCGCCAAGTTCTCCGACGGTACCGACGTCGTCGCCGGCGACGTCGTGAACGCCTTTGAGCTGAACATGGCCGACGGTACCTACGGGGCCTTCCTCGAGTTCATCGACTCGGTGGCCGCCAAGGACGACAAGACCGTGACCTTCACGCTCAAGTACCCCTTCGAGAGCCTCCTGGAAGACCGTCTCTCGGTCGTGAAGATCTTCCCCGCCTCCATGACCCCCGAGGACCTGGGCAAGGCGCCCGTGGGCACCGGCCCCTGGATGTACACCAGCATCAATGGCGAGGACGGCGGCTCCATCGAGTTTGCCCCTAATGCGAACTACAACGGCCAGTTCCCGGCCAAGGCCGACTCGATGCACTGGGACGTGCTGCTCGACGGCACCGCCCGCACGACGACCCTCCAGGAGGGCACGTCGATGGTGGCGGAGAACATCCCCGACGCCAACGCCGAGCTCCTCATGGGCAGCGGTGCCACGGTCGACTACGTCCAGGGCTTCAGCCTGCCCTTCCTGATGTTCAACACCAAGAAGGCCCCTTTCGACGACAACCGCGTGCGTCAGGCCTTCTTCTATGCCATCGACGTCGAGAAGCTCATCATGAACGCCATGACCGGGCATGCCACGGCAATCAAGAGCTTCCTGCCCGAGTACCACAAGAACTTCCATGAGGCCTCCACGGTCTACACCTACGATCCCGAGAAGGCCAAGTCGCTTTTGGCCGAGGCCGGCTGCGAGAATATCGACGTGACCCTGCTTGTAAACAACAACTGGGTCAACGACCTCTCCGCCCAGATCAAGAACGACCTCGACGCCGTGGGTATCAACACCACGTTGCAGGTCGAGGCCATCCAGTGGGCCTCGCTGGCCGAGTCCGACGACATCCTGCCCTACGACGTCATGCTGACCCCGGGCGATCCCACCTGCTTCGGCAACGACCCCGACCTGCTCATGACCTGGTGGTACGGCAACAACGTCTGGACCCAGGGCCGTTCCTGCTGGAGCTACACCGAGGAGTGGGCTCAGCTCCAAGACCTGCTCCAGCAGGCCCGCGAGGCCACGGGCGACGACCAGCAGAACCTCTGGAACCAGTGCTTCGACCTGCTGTCCGAGCAGGTGCCGCTTTACCCGCTGTTCCACCGTCAGCTGGCCACCGGCTACCAGGCCGACATGATCGAGGGCTTCGCGCCCATCGCCACCACCGGCCTCACCTTCATCGGCGCCAGTGTGAAGTAAGGTTTTCTGCGCTCATAACTAGCCAAAGTCATGGCGGCCCCGGGGCAAAGGCCCGGGGCCGCCATGGAGGGGCCCGCCGGCGATGGCGGGCCCTCTTTATGACCTGGGGGGGGGAGCGATGGAGAGGCTGATATCGGTTATGGGGGATTCGATCAGTACCTTCTCAGGCTGGGAGCCACCCGGCTATGCCGTGTACTTCGACGAGCAGCGGGCGGGTGCGGCCGGCCTTCGTTCGGCCGACGACACCTGGTGGGCGCAGGTCGTGCGACGCCTCGGCGCGCGGGCGCTCGCGAACGCGTCTTACTCCGGGTCCATGGTGGCCGGTGCCGGCTTTCCAGCCGGGCTGAGCCGCGAACGCTCCGCTGCGCTGCGGGGCCCGCTGGGCGAGGCACCGACCGACGTGCTCGTGTTCATGGGAACCAACGACTACGGGTGGGGGAGCGCCCGCGCCCAGGCGGCCGGCCGCAGCGCCGCCACCCCTGATGCAGTTGACCTCGCCGCGGTTCCCTGCGGCGTCGCGTCGGGTGCGCTACCCTCGGACCTCGACGACTTTGAGGCGGCCTATGCCGCCATGCTGGCGAACATAGCGTCTGCCTGCCTCGGGGCGGCCCTGTGGTGCGTGGGGCTTCTTCCGGGTCGAGTCGCCGCCTCCGATGGCCCGACCTTCACCTGGAACCTCCGCGGGATCCCGCTTGGGGACTACAACGAGGCCATCGGGCGTGCGGCGTGTTCCAAGGGCGCCGTCTTTCTCGACGTGGCCTCCTACGGCCTCGATTACGAGGCGACGGACGGAACCCATCCCACGGCCCGCGGGATGGCCCAGATAGCCGACTTGGTATGTGCCGCCATGGGCGTGGGGGAGAAAGACCCCCGCAGGTGTCGTTCGTATGCGACGCAGGGTAAAGACGCCCCGGCGTCGTGGGCCTCCCTCGACCGGTGCCCAGGGGCGGCGTGCGTGGGCTGTGTCCATGCCCTTGATACGGGGAACACCTGGCGCTGCGTGTGCTGCAAGGGACAAAAGCCGGCTTGCTAGAGGGCAAAGCGATTAATGCCGGCACATTTGCTTCACAATGCGGTCAAATTTTCTTAACTTCTCCTGTAGAATGACATCGTTTGTATCGTTGCGGCGGTCAAAGTCACCTCGGCTGTGGCCCAAGGTGCAAGGCATGTCCAGAAGGAGGGGTTCCTGTGAGCAACCTGCTGCGGTTGGTGGGACGAAGGCTTGTGGCCTTGCCCATCATGGTGGTCGGTGTCACCCTGCTCGTGTTCTTTTTGATGGCTCTCTCGCCCGTCGACCAGGCGTACTCGGCCCTTGGCGAGAACGCGTCGGCCCAAGCGGTCCAGGAGTATCGCGAGAGCCACGGCCTGAACGACCCGCTGCCCGTCCAGTATTGGAACTACCTCACGGGCCTTCTCACCGGCGACCTGGGCACCTACGGTGCCAACGAGCGTCCGGTCGTGGAACGCGTGGCCACCTCGCTGCCGGTGACCCTCCAGCTCACCTTCTTCGGCCTTGCCATAGCCGTGGTGCTCTCGGTGATCCTCGGCGTCATCTCGGCCCTCTTTAGAGACCGCTGGCCCGACCAGGTAATCCGCGTGTTCAGCATCATCTGCATCGCGACGCCGTCCTTTTGGCTTGCGGTCCTGTTCATCCTGCTCTTCTCGTCCACGCTTCACATCCTGCCGGCCTCCGGGGCCCTGCCGCCCATCACCGAGGACCCGGCCGGTTGGTTTGCCCGCATGACCATGCCCGCCGTGGCGCTGGCCCTGCCGGTGACCGGCCAGCTCACCCGTGTGATCCGCACCTCGATGGTCGAGGAGCTCGACAAGGACTACGTGCGCACGGCCCGCGGGTTCGGCATCCCGATGCCGGTTGTGGTGGGGAGAAACGTGCTGCGCAACGCCCTCATCACCCCCGTCACCGTGCTCGGCCTTCGTATCGGCTATCTGATCGGCGGTGCCGTGGTCATCGAGGTCATCTTCAACCTTCCCGGCATGGGCATGGCGATTCTTGCCGGCATCCAGTCGGGCTACACCACGCTCGTCCAGGGCGTCGTGCTCGTGGTGGCCGTCACCTTCATCATCATCAACATCGTGGTCGACATGCTCTATATCCTGATCGACCCGCGTATCAGGACGGTGTAGCCATGGGATTCAAACTTCATGAGGACCTGACCGAGAAGCTCGAGCAGAACCCCGGCAAGGTGCGGTTCCGCCGTTGGAAGTCCATGAGCGTCGGGTCCCGCATCTCCCTGGTGATTCTCGTCCTGATTGTCCTGGTGGCTATCTTGGCCCCCCTGCTCGCCCCGCACGATCCCCTCGCCATCGACCTGGCCCGCCAGGCGCCTTCGGCCGAGCACCCGTTCGGCACCGACGACAAGGGCCGCGACGTCCTTTCGCGCATGATGTACGGCGCTCGCTACTCTCTGGTGATCGGTCTGGGGGCGACCGCCTTCGCCTTGGTCTGCGGCTCGATTATCGGCTCCATCGCCGCCGTGGCGCGCAAGGGCGTTTCCGAGGTTATCATGCGTGTCCTCGACGTCATCATGTCGTTCCCCGGCATCGCCCTGGCGGCCACCTTCGTGGTGGTGTTCGGCAACTCGCTGCCCACCCTCATCTTTGCCATCGGCTTTTTGTACATACCTCAGATAGCGCGCATCGTCCGTGCCAACGTGGTGAGCGAGTACGGGCAGGACTACGTGCGCGCCGTCGTGGTGTCGGGCGCCCGTGCGCCTTGGATTCTCGTGAAGCACGTCATGCGCAACTGCATCGCGCCCGTGCTCGTCTTCACCATCGTGCTCGTGGCCGATGCCATCGTGTTCGAGGCCTCGCTGTCGTTCATCGCGGCCGGCATCCCCGAGCCGACGCCGACGTGGGGCAATATCCTGGCCGACGCCCGTGCCGGCGTCTTGGCCGGCCGTTGGTGGCAGGCGCTCTTCCCGGGCCTAGCCATCATCCTCACGGTGCTCTCGCTCAACATCCTCTCAGAGGGCATCACCGACGCCATGGCCGCCTCTCCCAAGAGCGCCGTCAAGCCGAGCGACTCCGACGTCAACACCGACCGTGAGGCCGACCGCCTCGTCGCCGACCCGACCCTTGCCTACAAGGCTCAGAAGGAGATGCTCGAGAAGCGCTTGGCGCAGCTGAGGGAGACGGAGCTCACGCGGACGGACCGCTTCGAGGCCCATACCGACGTCCCGCCCGTGCTCGAGGTCAAGGACCTCTGCATCAAGTTCCCCCGCCATGGCGACGTGAACGTGGTCGACCACGTGAGCTTCGTGGTTCGTCCCGGGCAGACCATGGGCCTGGTCGGCGAGTCCGGCTGCGGCAAGTCCATCACCTCGCTGGCCATCATGGGGCTGCTCGACAAGAAGGCCCAGATCTCCGGCGAGATCCTCTTCGAGGGCAAGAACCTCCTGACGTTGAACGAGCGCGAGATGAACGCCCTGCGCGGGCGCGAGATCGCCATGGTCTACCAGGACGCCCTTTCTTCGCTCAACCCCTCGATGCTCATCAGGGCCCAGATGAAGCAGCTTACCAAGCGCGGCGGCACCCGCAGCGCCGAGGAGCTTCTCGAGCTGGTGGGCCTCGACCCCGAGCGTACCCTGGGCTCCTATCCTCACGAGCTTTCGGGCGGCCAGCGTCAACGCGTCCTCATCGCCATGGCGCTGACCCGCGACCCCAAGGTGGTCATCGCCGACGAGCCCACGACGGCCCTCGACGTCACGGTGCAGAGCCAGGTCATCGAGCTGCTTAACAAGCTCCAGAAGGAGCTCGGCTTTGCCATGGTCTTCGTGAGCCACGACCTGGCCCTGGTGGCCGAGGTCGCCAACTCCGTCACCGTCATGTACGCCGGCCAGGTCGTGGAGCAGGGCCCGGTACGCGACATCCTTACCGCCACGGTCCACGAGTACACCCGCGGCCTGCTGGGCTCCGTGCTCTCCATCGAGGCAGGCAGCGACCGTCTCCACCAGATTCCCGGCTCGGTGCCCTCGCCGGCCGACTTCCCCGAAGGCGACCGCTTCACCCCGCGTTCGAGCCATCCCGACGCCGTTTCGAAGGTGCGACCCGTGCTTAAGCGCGTTCCCGGTACCGACCACTACTACGCCGAGCTGCCCGATGAGGAGCTCCGACGCCTCGGCATCGAACCGTATACGGCAGGAGGTGCCCGGTAATGGCCGTTCAGACTGCGCCTGTTGCAGGCGAAGGGCAGACGCCCATCATCTTTCTCGACGACGTCAAGGTCACGTTCAAATCGCGCACGGGCTCGTTGTTCAAGCCCAACCTCGTCCATGCGGTGCGCGGACTGACCATCAGGCTCATGCCGGGTGAGACCATCGGCATCGTAGGCGAGTCCGGCTGCGGCAAGTCGACCACCGCCAACGTCATGTGCGGCCTTCAGAAGCCCACGAGCGGCCGGGTCTACTTCAAGGGCGAAGACGTCACAAACCGCACCGCCGCCCATCGCCGCATGATCGGGCGTGTCATCTCGGTGGTGTTCCAAGACCCCGCCACCGCCCTGAACGCGCGCATGACCATCCACGACCAGCTGCTCGACCCCCTGAACGTCCACAAGGTGGGCGACAAGGCCTCGAGGGAGCGTCGGGTCTTTGACCTCATCGAGATGGTCGGCCTTCCCAGGTCGGTCATGGACGCCCTTCCCGGCCAGCTTTCGGGAGGTCAGCGCCAGCGCGTGGCCATCGCGCGCGCCCTGGCGCTTGCGCCCGACGCCATCATCGCCGACGAGCCCACGAGCGCCCTCGACGTGTCGGTGCGTGCCCAGATCCTCAACCTGCTTATGGACCTCAAGCGAGAGCTCAACCTCTCGATGGTCTTCATTAGCCACGACATTCAGACCGTGAGGTACATTTCGGACCGTATCGTTGTTATGAACGGAGGCCGAGCGGTGGAGGAGGGCGCGGCCGAGCAGGTGTTTAATAACCCGACCGACGATTACACGCGCCTGCTGCTGGGTGCGGCCCCGTCGTTGCTCTACCCGCGTTCTTAGGGTCGTTGCCAACCCAACCTTTGGAGGATTTAGGACTGCCATGGACTCTTCGCGATTCAAAGGCGTTATCCCGCCGGTTGTGATACCCCTTACCAAGGACCGGACGCTCGACCTGGTTTCGTTCTCGCGCAACATAGAGCGCATGATCGAGGCCGGCGTCGACGGCCTGTTCTTCCTGGGTTCGAGCGGCGAGGTGGCCTTCCTTACCGACGCCCAGCGCCAGCACGTGCTCCAGGAGGCCGTCTCCATCGTGCGCGGGCGTGTGCCCGTGCTCGCCGGCATCATCGACATGGAGACGCTGCGCGTCATCGATCAGGCCAAGCGTGCCGAGGCCATAGGGGTCGACGCGCTTGTGGCCACGGCGCCCTTCTACGCCCTCGGCGGCCCCAAGGAGACGGAGCGCCACTTCCGCGCCATTCGCGAGAACACCGACCTGCCGCTGTTCGCCTACGACCTGCCGGTGTGCGTGCACACCAAGCTCGACCCCACGATGCTTGTGCGCCTGGGTACCGACGGGGTGCTCCAGGGCGTCAAGGACTCTTCGGGCGACGACGTGTCGTTCCGCTGGCTCATCCTCGAGAACCGCGACGCGGGCCATCCGCTCCAGCTCCTGACCGGCCACGAGGTCTGCGTCGACGGTGCCTACCTCGCCGGTGCCGACGGCAGCGTCCCCGGCCTCGCCAACGTCGACCCGGTGAGCTACGTGGAGCAGTGGAAGGCCGCCCAGGCCGGCGACTGGGAGCGCGTCAAGACTATCCAGGACCACCTGGCGCGCCTCATGTTCGTCACTCGCCGCGTGAAGGCCACCGTCGGCTTCGGTGCCGGCGTGGGCGCCTTCAAGACGGCTCTGTGGCAGATGGGGCTCTTCGAGACGAACCAGATGCGCGAGCCGGTCCAGGCCCTTGCGGGCGACGACGTGGCGGCTATTGTCGAGGTCCTGAAGTCCGAGGGCCTCATGGACGCCGACGCGCCCCTGCGCTCCTGCTAGCCCGCCATGGCGGAGCATTTCGAGGTTCCGGGGGGCCTCCGTTTCCCCTGCACGGTGATCGCCTTGGACCTGGGTGGCACCAAGATCGCCGGTGCCCTGGTGCGCTATGAGGGGCGCCATGCCGCGCCTTCGGTGGGGGAGCGCCGCGCCGTCCCCACCATGGCCGCCGAAGGCGGGTCGGCCGTGCTCGCACGCATGGTCGACCTCGCCTGTGGTCTGGCGGCCTGCGTGCCTCCCGACGCCCCGTTGGCGGGGTGCGGCGTGAGCACGGCCGGGTACATAGACGAGGCATCGGGCTGCGTCACCTACGCCAACTCGATTATGCCCGGGTGGGCCGGCCAGAAGGTCGGGCCTGCCCTCGTCGGCGCCCTCGGCGTTCCCTGCGCCGTGATGAACGACGTGCGCGCCTATGCCTTCGGGGAGCTGCGCCACGGGGCTGCCCGGGGCTGCGACACCTGCGTCGTGGTGGCCGCCGGGACGGGGCTCGGCGGTGCCGTGATCGTCCACGGGCAGGTGCTCGACGGGGCCCACGGCCTTGCCGGCATGGTGGGCCACACGCTGCACCCGGCGGCCCTGGGCAAGCCCAGCGCCTGGGGGACCGACGGCCACCTCGAGTCGGTGTGCGCCGGCAGCGGCATCGAGGCCTGCTACCGCTTGGCGGGGGGAGAGGAGCTCACCGGCCCCCAGATCTCGGCCCGCGCCGACGCCGGCGAGCCGCTTGCCCGCTCGATCATCGGGCAGTCGGGACGCAGCCTGGGGGAGGCCATCGCCTCCTGGGCAGACCTGCTCGACCCCGACCTGGTGGTGGTGGGAGGCTCGGTGTGCGCCGCCGGGCCCGTGTGGCGCGAGGCTCTCGAGGCGGGGCTGGAGGCGCGCATTGACCCCATGCTGCGCGGCCTGCCCGTGGTGGACGCCCAGCTGGGCGGAGACGCCCCCCTTATCGGTGCGGCGGAGCGACTGCTCGACAAGGTCGGCGCCTGATGTCGGCCGGGTTCAGGCGCGTATCGATCCGTTTGGCTTTGTGAGAGGACAGGTGCGTTCGTGCATGCGGTAATCGAGCGCCTCAAGGGCGCGCTCATAGCGAGTTGCCAGGCGTATCCCGGCGAACCCCTGCGCCACCCCGAGACCATGGCGCAGATGGCCCGTGCCTGCGAGCTGGGAGGCGCGGCCGCCATTCGCTGCCAGGGGCTCGCCGACATCGCCGCCATCAAGGGGCGCGTGGAGGTGCCCGTCATCGGCCTCTGGAAGGAGGGGCACGAGGGCGTCTACATAACCCCGACCTTGCGCCATGCCCGGGCCTGTGTGGCCGCCGGCGCCGACATCGTTGCCATCGACGCCACCGACAGGCCGCGCCCCGACGGTAGGAGCTTCGCGGAGACCCTCGAGGCCCTGCGGCGCACCGACGAGACCCTGGTCATGGCCGACTGCGCCACGATCGAGGATATCAGGCGGGCGGTGGCCGCCGGTGCCGACCTCGTGTCGACCACGCTCTCCCACGGCGTGGCGGCCATCGACTGCACCATGGCCGACGGGCCCGACCTGCCCCTACTACGCCAGGCGGTGGCGGAGTTCCCGGGCTTTCCCGTCGTGTGCGAGGGTCGCGTCCATACCCCCGCCGACGCGCGCGCGGCCATCGGTGCCGGCGCCTGGGCCGTCGTGGTGGGGACGGCCATCACCCATCCCACGAGCATCACGAGCTGGTTCGCGGACGCGCTGCGGTAGGGACTGCGGTTGCTGCGGGGGTGCGCGGGCACGCCTCAATTGTGCCGTCCAGCGTGTGAGGTGTTTCGAAACCATTTCTAAGTCGGGTTCTTTTGCTATCATGGTCGGCCGCGGGGAGCTGGATGCCCCGTGGCCGACCCCTATGCCCGATGAGTTTGGGAGACCCCATGGAACTGATCGTCACCCCCACCTACGAATCCATGAGCCGCGTCGCCGCCGACAGGATCGCCGAGCTGGTGCGTGCCAACCCCGCCTGCACCTTGGGCCTTGCCACCGGCTCGACACCCGAGGGCCTCTACGCCGACCTCGTGGCCGACTGCGCGGCCGGCAAGCTGAGCTTTGCCGAGGTCACGACCTTCAACCTCGACGAGTACTGCGGCCTTTCTCCCGAGCACGACCAGAGTTACCGCTATTTCATGAACCACCACCTGTTCGACCACGTCGATATCGACAAGGCGCGCACCCATGTGCCCGAGCCCTTCGGGGCCGACCTGGCCGAGGCGGGGGAGGCCTACGAGGCCGCCATCGACCAGGCGGGCGGTGTCGACCTGCAGCTGCTCGGCCTCGGCCACAACGGCCACATCGGCTTTAACGAGCCCTGCGATTTCTTCCCCACCAAGACTCACGGCGTCGTGCTCACGCCCATGACACGCGAGGCCAACAGCCGCCTGTTTGCCGGAGGGATCGACGAGGTGCCCACCGAGGCACTCACCATGGGCATCGGCACCATCATGGCGGCGCGTTCGGTGCTGCTGGTGGTGAGCGGCGAGGGCAAGGCCACCATCCTGCGCGACGTGCTCCAGGGTCCTGTGACCCCGCAGGTGCCCGCCTCGATCCTGCAGTTCCACCCCAGCGTGACCGTGGTGGCCGACGAGGCGGCGGCCAGCCTGCTGGCATAGGGGCCATCTGCTGCCCTGTAATCGATGTGGATAATCCATAGCCCCGACGGCCCTTCCTTGACGGGCCGTCGGGGCGCTCTGTAGAGTTCATCTTCCTTTCGATGCGCACCTCACGGCGTGTCGCAGCTTCTCGAAAGGGGGATCACCTCTATGCACGATTCACGCAATCCGTCCGAACCCGACACTACAACTCAAGAGCCGCTGGTCAGCGCCACCGGTCGCCCACTTGCCGCCCATTGGCTAGCCGTTGTCGTCCTCATCTGGGTCGGCCAGGCGGTCTCCATGGTGACGAGCTTCTCCGCGAGCTTTGCCGCCGTGTGGTATATGACCGACACCACCGGCAGCCCGCTCATGCTGGCCGCCATGTCTATCTGCGCCTACCTGCCCACAGGCCTGCTTTCGCCCGTCGGCGGCGTGGTGGCAGACCGTTTCAACCGCAAGGCCGTGCTCATCGCGGCCGACATGGCCGTTGGCCTCGTGTCGCTGGCCATGGGCTTCGTCATCCTGGCGGGAGACCTCTCGCCGGCGCTCATCTTGGTGCTTGTGGTGGCGCGTAGCGTGGGGCAGGCCTTTCACAGCCCCGCCATGATGGCCACGATGCCCATGCTGGTGCCCCAGAAGCACCTGCTGCGCATCAACACCTTGGATCAGATGCTCATGGCCATGGTCAATGTCGGTGCTCCGGCCCTGGGCATTATGATCTATACGAACCTCGGCTTCCAGACGGCCATGTTCCTCGACTTTTTTGGGGCGCTTCTGGCCTGTGCGGCGTTGCTACCGGCCAAGATACCTACCACCTGGGACGCGTCCAAGGCGGCGCTGGCGCAGGAGAAGGCCGGAATCCTGCGCGATGTCAAGGTGGGTTGGCGGGCGTTGGCCGACAACCGGGGGCTCCTGGTCTTCGTGGGGCTCCTCGCCCTGGTGCAGGTGGCCTTCGGGCCTATCGCCTCTCTGTACCCGCTTATGACTGCCGGCCACTTCGGCGGTGACGGCTATATGGCGTCGGTGGTGGAGGCGACCTTTGCCGTCGGGATGATTGTTGGCTCGGGGGTGCTCATGGCCTGGGGCGGCGGTAGGAGACTGGTGCTGCTCGTCGCGCTTTCCTCGACGGCCTCCGGCACGCTCTGTCTGGCGGCCGGCCTGCTGCCCCCGAGCGCCATCTGGGTCTTCGTGGTGCTCTGCGGCATCATGGGCTTCTTCTTGGCCTGGACCAACGGGCCTTACATGACGCTGATCCAGAACAACGTGGCCGAAGACAAGCTCGGTCGCGTGCTCGGCTTCACCACTATGGTCATGGGCTTGGCGACCCCCATCGGCATCGCTATCGGCGGCGTGGCGGCCGAGGCAGTGGGCGTCGCGCCGTTTTTTGCGGTCGACGGTGCCATCTGCGCCGTGCTCGGGCTGCTCGTCTATATGCCGCGCTGCGTACGGGAGCTCGATCATGCGGCACCCGAGGCCTCGGGGGAATAAGGTTTTGTGGCGGTCGGGCCATGAGAAGGGAAGCTGCCGTGGGTGCTTGCGCAAACCAGGTCGACCGCATCGAGGGCGGCCTCGTCCTTACCCCCGAGGGGTTCTTGCCCCAGCCGGTCTTTGTGTCGGGCGAGCGCATAGGGAAGGCCGAGGACTCGGGGCCGATGGGGGGAGAGGTGCTCGATGCAGCCGGGGGTTATGTGGTGCCGGGCTTTATCGACCTCCACTTCCACGGCTGTGCGGGGGCTGACTTCAGCGACGGTGACCCCGAGGGGCTGCATAGGATCGCGGCTCATGAGGCCTGTTGCGGCGTGACGGCCATCTGCCCGGCCAGCATGACGCTGCCCGAGGACGTGCTGGCGCGGGCTTTTTCTGTGGCGGCGGCCTTTGTGCCGGGTGAGGCGGAGGCCGAGCTGGTGGGCATCAACATGGAGGGTCCCTACATATCGCCGGGCAAGGTGGGCGCCCAGAATCCCGGTTACGTGCGCCCGGCTGACCTGGCGGAGTTCGACCGACTCCAGGTTGCGGCCAAGGGGCTGGTCAAGCTGGTGGACGTTGCCCCCGAGGTGCCGGGCAACCTGGAGTTTGTCGAAGCGGTCTCCCGACGTGTCCGCGTGTCGGTCGCCCACACCTGCGCGGGCTACGACTGCGCGCGCGAGGCGTTCGAGCGTGGGGCGCACCACATGACCCACCTTTACAACGCCATGCCGGGGCTGCACCACCGCGAACCGGGTCCTATCGCCGCCGGGGCCGAGAACCCCGCCGTCATGGCCGAGCTCATCGCCGACGGGGTGCATGTGCACCCAGCCATGGTGCGGCTGGCCTTCGAGCTGTTCGGTCCCGACCGCGTGGTGCTCGTCAGCGACTCGCTGCGGGCGAGCGGTCTGGGCGACGGCAGCTACGAGCTGGGCGGCCAGGAGTTTACCGTGCGGGGCAACCGGGCCACGTTGGCCGACGGCACCCTCGCGGGGTCGGTGTCGAACCTCGCCGACTGCGTGCGCACCGCCGTGCTCGCCATGGGCGTGCCCCTCGAAGACGCCGTGCGGGCAGCGACCGCCAACCCGGCACGGGCTTTGGGAATCGACGATATACGGGGGAGCATCGAGCCCGGTAAGATGGCCGACCTGCTGGTACTCGACGACGACCTGCGTGTGCGGGCGGTGGTTTTGCGCGGAAGGCGTCTGGTGTAAGAAGGCGCAGGGCTCCTACCCGCGGCCTTCCCGCCCTTCGGTCTCCACACCTTGGTGCCACAGCGCCAACGCTCCGGCCACCGCTTCGAGACCGAACAGCGCGCAGGCCAGGGGCGTGAAGGTCGGTATCCCTACGAGCATGGCGTTATACCATGCGTGGCTGGCGATACAGGAGTCGAGGTTGCCCGTGACCCGTCGGAGCGCCCCGAAGGAGAAACTGAGGGCAATCCCTACCAGAACGACCCCCCAGAGCGGCACCTGGCTCTGAAACGTGCCGGGGATTGCAAAGAGCGGCAGGTGCCACAGCCCCCATACAAGCCCTGTGGCCGCAGGGGGCACCACCGTGCGTGGGAGGCGCGAGCCTCTGCCCGTACCGGGTGTCCGTATCGACACCCAGCGTTCAAGTAACGGCTGCAGGCAACCGCGCCAGCCAATTTCTTCAAGGCCACCCCCCAGCAGCAGGACCGGCAGCGAAACCACCGCGTTCTTGAGGGCTGCCCCGAGCGTTGGGAAGCCGAACGCGACGAAGAACATGACCCAGCGCCAGACGAGAAGGGTCCCGAATACCGCCCAGCCGCGCAGCGTGGGGTGCATCCCAAAACAGTGGCGCCAGAACCCCGAGCGGGGATCGGCGTCCGGCCGGCCGTCGTTCTGAGCCACCCCGAGGGTCTTTAACCGGGGAAACAACACATAGACGGCCAGCATCGGCATGAGGGTCCCGACCAGCAGCAACGCGCCGGCCACGGAGCCTACAGCCGGCGGCAGGTCGGCGGAGCGCAGGGCCCCGGCCAAAAGCCAGGCACCCCAGCTTCCTCCATAGGCCAGTCCCAGGTAGGCTCCCACAAGCCGAATCGTCTCACGCCTTGCGACCACGCGCCGCTCCCTTCGCGTACCATGTGGCTGCCGCCGTCGACGGGCGGCCCCTTATAGCGCCGGTTCAAGCTTATAGCAATTTGGACAAGGTGGGGCGTTGGGACCCCTGTGGGCTTTTTACATCCGGATGTGGCGTATCCTCATGCACGAAGGTTCTGATCTATCCACAGCTTGCGAGAAGGAGACGCACACGATGATACGCGTACTGGTGTCTGGGGCCAAGGGCCGCATGGGTTCCTGCGTGGTGGAGGCCGTGGCGGCCGCCGACGACCTGCAGGTGGCAGGCTGCTATGCGCCGTTCCACGGCGGCCAGACGGTGAGCTGTGCCGACGGGGACTTCGTGTGCTCCGACGACCTGCCGTCGCTCATCGACGCGTGCAACCCCGACGTTATGGTGGACTTCTCGCAGCCCGACGCCGCCCTGGAGAACATCGCCTGCGCCCTCTCCAAAGGTGTATGCGTGGTGACGGGAACCACCGGCGTGTCGCGCGAGGCGATGGCGCAGGTGGTCGAGGAGCGCGCCGCCAAGGGCGCCAAGCTTTTCTTCGCCCCCAACTTCACCACCGGCGCGGTCCTCATGATGCAGTTCGCAAAGCTCGCTGGCCGATTCTTCCCCGACGTCGAGATCGTCGAGATGCATCACAACGGCAAGAAAGACGCCCCGAGCGGCACCGCCGTCCAGACCGCCCGCATGATAGCCGAGGGCCGGGACGGGGCCAAAAACGCGGGCCCCGGCGCCGAGACCGAGATCGCCGGCTGCGAGGGTGCGCGCGGCTGCGACGTCGAGGGGGTGCGCATCCACGCCATCCGCGGCGACGGGTATATGGCCTCCCAGGAGGTCATCATGAGCGCCGCCGGCCAGACCCTCTCCTTGCGCCACGACTCCACCGACCGCAAGGCCTACATGCCCGGCGTGCTTCTGGCCGTTCGCGAGGTCCAGCGGCTCGGCGAGCCGTTTACCGTCGGGCTTGAGTCTTTGATGGGTATTTAACCCCCGACCCGAATGCGTTGCCGGCGACCTCTGGGTGGGGGATTGCCGTAGACTCGAAAGGTACGTTATGGAGGCACTCAAAAAAGCGGCGCGGGCGTGGGGGTCTCTCAGTCTCGTGCGCCGAATCCTCATCGGCCTGGCGATCGGCATAGCGCTTGCCCTTGCGTTCCCGGGTATCGCCGCCATCGAGCTGCTCGGCTCCCTGTTCGTCTCGGCGCTCAAGGCAATCGCACCCATCCTGGTGTTCTTTCTCGTCATCAGCGCCCTTGCGAACGCCGGCGCCTCCCGCTCCATGGGGACGGTCATCCTGCTTTACATCGTGGCGACCGTTGTCGCGGCCCTGGTCGCGGTCGTCTCCGGGGCCCTGTTCCCGATTGACCTCACCCTGGCCGACGTGACCCAGGGCGATTCTCCCCAGAGCATCTCCGAGGTCTTGTCCTCCCTGCTCAACAACATCGTGGCCAACCCGGTGGAGGCCCTGATGAACGCCAACTACCTGGGTATCCTTGCCTGGGCCGTCGTGATTGGCATCGCCCTGCGCCGTACCTCCCAGACCACCAAGGACGTCATGACCAACCTCTCCGACGCCGTGTCCACGGTGGTGCGCTGGGTCGTTTCCTGCGCTCCCTTCGGCATCCTCGGCCTGGTCTACACCACCGTCTCTACGAGCGGCCTTGCGGTCTTCGGAGAGTACGGCAAGTTGCTCGCGGTGTTGGTGGGATGCATGCTCGTCATCGCCTTCGGGACGAACCCCCTTATCGCGTTTTTGACCATCCGCCGCAACCCGTACCCGCTTGTGTGGCGCTGCATCAAAGACAGCGCCATCACGGCGTTCTTCACGCGCAGCTCGGCGGCGAACATCCCTGTGAACATGGAGCTCTGCCGCAAGCTGGGGTTGAACAAAGACACCTACTCCGTCTCTATCCCCCTCGGTGCCACGATCAACATGGCGGGCGCGGCGGTCACCATCACGGTCATGACCATGGCGGCGGCCCACACGGCCGGCATTTCGGTTGACATTCCCACAGCGGTCATCCTGAGCGTGCTCGCCTCGGTGTCGGCCTGCGGTGCCTCGGGCGTCGCGGGCGGATCGCTTCTGCTCATCCCCTTGGCCTGCTCGCTCTTCGGCATCGGTAACGACGTTGCCATGCAGGTCGTGGGCATCGGCTTCCTCATCGGCGTTATCCAGGACTCTTTCGAGACCGCCCTCAACTCGTCGTCCGACGTGCTGTTCACCGCCTGTGCGGAGTACCGGGTCATGGCAAAGCGCGGGGAGCCGTTCGAGCCGGGCAAGATTATCGTGGAATAGGTGCCGATGAACCCGCTGACCTTGCTTCTCATGGTGTACCGGGCGCTTCCGCTCGTGGTCGTGCTGGTCGTCGTGGGGCTCGTTGCCTACCTCGTGCTCTCCTCCCTGCGCTCGCCCGATCGCGCTAAGCGCGTCCTGTTGCGGGCGTTCACCGGTGTCACCGGCTTCCTCACCGTGCTCTTCTGCGTTGCCACGGCCTACGCATGGCTCGAGGACAACCTGTATGTTCTTGAGTTCGTCGGCGCCCTCGCCGTCGCGTCGGCGGTGGGCTTCGCAGTCACATTCCTGCTCCACCGGTACTACCTGCGGGGCCGTAAGTCCGATTCCAACCGACCATAAGGAGAAAACTATGATTTTGAACGCGTTCGGCAAGGCCTGCCCCATGCCTTTGGTGATGGCCAAGAAGGAGCTCGACGCCGGCTGCACCGACCTCGGCGTGCAGGTCGACAACGAGACCGCCGTGAAGAACCTCCTGCGCCTCGGCGACAAGTCCGGCCTCGCGGTGGGCGTCGATGAGATCGAGGGCGGTTGGCTCGTCTCCTTCTCCGGGGCGCCTGACGGAAACGCGGCCGCTTCCGCGGCAGCCGAGGCCCCCGTGGCACCCGTTTGTGGCCCCTCCGGCTGCGGCTATGCGGTCTTCGTGGGCAAGGACCACGTGGGCGAGGGCGACCCGCAGCTCGGCTATAACCTCATGAAGATGGCTCTCTACACCCTGTCCGAGGGCGAGCAGGTTCCCGCGTCGGTGCTCTTTATGAACGGCGGCGTCAAGCTTGTGGCAGGGGAGGAGACCCCTGTTGTCGAGAGTGTCCGGAAGCTGCAGGAGCGCGGCAGCGAGGTGCTGGTCTGCGGTACCTGCCTCGACTTCTACGGCATCAAAGGGGAGCTGCTCGTGGGCGACGTCTCGAACATGTACGACATCCTCGAGCGCATGCACGAGGCCGCCAAGGTCATAACCCTCTAGCACCATGGAGCCCGAGGCCTACTACGTCGTCGCGTTCGACTCGACCCACCGGGCCCTCGCCGCCGCGGCGGTCCTTGACGAGGGGCGCGTCCCCTACCTGACCATTCCCACACCCCGGGAGATAAGCGCCGGCTGCGGCATCGCCCTGAGATGCCGGCCCCCCGAGCTCGACGCCCTGCGCGCGGCGGTCGAAGCCGAGGGGTCGTTCGGCGAAGATGCCTCCCTCTGGGAGGTGGAGGGACCGTCCTACAAACGCCTCGCCTAGAGCATTTTGAATAAAGCCCTGCACCGCGTCGGGCAAAGGCGTATGTGCCTTGAGCACACCGTGCCTTTGCCCGCCTTGTGCAGGAGCTTTCTCAAAATGCTCTAGAGCACGGTGACCATGCCTGTCTCTCCCTCGACGACAGTGCCGATGCGGCTTGGCGCCCTGCCGCTGCGCGCCTCGAACTCCCGCTCGAAGAGTTCGGCGTTCTCCGGCGGGATGGCGGCGAGGATCCCGCCGCTCGTCTCTGGGTCGCAGACGACCGAGAGGCGGTTGTCCGCCGTCTCGTCGTCCACGCCGGGCAGCCTCACGTAGGAACCGGCGTAGTCCATGACCGAGAACAGACGGTTCGGGCGGCAGTAGGCGGCCGTGAGCTCCCAGACCTCAGGGAATATGGGCAGCGCCTCCCATGAGAGCTGCGCCGCACAGCCGCTCGCCTCGAGCATCTCGTGGAGGTGCCCCGCCAGGCCGAAACCGGTGACGTCGGTAGCCGCGCGGACCCCGGCTGCCATCATGGCCTCTCCGGCCGCTTTGTTGAGCTCGGCCATCGACTCGATGACGGGTCTCATGGCCTCGTCGTCGACAAGACCCACCTTGTGCCCGGCCGCCATGATGCCCACGCCGAGGGGTTTGGTGAGGTAAAGCACGTCGCCCGGGTGCGCGCCGCCGTTCAGGACGACCCGGTCGGGATGGGCGGTCCCCATGACGCAGAGGCCGTATTTGGGCTCGTCGTCGTCGACGGTGTGGCCACCGGCCACGAACGCCCCCGCCTCGCGCACGGCGTCGGCGCCTCCCTGCAGTATGGCTGCGGCGACGTCGGTGCCCAACGAGCTGTCGAGGGCGAGCAGGTTGAGGGCCACGAGCGGCGTGGCGCCCATGGCGTAGACGTCCGACAGCGAGTTTGCGGCGGCCACGCGGCCGAAGTCGTAGGGGTCGTCGACAATGGGGGTGAAGAAGTCCACCGTCAGGACCGCCGCCAGGTCGTCGCGCAGCCGAACCACGGCGGCGTCGTCGCTGGTCTCGAATCCGAGTAGGAGCCGTTCGTCGATCGACGGCGGCACGATGCTCTTTAAGATCGTTTCGAGGTCTCCCGGACCCCACTTGGCGGCTCAACCGCCTTTTGAGGTGAGCTGGGTGAGCCGCACGGTGCCACGTCTTTTGTCCATGGTTATCGGTCCTTTCTGGTCGTTGCCGACGTTCCTGCGATTCTGTGGACCGCTTTGGCAATTCTACCCTGCGGTGAGCGCGGGCGACTTGACGTAGGCCCGATTCGGTTGATAGTGTGCAGCCCGCTTTTACGATGCGGGCCTGGGGTATGGCGCGGGCTCTCGAAAGGGGGAATGCCTCGATGCAGTGCCGTCTCTTCCTGTCCCAAAGGGGGCACTGATGAGCGCGGTTCCGAACGGCGGCGTTGCGTCCGGCCGCCCGATGTTGCTCCACGCCTGTTGCGGTCCTTGCTCTTTGGAACCGGTGCATCTGCTGCAAGAGGAGGGGTTCTCCCTGACCATAGCCTACGTGAACCCGAACATCCAGCCCGAAGAGGAATACGCTCGTCGTCTGGACACCCTGAGTCGCTGGGCCTGCGACCGCGGCCTTACCGTGCTCGAAGGGGCATGCGACCGCGGCGCCTGGGAGCGCGAGGTAGCCTGCTGGGGCACCAATCGGCCTGCTCGGTGCGCCGCCTGTTACCGACTGCGCCTGCGTGAGGCGGCCCGCATGGCAGTCGAGGGCGGCTTCGAATGCCTTTCCACGACGCTGGCGGTCTCCCCCTACCAGCTGTTCGAAGCCTGCGGCAGGGAACTCGGGCTGGCGTGCGCTCAGGCGGGGTTGGCGGCGGTTTGGAGGGACTTCAGGCCCTATTATCCAAAGGCCACCGAGCGTTCGCGTGAGCTCGGCATGTACCGGCAGAACTACTGCGGTTGCCGTTTCTCCGCAGCAGAGGCGGCCCTCGAACGCAGCGAGGCCCGTGAAGACCGGATGCGCCGGCGCACTGGGGAGCGAGCGCGCAAGATGGCATTCCCCGATAGTCCCTAGGGATAGTGCGCGCCGCCTCGGTTTGCGTGTCTGGACGCGCCGCGTCTCGCGTTCCTCTCAACGATTGCATGCTTTGTCGCAAAAGCCGTCCTCTTTGTCGAGTGCGATGCCGTCTATGCGATCGAAGGGGATGGCCGTCCTCCCCACCGAGAGCGTGCGCCGTGCGGCGTCGATGCCGGTCACGATGCCGGCGCTCATCACATAGGCCTCCCCGTCGTGGTGGCGCACGTGTACGGCGCTGCCGCGTTGCACGCGCGCCATGCGCCTCGACAGCTCGGCGGCCTCTTCTTCGCTCAGCTCGCGTAGGGGCTCGGGCACGCGTTCGCGTTCGCGGATGAGCTCGTAGTAGCCTTTGAGGGCGGCAAAGGGCATGAACTGGCTGGCACGGCTTGCTGGTTGCGGCCGACAGAGGGGATCGGATGGGGGCAGGGACTTCTCTTGACTATGCACGGTGGCCCCCTATGAGTCCGTTGCGTTCCCTGACCGTCGAGTGCGGCAGCAGGCTCGAGCCACGTAGCAGACAGTTCTTCCCGAACCTCTTGTTGATTGCGAGGACGGCGCGTTGGGTTCGGCGCTCCCGTTCGTCGCGCTCGGCCTCGAATAGATCCGGCGTGGCTTTAAGCTCGGGTTCCAGTCCTCCAAGGCCGATCTGTATGCGCTTGACGGGGGTGCCGCTCAGGGTTGTCTCCTCGTAGAGGTTGTCGAAGTGGTCGGCTATCTTGCGAAACGACGAGGTGAGGTAGGGGAGTTTGCGCGAACCGCCGGTACGCAGCTCCCAAGGACGCCTGGCATAGGCCGCCCTCAACGCGCCGCCATGGGGGCCGTCGGACTTCTGATAACCCACCGAAAGGCTGATGTGCCCCGTCACGAGCCTACGATCCACGAGGTCGAATACCGACTCCTCGACCATTTCGCGCAGGACGCGGTGGGCGTCTCGGCGATCGTACCCCTCGGCCAAGATCTGGCCGTTGGCTATCGAGGAGGATTGCGGCACGAAGTCGTGGATCTCTTGGATGGTACAGGGTTCGACGCCGCGGGCGTGGTCGATGAGCAGGGCGGCATTTGCCCCGAACTCTCGATAGAGCACCTGCTCGTCGAGCCAGCAGATGCCAAACAGGTCGTGCACGCCGTACTTCTCGAGGCGGCGCGCTATGCCGGGGCCTATGTTCCAGACGTCGGTGATGGGGCGGTGGTGCCATACGGTGCGCCTGAACTCCTCCTCGTCCAAGTAACCTATGTGGTCATCGACGTGTTTGGCCGTGATGTCGAGGGCTAGCTTGGCCAGGAAGAGGTTGGTCCCGATACCCGCCGTGGCGCAGATCCCGGTCTCGCGCCGCACGCTCTCCATGAGCATCGAGGCGAACCCCCGGGCATCGACGCCGTAGAAGGGGAGATAGCTCGTGGCGTCGATGAAGCACTCGTCGATGGAGTAGACGTGCATGTCCTCGGCCGCCACGGAGCGCCGGTAGATGCCATAGATGTCGGCCGAAACCTCCATGTAGCGCCGCATGCGGGGACAGGCCACCAGGTAGTCGATGCCCGGGGGGATTTCGAACAGGCGGCAGCGGTTGCGCACGCCGAGGGCCTTCATGGCCGGCGACACGGCGAGGCAGATGGTGCTGTTTCCCCGCTGTTCGTCGGCGACCACGAGGTTGGTCGTGTAGGGGTCGAGCCCCCGGTCGATGCATTCGACCGAGGCATAGAACGTCTTGAGGTCGATGCACAGGTAGGTCTTTTGAGACGTCTCCATGGTTCCTCCGCGTGTCTCCGGCGGCAGTACTGGTGTTTCGGGTACAACTGTTCGTTTTGCAGTATAGAACATAAGTTTTGGTTTCGGTCGAATCTCGCAAAGCGAACATATTTTCGCTCTAGGCTCAGCCGGTTGCATCCATCTCGCGCATTCTGCCGATAAGGCGTGCGGCGCAACCCGTTGTCGCGTACACTGGGGCGATACCATCTAGAAGGAGGGCGTGCCGCACCATGCGCATGGGATTCGACAACAACAAATACATCGAGCTGCAGGCGGAGCGGATTCGCGACCGTATCGGGCAGTTCGGCGGCAAGCTCTATCTCGAGTTCGGCGGCAAGCTCTTCGATGACTACCACGCGGCGCGCGTCTTGCCGGGCTTTGAGCCCGACACCAAGATTCGCATGCTCCAAAGCATGGTCGACGACGTCGAGATCGTGATTGCGATCAATGCAAACGACATCGAGAAGTCAAAGCGCCGGGGCGACCTGGGCATTACCTACGACGAGGAGCTCCTGCGCCTCATGGACGCCTTCAAGGGTCTGGGCTTTCTGGTGGGCAGCGTCGTCGTCACGCAGTATGCCGGTCAGCCGGGAGCAGACGCGTTCCGCCGCAGGCTCGAGGGGCTGGGTGTGACGTGCTACCGCCATTACCCCATCCCCGGCTACCCCTACGACGTCGATCGGATCGTCTGCGACGAGGGGTACGGCAAGAACGACTTCATCGAGACCTCGCGGCCCCTGGTCGTGGTCACCGCCCCGGGTCCCGGCAGCGGCAAGATGGCAACCTGTCTCTCCCAACTCTACCACGAGCACAAGCGCGGCGTGGCAGCCGGCTATGCCAAGTACGAGACGTTCCCCGTTTGGAACCTGCCGCTCAAGCACCCGGTGAACATCGCTTACGAGGCAGCCACCGTCGACCTGAGCGACGCGAACATCATAGACCCCTTCCACCTCGAGGCCTACGGCGAGGCCACGGTAAACTACAACCGCGACGTCGAGATCTTCCCGGTGCTCAAGGCCATGATGGAGCGCATCCTCGGTGAGAGCCCCTATCAGTCGCCTACCGACATGGGCGTCAACATGGCGGGGTTCGCCATATCCGACGACGAGGCCGTTCGGGAGGCCGCCCGCTCCGAAGTGGTCCGGCGCTACTTCCAGACCTCCGAGGCGCTGCGGCGCACCGGGGTCGGGGAGGAGGAGGTCGAGACCCTCGAGCTGCTGATGAAGCAGGCCGGCGTCACCGCCGACTATTCCCCGGCCCGCCAAGCCGCGTTGGCCAAGGAGGCACAGACCGGGGCCCCGGCGGGCGCCATGGTGCTGCCCGACGGGAGCGTCGTGACGGGCCGCACGTCCGACCTGCTCGGGGCGGCGTCCTCGCTGCTCATCAACGCCCTTAAGCGCATGGCCGGCGTCGACGACGCGGAATACGTGATTTCCGATGAGGCCATAGAGCCCATATGCCATCTCAAGACCGACTACCTGCGCAGCAAGAACCCGCGCCTCCACTCGAACGAGATGCTCATAGCCCTCTCCATCAGCTCGGCCACCAACCCCTTGGCGGCCAAGGTGATCGAGGCGGCCAAGGACCTGCGGGGCTGCGACGCCTACTTCTCGGTGATCGTCTCTACGGCCGACGAGAAGCTGTACCGAACCCTCGGCATCAACGTGTGCTGCGAGCCCAAGTTCGAGCGACGGGGCTACTATCACCGCTGACGCCGGTCGCGAAAGGACCGTTGACGTCTGGACGGCACCTGCGCCATGACGATTGGGTGCACTGCTCACTGCAAAGGAAGTGAAATTGCTGTGCGCGACATACACTGTCACATCCTTCCCGGGGTCGACGACGGCGCGCGGGATCTTAACGAGAGCTTGGCCATGCTGGAGGCCGCCAAGGCAAACGGTGTGACGAGCATCGTGTGCACCCCCCATTGCCGCAATCCCTACTTTGATTACGAAGGCATGTGGGAGGCGTTCGAGGAGCTCAAACGCCATGCGGGCGATTTTCCGCTGCAGATGGGCTTTGAGGTGAACGTTGAGAAACTCAAGGAGCTGGGCGTCGACGAGTGGGCCGACCGTTTGCACTTCGATGGAAGCGACGAGTTCTTGCTCGAGCTTTCAACCCATGCCGGGCAGGCGGATTTCAAAGAGTACGAGCGGATTATCTACGACCTCCAGGGCCGAGGTTATCAGGTCATCGTGGCCCATCCCGAACGCTATAAGTATATTCAAAAGAATATCGACGCGGGCAAACGTCTGATTGAGCTCGGCTGCAAGCTCCAAGCTTCGGCCGATTTTGTCAAAGGCGGACGATTCGGCCGAGAAAAGAAACCGGCGCGACGCATGTTTGCCGACAACATGTATTCGTATATCGCAAGCGACGCCCATGTCCCCCGCCACTACGAGTATTTGAGCCAGGCGGTAAAGTGTTACCAAGTGCGGGGGCGCCATTTTGCATCTACTGGCATCTGAGGCCAACGCATTAGATGATATAACCTACAAGTGCCAACCGTTGACGGGGCGCCCTCGGGCGTCCAGGAGCAAGGAGGTTTTTATGGCAGAGGAAACCAACGCCGCCCAGGGGGCACCGGTCGCCGGCAAGCCGGTGCGCACGTTCAAGCAGTTCCCTCAGGCGACCTCGGCGGAGCTGGTGTGGGAGTGCTCGGGTTCCCGCATCGCCTATACGGCCACGGCCGCCCACATCGAGATCCGTGAGGACGACGGCGAGCCCATCGGCTCCATGTTCTCGATCTCCTATATCGCCCGAGATCCCGAGCCGAACCGCCCGGTGACCTTCTGCTTCAACGGCGGTCCCGGCAGCGCGAGCGTGCTGATCAACGTAGGCGGCCTCGGTCCTCGCCGCGTGCTGCCCAACGGCGACCGTCGCATCGGGCCCGCCCCCTATGCCATCGAGGACAACCCAAACACGCTGCTCCAGGTTTCCGACCTCGTGTTCATCGACGCTCTGGGGACCGGCTGGTCCCGTTTGGCCGAGGGCGTCGAGCCCGAGCGCGCCTACGGTGTCGACAAGGACGCCGACTGCTTTGCCCGCTGCATAGCCGCGTGGCTTGAACAAAGCGGTCGCTGGAACGCCCCGCTGTACCTCTTCGGTGAGTCCTACGGCACCACGCGCAACGCCGTGCTGTCCCGCGAGCTTGAGCGCCGGGGCATCGGTTTGAACGGTGTCGTGATGCTCTCGGCCATCTTCGACTGGGTGGCCACCATTCCCGGCAACGACGCCAACTACGTTCAGCTCTTCCCGACCTGCGCCTCTATCGCCCAGTACTTCGGCCGCTGCCCCGCCGCCGAGGGCAAGACGCCCGACGAGCTGTTCGGTGCCGCCGCCGACTTTGCCGAGACCGAGCTCGCCCCGGCGCTTCTGCTTGGCGACCGTCTGGCCGCCGACCGCGAGGCGTCGCTGGCCGAGGTTATGGCGTCGTACATGGGCTTGGATGCCGCCTACATCGCCCGCAAGCACCTGCGGGTCGAGTTGACCGATTTCCGCCAGGAGCTGCTGCGCGACGAGGGGCTCGTCTGCGGGCGCCTCGACGGCCGGTTCACCTTTGAGGGGGGTAACTTCCTCCAGACGAGCGCCGAGGGCCAGCCCGAGGAGGACCCGAGCGACTCGGCGACCACAGCCGCCTGGTCCGCCGCGTTCCACCAGATCGTCTCCAACGAGATCGGCTACCACAGCAACCTGCCCTACATCATGAGCTCTTGGGAGACCGTGGGCCTTTCCTGGAACCACACGCACACGAGCTCCGGGGCCGCTTGGAAGGCCAAGACGCCCAACGTGGCCTACGACCTGGCCGAGACCATGCGCCACAACCCCTATCTCAAGGTCCTGGTGCTGGGAGGCCGCTACGACCTCGCCACCCCCTTCTTGGGTCCGATCGAGGACATGGCGCGCATGTTCTTGGGCGAGAAGACCAAGCGGAACCTGTCATGGAAGCTCTATGATGCGGGCCACATGATCTACGTGAACCCTGAGGCCTTCGACAAGATGGCCGTCGATGTGGAGGAGTTCTACAAGGCCTAGGGCATTTTGAGAAAGTTCCTGCACAAGGCGCGCCGGGGCGCGGTGTGCTTACGGCACATAAGCCCCGGCGCAACGCGGTGCAGGACTTTATTCAAATTGCCCTATAGCAGAATGAATAATTTCGTGCACAAGGCGTGCGAGGGCGCGGTGTGCTGGAGCACATAAGCCCGAGCAGAACGCGGTGCACGGAATTATTCAAGATGCTCTAGAAAGACCGTACCTAGCCGGGGCGCCGTAGGTACCGAATGCGCTGCCGCCTTACCCGATGCGTTCAAAAAGGTGGCCCGAGGTCGCCCCGGGCTCGCGGGCGGCAGGGACCCTCCCCGAACGGCCGTCCTCCAGGGCCCTCACGGCGCGTCGAACGGCGCGGGCGGTCTGCTCGACGTCCATGAGCTGGGCGTCGACCATGAATCTCGTCACCCCGATGCGGCCGAGTTCGGGAATCTGCGGGGTGAGGTCCAGCGGGCTCGGCCACCAGAGGCGCGAGCGGCCCAAGGCGTCGCTGGTCACGAGCGAGGGACGGTCGAACTCGTCGCGCAGCGTGTAGCGGCCGCGGCGGCGGGCGCAGGTGCCGCATGTCTCGTTGCAGGCTCCCAACGACTGGAGCAGACAGTGCTCGGTGGTCATGGTGCGTATATGGCCCGACACCACGATGCCGAGCTCAAGGGCGGTCCCCTTGGCGAGCGTCTCGATCTCGAGCAGCTCCAGTTCGGGCGAGAGCCACATGCCGTGCGCCCCCGCCTCCTCGAGCTCTTGGGCGGCGGCGTGGTTGTGGACCGGCAGGGTGTGCCAAAGCCAGGGGAGCGCGCCCTGCTCGACCGCCGCGTCGAGCCATCCTACCGTGCCGCAGACGACCGGTGCGCCGTCTCGAAGGACCTGCGAGAAAAGTCCCTGTTCGCGAGAGCGGCTTATCTCCCCTAGAACCGGCACGACCCCCTCGGGCCAGCGAAAACTTCCCGCACCGTCCCAGGGGCGGCCGCTCGAACCGGGCCCAAGGATCAAGTCCTCCACCGGCGCGTACACGACCGATGCGCCCGCCTCCAGGGCGCCGTGAGCTGCAGCAGGGTTCGTGACCAAGGCACAGACCAGGGGCTCGGCGGTTTTTGGGCGGATTGGGGCCGGGGGACGGGAGGGAACGCTGCAGGGGGCGTCGAGCAGCGTCTCGGCGCGCTTTTGCCAGGGGGCCGCAAGGGCCTCCTCGAGAGCGGCGACGGCCTGCGCCCGCACCGCATGCACGGCGGAGAAGCCCATGCCGGCCCCCTCGTCGAGCTCCACCTCCCACAAGACGGCCTCGAAGGGGCTTGTCCCGAGCCTGCCCACGTGCTCCACGAGCTCGTCGGCATGCACGGGACGGGTCCTTGCCCGCTCCACCGTGAAGCCCTCGGCGCTTCCGGTCACGGGCGTGCCTCCCAAGGCTGGGTGGCCGTCTCCCGGCAGGGTCTGCAGCTCTACACGAAACGGCCGTCCTATACGCGCGACGACCCGGACTTTGACGGCGCGTTTGCGGGGCCACGGCCTGGCTGCGTATTCCCGCGCACGGGCCATTCCCCCCTCGCTGCGGATCACGCGCACGGGACATCCCACCCCCATCGGGCGCGGGAGCCGAACGGCAAGCTCGTGTCCCGCCTCGCAGGCCTGTGGCGCAGGCACGGTCACGTAGTCCTCGAAGCGGTCCGGGTTGCGGATTTCGAGCAGGTCTCCCTGGCCAACGGGTTCGGTGAGCCCAAGGACGCTCAGATGCCGGTCGATGCGGGACACGCGGCCCGCGAGCTGGCCGCGGTTGTTGCCGCGCTCGAACGACATCATCGCGTTGTCGGAGCGCCCGTGCAGATAAGCGTCGGTGAAGTCCCTGTTGAAGGCGCGCGCCAAAGCCCTCATGACGGGGGCGTCTGCCGCGGGGTCCTGGCCGTGGCCGAGGTCGTCGATGGCGCGCCGGTAGGAGGCCACGACGGTGCCCACGTAGTCGGGGGCCTTCATGCGCCCCTCGATCTTGAGGGCGCCGCAGCCCGCCCGGGCCAGTGCGGCGATGTCGTCGATGGTGCAGTTGTCGCGTGGGGAGAGCAGGCGGGTGCCGTTGACCCTGGCGACCTGCGCGCCTTTCTCATCGAGCAGGCGGTAGGGGAGCCGGCAGGGCTGCCGGCAAAGGCCGCGGTTGGCGGAGCGGCCGCGCTGCATGCTGCTCAGGAGGCATTCCCCCGAATAGCAGACGCAAAGCGCCCCGTGGCCGAAGACCTCGAGCTCGGCCCCCTCGTGGGAGCAGGCCTCGATCTCGGAGAGGGAGAGCTCGCGCGACAGGGTGACCCGCGAGAGGCCGTGGCGCACCGCGAAGCGGACGCCGTGGGGGTCGTGGACGTTGGCTTGGGTGGAGAGGTGGAGCTCAAGGTCGGGCCAAAGCTCCCTCACCAGCCGCACGAGCCCCCAGTCCTGAAAGATGAACCCGTCGGCCCCGGCCGCGGCGCAGTCGTGGACCAGCTTGAGGGCGGCTGCCAGCTCGTCTTCGCGGATGAGCACGTTGAGGGTCACGTAGACGCGCGAGCCGGCGAGGTGCGCCATGCGGCAGGCCTCGGAGAAGGTCTCGATCGTCAGGTTTTCGGCGTTGCGCCTCGCGTTGAGCTGCCCCAGGCCGCAGTAGACGGCGTCGGCCCCGGCGGCAAGGGCGGCCTTGAACGCGTCCATGGTCCCGGCAGGGGCCAAAAGCTCTGGGATGGGGGAGTGGGTGGGATGTTTGGGACACATGGGGTCTCCGCCTGTCGTAGCTGGTGGGCAAACCATATATGATAGTCCATGGCATTTGCCATTCGCTATACTGGGCATGACTTTGCCACCGACGAAAGGCTTCTTATGGTCAATGACGCACGGACCGCCGAGCCCGAGCTGTTCTCCTATGAGATTTTGGCGGAAGACCCCGCCACCCATGCCCGTGCGGGCGTGTTCCACACCGCCCACGGAGACATCCATACGCCGGTTTTCATGCCGGTGGGCACCAAAGGGACCGTCAAGGGGCTCCTGCCCAACGTCGTGGAGGACCTGGGGGCCCAGGTTGTTCTCGCCAACACCTACCATCTCGCGATGCGCCCCGGCGCACAGACGGTGGCAGACCTCGGCGGCCTCCATGCGTTCATGCGCTGGGACCGTCCCATCCTGACCGATTCCGGCGGTTTCCAGGTGTTCTCCCACGGCGACATGGTCAAGCTGTCCGATGAGGGCGTGGCGTTCAAGGCCGACGATTACGACGGGAGCACCGTCTTCTGGACGCCCGAGGAGAACATGCGGATCCAGCAGCTCCTAGGTGCCGACATCGTGATGCAGCTCGACCAGTGCCCCGGCTACCCCGCTTCGCGGGAGTTCGTGGAGCGGGCCGTGGAGCTGTCGAGCCGCTGGGCAGAACGATGCTTTAAGTCTCACTCTAAAGTTGATCAGGCGCTTTTTGGCATCGTTCAGGGAGGTATGCACCTCGACTTAAGGTTGAGGTCCCTTGAACACCTTGAGAACTGCGGTGACTTTCCCGGCTACGGCATCGGCGGGTACAGCGTGGGAGAGGACCACGAGGTGATGTTCGAGACCCTCGCGCCGCTCGCGAGCGAGTACATGCCGCGCGCAAAACCCCGCTACCTCATGGGGGTGGGCAACCCCACGACGCTCGTGCGCGGGGTCGCCTGCGGCATCGACATGTTCGACTGCGTGCTGCCCACCCGCACCGCGCGTTCCGGCACCGCGTTCTCGCACGCCGGTAGGATGAACCTGCGCAACGCCCGCTACGCGTGCGACGACGGGCCCTTGGACCCCGCGTGCGGATGCCCTGTCTGCACAGGCGGCTATAGCCGTGGCTACCTGCGCCATCTCGTGACCCAGAAAGAGATGCTGGGCGGGATACTCCTCTCGATGCACAACGTCTACTTCTTGGTGAACCTCATGGACCGGGCCCGTCAGGCGATACTCGAGGGAAGGTACGGTGCCTTCGTAGACGGTTGGCTGGCAAGCGAGGCTGCGAACGACTATTGATGCTCGAAATTCGTGCGTCGGGCGAGCGGCGGTTGGCACTATAATTCGAGACTATATGTTTTGTCTCAGGCAACCGCCCCATGACGGGGCGGTTGTCGACCGAGGGAGTATGCGCATGCAGGAGGAAGAGAAGAGGCCCCAAAGCGCCGCCGAGGCGTGGGCCAAGGCGTCGGGGGGCAAGCCGCCGGCGAAGAGGTCCAAAAAGCCTCGCAAACACAGGATGCCCAACGACATGCGCCGCTATGTGGGCACCCTCGTGGTGCTCCTCGTGGTGTTGGCGGTGTGCGTCGTCGGGTTTACGCCCCTGGACCAGAAGATCACCCAGGGTTTGGATATCCAAGGCGGCGTCTCGGTCATCATGACCGCGAGCAAGCCCGACGGGAGCGCCGTCACCGAGGCCGACATGGACTCGGCCGTGGCTATCGTCACCAACCGCGTGAACTCCCTGGGCGCAAGCGAGGCCACGGTCCAGCGCCAGGGCGCGAACCAGATTCTCATCCAGATTCCCGGCGCCACCGACGCCCAGGCCGCCATCGACACCATGGGGACCACGGGCACCCTTGAGTTCGTCGACCTGAACGACGTGGCCGACCAAGGTGCCCTCGCGCGCATCGAGGCGGGGGAGACCGGTGTCACCCTGGCCCCGGGCACCTACAGCGCGTTCATGACCGGTGACGAGATCCAAAGCGTCAGCATCGGCCAGGCGTCTACCGGAAGTGCCTACTATGCGGTGAACCTCCATCTGAACGGCGTCGGCACCAAGGCGTTCTCCAACGTCACGACGATCCTCGCACCGACCCACGGCCGCATCGCCATCCTGCTCGACGGCGTGGTTCAGAGCGCCCCCGCCGTCCAGGTGCCCATTACCAACGGTGACGTGTCGATCACCGGCAACTACACGCTCGCCGACGCCCAGGAGTTCAAGGCGGTGCTCGAGTCGGGTGCTCTCCCGGTGACCCTGGAGTACTCCGAGTGGAGTTTTGTCGGTCCCACCCTTGGCCAGGACTCGCTCACCCAGGGTCTGGTCGCGGTGGTCGTCGGCTTTGCGGTGATCCTTGCCTACCTGCTCTTCTTCTATCGGGGGCTGGGCTTGGTGACCGCCGGTGCCCTCGTGGTATTCGGCATCGTCTACCTTGGTATCTTTGCGTTGCTCTCTGCGAACGGCCTGTTCGCGCTGTCGCTGCCGGGCCTGGCAGGCATCGTCTTGACCATCGGCATGGCGGCTGACTCCTCGATCCTCGTGCTCGAGCGCTTCCGCGAGGAGCTGCGTGCCGGCAAGGGCGTGCGCACCGCCTCGGTGTCGGGCTCCAAGCACGGCATCGGCACCGCCGTCGACGCGGGCATCGTCTCGCTCATCTCGGCCTTGGGCCTGTTCTTCCTCACCACGGGCTCGGTGCGCGGGTTCGGCCTCACGCTCGCCTTGGGCGTGCTGTGCTCCTTCTTCACCCTCCTGTGCTTCACCACGCCGGCCCTGCGCCTGCTCGGCCGTTACTCCATCGAGGACCATTCGGGCTTCTGGGGCGTGAAGGGCGACATCGAGGAAGGCAAGGGAATCCTGCCCGCGGCAAAGGGCGGCGCCGTGAAGGGGGGTGGTCTCGATGCGTAGCCACTTCAGCCACGAGATCCAGTTCGTCAAGCACCGCAAGGTCCTGTTCGCCATCTCGGCCGCCCTGGTGGTCCTCGCTCTCGTGGGGCTGCTCGTGCGTGGCCTGAACTTCGGCATCGAGTTCCTCGGGGGCACCCAGGTGACCTTCAACGGCACCGGCGACGTGACCATCGGGCAGATGCGCGACGCCTTTGCCGACGCCGGCTGCCCCGACGCCGTGGTGCAGACCACCGAGACCGGCGGGGAGGCCGGTTTCATGGTGCGCACCTCTGAGACCGACCCGCTGGCAGCCAACGCCACCGCCGATGCCGTGGCAGCGGGGCTCTCCCTGCCCGACAACTCCTACAGCGTGCAGACCATAGGCCCCAACTGGGGCGGCGACGTGACCCGCTCCATGGTCATCGCCTTCGTCGTCGTCATCGCGCTCATCACCGCCTACGTCTCGATCCGCTACGAGTTCAAGATGGCCCTCATGGGAGTCCTGTCGCTGATCCAGGTGCTCGTCATCGTGGCCGGCATCTACGCCTGGACGGCCTTCGAGGTGACGCCCAACGTCGTGGCCGCCCTGCTCACCATCATGGGCTACTGCCTGTACGACACCGTGGTGGTGTTCAACCGCGTCAACGAGAACATCCGCAACCTCAAAGACGGCGTGCACCGCACCGCCCTGCAGATAACCAACTGGTCGGAGAACCAGGTCATCGTGCGCTCCATCAACACGGCCCTCACGAGCATCGTGCCCGTGCTCGCCATGTTGATCTTCGGCGGAGACACCCTCAAGGGTTTTGCTTTCGCCATGGTGGTCGGCCTCGTCTTGGGCGCCTACTCCTCCATCGCCATCGCCGCGCCTGCCTACGCCCTGTGGAAGGGCCGCGAGCCCGAGTGGCGTGAGGCCGAGCGCCGCTATGGCGAGGGGGCGGCCCAGGGCAAGGCCAGCTCATGACGTCCTTGGCTCACAGCAGCCGTTGGGAACTCGTCCCATACGACCCCGAGGTCGCCTCGTCGCTCGAGGCGGTCTGCGGGGTCACCCCGCTTGTGGCCCGCATCATGGCGGGCCGCGGCATTTCTACGGCATCTGAGGCCGCCCGCTTTCTGCAACCCTCCCTTGACCGCGACTGGGAGGACCCAACGCTGATCCCCGGTCTGGTCGCCGTGGTCGACCGCCTCGAGCGCGCGTTGGAGGCGGATGAGAAGATCGCCGTGTTCGGCGACTTCGACGTCGACGGCATCAGCGCGACCTGCCTGCTGACGAGCGCCCTGCGGGAGCTTGGGGGAGACGTCACCCCCTTCATACCCCGCCGGTTCGACGAGGGGTACGGTCTTTCGGGGGCAGCGGTCGAGCGCCTGCTCGAGGTGGTTCGCCCCGACCTGATCGTGACGGTCGACACCGGCATCGCCGCGCAGGTCGAGGTGCAGGCCCTTTTGGCCAGCGGTATCGACGTCGCCGTCACCGACCACCACGAGCCGGGAGACCTAGTGCCCCAGGGGGTCCCTGTGTGCGACCCCAAGCTCGACCCACAGTGCCCCTCGCGCGAGCTTGCCGGAGTGGGCGTCGCGCTCAAGGTGGTCAACGTCTTGGGGGCGCGCCGAGGAAACCCCGGCCTGTGGCGTACCTACACCGACCTCGCCACCCTTGGCACGGTGAGCGACATGATGCTTCTCACCGGCGAGAACCGCTCTCTGGTGGCCGAGGGCGTCCAGAGGCTGCGGACCATGCCGCGCCTCGGCCTGTCGGCCCTCGCCGTGCAGGCACGGCGCGACCTTACCCAGATAACCGCCGACGACCTGGCCTTCTCGGTCATTCCCCGCCTCAACGCGGCGGGCCGCATGGACGACCCGGCCATCGCCCTCGACCTCCTGATGGCCTCGGGTGCCGATGAGGCAGAAGGTCTGGCCGTGCGGCTCGAGGAGATCAACCGCGAGCGCCGCTCGATCGAATCCCAGCTCGTCGACGACGCCGTGGCCATGGTCGAGGGCACCTACGAGGGGGGGCGCGTCATCGTCGTGGGCGGGGAGGGGTGGCACGAGGGGGTCAAGGGCATCGTCGCGAGCCGCCTCGTGGGCCGCTATCACGTGCCGGTCATTCTCTTTACCATCAGCGACGGCATCGCCCGCGGCTCCGGTCGCTCCGTGGGTTCAGTGAACCTGTTCCAGGCGGTCGAGCGCTGCTCCGACCTGCTTGTGCGGTTCGGCGGCCATGCGGGCGCCGTGGGCGTGACCATCGAGGCCGGAAACCTCGACGCATTCCGCGACCGCATGGAAGACATCCTCGCGGAGCTGCCCGAGGAGGCCTTCGAGGACCGCAACACGGTGGCGGCCCAGGTGGGCATCGGCGAGCTCGACCTCAGGACCGTCCAGTCCCTTGCGGTCATGCAGCCGTTCGGCCAGGGCAACGAGGTCCCAATCCTGGCGGCCAGCGGTGTCACGCTCGGCGACCGCAGGCGCAGGGGCGAAGACGGGAGGCACCTCTCCTTCACCGCCGCCGACTCCACGGGAGCCGCCTCCTGCATCATGTTCAACGCCCCCGACGTCGAGGGACTGGCCGAGTATGACGGCGCGGCGGATCTCGTCTTTGAGCCAAAGGTCGAGACCTGGCAGGGGCGTGTCAACTGCAAACTCCACGTCAAGGACGTCATGCGCCGCGACACCGAGGATGCGGCCTCGCTCCTTCCGAGCACAGTCGCCCTCGTCGACGAGCTGTTCGAGCGCGCCGAGGAGTTCGTGAACGAGGGGGAGCTGGCTGGGCTGGCCCGGGCGCTCCAGTTCCACACCAAGGTGGTGGGCGTCACCTTCGAAGACCGGCAGGAGCTGCTTCGAGACCTGACCGAAGGGCAGGTGCTCAGAGTGGAGCGCGAACCCGAGAACACCTACGACCCCAATGCCGTCGCGGTCCTTACCGACGACGGTCGCAAGGTCGGTTATCTCAAACGGCTGGTGGCGGCCGCCATCGCTCCCCAGATGGACCGCGGGGCCGCCTACCGTGCCGCCGTCGAGGGGGTCACCGGCGGCGACGAGGGCCGTTCTCTCGGTGTGAACGTCCTGGTGAGCGTCGCCGAAGGGCCGGCCTCGGCCGACGAACTCTCGGTGGTGCGCGAGAGGAGCTCGGAGCGCGGCCGCCTTGCCGCGATGGACAGCGCGAGCGTGACTGAGGAGCTGCGGCGCCTGCTGATCGGCGACCACGAGCTGCTCCCGGCCCAGGCCCGCGCCCTTGCGCAGCTCGAGGGCGGGGTCAACACGCTGTGCGTCATGGCTACCGGGCGGGGCAAGTCCCTCATCTTCCATGTCCACGCTGCCCGGAGCGCCTTGCTGCGCAACAAGGCGAGCGTGTTCGTGTACCCGTTGCGCGCCTTGGTGTCCGACCAGGCGTTTCACCTGGGTCAGGTGTTCGACCGTCTTGGCATGGTCACACGGGTCCTCACGGGCGAGACGCCCCTCGACGACCGCGACGAGGTGTTTGCCGATCTAGCCCGCGGCGGCGTCGACATCGTCCTCACCACGCCCGAGTTCTTGGCCATCCACTCCCGCCGTTTCGCAGAAGGCGGCAGGGTGGGGTTCGTGGTGGTCGACGAGGCGCATCACGCCGGCCAGGCCCAGGGCGGGTCTCGCCCGGCCTACCTCGACATGCCGCGCATCAGGGCGGAGCTCGGAAACCCCACGGTGCTAGCCGTCACGGCGACGGCCTCAGACCCCGTGGCCTCCGAGGTCTGCCGGCTCCTTGACATCGGGGAGTCGGGCGTGGTGCTCGACCCCTCGTGCCGGGAGAACCTCCACGTGATCGATGAGCGCAACAGCATGGGCCGAGACGACCGCCTGGTAAGCCTGCTTGCCTCGGGGGAGAAGTCCCTGGTCTATGTGAACTCCCGGGAGACCACCGTGTCCCTCGCCCGTATGCTGCGTCGGCGTGTTTGGGAATACGGCCACCGCGTGGCCTTCTACAACGGCGGCCTGCGCCGTGCGGACCGCGCGGCGGTGGAAGAGGCGTTTCGCAGCGGGGAGCTACGCATGGTCATCTCCACAAGCGCCTTTGGAGAGGGGGTCAACCTGCCCGACGTGCGCCATGTGGTCCTCTACCACCTGCCCTTCGACGAGGTGGAGTTCAACCAGATGAGTGGTCGGGCCGGTCGCGACGGCGTGCTGTCGCTCATCCATCTGGCCTACGGTGCGAACGACGCCCGCATCAACGAGCGCATCCTCGCGTTGGACGCTCCGCCGCGCGACGACCTGGTGACCCTCTACCGGGTCCTTTCGGCGCGCGATCGCCAGGCCCGTCTCGGCGGCGACGGGGGCTTCACGGCCACCAATGCCGAGCTGGCCGGCGACTGCGTCGCGCTGCACTCGGGGTGCGCCCTGAACGACAAGGGCGTGTCCTGCGGGATCGCCATCTTCCGTGAGCTCGGGTTCGTCGAGGTGAGCGGCTACGGGGCCGGCAGGCGTGTAGCCCTCGTACCGTCTCCGGAGCGTATGGACCTCACGCGGTCGATCCGCTACCTCGAGGGAATGAGGGCGTTGGAGGAGTTCTCCCGCTACAGGGACTGGGCCCTCACGTCATCTGCCCAAGACGTGCTGGAGCGGATCAACCGGCCCATTGTGCCGACCCTCCAAGGATAGACAGGAGCCGACGATGGCAGAAGAGCAGAAAAACGCCGCAACGGCGGTCGAGAACCTACCCGAGGCCCCTCTTGAGGAAGGACAGGACAACTTCGCCATCCTTGAGGAGGCCGCCCGTTCCTATCTGCCCCCCGAGGATGTGGAGCGGGTCAAGGAGGCCTACCGCTTTGCGCTGAGCCACCACCGGGGCCAAAAGCGCAAGAGCGGCGAGCCCTACATCAACCACCCCGTCGAGGTCGCCATAATCTTGGCCCAAAACCTGCACTCCGACGCGGACACACTCTGCGCGGGGCTGCTTCACGACACCGTGGAGGACACCGACGCCACCTTCGAGCAGATCGAGCGACTTTTTGGCAAGCAGGTCGCCGAGCTCGTGGACGGCGTCACCAAGCTTACGAACATCTCCGTGAGCTCGCTTTCGGAACAGCAGGCGCTCAACCTGCGCAAGATGTTCCTCGCCATGGCCAAGGACATCCGCGTCATCATCATCAAGCTGGCCGACCGTCTCCACAACATGCGGACGCTTATGGCCATCCCCGAAGACCGGCGCATCTTCAAGGCCCACGAGACCATGGAGATCTACGCCCCGCTCGCCAACCGCCTGGGCATCAGCTCGATCAAGTGGGAGCTCGAGGACCTTTCGTTCTTCTACCTGGAACCTGCCAAGTACCGTCAGATCATGCGCATGGTGGCAGAGTCCCGCGACGAGCGCGAGCGCTACCTCGAAGAGGTCATCGGCGTCATGCGCACCGAGCTCGACCGGGCGGGGATCGAGAACTACCGCATCATGGGCCGTCCCAAGCACCTCTACTCCATCTATATGAAGATGAAGAACAAGGGCAAGGACTTCAGCGACATCTACGACCTTATCGCATTGCGTGTGATCACCGAGGACGTGCGCGACTGCTACGGCGTGCTTGGCGCCGTGCACTCGCTGTGGACGCCCATGCCGGGCCGCTTCAAAGACTACATCGCCATGCCCAAGTTCAACATGTACCAGTCACTGCACACCACGGTCATCGGTCCGGCAGGTCGCCCCCTCGAGATTCAGATCCGTACCGAGGAGATGCACCAGCACGCCGAATACGGCATCGCCGCCCACTGGCTCTACAAGCAGGCCGGCAACTCCGAGGGCAACAAGGCAAGCGATGCCCAACGGCTCGACAACCAGCTGGCCTGGCTGGGCCGCACCCTCGACTGGACCCAGCAAGACGATCTGTCGGACCCCCAGGAGTTCCTCGAGGCCCTTAAGATCGACCTGTTCGAGAGCGAGGTCTTTGTCTTCACCCCCAAGGGAGAGGTGCAGATCCTGCGCGCCGGTTCGACACCGCTCGACTTTGCCTATGCCGTGCACACCGAGGTGGGCAACCACTGCATCGGCGCCAAGGTCAACGGCAGCGTGGTGCCCCTCTCCTACGAGCTGCAGATGGGCGACCGCGTCGAGGTCCTCACGCAGAACAATGCCAAGCCGAGCCGAGACTGGCTCAACATCGTGCGCACGCCGAGTGCCCGTGCAAAGATCCGCAGCTACTTCAGCAAGATCGCCAAGGCCGACGACTCCGTGCAGGGCCGCGAGATCCTTGCCCGCGAGATGCGCAAGATAGGCCTGGGCATCTCGACGCCGCGCACGGTGCGCGCCCTGGGCAAGGTGGCCCCCGACCTGGGCTTTGCCACGGTGGAGGACCTCTTTGCCGCCATCAGCAACAACAAGTCGTCGCCCCGTATGATCGCCGGCAAGGTCAAGGCGATTCTCGACGGGGCCACCGACACCCAGGCGGAGGCCGAGAAGCGCGCCCTTCAGAGCCTCACTACCAACGCCACCATGGCACCCCCGCGCATCTCGCGCTCGGCCCAGAACGCCGCCGAGCGCAAGAAGCGCAGCATCGCCACCAACGGTGTGCGCATCGAGGGGGGCGACAGCTCCATGCTCGTCCGTCTCGCCCACTGCTGCAACCCGGTCATGGGCGACGACATCGTGGGCTTTATCACCCGGGGCCGTGGCGTGAGCGTCCACCGGGCGGACTGCCCCAACGTGGCGGAGCTGCGCAAGTCGGAGGGGCGCATGATCGGGGTCGAGTGGGACACCGGCCAGACACAGCTCTTCCAGGTGGAGATCGTGGTCGAGGCCGTGGACCGCACGCGTCTGCTGGTTGACATCACGGCCGCCATCAGCGACGCAGGGGCAAACATCATCTCATGCGGCACGCGGACCGACCGCAACGGCATCACCTCCATGCGCTTCCTTATCGAGCTGGGCGAGATCAGCCGCCTAGACGCGCTGCTCCATATGATCCACCGCGTGGACGGCGTGCTCGACGCGCGGCGCGCACTCCCCAACGAGACGAGCGGAGAGAGGAAGCACCGTGGACGGTAAGCATTTCAAGCGGAGCGCCCCCGCCGGTACGGTCGCGACGGTGCCCGTGGGGGCCTTGGGGACCAACTGCTACCTGGTGGACGACGGCGCGGGCGGCGTGGTCGTCGTCGACCCCGGCGACGACGCGGCGGCCATCGTGCGGTCGCTTGCGGGGCGGCCGGTGAGCCTGGTGCTGGTCACGCACAACCACTTTGACCACGTGGGCGCCGTGGACGAGCTTGTTGCCCAATCGCGCAGCGGCTGGACCTTGGGGGCGGTCGACGCCGCGGGGCTCCAGGCCTCCTTAGACGCCTCGGCTCGGGACTTCGGCCGCCGGGTGCGCGTGGGGTCGGAGCCGGCCCTGGGGCTGCACGACGGCGATACCGTGGAGGTCGGCAAGCTGCGCTTCAAGGTGGTCGCCACCCCGGGGCACACGCCGGGCGGCGTGACCTACTTCGATGCCGAGCATGGCCTGGCGTTCACGGGCGACACCCTGTTCGCGGGCTCCGCCGGCCGCACCGACCTGCTCGGCGGCGACCAAGGAGCGCTGTTTGCGTCGCTGGCCAGGCTCGGGACCCTGCCGCCCGAGACGCGCGTCTACCCCGGTCATGGCCCTGCGAGCACCATAGGGGAGGAGCTGCGGGAAAACCCGTTCCTGCGCCATGCGATGCGGGGGTAGCGGGCATGCGGCGCAGGTTTTGGTGCCTTGGTTCGTTCCTGCTTCGTGTCTCCCAGCCTGCTTCCGCCCGCCGATTGCCCACCCGTGCGGCCGTCCGAGCGTTTCCATCCCGTTGATAATACCTTCCGCGACACCGACCTGCGGCGCCGCCCGTGCTACGATGCACCCCGTGCATCGCCGCACCGGCACGCACTTGGCCCATTGACGGAAAGGGGTTTTGCCATGCATAGGCTTGACCCGTATGTCGACCTCAAGGAGCTCATCGAGCGCCGGGCCGGCATCAACCGCGAACTGGCGCGCAACGGCGTGCGGTTCGGCATCTACAAGCAGGGGGAGTTCCATGAGCAGCTCTTCCCCTACGACCCGATCCCCCGCATCATCGGGGCCGACGACTTCGCGCACCTGGAGCGCGGGCTCATCCAACGCGTCGACGCATTGAACGCCTTTTTGCGCGACATCTATTCCGACAAGGAGATCGTGCGCGACGGCGTTATCCCCGAGGACTTCATCTACTCTTCGAGCGGCTACCTGCCCCAGGTCAACGGCGTCACGCCTCCCGGCGGCATCTACGCCCACATCGCGGGAGAGGACCTGGTGCAGGCTGAGGACGGCACCTGGTACATCCTTGAGGACAACCTGCGCATCCCGTCGGGGGCCAGCTACCCGCTCGCCGTCCGCGACATCGAGCGTCGTGTCAACCCCGAGATCTTCCGCGCCCACCGGGTTCTTGACAACCGCGCCTACCCGGAACTGCTCCGTGAGTCGCTTGATTTTGTGGGCTGCGAGGGCATCCCCGTCGTCTTGACCCCGGGCCGCTATAACGCCGCCTTCTTCGAGCACAGCTACCTTGCCGAGAAGGTCGGCGCCAGCCTTGCCTTCCCCGACGATCTGGTGGTCGAGAACGAAAAGCTCTACTTCATCGACTACCTAGGGGAGAAGCACCAGGTCGGGGCCGTCTACCGGCGTATCTCCGACGAGTTCCTCGACCCGTTCTACTTCAACCCGGACTCTCTCATCGGCGTGCCGAACCTCATAAGCGCCTACCGCGCCGGCAACGTGGCGCTCGTGAACGCCCCCGGCAACGGCGTGGCCGACGACAAAGGCATCTACTACTTCGTCCCCGCCATGATCCATTACTACCTTAACGAGCAGCCGATCCTCGACAACGCCCCCACCTACCTCCCCATCTTCCCCGACGACATGGCCTATGTCATGGAGAACCTCGACCGCCTCGTCATCAAAGACGTGGCCGAGGCGGGGGGCTACGGCGTCGTCTTCGGCAGCAAGCTTGAGGAGGACGAGCTCGAGAACCTGCGGGCGGCCGTCGCCGCGGAGCCTCGGCGCTTCATCGCCCAGGAGGTCGTCAACTTCCGCTCGCTGCCGGCCGTCGACGAGGACGGAAGCCCCTGTCGGCGCATGGCCGACCTGCGCGCCTTTGTGCTCTCGGGCAAGGAGACCAAGGTCTGGCGCAGCGGCCTTACCCGCTACTCGCGCACGGAGGGCTCGATGATCGTCAACTCGTCCCAGGGAGGGGGATTCAAAGACACATGGGTATCGTCACTCTAAGCAAGGTCGACTCGCTCTGGTGGCTCGGCCGCTACACCGAACGCGTCTTCACGACCCTCAAGACGTTCTTCCCGTTCTACGACACGTGCCTCGACCACGAGCCCGAACGCTTCCGCGTGTTCAGCGATGCGCTCGACCTCGACGCCGACATGAGCGACTTCGAGTCGTTCCTCTGGGACTTTCTCTACAGCAAGAGCAACCCCAACTCGGTGTGCGCGAGCATGAACGCCGCCTTCGACAACGCGGTGATGCTCCGGCCCGAGATCGGCACCGACACCCTGGCCTACGTCGAGCGGGCGCACCACAAGCTGCGGCCCGCCAAGACCGCCGTCGCGCGCATCGACGCCCCGCGCACCGCGGGAGCCTACCTGCCCACCTTCTGGGGCGCCCTCGAAGACGGCGACTCTGCCACCGAGGTCAAGGCCTTTGTCATGGCGGGCAAGTACCTTGAGCGTCTCGACCTCTTCTCGAGGTTCAAGCGGGACGAGGACGCCTTCAGGTCTCCGGTGGTGCGCCTCGACTTCTATCTCAGCGCGTTGCCTGAGCGGGCCCGTGGAATTTTAAGCGGGGCCGTGGGCTCGGTCGCCGACGCCATGGCACTGCGGGGATACTCAGATTCGCTGGTGGACCGCGTGCGGTCCGTTGCGCCGGTGCCGGCCGTCGACGGCGACGGAAACGCCCTTGTGGCCGGAACCGCCGTCGAGTCGTAACGTTTTGCCGATCCGGAGTCGTCAGTGAAGAAGCTAACCATCGACTATACGACGAGCCTCGAGTTCTCGGGGCCCGTCGTCGACCATCATTTTTTGCTGCGCTGCCTGCCCCAAGAGAACCACCAGCAGCAGATCCACAGCCTCACTCTGGAGATCGAGCCCGACGCCTGGCACGCCCGCGAGGTCGACAGCTTCTTTAACCAGATTGTGGTGGGCCACCTCATCGAGCCCCACCGCTCGTTTTCATGGACGGTTCGCGCGATCGCCTTCGTGGACCACGACCGTCAGAAGGCCATGCCCTACAAGCCCCTCTACCGCTACCCTTCGGCGTTCACGCGCCCTGGTCCGGCCATAGACGCCCTGGTGCAGGAGGCGCGCGACGGTTTGCGCCACAACCCGCGGGTGCAGTCCCCGCTGGAGATCGCAACCTATATGATGAACGTGCTTTTTGAGCGCTTCGAGTACGTTCCCGGCGTGACCAGCGTGCGCACCACGGCCGAGCAGGCTTTGGCCGGCGGCCGAGGCGTCTGCCAGGACTACGCCCACATACTTATAGCCTGTTGCCGCAAGCTCGGCGTCATGGCGCGCTATGTGGCCGGCCTTTTGATCGGGGAGGGGGCCACCCACGCCTGGGTCGAGGTCTACCAGGCGGGCAGGTGGTGGAGCCTCGACCCGACGCACAACAGGGCGGTGAACGACGACTATGTGAAGATCTCGAACGGGCGCGACTACGGCGACTGCATGCTCGACATCGGCGTGTTTCGCGGCAACGTGACCCAGAGGCAGACGGTCGTGGCGAGGATGGAGGAGCAGTAGGGGGTGCCCTGAACACTTGTGGGGTGCGGCGGTGCCTTGCTTCGGCGGTTCTCTATGCCGTCTTCCGCTGTTTTTGCACGACCGTCTCCGTGCGGCCCTGGGTGCCGCCGACAGCATGTAACCTATAGTCACCACGATACGTGTGCATCACGGCGGCCCGTCGGGCAGCCGGTCTCTGTTACGGGGTTGTCTTAGAGGAGGAAACCTATGCCCAAAATTACCCGCGAAGACGTGCGTGTACCGCTCGACGTCATGCCCGAGTTCAAGGACGTCTACCGCGACAACTATATGGCCGCAACCCAGGGTACCGGCCGCCTTATGCTCTTTGCCTGCGACCAGAAGTTCGAGCACCTCAACGCCGACTTCTTCGGCGAGGGCATCGACCCGGCCGACGCCGACCCGGAGCATCTCTTTAAGATCGGTGAGCAGGGCGTCATCGGCGTGCTCGCCGGCCAGCGCGGCTTGATCGCCCGGTATGCCGAGGACTATCCGAACATCAACTACCTCGTCAAGATGAACTCCAAGACCAACATCGTCGGGACCAAGCAGGCCGACCCCTATTCGCCCATGCTCTCCGACCTTGAGGCCGTGCTCGACATGCGCGACGCCGGCGTGAACGTGGTCGGTCTCGGCTACACCATCTACCTTGGCAGTGAGTTCGAGGCCCAGATGGTCGCCGAAGCCGGGCAGCTCATCGCCGAGGCCCACGCCAACGGCCTGCTCGTCGTGCTCTGGATCTACCCGCGCGGCAAGGCCGTCACGGCCGAGAAGGACGCCGACCTGATCGCCGGCGCTGCCGGATGCGCGCTCTGCCTGGGTGCCGACTTCGTCAAGGTGAACCCTCCCAAGGGCGAGGGGGCGACCTCGGCCGAGCTGCTCAAGCGCGCCTCCGTGGCCGCCGGCCGCACCGGCCTGGTCTGTGCCGGCGGCTCCACCGTCGATGCCGAGACGTTCCTGACTCAGCTCTGGGAACAGATCCACGTGGGCGGCGCCTGTGGCAATGCCACCGGCCGCAACATCCACCAGCGCTCCCTCGACGAGGCCGTCCGCCTTACCAAGGCCATCAGCGCCATCACCTTGGCCGACTACGACGTCCAGGAGGCCATGGACGTCTTCAAGGGCATCGACGGGTTTTCCCTCGCCGACGTGAAGTAGCGTCTTGTGCAACGGTTTTTCTCCGGCTCCCCGCAGCCTTCTGGCGCGCGGGGGGCTTTTTTGTTTCGTGTTCGTATATGATCCATGGATATTTTATTGTTTGGGATATAGACCATATTTTATGCATTTGAGTGAATTATTGTAACCATGTTACCCATTCATATGCCTGTCAAAGGAGCATTCATGCAGCCTTCTGTCTCCCGCCGGTTCTTTATCTCCGCCCTTGCGCTCTCCTCGCTGGGGGCGGTAGCCGCGCTCTCCGGCTGCGGTGCCGATGACGCCGCCAAGAAGGAGGAGCCCGCCGCCCCCGCTGCAGACGCCGTGAAGGACGCTTCCGACGGCGCGGACGCCGCCGCCCCTCAAGCCTCCGACGACAACCCCCTGGGTCTCGTGATTCCCGGCAAGCTTACCGTCGGCTCTGACTGCGACTACCCGCCGTTTATCTGGATGGAAGGGGAACAGCCCGTGGGCTTTGAGTACGACCTGCTCAAGGCCATGTGCGACGAGATGGGCCTGGAGCTCAACTTCCTGCCGCCCCAGAAGTTCGACACCTTGGTCCCCTCGATCGTGGCGGGCGGCAAGATGGACGTGGCCGTCTCCTCCATCACCGTGACCGACGCCCGTATGGAGGAGGTCGACTTCACCGAGGCGTACTGCGACTCCAACCAGTCGATCGCCGTTCTCAAAGACAGCGGGTATGCCGGTCGCGACGACCTGGCCGACAAGGTCATCGGCGTCCAGTCCGGAACCACCGGCGAGGAGTGGGCCAAGGAGAACATGCCCGACGCCACCATCACCCCCTTTGACGACCAGAGCTCGGCGTTTGCCGCCCTGGTGGCGGGCAAGGTCGACGCCGTGTGCCAGGACCTTCCCATCTCCCAGTACATGATTGCCAACGCCTACCCCGAGTGCGAGATAGTAGAGGAGATCCCGACGGGGGAGCAGTACGCCATGGCCGTGTCCAAAGACAACCCCGCGCTTTTGTCCGCCCTTGACGAGGCCCTTGCCACGGAGGTCGAGAACGGCACGGTCGACAATCTCTACGAGGAGTACATCAGCGGTAAGGAGTAATTCCAACAGAGATGCATGACGGTGTAATCAAAACGCCCGTTTATGCAAATCTGCGGTTTTGTCGCCAAAGCTCCCGTTCGTATGGAGTACCATAGCCTTTGATGTATCGCCGGGCTCAGCAGGGCCCGGCGAGTCCTTTTAGATTGGAGTCCGGCTATGCCCATGTCTACGAGTCTCACCGCATCGCTTTCGCGCCGCTCCTTCGTCGCCCTTGCCGCAGGGTCTTTGGCCAGCCTTGGCCTTGCTCAGGTTGCCCTGGCTGCCGACGACAAGAAAGCCGCAGAGGTCGACCTGACCACCGAGGACGAGCCCAAGCTCATCGAGGAGGGCAAGCTCATCGTCGGTTCCGACTGCGACTATCCCCCCTTCACCTACCTCGACGGCGAGAAGGCCGCGGGCTTCGAGTTCGAGATCCTGACGGCCATCTGCGACGTGGTGGGCCTTGAGTGCGAGTACCACTCGCCCCTCAAGTTCGACACGCTGTGCGCCCTGGTCGCCACCGGCGGCACGGTCGACGTGGCGGTCTCGGCCATCACCATCGACCCCGAGCGCGAGGACACCGTTGACTTCACCGACCCCTACTTCGACTCCAACCAGTCGGTGACCGTGCTCAAGGACAGCGGCTATGCCTCCGTCGACGACCTGGAGGGCAAGAACATCGCCGTCCAGTCGGGCACAACCGGCGAGGCCTGGGCCAAGGAGAACATCTCCGGCGCCACGGTGACGGCCTTCGACGAGGCACCGGCTGCCCTTGCCGCCCTGCAGGCCGGCAAGGCCGACGCGGTGGTCATCGACCTGCCCGTGGCCGTGGAGCTGCTCGAGAGCTCCTACGACACCTGCGAGATCATCGAGGCGGTCCCCACCGGCGAGCAGTACGGCATCGCCGTCTCCAAGGAGAACCCCGGCTTGACCGAACTCCTCAACATCGGCCTCAAGGCCATCCAGGACGACGGCACCTACCAGGAGATTTACGACAAGTACTTCACGGTCGACGACGAGGCCGACGACAAGAAGGAGGAGGCCAAGAAGGCAGAGGCCGACTCCGCCAAGGATGACGGCAAGAAGGATGAGAAGGCCGCCGACAAGAAGTAGGAGAGCTGTGGCAGCTGCGCCCCGAGCGGGTCTTCCCGCCTGGGGCGCAGCCGTATAGAAAGCGACCAGCATGACCATCACCACCTTTACCCGCCGGTTCAAGGGGTTGCCCGGGCGCGTCGCCTGCTTGGTGTGGGCGCTTGCGGTGTGCGTCCTCGCTGTGCTTATGGCGGCGGCCCCTGCCCTTGCGCTCACGACCGAAAAGACGACCGGCCGCGGCACCAACTCAAGCGGAGACGTCGTCTTGGGCGGCCAGCCGACTAGGTTCACCTGGGAGGGAACGGTCGGTGAGGGCGAGGAGCTCACCGCCCTTGACTTCACGTTCCCCGAAGGCACGGTTGCCACCGACGACACGGCGGTTCGCGTGACCGTGCTCGACGGCCTCGACCGCATCAACGTGCCGTTCGAGGCTACGGTGAGCTCGCAGGGGGCCGACATCACCTTTGGGGAGCCCGTGGAGGCGGGGCTGCTTGTCCGCGTCGAGCTTCAGAAGCTCGCCCCTCCCGCCGAGACCATGATGTTCACCATGGGCCTCTCCTACACCGATGGGTCCGGCGAGGTCATCGCACTTCCCGAGACCCCCGGTATCCAGATCGAGGAACAGGGCGTGGTCGAGAACATCGTCGAGTGGCTCGACGGGCAGCCTTGGGTGGAGGCATGGAACTCCAACACCTTTTTGCGCCTGTTCTTCAACCCTCAGCTGGCCGTCCAGGCGGTCCCGGACCTCTTCGTCGGGTGGCTGCGCGCGCTCTCGCTCGTGTGCATCGGCTTTCCCCTCGCCATACCGATCGGTTTCGCGCTTTCGTTCATGCGCATGAGCGGCATCGCCATCGTGCGCGGCATCGCCGGCCTCTACGTGAACATCGTGCGCGGCACGCCGCTGTTCCTGCAGATCTACATCTACTTCTTCGGCCTGCCGTTGCTCGGTATCAACGTGAACAGCTACGTGCTCGGCGTGGTGGCCCTCGCCCTGAACTCCTCGGCGTACCTCTGCGAGATCTTTAGGGCCGCCATTCAGTCGATTCCCAAGGGCCAGTTCGAGGCGGCCCGCTCCTTGGGTATGACGGGGCCGCAGACCATGTTCTCCGTGATCATCCCGCAGTCGGTGCGCCGCGTCATCCCTACGGCCACCAGCGAGTTCATCCTGCTTTACAAGGACACCTCCCTGTTGGCCTCGGTGGGCGTCATGGAGCTTATGATGTTCTCCAAGTCGCTCACGGCGAGCACCGGCAACATCACCCCTTACATCGTGGCCGCCTGTTACTACCTTATTGTCACGCTGCCCCTCACCAAGCTCATCGGCACCTTTGAGAGGCGGCTCGCGGCGGCGGACGGTGTACGTCCCGACAACGACGACCCGGGCGATCTCAAGGGAGGCGGCAAAGCGTCCATCGAGGCGGTCGTGGCTGCGGCCAACGCCGGCGACGTGACGCCCATCGTGATCCAGAACGACGCCGACCGTCGTGCCGCCGACGCTCGGGCTACGGCGGGAGGTGCCGCATGACGGGAGATACGGGCATGAGCCAGGCAAAGCAGGCCGTGGTGCGCATTGAGGACCTGCATAAGAGCTACGGTAAGACCGAGGTCCTCAAAGGGATAGACCTCGAGGTGGGGCGCGGCGAGGTGGTGGTTGTCCTGGGCCCGTCGGGTTCGGGAAAGTCTACGATGCTGCGCTGTGTCAACCTGCTCGAAACACCTACCTCCGGCCGCATCTGGTTCGAGGACACCGAGATAACCTCGCCCAAGACCAACATCAACAAGGTGCGCGAGCATGTGGGCATGGTGTTCCAGTCGTTCAACCTCTTCCCGCATTTGACCGCAAAGAAGAACGTCATGCTCGCCCAGCGCAAAGTGCTCAAGCGCTCCAAGGAGGAGGCCGAGGCGGTGGCTATGGAGCAGCTGTCCAAGGTCGGTCTGGCCGATAGGGCCGACTACCTTCCCTCCCAGCTCTCGGGCGGCCAACAGCAGCGCGTGGCCATCGCCCGCGCCCTTGCCATGGATCCCCACGTCATGCTGTTCGACGAGGCTACGAGCGCGCTCGACCCCGAGCTGGTGCGCGGCGTCCTCGACGTCATGCGCGAGCTTGCCCAGAACGGCATGACCATGATGGTCGTGACCCATGAGATGGGCTTTGCCCGCGACGTGGCCGACCGCGTCGTGTTCATGGACGGGGGCTATATCGTGGAGCAGGGCACCCCCGAGGACGTCTTTGACCACCCTCAGTCTGACCGTACCAAGGACTTCTTGGGGCATATCAGCTAAGGTGTTTCGAGCGGCCATTGGCAAAAAACAACCCGTCGTCCATGCAGGGCGGCGGGTTATTTTGTATTCTCGTCCAGGGCATCCAAAGGGGGTGCCAAAGAGAAGGGGAGAGACGGGTCATGGCATTGTGGAAGCTGCACGGCGACGGCAAGCATCTCAAGCCGGGCGAGGTGGTGGAGCCTCAGGAGCGCCTGAGCTGGGGTCGTACGGCAGGCATAGGAGCCCAACATGTGATTGCGATGTTCGGGGCGACGTTTCTGGTACCGATCCTCACGGGGTTCGACCCTGCTACGACCCTGTTCTTCACGGCCCTTTCGACCGCGCTGTTCCTTTTGATCAATAAGAACCGGCTTCCCAGCTACCTGGGTTCTTCCTTTGGCTTCATAGCTCCGGTGCTCGCCGCCACGGCGGCCACGGGGGATATGGGCGTCGCCAGCTTCGGTATCATGTGCGCCGGCCTCTCGCTTGCGCTTGTGGGTGCGATCGTCCACTTTGCCGGTGCCAAGTGGATCGACATCATCATGCCGCCCGTGGTGACCGGTGCCATCGTGGCTATCATCGGCTTCAACCTTGCGCCGGCTGCCTGGAACAACTTTGTGGCTGCTCCCTGGACGGCGCTCGTCACGTTGCTTGCGATCGTCTTCACGGGCATCTTCTTCAAGGGCATGCTGGGCCGTCTCAACATCTTGGTCGGCGTGGCGGTGGGCTATGTCTTTGCCTGCTTCATGGGCGAAGTAGACTTCGCCGCCATCGAGGCGGCCGCATGGTTTGGCCTGCCCGACTTCAGGACGCCGGTGGTCGACTGGTCGGTGCTCGGCATGTTCATCCCCGTTATCCTCGTGCTGATTGCCGAGAACATCGGCCACGTCAAGTCGGTGGCCACCATGACCGGGCGCAACTATGACGGCCAGATAGGAAGCGCGCTGTTTGCCGACGGCCTCGGCACGGCGCTTGCGGGCTTCGGTGGCGGCTGCGGCACCACCACCTATGCGGAGAACATAGGCGTCATGGCGGCCACGCGGGTCTATTCCACCGCGGCCTACTGGTTTGCCGCACTATTCGCCCTGTTGCTCTCGCTGTGCCCTAAGTTCGGCGCGCTCATCAACTCCATTCCGGTCGGTGTCCTTGGGGGTGCCTGCACGCTGCTTTACGGTATGATCGGCATGCTCGGCGTGCGTATTTGGGTTGAGAACCACGTGGACTTCTCCGACAACGTGAACCTTATGACGGCGGCCATCCCCATGGTGGTGGGCATCGCCGACTTTACCTTCTCGGCCGGCAACGTCACCTTTAACGGCATCGCCATCGGTTCCATCGCCTGCCTCGTGCTCTATCATGGCCTCAAAGCGATTGGCAAGGCGCGCGGCACGCTCGTGGAGCCTGGGAAGGCGACCTTTGCCGAACTCGAGGTTCCCGACGCCGCGATTCCGGCCGGCAATCTCTCTGACGCCGACGGGCGGCCTGACGCCCAGCGATGACGGACGATTGTGGAGAAGTTCCCGATTGGGAGGTTCCCGGTTTTTGACCCTTGCACTGCCGGGGGCTTGTGGTAAGGTATTCCGCGCACTGCGAGCACGGGGATATAGCTCAGTTGGGAGAGCGCTTGACTGGCAGTCAAGAGGTCAGGGGTTCGAATCCCCTTATCTCCACCATCGCAGACGGGCGATTGGCTCAGGGGTAGAGCACATCCTTCACACGGATGGGGCCGCAGGTTCAAATCCTGCATCGCCCACCATCGCATTGACGGCAGGGCCTCTTCGGAGGCCCTGTTTTTTTGTTTGCCTGTATACACCTCTCCTGAGCGTGTCTCCCTAGAATGATATTCCAAATATGGAGAATTGCTAAAGGGTGGATATAGTTCCGTTTTCATATTGGGGCAGCTTGGGTTTCCTGTGGTATATTGTACCTTGTGCTGCGAGCACGGGGATATAGCTCAGTTGGGAGAGCGCTTGACTGGCAGTCAAGAGGTCAGGGGTTCGAATCCCCTTATCTCCACCATCGCAGACGGGCGATTGGCTCAGGGGTAGAGCACATCCTTCACACGGATGGGGCCGCAGGTTCAAATCCTGCATCGCCCACCATCGCATTGACGGCAGGGCCTCTTCGGAGGCCCTGTTTTTGTTTGGTCCCTTGTTAGACGGAGGTCAGGGCAGTCTTTGGTTCTGAGCGGTATTCTCGGGACATTTCGATTAGTTGTGGAGAGTACTTGCATATATAGATGGATTGAGCTTAGTTCTAGCTCAGACAGAAATCCTATGCTATATTTCTCTTTGTGCCACAGGCACGGGGATATAGCTCAGTTGGGAGAGCGCTTGACTGGCAGTCAAGAGGTCAGGGGTTCGAATCCCCTTATCTCCACCATTGGAGATTGAAGCCGGACATTTTTTGTCCGGCTTTTTTGTTTCTATATTTTGCAGAACATTTCTTACCTGCACAAAGGGTGATTCCAGGAGGAATACAATTCCCTTTCGCCCCTTCCAGCGAAAGGACCCCCCTTCTCATGGAGAACGCCATACCGCTTATCAACATGGATCCCGAGATCTTTATCATCAAGGCCGCGTTTTTCCTTATGGTGCTTGCGGCGGCGTTCGTGGCACAGCACCTTTTGGTGCGCCTGTGCCATCGGGTGCTGCATTCCATAGAGGGGCTTCCCAGCGCCACCATCATAGTCAACTGCGTGCGCATAATCGTTTGGGTCGTGGCGTTCCTCTGCGTTTTGCAGCCGGTCTTCGGGGTTGACCCGGCGGGTTTTGTGGCTGCTCTGGGAGTCGTCTCCATAGGCATTTCCCTGGGCCTTAAGGACACCATCAGCAACATCTTTGGCGGTATAGCCCTCATGGTGGGGAAGGTCGTGCAGCCTGGGGACTTTGTGACCGTTGCGGGCGTCACCGGGACTGTGGTCGACATAACCCTGCGCCATACGGTGGTCGAGAACCGCCTCGAGGAGCATGTGGTCATCCCCAACTCCGTTCTCAACACCAGCTCGGTTCAGCGCCTGCCTGCGGCAAGCGAGTCCCGGGGCGTTATCGAGTTCACCATGGAGGCTGGCAGCGACCCCGACGCCGTCGCCCGCGACATCATTGCCACGGTCAAGCTTGCGGGCAAAGACGCGCTGCGGCCCGATATGGACCCCCAGGTCATGTTCGACAGCATCACTCCCTACGGGGTAAAAGGACAGATCTTCTTTTACGCGCGGGAGGGGGTGCCCTTTGCCGGCGTACGCAACGTCCTGGTGCGTTCCATCGCCTGCAAAGACTACTTCTCCCTTAAAGGTGCGAGCGCTCTGATGGGTCGCGAGGACGTCTCTTAACCGCCTTCGCCTACCTCTTTCGTGGTGTCTGCAACGTTGGTGAATCTCCCGACGGGCCACGCGGTATCAACCCCACAACGCATGCGGGTAAGAGGGGGTCGCCGTGGAGGACTTCGCCAACAACTTTTCAACGCTCATGGGCACTAAGGTGTTCGACACCGACGTCAAGACCATCGCCGTAAAGGTGCTTATCTTTATCGGGGTCTTTGCCATCGCCTATGTGCTCCAGCGTGTTGCGGCAAAGATCACGCGCAAGGCGCTCAAGAACATGGAAGACCTGCCGAGCGCCACCATCATCGTGGGTATAGTGCGCGCCTTGATCTGGGTTATCGCCCTGCTCTGCATCCTTGAGCCGGTTTTTGGTATCAATCCCACGGGTTTGGTCGCAGGCCTGGGCGTGGGGTCGCTTGTACTCTCGCTTGGTCTTAAGGACTCCATAGCCAACGTGTTCAGCGGCATCATCCTGATGGCCACCAAGACCTTGGTGCCGGGGGACTATATCACCATCGACGGCATCACGGGCACCGTGGTCGACGTCACCATGCGCCATACCATCGTCGAGGACCGTGACAACGAGCATGTGGTCATCCCGAACTCACTGCTCGACACCTCGGCCCTCACTAAAATACCGGTGGACGTGGAGTCCATGGGGGCCATTCCCTTCACCATGGCACCGGGCAACGACCCCGACGCCGTCGCCGACGACCTTGTGGCCACGGTTGAGAAGGCGGGGCTCCAGTACCTGCGCAGCGACCTCAAAACCACAGTGCTCTATTCCACCTTTACCCCCTTTGGGCTTCAGGGCGAGATCGACTTCTTTGCCAAGCCCGGCATCCCGCTCGAAAACGTGGCCGACGTTCTCTCGCGCGCTTTGGCTGGCAAACGCTACTTTTCGTTTGTGGGCCCCGAGGTCACGGCGGGGCAGGCGGCGGCTGCCCGGCTTACGGCTCGCCAGGCTGTCGGGGCCACCGTCCCCGCGCCTGTCCCGAGCGCTCTTCAGAAGCCCATGATGGCCCCTAAGGGGGCGCCCGGTGCCTCAGCAGGGCCCGAACCAGCCATGGGGCCCGTCGGCGCCTCGGACGCCACGCCCGTGGTGCCTCCCGTTAAGCCGCGTATGTAGAGGCTCCGTCAAATTAAGGGAATATCTGTTCGCTTTTGTTTTGAGGCGCTAGAATAAAAAACCGTTCTGCCAGCGCCCCGAGGAGGCCCCATGTCCCAAACCGCAGCCACGGCCGGGGAGCCCCCGGTCCAAACCCCCCGCGAGCGCGCCGCCGAGTTGAATCGGCTTCTTGACCGCTATGCCTATCAATACTATGCCCTCGACGCCCCTGTGGTAAGCGACGCCGCCTTCGATGCCTTGGTCCACGAGCTGCGTGATCTAGGACGTGCCCATCCCGAGCTGGTGACCCCCGACTGGTACACCGAGCGTGTGGGTGGCTATCTCTCGAACCAGTTCGCCAGTGTCCGCCATGCGGCGCGCATGTACTCCATCGACGACGTTATGAACCTCGCCGAGCTCGACGAATGGCTCAACCGGGTGGAACGCGAGCTGGGGGAGTCCCCTGCCTATGTGTGCGAGCTCAAAATAGACGGCCTGGGCATCGCGCTCACCTATCAGGAGGGCATGCTCGTGCGCGCCGCGACGCGCGGCGACGGCGTCATGGGCGAGGACGTGACGGCCAACGTGCTTACCATCGCCGACGTTCCGCGCTACCTGGCACCTGCGGCGCTCTCGCGCGTGCGCTCCCAGGACGGGCGCATCGAGGTACGCGGCGAGGTCTATATGCCCAAGGCTTCCTTCGTCCGGCTCAACGAGGAGAACGACGAGGCGGGCCGTCCCCCCTTTGCCAACCCCCGCAACGCCGCGGCGGGGTCGCTGCGCCAGAAGGACCCCAAGGTGACGGCCGGACGCGACCTTGCCACCTTTATGTACGCCTTGGCCGACATGGACTCCACCGACGCCGCCACCCAATGGGAGTTCTTGGGGTGGCTGCGGGAGGCCGGCTTCCATGTGAACCCCAACGTCTCCCTGTGTACCGGTGCCGCCGAGGTGCATACCTTCTGCGAAGAGGCCTTGGGACGCCGCGACGGGCTGCCCTATGACATCGACGGCGTCGTGGTGAAGGTCAACTCCTTTGCCGCTCAGCACGCCCTGGGTTTCACGGCCCGGGCCCCGCGGTTCTTTACGGCCTACAAGTTCCCTCCCGAGGAGAAGGAGACGCTGCTGCGTGCCATCTCCGTCCAGGTGGGCCGCACCGGCGTTCTCACCCCTGTGGCCGAGTTCGACCCCGTGGTGGTGGCCGGCTCCACCATTGCCCGGGCTACGCTGCACAACGAGGACGAGATTCGTCGCAAAGACGTGCGCGTGGGCGACACCGTGGTTGTTCACAAAGCCGGCGACGTGATTCCCGAGGTTGTGGGCCCCGTCCTCAAGCTGCGCCCTGCGAACGCCGTGCCGTTCTCCATGCCGCTCACCTGTCCGAGCTGTGGCAGCCCGGTCGTCCACGAGGAGGGGGAGGTAGCCTATCGATGCGTGAGCATCGACTGCCCTGCCCAGGCTCAGGAGCGTCTGCTGCATTGGGTGAGCCGGCCGGTGATGGACATCGAGCTTTTGGGCGAGAAGCTCGTGGGGGCCTTGATCGATGCCGGTCTGGTGCGCGACGTGGCCGACTTCTACAGCTTGGACGTCGGGACGGTGGCGGCGCTGCCCACGGGACGCTTCTATGCAACCCGCGGCAAGGGGCACGAGGCCGGAGACCCCATACCGGTGGGTCTCACCACCGCCGAAAAGGTGGTGGCCAACATCCAGGCATCGCGGGCGCGACCCTTCCCGCGGGTGCTGTTCGGCCTGGGGATCCGCCATGTGGGCAAGACGGTGGCAGAGTCGGTGGCCGCCGCTTTCGGCTCTATCGAAGCCCTGGCCGCCGCGGCTCCCGAGGACATTGCGGCCGTGAACGGCGTTGGCCCGCAGATCGCCGCGAGCATCTGGGAGTTCCTCCGTGTGCCCGACAACATAGCCGTGATCGAGCGCCTGCATGCCGCCGGCATCGCCCTTGAGGGAGAAGCCACCGCACCGGTGCGACCCCAGACGCTGGCGGGGCTCACCTTCGTCCTCACCGGCACGCTTGAACGGTGGACGCGCGACGAGGCGGCCGAGGAACTCAAGGCCTTGGGTGCCAAAGTCTCGGGGTCGGTGAGCAAAAAGACGAGCTACGTGGTGGCTGGCGAGGCGGCTGGGTCCAAGCTCGACAAGGCCCGTTCCCTGGGGGTTCCGGTGCTCGACGAGGGCCAACTGGCTTTGATCATCGAGACAGGGGAGGCTCCAAAAGTCTAAGGCATCTTGAACAATCCTGCATATCTCGCCCTAAACTGCGCTACCCTGCTATCCTATAGAAACGTATCGGCCCGCGCTTCATGCGCGGCAGCGTTCGAGCACCCAAGGAGGCTCCAGACTATGGCCGACAAGCACCAAGGCGACGTGGACCGCACCGGTCTCAAGGAAGAAAAGATTCCTGCCAACTTCAAGGGCGAGGGCCACGACGTGGCCTTTGACATCGACGGTATCCCCGAAAAGCTCTTTGTGGGCGACTCTGCCTCCCTGGTCTTGTTCGGGGCCTGCCAGAGCGGCTGCGACCTCGTAGGCGACACCATCACGCTTTCGACCATCGCCGGCGACGAGGTGGCCCGCACGACCTTTGCAACCCAAGAGGGCGAGCTTGCCGTGAGCGAGGCCATGCGCCTCACCATGCCGTCCGAGCCCGGCGAGTACGAATACGTCATCCACTACGAGCCGCGCGAGCTGCCGCTGCCCGACGACGGCGGCCCCGCCTTCAAAAACCCGCATGAGGAGCGCGACCTGCTGGTGGTCTTTACGGTGGAACCCCACCATGTGGCCGTCTCCACCTGGGGCGTGACGGCCCCGGTGTGGGTTGGCCAGCCGATCGAGGTCTGTGTCGGGGCCAGCTGTTCGAGCGGGTGTGCTCTGGAGGGCCAGCGCGTCGAGATCTACAACGAGGACAACGAGCTCGTCGCCTCAGGCGTTCTCCATGAGCCCGAGGCGCCCCGAAACACCCTGTGGTGGGACAAGCTCACCGCCACGGCGCCCATGGAGGCCAAGTTACATCGCTGGGAAGCGCGCGTCGCACCCGAGGGCCTGGCGTCCCCGCATGAGGAGGCGAAGCACAAGTTCTCCTTCGTGGCGCGTGTTCCACCGGAGCGCAACTTCAAAATCACCGTCATCGACGACAAGACCGAGAAGCCCCAGCGCAGCGCGCGCGTGGAGCTCAAGCCGGCGGACGGCACCGGCAAGGCACAGTTTGCCAGCACCAACGCCGATGGCGTCGCGACCCTCGGCACCACTAAGGGCACCTTCTCCCTTAAGGTGACGGCTCCAAGCCGCCGCGCTTACAACGAGAGCGTCGATCTGACCGACCACGATATGGAGGTCGAGGTCCATCTTCAGGCCAGCGGGGCGGGGGCTGCCGAACAGGTTCCGATGAAGATCGTTTCGCCGGCACCTGCAGAGCCTGTGGAAGAAACGGCGCAGGGGCAGGAGCCGGCTTCGGAATAACGGCTTGACCGTTGCGAAGAATCTCGTGAAAACGATTCATACCCGTCCATGGTCTCCATGGGCGGGTATGTGCTTTGGGACGGGTGGTCGTGGGAGGAAGCTCTCTTTGACCGCGTACAGACCATTGCAAAGGACGGTGGGTCCCATGGCGCAAGATGCTATCGATCAGAAGATTGAAGCGCAGGTTAAGGCGGCGTCCGACGAAGGGTTCGCAGAGGTTTATGCCGTGCCCGGCGTTGTCGTGACAACCGAGGCCGAGAAGGAGGTAAATGTCCGGGGTGCCGACTTCGACCGCGCCGAAGGGTCTCACAGCGCGCCTGCGGACATCCCCGGCGATGCCCAGTACGAGAAGGACAAAGCCGGCTGGGACACCGTTGACCTTGCTTAGGGCATTTTGAGAAAGTCTCTGCACAAAGCGCGTCGGGGCGCCGTGTGCTTAAGGCACATAAGCCCCGACGCAACGCGGTGCGGGGCTTTATGCAAAACGCCCTATGAGTTTGAATGCGTGAAGAAGATGTTCAGGTCGACCCCGTTCTCTATGCCCTTCACCGTGCCGCTTTCGCTGTACTGCCACATCGTGAAGTCAAAATGGCCGCTAGGTTCGCTTACGCCGTACTCTGCATACCACAGGGGATAGTCGGCAAGCTCGTCGAGGTGCAGAAGGCTTAGGTGGTGTTTGTTGCCATAGATCATGGTCTGGTAACCGGCGGCGGTCACCGCCTCGCAGAAAGCCTTGGCATTGGCCGTGTACTGGGAGCTGGCAAGGGTGTTTGCGCGGCCGGCACTGTCGGGCACCTGCTCCTGATCGTAGACGATCGGGTAGTCCAAGGGCGTGTCGCCCAAAAGGTCCAAGACGAACCGGGCCTCTTCCTGTGCCTCGATGGCCGAAACCGCCGACGAGAAAAAGTAGGCTCCAACGGAGATGCCGTTCTCACGTGCGCCCTGGAGGTTGGCGGCGAACTGCTCGTCTTCGAACAGGCCCCCTTCTGTGTAGCCCCGATAGCCCGCCCGCAGGATTGCGAACTGCACACCGTCGCTGGCAACGGCGGCCCAGTCGATTGTGTGGTTGTAGTCCGACACGTCGATGCCAAAGCGTGAGCTCAGCACGTTGTCGGGGTAGTAGTACTTGCGCCCCTCGGGGTTGGTCATGAGGGCGTCCCAGTCATAGGGGCTCGTCCATGGCTCCACAGGCGGAACCTCCTGCGGGGGCAGCTCCGGGGTGCAGCCACATCCTCCGAGAGACAAGAGCGCGCCAGCGGCTGCTCCAACGCCTATGAGCCTCATAAGGTCCCGACGGGTCAAGACGTCCCTGTCGCTAGGTCGTTGCATCCGTGCCAACCTTCCGGTCGTTGGTCTGAGACCAGCATCCTTGTAAGAAACGGGCAACCCCGTCATGGGCGGCATCCCGCGTCACGGCATCGGCCGCGCGGCGCGCCTCCTCGGTACCGTTGCCCACCGCCACACCACGGCCCACGAGGCGAAGGAGCGGCACGTCGTTGGCATCGTCTCCAAAGGCCAACGTCTCGGCGGGGTCTATGCGCAGATGGGCCAAGAGGGCACGGGCCCCCGTTGCCTTGTCGACGCCGGGCGGCAGAACCTCGACCATGGTAGCGCGGCCCGAACGTATGACGGTCAACTCCGGAAAAGCGCGCGTTATCTCCTCAGCCAGGGGTGCGCTCAATTCCTCGTTGCCCGCACATGAAAAGAATAGCTTGTTGGGGGGCATGCCTCGTTCGAGCAGGGCGTCGAACCTTCCCGCTTGCGGTCGTGCTCCCACGATGTCGCCCTCGTGGAGGATGGCCGGGGCCTCGGGGTCCTCGACATACCAGTCGAGTCCGGAGAAATAGGAAGGGGAGAGCTTCCCGAAGCGTTTGCGTGCCAGGGAGAGTACCCCTGCGGCCCAGGCCGAGTCGATTGTGGAACTCGAGAGGATCCGGTTCTGAGGATCAAGCACGAGCGCGCCGCTATAACACACCGCCGGCACGGGTACGCCGAGAGCCGCGCGAACCCCGGTCAACCCAGCGGGCATGCGGCCTGTGACCAGAGCAAACGGAACACCACCCCGCACAAGCCGTCCTACGGCGCGCACCGTGAGCGCGCTCACCGCGCCAGCGGGGCCGAGCAAGGTACCGTCAATGTCGCTCAAGACGGCTTTATAGGGAAACGCGGGCATGGGGGCCTTTCCTCGCGTG
>JAHZGC010000012.1:0-18459 GCA_019421015.1 Coriobacteriaceae bacterium | reverse complement strand
GCGGGCGTTCGACGCGGACGCCCCCATGGTACCCGTTTATCTCGGGATGCGCCGGGGTATCACCAACCCGTGGTCTACCTGTACGCAGGATGGCCATCGCGGCCCGTGGAGAAGGCCGCGCCGGGGGCGGTGAGATTCGGACGCACGCGCGAGCCGGGCCTTTTCCGCCATGGTCAAGAAGAGGAGAAGGGATGGGTGCAGTATGGCTTACACGGAGCACGATGTAAGTCGTCGGGCCTTTGTTGGAATGGGCGCCGTGCTGGGCGCCGGGTGCGCGCTGGCGGGGTCGGGCGTCCCTCGCGATGTGCTCGCCGACGATGCCAAAGCCGACGAGAACGCCCCGCAGGTTCCCGACCAGGAGGAGTTCTCGTACGACAAGATGGTCTGGGGAGGCTGCCATGTGAACTGCGGCAGCCGCTGCCCGCTCAAGATGTACGTCAAGGACGGCACCGTGGTGCGCGTGGGCAACGACAACGACGGCAGCGACGACTTCGGTCCCAACGAGATCTACCAGATGCGCTCCTGCGTGCGCGGCCGCACGAACCGTCAGCGCCTCTACAACGACTCTCGTATCCAGACTCCGTTGCGCCGTGTTGCCGGCACCAAGCGCGGTGAAGGCAAGTACGAGGCTATCACCTGGGACGAGGCCATCTCGGACATCGCCGACGCCATGACCTCCATCAAGGAGAAGTACGGTAACGACGCCTTCTACATCCAGTACGGCACCGGTCAGCTCGGCGGCACGGTGGCCAAGTCCTGGGCACCCGACAACACGGCCTTTGCCCGCCTGCTCAACTGCTTCGGCGGTTATCTGCGCCACTACTGCGACTACTCGACCGGCCAGATCACCTGGGAGCTGCCGCTGTTCAACGGCGACGCCTGGTCCAACAACGAGGTTACCGACCTGGTCAACTCCAAGGCCATCGTCCTGTTCGGCAACAACCCGGCCAACACCCGCATGAGCGGCTCGGCCATGCAGTACATCCTGACCCAGGTCCATCTGCAGAACCCCGACGCCAAGATCGTGGTCATCGACCCAATCCTGTCGGACACCGCGGTGTCGTTGGCCGACCAGTGGATCCCGATCCGTCCCGGCACCGACATGGCCCTCATCGCGGCCATGATCCACTACATGCTCGTCAACGACAAGCTCGACGAGGACTTTATCCGTGCCAACTTCATCGGGTTCTACAGCGACACCTTCCTCGACGAGGTCAAGGAGGGGGAGCCGCCGAGCGACCTGTTCTTCGGCTACGACAAGTCGGGGACGCTCACCGTTGACGAGGACATGTCCTACGAGGCCTACCTGCGCGGCACCGGCTATTTTGAAGGCACGGGCGAGAAAGACAGCGCCTGGGCTGCCCAGATCACCGGTGTGCCCGCCAAGACCATCGAGGAGCTGGCCGAGCTCTACCTCGACGGTCCCTGCGCCACCATCCAGGGCTGGGGCCCCCAGCGCAATATGGCCGGCGGCAACATCTCCCGCGCCATCGGCCTGATTGCCGCCATCACCAAGAACGTGGGAATCAAGGGCGGCGGCACCGGCGCGCGTGAGAACGTGGGCGGCGTGCCCTACTCCGTGCCCGGTTCCATCCCCAACCTGGCCGAGAAGAACACTGTCGACCGAGTCGTGAGCTTCTTCGACTGGTACCAGGCCATCGTCGACTACAAGTCTATGGACGACACCACCTGGGGCGTGCGCGCCATCGACAAGGACGGCGTGATGCACTTTGCCGAGGAGCCCGGCACCCTGAAGCTCAAGGCTCCCATGAAGTTCATGTGGAACTATGCCTCCAACGTGCTTATGGGCCAGCACGGCGACAACAACAAGATGCTCGAGATCCTCAACCTGCCCGACACCGACGACTCCGGCATCACCATGATCGTGACCCAGGATGTCTACATGACACCCACCTGCATGGTCTCCGACATCATCCTGCCCGGCACCACAAGCTTCGAGGAGACCGACGTCACGAGCGGCGGCGGCGCGTGGACCGGCTTCGTGCTCTGCGAGTCCCCGGCGATCGAGCCGCTCTTCGAGGCCAAGCCCGTCTATGAGACCTGCTGCCTCTTGGCCGACAAGCTCGGCATCCTCGACGAGTTCAGCGAGGGCAAGACCCAGGAGGACTGGGTGGAGTGGATCTACGAGCAGGGCAAGGAGGCCGGTGCCGAGATCGGCGACACCTTCGAAGACTTCAAGTCGCAGGGGCTCTTTAAGCAGACTAACGACCACGAGCCCTACGTGTACCAGAAGCCCGAGAAGCTCGCCACGCCCTCGGGCAAGTACGAGGTCTTCTCAAAGCAGGCCTACAACTGCTCCAAGCAGTGGGACCCCACCTGCGGCGGCTACGTGCCCGACGACGGCATGGGCCTCATCTACCCGCTGCCCCAGTTCTACGTGGCCCCCGAAGGCGTCGGAGACGAGAACCCCGACTATCCGTTCCTGCTTATCGGCCAACACCAGAAGACCCGCACCCACTCGAGCTACGGCAACGTCCAGTGGATGAAGGAGGTCGCACCGCAGCAGCTGTGGATCAACTCCCAAGATGCGGCTGACCTTGGCATCGAGAACGGCGACATGGTCGAGGTGTCCAATGAGCGCGGTCGCGTGCAGATCACGGCCAAGGTGACCCCGCGCATCATGCCCGGCGTGTTGAGCTTGCCCCAGGGCGCCTGGTACGAGCCTGCTTCCACGGATCCCGACACCCTGGGCGACCCGAGCGTGGTCGACTACGGCGGCTGCGTGTCGGTGCTCACCTCGATCCGCCCGACGCCGCTCTCCAAGGGCAACGGCGTCCATACCAACCACGCCACCGTGACCAAGCTCTAGGGGAGGGGAGTAACCCATGGCTATCCAGTACGGCTTCTATGTGAACTCCGACATCTGCACGGGCTGCAAGGCCTGCATGACCGCATGCATGGACCGCAACAGCCTGGTCGACGGGCAGTTCATCCGCAAGGTCTATGAGTTGGGTGGCGGCGAGTACGCCACCGACGGCGACGGGGCGTTCACGAGCACGGTGTTCGCCTACTACGTGTCGCTTACCTGCCAGCAGTGCGACAAACCCGCCTGCGTGGAGCAGTGTCCGACCGGCGCCATGCGCAAAGACGACGACAACATCGTGCGGGTGGACACCGAGACCTGCATCGGTTGCGGCACCTGCGTCGAGGCGTGCCCCTACCACCACCCGTTCGTCAACCAAGAGACCATGAAGTCCACCAAGTGCACGCTGTGCACCGATTTGGCCGAGGGCATCGGCGAGCCGCACCCGGTATGCGCCAAGGCCTGCCCCCAGCGCGCCCTGGTCTTTGGCGACATCGAGGAGCTTCGTGCGACGTACGGGGACAACTGCACCATCGGCATCTTCGGCGATGAGACCGAGCCCAACGTGGTCATTGCCCCGAGTCGCTTTGCAGAGCTCGGTGGCGAGCTCATGAATCCGGCCGAAGTTGGCCAGATGGAGCTGGCGCACCGTTAGGAATCCGAAAGCAAAAAGCACCGTTTGCGCACCGGCCCCGCATTCCTGCAAAGGAAGCGGGGCCGGTGTCGTTAGCCCTAATACTCCTTGCCTGCGCGGCGGGTCTTTAGGGGAAAGTCGGCGATATCGAGCACCTCGGCCGGTTTGGCCCCCGTCAAGCGTTCCGCCCAGGCCAGCGCTTCGCTGGCCGTCTGCCCAAGCGAGCGGTAAAAGGCCGTGGAGGCGCGTTTGGTGAAGTTCTGGAGATAGATCGGGGCAAAGACGAGCAGGTGGGCCCCCAAGAAGCGGCATAGCTCTCGGCGGGCCCCCTCAAAGGCCGGCCGGTCGCCGTCGGCGGCCGCCTCAGCGCCTGCCTGGGCAATCTGCTGAATGTAGGCGCACTCTAACGCAAAGTGGTCGGCCGGCTCGTTGCCTGGACGCTCACAGCTCAGGCCATGGCGCTCGAAGTCGGCCTTGACCTGTTCGGTCGTGGGTCCAAAGAGCGTACGGTCGACCGTGCGGTAGGCCGACTCGTAGGGAGAGGTACGGCTGTAGCCTATCTCGTAAAACAGGTAGGCCCGGTCTTGTTTGAAAAGGCCCATCTGTTCCTGGGGATTCTCCCGATACGCCTCCAGGGCACGTGCCAAGTCGGCGGCGCCGAGCGGGGCGGCCGTGGCAAAGGGCGCGCGGGCCAGTTCGGGGAGCGCGTCAGACAGGTCGCTCACAATGCCGTTCTGGGGTTCTTCCCAAAAGGCCCGGCTCAAAACGCCGAAGACCACGGCAAGCGATGCCAGGTCGTCGGCGGTCATGGCGTTGGGTTCGGTCCGATCCTGTGCGGCATCGATGGGCATTGTCGTGGTCCTTTCTTGGGGTTTGTGGCTGACAGCTTTATACCCCTGTAAAACATGCAGGAACGCGGGCCACCCCCGTTACTGCTCGACGTTTTCGAGTATGTCGATGAGCTGCTGGCGGTCGTGGACGTCGAACTTTTTGTAGATGTGGGCCAGATGGGTGTTGGCCGTACCGGTGGAGATGCCGAGCTCCTCACAGATGCGCTGGGTGGTGCGCCCCTTTGCGGCCAGCACGAGCACTTCGGTCTCTTTGGCAGTGAGTCCGTGAGTCTGGGCCGCCTCTTCCACGCGAAGCATGAAGCGCCGTGGGGTAACGGGTCGTTCGGAGTCGGTGTCGAGCAGGTGGGTGAGCATACGGTCGTCGGTCACCAGGAGCAACGCCACCATCACCAGCGATGCGCAGGCCAAGGCCATAAGGCTCTGGCCTTTGTACGAAAGGTCGACGTACGAAGCCAAAAGGCTGCCAAAGAAGGTCCCTGCAAGGCAGCCGGCATAGGCCATCCCCAGCCCCCACCCGAACGCAAAGCGTGCGGGCAGTTTGAACACCCTGGTGACCTGCGAGAGAGTCGCCCAGGTGAACAGGTAGAACAGACCGTAGCATATGAGTGCCGGCAGGTCGCCCCAGATTCCGACCCCCATAACGATTGGGGCCAGCAGCGAGAGGACCACGAGCACAAAGAGGGCCACGCGGTTAAGCGCCTGCGCCGGGTTCTTGCGGTAGCGGCTGGCACAGGTCACCGCCAGGGCGGCGCAGAGCATGGCCACAAGGAAGAGCGTTTGGTAGGCAAGCGACTGGGTTCCGGGGTCGACCTCGAGGAACAGGGCACGTACCAGGCTTTCGGCCAAGCCGATCAGGAAGAGCGAGAGCAGCATGCGCAGGAACACCGGCATGGTACGGGAGGGGAGGGCCTTGGCCTCGTGTTCGCGTCGATCGTCGATGCCCGAGGTGTTGAGCATGATGGCGCTCGCGACGGGCAAACAGTAGGTGACGCCCAGCGCTGCGGGGGCGGGTAGGCTCAACGTGATAAAGAACACCGCCGCACCGCAGACAAACGACAGGGAGAGCCAGACAAAGGACTGCGATCCCGGGCAGTGAACAAACCGGTGGGACCACCCGAGGAACAGCACCGCACAGGCGATGCCCGAGACCGTGGCGGCGATGGAGCACCAAGGCTGGCGAAAGAAGTCATGCTCCACAAAGGTGAGCGCCACGGTGCAGAGGGAGGCGGCCACCGCCGTACCGATAAAGACCGGCGTGTTGAGAGGAGGCGTCGGACCGTGAGGGCGTCTTCCGTCCCGATGCAGCGGCAGGCGGTCCCAGGGCAGTGCGTAGAACACGAGCGCTGCGATGATGCCGCAACAGGCAAACGAGTAGGTGCTGTTCAGATGCTCGATGCTGTTGCGTGTCGAAAAGTGCACGAGCCGGCTGAAAAAGACCACGTATGTCCAGGCGAGCAGCAGCCCAAAGCCGACGATGGGCAGGGCGGGACACGCGGTTTTTCTCGACCATCGCTCTTTACCCATGACGTCCCCTCCGATGATGTAAAGGCCTAGAGCCCTATGGCGCAGGAACGCCGTCACGCGGTCGCGAATGCTGACGTATGTCAACAAAATCCTCTACCGTCGTGCAAGTACAAAACCCCAGGCAGCCTCTCCATCATAAACAATTACCGATGGGCTCATAGACTATTTCTGATGGGTCTGCCCCTTGTATGAAGGATTTGTGTGCTTAGGATATAGCTTAGCGCAGGTGCCGCCGGAGATCGGCACTGCCGCTTTGTGGCCTTGCGTCCGCAAGCGCCATTACGAGAGGAAAGGGGAGGAATGTTCATGGAAATCAAGCCCACCATCAGTAGGCGTAGTTTCCTGGCCGCTGGTGCCGCCCTCGGTGCCATGACGGCCCTTGGCGGCGTTTCGGTGCTCGAGGAGCGCCCCGCCCTGGCCGACGAGGCCAAGGACGACGACGTCGAGATCAAGCACATGTTCTGCCAGATGTGCGGCCCTGCCAAGACCGCCTGCTCCACCCTCTGCTATATCAAGAACGGCCGCTGGACCAACGTCGAGGGCAACCCCGAGGCCGGCAACAACTGGGGACGCGGTTCCCGCTCCCTGTGCCCCAAGGGCAACTCGGCCATGGCCATCATGTACTCGCCCACCCGTCTCGAGTATCCCATGAAGCGCGTGGGCGAGAAGGGCGAGGGCAAGTTCGAGCGCATCACCTGGGACCAGGCCTACGACGAGATTGCTCAGAAGCTGCTCGAGCAGAAGGAACAGTACGGCGCCAAGTCCTACGGCGTCCTTTCGCCCCAGGCCTACTCGGTCCTCATGTCTGTTGGCCGCCGCTTCCTGAACGTCCACGGCTCGCCGAACTACCTGCACTCGGCCATCTGCAATTCCCAGCGCATGTTCTCGAACCTCGTCACCCTCGGTGGCCCGGCCCACATGCAGTGCAACAAGACGATGCCCGGTCAGCTGGGCAAGACCAAGCTGCTCGTGAACTGGGGCTATAACTCCGAGAACTCGGCCATCAACCAGGGTGACCCCTGCAAGCGCCTCGACGCCATCGAGAACGGCCTCCAGGTCATCGACATCCGCCCGATGCGCGACGGTCTCGGCACCCATGCCGACATCTGGGTCCCCGTGCGTCCCGGCACTGACTGCGCCCTGGCCATGGCATGCCTGAACTACATCATCCAGAACGATCTCTACGACCATGACTTCACCGAGAACTGGTGCAACGGGTTCGACGAGCTCGCCGCCCACCTCGCCGACGGTGGCTACGACGCCGCCTGGGCTGCCGAGATCACCGGCGTTCCCCAGGAGCAGATCGAGCAGATCGCCGAGATGATGGGCACCATCAAGCCCATGGCTATCAACTGCGGCAACGGCATCGGCGACCAGCAGAATGACGGTCACTGGGCCCAGGCCTGTATCGACCTTATCGAGGCCATCACCGGTAACATCGGCATTGCCGGTGGTTCCGGCGCGGCCATGACCGGCGCTCCCTCCCTCATCAAGACCAAGGGTATCGACAAGCTCTCCGACCGCTTGCCCATGACCGAAGAGGACGAGGCCAACGGCTACATGGCCGGCGTCTCCGACCTTGTCGGCCCCGAGACCCCGCGTTGGTTCCAGACCATGGCCACCCAGGAGTCCGGCCCCACCTCGGCCTACAACAAGGGCATCCGCAGCATTCTGACCGAGGACCCCTATCCGCTGCGCTGCATCCTCGGCCAGTCTTCCAACCCGCTGACCGCCACCCGCCAGCCCAAGACGGTCATCGAGGCCCTCAAGAAGCTCGACCTCTACATCGTCATGGACACCGAGTGGAACAGCTCCTGCGACTACGCCGACTACGTGCTGCCGGCCTGCTCCAACTACGAGACGAGCCAGCAGTTCGCCACCAAGAACTCCAAGGCCGGCACCTGGATCGGCATGAACCAGGCCATTCAGGAGCCGCTCGCCGAGTCCAAGAGCGACTGGACCTTCTACTGCGAGCTGGCCGACCGCATGGGCTACGGCGACGACTTCTGGCACGGCGACTTTGACGAGTGCCTGCGCGAGCAGCTCGACGGCAGCGGCTTCACCCTGGAGGAGCTGCGCGAGAAGGGTTCGATCTTTGTCGAGCGCACCGAGGAGTTCACGCCCGAAGAGCCCGTGTACCAGAACTACGAGGAGCTTTTCAAGGACCTCCCCAACGGCAAGGTCCAGTGCTACAACGAGTGGATAGGCAACAAGCCGAACTGCGAGGAGGACGGCGAGATTTCCCCGCTGCCCGTGTACAACGGTCCGGCCGAGAGCCACTACAGCACGCCTGAGCTCGCTGAGGAGTACCCGCTGGTCTTCTCGGACGTCCACGCCTACCGCCTGTGCAACCACAGCTGCTACGTGAACGTGCCCTACCTGCGCGAGCTGCAGCCCGAGCCCTGGTTCAAGATTAACCCCGAGACCGCCAAGAAGTACGGCATCGAGGACGGCGACTGGTGCCGCGTCGAGAGCCCGCACGGCTGGGTCAAGCTCGTGGCCCGCTACCTGCCGACCATCGCCCCCGACGTGCTTATGAGCCGCCGCGGCTGGTGGGAGGACTGCCCCGAGCTCGGTCTGCCCGGCTACGGCTGTGAGGACGGCGGCTCCGAGGTCAACGTGCTGTACGATGACACCATCGCCAACTACGACCCGTTCAACTCCGCCATGGGCAAGCAGACCCTCGTCAAGATCAGCAAGCTCGACGAGTCCGAGATCCCGGCGTAGGTTTCGCCATTCACCCGCGCGGGTCCATCCGCCCGCATGGCACCGAAGGCCCACGTGCCCAAACCGCCCGTGAGCCTTCGGGAGCGCGGCGGACGGATTCCGCCACATGAGGAGAGGTAGACAGAACATGAGCCAGTACGGTTTCTACGTGGACACCAGCCGCTGCATCAAGTGCTGGGCCTGCCAGGTGGCCTGCAAGCAGTGGAACCAGATACCCGCGGGCACCGTGGCCCGCAGGACCGTGGCCGAGGAGTGGGTCGGCGAGTTCCCCGACGCGAACCGCGTGTTCACCTCCCAGGCCTGCAACCACTGCGAGAGGCCGGCGTGCGTGGAGAACTGCCCCGTCGGGGCCATCACGAAGCGCGAGGAGGACGGCCTGGTCGTGGTGGACCAGCAGGCCTGCATCGGGTGCCAGACCTGCGCCTCCGTGTGCCCCTTCGGGATCCCCCAGTACCGCCCCGAGGACGGCAAGATGGACAAGTGCGACGGGTGCGCCTCCTGCGGCAAGACCCCCGAGGACGAGCCCCACTGCGTGGCCACCTGCCCCACCAAGGCCCTGCACTTCGGCCCGATCGAGGAGATGGAGGCCCTGGCGGCCGAGAAGGGCGGGGCGCGCCTGGAGGGCGAGACCATGCCCGCGACGTTCATTGCCTATCAGGCGTAATCGGTCCTAGTTAGTTAGACGCACCGACCGTGGGGCCGTACCGGCAGCGTGAGACGCCGGTACGGCCCTGCTTTTCACTAAGCGGGACATCGCGTCTACCCGTATACTCTTCTTCCAAAGCCCGTCGAAAGGCGTGCGAAAAGACCGCCATGCCTGTTCCACTTAGGAGGATTCAATGGAAGACCAGCTCCAAGAGCTTGCCCGCGATTTGAGCGAGCGTGCCGCCACCTATTCGTTTCTGGCCCGTGCCCTTTCTGATGAGGACCTTCCCGCGGAGTTCCTAGGCGCCTTGGCTGCCGAGGCGCCGCAGACCGGCACCGACCTCGATGGGTTTGCGGCCTCATTGGCGGATAAGGGGCCCGAAGAGCTCGAACAGGTGCGTAAAGAGGTGGCTGCCGACCACGCTTCGACGTTGCTCGGTATGTCCGCCGCACCTGTCTCCCCTTACGAGAGTGTGCACACGAGCAGCGAGGAGCTGATGATGCAGGAGGCTCGCGACCGTGCGGTCGCAGCCTATCGAGCCAGCGGTTTTGCAGTCACCGAGGATTGCCGTGTGCCCGAGGACCACATCGCCACCGAGCTTGCCTTCATGGCCGGCCTGGGAGAGCGGGCTGCCACGCAGCTGGCTCCGGTCCTTTCCGGCGAGGTGGAGGGAGAAGCGGCCGGCGCGGCTATGGCTGAGGCGGAGAAGGCCATGAACGCCCAGCTCGATTTTTTGGAGAAAAGCCTGTTGTCCTGGGTGCCTGGCTTCTGCGATCTGCTTGAGCGCCGGGCTTCTACCGGACTCTACCGCGGCGTGGCCCAGATGCTGCGCGAGTTCATGGCGCAGGAGGCCGCCTACTTGGCCGAGGTTCAAGAGGCCGAGAAGGGTTAAGCAGGGCTATTTGTACGGGGTGCTAAAAGGTGGTGCTTCAAAAGACGCGCCCTTTAGCACCCCGTGTGGGTCTCACGCGAACTAGTAGACCACGAACTAGTAGACCATGCCCATTGCTTGACGCACCTGGTCCAACGTCTCGTTGGCAATTTCGTTGGCGATACGGTTGCCCTCGTGAATCACGTCTTTCACGTAGTCCAGGTCGCCCTCGAGTGCTGCACGACGCTCACGGATAGGGGCCAGGTAGTCGTTGACGCTCTGGGTCACATAGGCCTTGAGGGCGCCCGAGCCCGCCGAGCCGATCTCTTCGGCGATCTCCTCCTCGTTACGGCCGGTGCACAAGGCTGCGGTGGTGAGCAGGGCGCTCACCCCCGGACGGTTCTCCTTGTCGAAGGTTATGGTGCGCTCCGAATCGGTGGGAGACTTCTTGATGCGCTTAGCCGTCTCTTCAGGGGTCATAGAAAGCGATATGGCGTTGCCGTAGGACTTGCTCATCTTGCGGCCGTCCAGGCCCGGAATCTCAATGGCCTCGGTAAGCAGGGCTTCGGGTTCAGGGAAAACCTTGCCGTATCGTTCGTTAAAACGCCGTGCCACCAGGCGCGTGGCTTCGATGTGCGGCAACTGGTCCTTGCCCACGGGCACCACGTTGCCCTTGCAGAAGAGGATGTCGCATGCCTGATGGATCGGGTAGGTGAGCAGCAACCCCGTGAGGGCGTGGCCGGAAGCTTCCATTTCAGCTTTAACTGTAGGGTTACGTTGAAGTTCAGCTTCAGTTACAAGCGAGAGGAACGGGAGCATGAGCTGGTTGCACGCGGCAACGGCAGAGTGGGTGTAGATGGGCGTCTTCTCGGGGTCGATGCCGCAGGCGATGTAGTCGATGACCATGTTGTAGACATTGTCTTGGATGTTCGCCGTCGTGTCGTGGTCGGTAATCACCTGATAATCGGCTATGAGGACCATGGTGTTGACGCCCAGCTCCTGCAGGCGGACGCGCTCTTTGATCGTGCCGAAATAATGCCCCATGTGCAAACGCCCCGTGGGCCGGTCGCCGGTAAGCATGCGGTACTTTTCGGGATGAAGCGGCAGGTCGGCTTTGATCTCCTCGCTGCGCCTCAGGCTGGCTTCAAAACTTCCCTCATTGGGCATGGTCTTCTCCTCCATGGCGATGCCCGGCGGACCGGGCGATAGCTGTCCATATATCGCGCCCATGATACGGCATCCAAGGAGGGACCGAGATACCTTCGGGGCATTCTGTCGAAGGTTCCCAAAGAATAATAGCGCGTCCCTGTCCCTGTCGGCACGTTTGCGATGCAAGACGGGTATTATCCCAAGGCATAGACGTATGGGGCGTTTGGTTTCGGCGGTGGGATCGCCGTTGCCGGGAAGGAGCACGGCTCGATGGACGAAGCTCGTAGGTACCATTATTTTGGGAACGCGTGGCGCTCCCTCTCGACGACGAGGAACCTCTTTGGCAAGCTCTGTCTTCTCGCCCTCATCCAATTCGTCCCCATCTTGGGGCAGATCGTGACCTTCGGCTACCTGCTGGGTTGGGCGCGCGAGGCGGCATGGAACATGGACACCCCTTTGCCTCCCCATGTTTTTGGCCGTGATGACAACGGCTTTTGGTCGCGTGGCGTCAGGGCGTTTTTCATCGTGATTCTCTACTCCCTTATCGAAGCGCTCCTATGCGCCGTCCTTTTGGCGGCCGGGGGCGCCATCGTCTATGGCTGTGGGCTCGATGGGGCTGCGGCGGTCGCCGTTCTAGTGACGAGCGAGGTATTGAGTGCGCTGCTTATGTTGCTCCTCATGGCCTTCCAATGCATAGGTCTCGTGCGTATGGCCATCTATGAACGCTTCGGCGCGGCTTTCCAATGGGGTGTGGCTTGGCGCATGACGTTCCATCGCTTTGGTGGGATCTTCAAGCTTTTCTGGACGCTCATCCTTGCTGCCCTCATTTTTGCCTTTGTCGAGTTCGTCGTGGTTGCTGCCCTTGCCCCTGGTTTTGTGGGGGTCGGCATCGGGCTGCCCCTTGTGGGGACGGTGCTCGGCTACGGTGACTTCAACGAGTCGGCTCTGGCCCTGCTCGTAGGTGTTGCGGGTGCCTCGCTTGCCGTGTCGGCGGCGTCGGCCGTCGCGCTCTTCGCGCTTTCTATCCTGTCGAATATGATCAATGCCCTGCTGTGGCGCGCCTTTGGCAATTGGGTGGCCCTTTACGACGTTGCCCACTGGGGTGCCTCCCACGACCCGCTGCCCTATCAGACTGCCGCAGGGGAGAACCCCGCCGTCGAGGTTCCTGTTGCCGATGGCCAGCAAGGTGATCAGCCGCAGGCCGACGTTGCCTCCGATACTGAGGAGGCATCCGGCGAGGCCGTTGCCATAAGCCGTCCGACCGAGGCCGAAAGGCGCTGCAGCCCCTTCTTGAACGGTTTGCTTGCGTTTGTGATTGCTCTGGTCTGTGGCCTGGTGTCTTCGGGCATCGTGGCCGCCGTCGCCGCCGGTCTCTATAGCGACGGCGTCGTTCAGATCGACGCCGACGAAGCGTTCGAAAGTTTTGCCGATCAGGCGCAACAGTTCTCCGATGACGTCGAAGATCTGTTCGACGATGCGTTTTTCGACAACCTACCCGAGTTCGTGCGCTAGGGCATTTTGAAACCCCCTGCGCAAGGGGGCTCCGTCTCTGCTCTTGTCCCTCCTCCATCCCGGTCGCTGCCGGGTGGGGGAGGGCTTTGCTCTATAAAGGGCGGCGTCGTTCTGTGAAGTCTTAACGCACTATGTACATATGTTCGATTATTTGAGCCCGTGCGGTTATACTTGAACAAATGTTTGGGTCAAACGCACAGTTCAAGGAGGTCGTATGTACAAAGCTCCCCAAGACTTGTCTCCCGCCCTCCAAAAGAGAATCGCCTCCGACCGGGCACGCCATTGGACCAACCCCTATCGCTGCGAAGACCACATGGCGCGGCGTCGCATAGATGCGCCGCGAGACAGGGCGAGCCTATGGCGGCCTGCGTTCGTGCGCGACGTCGAGAAGATCATGAACGTTCCTGCTTATAACCGTCTTGCCGGTAAGACTCAGGTCTTTTCTTTTCGGCAGAACGACGATATATCTCGGCGTGGATTCCACGTCCAGTTGGTCGCCCGGGTTGCACGTGACATCGCAGCGGCCCTCGGCCTTAATCTTGACCTCGTTGAGGCCATAGCCCTCGGTCACGACATAGGCCACACGCCCTTCGGTCATGCGGGGGAGCGTTGTCTCGCAGACAAGTACCGGGCAAGGACGGGCAGGTGGTTTCGCCACAACGTCCACAGCCTCGAGGTTCTCGACCGCATATACGGCCGCAACGTCTCGCTGCAGGTTCTAGACGGCATCCTATGCCACAATGGCTATTTTGACGGACCGTCGCTGCCCAACGAGCGACGGTCCGGCTTCGAAGAGCTCGACGCGTTGGTGGCGTCTTGCGTAGACTGCGGAGACGAAGCCGTGCGGCGCTTGGCCCCCATGACCCTTGAAGCCACGGTCGTGCGCGTCAGCGACATGATCGCCTATGTGGGGCGCGACCGCCAAGATGCCGAGTCGGCCGGCCTGATCGACGCCTCGGTTAGTTTTGAGACCGGCGCCTCGGGTGCCTACAACTCCTGGGTCCTCCAGGCCCTTACGGTCGACATCGTCGAGAACAGCTACGGCAAGGACCATATAGAGATGAGCCCGCAGGCCTATGAGGAGCTCTTGGCCGCAAAGCGGGAGAACTACCGGCTTATCTACCAGAACCCCGAGGTGGAGCAGGACTGCGTCGAGGCCATACGCCCCCGGTTCGACCGCCTATACGACCGGTTGCTCGAAGACCTGGCCTCGGGAGACGAAAGCCGTCCGATCTTTGAGCGCCATGTCAAGCAGGTCGTACAGCATGCAGGGTACTACGGGCACACCTATGACTGGGAGTCTGACCCGGACCGAACCGTGACGGACTTCATTGCGGGCATGAGCGACGATTTTTTCATCGCCCTATGCGCCCATCTCTTTCCCGACGAGGTCGACGACATACCCCTGCGCAGCTACTTTGGTTAGATACGTATGCCCATTGGGTTTTTGAAAGCGAGTTCTATGGAGACGCTGTTCACGCAGTACCACGTGCAAAAGAAAAGCGGAAACGCCCCGCTGGCCGTGCGGGTGCGGCCCAAGACGCTGGCGGACTACCGGGGCCAGCTGGCGGCCGTAGGGCCCGGCACCTGGCTCAGGACTGCTATCGAGAACGATTCCCTGAGCTCTGTGATTCTCTACGGTCCCGCAGGGACTGGAAAGACCACCTTGGCGCGCATCATCGCCAACGCTACGCGAGCCGAGTTCGTCGAGGTGTCTGCCGTCGGCGGCACGGTCAAGGACCTTAGAAGAGAGATCGACGCGGCCGAGCAGCGCCTGCTCCTGCGCGACCGGCGCACCATACTCTTCGTTGACGAGATTCACCGTTTCAATCGCGGCCAACAGGATGCGTTGCTCCATGCCGTCGAAGACCGGGTGGTCGTCTTGGTAGGGGCCACGACTGAGAACCCCTACTTCGAGGTCAATCAGGCGTTGCTGTCCCGTTCTCGGGTGGTGGAGCTCTCGTCCCTCTCCGACGAGGAGATAGGTGCGGTCCTCGACCATGCTCTTGCCGCGCCGGAAGGGTTGGCCGGCGAGTATACGCTCGATGACGAGGCGAGACAGGCCATCTGCCTTCTGGCGGGTGGCGACGCGCGCGGTGCCCTCACGACCCTTGAGCTCGCCTCCGAGCTTGCGGGCCATCGGTCTGGTTTGGCCGGGTCGGGCGTCGCCGTGCCCATAACGGCCGACGACGTGCGCGAGGCCGTTCCCGCGCGTGTCCAGCGCTACGACAAGAACGGGGACGAGCACTACGACGTAATCTCCGCGTTCATCAAGTCGATGCGCGGCAGCGACCCCGATGCGGCCGTGTACTACCTTGCCCGTATGCTCGAAGGGGGAGAAGACCCCAAGTTTATTGCCAGACGCATATTCATTCTCGCAAGCGAGGACATAGGCAACGCCGACCCCCAGGCAATCTTGGTGGCGGAGGCGGCCTTCAAGGCCGTCGAAGTCATCGGGCTGCCCGAATGCCGGATCAACCTTGCCCAAGCGGCGGTGTACATGGCGCTTGCGCCTAAGAGCAACGCGAGCTACGCCGCCTTGGCCGCGGCGATCCAGGACGTCCGCAGCGCCCCGGTGCGGCCGGTGCCCAACCATCTGCGCGACCGCCATCGGCCTGGGAGCGAGGGGTATGGACCCTATCTGTACCCCCACGACTATCCGGGGAACTGGGTGGACCAGCAGTATTTGCCCGACGGGCTTCAACGGGGTTGCTTCTATCACCCGGGCGAGCTCGGCTGGGAGCAGTACCGCAACGAGTACGCCCGCAGGACCGAAGGGGGCGTTCTTCTTGTGGGCCATGCTGCCGAGGCGGCCGATGCCGACAAACGCTGCGCCCCCGATGGGCTCGGGCCCAAGGCCCCTGCTTCCGAGCCGGGCAGCGAGGACGCGCCACGATAACCGATGAAGGGGGTGTGGCGGTTCAAAAGGTTACCGAACAATGTTGTAAACGTTGCGTGCCGTATCGCTGACAGGGGTATAGTGGCCTTATTACAAGAGGACAGGGCCCTCTGAAGGGCTTACATGAAAGGGGCGATGAAGGTGGACATATTGACCATCGTTCTGGTTGTGCTGGTAGTTGCCGCCATATGGCTCGTTATAGAAATCGCGGTTACGGTGCGCAAGGCTCGCCCGGTTCTTTCTTCCGTCCAAAAGACTGTCGATGATGTCCAGCCCGTTATCCAAAACGTCAACCAGCTTGTTGAAGAAGCAAAGCCTCTTATCGACAATGTGAACGACGCCGTTACCAGCGCCCGGCCCGCCGTTGCGCAGCTCGACCCCGTCCTTGCCCAGGCTGCCGACGCGCTCGGCAAGGTCGACCTCATCTTGGGCGATGCCTCCAAGATCAGCAAGACCGCCGGACAGGCGACCACGGCGGTCGGTGATGCCGCCGAGTCCATCGCCTCCAAGGCCCGCTCCCTGTTCTCTCGCGGCCGTGCCGGTGCCCGGGCTGCCATGCCGGCGGCCGGCGGCACCGCTTCCGAGGCCGATGCGTCCCCTGAAATCACCTACGACGAGCCCGCCCCGAAACCTGAGGCCGTCTCGGAAGAGGCCGGATACTTCACCTACCCGTCTTCGGTCAGCTCAGAAGGCGCGGCGGTTGAACTCGAGCCTGGCAAGACCGAATAGCCCGTTGCAATCAGAGCCGACAAGGAGAGATGACCATGCAGCATTCAAGCACCCCCGCGGAGACCACCGTTCTTGAGGTGCCGCCGCTTCCACGCTACGCTCGCGTCGTTCGAATGACCGCTGCCAACCTCGCGGTCATAGCGGGCATGAACGTCGACGAGGTGGACGACGTCCGCATGGCTGCTGAGGAAGCCTTTGTATATGCCTGCGCCACGGGGGTGGACGGGTTGCTGCATGCGGTCTTCACCATCTCGGACGACGGTTTGGCTATGGACTTCGACCTGGGCGACCAACCCGTGACCGAAGACAACGACGAGCCCGCCTTCGTCTACTCCGCCTTTATCCTCGAAGCCATGTGCGACGAGTGCGTCATCGCCGACGCCCCTGAAAACAGCCTGCACCTCTTCAAGAAGATCGGCGGTACCGATGCGCGCTGAGAACAAGGGAAACCAAAAGCTTGTGTGGGACAAAAACCGCACGCGCGAACTATTTCGCAAGTATAAGGAGAACGGCGACGAAGAGGCCCGCGAGCAGTTGATCGTGAGCCACCTTAACCTCGTGAGGTTCCTTGCGTCAAAATTCAACAACCGAGGCGAGCCTTTGGAAGACCTGATTCAGGTCGGAACGATCGGTCTGATCAAGGCCATCGATCGATTTGAAGTCGAGCGGGGGCTTGAGTTCACCACCTATGCGACGCCGACTATTCTTGGCGAGATCAAGCGTCATTTTCGCGACAAGGGTTGGTCTGTCCATGTGCCCCGTCGCCTCCAGGAGCTCTCGGCCAAGATCACCCAGGCCACCGACGCCCTCACCCAGCAGCTCCAGCACACTCCTACCATCGACGAGATGGCGGAGTATCTTGGCGTGAGCGTCGACGAGGTGCTCGAGGCCATGGAGTCGGGCGAGGCGTATTCGAGCATCCCGCTTGAGGCCGGCGGTTCAGACGACGAGGACAGCTTTAGCGTGATCGACCGCTACGGCACCATCGATACGGACCTGGAGCTTTCGGACGACCGCATTATGCTCGACGGCGTCTTAAAAGAACTGACGCCTAAGGAGCAGGAGGTCGTTCGCCTGCGTTTTGTGGACGGACTTACCCAAGCCGAGATCGCCGAGCGTCTCGACATCAGCCAGGTTCAGGTGGCGCGCCTGCTTCGGCGCGCGTTGCGCCGCCTTCAGGAGAAGATCGCACCGGGTGCGGTCGAGCTTGTGTAAGGAGGTTCCATGCTTAGACGCACGTCGCTACGGGGTAAGGGGTCTGATACGGGGGGCCGTGTTCCCCCAGAGCAGACGCCACGCATAGACACGGTCTCCCTTCCCTCGAACCTTCATGGTCTTGAGCCGGGCAGCGAGCCTTGGAACGAGGTCATGGATATGCGCTTGCGTCGGTACGGCTCGCGCTTCCTCAAGGTCTGGGGCTATATCGGCATCGGTATCATGATTCTTGCCGTCGCCTACCTGCTTGGCCATATATGGGACGCCCTGAGCGTCCTGCTGTTCGGTGCATTGATGGCGTTCATCTACGCCCCCATCGTCAACGGACTTGAGCGCCGGTTCAAGGTCCCCCGGCTGCTGGGAACCTTTATCGGCCTCATTGTCTTCTTCGCCGTGATCCTTCTGCTTTTCTTGATTCTCGTGCCGCCCCTGACCGACCAGATCGCCTCGTTCGTCAAGGCTGTTCCCGGCTACATAGCCGGTATTCAGCAGGGTTGGAACGATATCGTCGCCTACTTCGACACCCTTGACCCCAAGATACGGAACCAGATCAGCAGCACGCTCTCAGATCTCGGCAAAACCGCCGAGAGCTGGGGCGGGAAGCTGGCCTCTACCGTGGGCAGCGGGCTGTTTGCCGGGGTTTCCAACATGGTGAGCGGCATTGTGATGCTCTCGATGGCGTGCGTCATATCGTTTTGGTTGGCAAAAGACTTCCCGCGCATGGAGCGCGAGATCTCGACCATCATGGGCCCCCGCGTGGGCGAGGACTACCGCATCATCACCTCGGTGTTCGGCCGCTCTTTGGGCGGGTACCTCAAAGGCCTCGTCATCACCTCCTCGTGCACGGGCTTCATCGCAGGCATGGGCTTTTGGTTCCT
>JAHZGC010000011.1:96838-119349 GCA_019421015.1 Coriobacteriaceae bacterium | reverse complement strand
TTCATAAGTCAACTCAGAGGTTTAATGTTCAGAACATGTGTTCCTCATGAGGAATAACGAACGCCTGTATGCTTTCGAAGAAGATGACAGTATACTGGCCATAACGAAAAAGGGAGGTATGTATATGGATCGTCCCAAGCTTACCAAGCGGCAGGCCCAGATCTACGAGTTCATATGCGACGAGGTTGCGGCTAAGGGTTATCCGCCGAGTGTTCGGGAAATTTCCGATGCAGTTGGGTTGAGCAGCCCTTCTACGGTGCACACACACCTCAAGGTGTTGGAGGACAAGGGCTATATCCGTAGGGACCTTTCGAAGCCGCGGGCCCTTGAGATTATCGGAAAGGACCGCAGTTCCTCCAACGTGGGGGTGACGAGCCAGATTGTAAACCTTCCGCTCTTAGGGCGAGTCGCGGCGGGAACCCCGATTCTCGCTGAGCAGAACATCGAAGCCATGATTCCCCTTCCCGAATCCATCGTGGGGGATGCCGCTTCATTTGTGTTGCGCGTCCAGGGAGAGTCTATGATTCAAGCCGGCATCTTCAGCGGCGACTTCGTGGTGGTCAAAGAGCAGAGCGACGCCGTCAACGGACAGATCGTCGTTGCCCTGATCGACGACGAGGCTACGGTCAAGACGTTCTACCGCGAGCAGGACCGGGTGCGTCTCCAGCCCGAGAACCCCACCATGGCTCCGATCTATGCAAAGGCCCCTAGGATTCTCGGGCGTGTCATCGCGTTGATCAGGTCTTTTTAGCTCAGTCCGCTCTTGTCGTCGCTTACGGCGAACGGTTCGAGCCTGTGCTTGAGAGCCGGTGGCACGAGGACGGTCATGGCGGTTCCTTCGGGGAGAAACTCCTCGCTCACGACGTGTCCGTTCTCGTGGCAATCTTTGGCAAGCATCCCCTGGTTGTAGGGCAGCAGGATTTGCATGGAGGCGTCTTGGGCCCGCGCCGCCTGGGCGATGTCGGTTACAAGGTCCTCGATGCCGCTGCCATCGAGAGCGGAGACGCAAATGGAGTGGGGGTACCTCTTTCGAAGCGCCCCCCTCCCCTCTTCGTCGAGCTGGTCGCATTTGTTAAAGACGACGATCGAAGGGACGGAGCTTGCCCCGATTTGCCCGAGCACCTCGTCGACTGCCTTCATCTCCTGCTCGCGGTGGTCGTCAGTGGCGTCTACGACCTGGAGAATAAGGTCTGCCCCGACCACCTCGGCAAGCGTTGACTTGAAGGACTCCACGAGCGTGGTCGGCAGCTTCTGTACAAAGCCGACGGTGTCGGTAATGGTGACCTTGCGACCGCCCGGCAGTGTGAGCATGCGCGTCGTAGGGTCGAGCGTTGCGAACAGCTGGTCCTGCACGTAGACGTCGGCCCCGGTCAGACGATTGAGCAACGTTGACTTGCCAGCGTTCGTATAACCGGCCAACGCCACCTTGAAGGTAAGCGACTGATAGCGCTCCTTGCGCTGTACGGTGCGGTTCTCGGCTATGTTTTTGAGTTCGCGGCGTAAGACGGCGGTGCGGTTACGGATGAGGCGCCGGTCGACCTCGAGCTGGCTTTCGCCTTGGCCGAAGCGAGAACCGATTCCGCCGCGGGTCTTGTCTTTGGCAAGGTGCGCCCACATGCCCCTCAGGCGGGGGTAAAGGTATTGGAGCTGGGCCATCTGGACTTGCAGCTTTCCTTCGTGGGTCTTTGCGTGCATGCCAAAGATGTCCAGGATAAGCGCCGTCCGGTCGATGATCTTGAACTTCATCCCAAGAAGACGTTCGAGATTCGCCTGCTGGGACGGACTCAGCTCGTTGTCGAACACGATTACGTCGGCATCAAGAGACTCAGCAAGCTCTTTGAGTTCCTGAACCTTGCCGCTCCCCAAAAACGTCTTGGGAATAGGGTGGTCGAGCCGTTGGGTGAGCCTGCCTACGGGAACCGCTCCGGCCGTTTCCGCAAGGCGACCGAGCTCGTCGAGGGACGAGTCGACGGTCCAATCTCCTGCCCCTGTGTCTATACCGACCAAGATGCAGGTCTCAGGGGGTACATAGGTCGAAATTGGTCGTTCCGCTGGCAAGCAAACCACTCCGATTCGTTGTAGGGGTGTCGTGGTTCCGGTATGGCTTTCCCTGCGTGTTTTACCCGTTTTTCATCAGTGCTTCAACCTCATCGGCCAGTGCCTCGGGGGTTTTGTCCTGGGCGTTCAGCCAATGAACGCGAGGGTCGGCTTTGAACCAGGTCATCTGGCGCTTGGCATAGCGTCGCGTCGCCTGCTTTATGGAGGCCATAGCGTCGTCGAGGGAACACCTGCCGTCGAGACAGGCCAGCAGCTCTTTGTAGCCTATGGCCTGGCGTGCCGTCAGCGTGTTGCCAAGGCCGTTGTCGACAAGGGACTGGACCTCGTCTTGTAGCCCGAGCCGAATCATCTCGTCGACTCGGCTGTTGATGCGTTCATACAGAAGCTCGCGCGGCAACTCAAGCCCGACCACCAGGGTTGGACAGCGGTTGACACGAAGATGCAGCGTCGCGTGCTCCCGGGCATAGGTGGTACCCTGTTCAAGGAGCTCGAAGGCGCGCACCACGCGCCTGACATTGTTTGGGTGGATGAGCGCGGCGCTTTCTGGGTCGCGGTCTTCGAGCAACCTGTGGAACGCCTGGTTGCCAAGTTCAGCGGCAAGGCGTTCGTAGCAATCGCGTACAGGGTTTTGGACCTGCTCCCCAGCGGGGAAATCCATATCTTCTAGCGCCGCCCTGACATAGAGCCCCGTACCCCCGCACACGACCGGTATACGGTCTTGGGCGCGTTGGCCATCGATGGCCTCATGGGCCGCCTGGGTAAAGCGCGCTACCGAATAGGCCTCCCCGGGGTCCACGAGGTCAACGCAGAGCAACGGTACGCGGCGCTGCTCTGGGGGGGTCTTGGCGGTGCCGATGTCCATGCCTCGATACACCTGCATAGCGTCGGCGGAAACGACCGCAGAATCCAACCGCCATGCAAGCTCGTCGGCTACGGCCGACTTGCCCGAGGCGGTGGGTCCCACGACGGCTATCACCTCGGGCAAGTCGATGCCTGCAAAACCGCTAGGAGACAAGGGTTCCCCTTAGGTACCACGTACGGGCCTCGTCGATATGGACCCCGTGGATCTGGCCGATCAGGTCTTGGGGGGCAATACCCGTGGGCAGGGGCACGTGCACCGTCTGGTTCTTTGGGCTTCTCCCCGAAAGCATGGTATCGTCGCGTTTAGAAAGGCCCTCGAACAAAACGGGAACGGTCGTGCCCAGGTCTATCTGGTTTGCGTCGTAGGCGCACCGCTGGACAACCTCGACCAACCGCTCGAAACGCTCCTGAACGACTTCGTGAGGGGTGTCGTCGGGCATCTCCGCCGCAGGGGTACCGGCCCGCTTGGAATAGATAAAGGTGAAGGTCTGTGCATACCCGACGGTTTCGACCAGCGAGAGGGTCTGGGCAAAGTCCTCCTCGGTCTCGCCGGGAAACCCGACGATGAGGTCGGTCGATAGGGCAATGTCGGGAATCTGCATGCGGATTCGCTCCACAAGCCCAAGATACTGGTCGCGGTCGTAGGTGCGGTTCATGCGTTTGAGGATGCGCGACGAGCCGGACTGGGCGGGAAGGTGCAGTGCGGGCATGACGGCGGGCGTCTCAGCCATGGCGGCTATCGTCGCGTCGCTGAGGTCTTTGGGATGGCTGGTGGCGAAGCGCAGACGCTCGATGCCCGAGCCCCCCACCGCTCTCAGCAGCTCTGCAAAACGAGGTTCCCCATAGAGGTCGCGTCCATAGGAGTTCACGTTCTGGCCCAACAGGGTGATTTCCTTGACGCCGTCCCGGACCAAGGTGTCAACCTCTTCCAGCACGTTCTCGAGCACGCGGCTGCGTTCTCGGCCGCGGACGTAGGGCACGATGCAGTAGGTGCAGAAGTTGTTGCAGCCGTAGGTTATGGGTACCCAGGCGTGGAAGGCGTCGTCGCGCTTGGTCGGCAGATCCGTTGAGGAGCAACCCTCCGCATCGGTCTCGCTAAGGGCGACGAGGCGCTGCTCCCCGGCACGAACCGCGTCGATGAGGCCGGGAAGACGGTAGAGAGTATGGGTGCCAAAAACGATGTCGACGTTGTCGACCAGGTCAAAGACCTTCTCGGCGTCACGTTGGCCGACGCAGCCGCCGACGGCAACGATACGGCGCCCGCTGCCTGGGCGCGGTGCGACGTTGCGCATGGAGGCTACCTGGCCATAGAGCCTGGTGTCAGCGGCCTCACGGACGCAGCAGGTGAGGTAGACGACAATGTCGGCCTCCTCAATGGTTTCAACAGGCGTTGAACCGGCCGATTCGAGCATGCCACGCACACGCTCGCCGTCATGAAAATTCATCTGGCATCCGAACACCTTTACCAGATAGGTCGTGCCTGTGAGGGGGTGCAGGGAGTTCGCTGGCGTCGTATCCTCGAATGTTTGGCTAAGATGCATCAGCCACTCCTAAACAGACGGTCTGGTCGATGGCCGAAGCATCGAGGGTATGGGCGCGGACGGAGAGGCGGATTGCGGTCCTGCTTTCTCCGCTGATCTCGATGTCTTGGAATGTGGGGACGCAGGTGACGTCGAGTCCTGAGGGAATGAGAAAGCCGCGGGCTATGGCTATGGCCTTGACGGCCTGGTTCACCGCGCCGGCTCCAACGGACTGAATCTCGACCGGCTTGCCGTCTTTGACAAGCCCGGCAATGGCGCCCGCGACGCTTGCGGGGGAAGACTTGCTCGATACCTTTAGGTAGTCCATCAGAGCTCCGTGTCGAGGTCCTTGCGTGAACCGGCCGAACCAAAGGGGGCCGTACGCCTGCAAAAGCCTAAGAATTGTACCTTACTGTATGAGCGAAGGGGAAGTATTCGCCCAGGTAGCACCATATCTTCTATGCACAATTGCGGTAATCTACCACGTAGGGTATGCATGGGTAGTCGAACCGGGGCCTTCCGTCCATGTTTTGGAGGGGCGCCTCAGTCGATTTTCTGTATTTCGAACGTCACCGTGATGGCGTCGTGGGAGACACGGACCTTGGGGCTGCCTTCCAAGGCGATGTAGTAGCGCTCGGAAAGGTTCTCAAAGGCCCGTTCCATGCTCTGAGAAAAGTCCTCGAGATCTTGTTGGGAGAGCCTGAGGCTGCGCCGGTCACGCTCGAGGTCCACCTCCCTTGAAGCGGCACACGTCGGCGAGGCCATCCTCAGCGCTTGAAGGCGCAGGGGCGGCAGCGGCTTGATCTCGTGAGCGAGGATGCGATATGCCGTCCTTTCGGAAATCTCAAGCCCGACGTCTGACGCCCGCGCAACAAGGCTCGGTGCGTCGGTGGCAAACGCGACGTCCCGCCATATCGGCAGGGGCCTTTCGGACAAGGGTGACGACGGCGCTCGCCCTTGGGAGAATATGGTGGCGACCACGTCGCTCGGGGACCCGAAGAAGACTTCGGGCGGACGACAGTCGAGCGCGAAGTCGACGGCGGTCCGCAAAATGTTGTGGGGCCCGCGCGAAGTCACATGACGGCCCTCGTCGTTCTTTGAGACCCGAGGCCACGACGATTGGTCCGTTCGCTCGGCGATCTGCGCACAGTCGAACCGTGTGAGCAGCGCGGTGCCAAACCCGGGCTCCGAGCGGCAAATGCGCGACTCGAGGGCGTTGTGGCGTATCGAGAACAGGGCCATGCCGCGCCCATGCACCCCCCACCGGTCCATGGCCATGGTATCGAGCTTAGAGGTGACGCGCGCCTCAAAGACGCGATCGAGCATAGGCTCGGGTATTCCGCACCCGTCGTCGATGCAGGTGACCGTGCGGCACGTGCCCTCCCGCGTCGTGGCCAAAAAGACGGTCTGGGCGCCTGCGTCGCGGGCATTGCGCAGCAGCTCGATGACGGCGTCTTCGATGTTTCGTATGTCGTGCTTCGCCTGCCGACGCTCTGCTTCGGAGACGCGCAGACGCACAAAGCCGTTGCCCAAGGTCTCCTCGACGCGCAAGGGGCCTTCGCCCACCACGTTTTCTACGAATCCAAGGAGCTCTGCGGCGTCGTTGCGACCCATCGTTTCCTCCCCTGCATCAAAAACGCGGCGGTCCTCGGAGGTGAGGGGGCCGCCGCGTCACAACGGGATTGCCTACCGTTACTTCGCGATATCGGTCGCACGGCTTTCGCGAATGACCACGACCTTAACCTGGCCGGGGTATTCCATCTTCTCTTCGATCTCCGTGGCGATGTCGTGGGCGAGGACCACCGACTCGGCGTCGGAGATCTCCTCGGGTTTGACCATGACGCGAATCTCGCGACCGGCCTGCATAGCATAGGTGCGCTCGACGCCGCGGTGGGAGTTCGAGATCTCCTCGAGCTTCTCGAGGCGTTTGATGTAGGCCTCCGCCGACTCGCGGCGGGCGCCGGGGCGGGCAGCCGAGACAGCGTCGGCCGCCTGAACAAGGATGTCGAGCACGCTCACCGGGTCCACGTCGTTGTGGTGAGACTCGATGGCGTGGACGATGGCAGGAGACTCGCCGTAGCGTCGGGCTAGGTCGGCGCCTATGACCGCGTGGGGGCCTTCGACCTGGTGGTCGATGGCCTTGCCGATATCGTGGAGCAGGCCCGCACGCTTGAAGGGGGCGGGGTCGAGTCCGAGCTCATCGGCCATGATCTGGCAGAGCTGGGCCACCTCGACCGAGTGGTTGAGCACGTTTTGGCCGTAGGACGTGCGGTAGCGCAAAGATCCCAGGGTTCGGACCAGCTCAGGGTGCAGGTCGTGGACTTCGAGGTCGAAGCAGGTCTGCTCACCGGCTTCGAGCACCTTGGCGTTGACCTGGTCGGTCGCCTTGTTAAAAAGTTCCTCGATGCGCGCCGGGTGGATGCGGCCGTCGGCGATCAGGTTCTCAAGGGTGACGCGGGCGATCTCGCGACGAACCGGGTCGAAGCTCGAGAGCTGGACGGTCTCGGGCGTGTCGTCGATGATCAGGTTTACGCCGGTCATCTGTTCAAAGGTGCGGATGTTGCGCCCCTCGCGGCCGATGATGCGCCCCTTGAGGTCGTCCGAGGGGATATGCACCGTCGTGAGCGTGACCTCGCCCACGTGGTCCGATGCGCAGCGCTGGATTGCCGTGGAAAGGATGGAGCGGGCCGCACGGTCGCATTCGAGGCGCACACGCTGCTCGTTTTCGCGGATGATAGTTGCGGACTGGCGCGTCACGTCGCCACGGACACGGTCAAGCAGCTCGCGGTGAGCATCTTCGGTGGTGAGCCCGCTGATGCGCTCGAGCTCCTCCGTGTGGCGGCGAAGCAGGTCCTCGGCCTCGCGCTGCCGGCGCTCGATCTGACCGGCCTCGCTCGAAAGCTGGTGCTCGCGCTTGTCAAGGGACTCGTTGCGGCGGTCGAGGGACTCCTCACGCTGAAGAAGCCTGTTCTCGCGCTCGCGCATCTCGTTTTTGCGCTGGCGCTGCTCCTCGTCGCCTGCCTGCTTCTTCTTGAGGATCTCGGCATCGGCGTCCTGCTTGAGGCGAAGGACCTCTTCCTTGGCGCCGAGGACCGCCTCCTTCTTGATGGTCTCTGCCTGCTTTTGGGCGTCTCCGACGAGTTGGGCCGCCTCAGTCTTTGCCTGGGTGAGCTTTCCGTTTGCGTTCTTGTTGGCGAAGAGCAGGCCGAGAAGGGCGCCGACGACGAGCGCGACGATCGCGGCGGTTACATAAAAAACTTCCATGTCTTACCTCCCGGCTGAATCTATGGTACGTTTCATCTGCAGGATGACGTACGGCGTCGGCGCAAAACAAAAAGCCGCACGTCGAACGTCCGGCATCGTGAGGACCGCGTAAGGTGCATGAAGTTTTGAGAAGACCAACAATAATCAAAACTCGCATAAACGAGGATAATCACAAATGCTGTGGACAGTTTAGTTTTTAACGGGCCGTTCGGTCAACTGTTCGCCCAAATCTACGTATACGACGGCGCGCCCCGCCTCCGAGGGGCGGGACGCGCCTTGTGCAGGGGTTTTATCCAAAACGCCCTAAAAGGTATTACACGCTGCCGCCGCGCACTACGAGCATCCTGCCGCACATCGGGCACAAGGCGATGTCGGGTCCCTGGCGCAGCTGGTCGATTTGGGCCGGACGGAGCTCCACGCGGCATACCGAGCAGCTGCCGGCGGAGAGTTCGGCGACGCCGATCTGTGCGTGCTGCTTGCAGCTGGCGTCATAACGGGCGAGCAGCTCCTCGCCGATGCGCTCCCGCAGGGCCTCGCGGCGGTTGACCAACGACCGCAGGTCCTCGCGCAGCCCCTCGGCGGTCTCCTTAAAGGTCTCGGTCAACTCGGCCTCGCGCGCATCGAGCCGCGCCTTGATGGCCTGGGCTTGGGCCATGAGGTCTTCGAGGCGCTTGATCTCCTCGTGGACTTTGCGCTGGTTAAATTCCACCTTCTCGAGGCGTTTGGCAAGACGGTCGAGCTCGGCGTTGTTGTTCTGGATATGGCGGAAGTCCGAGCTCTGGGAGTTGTCGAACTTGACCTCCTCCACATGGCGTGTGAGCGTTGCCCGCCTCCCCTCGTTGTCTTCGGCCTCGATCTGCTGGTCCTTGAGCATGCCGAGAATCTTGGTTGTGCGACGGGCGAGCTCCTTCTGCTTGGCGCGCACCTCCTGGATCTGGGCCATCTCGGGAATGGCCTCGATGGCCTTGCGGTCCCTCAGGATGTCGAGGTCGACCTGTTGGAGCTCGAGAAGATCCCTCGCTGTCTGCATGTGCGCTCGCTTTCTTGTGACGTAGGTCTATGCATATGTGATGGGCCCGGTGCCGCCGACGGACGTCGGCTGCAAGGCGTCTAACCGTCGACGCTATGCCAGAGGGGCTCAGTCCCGAGGCATAGCAGATTTTTTGGAGAAACCCCCAGTTCCACGACCCGCTCTTCGAGCACGCCCACAAGGGGTGTTTCCGACGTGTCGTGTCCCAAGATTATAACCGCGCAACCGCGTGTCAAAAGGTCGAGGGCACGGTGATAGCCGCATTCCCCACACACAACGACGTCGGCCCCGGCGGCAAGCGCGTCCTCGCCGTTGTCTCCCAGGCTTCCGTTGAAGAACGCGGCGCGCCTCACGGGTGCGTCGGGGCTGCCGTAAACCTGGGCGACGCGTCCGAACTCCCCGAGGCACCGCCGGGCAAGCCCATCGACGGTCAGCCCGTGTTCCAAGGAGGCCACGGACCCCAGGGAACCCTCCCCGGGACGCCTCCCCAACTCTATGCCGCACTCCGGTTCCAGCCCGAGCAGGCGCGGCAGCCGTCCGGTGGCGTCGTCGGAGCGGTCGAGGTTGGTGTGCATCGCCACGAGGGCCACGCCCTTTGTGAGTGCCTCCCACATACACGAGGCCGCAGACGGGGTCTGGCACGAGGGCGGCGAGAATGTCGTGGGGGCCTTGAGGTAGACGGGATGGTGGGTGAGCAGGACCTGAGCGTCGAAGTCGGCAGCCTCACGGACGGTTTGCGGCGTCGCGTCGAGGGCCAGCGCGACGCGCTCTACCCTGGCATCGGGGTCCCCGCACGCAAGCCCGACGTGATCCCACGGTTCGGCCCACGACTGCGGGTAGCGTTCAAAAAGTCCTTCCACAAGCTCTGAGACCTTCACGGGTTCCTCCTTCTCCCCCAAGGTGCTATAGCTCGACGCGGCGCCAGCCGCCCTGTGCCGTGGGGACGTCTATGGAACGGTAGCCTGACTCGTAGAGCAGCCGATAGGCATCGGCGATTCCCTCCCCTACCCTATGCGGGACGTGGGCGTCCGAACCCACCGTTGCCCTGACGCCGGCTTTGAGGAACCTTTCGAGAAGCCCCGGGGCCGGGTAGATGTGTCCGACGGGTTTTATGAGGCCGGCCGTGTTGACCTCTATGCGCACCCCAGCGGCCTCGGCGGCCTCGGCGGCCGTGTCGTAGAGGCCTTCTAGGACGGTGGCCGACGGGAGGCGTCCGAGCAGGGAGACGAGGTCCGGATGGGCCATGGAGTCGAACCCGCACGGGCTTTGGCAGGCCTGTGCCCAGACCTCGAAGTAACGCCTCCAGACCGCTTCTGTCGAGTGCTCCTCCCAGTACGAGAGGTCCGACAGGTCGTCGATCCAGCGGCCGTCGAGCATATGGACCGACCCGAGGCGAAACGTGGCCCCCTCGGACCACCGCGCGACGTTGGGCTCGCAACCCGGGTAGTAGTCGCATTCGAAGCCGAGGACCACGTCGAGCGCGGGAAAGGCCTCGCGGGCCTGAACGACCTCGAGGCGGTAGGGCGCAAGGTCGCGCTCGGCCACCGAGACCTCGCACGAGGGGTCCATGGACGTTGGGAGCGTCAGGTGGTCGGTCAGGCAAAGCGTTGTGAGGCCAAGTTTTGCCGCCGCCTCGACGTTCTCCCAGACCGACCCAGACCCGTCTGAGTAACGGGTGTGGGTGTGGCAGTCGACAAACTCCACGGGTTTCCTCCTTGTTGAAACGGAAATAGCGCTCCGAGGGTTCCGACGCAGCGTCAGCACCGGGGGCGCCGGCGTTGGCGCTGGGGTTGGGTGGAGCAGATCTCGCGAAGTGCCGCCGCGAGGCCGGTGCACTCCGATTCGTCCGTTCGGTGGTCAAACGAGAGCCGGAGCGCGCAGAAGGCGAGGTCGCGCGGTACCCCCATGGCGAGCAAGACGTGGCTGGGGTCGAGCGAGCCGCTTGAGCAGGCCGACCCTCCCGACACCTCGTAGCCGAGCTCGTCGAGGGAGAGCACGAGCCCCTCGGTCTGGTGGCCGGGGACCAGCAGGTGAAGAACGCCTGGCAGGAAGCGACCGTCGCGCGGCGCGTCGACGGTCGGCATCGCCACGGGGGCAGGGCCTGCACAGAGGGAATCGACCAGCACAGAAGCGAGGCGTTCGATCTTTGCGCGGCGGGACGCCAGGTTTTCCACAGCGTCCGCCGCAGCCGCCGCAAACCCCATGGCCGAGCGCACGTCGGGGGTGCCGGAGCGCAGGCCGCCTTCCTGGCCGCCGCCGAGCTGCAGGGGCAACAGGGGCGTGCGGGACTTGAGGTAGAGCGCGCCGATTCCGACGGGGCCGCCCATCTTGTGCGCGGCGACGCTTGCGGCGTCGACGTCGAGGTCGGAGACGCAGAGCGGGATGTGGCCGAAGGCCTGGACGGCGTCGGTGTGAACGAGGGCCCCGCACCCGTGGGCAAGACGCACGACGTCGGCAAGGGGCTGAACGGTTCCCACCTCGTTGTTTGCCGCCATGACGCTGACGAGGGCGACGTCGTGGGAGAGCGCCCGCTCCAGCGCGGCCAGGTCGACCGTTCCCGACGGCAGCGAGGGGACCCTCTCGACGTCCATGGTGTCGGAGATTCCCAAGGCCGCGGCGGGGTCGAGGACGGAGTCGTGCTCCAGGGCGAAGACCAGGACGCGCCTCCTCGTACCGCCGCTCTTGCGCAGCGCGGCGTGGGCGATGCCGGCCATGGCGAGGTTGTTCGCCTCGGTGCCGCCACTCGTGAAGACGACCTCGGCAGGCCGGCGGGCGCCGAGGGCCCGGGCAATGCCGGCGCGTGCCTGCTCGAGCGCCTCGAAGGCGCACCGCCCACTTGTGTGGAGCGAGTTGGGGTTGGCACCCGCCCAAGGCGCGCGGTCGTAGGCCTCAAAGGCCGTACGGCAGGCGGGGACCATGGGGCTGGAGGCCGCGTGGTCGAAATAGAATCGTGGGTTCATGGGTTCCTTAAAAAAGGGCGCTCGTACCGGCCGAACGGATGGCCTCCATGGCCGCCAGGGGGTCGTCTTTGCCGAAGACGGCGGACCCGGCCACGAGGAGGCGGGCGCCGCGGGAGGTCACGAGGGGTGCCGTGGCGGCGGTGATGCCGCCGTCAACCTCGACCAGGGGCGAGCATCCGAGGTTGTTGCACAGGTCGTGAAGCTCCTGCAGCCTGCGCGGGGTGGACTCGATGAACGACTGGCCGCCGAAGCCGGGGTTAACGCTCATGACGAGGATGAGGTCTGCCACCTCGACCAGATCCCTGAGCAGGCAGATGGGGGTTGCAGGGTTAACGGCGACGCCGGCCATGGAACCGCGCTCGCGGATGTGCTGGACCAAGCGGTTCGCGTGGGTCACGGCCTCAAGCTGAAAGGTGGCGATGTCTGCACCCGCGTCCAGGTACCAGTCGATGGTGTCCTCGGGGTTGCTTACCATCAGGTGAACGTCGAGGGGGGTCGAGAAACGCCCCTTGAGGGCCTTCACAAACGGGGCACCGAGGGTGAGGTTGGGCACGAAGTGGCCGTCCATCACGTCGACGTGGATGTAGTCGCACTGGTCGGCCACAAGGTTAATGCTTGACTCAAGGTTTAGAAAATCAGCTGAGAGGATGGACGGTGCCATCATCACGGGGTTGCCGTCCTGGTTGATGGAGACTCCCTTATCCACGGTCGCAATCCTTTCTTGAGCCAGTTACGCTTTGCAACGAACCTCGGGCGCAAAGCTCGAGAGCCCGTAGAACTCTTCGGCGGGCGTGCGGGCATAGAGCTCCGCCGTGATCTGCGCCAACGGCACATGGTCGTACAGAAGGCCGTAGACGGCGTCGGCAATGGGGACTTCGACGTCGTGGGCCTGCGCCAGCTCACGGACGCTGCGGCAGGCACGGGCGCCCTCCACCACCATATGGGTCCGGCTCTCGAACTCCGCAAGCGTCTCGCCGGCGGCGAACGCGGCCCCAAACGTCTGGTTCCTGGAGTGGGAGCTCGTACAGGTGGCAACAAGGTCGCCCATGCCTGCCAAGCCCATACAGGTGATGGGGTTGCCTCCCCGGGCGGCCACAAGGCGGCTCATCTCGGCAAGGCCGCGGGTCATGAGCAAAGCGCAGGTGTTGTCGCCCATGCCGAGGCCGCGGGCGATGCCACAGGCGATGGCCACGACGTTCTTGGCCGCGGCGCACACCTCGACGCCCACAACGTCGGTGCTCACGTAGGTGCGGAACGTGTCGCTATGGAACAGGTGTTGGAACCAGACGGCGCACTCGGGGCTCTCCGACGCGATGACGGCCGCAGAGGGGAGGTCGCGAGACACCTCCTCGGCATGGTTGGGGCCGCTGAGACAGGCGATGCGCGACGGGTCCTGAAGCTCGCTGGCAGCCACTTCGGTCATGAGCATGCACGTGGAGGGCTCTATACCCTTGGTGAGCACGGCCGTGGGGGTAGACGGCGCAAGGTGGGCGGCGCAGTCCCGCGCGACGTCGCGCAGGTTGCCCGAGGGCACCACGAGGACGGCCGCCGCCGCACCGCCGAGCGCCTGCGACAGGTCGGTGAAGGCCGTCACGCCGTCGGGCAAAAAGCATCCCGGCAGATACCGGGGGTTTTCGCGTCGCTCATTGATGAGGCGGGCCGCCTCGGCGTTGTGCGACCACAGGCGCACAACATGGCCGTTCATGACGAGGTGGCGGGCGACGGCGGTTCCCCAGGACCCGGCCCCGATGACGCTCACGGTCTCCATAGGCTATTCACCGGCCTTCGCAGGGGCGGCATCGTTGCGCTTCGGCGCGCCCTTCTTGGACTTGAACGAGAACTTGGACTCGCGGCCGTGGACGAGCTTCACGATGTTGGAGCGGTGCGCCCACACGACCAGGGCGGCCACAATGGTAACGATGACCATGAAGGCGGCCGAGGGATGGTAGATCGCCGCGCTGAGGAACGGCAACGAGATCGCCGCCGCGATACTGCCCAGGGAGACGTAGCGGGTGGAGACGGCGAACAGGAGGAAGGGGGCGAGCAGCGACACGCCCGCCAGAGGCATGAGGACCAGCGCCCCACCGAACCCCACCGCGATGCCCTTGCCGCCCTTGAAGTGCAGGTAGGGAGAGAAGACATGCCCTAGGATGCAGGCAAGGTACACCAGTGCCATGGTCCAGTCGTAGGGTGCGCCCGGCACGACCTCGGCAAAACCCTCGCCCGTCGCCACAAACCCTATGAGCAGGTAGCCTACGAGCATGGAGACCGCCGCCTTGAGCACGTCGAGGAGCAGGGTCGCCACCCCTGCCGAGGTGCCGACGGAGCGGGCGACGTTGGTGGAGCCCACATTGCCGGAGCCGACGGTGCGCACGTCGACCTTGCCGAGGGCCCTGCCGAGCACCAGGGCGGTGGGAAATCCGCACAGGAGGTAGGCTACGACGCAAGAGGCCGCGCAAGCCAGGTAGATGCTGCCATTCATGGACCGGGAAACCCTTCTTTGCTTGAATCCTCGATGCGTTCTTGTTACTGGGACTTGTTCTTGAAGCGCAGGCGGATGGGGGTGCCCGTTAGGTCAAAGTGCTCGCGCAGGCGGTTGTCGAGGTAGCTGATGAAGTTGTCGGTCACCAGGTCTGTGGCGTTGACGAAGAAGGTGAACGTAGGGGGCTTCTGCCCGGTCTGAGTGACGTAGTTCATCTTGAGATGGCGCTTGCCCTGGGTCACGGTGTGGCCGAACTCGCGCAGGTCGGTGAGGAACTTGTTGAGGCCCGAGGTGGTGAAGACACGGGCGCGGTTCTCAGCAACGGTGTCGATGGCGTCCCACACGCGCTGGATCGAACGCCCGGTGAGGGCGGAGATGCGCACGAGGGGGGCGAAGTCCACGAAGTGCAGGCGCTCGTGGATGTCCTCCTCGAGCTCCTCGCGGCGCTCGGCGGTGTCGACGAGGTCCCACTTGTTGAGCAGCAGGACTATGCCGCAGCCGGCGGCGTTGGCCATGCCGGCCACCTTCTGGTCCTGCTCGGTGACGCCGATGGAGGAGTCGATCACGAGAAGCGCCACGTCGGCGCGCTCGATGGCGCGCTGGGCGCGTACGTAGCTGTAGTACTCCAGGTCCTCGCTGATGGCCGTGCGCTTGCGCATGCCGGCCGTGTCCACGAGGCGATAGGTGCAGCCCTCGTGCTCCACCACGGTGTCGACGGCGTCGCGCGTGGTGCCGGCCACGTCGCTCACGATGGCGCGCTGCTGGCCGCAGAGCTGGTTGAGCAGGGAGGACTTGCCGGCGTTGGGCCGACCAATGATGGCGACCCTGATGACGTCGGTCTCCTCCTCCTCTTCCATGGCGGGCAGCGCCGCGACGACCTCGTCGAGCAGGTCTCCCAGGCCGTTGCCGTGCTGGGCGGAGACGGGCATGGGGTCCCCGAGGCCTAGGGTGTAGAACTCGAAGGCGGCGATGTCTTGGGCGGCCGTGTCGCACTTGTTCACCGCCAGGAACACGGGGCGCTTGGCGCGCTTGAGGATACGGGCGACCTCCTCGTCCTCCTCGGTGACGCCGGTCTTGGAGTCGACCATGAAGACGACGCAGTCGGCCTCTTCGATGGCGATGACCGCCTGCTCGCGGATCTTTTCTTGGAACGCGTCCTCGGAGGTTCCGACCTCGATGCCGCCGGTGTCGCAAAGCAGGAAGTCGACGCCGTTCCAATCGGCCTCGTGGAAGGTGCGGTCGCGCGTCACGCCCTCGATCTCGTGGACGATGGCCTCGGGGCGCCGGCATATGCGGTTTACGAGGGTCGACTTCCCCACATTGGGGCGTCCGACGACCGCGACGATGGGTTTTGCCATAACAAGAACCTCTTCTCTCGAAAAACCCGCCGTACAGACGTTGCAAAAGGCGGGCTCAGGGTCAACAAAGTCCAGGTGCCGGGGCACGGGGTTAGCATACCATGGCCGGCCCGAGGTCTTTCCTTGCCGGGAGTGCCTTGGGCCCTCTTGTCACAGCTCGCCCATGCACGCGGCCAGACCGCGGGGTGTGGTCTGTGCCACGACGGCGCGGCCCCCCCGTCCGGCCAGCTCTGCGCACAGGTCCTTGCCCGACACGCCGTCGAGCGTGAGGCCGTCGGCGTTGAGCATGAGGTCGGGAACCACCACGACGGTCCCCGTCAGGTCGTCTGGGAGCTGCGCGGCCACGTCGGAGCGGGTCAGAAGGCCCGTCACGTTCACGTTTCCACCGAAATAGCGGTTGTCTATCGGTTGGGCGTGGGCCGCCGCGGCCAAGGGCGTGGCTTGCAGGAACCGCTCCATCACCGGCGCGGCCGCGGTGCCGCTCAGCACGAGGAGCCGTGCGCCCGACGCTTCCAGGCGCCGGGCGCACGCCGCCATGGCCCTTTGAGCTTCGGGGTCGCCCAAAAGGTCGGCGGCCTCGTCGAGAAACGAGCGCACCATGCCGATGCCGTCGTGGTACTGGGGGTACCCGTCGTAGTCCTCCGCCGCCGGCGGTTCGACGCCTGCGGCGAGGTAGAACTCGTCGGCCAGCTGGAAGCGCGTCGTCCCGCCGGTCTCGCGGCTGCGTCGCTGGTAGGGAGCCACAAGATCGATGACGGCCTGCGCCCGATCGGGCTCGTTGAACGAGGAGGAGAAGCGCTCCTGGAAGCGGGTGAACCCGAGGGGGACGATGCCGAGGGTGGTTATCCCGGGGCGTGCCTCGACAAAGTCGAGGGTACGGCCCAGCTCCGCCCCGTCGTTCTCGCCGGGAACGAGCACGATCTGGGCATGGAGCTCGACGCCGCCTTCGAGCAGCGCGTCGACCGCCTCCAGGCCACGGGCGGCGTTCTTGCCCATGAGGCGCGCGCGGACGTCGGGGGACACGGCGTGCAGCGAGACGTTGAGCGGTGAGAGCGCCTGGCTGACGATGCGCTCCACGTCTGCGTCGGACACGTTGGTCAAGGTCACGAAGTTGCCCTGCAAAAACGAGAGGCGATAGTCGTCGTCGCGCAGGTAGAGCGTTTTGCGCATGCCTTTGGGCAGCATCTTCATGAAGCAGAAGAGACAGTCGTTGCGGCAGAGGCGCATGCCGTCGAACACGGCGCCTTCGAACGTCACGCCCCAGTCCTCGCCGAAGGAGCGCTCGAGCTCGCACTCGAACTCGAACGCCTCAGGGGTGTCGGGATATGCGATGCCCTCGAGCGTCGCGTAGGGGCCGTCGGCCTCCCACTGCCACACGATCATGTCGCGCAGCTCCTCGCCGTTCACATGGGTGACGACCATGCCCGGCTCGAGCCCCTCGCGATCGGCCGGGCTGCCGGGCTCCACTTCGCTGATGAGGGCGCCCCGCCAGCGCCGGTTGGCCCCCGCCGCCTCCGGAGAGCGCGAAGAAGGTTCGTAGGGAGAGGTCTTGGCCACGGCGTCCTACGCCCCCTCGGGTCCGCAGGGACGTCCCACCAGCGCATCTATGGCCTCGACCACCGATGCGACCTGGTCGGCCGGCGTAGAGGCCCCGGCTGTCACCCCTATGAGGGCCGCCCCCTCGAACCAGCTGGGCACAAGCTCGTCGGGCGTCTCGATGTGATGGGTCGACGCGCAACGGGTCGAGCAGACCTCGGCGAGCCGACGGGTGTTGCCCGAGTTCTTGCCGCCGACCACCACCATGGCGTTGGCGCGGGAGGCGAGGTCGGAGGCGGCCTCCTGGCGGCGTACCGTGGCCGCGCAGATCGTGTTGAGGACGCGGAGCTCACCGACGCGCGGCATCAGCTCCGACACCACGGCGCAAAGCAGTTTTTGGGACTGGGTGGTCTGGACGACGACGCCGACCCGCCTCTCGAGCGCGGCGCAGGCCGCGTCCGATGCCGAGCCCACCACGATGGCGTTCTTTCCGGCGCGGGCGAGGATCCCCTCGACCTCGGGATGGCCCGCCTCGCCCACCACGACGACCTGATAGCCCTCGCCGGCAAGCGACGCGGCGCTGTCTTGGGCCTTCTTGACGTGGGGGCAGGTGGCGTCGACGACCTCGAGGCCGAGCTCGCGGGCGCGTTCGACGACCTGGGGCACCACGCCGTGACTGCGGATGACCACGGTGCTGCCTGGTGCCGCGTCCTCGACGCGCTCGATGACCGAGACCCCCTGCGAGGCAAGGCGGTCCACCACGATCGGGTTGTGGATGAGCGGGCCGATGGTGTAGACGGGGGCGTCGTGGGTTGCGGAGCAGTCTTCAACGAGGCGCAAGGCCCGCTCGACGCCGTAACAGGCACCGGCGTGGCGGGCGGTTCTGATTTGGGCCATGGGGCTCCTCCCTTACGACTTGTTGTGCTCGCGGCGCAGGGCCTCGCGCATCTCGTAGACCCGTCCCATGGCGGCCGCCTCGAGGTTGGCGGCCTTCTCTTTGCGGTTCTCCCCTGCTACCGAGGCCAGCCCGACGGGCTCGCCGTAGCGCACGTAGACGCGGGCGGGACGGCTGAGGACATGGCGCTTCTCGGGGTTGATGAGCTCGGTGCCGTCGATGGCTACCGGGACCACGTCGACGCCGGCCATCTGGGCGATCATGGCAAAGCCGCCAAAGAGCTCGGGGCGTGCGTGCGGGTCCCACACGCGGGTGCCTTCGGGGAAGACGAGGACGTTCTCGCCGCGCTTGAGGGCGTTGACCGCCCGACGGATGGCCTTCATGTCGGCCGTGCCGCGCTTGATGGGGATGGCCCCCACGCGGCTGAAGAACCAGGTGACGAAACGGCTCGAGTTGAACTCGCCCTTGTAAAGCGGGCGCAGGACGCAGCCCTTCGAGTTCGCTATGGCCATCAGGAGCGCCGGGTCGAGCATGGAGGAGTGGTTTGCCACGAAGACCTGGCCCGTCGCCGCCCCTTTGTGCCAGGGGTCCGGCCCGTCGCAGGTCCAGTGCCAGTAGAGCTTGGACCATCCCCAGACCGCCCAGGTGGCGATGCAGTCGAGCAGCTTGACGGGCCACGGATAGGACTTGACCGCACCGTCGAAAAACGCGTCCGGCGTGTTTCCGAACAGCTTCATGGGTGCATCACCTTCCTTTGCTTCTTTAGCCATGGCGCACCTCGCCTATGAGTGCCGACACGCGGGCGACCACCTCGTCGACGGAGAGGGAGGAGGAGTCCACGTGGACAGCGTCGTCCGCGGCCCGCAGGGGCGAGACCTTGCGCGAGGAATCGGCCTCGTCGCGGGCCACCAGGGCAGCGAGCACCGAGGACTCCTCGGTCGCGGTGCCGCCTGCGGCACAGCCGCGCTCCCGGTTCTGCTCGGCACGCCTATGAGCGCGGGCCTCGGGCGACGCGGTCAGGAAGACCTTTACCTCGGCCTGGGGGAACACCACCGTGCCGATGTCGCGTCCCTCGGCCACGACGTCGGAGCCTCGGGCCGCCTCGCGCTGCCGCTCGACCATGACGGAGCGCACCGCGGGGACGCTCGACACCGCTGAGACGGCTCGGTCGACTTCGGGGGTGCGGATCGCGCAGGTCACGTCGCGCCCGTCCAGGACGACGGTCTGGCTTCCGTCGGCGGCCCTGCCGAAGGAGATCGACGCCCCTTCGGCAAGGTCCTCGAGGGCCTTCTGGTCGTCGAGGGGGACCCCGGACTCAAGGGCCTCCAGCGCGACGCAGCGGTACATGGCCCCGGTGTCGAGGTAGGTGAATCCGTGCTTGCGCGCTATGGTCCGGGCTACGGTGGATTTACCCGAGCCGGCCGGCCCGTCGATGGCGACGATCATAGGTGGGGACGTCCTTTCGTGACTAACGGGATGAGGGGCGTTTAAGGCTGCGCGGGTCGACCCCGAAGCGCGTGCCGGTGTAGGAGCCTTCGTTCACCGCCGAACGCAGGGAGTCCACCTCGGCTGCCGTGAGGAGGCGCCAGGACCCCTCCTCGAGCCCCGAGCAGGTGATGGGCCCAAAGCTCACGCGCGACAGCTGGCGCACGGGGTGTCCGACGGCCGTGAGCATGCGCTTCACTTGACGTTTGCGCCCCTCGTGGATAGAGAGCTCGACGATCGTCTCGTCGCGGTCGCGTCGCGGCGGGCGCAGCTCGGGGGCGTCCTCGGGGTAGATGCGGCAAACCTGGGCGGGGGCGGTGGGCCCGTCGTCGAGCTCTATGCCGCGGCGCAGCTCCTCGAGCTCGCGCTCCCGCACCAGCCCGTCGACGCGGGCGTGGTAGACCTTCATGACGTGGGTGCTCGGGTGGAGCAGGCGCGCGGCCAGGTCGCCGTCGGTCGTGAAGAGCAGGACCCCCGTCGTGTCGAGGTCGAGCCTGCCGACGGGAAAGAGCCCCGGAAAGCGGTCGACCGGGACGAAGGGCACCACGGTGTCGCGGCCCTGGGGGTCGTCCATCGTGGTCAGGACGCCGGCCGGTTTGTTAAGCACGAGATAGACCTTGCCCTGCGACAGCGACACGGGCTTGCCGTCCACCTCGACGCGGTCGACGGCGGGGTCCACCTTGGTGCCGAGCTCGGTGGCCACGGCGCCGTTCACGGTGACGCGACCCGCCGCCATGAGGTCTTCGGAGCCCCGCCTGCTGGCAACGCCGGCCCGGGCCAGGAACTTCTGCAGGCGCATGGGGGCCAGGCTCCCCTCGTTGTCGGTGCTATCGTTCATCGTCCTCCTCCTCGGGATACTCCTCAAGCGCGTCCTCGTCCTGCTCGGTGCCCGCCGTCTCGTCCGTTGGCTGTTGGCCGCTCAGGCGCTCTCGAATGATCCGGCGGGTCTCCTCGTCAGGGGCAAAGTCCTCGAGCGGCGGAAGGTCGCGGGGGCTCCGTAGGCCGAACTTTTCAAGAAAGGCCTGGGTGGTGCCGTACATGAGGGCCCCTCCCTCGCGTTTTCCGACCTCGCGGACGAGGCCCTTGTCCACCAGGGAGCTGATGGCGCTGTCGGAGTTCACGCCGCGGATCGCCCTCACCCCCTCGCGCGTGGCGGGCTGGCGGTAGGCGATCACGGCGAGGGTCTCGAGGGCCGCGTTGGTGAGGCGGTGGGTGTCCCAGGACTGGACGTAGGCCTCTACCAGGTCGTGGTAGGCGGGATGGGTGTAGAGGCGCCAGCCGCCCGCGACCTCTCGCAGCTGGAAGCCCCTCCCGGCCCGCTGGTACTCCTCAGAAAGCGCCTTGAGGCAGGCCTGCACCTCTGCAGGCCCCCTGCCCAGCGCGGCGGCGAAGGACGCCGGGGCCACGGGGTCGGTGGAGACGAGCAGCATTGCCTCGAGGGTCGGTTTGAGGTCGTCCGGCCCCAGGGAAGACAGCTCTTCCATGATCACATCCCTTCTACGGCGTCGATGGTTATGGTGCCAAAGATCTCGGGCTGGTCGATCGTGACGGTGTGGCGCTTGCTGAGCTCCAGGATGGCAAGCATGCTCACGACGCGGTTCTCCACCGAGATGTCGCCGTCGAGGAGCTCGTCGAACGTGAGGTGCCGCAGCTCGCGCACACGGCCGTCCACCTGCTCGACGCGGGTCTCGAGGGGCAGGCGCTTGGCCGCGATATGCTCGCTTTCGAGCAGGAAGGTCTCGCGGCGCCCGAGGAACCGGGCACAGAGAGACGCCAGGCGGTCGAGCTCGACGTTCTCGAGGTAGTCGGGCATGAGGTTGAGGAAGCAGGGGTCGGGGCCGGCCGTGCGCGGGTGCATGCGCGCCTCGGCCCGCGCACGTGCCCCAAGCGCCTGGGCCGCGCTTCGGAACTGGCGGTAGGCGACCAGGCGTGCCACGAGCACGTCGCGGATCTCCTCTGCCGTCAGGTTCTCGAACTCCTCCTCGTCGGGGGGTGCCGGCTCCTCCTCGGGAACGAGGCTTGCGGCCTTGAGGTCGAGCAGCGACGCGGCCACGAGCACGAAGTCGCTTGCGACCTCGAGGTCGAGGTCGCCCATGCGGCCGACCTCCTCGAGGTACTGGTCGGCGATGCGGGCCACCGAAACCGACCCTATGTCGACCTTTTGGCGCATGACAAGCTGTAGGAGCAGGTCGAAGGGGCCCTCGAAACCCGCTGTGGACACGCGGTATCCCATGGCCGGACGTCCTTAGACCAAAACGTTGTAGAGGGCGTAGGCGGTGTGGTTGAGGTACCAACCCAGGGGGTTCCAGGGGGTCACCATGGGGATGAGGATCATGACCGCGAGGAGGATGAACATGGAGTAGGACTTTATCTTGTAAAAGGTCTGCATGCCCTTCTCATTGAGGAAGACCGCCACGATGCTGGCCCCGTCGAGCGGGGGGAGCGGGATGATGTTGAAGAAGAGCAGCACGAGGTTGATGAGGCAGTAGCACGACCCGAACTGGTAGGTCCACCAGAGCACGCCGCGCAAGAACCCCTCGGTGCCGGGCCACGCGTAGTTTGCCAAGAAGCAGATCAGCGCACCGATCAGGGCCTGGGCAAGGTTCGAGAGCGGGCCGGCAAAGGCCACGATGAGCTCGCCCTCCTTGCGGTTCTTGAAGTAGGCGGGGTTGTAGGGCACGGGCTTGGCGTAGGCAAAGACGGGGCCGTGGGCCGCGATCATGATGAGCGGCAAGACGATGGAGCCGAACGGGTCGAGGTGCTTGGCCGGATTCAGGGTCAGCCTGCCCGCACGTTTGGCCGTCGGGTCCCCGAGCCGGTAGGCCGCGTAGCCGTGCGCGATCTCGTGCACCATGACGGAAAGAACGATGCAGACGACCTGCATGAGCATGTAGGCGATGTCGGTAAGGCCGAACGAACTGAAGTTGAACATGTCAGAGCACCTTTGCAATCCTATGGAGCACCTTGGCCAAGACGAGCAGCCCAAGGGCCACCACGACGAAGTCGGTGCGGAACACGCCGCCCGCAGGCGAGGAGAGCACTCCCCAGAAGGCGAGCCAGCC
>JAHZGC010000011.1:78418-96828 GCA_019421015.1 Coriobacteriaceae bacterium | reverse complement strand
GCATGTGCGCGGTCACCGCAAGGGCGAGCGGCGCCGTTCCGAGGGCGGCCGCCACCGGAGGTGCAAGAAAGGTCGCCGTGAGGACGACCAGGGCGATGCACCCCACCAGGCAGAGGCACGAAAGCAGGCGGACGACGATGGAGAGGGCCTCCTTGACCACAGTCCCCTCCTAACCGTCTATGGCCGCCATGGCTTCGGCCATAGCCTCCTCCACAAGCGTGGAGAGCTCGAGCCATTCCTCCTCGAGCTGGGCGAGTTTGGGCTTGAGCTTGGAGTACTCCTGCATGGCCTTGTCGAAGGCGTCCTTGTCGGTGTAGAGGTCGTCAGAGGCCATGAGGGCCATGAGCTCCTCGTAGCGCTTCTGGCCCGCGCTCATGTCTTTCTCGACCTTCTGGAGGCGCTTGCGCTCCTTCTCGAGCCGCTTGTTGACCTCTTGGCGGGCCTGGGCCTCGGCGCGGCGGCGGTCGCGGGAACGGTAGGAACCGCCGGTGGCCGCAGGGGCCTGGGAAGTCGCCGAGGTGCCCCCGCCGAGCTTGCTGAGACCCTTTTGGGCCTCGGGCGACTCGCCGGTGAGCTGCTCGGACTTCCAGAGGTAGTAGTCGTAGTCGCCGTCGTAGACGGTTATCTTGCCGTCCTTGACCTCGACGATGCGGTTTGCCACGGCGCGGATCAGGTGCCGGTCGTGGGAGATGAGCACGATGGTGCCGTCGAAGGCCGACAGGGCGTCCTCGAGGATGTCGACCGAGTCGATGTCGAGATGGTTGGTGGGCTCGTCGAGGCACAGCAGTGGCGTGGGCGAGACGAGCATCTTGGCCAGGGCCAGACGGGCTTTCTCGCCGCCCGAGAGCACCGAGACCTTCTTAGAGATGTCGTCGCCCTTAAAGAGGAAGGCGCCCAACAGCTGCCGCTCCTCCGAGGAGGTCCAGCCGGGGGCGGCGCTGTCCATCTCCTGGATGACCGTGGTGTTTGCGTTGCGCTCATCGAGCTGCTGCTGGGCGTAGTAGGCCACGCTCACGTGGTCTCCGAGCTTGCGGGTTCCCTTGTCGGGCTTGGAGGCGCCGGCGATGATCTTCATGAGGGTCGACTTGCCCGCGCCGTTGGGCCCCACGAGCGCCACGCGCTGACCGCGGTAAAGCTTGAGCGAGACGTCCTCGTAGACGTGCTTGTCTCCGTAGCTCTTTGCCACGTCCTTGAGCTCGATCACCAGGTCGCCGGTGCGCGGCGGCTGGGGGAACTTGAAGTGGACGCGTTTCTTCTCCTCGGGCAGCTCGATGCGCTCGGCCATGATCTTCTCGAGCTTCTTGACGCGGTCCTGGGCCTGGCGGGCCTTGTTGGCCTTGTAGCGGAAGCGCTCGATGAACTCTTCGAGATGCGCGATCTCGCGGTCCTGCTCGGCCTTGGCGGCCTTGAGCTGTTCGAGCTGGGCCTCGCGCTGGGATATGTAGGAGCTGTAGTTGCCGGTGTAGACGGTGAGCCGGCCGTGCTCGATGGCGGCCACGTGGTTCACCATGCCGTCGAGGAAGGCGCGGTCGTGGCTCACGATGAGCACGGCCCCGTCGTAGCTCGAGAGGAAGCTCTCGAACCAGCGCACGCTCGCCAGGTCGAGGTGGTTGGTGGGCTCGTCGAGCAGGAGCAGGTCGGGGTGGCGCAGCAACAGCTTGGAGAGTTGGATGCGCATCTGCCAGCCGCCCGAGAACTCGCTCACGTCGCGGTCGAGGTCGGCCATGGCAAAGCCCAGGCCCGTGAGGATCGACTTGGCTCGAGGCTCGATCTGGTAGCCGTCGGCCGCCTCGAAGCGGTCGCGGGCCCGGCCGTACTCCTCGAGGAGCTGCTCGTGGTTGGCGGCCTGGGCCCGGTCCGACAGCAGGTGCTCGAGGTCGGTGATGCGCTTGGCAAGCGACTGGATCTCGGTGGCCGAGGAGAGGACCTCCTGCAGCACCGAGCGCCCTGAGATCTCGATGGCCTCCTGCTCGAGGTAGCCGACGCTCGTGCCCTTGGCAAAATACACGTTGCCCGAGTCGGGGGCCTCCTTGCCCATGATCATCTTGAGCATTGTGGTCTTGCCAGCACCGTTGGGCCCCACGAGTGCGTAGCGCTCGCGGGGATTGATCTGAAACGAGGCGTCGGAGAAGAGGGTCCGACCGCCGAACGACTTGGTGAGCCTGTCAATCTGTACGATCATAGGTAACGCGTTCCAATCTTCGTCACGGGAGATGTGCCGCCGTGGGTACAGCCCCACCACTATAGCGCAGCCGGCCAGAGCTCCTGCATCGCGGTGTCTGAAGGCCATGAGCTTTCTATTACGGCATTTTGAAAAAAGCCCCTGGGCAGGGCGCGCCGAGGCGCGGTGCGCCTATACTTTCTCGCACCAAAGCCAGCCGGTGCCCCGAGGTGCCGGAGTCTCGGCACACCTGAACTCAGATTGGATGAGGATGGACACCAACCCCCCCTTTGAACCGACCCGTGTCGCAGACCTTTTTGGGCCCGGCGCGCAGCCCCTTTCTTTCGAGATGTTCCCACCCAAAGGCGAGCTTTCGGAGGAGGAGGCCGTCCGGGTGACAACGGCGCTCGCCGACCTTGGGCCCGCGTTCGTAAGCGTGACCTGCTCTGCCGGCGGCAGCGGGAACGGCGAGGCGACCACCCGCATAGCCGCCATGGTCCAAGACGACCGGCGAACCACCGCCGTCGCCCACCTGACCTGCCAGGGTCTGACCCGCGGGCTCTTTGAGCGGAAAGTCGCCGAGTTCAAGGCCGCGGGCATCAAAAACGTGCTGGCCTTGCGCGGCGACCCCCGGCCGGATTTGGGCCCCGGCGACTTCTCCTCGTCGGTGGCGCTCATTGGGGCCCTGGTCGAGGAGGGCTTCTGCGTCGGGGCGGCCGCCTATCCCGAGGGCCATATATCCTGCGCGAGCCTCGACGAGGACGTGGCGTTCCTGCGCACCAAGCAAGACGCCGGCGCCAGCTTTCTCGTCACGCAGCTCTTCTTTGACAACGAGGACTTCTACCGTTTTCGCGACATGGCCGCAAAGGCCGGCGTCAGCGTGCCCGTCACCTGCGGCATCATGCCGTTCATGAGCAAGAGCCAGGTGTCGCGCATGATCTTTATGTGCGGCGCCTCGCTGCCCTCCCCCATCATCCGGCTGCTTGCGAAGTACGAGGGCGACGACGGGGCCCTGCGCCAGGCCGGCATCGACTATGCCGCGGCGCAGCTGCGCGACCTGCGCGACAACGAGGCCGACGGCCTGCACGTCTATGCGATGAACCGACCCGAGGTCGCCCGCCAGCTTGCGGCGGCCGTGCGTTCGTAGCCGGCACCGCGGCCCATGGGAGCCCCCTTTCACATCCGCCGCGACGAGGTCCTGCGCTACCTGGGCCATACCGGGCAGACGGTCGACCATGAGCTGCTCGACCGTATCGAGCGCACCGTGGCGCGCTGCGAGGCGGAGCTGGCCCCGCGCTGGGTCTGGGCGACCTACGGGCTGCGGTCCCGCGCGGACGCCGGGGGCCCTGCCTACGAGGTGCTGGGCACGAGCCTGGTGCTGGGCGGCGCGTCGATGCACGCCTACCTCGACGGGGCGCAGTCGGTTGCCCTCCTGGCGTGCACGCTCGGCCCCCGCTGCGACGGGGAGCTGCGGGCCCTCGGCGTCCGCGACCCCCTTGGCCAGCTTGTCTACGACGCCGCCTGCACCGACCTTGTCGAGCTGGGGGCCGATGCGGCCGAGGACGAGGTGCGCGACTTCGGCGCCCGACGGGGCCTCGTCTGCGGCATGCGCTACAGCCCGGGCTACGGCGACTTTCCGCTGACCGTGCAGCCGCTGTTCCTCGAGGTCTTGCAGGCCCCCCGGCTCCTGGGCCTTCACGCGACCCCGGATTGCCTGCTCGTCCCCACGAAGAGCGTGACCGCCGTGGTCGGCATGTACCCGCGGGAGACGCCGGGGGACCGGCCCACCGGCTCGGAGCACGGCCGCGGGCTGCTCGGCTGCGAAGCCTGCTCCCTGCGGGAAGGCTGTCAGATCCGGGCACGGGGCTTGAACTGCCGTCGTTTTGAGCGGGCTGAACGCGTCCCGAGCGCATCGGACACCACACATGAGAAAGGCGCGCCCAATGTTTGACATCCGTACCGCCGATCCCTTTCTTGCGGAGGTTTTTGCCGGAAGGGAGTTTTTGCTCTTCGACGGCGCCATGGGCACCATGCTGCAGGCGGCGGGCATGAGGTCGGGAGAGCTGCCGGAGCTTTTGGTGCTCGAACGGCCCGAGACGGTCGAGGCGATCCACCGCGCCTACGTGGGGGCGGGCTGCGACGTGGTGACCACCTGCACCTTTGGCGCCAACGCCCACAAGCTGGGGGCTGCCGCCACGGTCGACGAGGTGTTCCGCTCCGCTATTGCGTGCGCCCGGCAGGCTGGCCCGCGCTACGTGGCGGCCGACATGGGACCCACCGGGATGCTTCTCAAACCGCTGGGCACCCTCGACTTCGACGAGGCCTACGGGCTCTATGCCGAACAGGCCCGTGCCGCCCAGAGGTATGGGGCCGACCTCGTGATCGTCGAGACCATGACGGACCTGCTCGAGACCAAGGCGGCGGTCCTGGCCTGTAAAGACAACTGCGACCTGCCGATTCTGGCGAGCATGACCTTTGGCGAGGACGGTTGCACGTTTTTGGGGACGAGCCCCGAGATTGCCGCCATGACGCTTTCGGCACTGGGCGTCCAGGCGGTCGGGGTGAACTGCTCGCTCGGGCCCGACGGCCTGGAGCCGATCGTGCGGCGCATGGCGGAGTTCTCGCGGGTCCCGCTCATCGTCCAGGCCAATGCCGGCCTCCCGCACGTGGTCGACGGCGAGACCTGCTTCGACGTGGGGCCGCGGGACTACGTCGAGGCTGTCGGCCCGCTCATCGAGGCCGGCGCCACGATCGTGGGGGGTTGCTGCGGCACGACGCCCGACTATGTGGCGGGATTGCGGCGGCTTTTGGACCGGTGCCGCCCGCAGTGGGAAGGCCCGCGCGACGCGTTCTGCATATGCAGCCCCCAACGCAGCGTCGTTTTGGACCCGTCGCGCCCCGGTGTCGCCGTCATCGGCGAGCGCATCAACCCCACGGGAAAGAAGCGCCTCAAGGAGGCCTTGCGCACGGGAGACTACGACTACCTCGTGGGCGAGGCCTTGGATCAAAAGGAGCTCGGCGCAGACGCCCTCGATGTGAACGTGGGGCTGCCCGAGCTCGACGAGCCAGCCGTGCTATGTGCCGCCATGGAGCGCATCCAGGCGGTCTGCGACCTCCCGCTGCAGATAGACTCCTCAGACCCGGCCGCCATCGAGCGCGCTGTGCGCCGCTATGGGGGAAAGGCGCTCGTAAACTCCGTGAACGGCAAGGACGAGAGCCTTCGGGCCGTGCTGCCCCTGGTGGCCCGCTACGGGTGCGCCGTCGTGGGCCTCACGCTCGACGAGGACGGCATACCGCCCACTGCCGAAGGGCGGCTCGCCGTTGCGCGCAAGATCGTGGCCGCAGCCGAGGCGTTTGGGATTCCCCGCCAAGACGTGGTCGTCGACTGCCTCTGCATGGCCGCCTCCACCGACCAGTGCCAACCCGCCGAGGTGCTTAGGGCCGTTCGGCTCGTAAAGGACGAGCTCGGCTGCAGGACCGTGCTCGGCGTGTCGAACATCAGCTTCGGCCTCCCCCAGCGCGAGCTCGTGAACGCGGTGTTCCTTGCCTCGGCCTTTGCGGCAGGCCTTGACCTGGCGATTATGAACCCCAAGTCGCAGCGTATGAACGATGTCTTGGCTGCCTATCGAGTCCTTAACGCTCAAGATGAGGGTGCATCGAGGTTTATCGACGCCTATGCCCGTAGGGAGAATCCCTACGATAAGAAATGTGCAGGTGGAGAGGGGGCAGAAGGGGGTTCAAATCCCCTTATCTCAACCTCGACTTCATCTTTAGATATCACTCAGGCTACGGAAGACCCTGAGTCTTTGATCCGACATTTGATTCTAAGCGGTCGCAAGGGGCCCATGGCCGAGGCGACCTTGTCCCTTTTGGCCGAACGCGATCCCCTCGAGGCCATCGACGGGTGCCTCATCCCGGCTTTGGACGAGGTCGGGGCCCGGTTCGAACGCGGCGAGCTCTTTTTGCCCCAGCTGATGGCGTCGGCCGAAGCCACAAAGGCGGCCTTCGACGTCATCAAGGAGCAGGCTCCCGCCGCAGCGACGGCCGACAAGGGAGAGATCGTGCTCGCCACCGTGAAGGGAGACATCCACGACATCGGGAAGAACATCGTGAAGATGCTCCTTGAGAACTACGGCTACCGCATCTACGACCTCGGGCGCGACGTCGCGCCCGAGGCGGTGGTCGAGGCTGTCCTCGCCCACGACGTGCGCCTGGTGGGCCTCTCGGCGCTCATGACCACCACGGTTCGCTCCATGGAGAGGACCATCGCGCTGCTCAAGGAACGCGCGCCGCAGTGTCGCGTCATGGTGGGGGGCGCCGTTCTCAACTCCGAGTACGCCCGCATGGTGGGAGCCGACTACTATGCCAAGGACGCCGCCGAGTCGGCGCGCATCGCCGGCGAGTTCTTTGGGAGGGCAAAGGAGGCCCGCGATGGAGAGGCATAAGGGCCGCAAGCGCTCGTCGAGCGCTTCCGTGCGGAACGGCAAGGAGAACCGTTCTCACCGACCGTCCGCGGTGGAGCGCGGCTTTCTCCCCATGAGCCGCTCCGACTTGGACGAGCTCGGCATCGAACAGCTCGACTTTGTCTATGTGAGCGGCGACGCCTACATAGACCATTCCTCTTTTGGGACGGCCATCATAGCCCGCGTGCTGACCGCCTTCGGATACACGGTGGGGATCGTCGCCCAGCCCGACTGGCGCGACCCCGAGAGCGTGGCCGTCTTGGGCAAGCCCCGCCTGGGTTTTTTGGTGTCGAGCGGCAACATGGACTCGATGGTGAACCACTACACCTCGAACAAGAAGCGGCGCTCCACCGACGCCTACTCCCCCGGCGGCCAGGCGGGCCTGCGGCCGAACCGGGCCGTCACGGTCTACAGCAACCTCATCCGAAAGCGCTTTAGGGACGTGCCCATACTGATCGGCGGCCTTGAGGCGTCGCTGCGCCGCCTTGCCCATTACGACTACTGGTCGGACGGCCTGAAGCGCTCGGTGCTGCTCGACGCCAACGCCGACCTCTTGTTCTACGGCATGGGCGAGCGCGCAGTGCGCGAGGTGGCCGACGCCCTGGCCTCGGGCCTCGACGTGCGCGACATCACCTTTGTGCCCGGCACGGTGTACCGCACCAGGGACCTCTCGGTAGCCGACGACCCGCTCGTGCTGCCCGGCTGGGACGAGCTCAACGACCCCGACGTCGGCAAGCGGGCCTACGCGCAGAGCTTCTACCGCCAGTACTGCAACATGGACCCCATCACGGCCCGCACGCTCGCGGAGCCCTATGAGGACCACCTCTTTGTGGTGCAGAACCCGCCCGCCGAGCCTTTGAGCCAAGACGAGCTCGACTTTGTCTACGAACTCCCCTACACCGGGACCTACCATCCCTCCTACGAGGCGGCGGGCGGGGTGCCGGCCATCAAGGAGGTGCGTTTCTCGCTCACCTCGAACCGCGGCTGCTTCGGCGGCTGCAGCTTCTGTGCTTTGGCGTTTCACCAGGGAAGGCGCGTGGTGGCCCGCAGCCACGACTCCCTGGAGCGCGAGGCGCGCGCCATGGCGCTCCAGCCCGACTTCAAGGGCTATATCCACGACGTCGGCGGCCCTACGGCCGACTTTCAGGGACCGAGCTGCCCAGGACAGCTCAAACGCGGCGTATGCCCCACCAAGCAGTGTCTCTTTCCTGCTCCGTGCCGGCAGCTCAAGGCCGACCACGGGGCCTACGTCGACCTTTTGCGCCGCCTTCGGGGCCTCCCGGGCGTCAAAAAGGTGTTCGTGCGCTCGGGCGTGCGGTTCGACTACGTCATGGCCGACGAGCATGGGCGCGACTTCATCCGCGAGCTCTCGGAGCACCACGTCTCGGGCCAACTGCGCGTGGCGCCCGAGCATGTGAGCGACCGGGTGCTGCGCTATATGGGAAAGCCGGGCGGTGCGGTGTACCGGCAGTTCTGCGAGGCCTTTGAGGAGGTCAACCGCGAGCTCGGCCTCAAGCAGTACGTGGTGCCCTACCTCATGTCGTCGCACCCGGGCTCCACGCTCGAGGACGCCGTGGTCCTGGCCGAGGCGGTGCGCGACATGGGCTACATGCCGGAGCAGGTGAGCGATTTTTACCCCACCCCCTCGACGCTGGCCACGGCCATGTACTACACAGGGCTGGACCCCAGGACCATGGAGCCGGTCTACGTGGCTCGTTCCCTGGAGGAGAAGGCCATGCAGCGCGCGCTCATCCAGTACCGCGACCCCAAGAACTACGACCTCGTGTGCAAGGCCTTGCGCAAGACCGGCCGGGGCGACCTCATAGGCTACGGCAAGCACTGCCTGGTACGCCCCGTGCCCCAGCGCTCCGACGGGGATGCGCATAAAAAGGGGGCGGCGCCCCATAAGAAGGGCACCGCCCCCGACAAACGCCAGAAGAATCCGCGCCGCCCAGGCCGTTAGTAGCGATAGAGCGCGGCCACGCCGGACTCGCCGGGCACCTGGCCGGGCTCGAGGATGTAGACGTCGCCGCCCTGCTTGAGGGTGGCGTGGGCGAAGCCGGCGAGGATGTCGTCGACGGGCGCTCCCTCGTCGCTTCCGTAGGTGAGCGAGCCGGTGTTCTCGTCGTAGACGCCGGCGATCACCTTGTCGCGCTCGAGGAACAGGGCGCGGACCTTGCGCTCGAAGAGGGCCTTGGCCACGTCGTCGACGTGGACGGTCGCATGGCCGTGGGCCTCGGCGTCGCCGAACTCCTCCATGAGCTTGGCCATCTTGGCCTCGCGGGCCTTGGCCAGGATGGGCTTGGCGTCGGCTACAAGCTCGCTGCCGGTGAGCTGGTCGGGGTTCTTGTCGATGCCCTCGGGCAACAGGTTGGGGATCGTGCTGATCTGGCGGAACTCATGCTGGTGCTCGGGCAGGCTCACGAGGATCATGGGCCAGTCGCGACCGCGGAGCAGGTGCTCCTTGACCATCTTGTTCACATAGCGGAAGAACTTCTCGCCCTCGAGCTGACGCACGTCGTTGCGCGAGCGCCAGCCGTGGAACGGGGACTCATGGCCTTCGAGCGAGTAGTAGTCGAGGGCGGAATCGTCGCCGTCGTAGTCGGCGTAGGTCTCGGCGAAGTCGGCCTTCACGTCGCTGGGCAGCTCGATACGGTAGAGGTGGTCGGAGCTGCCGTCTATGAAGGCAAAGCGGTCGTTGGAGAGGGCGAGCAGGAAGTAGTGGGCCCCGTACTGGAGGTTGCGCAGCAGAGGCTTGACGTAGAACTGGTCGCCGGCGATCACCACGGGCTCCACCGTGTAGTCGAGGTGGTAGACATAGACGTTGTCGGCGCTGTCGGCAAAGATGGCAACGCTCTTGCTCACGTCAAGCCATGCGGGGTCCTCGGGACTGGCGTCGAGGTTCTTGAGGTTGTCGATGACCACGGCGTAGTCGCGGCCCTTCTCGCAGGTCTTCTCGAGGGTGTCGCGGGCCCGCTCGATGAGGTCCTTGAGCTCGATGCGCTCCTTGTTGTCTTCGCCCTCGTTCTCGAGGTTGTCCTTGCGATTTGTGGGGAGGTAGATCGAGACCACCGGTGCCTGTGCCTTTTCGAAGAGGGCGGGGTCGACATCCCACAGTTCCTTATAGCCCTTGCTCATGGCGAACCTCCAGTTCCCAACGATGGGCGGGGTTGTGAAGCCCTCGTCGCATCTTCCTGATGACTCCGATATGCTCGAACGTGCGGCGCATGCCCAATGGGTGCCGCGCGATCTAAACGTGATGTTCCCAACAGGCGGGACTTAATGCGTACGGAACGCATTTTCACGTTCTATTTACGAGTGTTTACCAGGTCAACCGTTCCGAATGAACTGAGAGGGGAACGGTTTGGGGGTCGTGCAGTTTTGGGGCACTAGGCGATCTTATCGGTGATGCCCGTACCGCCCGGTGCAACTCGCGGCGCCTTCTGCTACTCTCGTCCCAGAGAGTCTCCTATAAGGAGAGATCCTCTCGTAGAAAGGAATGCCCATGACCGCGTACGAAAAGCCGGCGGGCCCCCGGCACCACCTCTACGACATGCACTGCCACCTCGACTTTGCTGCGAACGGGGCCGCGCTGGCCCGCGAGGCGTCCCGGACGGGCATCCGGGCCTTCTCGACTACGGTGGACCCACGCGACTACAGGGACGCGCTCGGCCTTCTGGATGGGATACCGGGCATGTACGTAGGTCTCGGCCTCCACCCGTGGTGGCTGGCCGACGGCCGCTGCGGCGAGGAGGAGGTGAGGCTCTTCGTGGAGCTGGCCGCGCAGGTGCGGCTTATCGGTGAGGTGGGCCTCGACTTCGCGCCGCGGCGGGAGGGAAGCTTCGACCGCCAGCGCGCGGTGTTCGCCCGCCTTATGGGCGCCTGCGCGGGCGGCGGCCGGCTTTTTTCATTCCACAGCGTGCGGGCGGCTTCGGTTTTGCTCGACGTGCTCGAGGAGACAAGGGCGTTGGACGGCAGCGCGGCGGTTCTCCACTGGTTCAGCGGCTCGGGAGAGGAGCTGAACCGTGCCGTGAGGCTGGGGTGTCTCTTCTCGGTGGGATCGCGCATGCTGGCCACCAAGCGCGGCCGCTCCTACGCACGCTCGCTACCTGCGGAGCGGCTGCTGTTGGAGACCGACCTGCCCGACGAACCCGGCGACAGGCTGGAACTTGGGACGTGGCAGGCCGACCTCGAAAAGACGCTTGCGAGGCTTGCAGAGCTGCGCGGCCTCGCGGTCGAAGCCATGGCCGAGCAGCTGGTCCAGAACAGCGAAGAGGCGCTGGCCGCGGCGACTCGGTGAGCCTTCTCCCGACGGTGCGCTACCCTTCCACGAAGGGGAGCAGGTAGCCATACCCTTGCGCCTCCATGGAGTCGCGGGGCACGAAGCGCAGGGCCGCGCCGTTGATGCAGTAGCGCCTGCCGCCCAGCTCGGCGGGGCCGTCGTCGAACACGTGGCCCAGATGGGCCTTCCCGGCCGAGCTGCGCACCTCGGTGCGCACCATGCCATGGCTCAGGTCCAGGCGCTCACCCACCACGCCGGGGGCGATGGGGCGCGAGAACGACGGCCAGCCGCACCCGGCGTCGAACTTGTCTGCGGAGGAGAAGAGGGGTTCCCCGCTTGTGACGTCCACGTAGATGCCCGGCTCGAACCTGCGGTCATGGGGGCTTGAAAAGGGGCGTTCGGTGTCGCCGTGACGCACCACCCGGTATTGCTCGTGGCTCAGGGAGGCCTGGAGGTCGTCGTCGGAAGAGGCGCGGTAGCCGTGGGCGGCTATGGCCGCACCGAGGAAGGCGCGGCCGGCAGATGCGTCGCCGACGGTATGTGCGCAACCCCTGCGGTACGGGCGCCCCTCCACAAGGCCGCTCTGCTCCACGAAGGCCCGCGCCGCGCCCGGCCGAATGTGGCAGTAGCCCCCGGGGTTCTTGTCGAGGTAGTCCTGGTGGTAGTCTTCGGCGGGATAGAACCCCCTGATCGGCCCGACCTCTGTGGCCACAGACCCACGATAGGACGTCTGGAGCTCGGCCAGCGCGGCGCGTACGACCGCCTCGTCGGTGGGGTCGTCCCAGTAGACGCCGCTGCGGTACTGGGCGCCGACGTCGTTGCCCTGGCGGTTCACGGAGGTGGGGTCTATGACCGAGAAGAACCCCCGCAACAGGACGTCGGTGGGCAGGACCTGCGGGTCGTAGGTCACCTTGACGGTCTCGGCGTGACCCGTCCCTCTGTGGCAGACCTCGGCGTAGGTGGGGTTGCACGTCGCACCGTTGGCGTAGCCGACCTCGGTGCCGCGAACGCCCGGCAGCTGCTTAAGGAACGCCTCGAGCCCCCAGAAGCAGCCGCCGGCCAGGTAGATGGTGTGAAGGCTGTCGGTCTTGGCGGTGCGGTCGTTGGCGCTGGGCATGGCGGCTTCCTTTCTGCCGGAGACGGTCCGTTCGCGTCTCCTTGTACCCAAGGCCGCTAGGGCAATTTGAGAAAGTTCCTGCACAAGGCGGCCAAAGGTGCGGTGTGCTCAGGGCACATAAGCCTTTGGCCGCCTTGTGCAGGACTTTATTCAAATTGCTCTAGAGCGGGCGTATCGCGACGCCGGCCTCCTCCAACCCCGCGCGCAGCCTGCGGGCGAAGGCCAGCGCGCTCGGGCCGTCGCCATGGAGGCAGACCGTCTGCGCGCAGACCTCGACATCACGGCCGTCCCGGGTTGTGACGACCCCCTCCTTGACGGCCCTGACCGTGCGCCTCACCGCCTCATCCTCGTCGTTCACAAGCGCCCCGGGCTGGTTGCGGGGGACGAGCGACCCGTCGTCGGCGTAGGCGCGGTCCGCGAAGAACTCGTGGGCCACCCGAAGGCCGAGCTCTCCTCCCCTTCTTACAAGCGCACCGCCAGCTAGCCCCACGAGCACGAGGCCCGGGTCGAAGTCCCGGACGGCCTGGGCGACTGCCTTGGCGCAGGCAGGGTCCTTGGCCGCGCGGTTGTACAGCTGGCCGTGGGGCTTCACGTGGTGGAGCCGGGCCCCGCTCGCATGGGCAAACGCAGCGAGGGCGCCGAGCTGGTAGAGCACGAAGGCGTAGACCTCGTCGGGCGAGAGGGCCATGTCGCGGCGGCCGAACCCCTGCAGGTCGGGGTAGCCGGGGTGCGCCCCTATGGCCACGCCCGCGTCTGCGGCGCGACGTACGGTGGCGGCCATGGTCAGGGGGTCTCCGGCGTGCATGCCGCAGGCCACGTTCACGCTCGAGACGAGGGGGATGACCTCCTCGTCACATCCCAGGGAGTAACGGCCGAACCCCTCCCCCAGGTCGCAGTTGAGGTCGACGGTCGGTGAGGTGGAAGACATGGGCGCTCCTTATCCTTTAATTCCTTAGAAGTCGAAGACATCGCCGACGTTGGCCGCGATGCAGAGGTCGGCTGCCTGGTCGCGCGGCGTGGGGGTGCGGTTCACGATGGCGAGGTGCGAGCCGCCGAAGTAGTCGATGAGCCCGGCGGCCGGGTAGACCGCGAGGGAGGTGCCCGCCACCACGAGCAAGTCGGCCTGGGCTATGGAGCGGATCGCCCCCTCCACCGTGGCGTCGTCGAGGGGCTCCTCGTAGAGCACCACGTCGGGCTTAATGACCGCACCGCAGTCGCAGCGGGGGACGCCGTCGGAGGCGCTTTCGTGGCGCTCGAGCAGCTCGCGTGCATCAAAGGCACGACCGCAACCCAGGCAGGTGTTGCGGTGCACGCTGCCGTGGAGCTCCCAGACGCGCGTGCTGCCGGCGGCCTGGTGAAGACCATCGATGTTCTGGGTGACCACGGAGCCGAGGATGCCGCGCCGCTCCAGCTCGGCCAGCTTGCGGTGGGCGCGGTTGGGCTTGGCATCGAGGTCGACCATACGGGTGCAGTAGAAGTCGTAGAAGTCCTTGGGCCGAGCCTCGAAGAACGTGCGGCTCACCACGGCTTCGGGCGGGTAGGTGTAGCCTTGGCTGTAAAGCCCGTCCGCCGAGCGGAAATCCGGTATGCCGCTTTCGGTGGAGACGCCGGCACCCCCGAAGAACACCATCTTGCGCGGGCCGCACGCCTCGATCCAGGAACGCAGCGTCTCTATATCGCGGAGGGTGTCTGGATTCATGGCATGGTCCTTCGGTTGCGAGGTTGGTGTGGTTGTCAAACACGGTTTTGTCAGAAAGGTGTCAGAGCGCTGACAGGGCAATTTCGATTCTATAGAAACCACATTCGTTGAGGCAACCCGGCGTCGTATCGTCTCCGCATGGATACTGCAAAGGGTACGTTCATCATCTCCCATAGCTCGGCGCTCGAGCTGTTCAGGCAGCCCGGGTTCCGTTGGTATTTGGAGCAGGGACGTCGGGACGTCCCTGCCGGGATTCGCTGGGATGTGTCGGCCTCGCGCGTTATCGGAGCGAGGGATGCCGACGGGTTAATCGGGCGGCTAACGCTGCCGCTCCATGTGACGTCGTGCGGGGATTTCCGTGGAAGGAACTCGGGACTCCGGGTGATTCATCGGCATCGGGGAAGTTTACCGCCTAGCAGCCTTGTAGCCCTCGGTAAGGGGCTGTTCGTATCGTCTCCCGAGCTTTGCATGGTTCAGCTGGCCTCCGAGCTGACCCCTGTGGATCTGGCGGTTTTGGTCATGGAGTTGTGCGGAAGTTACCGTATGGGGCAGTCCGGCACTCTATATGGTGAGCCCCTCCTTACGGATGCCGCTACGCTCCAGGGATTTATACAGACCTGTAGGGACGCAAAGCGGATGAACTTGCATGGGGTGAAGAGACTCGATGCGGTGCTTGGACATATCGCTGCCGGTTCGGCCTCTCCTCGGGAAACCGCCGTATGCCTGCTTTTGTGCCTTCCCACGGTTTGGGGAGGCTACGGCTTACCATGGCCACAGGTGAATTATCCGTTGCCCGTGCACGCTTCTCATTTGGAGACCCTGGGCAGAAAGTCGTATAGATTCGACCTTTGCTGGCCTGAATCAAAGGTCGCACTTGAGTACGACAGCTCCGAGTTCCATAGCGACGCGGTAAGGCTCGCCCTTGATGCAGAAAAACGCACCACTGCGCAAAAACTGGGTTATACCGTCGTGTCACTTACGAACGGGCAACTTCGTAACGTCGATGCGATGGATGAGCTCTCGGCATTCCTGAGCGCCAAGTTGGGGCGGAGATTCAGGATTCGGGCAAAGGGGTTTGCCCTTAAGCAGCATGTGCTTAGGGCGACGTTGCTTGATCCGGCATCGGCGTAGGGATACGGCATGGGTTCGTGATGCTACATAGTAATGATATTTGAATATCTGTATACATCAGTAATAGTATTCACAAAATGAAATAGTTATTTTGATATATACTGATGATGTCTATTGGTCTGGTCAAAAATTCCAGTTTGACAACATCTCGGTGTTAAACGCTCACTACGAGATGCTTGCATCCTGGGCTTATGCTGATAGATAACTAACCAAATCAAGAAAAAGGGGTATGCAATGTTGTCAAACCGGAATTTTTGACCATCCCATCCTTTCAGTTGCCATTTTGGCCCCTTGTAGGTTTTGCAACCCTACTGACCTCAACCACCGCTCCTGCTTTTCCGCCAAGCACCCATGCAAAAGCCCCGCGCACTCCAGAGCATGGAGCGTGCGGGGCCTCGAATGGCCGTACCACAAGTCCTATCGAATCGCCGCGTGAATCTCTTGCAGCGAGCGGATAGGCGACTCGCCGTTGCGCTTGACCTCGAGCACGCCGAGCGCCGTGGCGCGGGCGGCCGCCATGGTGGTCATGTAGGGCACGTGGGCCTTGATGGCCGCCTTGCGGATGTAGGAGTCGTCCTGATTGCTCGCAGTGGTGGGGCTGGGCGTGTTCACCACGAGGTCGACCTCGCCGTTCACGATACGGTCGATGAGGTTGGGCCGCCCCTCCTGGGCCTTGAGCACCAGCTCGGAGTCGATGCCGAGCTCGGCCAGGGCTGCCTGGGTACCGCGGGTGGCCAGAATCTTGAAGCCAGCCTCAACCAGCAGCTGCGCCACCTCGGGCAGGTCGGCCTTCTCGCGGTCGCTCACGCTCATCAGTACGGTGCCTTCGAACGGCAGAGCCGTCTGGGTGGCCTCCTGGGCCTTGACGAAGGCCTCACCAAAGGTGTTGGCCAGGCCGAGTACCTCGCCGGTCGAGCGCATCTCGGGGCCGAGCACGGGGTCGACCTCGGGGAACATGTTGAAGGGCAGCACGGCCTCCTTCACGCCGTAGTGGCTGTAGACGGCCTCCTTGAGGTCGCCCACGGGCGAGGGCAATCCCGTGAAGGGTGCGGTCATGACCTGCGTGGCGATGGGTACCATGGCGACGCCGCACACCTTGGACACGAGCGGCACGGTGCGGCTGGCGCGCGGGTTGGCTTCGAGGACGTACACCGTGTCGCCCTCGATAGCGTACTGGATGTTCATGAGGCCGCACACGTGCATGGCCTCGGCGATGCGGCGCGTGTACTCCTTGATGATGGCCAGGTGCTCGTCGCTGATGCTCACCGAGGGCAGGATGGCGGCCGAGGCGCCCGAGTGCACGCCGGCCAGCTCCACGTGCTCCATGACGGCGGGCACGAAGGCATGCACGCCGTCGCAGATGGCGTCGGCCTCGCACTCGAGGGCGTGGTTCAAGAAGCGGTCGATGAGGATGGGCCGGTCGGGGGTCACGCCCACGGCGGCGGCCATGTAGGCGCGCAGGTTGGCGTCGTCGTAGACCACCTCCATGCCGCGACCGCCGAGCACGTAGCTCGGGCGCACCATCACCGGGTAACCGATACGGTGGGCGATTGCGAGCGCCTCGTCCACCGTGACGGCCATGCCGGCCTCGGGCATGGGGATGCCGAGCTCATCCATGACCGCGCGGAAGCGGTCGCGATCCTCGGCGAGGTCGATGATCTCGGGGCTCGTGCCCAGGATGCGCACGCCGGCGGCCTCGAGCTCGCTGGCCAGGTTGAGGGGCGTCTGGCCGCCGAACTGGGCGATGACACCCAGGGGCTTCTCCTTCTCGTAGATGGCCAGCACGTCCTCGGCCGTGAGCGGCTCAAAGTAGAGCTTGTCGCTCGTGTCGTAGTCGGTCGAGACGGTCTCGGGGTTGCAGTTCACGATGATGGTCTCGAAGCCGAGCTCTTTGAGCGCCTGGGCCGCGTGGACACAGCAGTAGTCGAACTCGATGCCCTGGCCGATGCGGTTGGGGCCTCCGCCCAGGATCATAATCTTGCGGCCGTCGCCCACCGGGCTCTTGTCCTCGGCGTTGTAGGTGGAGTAATAATAGGCGCTATCAGCCGTGGAGCTCACGTGCACGCCCTCCCACGCCTCGGTCATGCCGGCGGCGATGCGGGCCGCGCGCACCTCGGTCTCGGGCAGATGCAGAATCTTAGTGGCTAGGTAGCGGTCGGAGAAGCCGTTGCGCTTGGCGCTGACCAGCTGGTCGGCAGGCAGCATCTGGCCGGGGTTGGCGGCGGCAAATGCAAGCATGGCCTGCTCCTCCTCCACCAGCTCCTTCATCTGCTCGATGAACCAGTGCTTGATCTTGGTGAGCTCCCAGAGCTCGTCGACCGTGGCGCCCTTACGCAGGGCCTCGTACATCACGAACTGGCGCTCGCTGGTGGGATAGGCCAAAAGCGCAAGCAGCTCGGGCAGCGTCTTCTCGTGAAAATCCTTGGCGAAGCCCAGACCGTAGCGGCCGGTCTCCAGGGACCGGATGGCCTTCTGGAAGGCCTCCTTGTAGGTCTTACCGATGCTCATGACCTCGCCCACGGCGCGCATCTGGGTGCCGAGCTTGTCCTCGACGCCCTTGAACTTCTCAAAGGCCCAGCGGGCGAACTTGAGCACCACGTAGTCGCCGTCGGGATAGTACTTGTCGAGGGTGCCGTACTTGCCGCAGGGGATCTCGTCGAGCGTGAGGCCGCTGGCGAGCATGGCGCTGATAAGCGCGATGGGAAATCCCGTGGCCTTGGACGCCAGGGCGCTCGAGCGCGAGGTGCGGGGGTTGATCTCGATGATGATGTCGCGGTCGGTCTCAGGGTCGTGGGCCCACTGCACGTTGCAGCCGCCGATCACCTCGACGGCCTCCATAACCCGATAGGACTTCTCCTGAAGGCGCGCCTGCACCTCGGGGGCGATGGTGAGCATGGGGGCAGCGCAGAACGAGTCGCCGGTGTGCACGCCCATGGGGTCGATGTTCTCGATGAAGCAGACGGTGATCTTCTGGCCCTTGGCGTCACGCACCACCTCGAGCTCGAGCTCCTCCCAGCCCAGGATGCTCTCTTCGACGAGAACCTCGTGCACGGGGCTGGCGGCCAGGCCGCGGGCCACGATGGTCTTGAGCTCCTCGACGTTGTAGACCAGGCCGCCACCCGTGCCGCCCATGGTGTAGGCGGGGCGCAGCACGCAGGGGTAACCCAGCTCGGCGGCGATCTCGACGGCCTCGTCGACCGAGTAGGCCACCTTGCTGCGGGCCATCTCGATGCCCAGGGACTCCATGGTCTCCTTGAAGGCGTTGCGATCCTCGCCGCGCTCGATGGCATCGATCTGCACGCCGATGACCTTGACGCCGTACTTCTCGAGGATGCCGGCCTTGGCGAGCTCGGCCGAGAGGTTGAGCGCCGACTGGCCGCCCAGGTTGGGCAGCAGGGCGTCGGGGCGCTCCTTGGCGATGATCTGCTCGAGGCGCTCGATGTTGAGCGGCTCGATGTACACGGTGTCGGCCGTGGCCGGGTCGGTCATGATCGTGGCGGGGTTGGAGTTCACGAGCACGATCTCGTAGCACAGGCGGCGCAGCGCCTTGCAGGCCT
>JAHZGC010000011.1:0-78408 GCA_019421015.1 Coriobacteriaceae bacterium | reverse complement strand
AGGCCCTTGTGGATGTCGGTTCGCTTACCCATGGGGACTCTTTCTACGAAAGCGGGCAGAAGACTCGGGGCCGGGACCGCGTCAAAATACGTCGCCGCCGGGCCAATCTTCGGTATTGTAGGAGAAACGTTGCGCCTCAGGGACCAAAGCGCCACAGATTCACAGCCAGCCGCATAAGATTACGACCCGACCGGCCGCGAGCCGGGTTCCGCAACACTTACTCGGTGGCGAGGAAGGCGTTGTAGGCGCGGAGGGCTTCGTACACATCCGCCTTGCTCACAACCTCCCAGGGTGCGTGCATCGAGAGGACGGCCACGCCGCAGTCAACGACCTCGACACCGTAGGTGGCCAGGATGTAGGCGATGGTCCCGCCGCCACCGATGTCGACCTTGCCGAGCTCGGCCGTCTGGAAGCACACGCCCGCGTCGTCCATGACGCGGCGGATGAACGCCATGTACTCGGCGTCGGTGTCGTTGGAACCGCTCTTGCCGCGGCTGCCGGTGAACTTGTTGAACACCACGCCGTGCCCCAGGTAGCAGGCGTTCTTGGGCTCAAAGACGCTGGCAAAGGTGGGGTCGTAGGCGGCCGACACGTCGCTCGAGAGCATGCGCGAGTGCGACAGGCAGCGGCGCAGGGGCAGATCGCCCGGCTCGCCGGCCAGGGCCAGGATCTCGGCCATGGCATCCTCGAAGAAGTGGCTCTTCATGCCGGTGGAGCCCACCGAGCCGATCTCCTCCTTGTCGACCAGCAGGCACACGGCGGTGCGGGTCGGCGCCTCGGCAAGGGCCAGCTGGGCCATCAGGCTCGGGTAGGCGCACACGCGGTCGTCGTGGCCGTAGCCGGCGATGAGCGAGCGGTCGATACCGCAGTCGCGGGCGCGGCCGGCGGGGACCACCTCGAGCTCGGCCGAGATGAAGTCCTCCTCCTCGATGGAGAAGAGCTCCTGGAGGATGCGCAGGGCCGTGGCCTTGGCCGGGTTCTTCTTGATGTCCTCGTCGACCTCGGTGCCCTCCTCGATCACCATGGGCCGGTTGCCGATGACGACGTCGAGCATCTCGCCCTCGATGACCTCGGAGGCCTTCTTCTGCATTTGCTCGGCGCCCAGGTGGGGCAGTAGGTCCGAGATATAGAACACCGGGTCCTCGGGCTTCTCGCCCACCGAGACCTTGACCTTGGTGCCGTCCTTCTTGACCACCACGCCGTGGATGGCCAGGGGCATGGCGACCCACTGGTACTTCTTGATGCCGCCGTAGTAATGGGTGTCGAGGGTCACGATCTCGTTGGACTCGGCAAGCGGGTTCTGCTTCACGTCGAGGCGCGGCGAGTCGATGTGGGCACCCAGGATGTTCACGCCCTGCTGCAGCGGCTGCGTGCCGATCTCCACGAGCATGAGGGTCTTGCCGCGGATCGAGGCGTACACGCGGTCGCCGGGCTTGAGCGCGCGGTTCTCGCGGATGCAGTCGTCGAGGCTCACATAGCCCGCCTCCTTGGCCATCGCCAGGGCGGCGTCGCAGCACTCGCGCTCGGTCTTGTTGTCGCTGAGGAAGGCGGTGTAGTCGGCGCAGAAGGCGTCGAGCTCCGCCAGCTGGTCGGGCGTGTAGGCCTTCCAGGCGTTAGGTCGCTCCATGGGGGTTCCTTTCGTGGTCGGTGCTTTTGCAATCGATGGCAAAACGCCGACCATGGTAGCGCTTGGACGGCCCCGATGGGACGCTGCCCTCCCCTTCGCCATGCCAAAACAACTGTTAAAGGCAATATCTCCCGCTCATCCGCCGATTTGGCGGAGAAGCCCCGGAGGTCCGCGCTCGACCCCAAGGGCTTCTCCGCCGTCTTACCTGCTTGGTCTGGGCGCTATCCCTCGCGGCCGTCCTCGGCGAGGATGCCGCCCGCGGCCATGTAGCCGCCCACAAAGGCGAGGCCGAGGTCGGCGTACATGCCGGTCAAGGGGCGTCCGGCTGCGTTGCCGTCGCCCGCCGAGCCACCGGCGGTGTGCCATGCCGCATAGAGGCCCGGGATGGGCGCGCCCGCGGTGTCCAGCACGTGCATGCCGGGGGTCACGCGCAGGCCGCACTTGGAGCCGAACACGTGGCCGCCCACCGCCGCGCCGTAGTAGGGCGGCTCGTCCAGGGGGAGGAGCCACTCGGGGCGGTACTTGTAGGAGGCCACGTAGTCCTCGCCCCTGGCGCAGGCGTCGTTCCACTTGGCCACCTCGGCCACCAGCATGCCCTCGCGAAGGCCCAGGGCAGCCTCGAGCTCCTCGATGGTGTCGCAGCGCTTGATGGCCCCCGCGTCGATCATCTGCTGGAAGCCGGTGCGCCAGTCGCGCAAGTCTACGGGCACGCGGTCGATGTAGGGATCGTCCTCGGCCACAATCTTGGCCTTGCGGCAGATGACCTGGCCAAAGTAGTTGTCGAGCATCAGCTGCTCGTACTTGGAGTCAAAGACGCAGAAGGTCTTGCCCTCGGGCTGGGCCATCTCGATGGCGGCGGTGTCGCAGAGGCCGGCCGAGGAGGGCGCCGCGTCGGTGGTGTAGGGGTAGCTGAGCGCCGAGGTCGAGATGTAGGGCACGCGCTGGCCGTCGACGTTGATGCGCAGCCAGGGCTGGCGCACCACCTGGTTGCCGTCTTTGTTGATGTGGCACTGCATCTGCAGCTCGTAGGGCTCGTAGTCGCGCCACCACACGCCGCCGTCGAAGGCGCCGGTGGAGTCGAAGCCCGAGAGGCTCGCACCCACGCCCAGGCCCATGCGGATGCACTCGCCGGTGCCGTTGGGCGGCGTGGCGATGCTCGCGATGCCGCGCAGGGCCGTGGCCGAGTACTTGCTCATCATGGCGCGGTTGACCTCCATGCCGCCGGCGCACAGCACCACGGCGCGGGTCGCGTGGATGAGCTTGGCGCCGTCCTCCTGCTCGACCTGCACGCCGACCACGGCCTCCCCGTCACTCACCAGGGCCGTCACGTCGCAGTCCACGCGCACCTCGGCCCCGGCCTCCTTGGCCGTCTCAACGAGTTCGAGCATGGGGATGTAGTTGATGTTGAAACCGTTGGTCTCGGTGGCCATGCCCTCCCACTGGAGCAGGCCGTTGCCCGCAGGGCTCGGGTTCATGGGGACCCACTTGGCGTTCGCCTTCTCGTTCATCCAGTCGATGCACTTGGGACCCTCGACCGCCATGGCGCGCGTGAGCTCGGGCTGGCCGGTCATCTGCTGCTGGTCGAGCATGAACTCCACGATGTTGTCGACGTCGTAGGGGAAGCTGGGATAGGCCCATCCGGCTTCGTTAGCCTGCTTGTGGCCGCCGAAGTTCGAGAACACGCTCGAGCACTGTGAGTTGCCGCCCGTGTAAGGCAGGCGGTCCACCATGAGCACGTCGTAGCCCGCCTGGCCCAGGCGGATCGAGGCGTTGACGCCCGCGGCGCCGGAGCCCACGACCACGATCTCGTGCTCCTCGTCCCAAGCATCCGGAACGGCCACGGGGTCGATGGGGGCGGCGTAGGCCTCGAAGGCCTCGCGGTCGCCCTCGGCGGGCACCTCGGCGGCATCGGCCCTCCCCGCCGTCATTGCCGAAAACGCCCCGCCGATCATTCCGGCAGCCCCCAGGGCGGCGGCCCCGGCCACAAAGTTCCTGCGATCAACGTCCATAGGACCCTCCTCGTGTCGCATGTTCACACCGGCTGCGGCGGCTCAGGCAACGATCCCCTTTGATCCCAAGGCCACCGCGTCGCCTCCATGCTACAGCCGTCGGGCTCGGTAAGAATGCAAGGCTTTTTACGCAGGGGAAGGCAACCGAACGGCGTCGGATAAAAACTCTGCATGCCTGCAGTTTTTCTTTACAATAGCCGTTGCCGCTCTGCAACGCGGCTGGGTCGGCCGTCGGGCTACAATGGCCCCAAAGCTGCCCGCGCCATCGAAGGAGGGCTCGTGAACACACGGTTCTTGGAGGAGTTCCTGGTACTGGCCGAAGAACTCAGCTACTCCAGCGCAGCCGAGCGGCTGTTCACCACCCGCCCCACGCTGACCGAGCACATGCGCTCGCTCGAGGCCGAGCTTTCGTGCAAGCTCCTTGCGACCCGGCAGAGGCGCCTGGTCCTAACCCCTGCCGGGGCCCGCTTTGTCCAGACGGCCCGTACCCTGCTCGCCTCGTGGGACTCCGTAGTCGAGGAGTACGCGTCTCTCGCCGACAACCTGCTGGTCGTGCGCGTGGCCGCCTCGAACCTGCCTTGGCTCGAAACCCTGCTCTACAAAGCCCGCCAGGCCATCCATGAGGCCCATCCCTACAAGCGCATCGAGATCGCCACCGACAACGGGGCCCTCTCGACCGTGGCCGCGCTCAACGAGCGCGAAAACGACATAGCCGTGGTGGGGTTCAAAGAGTACCGGTGCACCGGCGGGGTTCCACCCCTGCCGCCGGGCCTATGCGGCTTTGCGCTGGGCACCGAGGAGATCAAGCTGCTCGCCACCCAAGAAAGCCCGCTGTTCCAGCGCGATATCGTGACCGTCTCAGACCTAGACCGGGCCACCTTTATGCTGCCGCCCGATATCTACGCGTCGTGGGAGCGCGACCGCGTGGCCGACCAGCTGGCGGCCCACGGTGCCTGGGTAACGCTGCAGACGCGCGACTTCTCGGACCACGTCGAGTACTTCTCGTACGAGTTCGGCCGCTGCCTGGGCATCGTGCCCACCACGCTCGCGCCGCGCGTGGGCATCGACACGCGCGAGGAGTACCGGGCCTTCACCCTGGCCGACCTGCCGCTCAGGACCAGCTTCTTTGCCGTCTTCAAAGAGTCGTTCGTGGCAACCGAAAACGGGGGCCTTCTTTATGAGGAGATGCGCCGGGCCGCCCTATAGCAGTCCACAGAATTACTGATACTTCGTTGCACTCGGGCTTATGTGCCCTGGCGCACCGCACCCTCGCGCGCCTTGTCCAGCAATTCTGTGGATTGCTATAGCCTGACCCTGTCAAAAAACGTCACTGCCGTCCCTGCTTGGCGGCTTCTTGGGCGGCCTTCTTGGCCAGCTGGCGTTTTTCACGCGTGTTCCACACGAGATGGCGGCACGCGTCGACCGGGTGGTGCCAGATCATGCGGGGGCCTGCGTAGCGCATGACTTGGCGGATCTTCTCGCGCATGCTGGGCTTGTAGCAGTGCACCGGGCAGTTGGCGCAGAACGCCTTGGTCTCTATCATGGGGCACCGGTCGCTTCGGGTACGTGCGTAGGCGGCAAGCTCGGCGCATTCGGGGCACAGCCCCTCTGCGTCGTGCTCCCGGTCCGCGTGGTTTCCGGCGCAGTAGATGGCGATCATGTTGCCGATGACCTTTTTCTCCCACTGGCGCTTGGACTCGATGCTCTTCAACGGAACTCCTGTCATATATGGCTGGCGCGCCTGGGGTCCATGGGACCTTGGTGATGACAAACGAAAAGTTAAACATATCTAATTATATCAGATATCGGAGAGAAAAACCTTGTATCGGGATGGATGCCCCATAGGGGTCCTCACGTTTGGCTGTCGGAGCGCTGGGCCGCGGCCAAACCGACGCCACGCAGCCTGCACACGTGGGCCACATCTGTGCGCTATCCTTCGCGGCCAACACCCCCCTATCGAGAAAGGCGGCTAAACGCGATGCCCTACCTGCCTGTTTCCCAACAAACCCCCTGGCAGCAGTTAACGACACTCGAGCTCGAGCACACGGCGGTCCTTGTGATCGACGTCCTCGGCGGACACGGCCCGGTCGTCCCCGGGCTCGAGGCCATGGCACAAAACGCCGTGGCCATCGTGAAGGCCGCCCGTTCCAAGGGGGTGCCCGTGATCTTCTCGGACGACGCCCATCGCCCCCCGTACGACCGCGAGCTGGAGCTGTGGGGGGCCCACGGTATGGCAGGCACCGACGCGGCCCGGCCGCTTGAGGCGTTCGACCTGCAAGAAGGCGACATCGTCATCCCCAAACGCCGCTATGACGGCTTCTTCCAGACCGACCTCGACCTGACCCTGCGGGAGCTGGGGGTCGACACGCTCATCGCCTTTGGCTGCGACACGAACATCTGCGTGCTGCAGACGCTGGCCGGCGCTTACTTCCGCGGCTATCGCAGCGTCGTGCCTGCGGATGCCTGCGGGACCTTCCTCATCGGCACGCAGCAGGGCGGCCTCGAGTACTTCAGCCGATGCTACGACAGCCGGGTGGTAGATACGGAGACGGTGCTCGGCTATCTGGCTTACCTATAGAACGGAGGAGATGGCCACATGGTATATGCCGAAGAGGTGCGCAGCCTGGCCGACGAGCTCGAGCCCTATGTGGTCGAATGCCGTCGGCACGTTCACCGCCTGGCCGAGCTCAGCGGCGAGGAGGTCCAGACCGCGGCCTTTGTCGAGAAGGAGCTCGACGGCCTTGGCATAGCGTGGAGCAACCCCACGCCCACCTCGGTGCTCGGCGTGGTCGATTCGGGACAGGCGGGGCGGTGCGTGGCCCTGAGGGCCGACATCGACGCGTTGCCCATTGTGGAAAGCCCCGAGAACCTTGCCGGCCCGCGTGCCTGCATGTCTGAGAACCCGGGCACCTGCCATGCCTGCGGCCACGACGGCCACACCGCCATGCTCCTCGGCGTCGCCCGTGCCCTGGCACGCCTGCGCGACGAGGGCCGTCTGCAAGGCACGGTGCTCCTGTGCTTTGAAAGCGCGGAGGAGACGATGTCCGGCTATGGGCCCATGCTGGAGGCGCTCGAAGGCCATCCTGTCGGGGCGGTCTGGGGCATCCACCTCTATGCCGAGCTCGAGAGCGGCAAGGTCTGCGTTGACGTCGGGCCCCGCATGGCCGGGGCAGCCACGCTCGACGTGGTCCTCCACGGCACGGGTGGCCACGGCTCCCGGCCCGACATGGCGCGCAACCCGGTGTTTGCCGCCGCGAACCTGCTCAACAACCTGGCCGTTGCTTGGGTGAACCGGCTTGCCCCCGACGAGTCGGTGACTCTAGGGGCCACCACCATCGAAGGCGGCGGGCGTTTCAACATCATTCCGGAGGAAGCGCACGTCAAAGGGTCGCTCCGCTATTTTAACGGCGAGGCGGGAGGCAAGGCGCTCGAGATCGTCCGCCTGGTCTGCGAGCACACGGCCGCCATGCACGGATGCTCTGCGGACGCCGCCGCCTCCCGCGAGATAGCGTGGCCGGTGATAAACGACGGCCCTGCGAGCGCGTTGGCGACCAAGGCCTTGGAAGAGGTTCTCCCCAAAGGGGCGGTGGTCCCCTGCGACCCCTGGTTTGGCTCCGAGAGCTTTGGGTTCTATCTGCAGCGCTACCCGGGTGTCTTTGCCCATCTGGGAATCGCAAACCCGGCGTGCGGGAGCGGTTCGCCCCATCACACCGCGCGCTTCGACATAGACGAGAGCGTCCTTAAACTGGGCGTTGCCGCGACGCTTGCCTATGCCTGCGCCTATTTGGAGCATGGATTCTAAACGTGCACAGAACGCGAAAGGCCCGGGCAGGGAACTCATTCTGCCCGGGCCTTGTTTCAGAGAGCGAACGAAAAGCTATTTGCTAAACCGCTTGCCTGCCGCCGTACGCGAGGCCCCGTTAATCGGGGCGCGACGGTTGTTTTCACCGTGAACGTGCACGGTCGAACCTTGGACGTTTCCGGTATCCTTGGAACCGCCGTAGTAGTTAGAGTAGTAGTAGCCGTCGCTTGAGGACTCTGCGTAATTCAACACTGTGCCCAGCACGTTGGCGCCGGCCTTTTTAAGCTGATCAAAGGCGGAAGCGATCTGCTCGCGCTTGGCAAAATCGCGACGGACAACAAAGAGCACGCCGTCGACCAGCTGAGAGAGCACGGCCGCGTCGATGAAAGCGCCCACGGGCGGCGTGTCGAAGATCACGTAATCGTAGTGGTCCTCAAGGTTGCCAACCAGCTTTGCAAAACGCTTCGAGTTCAAGATGTCGGCAGGGTTGGGGATGTTCGGTTCGCAGTCGAGAAAGAACATGTTCGACTGCGACAGGGGAACCACCATCTCCTCCAGAGACGCCTGGCCCGACAGCACCGCGTACAGGCCGCCCTTGGTGTGTACACCCAACATGTGGGCGATGGAGCGGCGGCGCAGGTCGCATTCGATCAAGACCACCTTTTTGCCTGCCTGCGCAAAGGACTGGGCAAGGTTTACGGCGATGGTAGATTTGCCCTCGTCGGGCACCGACGAGGTAAGCAGGACCGACTGGATGGGCGAGTCAACGCTGGCAAACTGAATGTTCGCCTTGAGGGTCTTGGCGGCATTTTGAATCGAGTTTTGGCTGCTCCCGTAGGAGCCCTTCTTCCTGGCCATGGTTTACTTGCCCTTCTTGATATGCGGGAAACGGCCGATCACAGGCACGCCGAGCATCTCCTCGAGCTCCTCGGAGCTGCGGACGCGGGTGTTGAGCATGTCCATGAGGACCACGATGGCCACGGCGAGGAACAGGCCGGCCAAGAAGGCCACGGCCACGTACATCGTGCGCTTGGGACCGCTGGGCGAGGTGGGCACCGAAGCCTCGTCGACCACGTTGACGCTCTCGACGTTCATGACCTCCTGGGCCACCGACGAGACGCAGCTGGCCATGGTGTTGGCGACCCGGGCGGCCTCAACCGGATCCTTTGCCTCGACGGCAAGGTCGATGAGGCGCGTGGTGGTAGAGCTGGTGACGCTGATGTCGAAGGCCTTGAGGTCTTCGAGCCCCAGACGCTGGGCTGCGTCATTCTTGATACGGTCGCTCTTAATCAGGGCGGCCACATCGTTGGTGATCATCTGGCTGGCGCTCAAGCTGCTCTGCAGGCTCGAAGAGCTGTCACCGGTTTGAGCAAGAACATACATGCTCGTGGTGGCCGTGTACACGTTGGCCATGAACCCGTATGCCACGACAGCCATGGCGACCGCACAGACAATGGGCAGCACGATGACAAGTGCAAGATGCTTCTTAAGGAGTTGTAACAGCTCAAGGAGGGTCATCGGTCAAACAGCTCCGTTCTCTCTATAGCAGGCAAACGGATTTAGGATACTAGCATTTGACAAACAGAGAAACCCCACCGACATAAAAAGCGTTTCGTTCGTACAAAAGGTCATTTATTTGGAACGCCTGGTCCCAGGGGCATAACAATACTTGTCGGGCGTCAAAGCAAAGGGCCCCGTTAATCCTGACGCTGGAAAAAACGGGGCCCTTTGGCGCTTAAACTTGAAAGACCAAGAGATACGGGTGGGTTAGCAGACCTTGACGACCCAACCCTCGGGGCCTTCGAGGGCACCGGACTGAATGCCGGTCAGGGTCTCGCGCAGCTTGGTCAACACGGGGCCCATCTCGTCCATGCCGCTGGGGAACTCGATGACCTCTTCGCCGCAGGTGACCTTGCCGACGGGCGAAATCACCGCGGCGGTGCCGCAGAGGCCGCACTCGGCGAACTGATCGTTCTCGTCGAAGCGAACGGGGCGGTCGACGACCTTCATTCCCAGGTCCTTGGCCACCGTGACCAGGGAGCGGCGGGTGATGGAGGGGAGGATCGAGTCGGTGTGGGACTGGGGCACGACGATGGTCCCGTCCTTGTCGACGAACAGGAAGTTCGCGCCGCCCGTCTCCTCCACGTAGGTGCGGCTCTGGGAGTCGAGGTACATGTTCTCGTCGAAGCCGCGCTCGTGGGCGAGCTCGTAGGGATAAAGGCTCATGGCATAGTTGAGGCCGGCCTTGATGTTGCCGGTGCCGTGGGGCGCGGCGCGGTCGTAATCGGAGACGCAGATGCTGATCGGCTTGCAACCGCCCTTGAAGTAGGGGCCCACCGGGGTGACGAAGATGCGGAACTGATAGGCGTCGGCCGGCTTGACGCCGATGACGTTGCCGGTGGCAAACATCAAGGGGCGGACGTACAGGGTGGCGCCGGAGCCGTACGGAGGCACCCAGGCGCTGTTGGCCTCGATGACCTGCTTGACGGCGTCGACGAACTTGTCCTCGGGGAACGGAGGCATCACGAGGCGCCGGGCGGAGTCGGCCATGCGGCTCGCGTTGAGGTCGGGGCGGAAGCACACGATGTCGCCCGACTCGGTGGTATAGGCCTTGAGGCCCTCAAAGACCTCCTGACAGTAGTGCAAGATGCCGGCGCATTCGCTGAGGGTGATGCTGTGGTCGGTGGTGAGGCCGCCCTCCTCCCAAGCCCCGTCTTTGTAGTTGCAGACGTAGCTGTAGTCGGTGGGCGTGTAGGCGAAGCTCAGGTTCGCCCAGTCGAGGTCCTTCTTGAGGGTCTGGTTGGCCATGGTGCTCTCTCTTCCTCCTGCTCGTCGAGGCGCCGCCCGGGCCGCAGGCTCGACGGTGCGCCGAATCGGTCGAGGGCTAGTGTAGTCAAACGGCAGCGTCGCGGACCCGTTTGAACAGGCGGCTACACCGGGTCTTAACAGGGCAATCGACCAACGGGGGAATCAAGGTCGCGCAGGGCAAAGCAGACGGCCGCCCAAAGCGCCCCGGGTACCTCGGGCAGCCGTCTGGAACACTCTTCCAATTTGAGGGGACGCCGCTTTCTACAGCGCTTGCGAGAGCGTTAGCCGATTTCGGCCAGGATGGTCTCGGCCGCCTGCAGGCCATAGGCCAGAGCCTGGGTGTTGCCGTTGCCGTAGTCGCCGCCGTCAAGGGCCTCGACCGAACCGGTTACCAGGCCGGCCGCATAGAGGCCGGCGACGTTCGAACCGTCTTCGCGCAGCACGCGGGCCTCGGGGTCTATATGGAGGCCTCCAAGGGTGATATAGGCACCGGGTTCGATGCGCATTGCGTACATCTTGCGATCGGTCTGCAGGTAAGGCAGGTTCTTGCGCCCGAACTCGTCCTCACCCTCGCCGCTCGCCACGGCGTTGCTCTTCTCGAGCGTCTCGAGCAGCTCGGGCATGCCGAGTTTCTCGGCCAGGTCCTCGGCGTTCTCGTACTCGACGATGTCCTTGTGCTCGATAAGCCAGTAGTAGCTCAGGTCGTAGGTGTCGGAATCGTGGGCGAGCTCCCAGCCGACCTCGTCGAAGATGTAGTAGAACGCGCCTCCGTGCTTGGGGTCCTTGCACTGGCGCAGGTACTTCTTATAGCTGGAGCTCTCGTCGACGAAGCGCTCGCCGTGGGCGTTGACCAGCACGATGGGGATGTCGGTCGAGAAGAAGATGGTGTTGTTCTTGGAGTGGTAGGCCTTGTTGGTCGAGGTGATGCCCAGGTCCATGCCGACCCACTCGCCGCCAGCCTCCTTGGCCATGTACAGGCCGTCACCGGTGTTGGTGATGAGGGCGTTGACGTAGTAGTCCTTGTACTCGGGCAGGAACTCGTCGACCAGCTCGGGGTTGTTCATCCAGCCGCCCGTGGCAAGCAGCACGGCGTCCGCGCTCACGTGGTGCGTGATGCCGTCCTCGCCTACGGCCTCCAGGCCGACGACGCGGTCGCCGTCAATCGCCAGGTGCTCGGCGCGGGTGGAGAGGAACACGTCGCCACCGGCGGCGCGGATGACCTCGACGTAGCGGGTCACGATGTCGGCCGGCTCATTGAACTGCTTGTAGTTGGCCCAGGGGCTCGGCCCGAAGTAGATGTGCACCTTGCTGTACTTGCCGTAGGGGCAGAACCCGAAGCCCTCCTGGGTGATGAGCTTGTCGACCATCTGGCCGCTCTTGACAAGCATGGTGCGCATCAGCGGGATATCGGGGTTGGCCAAAGGCGACCGGGATTCCTCGCTGACCGTGGACTGCTTGTAGGCGATTGCGTTCTCTATGGAGCGAACGGGCTCGGAGATGGACTCGGGGCCGCCGTGGCACGCGGCATAGGCCTTGTGGACGATGGTGTCGGCTGTGAACACGGTGCCGCCAGAGCACAGGAAGCTCGCACCGAAATAGGGAAGGCGCTCGTAGACGTAGACGACCTTGCCGGCCTTGGCCAGATTGTAGCCGGCGGTGAGGCCGGCCAGACCCGCGCCGACGATGGCGACGTCGGGGGCGTCGTCTACCTCGGTGGGCACGGGCTCAACCTTGGGCACCGGAACCTCGAAGGCCATAGGGTCGCCGCCGGCCATCTCGATGGCCTGACGCACGGCCGAAAGGATCGCGTTGGAGGTCACGGTGGCCCCCGTCACGGTATCGACGAGCAAGCTCTGGGCCTCGACGATCCGCCCGGGCAGCATGTTCTCAGCGGCGTCGGAGAGCAGGCGCGTCTCGTCGCTGCTCAGGACCTTGACCTCGGCGATGGTGCCGTCCTTGAACGTGGTGGAGACGCGGACGTAGCTCAGCATGCCCAGAGCGCGGGTCACGTAGCGGCCGTCGGCCACCGCCGCGCTCTGCGGCCCCTCGCCCCGCGCCTGCCTCAAGGCATCCGCGACCGCGCGCTTCACGGCGTCGGACGTCACCGTGGCGCCCGAGACGCCTTCGACCTCGATCCCGTTGGCCGCCACGATGGCGTCGGGCAGTGCCTCCAAGGCCAGCGTGCCGATGCCGACCGTCTCGCCCTCGCCCTCGACCGCGACGGACAGAATCGCATGGTCGTCGACCTCGACGGCCACCGTCACCGGACCTCCGTTACCCCGCGTGGAGGCCGTGTAGGTGCCGGGGGTGTAGACGGCCTTGACGGCCTGGTCCGCATCCGCCCTGCTGCTCCCCCAGACCCCGCAGCCCGCCGCCACCGCGATGCCCGCCGTCCCCACGGCCGCACCCTGAACGAACCCCCGCCTGCTCAGGCTTTCACCCATGGTTCCTCCTCCTTGGTTGTACGGCCGCCACCGCGCGGGACCATCGGGTCGCCATCCCTTTGAGGCTCCCAGGCGGATGCTCCGCCTCCCGCGCGGCCGTGCCGGCTGCCACGCACTATAGGCGCTCGGGCCGTCCCGGGTCTTAAAGAGGGGTTAACAGGGCAGCTTCCGAGGCGCCCTGCGGAGGGACGCCTTAAGGTCCCCGAGCCGAACACCGTCCCCGCGCCCGGTTCCACCAGGAGCGCCCGTCAAAACGCCCCGCCAGCGGCCGCCGCATCCTTAAGGCGGGAGGTGAAAAATTAAGAGCGTCTTAATATCGATCTTCGTCGCAGGCCCCTATGCTGGTGCCGCGTTGCCCAAGGCGTCCTTTGGAGGTGCATCCGCAATGAGAGCCCGCATGCGCGCTCTGGTGGTCCTCGCGGTCTCCCTGATATGGGCCGTGGTGGCTTTCTATGTTCTTGGAAGCATCCAGGAACGGGTGGGAAGCGGCTCCGTCGTCCCGGCGGGAGCCGGCCCCTACCTGGTGACCGGGGAGTCGTGGGACCCAGACCGGCACCTTTGCCGGGCGGACCTTCGGTTCGAGACCGACGAGGACCGGTTTGTGACCGTCGTGCAATCGGCCGGCGGCAAGCTGACGGTACGCGCCAACGGTACGGAGCTCGACCAGCACCTCGACCGGCTCTCGGAGAACCGGCAGACCGCCGTCTACAAGCTCGACGAAAGCGTCTTTAAAAGGGAGCGCGGGTCCGAGGAACTGGTTAAGCTCGAAGTCCTGACCGACCGGTGGAGCCGCGCGGACGCCCTCTACCTGGGAACGGAATCCTCGGTCTTCGATGCCTTCTTTCTGCTGGAACGCACCCTGCGCACCGTCGCCCTCACCGCACTCGCCGTTATGCTGCTCTACACCCTGTCGCTGTTCATCGCCAAGCCCAGCGAGACCGACCTGGTGCCCTTCGTCTCCTACTCGGCGTTCCTGGTGGTGTGGCTTCTGCTGGGGGCCATGCCACCCGGCCAGGGCATCCCCGAGGAAATCTTCAACAAAGTCCAGGTCTTCGGCCACTTCTACGTGGCCTACATCCCCACCGCTTTGTGCGTCTTGCTCTCGCACACCCCGCTGCCGCGCCCCATGAGGCCGCTGGTGCGCTGGTACTCGCTCGTGGGAATCCCCCTCGCCTGCGGCACCGTCGCGTGCCTGTGGAGCTTTGGAGCGACGATGATCTCGCTGCTGGTCGGGTGCATCCTATGGGGCGGCTGGGCCCTCACCAAGGCCTGGGAGCGCCAGATGCCGGGCACGCCCCTGCTCGTGGTGGGCTTCGGCGTCACGCTGGGTCTCAAGGTGGGGGCGTTCCTGGTAGACTGCGGATTCTTCCCCGACGGGGCCGTCCTGCTGGCGCTGCGCAAGGCCCGGCTGCTCAACCTACCCGTGGTCCTGGCCATCATGCTCTACCTCAACCAGATGTTCGCCCGCAACTTTCGCAAGACCGAAGATATGAACGCCCTCCTCGAGGAGATGACGGCCCAGCGCACCGCCAAGCTCGAGCAGCAGCAGAGCATGCGCCTGGGAATGATGGTCAACATCTTCCACGACCTGCGTGGGCCGCTCTTCTCCATCCAGAGGGGGGTGGCCGCCCTTCCCCGCGACCCACTGGACAAGCGGTACGCCGACGTCCTGGCGATGCTGGAGGAGCGAACACGGTCGCTCGGTCGCCTCATTGAGGACCTCTTTACCGCCGCCAAACTCGAAGACGGAGAGTTCCTGCTGGCCGAGGACCCCGTTGACCTGGGAGTGGTTCTTCACCGCGTCGTCGAGGCCGGTCAACCCGCGGCCCGCGACCGCGGCGTGCTCGTGACCTGCGACGCGCCGGAGGGGTGCATCACCTGGGGAGACGAGCAGTACCTCTCGCGCGCTTTCGAGAACCTAGTCGAGAATGCCATCCGCCATGCGTCTGCCGGAAGCACCGTGTCGGTAGCCCTGGGTCGCCGCCCCGACGGCCGCGCCTTGGCGACGGTCACCAACCGCGGGACCGTCATAGCCCCCGGCGAGATTGACCACGTCTTCGAGCGGTACTGGCGGCGTGGGCCGCGTGGTGCAAACGAGGGGTCTTCGGGAATCGGGCTGTCCATCGTGCGTTCCACGGTCGAGCGCCACCACGGCACGGTGGGCGTGCAGAGCAGCCCGGGAGAAGGGACCGTGTTCAGCGTCTACCTGCCGCTGGTGGGCGAGGAATCTCCGGAAGAGGGCGCACCGTCGCAATCGAACACGTAGCCCTTGCCCCACACGCTACGCAGGTAGCGGCAGTGTTTAGGGTCGTCTTCGAGCTTGGTTCTCAGATGGCTGATGTGGACCAGCACCGTGCGGGGGTCGCCGCAGCAGTCCCTCCCCCAGACGTGGCGGTAGAGCTCCTCCGAGGGAAAGTGGCGCCCGCGGTGCTGCATAAGAAAGGCCAGCAGGCGCGCCTCCATGGGCGGGAGGCGCAGTTCGACGTCGTCCTTGCGCAAGGTGCGCGCCTGGACGTCGAGGGAGAACGGGCCGCACTCGATGCAGCGGGGCACCGTGTCGCGGTATTCGTTGCGTGCCCGGCGCAGGTTCGCCTCGATCCTAGCGAGCAGAACATCGTTGTCGAAGGGCTTAACGAGGAAGTCGTCGCCGCCAGCATCGAGGGCCTTGATGATGGTCTCGCTGTCGTCAAGGCAACTAAAGAAGATGATGGGACAGTCGTACCAGCGGCGCAGCTGGCGACACAGGCCGATGCCGTCGGCGTCGGGCAACATGATGTCGAGGAGGATGACGTCGTAGGAGCCGTGGGCGAGCCCGAGGGCCTCCCCGGCCGTCCCGGCGCAAACCACCTTGAAGCGCTTCTCCTCGAGGTAGTACGAGAGCACCTGGGCGACGAAGGCGTCGTCTTCCACAAGAAGGATGTCTGCAGCCATTGGCCCTTGGACCCCCTTGTCCGCCAGCCGTTCGGCCGCTTCGAAAAGCGCGACCGACCCCATTATACTACCGCCGCCCATGCGCGGGCCGAAACCGGTTCGGCCCGCGCGCCTTTGACGATTATCTGGATCGCCCCTAGGCCATCCAGGACTCGTCGGAGGGGTTGGCGCGGAACGCAAGCAGGCGCGCCTCGTCCTCGGGCTTGATGTAGCCCTCCTCGACGGCGACCTTCACCAGGGTGTCGAGGTCGCAGAGCGAGACGTTGCGCACGTCGGCCTGGGCGAGTCGGTCGAGGCCCTTCTGCATGCCGTAGGTGAATATCGACACCACACCGAGCACCTCGGCCCCGGCCGCGCGCAGGGGCTCCACGCAGTCGAGCACCGAGCCGGCGGTTGAGATGAGGTCCTCGACCACGACAACCTTGGTCCCCGGCTCGCAGCGGCCCTCGATCTGGTTCTTGCGACCGTGGTCCTTGGCGCTGCCGCGCACATAGCCCATGGGGAGGCCGAGCTTGTAGGCGGCGATCGCGGCGTGGGCGATGCCGGCCGTGGAGGTTCCCATGACGACCTTGGCCTCGGGGTACTGCTCCCGTATGACCTCGGCTATGCCCTGCTCGATGTCCTCGCGCACCTCGGGGTAGGACAGGGTGAGGCGGTTGTCGCAGTAGATGGGGCTCTTGATGCCCGAAGCCCAGGTGAAGGGCACATCGGGACGGAGGAAGACCGCCTTGATGCTGAGCAGGTCCTTGGCGATGGTTGTCTTGTCGACCATGAGCTTTCTCCTTGGAACGGCGGGCATGCCCGCGTGGGACTTCGGCAGGTGGGGCCATTGTAGACGTTTTGCCCGCCGCAGTTCGCGCGGGAACGGTAAATGTCGAGGGAGAGGCACCCCTTTCCCAAAGGCGGCGGTTACGGGTAAAATCAAAGCCTGTCGTGTCCCTCCCCCATCAGTAAAGCGAGACGCCCATGGATCGGTCCCCCACAAACCGCGACGACCTGCGCCGCCTTGCCCGGGCGCTGCTCGCCGAGGTCGACCGCGTCGTGCTCGACAAGCCCGAGGTGACGGCGCTCGCCTTCTCGACGCTGGTTGCAGGCGGCCACCTGCTGCTCGACGACCTGCCGGGGGTGGGAAAGACCACCCTGGCGCTGGCGCTCGGCCGCCTGCTCGGCCTTGAGTGCACTCGCCTGCAGTTCACCCCCGACCTCACGCCCTCGGACATCACGGGCTTCACGATGTATCGGCCCGACACCCACGAGTTCGTGTATCGGCCCGGGGCCGTGTTCTGCAACCTGCTGCTAGCTGACGAGGTGAACCGCACCTCCCCCAAGACCCAGGCCGCCTTGCTCGAGGTCATGGAGGAGCGCTCTGTGACGGTCGACGGCGAGACGCGCCGCGTGCCGGACCCATTCTTTGTCATCGCGACGCAGAACCCCTTTGGCACGGTCGGCACGCAGCCCCTGCCCCCCTCCCAGCTCGACCGCTTCATGGCAAGCTGCTCGCTGGGCTACCCGAGCTTCGAGGCGGAGCTCGCCTTGGCGCGCGAAGACGGCGGGGTCCGACGCATCGACGGCCTCGCCGCCATGGCCGACGCCCGGGTCCTGCAGGCAATGCGCGCGTCGGTCTTCCAGACCTACGCCCACGACGCCGTGCTGTCCTATGCGGTCCGCCTGATCGAAGCCACCCGCGGCGACGAGCGCCTCGAAACGGGCTGCGGCCCAAGGGGCACGCTCGCCCTTGCGAGGCTCGCCAAGGCGACGGCCTGGCTGCGGGGCTGCGACTACGTGGCGCCGTCCGACGTGGCCGGCTGCTTCATGGCGGTCGCGCGGCACCGCGTGGCCCTCTCGCCTTCTGCGCTGGTCGACGGGTTGAGCGTCGAGGGGGTCCTGACCGAGGTCAGGGCTTCTGTACCCCGGCCGAGGTTCGAGCACGGCGGCTCGGCCTGCACCGGTCGCTGAGTATGGCGCGGGTCGTCTACATCGCCCTCGCCGTCGTGCTCTGGTATTCCGGCGGGGCGTCGGGGGATGCGGCCGCCCTGGTCGCGGCTTGGACCCTCACGCTGCTCGCGGTCCTGTCGTGGGGCGTGGGCCTTTGGTGCTCGAGACGGCTGGCCGTGGCCGTGTCGGGGCCCCGTGGCCCCGTTGTCCAGGGGTCGTCGGCACGCTTCGGGCTTGAGGTCTCGAACCGCGGGATTCTCCCGGTCGGGGTGCTCGAGGTGGGCATAGCGTGCCGCTACCGCGACGGGCAGTGCCCCGCCGCCTCGCTGACAGCCCAGGGAACAAGCGAGTCGCGGACGGCCTTGAGGACCGAGGTGGTCGTGGACGCACCCCACTGCGGGGTCTTGGACGTCCGCGCGGTCTCGCTGACCGCACGCGACCCTTTGGGCCTCTTTGCCTTCCGCCGCCTTCTGACCGCCCGTGCCGAGGCGCACGTCGTTCCCGGGGGGCTCGACCCGTGGTCTCCCCCGACGTCCTGGGGCCTTGCAGAGGTAGAGGACGCGCTCTGGGAGGATGCGGGCGTAGCGGGATGCACCCCGCCAGACATCCTCGACCTGCGGCCCTATGAGCCGGGCGACCCCCTGCACGGCGTCCATTGGAAGCTCTCGGCCCGTGCGGGTGAGCTGATAACCAAGGTTCACGTGGACGACGAGCACCTGGGGGCCGTCGTGCTTGCGGACCTTCAGTCGTTGGGCGTCCACGCGTCCCCCGAGGCGCTGGACCGTTTTTACAGCTCGGCCCTGCGCGTTTCGCTCGGGCTGGCACGGCGCGGGGTTGCCCACGTGGTCCTGTGGCAGGAAGGGCCCACGGTGGGAGCATCGCGGGTGGTGCGGGAGCATGACGCCTGGTCCATGGTCTCCTCCCTGGTGGGCGCCCCGTTGCCGACGGGCGACGCACCTGCCCCGGCATACGACGCCCGCCTGCTTGCCCGCTCCCGTGCGGGCGCCCTGCCGCTCCTCTCGATAGAGGGCGAGGAGGGCCTCCGGTTCGGCAACGCCCTCGTAAGCCTCGCACGTCCGCACGGTTTGCAGGAGACGGGCCCCTGCCCGGGCCGCCAAGGGGGTGGGCGTCTATGAAGGCATCCGGGCGCATGGGCGTCGCCATCGATGGGGTGCAGGTGCTGCCCGTCGACAGAGGGGGGCGGGTGGTCGGAGGCGCCCGCGAGGCGTCTCGCCCGCTCGCGGCCTCCCTTTCTCAGCTGGTGCTGCTGCTTGCGGCCGCATGCGGGGTGGTGGGCTTTGGATGGCTCGTGTGCGACTTTTCCGAGGTCGGCCTTCCCCCCTGGTCCATGGCCGGCGGCCTCGCGCCGCTCTGCCTCGTCTGGGCCTGCGCGGTCTTTGCGGGGCGCAGCTGGCCCGGCCTCGCCCTGGGCGCCGCTGCCCTCGCCTGCGTCTCTTACGTGTGGCGCGATGCCCTGCTAGACCAGGGGGAGCTTGTCTGGGACTCGGTCACGAGCTGGACGGTCCTCGAGGGCGACATCGGACAGCTGCTCTGTGTGGCCTTTGGGCTTCTCGGCCTCGTCGTGGGCGCCCTTGTGTTTGCCTGGAACCGCGGCGGGCTGCTCTGCCTGATCGGTGCCGCCGTGCTTTTGGCATGCCCTTTTGAGGGCGTCGAGCCCGATGCGGCACCCGTCGCGCTGTTGGTGCTCTACACCGCTGGGATCCTGGCAAACGGCTACGTGGGCCGCAGGTTCGAACGCAGGCCCTCGCTCGTGGCCCTGGGGCTCGGCGTGGCCTGCGTCGCGCTGGCGCTGGCCGCGTCTTTGGCATGGCTGTCCCCGGAGGCGTTTCGAGCCCCGGCACGCGCGCTCAGCGGTTTTGTCGACGGGGTGTGGACCTCTGTGGCGGAGCGGTTCGGCGTCGGCGAGGGGGCTGCGGTGCCGGCGGCCTACCGCGGCCGTTCCACCGGCCTGGGCGGCGGGACCGTGAACCGTGGCGACCTCTCCGGGCCCGACGGGCGCCCCCTCGTGGCGGTGAGCCTGTCTCGGGCCCCGGTGTACCCGCTTTACCTTGCCTCCTATCGCGGGGGCAGCTACAGCAACGGGGTCTGGAGCGCCGCGGAGGACCCGTCTATCCCCGCAGACGCCTCGACAGCCGCGGCGTTCGAGGCGTTCGGCCAACAAAACGCGCTGCACTCGGCGGAGTTCTTTGCGGCGAGCGTCTACGCCCTTGGGGCCGGGGAGGCGCTCTTGCCGGGCTTTTACCTACGGCTGGGCTCGGCGGACGCGACGGTAGACGCGGGGGCGCTCCAGCCCTATGCCGCGGTCGCGGTCCAATCGGATACCAACGGGACCCGCGCCTTCGACGCCGTGGGCATCGGGACCTACGAAGACCTCTGCGATCTGGGCGTCCTGGATGCAGCCGCTCCCGTCGGGTCGCTTTTAGACGGCCCCGACGCCGAGTCCTACCTTTACGCGCGCGGGTTGGAGCTGACCTCCCCCGGCGAGCAGACCTTGGCCGCAGCGGACACGGTCCTCGGCGGCTACGGCTCCCTCGTGAGGTCTGCCTATCTCGAGGTGCCCTATGACGAGCTCCCCCGCTTGAGCGAGCTCGTAGCCCAAAACCCTTGCTCGACCCAGGGAGAGGCCATAGCCTTTGTCAAGGAGACGCTGGCCCAAAACGCCCGCTACACCACCTCGCCGGGCACGTTCCCCAGCGACGTCTCGATACCGGAATACCTCCTGTTCGAAGGCCATGCCGGGTACTGCCAGCACTTTGCCACCACGGCCACCCTCATGCTGCGGATGTACGGGATACCCGCCCGCTACGTGACGGGCTTTGCGGCTCCCCCCTCGGCCTTCTCCCAGAACGCCCAGGGGGACTGGGAGTCGACCTTCGGCAGCGCGCGGGCCCACGCGTGGGTCGAGGTCTACGCGGCCAACCTCGGGTGGGTTCCCCTTGAGGTCACCCCCGCGGGGTCGCAGGAGGCTGCGCCCTACGCCCTCGTCGACCCCGCCAATGACCCGGTGCCGGATGTCTCGGAACCCTCGGAACCTCTGGAGGAACAACCGCAGGAGAACCCCGCGGAGCAAGGCGAGACGGCGGAGGACAAGGTGCCCGAAGCGGGACCGCAGGAGGCCCCCGAGGCCGTCGACACCGTTTCTGACCAGGTCCCGCAGGGCGCATCCCTCTCCCCCGAGATCCCGGATGCCCCGACCGCTGCCGTCGAGGGTACCGAGAGCGCCCCCTCGAAGGAAGGGCATCTTTGGGGTCCCGTTGCCCTCGGGGGGGCCCTGACGGTCGCGCTCGTCTTGGTCGTCCTGCTGGCAGGTATGGCGCTGGTGCGACGTCGCCGCCGCATCATTGCTTCGCGGGCCGGCGCGGGGGCCGACGAGCTCCTTGCCGACCTGGTGGCGCTTCTCCACTACGCCGGCCTTTTGGAAGGCCGTTACGGGACGGAGGACGGCTTTGCCGACGAGCTGGCCCACGAGGTCGCCGACGTCTCCGTTTCGGAGGTGCGGCATTTGGCCGAGAAGGCCATGGACGCGGCGTTCGGCGACCCTTGGGGCACGCGCCCTGCGGCGGATCCCGACGACCTCGAGACCTACCGCAGGGTCGCACAGTCGGCCTATGGCCGGTTGGGCCCCCTGCGCAGGCTGGGCTTTGTCTGGATAAAGGCCTATGCTTAGCCCCTGCCCATAACCGTCTTGCAACCCTTGGCTTTAGCCGTTAGCCCATGCGAAAGGAACCCTATGAAGGCGCTCGTCATCAACGGACCAAACATCAACCTGCTCGGCCTGCGGGAGCCGGCCATCTATGGGACGCAGGACTACCAGGCGCTCCTGTCCCTCGTGGAGCGGGCGGGGCGGGAGCTTGGCTTCGAGCGGGTCGACACCTACCAGTCCAACCACGAGGGCGACCTCGTGGACGCGGTCCAGCGGGCCTATGGCGTCTACGACGGCATCGTGATGAACCCCGGCGCCTACACGCACACGAGCATCGCCCTGCTCGACGCCCTCAAGGCCGTAGGCATCCCCACCGTGGAGGTCCATATCAGCGACGTCGCCAGCCGCGAGGACTTCCGACAGGTCTCCTACGTGCGCGCCGCCTGCGTGGCCACCATCTGCGGCGAGGGGATCGAGGGGTACCGCCACGCCCTTCGGATCATAGCGGAGCGGCTCAACTAACTCCGTGTACCGCGCGGCCGACCTTATAGGTCATGCTGCTTCGGCCAGGGAGCCGTCCTGCCCTGCCTGGGGGTCGCGGTAGACCGCCGGGTCCATGGCGCCCGACTGCTTGGCCACGATGGTGGTCACCACGGCGTCGCCGGTGATGTTCACGGCGGTGCGCAGCATGTCGAGGATGCGGTCTATGCCCATGATGAGCGCGATCCCCTCAAGGGGCAGCCCCACCGAGTTAAAGACCATGCTCAGGGTTATCAGCCCCACCGACGGCACCCCCGCCGTGCCTATGGAGGCGAGTGTGGCCGTGGCTATGACCGTGGCGTAGTCGGCCGGGCCGAGGTCGATGCCGAAGAGCTGCGAGGTGAACACCACGGCCACCCCCTGCATGATCGCCGTGCCGTCCATGTTGATGGTGGCGCCGAGCGGGATGGTGAAGGAGCTCACTTTGCGGCTCACGCCGATACGCCGCTCCAGATAGGAGATGTTCATGGGGATCGTGGCGTTCGACGTGGCGGTCGAAAAGGCAAAGGCCATGACCGGGAAGAACTTGCGCAGGAAGATCAGGGGGTTCAGGCGCGTGAAGGCCATGAGCAGCAGCATGTAGACCCCGAAGCACTGGATCGCCAGGGCCACCGCGACGCCGCCCATGTACTTGAGCATGGGGAGAAAGGCATCGAAGCCAATGCCGGCAAAGGTGCGCGCCAGGATGCAGAAGACGCCGAGCGGCGCCACGTACATGACCAGCGTGGTCATCTTCATCATGATCTCATTGAACTGCTCGAACAGGCGGTGGACCGTCTCGACGCGCTTGCCCAAAACCGCGATCACGATGCCGCAGAACAGCGCAAAGAAGATGATGGGGAGCATGTCCCCGTTGGCAAGCGCGCCTATGGGGTTCTGGGGCACGATGTTGAGCACGGTGTCGGCTATGGAGAGCTCGTCGGCGGCGGCCACGGTGGCCTGGGCAGGTACGACCGACCCCATGTCGACCCCGCTGCCCGGGTTGATAAGGGTCGCGACGCCTAGGGCCACGGCCACGGCCACGGCGGTGGTGAAGAGGTAGAACAGGATGGTCTTGACGCCGATGGCGCCCAGCGTCTTGGTGTCTCCGATGGAGGCCGCGCCGCACACGATCGAGCAGAAGACGAGCGGGACGACGAGCATCTGCATGAGGCGCAAAAAACCCTGGCCGACCACGTAGAACACGCCGTTGACAAAGACGTCGTCGCGCACGGGCCCGGCAGGCACCAGGTAGTGGAAGACCACGCCGCACAGCAGGCCGAGCCCCAGGCCGATAAAGATCCAGCCGGTGAGCCCGAGCTTGCCCTGGCGCCTTTGGGCCCGGGCCAGGGCCTCGTCGGGGGTGTCGACGTGGCGTGCCGGCCGGTGGGCCACCTTGGTCCGACGCGCCGAGGCGTTCAGGCGGACGCGGTCGATGGGGTCGTTGGGGTCGAGGGGCTTGAGCGTCGTGCCGTCGGGCTCAGGGGTCTCGGCACGCTCTTCGGAGGTGGTCATGGCGGTTCCTTTCCGAGGCTAGAGTGCGAGAAGCCCGTTGGCATCCATGTAGGCGTGGAGGTCCTCGTGCCAGTCGGGGACCGGCTCGAAGCCCACGAGGCGCAGCATGAGGTTATCGAGGTCGATGAAGTAGGAGCGGGCCATGTCCATAGCGGGGACGAGCCCGGCGGTGGGGAGGCCTGCGTACTCAAGGGCTGCCTTGGCGAACTCGAACCGGCTGCAGGTGCCCGCACAGCTCACATGGAAGGTCCCGTACTCCCCCGCCTCCATAAGGGCCACGATGTAGTTCGCGTAGGTGGCGATGGAGGTGGGCGAACCGACCTGGTCGGTGAGGGCATGGACCTCGTCGCCGCGACGCACGGTCTCGAGGATGTCGCGCAGCGAGCCGGTCCTCCCGAGCCCGTAGATCCAGCTCGAGCGCACGACGGTGCTCTCGCGGTTGAGGCTCCTCACGAAGTTCTCCCCCGCCAGCTTGGACTTGCCGTAGACGCAGTCGGGAACCGGGGTATCGAACTCGTTGACCGGGGTGCGCAGATCGCAGGGAAAGACGTCGTCGGTCGAGAGGTGCACGAGCTTGGCACCCACCGAGGCCGAGGCTATGGCGATGTTGCGCGCGCCGACGGCGTTGACGCGGTAGGCCTCGGTGGGGTCGTCGTCGGCGGCCGCTCGCCCAGCGAGCGCCGCGCAGTTGATCACCGTGACGGGGCGGTTCTTTGAGGCGAACTCGTTGACGGCCTCGAGGTCGCAGACATCGATCTCGGCGTCGGTGGGGAGCACCTCGTAGCCGCGGTTCTCGAGCAGCTGTTCCAGGTAGGACCCCACGGCGCCTTTGGCCCCGGTGATCCACACGGCGTTCTTGAGCATGCGCAGGCTCCTTTCACGTTGGAGGGGTCTATACCCATCTCAAAGGAGCCGTCGCGCCATGGGGCAAGGCTGCAAAAAACTATTGCCGTTCCCAGCGAGAAATCGCTTCGGCCACCAGGGCGGCCGTGGCCGCCGGGCCGTCGGGGTGCGGGGGCACCTCCACGTCGGCCCAGGCCCGGTAGAGCGGCTCGCGCTCGGCGCGGATACGCTCGAGGCCCTTGGCCTGGCTCACGGGGCGCCCCTCCAGGGCGAGTTCCTCGCCGTCGTGCGGGTCGAGGCCGCGGGTCAGCAGCACGACGGGCCCGTTCTGGCGCAGCACCGGCAGGTTGCGGGGTCGGGTTACCACCCCGCCCCCGGTGGCCACGACGCGACCCGGCCTTGAGAGGGCCTCGGCGGTGCAGGCGCTCTCGAAGGCCCTGAAGGCCTCCTCGCCCTGGGTGGCAAAGATCTCCTGGATGCTCATGCCGGCAGCCTGGGGCACCAAGTCGTCGACGTCCACGAACTCGAGGCCGAGCAGCTCGGCGAGGGCCTGCCCCGTCCTTGTCTTGCCGCATCCGGGCATGCCGATGAGGCTGATGGACCTGAGCCGCCCGAGCATGGCCGAGAAGACCTCGTCCTCGACGTCGTCGGGCCGGTCGACGCCCAAAAAGCGGTCGCTCGAACGCTTGGCCTGGGCCACGAGCATGAGCAGGCCGCCGGCCGCCGGCACGCCGAGCTGCCGGGCCTGCTGGACGAGGCGGGTCGAGAGCGGGTTGTAGACCAGGTCGCAGACGCAGGCCAGACGCGGCAGGCGGGAGAGGTCGATCAGGGCCGGGTCGTCGGCGTGGGGGTACATGCCCGCAGGCGTGGCGTTCACCACGATCTCGACCCGGCCCCGGGCGGCCTCGGCCGCGGCTGCGTCAGCGGGGTCCACGGGCGTCCCGTCAGGCAGCGACCGCCCCCCGTTCAACGCCGCAAGGACGAGCCGTCCCTCGCCCGGACGCCTCGTGGCGGTGAGCACCTCGGCGGCTCCCCCGTCCTCAAGGACCGCGCGCACCGTGGCGGCCGCCCCGCCGTCACCGAGCACCAGGCACACGCGACCCTGGGGGGAGACGCCCGTGGAGGCGAGCTGGCGGGCAAAGCCGTGGTAGTCGGTGTTGTCTCCGTAGAGCAGCCCGTCTTCCTGCAGGACCAGCGTGTTCGCGTTGCCCAGGCGGGCCGCGGCCGGCGAGAGCGCGTCGCAGGCCGCGGCGGCCACCTTCTTGTAGGGTATGGTGACGTTGAGCCCCGTGAAGCGCCGTGCGGCGAGGAACTCCCCCACGCGGTCGCGGGGCACCTCAACGGCCTCGTAGGGCGTGCTCCCCAGCAGCCCGTGGATGGCCGGGGAATGGCTGTGCCCCAGGCGCTCGCCGAGCAGCCCGAAGGTCAGCTCCTTCTCGCCGTCGAGCACCGCCTGGTACCGGGGTTTCTCCTCGCCTGCCATGGTTCCTTCTCCCTCTTACGCAATCTCGGAGTAGCTGCCGAGGTACTTGAAGTCCTCGCAGATGTCGTCGAGCTCGCACACCAGGGCGGCGAACTCGGGCGAGTAGACCGGCGTCTCGAGGTCAAAGTAGAACATGAACTCGAAGTCGCGCCCAAGGATGGGGCGGCTCTCGAGCTTGGTCAGGTTGATGTCGAGCGAGTAGAGGCGCGCCAGCACCTTGTAGAGCGAGCCGGGCTCGTGGGGCAGCACCATCATGAGCGAGGTACGGTCGGCGCCGGGGAAGACCTGCAGGCCCTTGCCGATGCAGGCGAAGCGCGTGTAGTTGTTGTCGGTGTCGTTGACCTGCCTGGCCAGGGCCACCAGGCCGTAGACGTCGGCGCAGGAGCGGCTGCTGAGGGCTGCCACGTCGGTGCGGCCAGACTCGGCCACCATGCGCGCGGCCTCGGCGGTGTTGGCCACCGTGGTGACCGTGACGCCCTTGAGGCCCTCGAGGAACTTGGAGCACTGGGCGATGGCCTGCTCGTGCGAGAAGATCTGGGTGATGCCCGCGAGCGTGGCGCCGGGCAGCGCGAGCACGTCGTGGTCCACCTTGAGGCGGCAGGTGCGCACGATATGGAAGTCGTGGCGCATCATGAGGTCGTAGACGGCGCTCACGGTGCCGGCCGAGGAGTTCTCGAGCGGCAGCACGCCGTAGTCGCAGAACCCGGCCTCGATGGCCTGGAACACGCCCTCGAAGTTCTTGAAGTAGCTGATGGTGGGATGCTTGAAGATCTTGTCGCAGGCGAGCTGGCTGTAGGCTCCCTCGACACCCTGGCAGGCCACCATGGCCGCAGGGGGAAAGAGCTGCGGGGTGTTGGCCAGGGCGCTCTCGATCTGCTCCTTGAGGGGGCTCGTGGGGTGCAGCAGGCGCTCCTGGTAGCCGCTGCTCATCTCCATGAGCAGCGAGAACAGCACGGTGGCGTAAGAGTCCATGCCGGGCTTGGCCTCGCGGCGCACCTCGGCCAGGATAGCGCGCTCGCGGGCGGGGTCGCTGACCGCGATGCCCTTGGCGCGCTTGTAGTCGGCCACGCGGGCGGCCACGTCCATGCGGCGCTCGAAGAGCTCGAGCATGTCGCGGTTGATCTGGTCCATCTCGACGCGCAGGGCGGCGAGGTCGGTGGGCTGGGGGGCGGGTTCGTTTGCCATGGGTGGGGTCCTTTCTGGACTTTGGAGGCTCCCGCACAGGATGCGCGAGAGCCGCGGGATGTGGGTTATGGGGCGGAGAAGCCCGCGGTGCCGGCAAAGGTGCGGATTAGGCGAAGCGCTCCGCAGGATCGCCGAACAGTTCGCGCAGGCGCGCCGTCTCGGCGGGGTCTCGGTCGCGGTCGCTCACGGGGCCGAGCATCCCGTCGTCGGCCAGGGCGTCGGCCAGGGCGAAGGCGCAGGCGGCCTCGACCACCGGCACCGCGCGCGGCACGATGCAGGGGTCGTGGCGCCCCACCACCGCAAGGGTGGCGTCGCCGCCGTCTTGCAGGTCGACCGTGCGCTGCTCGAGCGCGATGGAGGGGGTGGGCTTGAAGGCGCAGCGGAACAGCAGGGGCGCCCCGGTGCTGATGCCGCCCAGGATGCCCCCCGCGTTGTTGGTGCGCGGGCGCGCCCGTCCCTCCCCGTCCACGGCGTAGGGGTCGTTGTTCTGGCTGCCGTAGAGGTCGGCCGCCGCAAAGCCCGCGCCGAACTCCACCCCCTTGACCGCGGGGATGCCGAAGGCCAGCGCGGCGATGCGGTTCTCGAGGCCGTCGAACATGGGGGACCCCACGCCCGCCGGCAGCCCGAGCGCCACGCACTCCACGACGCCGCCCACGGAGTCCCCGGCGGCCCGGGCCCCGGCGATGGCGGCCTGCATGGCGAGGCCCGCCTCGTCGTCGACGACCGCGAAGGGCTTGGTGCCGGGGGCCATGAGCTCGCCCTCGGTCAGGGCCACGGGGTCGAAGGGGGCGTCGTCGATGCCCGCGACGCGGGCGATGTGGGCGCCCACATGGACACCGCGGCGCTCGAGGATCTGCAGGCACACAGCGCCGGCCATGGCGATGCAGGCGGTAAGGCGACCCGAGAAGTGGCCGCCCCCCGCCACGTCCTGCTCGCCGTGCCAGCGGGCCTGGGCCGTGAGGTCGGCGTGGCCGGGCCGCGGGTTGCGGGCGATCTGGGAGTAGTCCTTGGAGCGCGTGTTGGTGTTTTCGATCAGGAGGGCCAGGGGCGCGCCGCAGGTACGCCCGCGGTCGTTGAGGCCCGAGAGCACGCGCGGGGCGTCGGCCTCCTTGCGCGGTGTGGCCCACGCCCCCTGGCCCGGCGCGCGCCGGGCCATGAAGGCGGCCAGGCGGTCGAGGTCCACCGGCTCGCCGGCGGGCAGGCCGTCGACCACCACGCCTATGGCGGCGGAGTGGGACTGGCCGAAGACCTGCATGCGGATGCTGTGGCCAAAGGAGGAGCCCACGGCTAGCACCCCCCTTCCACTTGCGGGGCCAGCGACCACGTCACGCAGCCGTTCAGCGACAGCGAGGCCACCGCGCCGGGTGCGGCCTCACAGGAGCCTGCGGCCCTCAGGGGCCCAACGGCGCCGGCCTCGGCCGCGGGACGTTCGACGCGAACGGCGCCTCCCAAAAGGGAGAGGTCCCCAAAGAACCCCGGGTACGACTTGGCGACGGCCTGGGCCCCCTCGATGCGCACGGGGCCCGACGCGCGGCCGGCCGCCACCGCGGCGGCCATGGCGATACGGTGGTCGCCGCAGGAGCTGACCGAGCAGCCCGCGAGGCAGGGATCGAATGATCCCGACCCCCCGCCCTGGATGACCAGGCCGTCGGGCAGCTCCTCGACCGGCACGCCGAAGGCCCGCAGCAGGCCGGCCGTGGTCTGCAGACGGTCGGACTCCTTGATGCGCAGGCGCCCGGCGTTCTCAACGCGCGTCTCGCCCTTCGCGCAGGCGGCCACCATGGAGAGCACGGGGATAAGGTCGGGAACCTGGCGAGCGTCGATGACGGTGCCGCGCAGGGTGCAGAGCTCTCCCGTCTCGAGGTCGCGCCCGCAGACGGTGGCCCACCCCTCGCCGGGATGCACGCGCACGCTGGTGCCGAAGTCGCCGAGCACGTCGAGGACGGCCAGGTCGCCCTGATCGGTGCCCAGGTCGAGACCGGTCACCGTGACCGGCACGGGGCTCAGGGCCCCGGCGCACAGCCAGAAGGCGGCGTTGGACCAGTCCCCCTCCACCGCCACGGTGCCAGGGCTGCGGTACGCGCTTCCGGCGGGTACGGAGAAGACCGCGCATCGCTCGCGGGACTCGCCGCCGTCCGCCTCGCTGCCGACGAGGTCCTCGCGCTCGTCGACCTCGACGCCGAAGGTGCGCAGGGCGGCCAGGGTCATGTCGATGTAGGGGCGCGACTCCACGACGCCGTGAAGCCGCACGCATCCCCCCTCGGGCAGCAGGGGCAGTGCCAACAGCAGGCCCGTCACGTACTGCGACGAGACGTTGCCGGGCAGGTCGAAGACGCCGCCCTCCAGCTGGCCCCAGGCGGCCAGGGGCCACATTCCCGCAGGCGCAATGGTGCAGCCGTGCTCCATCAGGCGCGTGCGGAGGGGCTCAAGCGGCCTCTCCGGCAGGCGACCTGCGCCGAGGAACAGGTGCGGGCCGCCCAGCGCACAGGCCACGGGGAGCATGAACCGCAGCGTGGAGCCCGACTCCCCGCAGTTGAGCCACGGGGCGCGCCCTTGGGTGGCTCCGCTCCCATGGGGGATGGGGGTCACGCTCACAATGTCGCCGTCGCGCTCGACGGAGGCCCCGAGCGCCCGCAGGCAGTCGCAGGTGGCCTCGATGTCCTGGGACGTGGTCCCACAGACCACGCGCGTGGGGGCGTCGGCCAGGGCCGCGCAGATCAGCAGGCGGTGGGCCGCTGACTTCGAGGAAATCGCCGCGACGGAGCCCGCCAGATGGCCCGGCTCCACCACCGCCGTCGCGGGCTGTGTACCGTCGAGGACCAGGGACAGCGCAGGCGAAGCCGCGGGCTTCTCCCCTTCCGCATAGACGACGTCGACCGCCGCGCAGCCCAGCTCCACGAGCTCGGCGAACTCGGCCAGCGACAGCGACCTGACCTCGCAGCGGCCTATGGCGCGCACCACCACCGCGTCGATGCGGTCGCCGGTGCGCTTCTTGTCGCGCAGGGCGGCGGCGCAGAGCTCCGCGGGGGTGCGCGAGGTGCCGGTGGGCAGCCCGTGGACCCGCAGCATGGCCTCGACGGCGGCCGCGTCCTCGGGAGCGCACCAGCCCTTGGCCGCGCAGGCCCGCACCATGACGGCCATGCCGGCCGCCACCGCGTGGCCGTGGGGGATGCGGTAGTCGCCCAAAAGCTCGATGGCGTGGCCCACGGTGTGGCCCAGGTTCAGCAGCTTGCGCAGGCCGCCCTCGCGCTCGTCGGCCTGCACCACGTCGCGCTTGATCGCGACACAGCGGGCCACCACGCGCTCCTCTTGGCCCGCCACGGGCGCCTGCAGCCACCCGAAGAGCTCGGGGTCGGCCATGACGGCGTACTTGACCACCTCGCCGGTGCCGTCGCTCGCGAACAGGGGCGGCAGCGTGGCCAGGCAGTCGAGGTCGCAGAGCACCAGGTCGGGCTGGTAGAAGGCACCCGTGAGGTTCTTGCCCTCGGGAAGGTCGACCGCCGTCTTGCCGCCCACGGAGCTGTCGACCATGGCGAGCAGGCTCGTGGACAGCTGCACCAGGTGGCAGCCGCGCATGTAGGTGGCGGCCACAAAGCCGGCCAGGTCGCCCACCACGCCGCCGCCCAAGGCCACGACCGTGCTTGCGCGGGTCAGCCCCGCCTGGGCGGCCACCTCCTGGAGCACGGCGTAGTTTGCCAGCCGCTTGCTCTCCTCGCCAGCCGGAATCGTGGCGCAGCTCACGCGGAAGCCGGCCTTCTCGAGGGAGGCCTGGACGACCGGCAGGTAGAGCGGCCCCAGGTTGGAGTCGGTCACCAGCAGCACGGCGTCGTCGGTGCCGGGCACCGCGGCGCGCACGCGTTCGCCGGCCTGGGGTAGCAGCCCACGGCCCACCACGACGTCGTAGGAGCCCGAGGCCTCGACGCGCACGGTCTCGAACACGCGAGGTTCGGCCAGGGGTCGGGTCGCGTCGCTCATCGGGACGCTCCTTTCTGGGAGGCTCCCCCGTCGCGGGCCTCGGCCTCCTCCTTGGCGCGCCGGCCGGCGGCGAGCAGCCTGCGCATGCGGTCGGCGTCGCGGTCGGCCAGGGCCTCGCGGTACTCATGCAGGCTCGCGATGAGGTGGTCGAGCTCGAAGAGCAGGTTGTCGGCGTCGTCGAAGAACAGCTCGGTCCACATGGACTCGTTGAGCCGCGCGACGCGCGTGAGGTCGCGGTAGCTGCCGGCCGAGAAGCCCTTGTGGCCCTGGGCGGTGGGGCTCTTGACATAGGCGTTGCTCACCACGTGGGCGAGCTGCGAGGTGTAGGCGATGCGGCGGTCGTGCTCCTCGGCGCTGCTCACCTGGATGCTGCCGAAGCCGGCGGGGGCCAGGGCCGTCGCCACAGCGTCGAGCAGGGCCATGTCGTCGGTGCGCGGCGGCACGATGACCATGGGGGCGCCCTTGAAGAGGCTCGCCCGGGCGTGGGAGAAGCCCGAGTACTGGGTGCCCGCCATGGGGTGGCCGCCCACAAAGGTAAAGCCGTGCTCCCGCGCTATGGGCAGGCACGCCTCGCAGACCTCGCGCTTGACGCCGGCGCAGTCTACGACCAGGGCGTCCTTACGGACGAGGGGCGCGTTTTGCCGCAGCCACGAGATGCAGCCGCCGGGGTAGACCGCCAAAAGGATCAGGTCGCACTCCCCCACCGTCGCCTCGTCGAGGGTGCCGTCGATGGTCTCGACCCGGGCGGCCCCCATGGTGTCCTCGTCCAGGTCGAAGGCGAGCACGCGCCAGCCGGCGTCGCGGTAGGCCTTGGCCAGCGAGCCGCCTATGAGGCCCAGGCCCAGGACCCCCACCGTGTACCGGGCGGCTTCGGAGCCGGGCTCCTGGGCCTGGGCGGCTTGGGCAAAGATCGGCCGTCCCATTAGGCCACGATCTCTCGGATGGCGCGGACCTTGGGCATGAGCTCGGCAAACTGCTCGGGCAAAAGGGCCTGGGGGCCGTCGGACCAGGCACACGAGGGGTTGTTGTGCACCTCGATCTCGAGGGCGTCGGCGCCGGCGGCCGTGGCGGCCAGGCTCATGGGCGCCACGTAGCGGGTGTAGCCGGTGGCGTGGCTCGGGTCGGCCACCACGGGCAGGTGCGTGAGGTAGTGCAGCACGGGGATCGCGTTGAGGTCGAAGGTGTTGCGGGTGCGCTTCTCAAAGGTGCGGATGCCGCGCTCGCAGAGCATGACGTTGGGGTTGCCCTTGCTCATGATGTACTCGGCGCTCATGAGCAGCTCGTCGATGGTGCCGGCGATACCGCGCTTGAGCAGCACCGGCTTGCCTGCGATACCCACCTCCTTGAGCAGGTTGAAGTTCTGGGTGTTGCGGGCGCCGATCTGGAGCACGTCGATGTCCATGTCGACGAAGAGCTGCACGTCGCGCACGTCCATGATCTCGGTCACGATGGGCATGCCCGTCTCCTCGCGGGCGGCGCAGAGCAGCTCGAGGCCGGCCTTGCCCATGCCCTGGTTGGCGTAGGGAGAGGTGCGCGGCTTGAAGGCGCCGCCGCGCAGCATCGTGGCGCCGGCGGCCTTGCAGAGGTGGGCGATCTCGATGAGGTTGTCGCCCTCCACGGAGCAGGGGCCCGCGATGACCTGGAAATTGCCGCCGCCGATCTTGATGTCGGGGGTGATCTGGACCACGGTGTCCTCGGGGTGGAACTTGCGGTTGGCCGCCTTGAAGGGCTCGGTGACGCGGGTCACGCTCTCGATGATGTCCATCGACTCGAGCAGCTGCATGTCGACCTTGCTCGTGTCGCCGATGAGGCCCACCACGGTGGCCTCGGCACCGGGAGAGAGGTTGACCTCGAGGCCCTTGCCCTCGAGCCATGCTATGAGGTTGCCCAGCTGGGCTTCGGTGGTTCCGGGCTTGACGACTGCGATCATGGAGGGGCTCCTTACCTGTCTTGGGCCGCGCGAGGCGGCGCGAGTATGCGGTGGCTGTCGATGGCTGAACGGGACGATTAAACACGGGGGTTCGGGGTGCACCGAGTCGAAACAAGCCAGCCCGCCCGGCGCTGGCGCGTCGTCGGGCGGGCTGGATGGCGTCGCTCTCGTTCGGGCGTGGGGCGGGCTGCCGGGGGATGCGCGCTCCCCCGCACGAGGCCCGCACAGCACGGACCCCGTTTATGCAAGCATCGCGTCGCCGAACGAGAGCGAGGTAAATCGCCCGCGAACGGCGTAGGTATACGAATAGGTGTAGGCATAGCCCGGCACATAGGACTCGAGGCACGATGCAGCCACGGAGGGCCTGACGCCCACCGCACATGCACGCTGTATGGAAACCATGCCGCGCTGCATCCTGGGGCCGCATCCTTTCTAGCCGTACCGGGTAACCAAAGGCAAACAACATATTTGGGAGAGTGTAGCGTTCAAAGCGGTTCCGATGGCAAACGAAACCAAAATGCACAGGGCCTTCATGGCATGGGGCGAAGGGCTGGGACATCGCTTCGATTCGCCGCGCCCGACATCGGACCGCCTCGCGACGCTCCTCGAGTATCAAAACAGAAACCTGGGTATCAAAACCCAAATTCGGGTCGAGGGCGTGCCTATGCTTATGATTATGATATAAGTTTTCGATTAATCCACATATGAGCTGCGGTTTTATCTATCAGCTTCAAAGTTTAATATCAATATCAGATAATAAGTTACACCCTCGAGCCGAATTTGCCATTCAAGGTGCATTGGGATAACCGGCTTTGAAACTCATGGGACAAGAACCCCACCGTGCTTCAAAGCCGGCTGGCCGTTTTTCCTTTTACTCGGCGGCAGCCTGCCGATGGGGAAGCTTTCTCACGTTCTCGCAGAACTTCTCGATCTGCTGCTCGTCCATGCGCCCACCCAGCGCGACGGCCTGCTTCTGCAGGTCTATCACCGCGCGGTCGAAGTATCCCTCGAGGCCGCGTAGATCCATCCTGGTCATAGCGTCGGTCGACTCCAAGTTTCTTGAACCCGTACCAAAAGTGGTCCACATGCTTTTGGTAGTCGTCGTCGAGCACGCCCCAGTAGCGCTCTCGGTTGAACGATCTGCCGGTATACGCTAAACGATTGATCCACCTCGTCGGCCAAAGCCGCCACCGACGCCGAGTCGACGTCGGCATCGCACTTCGCAAGTTCCCCGTTGACAGGCTCCACGTTGCAGAGCAGGTGGCAGGCTGCCACCTCGCGCACCTGATCGCGCTGAGCCGCCTGGGCGACCCCCACAGACCGCGCCAATGGAGCCGCCTCCACGAATGCGGAACTGGTTCGCTCGGCCGCCGGATCCTCGTCGTATTCGAGCACCGGCACCTGCTCGAGCCACCGCATGTGCTCGCGGAACTCCCCTAAGGTGATGGCGGCAGGCCCCTGCACGTCGACCGAGCTATGGTGCTCGGCCACCGGACGGGCCAGCCCCAAGGTCTGCCCTATGCGCTGCAGCAGCTTCTGGCTGTCGTCGGTCTTTTGGAAGGCCTAGTACCGCTCCTCGTAGTTAATCGCGTCCGGCACCGACAGGTTGGAGCGCAAGCCCTTCAAGACCGCACTTCTGGTGTCTTTGACATGGGCGGAGACTTCGAACTGGTTGGCAAACGCGATGTCGATGCGGAACTCCCGGCGCCAGGCCACGGTTCCCGTGCCCTTGTTCGACCGCCGTGAGTGAGGTAGTAGGTCTCTTTGGCGCTTGTCTTTGCGTCGGCGAGCATGGCGAAGGTCACGCGCACGATGCGGTCGGCGCGCTCAGGCGAGGTCTTGTCGGCCACGAACTTGCGCACCTCGCTCACCGCCGCGCCCGACTTGTCGGCCATGTACAGGTCGTATTCGGTCGGGGCCACGGGTGTCCCTCGGCATTTTTTATATCTGAGGGGATTCGCACGATGGGCGAGCTGTCCATCTTTGTCGACGAATCCGGCGACCAGTCGGGGTCCAAGTTCTACCTCATCACCCTGGTCTTTCATGACCAGAGTGAAGGCTTCTACCAATTCGAAGCGCCGTACACGCAATCCCTGATGGACAAGGGCCTTCCCGATATCCCGTTTCACATGGGGCCACTCATGAACGGCCATGAGGACTGCCGGGCGCTGTCCTTTCAGGACAGGAAGAGGCTGCTCGCAGCGTTCTCTGTCTTTGCCCAGCACTTCCCCTTCAGATACAAGACGTTTTCCTACATAAAAGCTGAGGCATCCTCCATGGACACCCTCCTGCTTCGTATGAAGCGTGACCTGATTCTGTTCCTCTTCGACAACCTCACGTACCTGCAAGCCTTCGATAAAATAAAGATCTATTACGACAACGACCAGGCCATCGTCACCGAGGCACTCCATGCCGCAATCGAGTACACGCTTTCCAAAGACGCAATTGTCTATAAAGACGTGACGCCACGGTCCTATCGGCTCTACCAACTTGCGGACTACATTTGCACCCTGGAGTTCATCGCCCTGAAGTACGAGCTCCATGACGACAGACCCACAGACCACCTGTTCTTTGGCAATTGGGGAAGCTTCAAGAAGAACAGTCTCAAAAAGATCCGCAAGAACCAGCTGTAGAGCGGCACTTGACTAGCCATCAATTATTTACGAAGGAATCATTGTAACCCTCGGACATCTTGGCCAGGCAGTCGTCGAGCGCTCAACCGACGGAACCCACCCCCTATACAATCAGCATCGCGTCGCCGAACGACAACATACGGAACTCAGCCTCGATCGCCTGGGCGTAGGCGTCCATGATCTGCTCGCGGGTCGCAAAGGCGCTCACGAGCATCATGAGGGTGGAGCGCGGCACGTGGAAGTTCGTCACCATGGCGTCCACCACATGAAAGGTGCTGCCCGGCATCAGGAACAGGTTCGTGGTGGCGTTCTCACGCGCAACGACGTCGCCGACGCCGGTCACAGCCGCCGAGTCAGGCAAGCCCTCAAAGCGCCGGGCCACCATAGGGGGCACGCTCACCGGTGCCGCAGGGTCCCAGGCGCTCTCGAGGGAGCGCACCGACGTGGTGCCCACGGCCACGACACGCTTGCCGGCAGCCTTGGTCTCGTGCACGGCGTCGATCACCTCCTGGGGCACGTGGTAGCGCTCGGTGTGCATCTCGTGCTCGGTGGGGTCCTCCTCCTCCACGATGCGGAAGGTGTCGATGCCCACCTCGAGCTCCACCGTGGCCCACTTCACGCCCTTGGCCTTGAGGCGCTCGATGAGTCCGGGGGTGAAGTGCAGACCCGCCGTGGGGGCAGCGGCCGAGTGCTCGTCGTCCATGGCAAAGACGGTCTGGTACTTTTCGGAATCGCCCTCGTACTCGGTGATATACGGCGGCAGCGGCACATGGCCTGCCTTGTGGAACGCCTCGTCGAGGGTCAGACCCTCGGCAGCCGTAAAGCGCACCAGACGCAGGCCGCGCTGAGGCAGTGTCTCCCCCACCTCGGCCGTGAGCACCACGGGCGACTCCATGGGGGCCAACAGGCCTCCCGCGCGAAACTCCACCAAGGCGCCGGGCTTAAGGCGCTTGCCGGGCCGCACCAGGCACTCCCAGGTACCGCCCATGGGGTCAAGGTCCTCGCGGCGGTTGGTGAGCAGGCACTCGGCCACCCCGCCCGTGCCCGGCTTGTGACCCACCAGGCGGGCCGGCAGCACACGGGTCTCGTTGGCCACGAGCAGATCGCCCGGTTCCAGATAGTCCACGATGTCGGTGAAGGTCTTGAACGCGACCTCACCGGTGGCGCGGTCGAGCACAAGCAGGCGGCAGGAGTCGCGCGGCTCGGCCGGGGCCTGGGCGATGCGCTCGCGGGGCAGGTCGTAGTCGAAGTCGTCGGTGCGCAGCCCTGGGGCGGGGGCGGGTGTGAGAGCGGTCATGGCGTGCGGGCCTTCCTGGTTCGACGGGCCGCTCCAGGGGCGCGGCCGTTTCTTGTGGATACAGCATAGCGCAGCCGGCCGGCAACGGCAGCACGGGCAGCCCGGGCCGCCAAAGTCTCAAAGGTGGGAATATAGCTGTTCATACCACCGCACCGTGCGGCCTTCTTTGTGAGGGGAGCCAAAGCATGCCGAATCCCGACACCATAGCAGACCGTCTCGAACCGATCCGCCTGACGGAATACGTCGCCACGGCCCTCGACACCTTTGCCGAGCGCCCGTTCTGCAGCGTCGACGCGGTCGTGCTTGCCGAGACGGCCGCCCTGCACCTCGAAGGGCTTCTCCCCGGCATCGGGAGCGACACCGGCGAGCCAGGGCCGTTCGGCCTGAGCGGCGAGCCGACGCTGCGCGACCTCTTGAGGTCGGAGCTCTTTGGCGCGATGTTCCAGGGCTTTCCGCCTGAACGGACGTGGGGCTTTCTGAGCGCGCTGGCCGGCAGCCCCCGCTTCAGGGACCTGCGGGTACGCTGGCCCGAAGGCAGGCTCGACGAAGGGCGCGGGGAGCAGTTCGCAGCGCTGACCGTCAGCTGCGAGGGGCACTTTGACTACGTGGCGTTTCGGGGGACCGACGGCTCGGTCGCGGGGTGGCGCGAGAACTTTATGATGGCCTACCGCTGGCCCGTCCCCTCCCAGGCCGACGCAGTGCGCTACCTTGAGACGGTCGGCGCAAAGACCAAAGGCCCCCTCTATGTGGGCGGCCACTCCAAGGGCGGCAACCTGGCGGTCTATGCGGCCGTACAGGCGCAGCCCGCCGTGAGGGAGAGGATTGTACACGTCTACGACTTCGATGGGCCAGGCTTTAGGGACGAGGCGTTCTCGGCCCAGCAGTACGCGCAGGTCGCCGACCGGGTGGAGAAGTACGTGCCCGAGGAGTCCATGGTGGGCCTCGTCATGGAGAACGCCACAGATTTGCACGTCGTTCAGAGCGACGGGCACGGGCTGGAGCAGCACAGCACGTTTCGCTGGCACATCGACCCGAACACCCACGAGCTCGTGGCCGCCGAGAAGTTGGCCGACGCGGCGGACCGCTGGCGGCGCACATTGGCGGAATGGATGCGCAGCTACAGCGACCAGGGGCTCGAGGAGGCCGTCGACGCCCTGTTCGCGGCGGTCGAGGCGTCCGAAGGCGGGGCCGGCGAGGTGTTCGAGGACGGCGTCCAGGGCATCATGGGGCTGATGGGGTCTGCACGCTCGATGGACGAGGGGCAGCGCAAGGTGCTTGCGGCCGCGATCTCGAGCTTTCGAGGGCAGGCGGTCCGAACGGCCCGCGACGACCTGGTCGGCTCGGTGTCGCAGCGCTACCGCGGGGCCGTCGACCGTGTGAGCTCGGTGGCTGGCGGCGTTTGGGAGCTTGCCACGGGCACGGAGGAGGAGAAGGCGCGCCTGCGCGAGGGGCATGACGCCCGCATGCGCGAGCGCGATGAGGGCAAACCCGAGGGGCGGGGCTAGGGCAGTCCCCAGCACAATGCAAGAGACGATGCCACACCAGCCCCGCCCCGAGCGCGGGCCTACGCGTAGAGGCCGTAGGCGATGAGGGGACCGTCCTTCACGACGTTGAGCGAGCCGGTCTGGTAGATCACGCATCCGGCGCCGGGGGCCACCACCTCGTGAAGGACCTCGCCAAAGAGGTCGCGGATCTCGCCGAGCACCTCGCCGGCGGCAAAGGCGCTCCCAGAACGCTTGGCGGGATACCAGCAGCCGGCCACGGGGGCGTACAGGGCGCGCATGTCCTCGTAGTCGTACTGGGCCGCGCGCAGGTCCAACGCCTCGCCGGCGACGATCCCCGCATGGCGCAGCATATTGAGGATGTCGCGCTTCACCGCATCGACCTCCTCGCGCGACCACGCCCCCATGCCGCCGCGCTCAAGGAGGATCGAGGGGGTGCCGGCCGCCGCTGCCGCCGCGTAGGTGCCTCCCGAGACGGTCTCGTAGCACGGCACCACGGCCGCCACATCGGTGCAGGCTGCCAGGGCGCGCGAGGCGTCGCCCACGGGGAGGTCCGCCACGTAGTAGAGGTGCGGGGCGAGGTCCTCGTAGTAGTCGCCCGAGTGGAGGTCGACGTAGAAGTCGGCACCCTCGATAGCACCGTGGAACACGGCGTAGGCCACGCGCTGGGCGAGGTTGCCCTCGGCGTCGCCGGGGAACACGCGGTTGAGGTTGGTCTCGCCGCGGTCCTCCTCGTTGGGGACCATGCTCGTGCCGCGGCGTTCGAAGGAGACCGTGTTCGCCACGGGCACGATGGTCACGGACCCCGCCAGCTCGACGTCGGCAAGCTCGCGGGCCAGTTCGACCAGCGCCTGCTCGCCCACGTACTCGTCGGCGTGGACGCCGGCGGTCAGGGCAAAACGCGGGCCCGCGCCGCCCTTGAGCGTGATCATGGGGATGGAGGCGTCGGAACCGGGAACGGCGAGGGTCTCGCGGATGACGCTGGGAATGGTGGCTGCCATGGGGGGCCTTTCGTACTTGGGGTTAGGAAGCGGCAAAAAAGCGCCTCGCCCATGATAGGACGGGCGAGGCGCTTTGGGGACCGGACGTCGATGAAAAACAGGGCCTGCGTTAATCCTTGGCCGACCCCTTGAGCTTCGAGAGGTCGATGACGCTCTTCTCGCCCGACTCGGACTCGATGGACACGGCCACGCGGGCGGGTTTGCCCTTCTCGGCCACGGTTTGGGCGATGGCCTCTTCGAGCGCCTGGGCAACGGCCTTGGCTATGGCGTCGTTCACCTGGTCCGAGACCTCCCCGCCGTCGCCGCGCTCAAGCACGGCGAAGTCGTTCTCGGTGCCGGGCAGGTCGACCTTGACCTCGACGCCTACCGGGCCGTCCTGGCCCTCGTCGAGAACGCCGTACTTCTTCTCGGTGACCTTGAGGTAGACAAAGAGGTAGCCCAGGCCGAGCACGGCCGCCGTAAAGGTGCCGAGCAGGATGCCCACCTTGCCCTCCATGATGTGGGACGGGTCGCTGAAGGCAAGGCCGCCCACCAGGATGGCCATGGTGAAGCCGATACCGCCCAGCATGCCGATGCCCACCATGTGGCCCCAGCGGGTGTTCTTGGGCAGCGTGAAGCCCAGGAACTTGACCAGCACGAACGTGGTCAGCAGGATGCCGATGGGCTTGCCGAAGACAAGGCCGCAGAAGACGCCGAGGGTGACGGGCGAGGTGAGCACCTCGGCCATGTTCGCGTCGGCGATGAAGACCTGGGCGTTGACGAAGGCAAAGATGGGCAGGATCACGAAGTTGACCCAGAAGGTGATCAAGTGCTCGAGACGCTGCAGGGGCGGCGTGACGCGGTGGGAGATGTCGGCCACCTCGTGGGCCACCTCGGTCACCTCGTGCTGGCCGAGGATACGCAGATCGCTGTTGTAGCGCTCGTCAAACTCGCTGCTCTTCTGGCCGATCCAGTTGGTGTAGCTCTTGAGGTTGACGTTGGACTTGACGGGCAGGGTGAAGGCGAGCACAACGCCGGCCAGGGTGGCGTGGACGCCCGAGTTGAAGAAGCACACCCAGAGCACCGCGCCCAGGAGCATGTAGGGCGTGAGCTTGTAGACCTGCATGCGGTTGAGGCAGATGAGCAGGATCGTGACCAGCACCGCAGCCCCGAGCCACATGAAGCTAATGTCGGTGGAGTAGGCCAGGGCGATGACCACAATGGCCACCAGGTCGTCGGCGATGGCAAGGGTGGAGAAGAACACCTTGGCGCCCACGGGGATGCGGTTGCCGAAGAGGCTCATGACGGCCAGGGCAAAGGCGATGTCGGTCGCCGTGGGGATGGCCCAGCCGTGCATGGCGTCGCCGCCGAGGTTGATGCCCATGTAAATGAGGGCGGGGCCGCACACGCCGCCCAGGGCCGCCACCATGGGCAGGATGGCCTGTTTGGGCTTGGCCAGGGCGCCCACGGTCATCTCGTACTTGAGCTCGCAGCCCACCAGCAAAAAGAAGAAGGCCATGAGCAGGTCGTTCACAAAGAGCTCGACGGTCAGGCCGATAAAGGTGTCGCCCCAATAGAAGCCCAGGGGCGTTTCCATAAAGTGGTGCAGCGGCTCGTGGAAGCCCACGTTGGTGAGGATAAGCGCCACGATGGCGGCACCGATCATCAGCAGCGCGGCCGTGGTGTTGGTGAGCATCGCCTCGATCTTGCTGCGCTTGTCGTAGCGCTTCTGGGTTACCTCGATAAAGATGTCGTTTGCGGCCATAGACGGCCCTCCGTGTTCGTGATGGGCGGCGCTACTCGGCGCAGGCGATGAGCGGGGCCGCGACCTGCTTCTTGCGCGAGAGGACGCCGGGCATCCACACGCCCTCGTCGCAGGCCTCGATGCCCAGGCCCTTCTCGGCCACCTCGGTCTCGCCGCAGATGAAGACCTGGGAGCCCTCGTCGATGATGTCGGTGACCAGCAGCACCAGCGTGTCGCCCTCGTTGGCGGCTCGGTACTCCTCCATAGCGGCGCGCAGGTCGGCGGCCTGCTCGAGGACCGGCTGGCGGTTCACGGTCTCGTACTGGCCGATGTAGACGGCCTTGCCGCCGATGTCGAAGCGCTTGATGTCGCGCGAGACCATCTGGGCGGGGGTAAAGCCGTCGGCCCCGCGGCTGCGGAACACCTGGGCGCCGAAGGTCGCGGGGTCCACGCCCAGGCGCTCGCCCAGCTCGGCGGCGATGGCGCGGTCCACGGCGGTGGTGGTGGGCGACTTGAGCATCACGGTGTCGGTCATCATGGCGGCGAGCAGGAGCTTGGCCTGGGCGTCGCTCATCTCGGTGCCCGTGACGTCGAACAGGTGCGCGATCACCGTGCAGGTGGAGCCCCAGGGCAGGTTCACGAAGGCGATGGGCTGGGCCGTGGTGAGGTCGGCGATGCGGTGGTGGTCGATAACGGCCACGACCTCGGCGTTCTCGATGCCGTCCACCGTCTGGGAAAGCTCGTTGTGGTCGGTGAGGATGACCTTTTGGGGCTCGTCGGAGGGCTCGATCTTCTCCAGAAGCTCGGGCTCGGGCATCCCGACCTCGGCCAAGAGTGCGGCGCTCTCGCCCGGCAGACCGCCGAGGCGGCAGGCGACGTACTCGTTGTTCGCGCCGTCGATGGCGTTGGCGAGCTGGGCGAACATGACGGCCGACATGATGGCGTCGTTGTCGGGGTTCTTGTGGCCAAAGACCAGGACCTTGCTCATGGGGTCTGCGCTCCTTCGTTGTTTGAAAACCGGCGCGCGGCACCGGGGCCGCGCACGACATAACGTTCAGGATTCTACCGCGCACCATGCATGCGTGGCGCCAGAGGGCAGCAGGCAGTGGATAATAACCAACAATCTCTGAGGTGGATGGAGGCGCGGCTAGCCGTTGACCATATATCGCTCTGTGAAGGCAAACGCCTCGCCGTAGTAGGCCACCGGGTCGGCCAGGCAGGCCTGGCAGTGGCCGGCCCCGGGGATGACGAGCAGGCCCTTCGGCCGTGCGGCCGCCCCGTAGAGGGCCCGGGCGTCGGCGACGGGCACCAGGGAGTCCTGAGCCCCATGGATGAACAGCACCGGAGGGCCGGGCCTGCGCACCGCGTCGAGGGCGCTTGCCTGGGCGATGTCGTAGCCGTCGGGCTGCAGCCGAAGCGCCGCGCGCATGAGCTCGAGGGTGGGATGCTCGGGCAGACCCCCGTCGCCCAAAAGGCGTGCGCAGGCCTCCCAGCCCGACGTGAAGGAGCTGTCGCTGATGGCGGCGCGCACCTGCGGCGGCAGGTCGGGCTCGGCGGAGGCCATGCAGACGCTGGCCGCCCCCATGGAATGGCCATGCAGCACCAGCCGGGCGTCTGGTCCGGCGGGACCGTTCTCGCCCACCAGCCATTGGGCCCATGCCACCAGGTCGCGGCGCTCCAGGTAGCCCAGGCCGCGCCATCGGCCCTGGCTGCGTCCGTGGGCGCGCTGCTCGACCAGCAGAAGGTTGTAGCCCTGGAGCGCCCAGTGGCGCGCGTACAGGATCATCTCGTGCCAACGCCCGGCGTAACCGTGCACCAGGATTACCCAGCGGTTGGACCCCGGGTCCACGGCCATGGCGCGGCCCGTCAGGAACGCGCCGTCGTCCGAGGCGACCGATACCTCCCGCCACGGAGGTGCCGCCTGGAGCCAGAGGTGGGTGAGGCCGCGCTCGGCCATACGCGCCTGCTGCACGCGGGCACGCTGCCCGGGCTCAAGCAGCTCCGAGAAGCGCGCCTCGACCGCCGAGCTGCGTCTGAGCATGGAGCCCACCTGGCGCTCGACGGCAGCCTCTTCTTCGGTGGGCGGCGGGGTCTCGACGGGTTTCTCCCCATGGCGCGAGCCGATCATGCCGTGGGCGCCGAACACCGCCTCGAGGACACCCACCTTGCGCGGGACCGGGACTTTGCCGGCCGTGTCTTGGTCTTGGGAGGAGCGGGGGCGTGCACCCAGGGCAAAGCGGGCCAGCGAGGTGGCAACGAGCCACGCGGATGCCGCGGTGGCGACCCCCAGCGCGCACAGGACCACGCCGAGCGCGGTCCAGCCGCGGGCAAGGCAGAAGATACCGGCGGCGAGCTCGAGGACCACCGCGGCCCCCAGGCGAAAAAGCTCCGCGGCGCGCGGCCCCGTGGGATGCGGCCCCGCGGCCTGCTTGGACGTTCGACGGCTCATAGAACCCACGCTTCTCCTCAAAAACCCGGATAGTGACGGACACCCGCGGGGGCGTCTCGTCACTGATACCCGGTCTTACGAGGTTACGCCTCGGGGGCGGCACGCGCGGGCAAAGCCCAGGACGGCGTCCCAGTACCCCGCGGGGTCCATGAGCGAGGCCTGGCAGTGGCCCGCCCCGGGCACGGCGACCAGGCGCTTGGGCTCGGCGGCGCAGGCGCGGTAGAGCACCCCCGCCATGGACGGCGCGACCGTGGGGTCGGCCAGACCGTGGACGAACAGCGTGGGGGTCGAGCTGCGCGCCAGGGCGGCGGTCACGTCAGCCTTCGCGAGGTCGTAGCCCCCGCGGCGGGTCATAAGGTACAGGCGCACGAGGTCGAGGGTCGGGTGCACCGGGGCCTCGGCGGCCTGCAGGGTCGACGAGAGCGCGTGCCACCCGCTGTCGAAGCCGCAGTCGCCCACGGCGCAGCTCACCGTCGGGGGAAGGTCCGCCTCGCCGGTCGCCATGCACACGCTCGAGGCGCCCATGCTGTGGCCAAAGAGCACAATGTCGCAGCACGGCCCGGCACCGCCTTCGGAGAGCCAACGCGCCCACGCCACGACGTCGCGGCGGTCGAGCCAGCCCACGCCGATGTAGGGGCCGCCGCTCTCGCCGTGGGCGCGCATGTGCGGCACGAGGAGGTTGTAGCCGGCCTCGCTCCAGTGACGGGCGTACTGCAGCATGGAGTCCCAGGTGCCACCGTAGCCGTGGCAAAGCACGGCCCAGCGGTCCGTGGGCGGCTCCGTCGTGCGCAAGACCTGGCCCACGAGCTCGACGCCGTCGTCGGCCCCAATCGAGACACACTCCCAGGGGCCGGCCGCCTGCAGCCACGCGTAGGTGGCCGCCCGCTCGGCCATGACGTTCGCAAAGAGCCTCGCGCGGTCCTCGGGGGTCTTGCCCTCGTCAGAAATCGAGGTGGCGTCCGCCGCCGCAGCTCGGGTGAGCCCAAAGCCGACGGCGCGGTCTATGGCGCACTCGGCCTGCTCCCGTTCGGCAGTGTCCTCTTTGGCCTGCCGCGCAGGCGGCCGCGCGCCGTCGTGTCGCAGCAGCGGGGCTATGAGCCGAAACACGTTCGCGTGGTCCCGCAGGGCGTACTTGACGCCGACCCAACCGATGGCGACCTCCAGAAGCGCGACGAGCACCGCAAGCACGCAGGCCACCACCCCCGCGACGACCCACCCCATGATAAAGAACACGGCGCCCAGGACAAGCAGGGCGCAGGGCGTCGCGATGACGCGCACCGTGCTCGCGGCGCTGGGACGGTCGTCGGGGCTGGGGGCCGGCGGGGGCGGCACCGCGTCGGCCCCTTCTCGGAGCATCCCCTGGGACCGTGCGCCCCGCTCGGTTGCGTCATCCACTGCGACACCTCCCTAAGGCTTGATCTTGACGATGGGCGCGTAGCCTTTGAGCAGGGTCTTGTCTGCACCGGAGTCCAGATGGATAGTGATCTGGTCGCCCTTGCAGGCCGTGACGGTGCCCAGGCCGAACTTCTTGTGGCTCACGCGGTCCCCGACGGCAAAGGACTCCGCCGCCTTGCTCTGGCTGTAGCTCACCGTGGGCTGGCGAGGGGCCGGCGTCGGCTCGGCCGAGGACCGCCCCGCAGAGGCGCCGCCGGAGAAGAAGTCGTCGAAGGAGCGGCCCGCCCCCGAGGAGCTCCGGCCGCTCGAGCGCGTGCGGTTGCCGAAGACTTGGCCCCCGTAGACCTCGACGCCGTGGCCCGCCCCGCCGATGCCGTGGCGGCTGCCGCGGCGGTCGTAGCCAAAGCCGCCGAAGCCCTCGCTGCCCACGCCCACGCTCGTGGTGTGCTCCGCAGGGATCTCGTCGACGAAGCGCGAGCGGCGGTTGTGCTGCACGTCGCCGTAGAGGCGCCGCGACTCGGCGTGGGTCAGGTAGAGCTTGCGCCGGGCGCGGGTGATGGCCACGTAGGCGAGGCGGCGCTCCTCCTCGAGCTTGGCGGGGTCGGTACCGACGAAGTCGTTCACATGGGGAAAGACCCCCTCCTCCATGCCGGCCACAAAGACCGTGTTGAACTCGAGGCCCTTGGCCGCGTGCACGGTCATGAGCGTGACGGCCGACTCCCCCTCGCCCGCCGAGTCGAGGTCGGTGCGCAGGGCGAGCCACTCCATGAAGCCGGCCAGGTTCAGGTCGCCCGCCACGGCCTCGCGCTCCTGGGGCTCGTCACGCTGGACTTCGGCGTTGCTCAGCAGGTCCTCGGAGGGCTCGTGGTTGGCCACGTACTCCTTGACCACGCCGAAGAACTCGCGGATGTTCTCGACGCGGTCCTGGGCCTCCTCGGTGCCCTCGGCGCGCAGGGCGTCGATGAGGCCGCTCTTGTCGGCAATCATCTCAACGACGTCGGCCAGGTCGCCCTCGTAGGACTGGGCGTCGGCCACCACCTGCAAAAAGCGCACGATACCGTTGCGCGTCTTGCTCGTGACCCCGGGCTCGAGCACGTACTCCGCGGCCGCCTCAAAGAACGAGACCCCGCGCCGGGTCGCCAGCTCGGCGATGCGGTCCTGGGTCGTGGCGCCGATGGAGCGCGCCGGCTTGTTGATGACCCGGCGGGCCGAGACGTCGTCGGCGGGGTTCACGGCCAGCTTGAGGTAGGCCGTGAGGTCGCGAATCTCGGCGCGGTCAAAGAAGCGCGTCCCCCCCACGATGGTGTAGGGGATGCCGGCCTTGACCAGGCCGTCCTCGAGCACGCGCGACTGGGCGTTGGTGCGGTAGAAGAGCGCGATGTCGCTGTAGGGGGTGCCCTGGTCGTGGAGGCCCTTGATCTCGCCGGCGATGTAGTTGGCTTCGGCAAGCTCGTCGCGCTTGAGCGCGAGGCGGATCTTCTCGCCGTCGCCGCTCGCGGTGAAGAGGCGCTTGGCCTTGCGCTCGGTGTTGTGGGCCACCACGGCGTTGGCGGCGTCGAGGATGTGCCCGGTCGAGCGGTAGTTCTGCTCGAGCTTGACCGTCTTGGCCGTGGGGTAGTCCTTCTCGAAGTCAAGGATGTTGCGGATGTCGGCCCCGCGCCAGGAGTAGATCGACTGGTCGTCGTCGCCCACGACCATGAGGTTCTTGCGCTTGGCGGCGAGCAGCTTGCAGATCTGGTACTGGGCGCGGTTGGTGTCCTGGTACTCGTCCACCGAGATGTGGGTAAAGCGGTCCTGGTAGCCCTCGAGGACGTCGGGGTTGTTGCGCAGCAGCTCGTAGGCGTTCACGAGCAGGTCGTCGAAGTCCATGGCGTTGGCGCGCTTGAGGCGCTTCTGCAGCTCCTTGTAGACCTTGGCCGCCACCTCGTCGGCCGGGGTCGAGCACGACTCCATGAGGTCGTCGGGGTCGAGCAGCTCGTTTTTGGCCGAGGAGATGCGGCTCTGAACGGCGTTCACGGGGAAGCGCTTCTCGTCGATGTGGAGCTCCTGCAGGATCGACTTAACGAGGCGCTTGGAGTCGTCGGCGTCGTAGATCGTGAAGTTCTTGGGGTAGCCTAGGCGCTCCCCGTCGATGCGGAGCATGCGCACGCACATGGCGTGGAACGTGCAGACCCACATGCCGCGCGTGCTCAGGCCGCCCATGAGCCGGTCGAGGCGCTCGCGCATCTCGCGGGCGGCCTTGTTGGTGAAGGTGATGGCGAGGATGTGCCAGGGCATGATGCCGAGGTCCTCGATCATGTGGGCGATGCGGTACGTGAGCACGCGGGTCTTGCCCGACCCCGCGCCGGCGAGGACGAGCAGGGGCCCCTCGGTGGTGAGCACGGCCTCACGCTGGGCTGGGTTCAGGGAATCGATGTCTAGGGACACGGGCACCTCCGATAAGGGCAGCATCAGACCGAAACGCCCGCTGCGCATAGGGAACATGCGGGGCGGGCGCCGGACAGGCGTTGGATCGGTGTTCTGCCTTCAGTGTAGCGTGCCGCCGGGCTTGCCATGCGGTGGCGCCGGAGAAGCCAGATAGCTTCCACGGCCACCGGCGCCACGCGGTCGGCGCGGCGTCCGTAGACCGAAGGCTTGTCGGTCGAGGTGGCCCCGCGCACGTTTGACGGTATAATTTCGCCCCTGCCCGCCTCAGGGCCTTAAGCCTCAGGGCCTTAATCCAGACTCAAAGGGGAGACGCCCGTGACATCGGACTCCATAATCCTAGACGCCGCAACCAAGGTCGCCTTCTCGCGCGGGGAGGGCCTCGTCGCGGCCGGCTCCGTGACAAGTTGGGAGGCCCGCGTCATGCCCGAGGGGGGCCTCACGCAGCTCCGCGGGTCTGTCGCGGAGCGGGCGGGCGCCCCCGTGAGCTCCGAGGTCTCCCTGGACCTGGGGGCGGGCCGGGTCGTGGACCACCGCTGCTCCTGCGGGGCACCCGGCACCGGCCTGTGCAAGCACGGCGTGGCGCTCGCGCTGACCTACCTCGACGCCCTGCGCACGGGAAGGGCCTCCGAAGGTGCCGACGCCTCATCGGAGTCTGTGGGGGACCCCAAGGCCGGGCAGGACGCCCATGAAGTCGGCTCTCAGGAACTTGAGAGGCAGACCCAAAAGCTTCTCGCCCAGTACCGGGCCGGCATGGCGGAGCAGGCCGAGAGCCGCCGCAAGGCGGCCGCCATCCAGGAGATGCCGACCAGCCCCCAGGTGGGCTCCCTCGTCTATGCCTACTCCCAGCTGCCGGTCCCTGGCGCGCACGAAGACGACGCCTCCTCGCAAGCCGGCCAACGGGAACTGGTCGAACTCCTGTGCACGCTTTCGGCCGTAGGAAAGGTGGCGGGCTCCGCGGGCGGGGCCGAGGACGGCGTCTGGGAGGTCCGCCTGCGCGTGTCCGGCGGCCACCAGGCCTACATGGTGCGGCGCATCGACGACCTGGTGGGTGCCTGGGAGCGCGGCGAGACGCGCTCCTACGGGCGCAACCTGACCTTCTCCCACAACCGCGAGTCCTTCTCGGACCGGGCCAACGCCGTTCTCGAGATCGTCGCGCGCATCCTGCACTCCCAGGAAGCCGCCCGATCCGGCAGCCGCTCCTCGGCGTCGACGGCGACGTTCGGCGTCAACCCCAAGGTGCTCTCCCTGTCCGACGGCGACGCGGTGGAGCTCCTCGACGCGCTCCAGGGCGCACAGATCCAGTTCGAGCCTCGAGGCGGGGTGCCGGGGCGGCCTCGGACGCTCACGGTGACCCAGGGTCAGCCTGCTCTCGAGCTCACCCTTGAGCATGGCGAGCGCGGCGGATACGACCTCGTGCTGCCGGCGGGTGTGGACTGCGTGCTCACGCACCGGTCCATGTACCTGCTGCTCGACGGCTGCGCCATACGGTGCCCCGACGCCTATCGCGCCCGCATGGGAACGTTCTGCCGCACGGCGCTGCCCGCCTCCTCCCCTCTCCACATCCGCAAGGACGACCTCGCCGGCTTCTGCGCCACCGTCCTGCCCGTCCTCAAGGAGCTCGCCGAGGTCGCCGTGCCCGACGACCTGGAGGTGCTCCTGCCCCCGCCGGCCGCGCTTTCTTTTAAGTTCTCCCTGGTACGCGGATGTGTGACCTGCGAGGCCGTCGCCACCTACGGCAACCGCAGCGTCGGCATCTTCGAGGCCCACCAGCCGGGCCAGCCGGTGCGCGACGCCGCGCGCGAGGAGGCGGGGCGCCGGGCCGTGCGCCGCGCGTTCCACCAGGTCCTCACCGCCCGGGGCTCGCGCACCGGGACCGTGGGCGGGGCGGTTCCCACGATTCCCTGGAGCGGAGGGGAGCTCTTTGGGGCGCGGCCCTGCTTCGACGCCTCCGACACCGAGGCCCTCTACCGCTTCCTCACCCAAGACGTCCCCGCGTTCGCCGCGCTCGGTGAGGTGTACCTCTCCGAGAGCCTGCGGTCGATCTCGGTGCGCCCGGCCCCCCGCGTGCGCGTGGAGGCCTCCATCAAGAGCGGGCTGCTCGACATCGCCATCGACTCGGGCGACCTGTCGCCCCACGACCTGCTCGCCTACCTCGCCTCCTTCGAGCGCAAGGAGCGCTTCGTCCGGCTTTCTGACGGCGACATCCTGCGGCTCGACGACGGCGGCGTGCGGGCCGTCGCCGAGCTGGCCGCCGGCCTCGGCGTCAGCGCCCAGGCCCTGGTGGAGGGGACGGAGCCCATACCGATGAACCGGGCGCCCTTTGTGGACGCCATGATGAAGCGCGCCGAGTGCGTGCGCTTCGACCGCGACGAGAGCTTCCGAAGCGTGATCCGCGACTTCGACAGCATCGGCGACAACGACTTCGTCGAACCGCCCGGCCTGCGCGACGTGCTGAGGCCCTACCAGCGGGCGGGTTTCAAGTGGATCAGCACGCTGGCCAAGCTCGGCTTCGGCGGCATCCTCGCCGACGACATGGGCCTCGGCAAGACCCTCCAGGTCATCGCCTTCCTGCTCGCCCGCTACGAGCGGAACCTGCCCGGTCCGTCCTTGGTGGTGTGCCCGGCGTCGCTCGTGTACAACTGGACCTCGGAGTTCGGGCGCTTCGCCCCCGGCCTCTCGGTGCTCGCCGTGGCAGGCGCGCGCGAGGAGCGCCAGCGTGCCATCAGCGACGCCGCGGCCTACGACGTGCTCGTGACCTCCTACGAGCTGCTCAAGCGCGACGTGGAGCTCTACGAGGGCCAACGCTTCTATTGCCAGGTCCTCGACGAGGCCCAGTACATCAAGAACCACTCGACCCAAGCGGCCCGCTGCGCCAAGCGCATACGGGCCGAGGTGCGCCTCGCCCTCACGGGCACCCCCATCGAGAACCGCCTGTCGGAGCTCTGGAGCATATTCGACTACCTCATGCCGGGCCTTTTGGGCGGCTACGAGGGGTTCCGCCGTCGCTTTGAGCTCCCCATCGCCGCAGGCGACGAGGCGGCCGCCCGGCGCCTCCAGTGCATGGTGGGCCCGTTCGTCCTGCGCCGCATGAAGGGAGACGTCCTCAAGGACCTGCCCGAGAAGACGGAGAGCGTCATCTACGCCCCGCTCGAAGGGGAGCAGGACGAGCTCTACCGCGCCACCGCGAGCCACCTCGCCCTGTCGCTCGCGCACCGGCTGCCCCGCGAGTTCGCCCGCGACCGGCTCGCGGTGCTTGCGGAGCTCACCAAGCTGCGCCAGATCTGCTGCGACCCCCACCTGCTCTACGCGAACTACGAGGGAGGCTCCGCCAAGCTCGAGGCGGCCATGGACCTTGTGGCGAGCGCCGTGGACGGTGGCCACAAGGTGCTGCTCTTCTCCCAGTTCACGAGTATGCTCGAGCTTATCGCGGCCCGGCTGGACGAGGCGGGCATCGGCTATTACACCCTCACCGGAGCGACCTCCAAGGAGGAGCGGGCGCGTCTGGTCGCCTCGTACAACACCGACGGCGTGCCGGTCTTCCTCATATCGCTCAAGGCGGGAGGGGTCGGCCTCAACCTTACCGCGGCCGACATCGTCATCCACTACGACCCCTGGTGGAACCTGGCGGCACAGAACCAGGCCACCGACCGCGCCCACCGCATCGGCCAAACGAGCACCGTGACCGTGTTCAAGCTCATCGCGAAGGGCACCATCGAGGAGAAGATCCTGGAGCTGCAGGACTCCAAGCGCGACCTGGCCGAAAGCGTCCTGGGCGGCGAGAACGTTGGGACCGCGAGCCTGACCAAAGAGGACATCCTCGCGCTGCTTGAGGTTTAGCCGGCCCGCATCTTGGCTCAGCGGATTCGCCATGCCGTAGGCAGCCCCTGCGCTACTGCTTCTTGACGCCGCCGATCCTCTTGGCCCAGGCCATCAGGGCGTCCTTCTTCCAGATGCCGAGCAGGCCCACGACGATGATGACGGCGAACACACCGATGATGAGGGGCCAGTTGGCGTCGGTTATGCTCGACCCGATGAGAGTCGAGGCGACCATGCCGGGTATGCGCCCGATGGTCGAGAGGACAAGGAAGTTGCTCAGCTTGATGTTCGAGAGGGGCACGATGTAGGTCAGGGTGTCCTTGGGCAGGCCGGGGATCAAAAACAGGATGAAGACGAGGGTGTCGAGCTTCTCGCTCTCGTTTAGGAACTCGAACTTGTCGAGCTTGTCCTCCCCAAAGAGCTTGACCACCAGCCCGCGGCCGAACTTGCGGATGATCACGAACACGAAGGCCGACGCAAAGACGCAGCCGACAAGGCACAGCAGCAGGCCGCCCCACGTGCCGTACATCGCACCGGCGAGCACCTGGACGACCTCGCCGGGGATAAAGGCGATGACGATCTGGAGCACCTGAATCAAGAGCATGACGAGGACGCCGAATATGCCGAGGGACTGGACCCACGCCTCGAACTTGAGCTGGGTGGCCGGGTCCTTGAGCATGTCGTAGATGGGGATGCACAGCCAGCCGACGAGGGCGCACAGGGCGATGAAGGCCGCGACGACACCGACGATGAGGGCGATCTTTGCGCCCTTGGACATTTTAGAGAGATCGGGGAGCTTCATGGAACCCTTCCTGCTCGCATATGTGCGACTGACGGCAATGCAGGGTACAGTATGCACTCTTTTTCTCAAAAGATGCACTACGAAGGCGCGAGATGAGAAAACCGTAAGGACCCCGGGCACCCCCTCCCAGAGCCGCGCGAGCGGGGGCTATAAGCGGCCGCGGTAGTAATAGACCGCCAGCTGGGTACGGTTGCGCAGCGAGAGCTTGGCGAGCATCGAGCTGATGTGGTTGCGCACGGTGCCTTCGCTCAACGAGAGCTCGTCGGCGATCTGGGCGTTGTCGAGCCCCTGCGCCACGCCGCGCAAGACATCACGCTCACGCCCGGTAAGGGCCTCGAAGGCACCGGGCTCGCCCACGCCCTCCTCGGGAGGGGCCGAACCGAGCGCGCGCTCGCTCATGCGGGTCATCACCTCGCCCTCGAGCACGCGCTGGCCCGCCATGACGGCGCGCAGGGCCGGGGCGATGGCGGCGATGTCCTGCTTGATCAGATAGCCCCTGGCCCCCACCTGGAGGGACCCGACGATGTACTCGTCGTCGGAGAAGGTCGTGAGAAAGACGACGCGGGCCGCGGGGTCCTCGGCCAGAATCCGCCGAGCGGCCTCGAGACCGGTCCCGCCCGGCATGCGGATGTCGGCGAGCAGGATGTCGGGACGCAGGCGCCCGTAGGCCTCGACGGCCTGCTCGCCGCAGTGAGCCAGCCCAACCACCGCGATGTCGTCCTCGGCGTTCAAGATGGTCTCGAGCGACGTGCACACGATGGGGTCGTCGTCTGCGACCACCACGCGGATGGGTGCCGCCACGGGGAGTCCTCCTCTCTGCTCGGATTGCTCAGGTGGGAGCGGCCCTCCCATGGCGGCGCCTTGCAGCGGGCCTCTTACTTCAGGACGCGGCGGTCGTCGACGTGCTTGGCCTTGCCGGTGACCCGCTCGATGCTGCCGGGCTCGACGAGCTTGACCACGGCGCTCACCTGGAGCGTCTCGCGCAGTTTGGCCGCCACGTGGTCGCGGAAGCGGTCCATGACGGCCACCTCGTCGCTAAAGTAGTCGGGCTTGACCTCAAGCATGAGGGTCATGCGGTCCATGCCCGTCTCGTTGTCGACCACGAGCTTGTAGTCGGGCGAGGCGCCCTCGATCTTGGCCAGCACGTCCTCGATCTGGCTCGGGAAGACGTTGGTGCCGCGGATGATGAGCATGTCGTCCGAGCGCGAGCGCACCTTTTGCATGCGGGCCAGGGTGCGGCCGCACCCGCAGGGCTCGGTGATCACGCGGGTGTAGTCGTGGGTGCGGTAGCGCAGCACCGGCGAGCACTCCTTGGTGAGGGTCGTGAGCACGAGCTCGCCCTCCTCGCCGTCGGGCACGGGCTCACCGGTCTTGGGGTTCACGACCTCCCAGAGGAAGTGGTCCTCGGCAATGTGCTGCATGTCGCGACAGCAGAGGCACTCCCCCGCCACACCGGGGCCCATGACCTCGGTCAGGCCGTAGTTGTCGGTGCAGATGATGTGCATGCGCTGCTCGATCTCGGCCTTGAGGGCGGGGCGGCAGGGCTCGCCGCCGAACAGGCCCACGCGCAGCGAGCTCTTGGACCAGTCGTAGCCGAGCTTCTCGCCCACCTCGCAGATGTGCATGGCGTAGGTGGGGGTGGCGATGAGGACCGTGGTCTTGTAGTCGTCGATCATGGTGATGTGGCGCTCGGTAGAGCCCGAGCCGGCCGGGATCACGAGGCACCCCAGGCGCTCGAGGCCCTGGTGCAGGCCAAAGCCGCCGGTAAACATGCCGTAGCCGAAGGCCATCTGGGCGCGGTCGGTGGGTACCACGTCGGCCATGGAGGCCAGGCGCATGATGCACTCGCTCCACACGTCCATGTCGTGGCGGTTGTAGCCGGTCACGACGGGCTTGCCGGTGGTGCCGCTCGAGGAGTGCAGGCGCACGGCGTCGTCTACGGGGATGGCAAAGAGGCCGAAGGGGAAGGTGTCGCGCATGACCTTCTTGTCGGTGAAGGGCAGGCGGCGCACGTCGTCGAGGGTCTTGATGTCCTCGGGCTTGGTGCCCAGGGCGTCGAGCTGCTCGCGGTACCACGGGACGCGCTCGTAGACGTAGGCGACCTGGTGCTTGAGGCGGTCGAGCTGCAGCGCGCGGATCTCATCGCGGGGGGCGCACTCGATCTGGGGCATGAGGATGGGCATTGGGGGACCTTTCGCGACTAGTCGAGTTCGGAGACAAGCTCGTCGAGCGTGCCGTGCTCCACGCCGGCGTCCAGGGCCGGCTGCCAGGCGCTTTCGATGTCGCGCACGCTGATGGCCACGAAGGTGGAGATGAGCGAGTAGGTGTAGGTCACGTCGATGTGGGCCTCGGCCAAATGGCGCAGCAGCTTGGAGAGGTTGCCGGGGCGGTCGACGAGGCGCGCCACGAGGACGGGCTTGCTCTTGGCCGTGAAGCCGGCGGCCGAGAGCACCTCGGCCGCGCGCTCGGGCTGGTCGACCACGAGGCGCAGGATGCCGTAGTCGTTGGTGTCGCTGATCATGAAGCCGCGCACGTTGATGCGCGCCTCCTCGAGCAGCTCGCACACCGTCGCGGCCCGGCCGGGGCGGTTTTCGATGAACACGCTGATCTGGACCACGTGCTTGGTGGGTTCCATGGAGGCACGGTCCTTTCTTAGTGGGAGAAGGTGGCTGAGAAGGCCCTGAGGTTCGTCTCGAGGGTCTTGGGGGGAACATGGGCCTCGATGGCCTGGCGCCACGAGGACTCCGAGATGGGCAGGTACTTGGCCGCCCCGCCGAGCAGGGCCACGTTGGAGCACTTGCGGTTGCCGGCCGCGTCGGCCACGGCGTCGGCGTCGATGAGCGCGGCCGCTCCTTCCCCGAGCGCCTCGAGCACCCCGTGGAGGCCTTGGGGCATGGCCGCCGCGCCGGTCAACACCGGCATGGGCTTGATGGCCACGTCGTTGACCACGATATGGCCCCCTTGCGCGAGGTAGGGCAGGTTGCGCACGGCCTCGAGCAGCTCAAAGGAGATGAGCACGTCGGCCTGGCCCGGGTCGCAGACCATCGAGGACACGTCGGACCCGAAGCGCACGGTCGTGACGACCGAGCCGCCGCGCTGGGCCATGCCGTGGATCTCGGAGACCTTGACGTCGTATCCCTCGTTGAGGGCCGCCCCCGCCAGCAGGTGGGCGGCCGTGATGGCCCCTTGGCCGCCCACGCCGCAGAGCACCACCGTGGTGGGCTTGTTCTGGGTGTCGTTGCTAACCTGTTCCACGGCCCCTACGCCTCCTCGTGAATCGCGTCGAACATGCAGTACTGGGCGCACTGGGGGCACCCGTTGCACAGGGATGGGTCGATGCAGGCCTTACCGTCGGCGTCCTTGCTGATAGCAGGGCAGCCGATGCGCGTGCAGGCGCCGCAGCCCGTGCACTGCTTGGGATCCACGGCGCGCGCGTTACCGCGGATGCGGTACTCCACGATGCAGGGCGACTGGCAGATGACCACGCTGAGCTTGTCGGTGTTTGCCGCCGCGGCGCGCAGGGCCGAGCGGACGGCCGCAACGTCCAAGGCGTCGACCACGGTCACGTCCTCGACGCCTGCGGCCGAGAGGACCGCGGGCAGGTCGACCTCGTGGGAGGCGCGGCCCTGGAGGGTGACGCCGCAGACGGGGTTGCCCTGGCCGCCGGTCATGGCCGTGGTGCGGTTGTCGAGGATGAGCACGTTGCCGGTGCCGCCGTTGTACACCCGCGAGATGACCCCGGAGAGGCCGGAGTGGGCAAAGGTGGAATCGCCGATGACGGAGAACACCGGGCGCTTGCCGCCCGTGACCTCGGCCTCACCGCGCTCGCGGCCCATCATGCGGGCCACCTCGAACCCATGGCCCATGGAGACCGAGGCGCCCATGTCGATGGCGCTCTCGAGCACGCCGAGGGGCGGAAGGGCCCCCAAGGTGTAGCAGCCGATGTCGCCCAGGGCGATGGCCTTCATGCGCTTGAGCTCGTTAAAGGGCACGCGGTGGGGGCATCCGGCGCACAGCGCGGGGGGACGGGCGGGGATCTCCACCGATGCGGCCGCCGCCTCGGCCGCGGGGTTGGACGCCACGGGCAGGCCGAGGGCCGTGCGGATGAGGGAGGGCGAGAGTTCAAAGGCACCGGGCAGGCCGTTGGGCCACGGCGTGGGCGCAAGGCCGAGCGCGCGGATGCCGCGGTCGTAGTAGTCGCTGGCCTCCTCCACCACGTAGACCTTCTCGACGGCACCGAAGAAGTCACGGAGCTTCTGGGGGGGCAGCGGGAACGAGAGGCCGAGCTTGAGCGTGGACGCCTCGGGCATCGCCTCGCGGACGTGCTGGTAGACGGCACCGGAGCACACGAAGCCAATGGAGGTGTCGCGCAGCTCGATGCGGTTGAGCGGCGTCTGCTCGGCGTAGGCGGTCAGCTCGGCGCGGCGCTTCTCGAGCTCGAGGCGCTTGGGACGGGCGTTGGCGGGCATCATCACCCAGTCGCGGATGCTCGTCTCGTAGGGTATGGGGGTCGCCTCGACGCGCTCCCCCACCTCGACGGGCGTGCGCGTGTGGGAGATGCGCACCGTGGAGCGCACCATCGCGATGGACTTGAGCCGCTCCGAGAGCTCGAACGCCTCCTTGGTCATGGCCAGGGCCTCGGCGGAGTCGGCGGGCTCGAACATGGGGGCGCAGGCGAACTGGGCGTAAAAGCGGCTGTCCTGCTCGTTCTGGGACGAGAACATGCCGGGGTCGTCGGCCGCCAGCAGCACCAGGCCGCCCGAGACGCCCGAGTACGCGAGCGACATGAGCGGGTCGGCGGCGACGTTCACGCCCACGTGCTTCATGGTGCACAGGGCGCGCCGGCCGGCCATCGAGAAGCCCAGGGCGTTCTCGAGGGCGACCTTCTCGTTGACGGCCCACTCGGCGTAGACGCTGGGCAGCTTGGCGAACGTCTCGAGGGTCTCGGTCGACGGCGTGCCGGGGTAGCCGAAGCCACCGTCGCAGCCGGCCTCCCAGGCACCGCGGGCTATGGCCTCGTTGCCCGATAGCAAGTGTTTCTCCACGTTGGTTCCTCCCACCGGTAAGACAATTCGTCACAGTCTAGCACAGCGTCAGCGAGCTGCCCGGACGGGATGCGGCGGCACCGCTTACCGACATAGGGGAGCGGCTACATTACTTTAAGTGGATGCTGATTTGCGCGTGTCCTACCCTCTCAGGCGCGAAACTCCGCCGGTGGCGGTGAGTTGTCTTGGGGTTCTGATATTGCATGCATAAAATAGTATTTACATGCACATTATTTGTTCAGATTATCATCATCGTTCCCGCAAGGGTCTCCCTGCTGGTCAAAAACTCCGGTTTGACAACATCAGCTGAACGATCGCCTGCTTTCATCCGAACTTTTCCTGGGTATTTGCCAATTCGACCAGTCTTTGGACTATCAAACGGCCCATGCAATGTTGTCAAACCGGAGTTTTTGACCACGAGTACCCCCGGTAAACCGCCCGCCAAGCTTTAAGCCAGATCCCACATCGCGCCATAGAGTTCGTTGCCGAGAAGCCACCCGCGTTCGGTGGGGGTGAGCGCCCCCTCGGCAGTCCAGGCGGCCAAGCCCCGTCCCACTACGTCGGCACACGCGCGCTCCAGAGTCAATCGGGGAATACCTCCCTCCCCCACTGCCCGTTCGAGCAAAGCGGACGAAGCTCCGGCGCTCATGCGCATAGCAAGCATGAGGTCCTCGGCGGCCGCCTCTCGGGCCGTAAGGGACTCGATCTCGCAGGCCAGAGGCTCCCTGGCTCCCACTTTGTAGACAAGGTTCCGGGCGTCGTCGAGCATCCGCAGCCGGATGCGCGCCGCTTCGGGGTGCCGCGCGAGATAAGCCGCAGGGGTCTCTTGCCGTCCGTCCCCCGCTCCGACCCCCGCCGTCGCCGGCAGCCCCACGCTCTCTCCAGCGTCCACCACAGCGAGCGGCAGCGCCTCGGCCAGGGCGAGCAGACCTTCGGGGCCCATCATGCTGGCGGCCGAACTGCCGAGCCCCAGGTACGGCACACCCGTCCAGTAAGCGATGTTGTGGGCGCAGGCCTTGCCGGGAGCCGCGTAGCTGGCAACCTCGTAACGCGTAAGGCCAGCATTCCCCAGCACCCGGGCTGCAGCGAGCATAAGGTCGGCCTGAAGGTCGTCGTCGGGCTCGCGCTCCTTCCCCGCCTCGACGGCGGCGGCCAGAGGCGTGCCGTCCTCAACCATGAGGGGATAGCAGCTCACATGGGTCGCACCGGCCTCGAGTACGTCGTGCAGCGAATGCTCCCAGCTGGCTGGCGTCTGCAGGGGGATTCCCGCCATGAGATCGCAGGAGAGGTCGAGACCGGCTGCACAGACTACCCTGGCCGCGGCGAGCGCGCCGGCACGGTCGTGGGCACGCCCAAGCCGTGCAAGCTCGGCGTCGATGGTGCTCTGGACACCCAGGCTGATACGGGTGAGCCCCGCCTGGGCCAACGACGTTACCAGGGTGGACGTGAGCGACTCGGGGTTGGCCTCGGAGGAGAACTCCGCAAGGTCAGGGCACACCCCGCGGACGCAGGCCACTAGCCCCGCGAGTTTCTCCCCCGCCATGGTGGGGGTGCCGCCTCCGACGTAGGCAGTGCGCACGCCCCTGAGCAACCCGGTCGAGCCGACACGGCGCGCCAAGGTTTCCAACGCACCCGCATAGGCCGCCACCAGCGGGTCGTCATGGCGGGTCGCGGCGGTGGCAAAGTCACAATAGCGGCAGCGGCGTATGCAGAAGGGCATGTGCAGGTAGAGGGCACCGAACGGGGCGGCTACCAACGAGGTGGCGTCCCCCATACCCTATACCATCCCATGCTCGCGGCAGGCCTGCTCCATGGCATCGACCAGAGCCAGGAAGTCTCCGGCACCCCGGCAGGCCATGGCCCGGTCGCGCCAGACGGCGGCGCTTGGCAGACCCTTGATGTACCAGCAGGTCACCGGCCGCAGACGAGCCATGTGGCAGCCCCGGGCCGAGAAGCGCTCGATGTGGTCGCGCAAGGTCGCAAGGCGCACGGCCACGCTCGGGGCGGGCGGCAGCTCACCGGTCTCGCGCAGGGCATAGGCCCGCTCGAAGATCCAGGGGTTGCCATAGCTCCCCCGGGCCACGAACACCCCCGCGCAGCCGGTCTCCTCCGGCATACGCAGGCAGTCCTCGGGGGTGTAGACGTCGCCGGAACCCACCACGGGAATCCCCACAGCCTCGACCACCCGGCGGATCACGCCCCAGTCGGCCTTGCCGGTATAGAACTGCTTGGCGGCACGGCCGTGCACCGCCACGCCGTCAGCACCCGCGTCCTCGAGCCGGCGGGCAAACTCGGGTGCCAACTCCTCGCTTTGGTAGATGCCGGCGCGGATCTTGCAGGTCACGGGCGCGGCCCCGGCCGCCCCGCGCAGGGTCTCGGCCACGATGGCGCAGGCGCGGTCCGGATCGTCCATGAGGGCCGAGCCCTCCCCTTTCTTGAAGACCTTGGGCACGGGACAGGCCATGTTGATGTCGAGCAGCGCCAGGCGCTCTCCCAGCCGCTCCACCACCGCCGCGGCGGCGGGGGCAAACTGCTCGGGGCGACTGCCGAAGAGCTGCACGGCGATCTGTCGCTCGCCGGGGGCGGGGTCCACGAGCTCCCAGGTCTTCTCGGACCCGTGGGCTATGCCGGCCACGCTCACCATCTCGCTGTAGCACAGCGGTGCCCCGTGCTCCACGCAGATCTCGCGGTAGGTGGGGTCGGTGACGCCCGCCATGGGGGCCAGCATAAAGGGATGCGCGGCCAACCGAGCGGCAAAGGCCCCGGTCTGGCCGCGCATATTGGAATCTTGCCCAGGAGCAGCGCACACCGATGAAGGCACGGCGCTACTCGTCCACCTTGAGGATGGCCATGAAGGCCTCCTGGGGCACGTCGACGCTGCCGAGGGACTTCATGCGCTTCTTGCCCTCTTTTTGCTTCTCGAGCAGCTTGCGCTTGCGCGAGATGTCGCCGCCGTAGCACTTGGCGAGCACGTCCTTGCGCAGGGCGCGCACGGTCTCGCGGGCGATGATGCGCCCGCCCAGAGCCGCCTGGATCGGCACCTCGAACTGCTGACGCGGGATGATGTCCTTGAGCTTCTTGCAGAGCACGCTGCCGCGGGCGTAGGCCTTGTCTTTGTGCACGATGAACGACAGGGCGTCCACCTGCTCGCCGGCAAGGAGGATGTCGAGACGCTTGAGGTCGCTCGCCTGGTAGCCGCTGTACTCGTAGTCGAGGCTCGCGTAGCCGCGCGTGCGGCTCTTGAGCTGGTCAAAGTAGTCCATGATGAGCTCGGAGAGGGGCATCTCCCAGTGCATCTCGACCGTGGTGGGACTCAGGTAGACCATGTTCTTGAACGTGCCGCGGTGGTCGATAGTAAGGTCCATGACCGCGCCCACGTAATCGGGGGGCACAAGCACCTTCACGTTGAGGTAGGGCTCCTCGCTGTGGTCGCTGCGCGAAGGCTCGGGCATCTCCTGCGGGGCGTCAATCTCGAGCACCTCTTTGTTGGTCAGGAACACCCGGTACTCCACCGAGGGGGCTGTGGCGATGAGGTCCAGACCGAACTCGCGCTCGAGGCGCTCCTTGACCACCTCCATGTGGAGCAAGCCGAGGAAGCCCGTGCGGAAGCCGAAGCCCAGGGCCACGCTCGTCTCGGGCTGGTACACGATGGCGGGGTCGTTGAGCTTGAGCTTGTCAAGGGCGTCGCGCAGGTTCTCGAAGTCCTCGGTGTCGATGGGGAAGATGCCCGTGAACACCATGGGCTTGGCCTCGCGGTAGCCCGGCAGCGGCTCGGCGGCGGGCTTGCGGGCATCGGTCACGGTGTCGCCCACGCGCACGTTGGTGGGGTCCTTGAGGCCGGTGACCAGGTAGCCCACCTCGCCCACGCCCAGGTCCGCAAGCGGGGTCTCGGCGGGACGGCGCACGCCCACCTCCTCGACCTCGATCTCGAGGCCCGTGGACATGAAGCGCACCTTCTGCTTGGCGCGAATGCTGCCGTCGACGATGCGGATCAGGGCCACGACGCCGCGGTAGGGGTCGAAGTAGGAGTCAAAGATGAGCGCCTTGAGCGGCGCGTCCGGGTCTCCTTCGGGAGCTGGGATGTCGCGCACCACGGTCTCGAGGAGCTCGTGCACGCCGGCACCCGTCTTGCCCGAGACCGCCACTGCGTCGTCGCAGGGAATGGCCAGGCCGTCCTCGATCTCGGCGATAGTGCGCTCCACATCGGAGCTCGGCAGGTCGATCTTGTTGATGGCGGGCACGATCTCGAGCCCCGCGTTCATGGCGAGCAGCGCGTTCGAGACTGTCTGGGCCTCGACGCCCTGGGTCGCGTCGACCACCAGGACCGCCCCCTCGCAGGCCGCCAGGCTGCGCGATACCTCGTAGGTGAAGTCCACATGGCCGGGGGTGTCAATGAGGTTGAACTGGTACTCCTGGCCATCGTCGGCCTGGTAGGTGACGCGCACGGCCTGGCTCTTGATAGTGATGCCGCGCTCGCGCTCGATGTCCATGGAGTCGAGCAGCTGGGCCTCCATGTCGCGCTCGGCCACGGTGTGCGTCTGCTCGAGGATGCGGTCCGCGATGGTCGACTTGCCGTGGTCGATGTGGGCGATGATGGAGAAGTTCCTGATATGTGAAGGCGTGTCTGTAGGCATAATGTTGGTTATCTTAGCGCACAACCTGCGGCGGAGAAAGCCTCGACACGCGGGCGCATGAGGTCAACATGGACCGTCAGCACCCGCGTGCCGAACCGCTTACTTTTCAGGCGCCTCTTCTCCCGTGCCCGCTTCGGGCGCATCCCCTTCGGGGGCGGGACCGGCACCGGGGCCGCCGGCCTGGTCCTGCAAACTCACATCGCCCATCCAGTCATCGGCCACAGTACCGCCCAGGATGTTCTCGATGATGTAGCGGGCGGCCTTGGAGCCGGCCCACATGCCCACAGTCTGGCAGGTGCCGCCCCCGTAAACCTCGCCGTCCCAGCCGCTCGTGCACACGCCGGCGGCGAAGAGGCCCTCGACCGGCTTGCTGTGGGTGTCGCAGACCTGGGCGTTGCGGTCGATGCGGATGCCACCGCAGGTGTTCAGCATGCCCGAACACACGCGCATGGCGTAGAAGGGACCCACGTTGCAGGGCCACAGGTACTGGGCGTCCTTGCCAAAGACCTCGTCGACGCCGGTCTCGCAGGCCTTGTTGTAGGCGTCCATCTCGGCCAGGAAGTCCTCGACCACGAAGGTGGGCACGTCGGCGGCCACGGTATTGGCCAGCTCTTCGAGGGTTTCTCCGCTCCAGATGTAGTCCTTGTCGGCGTACTGCTCGATCTCGGAGCGCAGGTCGATGGGAGCTCCCACACAGGCGTCGGCAAAGCCGGAGTAGTGGCGCGTGCAGCCGCCGGCCTCATAGGCGTCGATCATGGACTGGTCGAGAATCGAGAACACGTAGCCCTGGCTCTCGACGAGCTTACCGCTCTCGGAGGTGCCCAGGGCGCCCCCGTTGGACTCGTCCGCAAAGCGAATGCCGTACTCGTTGACAAAGAGGTCGCTGTACTGCATGGTGGCGGCCACGCCAAGCGACGAGCTGTAAGCCAGCGACTCCTTGCCGTTGCCCACGTTGTTGAAGAGCGACGCCACGCAGAGGTGGTTCGCGCGGCCGTGGGCGGTCTGCTCGGCCATGAGGTGGCCGTCGCCGTCTTGACCGTCGCCCCAGCCAATGATCTTGTCCATGTCCTGGCTCGAGTATTGGGCGAGCAGCGGCTTGTTGGTGCTCATACCGCCGGTGGCGAGGATGACGGCCTTGGCATCAAGCTGTACCACGTCGCCGTTCTCGTCGATGTACTGGATGCCGGTCACGGTGTAGGGGTCGGGGCAAATGAGGGCGAAGGCGCGGGCATTGGTGCGGATGTCGACGCCCTCCTCCTGGGCGATGGGGGTCAGGGTGTTGATGGCCGAGGTGCCGTTGCCGCCCTCGTAGAAGGAGGGACCGCCGCCCTGGGTGAACTTGCAACCGTGCTTGCCAAAGAGCCAGTCGGCGTTGTCGCCAGCCTCCTTGACGCGCTCGGCGTGCAGAACCGAGTTGGCGATGAAGCTGGTGCGGGCGGCCGAGCTGAAGCCCGAGGCGCGGGCGGCCACGGGGTCCTGGTTCTTTGCAGGCCCGTTGCACTCGGCGTAGTTGGTGGAGCCGCCCAGGTAGCCGTTCTTCTCGAGCAGGACGACAGCCGCCTCGGGCATCTGCTCTTTGGCGATCATGGCGCCGTAGAAGCCGCCGATGCCCGAGCCCACGACCACGACGTCGACGCCCTCGGTACGGGCCGGCTCCTGGGGTACGCCCACCATAAGGACGTCGCCCGATGCGGCCTCGGGGGCGGCGTCTGCCAGGGCGACCGAGGTGCCGACAGTCAGGGCGACGCTTGCGGCGGCGCCGGCCACAAAAGAGCGGCGAGAAATCTCGGACATGGGTTCTCCTCACTGTGAGTATGAGATGGTCTTATCTCCCCAAGGCACCGTTTTTTCGAATCCCCTTGAAGCGGCCCTCGGTAAGATGCGGAGAATCCTAACGAGAAAGTGGCCCCCAGACCGCACCCGTTTTGGGCGAATGGGCCTGGAAGCCGCTGACATGGCGGTGGCGATAAGTGGCTATTGACGCTGTAAGCTGGAAGCTTGTCGGCCTCCCCCCCCCGTTAAAAATGCCTCCCTAGGCGACCTCGATGCTGTCGATCGAGAACTCGAGGCCCGAATTGAGCCGATAGTCCCTCTTGCTGCACAGCGGGCACGGCAGTGTCTCGTCGCGGTGGACGTCTACCGGGTAGGCGATACCGCACTCGTTGCAGCGGACGGTAAAGGGAACGCGGGTTATGACTAGGTCGGCCTTGTCGGCCACGGTACCGCGGGCCATGTAGTCAAAGGCCCCCTGGAGTAGGCTCTCAACGATATCGCGTGCCCACCCGATGGTGAGATGCACCGCACGCACTTGATTGACGCGCGCCTCCTGCGCATAGTCGAGCACGGTCTCCAAAATGCTGCGGGTCACGCCCATCTCGTGCATGGTGGTGCACCTCTCCCCTTCTTCTCCCGGTGTCGTGATCGTTTAGCCCACGAAGTCGTAGAGCGTGCCCTTCATGGCGCGGTACTTGCCCTTTTCATACCAGTCGTCGAGCACGTTCTCGGGCAGGTCGAGCTGCTCGTCCTTGGGCTTGGCCACGAGCTTGCGGGCTTGGGCCGGACAGACCACGGCGCACTGGCCGCAGCGGGCACAGGCGGCGTCCATCTGGGGGTAGCCGTCGTCGCCGAAGGTGATGGAGTGCATGGGGCAGCGCTCGATACAGGCACCGCACTGCAGACAGGCGTCCTTGTCGAGCTCGAGAGCGTAGTTGCTCATGGCGAGCACTGCGTCGCCCACGCCGTCCACCGAGCGCAGGGCTCCGAGCAAAAAGCAGCTGTCGGAGTGACATTGGCAGATGACCTCGGACCCCTTGCCGTAGAAGTGCTCGATGACCATGCCCTCGTCGGCGCTCTGCTGCACGCTGGCGCGAGCCTCCTCCTTGGTCACCTCGTAGCCGTAGCCCTCGTAGAGGTAGTACTCGGCAAGCTCGCCCACGGCCAGGCAGGTGTTGATGCGGAAGGAATGACCCACACCGTCGTCGTAGCGCGCCTCGTGGTCGTCCTCCCAGCTGAAGTCGCCCTTAAACGAGGCCTGCATCGACTTGCAGACGCAGGGGGTCATGACAAAGACCTCGTTGCGGTCGATCACGGCCTGCCAGTCGTCGTAGGGCAGGATCTCGGTCTCGGCCACGACGTCGGAGTTCACGGGAACCACCTGGTAGGTGGGCGTGCCCTGGTCGTACTGCAGGCCGGTGGCGTCGGGGCCGTTCATGCCCGCACCCAGGTAGCCCTCCTCGCGGTAGTACATGGGCTGGCCGAGGTGCTGGTTGGTCAGGTAGTAGTGCGGCACGCCGGCGCGCACAAAGCGGGGCAGCACGCCCTTCATGGCCAGATGGTTGCAGATCTCGCGGCACTCAGCCTCGGGACGCCCCGAGACGGCGTGGTAGTCGTTGGCGGTGAACAGCTCAAAGATCGGCAGCTCCATGTACCAGGCGGCCTCCTCGGGGGTGAAGATCTTCATGAGGAGTTCCCAGTAGTTGCCGCCGTCGTCGACCTGGGACCCAAAGCCCACACCCAGGCGATTCCAGCGGTTGCGCAGGTTCAGGTAGACCGCCGGGATCACGGTGCCGTCGGCGCAGGTGTAGTCTTCAGTGGCGATCTCGGGGTTGAACAAGAACTCGACGGCCTCCTCCTCGGTGCGTACCGGGTGCTCGGGCCCCTTGATGTGGTCGTCGGTAGCTCCGATGGTGGCGGCCTGGGCCGAGCTCGCCCCGAGTGTGCCGAGCATGGCGGCCATGGGACCCATCACCCCCATGGCGGCGGCTGCCTCGACGAAGTTCTTCCGCGTGATATCGGCCATGATGCAGTTCCCCTCTCCTGTAGTATGTGCGGGCGCACCGGCGGCGCAACCCGGCTCAGACGAGGCTCGATACCCCCTCTGTACAGGCATTATGGTAAAATGGAGAAGCTCCAGGCGGAATGACCGGCCTTTAAACCCCGGTATGTACCGCCGGTAAAGACCAGGGGAGACGCCCATGTTCATGGAAGAGCTCGAGACCTTCGTCAAAGTGGTGGAGTGCGGCAGCTTTACCAAGGCGGCCCAGGCCCTGTTCGTCACCGCGGCATCGGTGATGAAGCAGATGAACGATTTAGAGCGCCAGATAGGTGCACCGCTGCTGGAACGCAGCAACCGGGGAGTGCGCCTCACGGCCGCCGGCCGCAGCCTCCACCGCGACGCGGTTCCCTTCCTTGAGGAAAAGGCGGCCATGCTTGGACGCGCACGGGCGGCGGCAAGCGTTCCGTCTGCCACGGTGAGGATCGGTATCTCGGCACTCACGCAGCCTTCCGGTCCGCTGCAAGATCTCTGGAGCAGGCTTGGCCGTTCCAACCCGGAGTTTCGCCTTCAACTGGTGTCCTTTGAAGAGGAGGGCAGCAGCTTGAGACGCATTCTCGAGTCCATGGGGCCCCAGGGACCGTTTGACTGTCTGGTGTCGGTGTTCGCCTCGCGCTCGCATCTGGGCACGCTCGCCTTTTTGCCCCTAGGTTCCTACCCCATCCAGTGTGCCGTGCCTCTGGCGCACCCTTTGGCCAACAAACAGCGGCTGTCGGTGAGTGACCTCGAGGAAGAGCGCCTTATGCTCGTGCGCGCTGGAAATTCTCCCTATCTCGACGAGGTCCGTGCGTTCTTGGAACGGGAGCACCCGACGGTCGAGCTTGTGGACACGGGGATCTTTTACGACATCGGCGACTTCAACACCGCTGAGCGCCAGGGGATGCTGCTGCTTACCACGGAGGCCTGGAGAAACGTCCATCCGGGCTTGGCAACGATACCCATCGACTGGGACTTTACGGTGCCCTATGGCATCGTGTACCCAAACGACGCACCAAGCGAGACGCTGCGTTTCGTAGAGGCCGCGGCCAGCGCGTGTTCCGACAAAGACGCCGCCCACGAGGAGATGACCTGGGGGAAATAGTCAGGGGTCGCTATAGGCTGCAAAGGCACCCATCGAGAACCTGGGCACAAAAAACGCCCAGGTCCAAGGGACCCGGGCGCCGTATGAGCAAGCGAAAAGAGCGCTCAGGCTCTTAGGCAGCGATCTTGTTGGCGAGCTTGGCCACGCCGGACTTGCGGTTGCTGGCCTGGTTCTTGTGAATCACGCCCTTGGCAACGGCCTTGTCGAGCTTCTTGTAGCAAAGCTTGACGGCGCTGGCAGCAGCCGCGGAATCGCCAGCGGCAACGGCAGCCTGAACCTTCTTGACGCAGGTCTTGAGCTCGGAGCGGACGGCGCGGTTGCGCAGACGAGCCTTCTCGGCCTGCTTGTTACGCTTGATCTGAGACTTGATGTTAGCCACTGAAGTAAATCCCTTCAAAACGCTTTGCTGTACTCTTTACAGAGCACGACCCATTTGCAACCCGTTCATTATAGTGTGCGACACAGAAAAAACCAGTGCCCTAACAATCTGCGCATACATCACGGTTTCAACCGTCGCGGCGCAGCACAAAGGAGAGCAACGCGTCGCGGTCGTTCGGGAGGTTCCCGTCGATGACCTCGCCGAGCAACCTGCGCAGCACACGGCCGACCGCCGGTCCCTGAGGAACGCCGGCCTCGATCACGTCGCTGCCGTTCACCGCGAGGTCGCGCACGCAGAAGGTGGCCTCCCCCGCCATAAGCTCCCGAAAGGTGGCTTCGACACGGTCAATCTCGCCCATCCGCTTTGAGATGCAGCTCGGCTCATGCGCGAGGGTGTCGGCGCGTTTAACCTGTAGCAGCTCCTCGAACATCTGGGGCGCCTGTGCCTCGGCCCCGGCAAAGGAGCGGGAGAGACGGGCGAGGATGCGGCGCACTCCCTTAGGAGAGGGATCGATCCGGTAGTCATGGAGGCGGATGAGGCAGCAGGCCCGGTCCACGTCGGAGGAACGCCACCGTAGGGCAGTAAAGATCTTGCGCGCCAGCCTCGAGCCCTGCTCCTCATGACCGTAGAAATGCCCCCGGCCGTCAGAACCCAACGTAAAGGTGGACGGCTTGCCCACGTCGTGCAGGAGCACCACGTGGCGGACGATGGGCGCAGCGGCGGGGCCGAGCTGCTCGAGCGCGTGGAGACAGTGCTCCCACACGTCGTAGCAGTGCCAGCGGCTTCTCTGGTCAAAACCGATCATGGGGATGATGGCCGGCACCGCGTAGGCTGCCACGTCAGCATAGGAGCGCAGGGCGCAAGCGGCACCCTTTCCCTGAACGATGCCGTCGTACTCCACGGCTATGCGCTCTATGGCCACGTGCGCCAGGTCGGCCCCATGCTCGTGCATCGACGCAGACGTCTCGTCCTCGACAGCAAAGCCGAGCTTGGACGCGAATCGAACGCCGCGCAGGATCCGCAAGGCGTCCTCCTCGAAGCGTCGGTCGGGGTCGCCCACCGCACGCACCAGGTGATCTTCAAGGTCTGCCCGGCCCCCAAAGGGATCCACGAGGCCCGCTGCAGGGCTCCAGGCCATGGCGTTGACGGTGAAGTCCCGCCGTGCCAGGTCGTCTTCGACGTTGCGCACAAAGCGCACGGAATCGGGACGACGGTGGTCGGAGTAGGTACCGTCGGTGCGAAACGTCGTGATCTCGACCGGGCGGCCGCCCACAAAGACGGTGACGGTCCCGTGGCGCACGCCGGTCTCGACCACATGGTAGCCGCGTTCGATAAAGATGTCGCGGGTCTGGTACCACAGGGCGTCGGTCGTCATGTCCACGTCGTGCGCCTCGACGCCGCGCAGGGCATCGCGCACAAAACCGCCCACCACAAAGGCCTGTTTACCCGCCTTCAGCAAGACGTCGAGGGCCTCGCGGGCATAGGCGGGCACAGAGGAGGGGTCGACCGAGGCGGCGACGGCATGTTTGGGCTCGGGGGGAGCTATTCTCGCTCGCACGTCGGCGCAGGCTCTGCCGCGCACGCCCATGGCCCGCGCCGCCGCATGTCTCATGGTCACCCCTCCTCTCTTAGAGTCCTGTACCCCAGGGTACTACAACACGGCCCCAAAGCCGTGCGCGTCCTGTGTTGACACGCCAGTCGCAAAGACGCCCCATCGGTACTGCTACCCCGTTTAAGCCTGTGAAGGCTACAATTCAGGGAGAGACCCACCCCTACCGCACGCGAAAGGAAACCGCCCATGGCCCCTACCTCTGAGAGCACCGTCCTCTTGGCGTCTCACACGACGCTGCGCGTGGGCGGACCCGCCGGCCGCTTCGAGGAGGCCCGCGGCCCCGAGGAGCTTCGACGCCTCGCATGTGCCTGTGACGACGCGGGCGACGCGCTCTTTGTGCTGGGAGGAGGATCCAATGTCTTGGTGGCCGACGAGGGGTTCGACGGTTGGGTCGTCCACACGGTCGACGGTTCCATAGAGGCCCTCCCGGCCCCGGACGCGTCGGGCAGAACCGTCGTGCGCGTCGAGGCGGGTACCGACTGGGACGACGTGGTCGCGTGGGCGGTCGACCACGCACTCGCGGGAATCGAGGCCCTCTCGGGCATTCCAGGCCAGATCGGCTCGGCCGTCATGCAGAACCTCGGAGCCTATGGGCAGGACGTGGGGGGTGTGCTCGCGGCCGCCACGCTCCTTGACCGCGCCGACGGGTCGGTGCGTCGCTGGCACGCCGACGAGCTGGGGCTCGGTTATCGCACCTCCATGCTGCGCGCCTCCATGGAACAGGTCGGCAGCCCCTGGACGCCCTCCCCTCGCTGGATCGTCCTCGAGGCGTACCTTGCGCTCTCGGCTTCTGAGTCCGGGACCGTCGACCACCCGCAGCTCGCCCGCGCCCTCGGGTGCGAGGTCGGCGTCGAGATACCGATCCGGCAGATACGGTCCGCCGTGCTCGAGGTCAGGTCCGTAAAGGGCATGGTGCGCGACGACGAGCCCCAGGGGCAGTCACCGGTATACGACCGATGGTCGAGCGGGTCGTTCTTCACCAACCCCGTCTTGAGCGCCGAGACGGCCGACGAGCTGCTGCCGCAGGATGCCCCCCGGTATGCCACCGACGACCCGGCGACCGTCAAAACCTCCGCAGCGTGGCTCATAGAGCATGCAGGGTTTCCCAAGGGATACGGTGTCGACGGGCCCGGCTCCCGTGCTACCCTGAGCAGTCTGCACACCTTGGCGCTCACCAACCGCGGAGACGCCAGCGCCGCAGACATCGTACGGCTCGCCCGGACCGTGCGCGACGGGGTCCGCGAACGCTTCGGCATAGAACTAGAGCCCGAGAGCGTCTTAGTAGGCGTCGAGCTCTAGAGCAATCGCCCTAGAGCATTTTGAATAAAGTCCTGCACCGCGTTGGCCAAAGGCTTATGTGCCTTAGCACACCGCGCCTTTGGCCGCCTTGTGCAGGAACTTTCTCAAAATGCCCTAAACACAAGGCCCTTCTTCCCAGCGGGGAGAAGGGCCTTGTGCATTATGATAAAGGCTTTGTCCAGGGTTAGACGCGGGAGATGTACTTGCCCTCGCGGGTGTCGACCTTGATGCGGTCGCCGACGTTCAGGAACATCGGGACCTGGATCGAGGCGCCGGTCTCCAGAACGGCGGGCTTGGTGCCCGACTGCACGGTGTCGCCCTTGAAACCGGGCTCGGTCTCGGTGATCTCAACCTCGATGAACATAGGGGGCTGAACGGCATAGAGAGCGCCGTTGGCGTACTGCATCAGGCAGGTGTCGTTCTCCTTGAGCCACTGGGCGTTCTCGCCCACCAGGGCCGCCTCGACGGGAAGCTGCTCATAGCTGGTGTTATCCATGAACCAGTAGGAGTCGCCGTCGTTGTAGAGGTACTGCATCTCACGGGTCTCCATGCGGACGCTCTCGAACTTGGCCGACTGCTGGAAGTTCTCCTCGAGCACGCGGCCGGTGCGGATGTCCTTGTACTTGGTACGAACATAGGTGTTGCCCTTGCCCGGCTTCACATGCTGGGCCTCGAGGACGATGCAGTCCTTGCCCTTGATGTTGACGCCGAGGCCGGCCTTCAGATCGGTGATTCCCAGAGTAGCCACGTTATGCCTTTCGTTCTCTCGTCTGTGTGCCCGGCCCGAGCCGGATGCAATCCAACTGGGGTATGATAGCGCGAAGATATGCCCCCGCACAATGTGCAAGCCCCATCCCCGCAGGCTCTCCCCACCTTTACCGCGCGTCGACCACCACGAGGTCGTGGCTGGAACGGGTGAAGGGGGCAAACCCTTCCTCCGTCACCACGCCGTAGTCCTCGAGACGCACGCCGCCGTAGCCGGGGAGGTAGATACCCGGCTCGACCGTGACCACATGGCCCGGCTGCAACACGTGCCCGTCGCTCGGCGAGAGACGGGGCTCCTCGTGAATCTCGATGCCCACACCGTGGCCAAGGCCGTGCTTGAAGTACTCCCCGTAGCCCGCCTCGGTGATGATTCCGACGGCAAGCTCATGGACTTCTCGGCCCGTCACGCCGGGCTTGATCGCGGCCGCGCACTCCTCGTGGGCCCGGCGCACGGTCTCGTAGATCTCGCGCTGCTTGACGCTGGGCTCCCCCACGACGACGGTTCGCGTCATGTCACTGCGGTAGTCGCCCACACTGGCTCCGAAGTCCATGAGGACGAAGTCGCCCTTCTCCACTGCGCGGGGACCGGGCAGCGCGTGGGGGTTCGCCGTGTTGGGTCCCGAGGCCACGATGGAGTCGAAGGCCAGGGCGTCGGCCCCGTGAGAAAGCATGTAGTTATCGAGCTCGGCACGCAGCTCCATCTCGGTCATACCCGGCTTGATGACGGTGCACATATGCCTGAATGCCGCATCGGTCACAGCCTGGGCCGCCCGCATCTGCTCGATCTCGTCGGCATCCTTGGCCGCACGCATCTCAACCAGGTCGCCGTGGAGGCGCGGGAGCAGGCAGGCGCAGGATAGAGCCTCGAGCGCCCGGTCGAGCCCGTCGGCAAACGAGAGGGTCAGCGTGTCCTCGATGGCAACGACCCGCGACCGGGAGTCGCGTATGCGCCCGGCCACCCACTCGGGGGCGTCGACCCGCTCCATGTCGAGCTGCCAGGGGGTGTCTTTTCCAAGCCGCTCGACAAAGGTGTTGTAGTAACGCGAGTCGGTATGGAGCCACAGGGCGTCGGCGGTGACAAAGGCGGTGTGGGCGGCCTCGGCGTCAAAGACGCGGGAGGCACCGGTGAGCCAGCGCAGGTCAGGGTTGTTGCGCAGCACCACGGCGTCATAGCCGCGCTGCTCCATAAGCGTCCGGAGGCGGTCGATACGGGATTCCTCTGCCATGATCGGTCCTTTCGTGGTTTAAAGCAGTCCAACTTCGTACAGCATGCCGCCGACCGTGTAGGCCACGTCCGAGAACGACATGCCGCGGATGTCGACGGTATAGTCGGCGGCCGCCTGGTAAAGCGGCAGGCGGTGGGCGAACAGCGCCTTGGCATGGTCGTAGTCGCCCAGGTCGGGACGAATCTCAGGGTGACAGATATGCGCCAACGCGTCGTCGAGGTCGAGGTCGAGAAAGACCACCTTACCCATGGTGCGCATGAGCTCGACGTTAGAGGGGCGTTCAACGATGCCGCCGCCGCAGGAGACGAGGCAGCTCTTCTCACGCTTAAGCTGGGTCAGAGCAACCCGCTCGTAGTCGCGGAAGCGCTCCTCCCCCACCGTGGCGAACAGCTCAGCCACCGACGCGTGCTCGCGATGGACGACCATCCTGTCGGTGTCGAGGTGCCTGCGGTTGAACAGACGCCCGAGGTTGCGCGCGACGGTCGACTTTCCTGCTCCAAGAAAGCCGATGAAAAAGATATGGTCACAGCCCTTGTGCCGTGTGTAGCCTCCGCCTTCGAGGTCATTGGTCATATGTTCAGAACCGATCCGTGGGGCCGCGGTGCGGCAACGTGTTGTCTGGGGAGGATTCTACCATCATAGCGCCGAGTCGTTTTGGGAAAGTTCGCACGAGAGACATAAGGGCCTAAACTCAAGGCGCCTCAGACAGCGAATGCCGGAATGAGCAGACAAAACGCCGACGCTGCGACGATGTAGGGCCCAAAGGCGAAGGCCCTGCGGCCCCGGGGGAGCTCAACGGCTAAAGCCAGCAGGCAAGACAGGAAGACCACCCAGAGAATCGCCGGTCCGAGCCAAAGGGAAACGGCCGCAAGAAGCTTGATGTCGCCAAAGCCCATGCCATGGGCTCCCCCACGGGCTCGGCGCCACGCAAGCTCAAAGCCATAGCCGACAGCGAGCGCCGCCGCGGCGCAGAACAGCCGCTCCATGGGGCTCGGCAGCCAGGGCAGCACGGCAAGACTGGGCATGAGCCAGCTCAGCGTCAGCTGGGCAACGCCGCAGAGAGCCAAAAGAGCGACGCACCCGTTGGGGATGCGCCGCTCTTGCAGGTCAACATAGACGGCATAGCCGCAGGACAGCAAAAAGGCACAGAGAAAGACGATTGAGAGGACCGGCTCCAACCCCATGGGCTAGCCTTTGCCCGACCCGGAGCACCGCCGGGACGCCCCCTCGGGGGTCAGGCCGTCCAAGACCCGCTCCTCGAGACGGCGTAGCAACAGGGTGTGGGCAAGGTCGACCTCCGTCTGGGGTTGGACCAGCACCGTGTAGATACCGGAGAGCTTACCCCCTAAAACGTCGGTAAACACCTGGTCGCCCACCAACACCGCCTGCTTACGGCCCACCCCGACTTTGTGCAGGGCATGCCATAAACCAAAGGGCAGCGGCTTGGCAGCACGGGTGACCATCTGGGCACCGAACCTCTGGGCATCGGGACGAACATTCTTTGCCCAGTTGTTCGAGACGAAGCAGACCCGGTAGCCGAGCTCATGGGCATGATCCAGCCAGGCGACGGCAGAAGGAGGCACCACCTTGGTGTCGCGCGGAACGACCGTGTTGTCGCGGTCCAAAAACAGCGCGCGCTTCCCCTTGTCCCACAGCTCGTCCAAATCGATGGCCGAGACGTCGGTGACGTACTTGTCGGGGGTGAAGAATCCCATGCTAGCCAACGATCCCCATGGCCTCGTTGTAGGCGTTGCGCGCGGCTTCGAACTCCTCGTAGGTAGCGGCGAACGTATGGGACCCGTCGAGAGACGCGGAGGCCACATAGTAGAGGTAGTCGGTCGTGTCCGCAGCCACCACAGCCTGTATGGAGTCAAGGGAAGGAGAGCAGATGGGCCCGGGGCAGAGCCCGTAGTTCAGGTACAGGTTGTACGGGGAATCCACCTGAAGGTCGTCGTAGGTAATCAGGTCGCTCTTGTTGAGGATGTAGGCGATGGTCGCATCGATCTGCAGGAGCATCCCCTGGTTCAGGCGGTTGAACATCACCGAGGCCACGACGGGACGCTCGCTCGCGAGCGCGGTCTCGCGCTCCACCAGAGACGCCATGGTGACCACCTGGTATTGGGTGAGGGCAACGTCGCCCTGGGCCGCCGCAGACCAGTCGACCCCTGCGGTCTCGTTCTGGAACTGGGTCAGCATGGTGCGGATGACGGTGTCGACCGTGGCCTCCTCATCGAACAGGTAGGTCTTGGGGAAGAGGAATCCTTCGAGGGAGTCGTTGTAGACGCCCTGGAGGAAGCCGAAGTCGCCCACGTAGTTCGACGCCTTGGCGTGACTCATGAAGTCGTCGTAGGAAATGTGCTCGAACGCGTTGGCAACGCGCTCTGCCGTTTGAGAAACCGTGAGCCCCTCGGGGATGACCACGGTAACGCCGAGCTCGGGGCCGGCGACGAGGGCCGCCACGATCGACTCCGTGGGGGCGTTGCGCTCGAAGGTATACGTTCCCGGCTTGAGGTTTGCCTCGGCACCACCGGCAGAGACCGCCTGGACAAAATCCTTCGTGCTCGCTATGACACCGGAATCACGCAAGAGCTGGGCTATGTCGCCGGCACCATAGCCCGCGGGTATCGAGACCCGCACCTCGCCCTGCTCCTGGGTGACCGCGGGGGAAGTCAGGCGCGTGAACGCAAAAACCGCCCCCGCAAGGACCAGGACCACCGCGACCGCTATGGCCACGATGGCGACGACGGTCTTCTTCTTGTCGTGTTTGGGCTGCTCGCGATGGGCATAGGCCTTCATGCCACCCGTCACGTCGGCCGAAGGCGCCATAGGGGTCGCCCTGCGCTGCGAGGCGTAATGGTTCATCGACGTCGCTTGGTTCTTGATTCTTGTGCCGGCACCGGGATCTACGTCGTCGTTAGAGTAGTGCCGAGGTTCGATCGGCTTGAGGCTCATGAGTCTCCCATCGTTCTGGGGGCCTGGCAATCCATCCATGATTGCAAAAACAAGGAGGCCGCCACGGAATCGAGTTTGCCGCGCATCTGCCGCTCGGTCATCCCCTGCTCGTGCATGATGCGCTTAGCCTGGGATGAGGAGAGGCGTTCGTCGGTATATTCAACAGGAAGGCCGCTTGCCTTCGACACCTTTTGGGCGATATCTTGCACCCGCTGGGCTTGGGGGCCCGGCTCGCCCGCCATGGTCAGCGGACGGCCGACCACGAGCAGCTCCGGTTCGTAATCTTCTAGCAGGCGCCTGAACGGCGCAGCGTGCGCTTCGACCTCGACGGCGGGGAGCACCGACAGCGGGAGCGCCACCCCGCTGTCGGTGTCGCCGTACGCGACCCCCACGCGCTTCTCACCTATGTCGAGGGCGAGGACGCGCACCGGTTACCCCCTGCGCTCGAAAAGGGCACGGGCCGCATCCAGGGCGTCGTTCATCCCAGAAGCGTCCTTACCGCCTGCCTGGGCCATCTGGGGACGACCGCCGCCACCGCCCTTGATGTGGCTGGCGATGGACTTGATCACGTTGCCGGCATGGAAGCCTGCCGAGACCGCCTCGTCGGTGCCGGCGGCAAGGAGGAGGGGCGAGCCAGAGTCCGACACAGTGCCCAGGACCACGGCGCCCGGGGCGGCAAGACGGTCGCGCACCAGGTCCCACATGGAGCGCAGGCCCTCCGCGTCGAGACCGTCGATGCGCGCCACGGCCACAGGATACCCGGCGTCGACGACGCCGGCGAGAACGGCGTCGAGCTGCGAGGCCGCAGCCGAAGCCTTAGCCTTGCGCTGCTGGTCCTCGTATGCCTTGATGGTGGCCATGTTCTCGGCGACGCGCTTGGCGACGTCGCGGGCGGGGACCTTGAGGGCTTCGGCGGCCTCACGCAGCACGTGCTCCTGCTCGTTGAGGTAGGCCAGGGCGTCAAAGGAGGTCACGGCCTCGATGCGGCGCACGTTGGCAGCCACAGAGCCCTCAGAAACGATCTTGAACAGGCCGACCTCGGCGCTGTTGGAAACGTGGGTGCCGCCGCACAGCTCGCGGGAAAACCCCTCCACATCGACGACGCGGACCTCGTCGCCGTACTTCTCGCCGAACAGGGCCGTGGCCCCCGAAGCACGGGCCTCCTCGATGCCCATGACACGGGTGACGACGGGCAGGGAGCTCATGATGCGGTCGTTGACGATGCGCTCGACCTCGTCGAGCTCGGCACGGGTCACCGACTGGAAGTGGGTGAAGTCGAACCGCAGGCGGTCGGCAGCCACAAGGGAGCCGGCCTGGTTCACATGGGTGCCGAGAACCTGGCGCAGGGCGGCATGGAGGATGTGGGTGGCCGTGTGGTTGCGGGCCACGCGAGCGCGATGGAGGCGGTCGATCGAGGCCAGGCAGGCATCGCCCACGCGCACGGTCCCGCTCAACACCTGGCAATGGTGCACGGTCAGGACCTTCTCGGCAAAGGTGGTGTTAAGGACCTGGAGCTTAAAGCCCTCGCCCTCGATGGTGCCGGTGTCGCCGACCTGGCCGCCCTTCTCGCCGTAGAACGGCGTCACCGGCAGCAGGACGTCGACCTTCTGGCCGGCAACGGCCTCGTCGACGGAAACCTCGTCGGCGACCAGGGCACGAATCGAGGTCTCGCAGGAATCCTGCACGTACCCGACGAAGTCATCGTTCTTAAAGGTATCGGCCAGGGCCACCCAGACCGTGTCGAAGGTGCCCCACACGACGTCTTTGACCTGGGAGCGGGCACGCTCGCGCTGGGCCTCCATCTCGACAGAGAAGCCCTCGCGGTCGACGTCGTGTCCGCAGGCCTCGGCAATCTCGACCGTGAGGTCAAAGGGGAACCCGTAGGTGTCATGGAGCTTGAAGGCCGTGGCACCCGAAAGGACGGCGCCGTCGGCGAGCTCGTCCAAAGCCTCCTGCAGGTAGGCGCTCCCGGTGCGCAGCGTGGCCGAGAACCGCTCCTCCTCGGAGCGCACGATGCGGTGGATCAGATCGGTGCTCTCGACAATCTCGGGGTAGGCCGAGCCCATCTCCGCAGTGACCACATCGATGTAGTCGCCCAGGAAGGGGCGCTCGACACCAAGCATGCGGGCATGGTAGACGGCACGGCGCAGCAGGCGGCGCAGGACGTAGCCACGGCCCTCGTTGGAGGGCAGGATTCCGTCGCCGATCATGAAGGTAACCGCACGGGAGTGGTCGGCAAGGATGCGCAGCGACATGTCGACCTTGGGGTCGTCGCCGTACGTCTTGCCGGTGATCTTCTCGCCCAGTTCGATGAGGCCGCGCATGAGGTCGCCGTCGTAGTTGGTCGACTTGCCCTGCATGATGGCGGTAATGCGCTCGAGGCCCATGCCCGTGTCGATGTTGCGATGAGGAAGCTCGGGCATCGAGCCGTCCTCCTGGCGGTCGTACTGGGTGAAGACGAGGTTCCAGAACTCGAGGAAACGGTCGCAGTCGCAGCCAGGGGCGCAGTCAGGGCTCCCACAGCCGACCTCCTCGCCCTGGTCGTAGTAGATCTCAGAGCAAGGGCCGCAGGGGCCGGTGGGGCCAGCGGCCCAGAAGTTGTCGTCCTCGCCGAGACGGGAGATATGGTCCTCGGCAACGCCCAGGGAGGTCCAGATGTCATGGGCGTCGTCATCGTCCAAAAAGACAGTGAAGTAAAGCTTGTCGAGGGGAAGACCGAGGTAATTAGGGCTCGTGATGAACTCGAAGGCCCATTCGCAGGCCTGACGCTTCGTGTAGCCGCCAAACCCAAAGTTGCCGAGCATCTCGAAGAAAGAGAGGTGGCGGCCGTCTTTACCGATCTCGTCGATATCGTTGGTGCGCAGGCACTTCTGGCAAGAGCAGGCCCCGATCTCCTCCATGGTCTTCTTGCCCAGATAGTACTGCTTGAACTGGTTCATGCCCGCGTTGGCGAGCAGCAAAGACGGGTCGTCGGGCACGAGCGACGACGAGGCTACGCGACGGCAGCCCTTGTCCTCGAAAAACTTGAGGAACTTCTCGCGGATCTCAGCCGATTTCAACGTAACTCCTTTTGTGTCTGCGGACCAGGCGGCCGTCTGGCCGCCCCCAAAAGCCATATGAGGTTATAGTTTAGACCCACCGCCGGCAACAGAAACGCCGGAGCCTCTTTCAGACCCCGGCGTTGCAGCCACACTTCACAGTTTCTCGATTGAATGGCGCAAAAAGACCTAGGTGCTCTCCCTAAACATCCCCGTAACTCCCCGCCTGACTATCACCCGGCTCTGGCTGTGTTTGGGGATTGGGAGCGCCTGCCGCCGCGATGGAGTCGGTACTGGGGGCGGAAGTTTGCTCGCGAGCGACCTCGCCCTGGCGGCGTTCGCGCTCGACCTCCTCCTTGATGCGGGGCGGGACGCCCTTGTCCCCTTCGATGTCTACGCCTAGAGCGTCGCAGGCAGGACGGGGGTTGCCCTGGGCGTCAAGGAACGGCTCACCCTTAAACAGGGCCCCCTGCTTGCTGACAAGCTGGCGACCGGTCCGTTTTTCAAAGTAGTAGACGAAGACACCCTTGACAGCCGCAGTAAGGGGTACGGCCAGAATCATACCGACGATACCGCCTATAGCACCGCCGCCGAGCAGCGCGACGATGACCAGGGCAGGGTGAAGCGACACGGCCGACTGCATGACCTTGGGGGAGATAAAGGTATCGGTGAACTGCTGCGCACAGACCGTCACCACAATCGACAGGATGGCCGGAACCCATCCCACCGTGAGGCCCACAAGAAACGCGAGGGCACCTCCCACCCACGGCCCAATGTAGGGAATCACATTGAGCACTGCCGTTATGACACCAAGCAGGCCCGAATAGGGA
>JAHZGC010000010.1 GCA_019421015.1 Coriobacteriaceae bacterium | reverse complement strand
CCATGGACAGCAGCGAGTCCAGGCCGCCCAAATCGCTCGTCTTCATGGGCACGGCAATCACGGGCAGCGGGGTGAACGCGGCCACGACGCCGCCGAGGTGGGCGGCCTTGCCGGCGGCCGCAATGATCACGCGGATGCCGCGGTCGGCCGCGCTCTCGGCCCACTCGTGGACCTTCGCGGGGGCGCGGTGGGCGCTCGCGACCACGAGCTCGTAGGGGACGCCGAGCTCCTCGAGCTCCTTGGTGCACGCCTCCATGACGGGCATGTCGCTCTGGGAGCCCATGATGATGCCGACGAGGGGCTGCTGGGGCTGCTGTTCAGACATTGACGACGCTCCTTTGCTTGGGCTGACGGGAAGGGTGGCGCTATTATGCCGCATCGCCGCCGGGCCTTCCGCGCACGCAGGGCCCCGCCAGGCCGAATTCGGCGGTTGTGCACGCCATGCCCGACCAGGCGCGTCGCCCTCCCTATAGCTCCATGGGCCTGAAGCTGCGCACCAGGTCGCTCAGCTCCTGCTTGGAGTGGATTCCCAGCTTGGCGTAGATGCGCTTGGCATGGGTGCGCACGGTGTTCTCAGACACCGAGAGCTTCTCGGCTATGCGGGCGACGGTGTCGCCGCGGACCACGAGCTCCATGACCTCGGTCTCCCGGTCAGACAGCCGATAGGCCAGGCGGATGGCCTCGCACTGCTTGGTGAGGCGGTCGAGCACGGGGCGCACGGGAATCTCAAGGTCAGGGTCGTCCCCCTCGCCGCGGGCGTAGCCGTGGGTCTCCCCCGCCGGACCCGGCGCCGCTCCGGAACCCAAGGGCTTCTCCGCCGCTTCAGCACGGGCGTCGCCCTGGCCAAAGGCCACGAACGCCACGGCGTCGGGCGAGCGGCGCGCTTTGAAGGCAGGACGGCGCAGCCAGATGAGAAAGAGCACCATGCCGAGCAGCCACACGGCGAGCAGCGAGGCGCGGGAGAGCTGCTCCATGCCGGCCCCCTCGGCCAGGCCGCACGCCCACCCGCACAAAAAGCCGGCGAACTGCAACGCGTGCATGATGCCGCTGCAAAACGCATAGGTGAGCACGGGACACACGCCGCGGTCGCGCGAGGCCTGGGCGCACTGCACGAGCAGGACCATCTGCACAAAGGCGTAGAGCATGTAGACCAGCCCCGCAAACACGTCGAGGTAGGCCATGGCGTTCGAGAAGGGCACAAAGGTGACGGCCAGGGTCAGCACCGGGAAGAACCACCGGTAGGCCTTGCGCATGCTCAGGTGGAACGAGAACCTCCGCCACAGCACGAGGATCACCCCGGCCGAGCACAGGGCGCCGAACATGCTCGTGATGTTCACGACGTGGCCCGCGGTGACATCGGCCAAGGCCACGGCGCGCATGATGCCGGCAACGAACCCCACCGCCCCGGCCGCCAGCGAGCTGCGCCAGTAGTCGTGGGCAAACGAGACGTAGATGCGCGGGTGGGCGCTCGGGACGTCGGTGAACATCGGCTGGCTCAGGTCGATGGAGCGCGCGCTCACCGTAAGGGCGGCGGCACACAGGGGCAGGAGCACCAGCGGAACAAGGTAGGCCGTCACGGCCACGGGGCACAGGTAGAGGGCAAAGTAGATCAGGGCCGACAGGCCGGTGCCCACCACCAGGAGCACGTCCCCACGTTCCCCCTCGTAGGAGGAGAAGGTGCGCTGCCAGCCCAGGGTCATGCCGGTGCTGCCCAGGCCCAGCAGCACACCGGCGCAGATGACGAAGGCCAGGGTCAGCCCCGGTTGCACGTACATGGCGGCGATGAGCGCGGCAGACCCCGCGATCATGGGAGGAGCGGCCAGGACCGGCAGCACCCGGGCAGCCGGGCGGGGGGGCCACATAGGAGCCGACCCCGAAGCCCAGATAGGTGAGAAGCCCCGCCAAGGCCTGGGCCACATAGAAGGAGAGGGTCACCTGGACCGTCTGGAACTCCATGGGCAAGAACGGGAACACGCCGCCCCACACCTGGACGGCGTTCACGGCCAAGAAAAGCGCAAAACCCCAGCCGGGGACGCCGGGAGAGGCCAGTTCGCGCAGGGAGGCCGCCATCTACACCATCCCCGCCGTCATGTGCATCTGGTAGAACTGGAACCGCACGAAGAAGGTCGCCAGGCACGACAGGGCCGCAAGCACCGCGAGCCGTCCCAGGGCGCGCCGCTCGGCCGGAGTACGCCCCGTAGCGTCGAAGGAGCGCATCGCCGGGGGCTCGGCCTTCCAGAACGCGCGAAGCGCCGACAGGCATCCCAGCAGCACGGCTGCCTGGACCGCCCCGTAGCCGACGGCGACGACCCCGTACGTAGGCACGAGGTCGGCGGCGGTGCCATAGGCGTTGCGCAACGAGGGGAGCCCGGCGTTCTGCAGGAGCATCACGGCAGTCGCCGCCAGGGCTGCCAGGGCGCTTGCGGCGAGCAGGCAATGCGAAAGCCTTACCCGACGCTCCTGGCCAGCGGCCACGAACATGGCCAAGGTCAGGGGGGCGCACGAAGCCATCCCGGTGAGCACGATGTTGGCCCGGGCCTGGGGCGTGTCCCAGGTGACGACCGTCCAGAAGTCGTAGGCGTGGGTGGTCCCCCACAAAAAGCCGAAGGCCGCCACGCAACTCAGGGCGAGCCACGCCTGGCGCAGCACGCGTACCGCCCGACCCCCCCTGAGGTAGATGCCGGCGAGCCAGTACAGCCCCGCGGTACCCAAAAAGAGGACCGCGCACAGCACCTCGGTCGAAAGCGGCGAACGACCAGTGCGCGTGAACACATAGAGGGCGTTGCTCGGGGTGCCCAGGTGCGTGGCCGAGGCGATGAGCCCCAAGGTGGCCACGGCCAGAGGGACGATGAGCCAGCTCTCGAGGCAGGTGCGCTGGCGCTCGGGCAGCCGGCCCAGCAGCAGCACGAGGGCGAGCACCACATAGGTGAGCGCCGCGGCGGGGGCGAGCGTCGTGAAGACGGCCAGGCCCAGGTCGTTCCAGGCAAACTCGAAGCCGCGCATGGCCCACCCCCTTTCCTGTCTTTCGGCTTACAGTATGGTAGCAGGGCGCGAGGGCTTGTCACCCGCTGTATGTGACAGGACGGGAGGCCTCACAGGCTAGCTTGGAAACCACTGCACCGCACATGCGGTCACGCCTGCCCGGGAGAGGCGGGCGCACGCAGGAAGAGACAAGGGAGGAACGCACCATGGCTCACGATTGCACCATCTCGCGCCGTTCTTTTGTTGCAGGGACCAGCGCCCTGGCCGGCCTCGCGGCCGTTGCCGGAGCCACCAAGCCGTCGTTTGGCATCGCCGACGACGCGACCCCCTACGAGGAGGGCGTCACCGAGGTCTGGGGCCACTGCGCCATCAACTGCCCGGGCCGCTGCGCCCTCAAGTTCCACGTGAAGGACGGCGAGGTCCTGTGGGTCGACACCTACAGCAACCCCACCAACGACCTCGACGACCCGCAGCCCCGTGCCTGCCTGCGCGGCCGCAGCTACCGCCGCTGGATGAACAACCCCGACCGCATCAACTACCCCATGAAGCGCGTCGAGGGCACCAAGCGCGGCGACGGCCAGTACGAGCAGATCAGCTGGGACGAGGCCCTGCAGACCATCGCCGAGAAGCTCCGCCACGTCATCGACACCTACGGCAACGAGGCCGTCTACAACAACTACGCCACCGGCGTGTCGGCCACCACGGCCCGTCCCATCAACCGCCTCATGAACCTGCTCGGCGGCCGCCTCAGCTACTACGGCAGCTACTCCACCGCTGAGATCTCTTGGATCACCCCTTACGTCTACGGCAGCACCAGCGGCTCCACGCTCTCGGCCATGGAAGACTCCGACCTGGTGCTCTGCTTTGGCTCGAGCCCCACGGAGACCCGCCAGGGCGGCGCCGTGTCCCACCACGACTGGGTGCGCGCCCGTGAGAACACCGCCGGCAAGGTCTACGTGATCGACCCGCGCATGAACGACTCCAACCAGGGCCACTCCGAGCAGTGGCTGCCCATCAACCCGGGCACCGACGCCGCCCTGTGCTCGGCCATCGCCCACGAGCTCATCGCCAACGGCCAGTGCGACCTGGACTTCCTGCACACCTACTGCGTGGGCTTCGACGAGGAGACCATGCCCGAGAGCGCCCAGGGGCAGAATAAGTCCTACACCGACTACATCATGGGCACCGGCTACGACATGGTCGAGAAGACCCCCGAGTGGGCCGCCCCCATCTGCGGCGTCTCGGCCGAGAAGATCCGCTCCCTGACCGACGAGATCGCCAACGCCAAGGCCCTCTTCGTGGTGCAGGGGTGGGGCCCGCAGCGCCGCTCCAACGGCGAGATGACTGCCATGGCCATCATGGTCCTGCCGCTTTTGGTGGGCCAGGTGGGCCTGCCCGGCACCAACAACGGTATCCGCGAGGGCTCCAACGGCGTGGGCCTGCAGAGCATGCCCGCCGGTGACAACCCCGTGACCACCTCCATCTCGGTCTTCTCGATGGTCGACGCCATCGACCACGGCACCGAGATGACCGAGGTCGCCGACGGCGTGCGCGGCAAAGAGAAGCTCGACACCAACATCAAGTTCGTGTGGAACTACGCCGGCAACTGCATCACCAACCAGAACTCCGACATCAACCGCGTCCATGACGTCATGAGCGACGACACCAAGTGCGAGTTCGTGGTGGGCTGCGACACCGTGATGTGCGACTCCATGAAGTACTGCGACATCATCCTGCCCGACCTGTTCCGCTTCGAGCAGGTCTCAATGATCGGCACCGGCGGAGACGACGGCTACATGATCGCCGGCCAGCCCTGCGTCGAGCGCAAGTTCGAGTGCCGCACCAACTACGAGTGGGTCTCCGACCTGGCCGAGCTCATGGGCGTGGGCGAGGAGTTCACCGAGGGCAAGACCGAGGAGGAGTGGATCAAGGAGCTCTACGAGGCCTCCCGCGAGAAGAACCCCGACCTGCCCACCTACGAGGACGCCGTGACCATGGGCGTCTACACGGTGCAGGGCCCCAAGAAGGTCGCCCTCCAGGCCTTCCGCGAGGACCCCGAGGCCAACCCGCTCAAGACGCCCTCCGGCAAGATCGAGATCTACTCCGAGGCGCTCGACCAGTACATTCAGGCCCATGAGTTCGCCGACGACGACTTCGTGGCCCCCGTGCCCGTGTACGCCCCCGAGTGGTACGGCGTCGAGACCGTGACCGAGGAGTTCCCGCTGATGTGCTCCGGCTTCCACTACCGCGGCCGCCTGCACTCGAGCTGGGGCTTCGACGAGCAGCTCAAGGCCGCCAACCCCCAGGAGGCCTGGATCAACCCCGTCGACGCCGAGGCCCGCGGCATCGCCCAGGGCGACACCGTGCGCGTCAAGAACCAGTTCGGCGAGATCGAGCTGCTGGCCAAGGTGACGCCGCGCACGACCCCCGGTGTGGTGTGCATCTCCCAGGGCGCCTGGCACGACGCCGACATGAACGGCGACCGCGTGGACAAGGGCGGATCCATCAACACCCTGACCACCCTGCGCCCGAGCCCGCTTGCCAAGGGCAACCCGCAGCACACCAACATCTGCCAGGTCACCAAGGCCTAGAAGTTAGCTGCAGACGGGGCCTCGCCGCGTTGCGCGGAGGCTCACGTACCACCGTACGCCTCGCCCACGTGCGCCTTGCGAGGCCCCGTCTGGTAGAGAGCGCGGCCTTTGCCCGGCAAAGGCCGGCCGCAAACCAGGAAGGGAGACGCCTCTTATGGCTCAGTACGCATTCTTCTTTGACGGCACTCGCTGCACCGGCTGCAAGACTTGCGAGTTCGCCTGCAAGGACTACAAGGACCTCACGACCGAGTTCGCCTACCGCAAGGTCTACGAGGTGGCCGGCGGGCAGACCACCCGCGACGAGGACGGCATAATCGCCACCACCGCCTTCAGCTACCCCGTCTCGAGCTCCTGCCAGCACTGCGACAAGCCCGCCTGCGTGGAGGGCTGTCCCACCGGCGCCATGCACAAAGACGAGGAGACCGGCCTCGTGTCGGTCGACGCCGAGGTCTGCATCGGCTGCGGCGCCTGCGCCACGGCCTGCCCCTACGGCGCGCCCAAGGTCAACGAGGAGCTCGGCCACAGCACCAAGTGCGACGGTTGCGCCGAGCGCCTGGCCGCCGGCCTCAAGCCCGTATGCGTGCTCGCCTGCCCGGCCCGCGCCCTGGACTTCGGCCCGGTCGAGGAGATCTCGCAGCTGGGCGACCGCGCCGACATCATGCCCTTCTGCAGCGCCGAGGTGACCGGCCCCAACCTGTACGTCAAGCCGAGCGCCGACGCCAAGCCGGCCGGCGACGAGACCTGCGCCATCGCGAACCCGCTTGAGGTGTAGGCGGCGAGGGACACAGGCATGTAGTTAGACGGACATGTAGCTAGCAGAGAGGCCCCCGGGCGGTCAAACCACCCGGGGGCTTTGGGTGCTTGGAAGCTGAGGGCGCTGCACTGGACCGGTCGGTGCCAAACCGATTTCGGGCAGAACTTCGGGCAGATAAAGCCGCCGATCACGCCCAGTCCCTAGCACATCCTAGTACACGGCCTCTTCCGGATAATCCCAGGTCACGGGATCGTACTTGCCCGACTCAGCCAACTCGATGGAACGCAGGAAGTTCGCGCTGCGATCCCACTCCTGCGGGTACTCCGGCTCGACCTCGGGGCCCTTGGCCATGTTCTCGCGGTCGATGGCGTCGGCTTCCTCGTCGGTCATGCCGGCCGCGGCGCGGGCGGCGATGCGGGCAAAGTTGGCGGAGTTGGAGTTGCAGCCGCCCGTGATGTGCTGGTGGGCGCTGCCCATGGCCTGGTACGAGGCCATCTCGCCGCAGAGGTACAGGCCGGGGATGATGTTGCGCTGGGTGTCGAGCGCCTCGGCCTTGGGAGTGATGCGGCCACCCGCCTTGGCGGTGCCGAACGACAGGCCGGGGGCAAAGATCCAGTACGGCGGCTTGTTGATCGGGCGGCCCATCTTGGTGCCCTCCTCGATGCCGCGGCCGAACTCCTCGTCCACGCCGCCGCTCTCGACCAGGGCGTTCCAGTCGGCGAGGGTCTTGGCGGCCTGCTCGCCGTCGATGCCGAAGTGCTCGCAGACCTCCTCCACGGTGTCGGCGCAGAAGTAGCTCTCGGTGTAGCCGGTCTTCTCGGCCGTGCTGATGATCATCTGGAGGTTCTCCTGGCCCACGTCGCTCTTGACGAACTCGTCGTCAACGAGCACGTAGTAGCACTTGGGGTCGTTGTCGCGCCAGGTGCGCTCGGTGTAGTACTCGTAGAACGTCTCCTTGCCCCAGCGCTTGCCCTGCTTGTTGAGCCAGATGGAGGCGTCGTTGCCCCAGCGGTGGCAGAAGCACGAGAGGCCCGCGCCGCGCTCCGACACCTTGACGCAGTCGCCGCCGTACAGGGACTGGAGCGGGTACTGGTAGCCGTCGACCTCGTCGAGCATGCGGGGGCCGTCGCCCAGGATCTGCAGGGGGTAGGGGGAGCCGCACAGCTCGCTGTGCTCCATCATGTAGCGGCTGATGGGCGAGTAGTATGCCCAGCCCTTCATGTTGCACCCAACGTGGTTGGTAGAGAGAAGCACGCCCTTGGTGGCCTTGACGTTGATGACGTCGCCCGTGTTCAGGTCCATGGCCTGGGCGCCGATCACGCGGCCCTCGGCGTTGCGGTGAAGCTTGGTCGCGGCGGTCTCGAGCAGCACCGGCAGGCCAAGCGCGTTGATGGTGTTCTCGATGGCACGGCACCAGCCGTAGCCGCCGTTGTAGGGCACAGCGTTGTGGCTGCGGCGCACGGTGTGCTCGGTGGAGAGGCGCAGCTCGGGCAGGATCTCGACGCCGACGCGCTGCTGGAGCCAGTCGATGGTCAGGCCGCTGTGCTCGCCCCAGGTCTGGATGATGTCGGGGTCGCCGCACTCGTCGCCGGCCTTGAGGATGTCCTTCATCCACAGGTCGATGCTGTCGGCGTCGCCCTCGCTGGCCAGCTGGGTCTCGCTGCCAAACCCGCACAGCGCGCCGCCGCTCCAGGTGCAGGCCGTGAAGTTGCTCAGGTCGGGCGCCTTCTCGATGCCCATGACGTCCAGGCCCAGATCGTGCGCCTCGATCATGGCGCACCCGCCGCCGATGCCCACGCCGAGCACCAGGAACTCGGTCTCGTAGTCCCACGACTCGGGCTCGGAGGGCACATAGCGCAGCCCCTCGGCCGCGGGAGCGGTCTCGTCGGCCAGCGCGACCGATGCCAGGCTCCCCAGGGCGCCCGCGGCAACGGCACCGCTCACAAAGCTCCTGCGCGAAAGTTCCTCACTCATGGTTTTCTCCCCTTGATCGGTTTGTATATGGCAACTGCCTGCGGTTTTACTTGCCCGTGGGGGCCGCTAGACCGCGTGGCAGGTGTTGCACTCAAAACCACCCTCGTGGTGGCAGCCCGTGCAGTAGCGCATGGGCTCGTACTCCTTATGGACGGCGTGGCAGCTGGTGCAGGCTACGGGGTCGTCGTGGCCGGGAACCTGCGGGATGTCGTGGGGGTTGACCGTCCTCCTCTGCTCGTCGGTCAGGACGGTGCTGTCTGCGGTGGCCTTGGCCAGCTCCTCGTAGCTCCCGTGGCAGGCGAGGCACGTCTCGTTCTGGACCGCGTTCTTGAGGCGGGCCGACTTCTGGCGTGCGGTGCCCTTGGCGTTGACGTGCAGCTCGGTCAGGGCGTCGGTGTCGCTGTGGCAGACCGTGCACTGGTCGGGGTGGATGGAGGCGATCATGCCGGCCTGGGCAACGGACAGCCCGTCGGTGGCCGCCGCGTCCTTGGCGGGATCGGCCGGGGCGTCCTTCTCCTTTTGGGGAGAGGAGCCCTCGCCGGAAGCCTGGGCACCCTGGACGTTCTTGCCGGCCTGGGGCTTCTCGCCTTTGGCCGCGTCTTGCGCCTGGCCCTTCTGGGCGGCCGGGGCGTCTGCCGCCTGCGCTGCCTGGGCCTGTGCCGCCTGCGCCATCTCGGCCGAGCCGAACGAGGCGACCTCGCCGGCATGGCAGAGCGAGCAGTCGGCCTCGAGCGTCCACGACGCCATGTCAAAGTCCTCGGCCGCCTCGACACTCTGGCCGGGCAGCGCCGCAAAGGCCAGGGCCAAACCGCAGGTGGCCACGGCTGCCACCGCGGTCCTCATGCGTATTCGCTGCCCCTCTTGAGCTGGGCGCTCGGTGGGGCAGCCATCGAGGCCGGGGGCTTCTCCCCTCACTTTGAGCACGGTTTTCTCCCTTCGATTTGACGAATAGACGAATAGGCATCGGGCCAGATGTTCGATTGAGTTGGATTGCGACGTCGTTGGCTGCATCATAGGGGGTCTTGGGCAGCCTTGATGCGTCGTTAATTTATCGAGGGGGCACAAGAATTAGCCTGGGCGATAAGGCGTCGGCCCCCACCGCCAACAGGGCAATCGCGGCCGATAAAGGGGCTTGCCGCACGCAAAAAGGGCGCCGGCGCTGCCCGATAGATTAATTTAGACTCCCGCAAAATTTTTTTATCACCCGCAGGATGCCCCAGAGGGCACAATGGTATCCCATAGGGGCAACAGAGGGGGAGCCTGTGGACCTGCAGCACATCAAAGAGTTCATCTGCCTTGCCCAGCACGGCAGCTTCAGGGCAGCGGCCCGGGTCCTGTTTGTTTCGCAGCCAACGCTAAGCAAGCACATCTCGATACTCGAGGGGGAGCTGGGCTGCGCGCTCGTGGAGCGGGGGGCCGAGACGCACCTCACGCCTGCGGGGCGCTACTTTTTAAAAGAGGTGACCGGCCTGGTAGACCGTGTAGACACCGCCCTGGAAACCATCGCGGCCGGCACCCGCGCCGCCAGCAACAACCTGGTGGAGCTCTCGATACCCGATTTTTCGCGCTCGATTTTGGGCTATGCGGAGACGATCCTACGCGCACGCACGCTCTTTGAGTCTTCGTACGCGCCCCTGCGGCTCGAGCTCAACAGCGTGCTACCCTTCTCGAGCCAGGACGTCGACCGCTCGCTCACCCTTGAGGAGGTGATCGACGGGGGCGCCGTAAACTGGATGATCCACATCGCAAGCCCCTGTCAGGCACCCGAACAGGTCAAAAGCCGGTTCGAGCCCCAGGGCCTCTCGTGCTTCAAGCTTGCCTCGTCACCCTGCAGGCTGATTGTCGAGACGAGCCACCCGCTCGCCGGCAAGCAGGTCGTCACCCGCGAGGACCTGGCCGCCTACCCGTTCCTCTGCAACCGCTACCCCGTGTGCTACCAGGAGTCGTACCGCCAGGCCATCGTCGACGAGCTCAGGGCACATGGGATAGCCGCGCCGGTCGAGCAGGTCTATCAGAACGACGGCCCCCTCAATAGCTGGGGCGGCTCCTGCCGGTTAGAAAACCGCATCGCCCCCGCTCCGGAGCTTACCTTTAGCTTCATGGGGTTCAGCGACCAGGATCACCACACGGTGCTGCCCGTTCAGGACTTCGAGATGAGGTTCGACTTTTACGTGGTTTACCGCGAGCGCCCCGACGACGAGGCGTTCACGGCGTTCATGCGCATCCTGAGGGAGGTGGCGCGGTAGGTGCGCCTTCTGCCAACGCGGGCAAGAAGACGCGGGCAGGACACCTCTCGCAAGCTCGCTACCGCCCGACCGGCCCCCACGAGATAAACGCCCAGCGCACCGGACAGTCGTGGCGGGCGGCGAAGGTGCGGTCGGCAGGCATCGTGGGGTCCTCCACATACTGGGCGTCCACGTAGGCGGCCAGGCAGGCCTGCTCCTCGGGCGAGAGGTCGTCGCCCATCATCTTGGCAAGCTGGGCCAGGGCGTCGGCGCGGTCCTCGAAGGCCGGGCGGCGGTGGGTCACAATGTAGGTCAGGTCGGCGAAGACCCCATAGGCCAGCAGGATGTTGAGGCAGTAGGCGTAGTCGGGCACCCAGAACGCCGTGCGGCCCACAGCCTCGTAGGCGCGCACGTCGCGGCGAGGAGATGCCCCGGCGGCCACCGTGACGCACACCCGCTCGCGCGCCACGGCGTCGAGCTTGCGCAGGGCGGCCTCGAGGTGCTTGGTGGCGATGGAGCGCGAGGCGATGGCCACGTCGACGGAGTCGGGGGCAAGGCCCGCAGCCGACCAATCGTCGTCCCACGAGAGCAGGTGCGGCTCGATGAGGCCCTCGACCCCGGCCTCGCGCGCGTGGATAGCCAGCTGGTCGAGCATCCCCTGGCTAAAGTCGCAGGCGATGACCCGGCATCCCTGCTTGGCCAGCGGGATGGCCAGAAGCCCCACGCCGCACCCGAAGTCGAGCACTGTGCTGCCAGGCGCAATCTGGGCGAGCTCGAAGAACCGCCGCTCGTAGTCGCCGTAGCGCATGTCGCCGTAGGAGGTGGAACGCTTGTTCCAGTGGGCGGCGTCGCCCGAGGTGGGCCGCGTGGCCTCGAGCTCCTCCCACGACCGCTGCCAGTCGATACCGGCCAGCGACATGCGGGGGGTAGGTGACATAGCGTTCATGGGGCCTCCTCAGGCGGGCTTACGGGCAGGGGTTCCATGGTAGCCGTTCGAGAAGTGGGGCGGGCGGAGAATGGCGGGCAGCCGACAAGATGGACCGCGCAAGAGCGGCAGACGGGCGTTCACGAGGGAGCATTCAGGCGGCCGCAGGGTGGGGTCGTGCGGAACGGAAGAGGCACTTAAACCGATGTTCCCTGTTGGCTCTTAGATATCAATGGGGGCACGCCCGCACGGCCACGCGGTGGACAAGATCAGGACTTTGCGACTTCGGCGGGGTCGCGGATGACGGAAACCCGAGCTTTGCGACTCGCTTTTTTGGTAGCACCCCAGGGGCGTTGGGTATCACCGCAGGCACACAGCCCGTCGGCTGCGCACCCGGGTCGCCGCCCGGGCCAAACCGCGTCGCAAAGTTCCGACCTCCGCCACGGACGCCCCGGCCAAAGCCGCAAAGCCCGGATCTCGTCCATCGCGCGCCCCAATAAAAACCGCTCGCCCAGGCCCCCAGCCCGACGCCGGACCTATCCCGCAGGCCTTAACCCACCGCCCGCCCACGCCCTCGGACTCTATGGCGAGTACCTGGCGAGCAGGCCGTCCCCGCCGCCGGAGCGCCTGAACCGCGCCTCCGACGGATACAATCATCCAAGTAAGTCGTCAGCTCGTCGACACCCGCGCCAAGACCACCTCGCACGAACGTAAGGAGCACATCCCATGGCATCGAACGACCCCGCGCCCGCCCAGACCCTCGACTCCAAACCCGCGCCCACCGGCGGCGTCGCGGTGGCCTCCGCAGAGCCCGCCGGCCCCGCCGAACGCAAGCCCACCCACGAGAGCGTGGGGTCGGTCATCGCGGCCATCACCGCAAACATCCTGGTAGGCATCGTCAAGTTCATCGCGGCCGCCATCTCGGGATCGGTGGCCATGGTCTCCGAGGGCATCCACTCCATCGTGGACTCGGGCAACGGCTTTCTCGTGCTGCTGGGCATCCACAAAGCCAAGAAGCCGCCCACCATCGAGCATCCCTTCGGTTTTGGCAAGGAGCTCTACTTCTGGACCCTCGTGGTGGCCGTCTCAATCTTTGCGCTGGGCGGCGGTGTGTCGATCATGCAGGGCATCACGGCCATCCAACACGCCCTGGCCGGCACCACCGAGCACGGCAACCCGCTCATGAGCTACATCGTGCTCTTTGCCGCCATGTTCATCGAGGGCATGTCGCTGCGCGTGGCCGTCAAGTCGTTCAACAAGGCCCGTGGCTCCAAGCGCCCGCTCGAGTACATCAAGGACTGCAAGGATCCCAGCCTCTACACCGTGGTGCTCGAGGACTCCGCCGCCGAGCTCGGCCTGCTCTTTGCCTTCTTTGGTCTGCTGCTCACGCACCTCACCGGCAACGCCGTGTTCGACGGCGCGGCCTCGGTGATCATTGGCCTTTTGCTCATGTGCGTGTCGGTAGTGCTGCTGCGCGAGTCCAAGGGCCTGCTCGTGGGCGAGGGTATGGAGCGCGAGGAGCTAGCCGAGGCCCGCGCCATGGTCGAGGCCGACCCCGCCGTGGAGAAGGCCGGCCGCGTGCTCACCATGTACTTTGGGCCCGACAGCATGCTCATGACCGTTGACGCCACCTTTAAGGCCAGCTGCACCGCCGGTGACGTCCTGGCCGCCGTGGACCGCATCGAGAAAAACCTCGCGACGCGCTTCCCCCAAACCACCCGCATCTTCATCGAGGCCGAGAACATCGCGAGCGTCGAGCGTCAGCGCGTGATTCAAAGCCAGATGCCCGAGGAGTAACCGCGGCCAGCACGCGACGCCGGGTGTATACTCGGCTGCACGTTCTATCGTGTTCCATCGCACGCCCGTCGACCGTCGACCGCAAGCGACCGCACCCCAGCCCGAGAGGACCCCCGCCATGGCCCAACCCCGCGAACACCGCGACCTTTCTCGCCGAGAAGCCCTGGCCCTGGGGGGCGCCCTCGCCGGCTCGGCCCTTCTCCCCTGCACGGCGCTTGCCCAAGAGCTCAACGGTTCCCCATGGGAGGCCGACCCTGTGCGCACCCTCGAGATCAACTGGGCAGCCGGGTCGGTCACCGTGACCGTCGACGACACCAAGGCCGACGGCGCCATTCGCGTCGAGGAGGACACGACCCCCGGCTTCCTGGGCCTCAGGCCCCCGACCACGCGCTGCGAGCTCTCGGGCACCAAGCTCTCGATCGATTACGGCGGCAACTTCGTTTTTCCGTTCAGCCTGTTCCAGGGAGGCAGCAAGGACCTCGCGGTCACGCTGCCCTCCTCCCTCGCCGACCATCTCGACCGGCTCGAGATCAACGGGGCGTCGGGCTCCTACACGGTGGACGGCGCAGGCTGCACCGAGCTTAGGGTGGCGCTGGCCTCGGGCCGGCTCACCGCGAGCAACGTGCAGGTAGACGACCTGAACCTCGACATGGCGAGTGGCCGGCTTGAGGTGGAGGGCCGTATAGCGAGCACCGTAAGCCTCGAGATGGCCTCGGGAACCGCGGCCCTGACCTGCAGCGAAACCTGTCCGCGTGACGTGGCCGTCGATATGGCAAGCGGCCACGTCACGCTCACCATCCCCGAGAATGACGGGTTCGTCGCCACAGTGGAAAAGCTCTCGGGGAGCTTCTCTACCGACTTCGACGTGACGCAGGAGGACGGCGACGGCCGCAGCGTCTACCGCCACAAAGACGGCAACTCGCTGGTCATCGACGCCGAGTTCGCCAGCGGCAGCCTCAAGATCATAAAGGCGTAAGGGGCTCTTGCCCCAACCCCCTACTCGGCGGGCGTCTCCGCCGATTCGGGGTCCTCTTCGTCCATAAGGGCGTAGGCCTCGTCGAGGCGGTCGAGCGCCCAAGCACGGTCGATATAGAAGTCGTAGGGGATCGTGGCAAAGTCGGCGATCAGCTCGCGATCGTTCGCCATCACGTCGTAGTCGGCCCGATCCACGTCGATATCGCTCATGCCCTCCTCGTAGGCGTCGGAACGGGCGACGAACACGAACTCGCCCGTATCAGGGTCGACGCGGTCGAACACCATCCATTCCACCTCGACGCCGTCGTCCTCGGCAATCGCAATGCTGGAGAGCACCTTGAGCAACTCCACCATGCGGTCGTCGAGACCGGCGTAAAAGATGTCGAGCTTCTCCATCAGGTCCTCGGGGGTGGCAACGATGCGGCGCTTGCAGGCCAGCGCCGGGTTCAGGCGCACGGCCGGCGTCTGGACCTCGTCGTCTTCGAGGTCGGCAAACCGCTCGAACACGGGGTCGGCCTCCTCCCCCACCACGCAGCCGTTGGCGCAGTACACCATGCAGCGGCGGTCGTCGTCGTTGTAGAGCATGGGGTAGTCCAACGCGTAGACCGTGCCGCACTCCGGACAGGCATAGGTAAACGCCTCGCCGCTCAGGACCTTCTCCTTGGCAACGGGGTCCTGCACAGCGTCAACGACCTCGTAGTAAACGGCCTCGCCCACGTGGCCGCACGCGTCGCACTTGAACGGCTTGGTCGATGTCGTCGTGTTGATCATGGCGTCTCCTCACGTACTCGCATGCAAAGGTACAGAACTGCTCGCATAAAAACCGTCGCGTAAAACCATTTCGCAAATCCGTTCCGCCGGTTAGCCCAACGATACCCCACCTCGACCGGTCCCACACAGCCGTGCGGACGGATTCTACGCAAGCACCCGCCGGGGCGCGGGGGAGTATATCAATATTCAGAAAGTTTAACCGTTTTCCACCAAATGTACCCGCAAAATGGGGGTTCGCGTACCGTTTTGCGATTGATCCGCCCTCCCCGCTCCGCCGACCCACGTTGGGCCCTCGGCAAACACCCAGGTAGACGGCGCGCCCCCGCTCGGCACCCCTCTCCGCCAACGTTCAGGCCGCGCCCGAACGCGGGCTGACGGCCGGTTTCGGGGTGTTACGCGGTACACGAACCCCCGTCATGCGGCTGTATTTCTCCAAAGGGCACTCCTTATATTCTAGATTGATAATTCTGCAGAGTTCCCGCCCGCACTCCTGTCTTCGATTGCAAGGTTTTTGCATGACAAGCGCATGACCCCGGCAAGAAGGGCTTCCAACTGGCCCCGCTACCATGGGGCAACACCAAAAAGTCGGGAGGATGCCCCATGGTCCACGACCCCCTTGCGGCAGCGCGACACTGCGCGCCCATCCGGTATGCCCCAGCCACCAGGCCAGACAGGCGCCCCAAAGAGCACGGCGCGAATCAGCCACCTTACGGTCGTGATGCCCCCACACTGGCCTCGGCACCCGACGCCGCATTCAATCAGAGCGCCTCCCCCTATAGCCAGGATGCCACCCACTCCCCATACACCCGCGACCAGGCGCGCTACCGGCTGCAAGGACGCAGCCGCTCGTCAGCTCGAGTGATCGCGGGCGGCTGCATAGCGGCAATCGCCCTGCTGGGGGTCCTCGTGGCAGGGGCAGCAAGCTGCACGAACCCGCTCGCACCGTTCATGGGCGATGGGCAGGCAAGCATGACAAGCACACCCGTCGAACAATGGCGGGCGGGAAAGATGCCCCACCTCTACCAGGTGGACCCCGCCTGGGCCGACGAGCCCTACGCGGGGGCGACCGTGGGCGAGAGCGGCTGCGGCCCCACCTGTCTCTCGATGGCCTATGTGTACCTTACCGGCAAGACCGACCTCACCCCTCCTGAAATGGCGGCGTTCAGCGAGCGCAACGGTTACGTGGAGAACGGCATGACGGCGTGGCGGCTCATCACCGAGGGTTCGGCGCTGCTGGGTCTGAGGGCCGAAGAGCTCCCGGCCAGCGAAGGCGTGGTGGCGGGGGTGCTCGACGCCGGATACCCGGTCATCTGCAGCATGGGCCCGGGGGACTTTACCACCGTGGGACATTTCATCGTGCTCTGCGGCCGAGACGAGAACGGTGACGCCCGCGTCTACGACCCCAACAGCCCCGAGCGCAGCGCCCAGGGCTGGCCGATCGAGACGGTGCTGGGCCAGGCGCTCAACCTGTGGGAGCTCGCACGGGAGTAGGGGCGGTTGCGCCGCGAAGTCAAAGCCCCTGCGACGGTGGCGCCCGCAGGCCGCCTGCATCACAATAGGGGATGCTCGACCCCGTCCGCGCACCCGGCCCGAAAGAGGTCCACGCCCATGGCCCCGCACTCCCGCCCCTTGATTGCCATCACACCCCGCAGCGAGGCCCGCACCAGCGGCGAGCCGGCCCTCTTTGCCCAGCAGTGCCTGGTAGATGCCGTGTTTGCGGCCGGCGGCATCCCCGTGGTCCTGGGAGCCCCCTGCCCCAAAGAGGACCTCGGCCAACTGGTCGGCGCCTTCGACGGCTTTCTCGTGCCCGGCGGCCTCGACATAGACCCGGCCCGCTACGGCCAGCAGCCCCACGAGGCCTGCGGTCCCACCAGCGAGCTGCGCGACGAGCTGGAATGCGCCCTGATTCCCCTCGTCGTAACGGCGGACAAACCCCTGCTCGGAATCTGCCGCGGGTGCCAGGCCATCAACGTGGCCCTGGGCGGCACGCTCTGGCAGGACCTCCCCTCCCAGCCCGAGGCCACCCCGAGCTGGGAGGAACCCCCGCTGCGCCATCGGCAGGGAGAGCCCTACGAAGAGCCGGTCCACACCGTGGCCGTCACACCCGGCAGCCTGTTGGCATCGGCACTCGGCAGGGCGCCGGAACACCTGGGCGTAAACTCGCTGCACCACCAAAGCGTACGCGTCGCGGCCCCCGGCCTTGCGACGAGTGCCTGGGCGCCCGACGGCGTCGTCGAGGCGGTGGAGAAGCCCTCGGCCCGCTTTGTGCTCGGCGTCCAGTGGCACCCCGAGTTCCTCTGGCGCGCCGACCCGGCGGCGTTCGCGCTGTTCGAGGCGCTGGTGAAAGCGGCCGGAGACGGTGCGGTATAGGGTCATGAGCGACAATCCGTACCCAGTGAAAAGATGCATTTACAGCAATTACCTGGTATTTTATAGGACAGTCTGGAAGGGCAAGCCACGGCAGACTTGCGCCGCTACCTCGACGACCTCGAGGCCGTTCCCCAGGTCATACATACCTCCATGATGCGCTACCTGCGGAAATATTCCAATACGGCTACGAGATGAAGGCCGCCGTCATAGAGAACACGCTTTCCGGGCCGCCCGAACCCCAACGGCCCTAACATACAGACGAAAGTCGGGCAGGCAGCCCGCAAGCCACCCGCCCGACCCGCCAAACTCAAGCCCCGGCCATCCGGGCCCTCGGCCGTTCTCCCTTACGCCAGGTCCTCGGCCACGGTCTGGCCCACGATCATGCCCGACCCGGCGGCCGGAACGATGTCAGTGGTGCCGGCGGTGCAGCCGCAGGCGTACAGGCCGGGGATGGGGTTGCCGTCGGCGTCCAAGACCTCGTAGCGGCTCGAGACGTTGAGGCCGCCCACGCTCTTGTAGCGCACGGGCACGTTCTGCAGGTAGTAGTAGGGGGCCTCGAGCTTCTGCAGGAACAGCGTGCGGCCGAAGTCCGGGTCCTCGCCGGCGTCGCAGATGGCGTTGTAGTTGTCGAAGGCGGCCTGCACGGTCTCGATGTGCATGCCCATGCCCTCGGCGAGCTCCTCGAGGGAGTTGGCGACCTTCACGTTCTCGCCGGCGTGCTTGATGACCTCCTGATCGGGGCCGTTCTGGGCGGTATTGTCCCAGATGCTCCACCACGAGTGGAAGCCGTTGTTCAGGCTGCCGCTGGCGGCGTCGTGCACGGCGGTCTCGCAGTAGAAGCGCTTGCCGTTGGGCAGGATGGCCAGGATCGGGTAGTGCATGCCGAGCATGTGGCCGGCCTCGTGGCGCGGATTCAAGTTGCCGGGCTCCGCCATGCCAAAGAGGGTACCGCCGGCCGCGATGCCGGCCTTGATGCCCTCGCCCGTGCGGCCGCTCACGATGCAGCCCAGGTCGGCAGTGGAGGGGGCGTACTTGGTCATCCACTCCTGGTTCGAGGCGTACCCGCCGGTGGCCAGGATCACGGCCTTGGCGGCGATGTCCACCGGGGCACCGGTCTTGTTGTCGGTAAAGCGGGCGCCCACCACGGCGCCGCCCTCGTCAACGATCAGGGTCTTGAGGGTGGTGTCAAAGAGATACTCGGTGCCAACCTCGGTAATCTTCTGGTCCATAAGGGTAAAGGCGCCGGGCAGGGTGCAGATGCCACCCTCGGGGAAGAAGGCTTGCTGGTACGGGCCCTCCATCTTGGGCTGGAAGTTGTAGCCCCACTCGTAGTGCAGCTTGTCCATGAACTTGCCGCCCCACTCCTGGAGCTGCATGAGCTTGTCGAGACCGGCCTCGTCGTTCTCGTAGTAGGGGGCAAAGCGCTCGCGGAGCTGCTCGATGGTGCTGTACTTCTCGGGGCGCTCTTCCTCGGTCAGCTTGGCGGTGTTGCACATCATGCAGGCAGCCGAGTAGATGGCGTCGCCGCCAAAGAAGCCGTTCTGCTCAACGATAAGGGTCTTGAGGCCGGCGGTGGCGGGGTCCAGGGCCGCCATCATGCCCGAGATGCCGGCGCCCGCGATGAGGACGTCGACCTCCTGGGAGAAGTTCACGTCGGCGTCGCCGAGGGCGCGGGCGTTGCTGGCGGCCTCGTCGCCAAAGGAGATGCCGGCGCCGGCGGTGGAGATGGCGGCGGCAGCCCCGGCGGTGCCGAGGGCGCGGAGGAAGTGGCGGCGGTCCATGGTGTTCTGGCTCATACTCTGGTGCCTCCTTGTAGGTGGTCCCCTTGAATGACGTGTGCCGGGCGCCGTCGGAGCGGGCGGCCGGCCCCGCGTCGCGACAACGGGCCGCGGCGTGGGCTGACGAGACGTATCAATAGCCCATCGGCGCGCCTCGCGGACATACGCCGACCGCGGTAAACCCTGCTGACCGTGAGGTATCCGTTGAGGTAGACATTGAGGTATTGCCTAAGTATTATGGCGTTGACCTGCTCTTATGCCGCAACCTACCGAGCTAGGGAGAACCCTGTGGCCCCACAATACCCAGCATGCCGCCCAACACCGGCCACGGCCCCAGCCGCCCCCCAGACCATCTCCACCGCCACGCTCACCGCCCTTGGCCTGGGCTGCTACCTGGGCTGGCAGACCATCGACATATCCCCCACGCTCTTCCCCTCACCGGGCCCCGGCGTGCACGACACCCTGTCGTCGTGGGGCTATGCGGCCACCGCCTGCCTCATCGCGCTGTTGGCCCTCCTCGCCCTCCTCGCCCGGCGCCGCGGCCCGCTGCTCTCTCGCCTTTGGGTGGTTGGTATCGCCTCGCTGGGCCCTGCCGTGGGCACAGCGATACTCTACCTGAGCGGCTGGGTGAGCGACCCTCCTTTGCTGGCCGGCGTCGTGGCGGGGCGGCTCTGCTACGCCACGAGCGCAGGGTTCGTGGTGCTCTGGGGCGAGCTCATCGCCCGCACGCGCATCTCGGAAACCCTGGCCACGGTGGCAGCCGGCTACGGGGTGTCGTTTGGCTTCTGCTTGCTCGTGGCCAACCTCGATCCGGCGGCAGCGTTGGTGTTCAGACCCATCCTCCCCCTACTGTCGGGGGCGGTCCTAGTAGTTCTGCGCCACGACCTCGTTGTTGTGCCGCGATCCCTCGGCCCCGCACAGCCACCGCTCGACGGCGGGCCACTGCCCAAGCTCCCCTTGCGCCTGTTCGTGGGCATCGGCCTCTTCGGTGCCATCATCACGGCCACCAACCACCTCTCGGAGACCAAGACCGCCGTCTCGACCGAGTACTACACGCTCGTCGCCGGCATCGCGGTGTCGCTGTTGCTCGTTGCCCTGGGATTCGCCACCCGGCGGCGCCACAGAAACTTCGGCCTCGCCTACCGCCTCATTACGCCCCTAGTCATAGGTTGTCTACTGCTCACGCTGGTCCTCGAGCCGGGATCCCAGCGCTACGAGGCTTTGGCCATTGGCTTTGCCTGGGCGTTCTTTCGCATCTTCACCTGGACGCTCTGGGGGCGCCTCGGCTCCCGGGACCCCGCGCGGGCGGCTTGCGTGTTCGCCTGCGGCCAGGTCGTGCTTACGCTCTGCAGTACCTTCGCCGAGCTCATATGCACCGTGGTGAACCTCTCGACGCTCCCCCTGGCCGGCGCTGCGGCGGCCATCATCTTCGCGGCGGTGGTCACCTCGGCGCTCATGGTCGATGAGGGCACCCTGACCAAGCTGTTCTCGCCACGCTCCGGCGCGGCCGAGAACCCCGCCGAGCTCGAAGGCAGCGCGCCGCAGCCGACCCCGGCCGCAGGCACCCGTTACCGCCTTGCCCTAGACCCCGAGTCGGTAACCCCCGAGGAGGTGGCCCGGGCCACGGCGCCCTTCGAGCTGTCGGAGCGCGAACGCGAGATAGCCCTGCTCGTGCTGCGCCGCCAGGACAACGCGAGCATCTGCAGGCAGATCTTCATTACCGAGAGCACCCTGCGCACCCACCTGCGTAACATCTACGGTAAGACCGACCGCCACAGTCGTACCGAGCTTATCGAGCTGCTCGAGGAGTGCGTGCAAGGGGAGCGGGACGAGGCCCAGTAGCGCAACCTCGCCACCGGTCCCTTACCGATAGAACCGCGGGTAGGTCACCTGAATCGCGCGCTCGCTCTGGATACCCTCCAGGCTTGCCTTGGTGAGTCCGGCAAGCCCCCGGTAGAAGGGGTTCTCGGTCCCCTCGGCCATTTCGTCGAGAAAGTGGCCGGCCCAGGTGAGCAGGTGGTTTTGCAGGTAGTCATCCAGCAGCTCGGGGCGGTTCTCGGCAATCCAAGCCATAAGGGAGAGCATGAGGCCGATGGAGTCTTCGGGCGTGCCCGACCCGCCCATCCGTGCAATGCCGTTCTCGCGCATCCACTGCCGCAGGCCGAGCGTAGACGCGCCAAAGACCACGCACTCGCGGTCGGTGTAGACCGAACCCCACGGCGGGACGACCTTCTTTGCCGGGCCCACGAAGAGGCGCCGGTACTCCCAGGCCAGGTCGGAGCGACCTTCGGCACCCGAAGCCAGACCGCCTTGCATGAGCGCAAGGTTCTCGCGCGCCAGGACATCGTCGACGAAGGGCCACTCGCCGGCAGCCTGGTCAACGTCGAGGGAGGCCATGGCGTCGAGCGACGCTCCGGCCGATCCGGTCTCGGGGTCTTCCAAAAACAGTGGGCTCAGCACCTGGCCCACAAACGCGACCGCCTCAAGCTGGCTTGCCGCGCCCATCGTATCGGTTTCTTCACCCATCGCACGTCCTCCCTCGGCAGTCCGGTTTAGTCGGTACTTTCGCCAGGTGCCCCCATCATACACGGCCGACCGGCGCAGCACCCGCAGACCCACGCGGCAACACGGCCCCGCAAGCGGCACGGCATACCGACGCGAAGGCCAGAACGGCCTTTAGCCTATCGTATGGGATCGCTCCCGGCACGCAAAATCGCCAGATACTCTTCGTAACCGTAAGTCCTATACCGCCGGCGAGATTGATCAGTAGAACGCAAAATCCCCAAACCCTCGAACTCTTTGACAAGTTTCGACGCCGACGTGCGCGAGATACCCATCTTCTCCTCAACAAACGGAACCGAGACGATGGGATGCTCCTCAAGCACGTCAAGCAGATGTGCGCCAGCCGCCGAGTTTCGCGGCATCGCCTCGCGAATCGTCTGGACCGTCTTCTCGTGGAGCTCCACCAAAGCCGCCATGGAACAACAAGCGTCCTCCGCACTTGCCAGCATGCATTCAGCAAAGAACCGCACCCATCCCAGATAATCCCCACGCTCGCGCACAGCCGTCAGACGCTCATAATATTCAGCACGCCGGGCCTTGAACTCGTACGATGGGTAGAACGCCGCATTGGTAAGAGCGCCATCATTGATGAGGGAGAGCGTGATGAGCAGACGACCAAGGCGGCCATTCCCGTCCAAAAACGGGTGAATCGTCTCAAACTGATAGTGGACAAGAGCGGCCTTCACCACGGGGTCGATTGCACTGGAAGCATGAATGTACACCTCCAAATCGGCCAGAGCGTGCCGCATATCGTCAACGTTAGGTGGCACATACGAGGCTGTTGCCAGAGTACAGCCACCTGGGCCTATCCAATTCTGAGACGCTCGTAACGTTCCGGGCTGTTTCTCTGATCCACGCGCATTGCCCAAAAGGCGCTCGTGCGCCTCTTTAAGCAGGCGTATGCAGAGGGGTAGTTCGTCCATGCGTTGCATTGCATAGGTCATGGCGTCCACATAATGGACGACGTCCGCTACATCCTTGTAAAAAAGAGTACTGTGCATCGGGTCGAGCACATCATCGAACGTGCACTGGGTCCCTTCGATTTGAGCCGAGAGCAAGGCTTCTTTGCGCACGTACATCGTGAGGTACATGGAGACATTTGGGACGTAGCGCACCATGCCCTCGACCTCGCCCAATTTACGCGCGCATGCCAAAAGAAGACTGATGTCCGTAGGCCCGAACTCAAGGGGACTCAACTGCTGCAGGGGCGTTGGCCTGAACGACTGGTATGCTAGGGCACCCGACAAGTTGGTGACAAGCTCACCCTGACCGTTGGGGAAGAACTTCACGGGATACCACCTTTCTAATAACGCCTTCGCGTGATTATAGCCAACCAATGGCGGCTAATAACTTTTTTCTGAGAAAAAAAGTTATTAGCCGCCACGGCAATCCCTCTAATAACACGAGCGCGTTATAAGCGTCCCCATCATACACGGCCCACCGGCGCAGCACCCTTTATCGCTTAGGACACCCGTCGTCGCTCGGGCACTCGCCAAAGATAAGCGCGTGCTCGTCGCCGGGCAGGGCCGCGCGGGCCTGGTCGCGCAGGGAGTTCACGCCTATGAAGAACTGGCGCATCATGACCACCATGAGATAGCGGCCCTTGGGCGTGAGGGTGAGCATCTCGTCATCGTCGCGGTCAAAGGCGCCGTTGGCCTTCATGAACGCGTACTCGGCCGGCAGACCCGCCGCCACGCTGCAGCCAAAACGCTCACGCCAGGCCTTCTTGTCGATGGAGAGACCAAAGAGGTCCATCATAAAGCGGTAGCGCATCTCGTCGCGCTTGGGGAACTTGGTCTGGGCCATGACGCTGGTGTGGCCGGCATCGATGCGGGCGCTGTAGTCGCGCAGGCTAAAGGTGTTGATGTAGAGGCTGCCTTGCAGGTAGCTGATACCGCCGCTGCCCACGGCCGGGTACTCCTCGTAGTTCACCACGTACTCGTCGATCATCTGGCCCTCTTCGCGGCTGAACGTGTAGCAGGAGCTCGGCAGGAACTCGGGGTCTTCTCCGCCGCAGAAGCCGTCGTAGATCTGGTGGTAGAAGGCCGCCTCGTTCTTGTAGTCCACATGGCCCACGGTCTTCTCGATGCTGGCGCGGCTGGCCGGCGACACCATGAGCGGATAGAACGTGGTCTGGTTGGCACCGCTGGCTTTGACGCACTCGATGTCGTGGGCGATCATCTCGGAGGTCTGGCCGGGGAAGTTAAAGATCATGTCGACGTTGAGCGACTTGAACAGCTTGGCCTCGGCAACGCTGCGAATGCGCTCGAGGATGACCTCGGCGCTGCCGTACTTGTTGTAGCGCTCCATGCGCTTGAGCAGACCGTTGTCGAAGGACTGCACGCCCACCGAGAGACGCTGCACCAGGCTGGAGAGGTCTTCAAGGTAGCCGGGAACCAGGTGGTTGGGGTTGGTCTCGCTGCTCACGTCCTTGATGGTGGGGAACAGCTCGCGGGCCAGCCCGATGGTGGCGGCCAGCTCGTCCATCATGACCGTGGGGGTGCCGCCGCCCACGTAGACCTCCTCAAAGGTCCAACCGCGGTCGGCCAACATGCGCATCTCCTCGCGCATGTGGGTGAAGTAGGTGCGGCCTCGGTCCTCGCGGTACGGGAAGCGGTTGAACGAGCAGTAGGGGCACAGCACCTCGCAAAAGGGCACGTGCATGTAGAGCATGTATTTGTGACCGGGCTGTGGGTCGGGAAGCACCACGCCGTCGCGCGGATCGAGCTTGAAGTACTTGTTGCCAAGGGTGGCGACCACCGTCGACAGGATGCGTTCAGAAATCATGGGACCTCCCGGGCGCTGACGTATGAGGTCGATGATACCAAGCATGCCCGCGCCCTATGGCCCGTTGCCCTACCTTCCCCAGCCCTCCACGACTTCGCGGGCCTCCTCGACCCCGTGCACCCCGAGCTTGGCATAAATGTGCTGCACGTGCACGCGCATGGTGCCGTGGGCGATGGTGAGGGCGCCCTCCACCTCTTGGAACGTCTTGCCCTGGGCGAGCAACGAGAGGACCTCCTCCTCGCGGTGGGTCAAACCGTAGTGGCGCGCCACCCGGGCGCAGCGGTACACGTAATCCTCAAGGTAGCCGTTGGTCTCGATGCGCGCGGCAGGCGCGCCGCCTTCTCCGACCTGCCCGCCCCCTTGAGACCGGACCCCTTTGATACCCCAGGTGGCAACCGAGGTTCGCGTGGTAAGCAGCAGCATGCTCAGCAAGACGACGGCCACGATCGCAATGCCCATGGCGAGCTCGGGAGCCCAGGGAAGACGCCCCGCCTCGATGCTCAGCCAGTTGCCCAACGTGGAGCTGGGAACAGCCGCCACGATGCACACGGCCTCGGTGATGCCGAACAGCCACTCGGCCGGGGCCCCGAAGCGATAGCACACGGTGTTGAGCACCAGGTACATATAGAGCGTGAAACCGTTGTAGCCCACACTCACCAAAAGGCCGCGCAATCCCACGTCGTCAAGGCCACCGGCCGAGCACAGGAAGAGGCCCGCCACCATGAACGCCGGGCACACCTTGTAGATGACGCCGGCGTCGAAGCGGTCGAAGGCGAACACCGCGCAGAGCAGTACCACGGCCGCCACCACCAGGCGCCCTAGCTCCCCGGCCTCGTGCAGGTCTCCGTCAAAGTGGCCCGCCAGAGAGTACGAGAACGAGAACAACACCATGAGGATTACCGGCCGCCAAGGGAAGTGCCAGGTCACCGAACCTTCTTCGTGAGCATCCGCGTCCTCGCACAAAAGGCACCGGCTCATGACCAGCAGCACCCCCGAACACGCCGGCAGCCCAAAAAGCGCTGCCGTCACCGCGCCCATACCGAAGGCGCTCACCACAAGGTACACGCAGGCCGCCACCGCGAAGGAGCCTGCATAGGCGATCCAGGCAGTCCGTGCCTTGTGGCCGGCCAGCTGCACGTTCCACATGAGAAAGAACCCCACGCACGAGACGCTGCGCAGCACGATCGAGACCAGGTCGAGAACGGCTCCCCCCGCGGGAACGGCCAAGGCCGCAAACTCGCAGGCCGGCCACAGCACGCCCGCCGCAGTACAGAGCACGACCGACCAACGGCCCCAAGGGCTTCTCCCCGAAGAGCTCACGTACCAGGCGGCCGCGACATACAGCGCAGCCGTGAGCGCCACATACACGTACAGGCGCACAATGGACGACGAGAACGCCTCGACCCCGTGGGCCTTCTCGAACGGAGCCACAAAAGAGGTCCACGCGAGGTAGAGGCCAAAGCCCAGCAGTCGCATGGGAAAGAGTTCGCCGACACGCACGCCACCCATGGGTCCTCCATCGATATCTGTGCCGCTACCTGGGCATACGTCCCTGTCAAGGGGAATGCTGCCATGCTAAGGCGATGCCTGTCAAACCGGTGACTACAAATCTAGTCACACAGCTACGGCACAAATATACGCCCTAAATAGGCTCCCACATAGCCTGGGGAGAAGCCCGCGGGGCCGTAGAGTGCGACCTGCTCGGCGCGACCGAAGCCCCGCACGGCAAGCACGACGGCCGAGGTTCCGCACCTCGCTAAAAGCGGGTTCTCGGCCGCAAGGCGCCGGGAGGTGAAGCGTACTGGACGTACGTGAGCCTTCCGGGAACGCGACAGCCGAGGTTCCGCAACTTGCCAAAAGCGGGTTCTCGGCCGCCATCCACCCATCTAGAAAGGGGAACTACTATTATGAACGAGTCCGTCATCTCCCGCCGCTCCATGATTGCCGGTGCCGCCGGCCTGGCCGCCACGGCTGCTGCGGCCTCCGTGCTAAGCAGCACCGCCGTGGCCGACGAGGCCTCCCCTGAGACCGAGGCCGCCCAGGGCCCCGGCACCCGCTACACCACCTTCCCCAACGTCGACGAGATCGGCATCGTGCATGAGGCGTCCGCCGAGGAGGACGCCGACCTCGTGGTGGTGGGCTCCGGCATCGGCGGCCTCATGTGCGCCATGATCGCGGCCGAGAACGCCCCCGAGGCCAAGGTCATCCTGGTGGAGCAGCGCGGCTTCCTGGGCGGCGGCACCAACTTCGCCGAGCAGTGCGACCTGCCCAAGGAGGGCCTGGAGTGGGCCGACGCCCTGCGCGAGGGCGACGAGACCGCTCGCATCTCCCACTTCATCAAGGACGCCCAGCTGCTGGCCCAGAAGAGCGCCGACCAGGGCATGAACAGCGCGTGGCTCTTCCTGAAGCACGGCCTGCCGCTGCGTCCGCACCCCCGCAGCCCGCGCTACATCGGCGGCAACGGCTCCCAGACCATCGCCATGCTGCAGGAGAAGATCGAGACCGACCCCGCCTACGCCAACGTCGATATCCGCATGAACACCCGCGGCACCGCCCTCCTGCTTGACGACGAGTACACCTGCGCCGGCATCCAGCTGCGCGACCAGGAGACCGGCGCGTACACCAACGTCAACGCCAAGGCCGTCTACCTGGGCGCCGGCGGTATGTCGAACAACCTCGACCTGCTGCGCGCCTACAGCAACCAGGACATGTGCAAGCTCGAGGCGCTGGACCAGGGCCACTACGGCGACGGCCACCTCATGGCCGAGCAGACCGCCCACGGCATCTGCAAGACCGTGGCCCTCTCGTCGATGATGGGCTACGTGCCCGGCTTCAGCTACCAGTCGATCCTGAACGCCTGCGTGACCACCAACCCCACCTGCGTCTTTGTGAACCAGGACGGTGTGCGCTTCACCAGCGAGGACGTGGACACCATCAAGACCGAGGACGACATCATGTTCCTCGTGCACTACTCCAAGCTGGTCGAGGGCCAGGGCAAGGTCTTCTCGATCGTGGGCTCCGAGCTCATGGACCTCTTCCGCTCCAAGGGCATGAAGTTCTCGACCGGCTTCTACGGCCAGCCCGAGATGCCGCTCGACGAGTGGGACGCCGACGAGGAGCTCGCGCGCTACCTCGGCGAGAACGAGAACCTCTACAGCGCCGACACCCTTGAGGAGCTGGCCGAGAAGATCGGTGTGCCCGCTGACGCCTTTGTGGAGACCATCCAGACCTACGACGCCGACTGCGAGGCCGGCACGGGCGACAGCGCCTTTGGCAAGGACGCCTCGTGGATGGTGAAGGTCGGCGAAGGCCCCTACTACGCCTTTGGCCTCAAGTCGTTCCTGGTCAACACCAACAACGGCATCCGCGTGAACAAGGACTGCCAGGTGTGCGACCCCTACTACAAGCCGGTGAGCGGCCTGTATGCCGGCGGCATCTCGATCTCGGGCTTCAACGACGAGATCTATCACACGGGCCTCTGCCAGGCCGTGGCCGTGTTCAGCGGCAGCCGCTCGGCCCGCCACCTGGTGGAGAACTGCCTGGGCGGCACCGTGGCCGACAACTGGTACGGCGACGAGCTCTACACCGCCGACTCCGAGCTCACCTACGAGGACGGCGCGAGATCCCCGAGGGCGCGCTGAAGGGCGTCCACCAGAGCGAGAAGCAGGCGTAAGGGGCATCGGAGCCCCGCGCGGTTAAGAGCGATCAGCGGCCTGTAGACGAAGCGGGGCGCCCCTGCCTGACGGCGGAGGCACCCCGCTTCGACGTAGAACGTGCTCGAGACATCGCGGCGGGTATCGGATGCGCAGGCCACGCCGTCCGGTCGTCCGTCGGGGTACAAGGGTGACCGCAGGACCAATCGGCTGTCCGATTTTCTCGAAAGGTAAACGCCCGTGGTAGAGGCAACCCTGAAAGAATCCTACCGGCAGCTCGTTGCAACATGGGACGCAATCGTGCCCGAGCGCAAAGACGCGTTGGTCGACGAGTTCTTGCTGGGATACGCGTTCAACTCCGGCCACATCGAGAACGACCTCATCACTCTGCACGACACGCGGGAGGTTTTTGAGAACGGGCGGGTCGTCTCGTTCACAGGGGATATCCGGACGCTCTTCGAGATACAGAACCTCAAGACCTCTTGGGAGTGGGGCCGTGCCCAAGCCGTGCCCGGCCTACTGTTTGACGAGGCGACGGCGCTGCAAGCCCACCTGCTGCTGACCCAAGGCACCTACGACGAACGCCGTTGGAACCGAGGCGAGCGACCCGGTTCCTACAAACTGGGTGAGTATGTGGTGGGGGCGCAGGCGGTCGGAGCGCCGGCGGCGGCAGGGTGGCGCGCCTTCTTATGAACATGGCCCTCCTGTCCATGGGGCAACCGCCCATCGTGGTACGCGAACAGGACCGCATCGCCTACTACGGGGCACTCGACGCATTCCGCACAGACGGCGACCTGGTGCCGTTCAGAGAGCTCTTGCGCGGCGAGTCGCTCATGACGTGGGCCGGGCTGGCGTAGGTTTTTGTACTGGCCGCCGTGCACCTGGTACCCGTCGTTGGTGGGGCAGGTCATGCTTGCACCGCAGTCGTCGTTTACCGCGCCTATGGGGCGCCTTGGTCACCCTGAACCGAGGATGCGTGCGATCCGTTCACGCGCCAACGCTTCGTGACGACCCGCAGCTGTCGGAAAGACATCGCGTACCCGCCCCATCGCCCGCAGCAGGCCCTCCATTAGGGGTTCGAGCCGGTCCTCCATCTGCGGACGAGAAAGCCCCCAGCTGGCACCCTCGTCCAGAAGCTCCTTGCACCCCACCCGTTCAAGCGTAATCTGGTTGGCGACCCTCATGCCCATGGCCCGCACGTCAGGCGTCACCTCACGCGCAGGAACCACGTCGTACAAGGGAGCAAGCGCCACCGTCGAAACAGTAGGGTGCAGCAGGGAGTAGTTCTTTGCATGAGCGTCGGTGTTGCCCAACGACACGTTGACCGCCATCTGGTCAAAGAGCTTCCACGTCTCTGCCTCTGCGTCCGTGGCGTAGCGCCCGAGCAGCGCGGCGATGCGCTTAAAGGAAGGATCTCCCTTCTTGGGGGACCCCTGCGAGGCATATTTACGCTCCGGCTCGATACCCAGCGCCTGCGCGCAGTCTTCTTGATGCAGCCGCGCGACCCGCCCCTGTCCTCTCGCCCGATCGAATCGCTCGATGCAAAGCGTCGGCGGGGCACCCTCGAGGTCAAGCAGCGCCACGCGCGCCGTCGGGGTCACCGCACCGGCCACCCGCATAGCCCAGGCCTCGCTCTCGGCAAGGCCGGCGAACCGCCTTGGCTCGGGCTTGAGAATATGTGTCGAAGGAGCACCAGCCAGGGGCAGCGCAAAACCGCTCGCCGCCACGTGGGGCTCCGCACCCAACGGGTCGCCATACACGCACAGCTTGCTCTGAAAACCTCCCAGCGACATCCTCATACTGCGCTCATCGTCATAGGGGTGCGCGGGAAGGGCACACAGCCTCCGGGCAAGACCTTCTGGCTCCAGCTCCTCGTAATCGGGCGGCTCCTCCTCGCGTTTCTCCCACTGGCTTTCGGCCATAACCTCGACGGCCCCGGCGCACTCCCAACCAATCTGCTCGAGCACATCGAGGTAGTCACCCGTTATGCTGTAGAACGCTTTGACCTGCTCGAGCCGGGCGTCTTCGGGGAGAAGCCCCCGAAACCACGCCGCCGTCAGGCCCGCGTCGAACTCCTGGGCCCGCACGGGGAGCGCCGTAGAGAGCAAGGGGGCACCTCCAAGATGCGTGACCACATCGGGCTCGTAGGTCAGCCGCGCACCGTTTGGCACACGGCGAAGCAGCGCGACCCTGCGGCCGTTCAGCCCCACAACCAGGTTGCCGCGGTTGCTACCAGCCATAGGGGTCCCACCCTTCCTGACCCTCTTCGACAACGCGTACCTGGGCGCTTTTGGGAACCAGAACAAGCCGCAGGCCCAGGTACTGCCAGGCTTTCTCGAGGGTCTGGGCCGAGACGCCACCGCCGTTCTCGAGCGCCGACAGCGTGGCGTGCGAGACACCGATGAGATCGGCAAACTCCTGCTGCGTGTAGCCCTTCTCCTTGCGGACCTGTTTGAGAAACGCCCCCGTCTGCTCGAGGGAGTACGAGTTGGTCCAGCTCATGACGGTCTCCTGCCCCCGTTGGCCACTCTGTTGGCTCCTCTACTAGCACGTTTTGTCAAGAATAGCAGATATTTTGCTTGAAAGAGCAGTTGTCAAGGATTCTTGACATAGCGACGCAGGCAGAGACATCTCCGCCTGGTCCGGCCGCTTGCCATGCCGCGCCCCGCAGACCGCCTACCGGCCGCCCAGCCGATCATCCATGAAGCTCATGACACCCTCCTTGCCGTCGACGCCGAGCTTCTTGTACACGTTTTTGATGTAGGCGCGCACCGTGTGGGGAGACAGGTCGAGCTCCTCGGCCATATAGACGGCCGTGCGGCCGCGCGCCAGGAACAGGACGTCAACAACCCCGGCAGCTACAAGAAGTTCCTGGCCAACAGCGGCGTCGTGGTGGCCGCCGGCGACTTCAAGGGCAACCCCCAGATGTGCTGGAGCCTGCTGAACGAGTACATGGAGTGGGCCGAGCGCAACGACATGACCCCCGAGGACTGGGAGGCCATCACCACCCGCGACGGCAGCGGCCACAAGATGATGTGCTGGGCCGGCGCCATGATGGAGGCCACGCCGCGCGGCTGCATGGGCAAGAAGGCCGGCCCCAGCGGCCCCTGGGGCGCGGGCACGTTCCTGCAGCTCAACGCCGACGGCCTGCGCTTCTACAACGAGGCCGGCACCGCCACCGCCAACGGCGTGATGCTGCGCAACGAGCCCACCATGGGCTGCTTCGTGACCGACTCCAAGGTGCTTGAGCAGCTCTACGTGGGCGGTCTGGACCACGGCGCGCCCAACTTCGGTTGGAAAGAGATGTACGAGAACATGCTCAAGACCTTCGACGCCCTGGAGATCGGCAACCCCGAGGGCTCGGTCATGAACGGCATCTCGGTCGCCGAGTCCATGTACCGCCAGAGCACCGTCTTCGCCGCCGAGACGCTTGAGGAGCTGGGCAGCTTCCTGGGCTACGAGGGCGAGGCGCTCGACAACTTCCTGGCCTCCATCGAGCGCTACAACGAGATGTGCTACTCCGAAGAGGGCGACGTGGACTACGGCAAGGAGAAGAAGTTCATGTTCCCCATCGACGAGCCGCCCTACTACGGCGGGTCGCGCGCCCTCGACAGCAGGCCCTCGCTGGGCCTGGTGACCCTGGCCGGCGTCATCGCCGACGACGAGTTCCGCGTTGCGCGCAACGGCGTGAAGAAGGACCCAATCAAGGGCCTCTACACCTGCGGCAACTGCCTGGGCAACCGCTACGGCCTGGAGTACGTGACCCCCATGGCCGGCAACTCCATCGGCATGGCCCAGACCCACGGCTGGCTCGCCGGCAAGAACGCCGCCAAGGGCGTGTAAGTGCGCACAAGGTGTTGACCGGTCTGGCACCCCTCCGGCCAACACCGCTAGCATCAACGCGCGCATGGGGCGGCGGCCGGCAGGATCTCCGGCCCTCCCACCGGGGCTTCCCCCGGACGCCGCCGTCGCCCATCGCGCCACCGCCAGGGGCCGGCTTCTCGCGGGTTCGCCCTGTACGGCGCCAACCGCTTTGCCCGCCCCGGCAAGGAGTGCCGCTTCTTTGTGCAAGAGTGCGAGGGCGCGGAGCGCATAGGCTTTGGCGCGGCCGCCCAATCGCAGGTCGACGGGTTCTGCTACCGCAACACGCCCGACATCGGGCGTTACCTCGAAGGCGCCGGCTCCTTCGAGGCGATCACGGTGGACCCCGTGCAGCTCGACCCCGCCGCCGATCAGCTGCGCCGCCTTGCGCTGCGCCTGCAGCTGGCCGCCGCGTTCGAGCTCGAGGAGGTCCTTGGGACGCCTGCGCCGCAGGTGCGCCACGCTCTGGAGCGTCTGGCGCAGGAGGGGCTCGCGCAGACCGACGGCAAGCGCGTGCAGGCGACCGCGCTGGCGCTGCGGCGCCCCGAGCTGGTGTGGGAGTGCTGCGCGTAGGAGGCGCGGGCGGGCAAGCGCAGAGCGTGTTGCCTGCGACGCAAGCCCATCGAGGACCAGCGGGGACGTCCCAAGACTGGCAAACGGAGGGTGCCCGCATTCGCGACGCGCCCCTACGGACAGGATCGCGACTTTCTCGACCAATCGGGGGCGGATTCAAGCGGTGAACTCACCTTGCCTCTATGACACCTCTGCCAGCAGCTCCGCATAGGCCTCCGCCGGCGTCTCCCAGCCGAGGGTCTTCCTCGTCGGTGACCTCGGTGAAGTCGGTCCCCTTGGGGAAGTGCTGGCGCAGGAGCCCGTTGGTGTTCTCGTTGGCGCCCCGCTGCCAGGGGGAGTGCGGGTCGCAGAAGCACGCCTTGACGCCCGTGGCCTCCGCGAAGGAGCGGTGGGCGGCCATCTCGCAGCCCTGGTCCCAGGTCGGCGTCCTCGCCAGCGCCGCGGGGACGGCCGCGACCATCTCCGCCGGGCGCGAGGCGACCGCCTGGCTGGCGCGGGCCTCCAGGCGCGACACCAGGGACAGCCTGGACGACCTCTCGACGAGCGTCGCCAGGCAGCTGCGCCCGTCCGACCCCACCACCAGGTCCCCCTCCCGGTGGCCGGGCACCGCCCGGCCGTCCGCCCCGGCGGGGCGCAGCGAGATCTCGCAGCCCCCCGCCCAGCCGCGGCCGCCGCGGGGCGGCAGCGCCGAGCGGGGCGCGCGGGCCCGGCGCCCCGAGCGCAGGGCCTTCTCGACCTCGAGCTCCTGGCGCAGCGAGCCCTTCCCCTGCGCGTAGAGCGCCCGGTGGACGGCCTCGTGGCTCACGCGCATCCCCTCCTCGCCCGGGAAGTCCTCCCGCATCCTGCCCGAGACCTGCTCGGGCGACCGGCCCCTCGCGAGCCCGGCGACCACGTGGGCCCTGACCCGGGGGTCGTCGACCTTGCGGGCCTTGGGCCGCAGGGCGGCCGCCTCGGCGGCGCGCTGCGCCGCGCAGGGGTCGCAGGGGCCGTCCTCCCCGCGGTGCCTGCCGACCTCCCGGGTCACCGACGAGCGGTCGAAGCCGACGACGGCGGCGATGGCCGCGACTGCCTCACTGACCGTGCGAGAGTCGCCGGAACCAGCAGCCGGACCCGTTGCCGCCACCGCGAACGACGTGCCCTCCGTGCCCGCGCGGAATCCTGGTGGCGGCCCTCGGGGCGTGCGTGCTCACCGTTGCGGCAGTCGTAGGCGTGGTCACCCGCAAGCACGAGGCTTAGTCTGGGGGTGTAGGCCGCCCACCCTTCGGCAGAATTTCGCCTCCGCCCCCTGATGGGCATCCGGCCGAGCGACGGGCGGCTTATGCACAGCCCCGCCCCGTCGCCCATTTATGTATACAATCCGCGCGGAAGCAATTCGGTTCCCCGAGCGCTACGATTATCGGGCCCCATTCTGCGGTATCAACCAACCGCCTCGATCGGCCCACCTCAAAGGAGTCCCCATGACCACCGCCGCCAACACCCCCCTCTACCACCGCCCCGAGGGCTACATCCCCCGCATCGCCGCCGTGCACGACATGTGCGGCTACGGTAAGTGCTCGCTCACCGTGGCCATCCCCGTGCTTTCGGCCGCCGGCTGCGACGTGTGCCCCGTGCCCACGGCACTCTTCTCGGCCCATACCAAGTATCCCGTGTTCACCATGCACGACACCACCGAGATCCTCTCCGCCTACCTCGACGCGTGGCAACAGGAGGGCGTGGACCTCGACGGCGTGTACTCGGGCTTTTTGGGGGCCGAGGAGCAGGTGGCCATCATCAAGCGCCTGTACCGCGAGTACCCCCGCGCCCTGCGCATCGTAGACCCGGTCATGGGTGACGGCGGACAGAAGTACCCCACCTACACCGACGCGCTCTGCACCGCCATGAAGGAGCTGGTCGACGGGGCCGACATCCTGACGCCCAACCTCACCGAGGCGAGTATCCTCACCGGCATAGCCTACGAGGGGCAAAACGTCGACGGGGCCTATGTTGACGCCATGATGGACTCCCTGCTCGAAATGGGCGCCAAGCATGTGGTGCTCAAGGGCATCGACCGCGAAGACGGCCAGCTGCGCAACTACGTGGGCGCACCCGAGACCCCCACGGTGGAGCTCGCCCACGAGAAGCTCCCCTACATGCTCCACGGCACGGGCGACCTGTTCTGCTCGGCCCTCACGGCGGCCGTCTACTGCGACAAAGGCATCGTCGACGCCGCCCGCTTTGCCGGCGACTTTGTGCGCGACGCCATGAAGATCACCCGCCAGCAGCCCAACTATGAGGAGCGCGGCGTGTCGTTCGAGCCCTGCCTCGGCGAGGTCGCGGCGCTGCTCAAGTAAGCCGGCCCCCACGCAAGCCTCTTTTGCATACACAAGGCGGAGAAGCCCGGCTCTCCCAGGGTTTCTCCGCCTTTGCTTGGCCTATTCCAGGTACCCCCGCCGGGTGCCGACCCCTATGCCGCTATGCCTTTCCTGACTCCGACTCAACCGCGGTCTTGACCGAGTTCTCGACCGGCTCGTAACCGGTGATCGTGCAGGTGAACGTCTCGATGCTCTCGGGGTCGCGCGCCCACTCGATAGTGAGCTGCCCAGCCGGCTCGTTGCCCGCGGCCGTCGAGTAGGCGCCCGTCTCCGGGTCGGCCGGCCCCTCTACCAGATAGGTCACCTTCTGGACCTCTTCGCTCTGGAACAGGCTCAACGCCAGCGCCATGGCCTGCGACTGCGAGGTCGAGACCAGCTGCTCAAAGTTGCGCGCCGTGCCGTTGGTCACGACCACGGTCACCGAACCGTCGCTCGCGTCGAACGTGGCCATGTCGGCTTCGGGGAAGCGCACCACGTCGCCGCCCCAGCTCACACCGTGGCTCAAGGCACGCTCGACGGTCGCGTTGCTGACCCCTTTGGTAAAGTCGGGGATGCCCCAGTTCTGAATCCCCTTGCACGCCACCTGGGCAAGCAGGATACCTACCACAAGCACCACGATCACCGTGACACCCACGCGCAGGATGACCTTCTCCACCGACTGGCCCACCGGATCGTTGAGGGCTATGGGGTCGAGGACGTTTCCCGAAGCCCGTTTGGCCGCCACGCGGGCAACCTCCTCATCGGCGAGCGTGCGACCCGACGTTGGCTGCTGGGGTTCCCCCTGGCCCTCGGGCTGCGAGGTCAAAGGTTCGGTGGCGCGGGCGTCGGTCGAGATGGGCATGGTTCCTGCTTTCGTGCGAAACAACTGTCGTCTTTGGGTACACCCGCCACTATAGGGCACCGCGCTCATCTGCGCATTCGTCACTCGACAAGCGCCCCCGTAAAGCGGCGAGCCGCACCCATCCGCAGCGTTCGTTCACCGCGCGTGCACATATCTCACAAAATCCCACGCCCGGCACCAACGCAGCAGATGGCGCGCCTTGTGTCAGCCGCCGAACTGCATGCGGTAGTATTTGCGGTAGATCCCCTCCCTCTTCAGCAGCTCCTCATGGGTGCCCATCTCGGCCACCCGGCCTCCCTCCATGGCCACGATGACGTCGGCGTTCTGGATGGTCGAGAGCCGGTGGGCAATCACAAGCACCGTGCGCCCCTCGGCCAGACGGCCCAGAGACGCCTGCACGGCGCGTTCACTCTCGTTGTCGAGGGCGCTCGTGGCCTCGTCGAGGATGATGATGGGCGGGTTTTTGAGAAACACGCGGGCGATGGAGATGCGCTGCTTCTGGCCGCCCGACAGGCGGGCGCCGTGCTCGCCCACGGGGGTGTCGTAGCCAAGGGGCAGCGTGCAGACGAAATCGTGGATGTTGGCCTCCTTGGCGGCCTCGACAATCTGGTCGAGGGTGGCGTCGGGGCTTCCGTAGGCGATGTTCTCGCCAATGGTGCCGTCAAAGAGATACACGTCCTGCTGCACGATACCGATGTTGCGTCGCAGGCTGTCCATGGTGACGTCGCGCACATCGATCCCGTCGATGCGCACCGCGCCCGAACGCACGTCGTAGAAGCGGGGCACCAAGGAGCAGGTGGTGGTCTTACCGCCGCCTGAAGGCCCCACGAGCGCCACCGTGGTGCCCGGCTCCACCGCAAGGCTCAAGTGGTCGATGACGTCGGTCTGCCCGTCGTAGCTAAAACACACGTCGTCAAAGTCGATGCGGCCCTCGGTCACGACCAACGCGGGCGCACCGGGCCTGTCCTCCACGTCGGGCTTGGTGTCGAGGATCTCGCAGAACCGCCTGAAGCCGGCAGCCGCCTTCTGGAATGTCTCGGTAAAGTTGATCAGGGTCTCAATGGGGGTGGCCAGGATACCGATGTACAGGGCAAAGATAGCCAGGTCGCCCACCGCCAGGTCCCCACGGGCCACGAGGTAGCCGCCGAGCACGATGACCACCGTGTAAAGCATGCCCGAAAGCGTGGAGCTCATGGCCACAAAGGTGCCCATAGCGCGGTAGGTTCGGCTCTTGGAGGCAAGATAGGCGTCGTTGGAGGCGGCAAAGCGGCTGCGCTCGTAGTCCTCGGCTGCAAACGACTTGACCACGCGCATGCCCTGGAGCGAGTCCTCGAGCTGGGAGTTCACGCCGCTGATCTTAAGGCGGTTGTCGCGAAAGGTCTCCTGCAGGGTGCGGTTTTTGACCACAAGGTACAGCACCGCGAGCGCCGTGACCCCCGCGATGGCCAAGGCCAGGGGCACGTTAATCGTGAGCATGATCACAAGCATCCCCACGATCTCGATGGAGCTGATCACGATGTTCTCGGGCCCGTGGTGGGCGGCCTCGCTGATGTCGAACAGGTCGTTGACCACGCGGCTCATCATGTCGCCGGTCTTGACGCGGTCGTACCAGCTGAACGAGAAGCGCTCGTATTGGTCAAAGAGATCCTGGCGCATGCGGCTCTCCATGCGCACGCCCATGATGTGCCCCCAAGAGCACACGAAGTAGCGGCAGAAATACCGTATGGCGTACATGGCGACCAGACCCACGAGCAGGATGAACAGCGCGTGGTAGATCTGGGCCGAGGGCCCCACGAACAACCCGTTGGTCAGCGAGCGCAAAATCTGGGGGAACGCCAGGTCGATGGCGGCCACTATGAGTGCGCAGGCCATGTCGGCCCAGAAGAGGTGCTTCTGGGGACCGTAGTAGGAGAGGAACCGCTTAAAAACACCAACGTGGCCGGTAGACTCGGACTCCAGCCTCCGATCATGAGCAGAAGCCATGGCGCAGTACGCCCTTCCCTCGGTTGCATTCGACGGTTCAAAACATACGCCCTGCGTACGGCCGACGAGCCCTTCCCCATCGGCCGTACGCCAAAAAACCGTGCTGAGAACAGACCTGGCAGGGCCCGTCTTATGCCGTCAACTCACCAGAGGGAGGACTTCTACGTCAACCGTACCCCACGTCGCGTGTTACAGCTCCTGGCCGGCAACCATGCCAAGAGCCTCCATGGCCTTCCGTTCATCCCAGCCGGTCGATGCCATAAGCGAGCGAACGGCCTCCTCCATCGCGACGCGCCTCCCTTCGGCCAGGCCGGACGCACGGCCTTCTGCCAGGCCCTCGGCCAGACCCTCGGCCAGACCCTCCCTGCGCCCGTCGACCAGACCCTCTTCACGGGCTTCAAAATAGATGTGCTCGGCAAACGATCCCATACGAGACACCTCGCTCTCCAACTCGTCGGTTAGCGCAATGCCGTATTCGTCCTCCAACACGCGCAGTTTCTCGGACCCCGGCACCTCCTTGGAAAGCAGTCGCCCCAGGAGGTCCAGAATGCCATTGTATCCCGCACTCCCCGGTTTGCCGAGTCGCACCATGACCACAGACATCAAGTCGAAGAACGGCTCCTCTTCGCATGGACGCCCTGCAATGTCCTCTCGTCTCATGGAATAGCGGCTGATAGTGTTCTCCTGATCGGCAGCGGGGTTGGGGCAGATCCAGATGCTGTAGACTTTTCGCAGGTTCTCATAGTGGGAATGCGAGAACACTTCGCCATACTGGGCCGAGAGCATCCGCGCGCAGTAGTACATGGCACGGCTCATGAGACGTCGCCCCTGGTCACTACGCCGCTGTGCCTCCACGTTGACTATCAGGCCGATGGGACCCTCTACGCCCGGCGCCTCAGCGGTAAAGCGGATGTCGTAGGTTACGCGGCCCTCATGCGGAACCGCCTCGTCGTTTCGCAGACCGCCAACCCGATTTGTTATCCCTTACACTTTTATGACAAACCTAGCCAAAGACCCACTTCAGCCCTGGTGTGGTTTTTATATCAAAAACAACATAACAAAAACCACATAACTCTCGACGGGCTGTGCAGAAAACTTGAGCCATCGCTCGTTGTCGATGAGGCGGTCCCATCCCCCAACTACCCCGGACACAAAAAAGTCCCGGGCCCAAGGCCTTCGCCCGGGCACCGGAACCTCGCCGCACTTGTCTACCTTGACCTGTGTCCGCTATTCCGCCGCAGCGTCCGATACAGCCATACGGTGCGAGATGGCGTCGCACAGCAGCACGCCCATCACCGTTTTGGAGTCGATGACCTTGCCGTCGAGCACCATGTCGACCATCTCGTCGAGGTCTACCAGATCCACGTGCACAAACTCGTCTGCATCGGGACGGGCGCCCACAAAGCTCAGCCCCATGGCCATATACAGGTGGATGATCTCGTCGGAATAGCCCGCCGCCACCGCAATGGGCCCCAGATACGCCATGCGCGCGGCCATGTAGCCCGTCTCCTCCATAAGCTCGCGCACTGCGGCCTCGGCGGGGTCCTCCCCCCGCTCGAGCTTGCCGGCCGGAATCTCAAGGGTCACCTGCTCAAGAGCCGTGCGGTACTGGTGCACCAGCACGATCTTGCCCTCGTCGGTCAGGGCGATCACGGCCACGGCTCCGGGGTGGCGCACCACGTCGCGCTGGGCGACGTTACCGTTAGGCAGGCGCACCGTCACGTCGTCCACCGCAAGAAAGCCGCCACGCCACACGGTGTGCGACGCGAGGATCTTCTCCGACAGCCCGTCGTCGGGCTCCGCAGCACCCGCCTGCCTCCCGTCCTGGGTCCCAGCCGAGAACCCCGCCGCGTTGCGAGCCGCCCTGCGCGCCCGGATGAACTCGTCGTCAAAGACCGGCTGGAGCACCTCGGCCTCGGTCTCCACCGGCTCTGCCGCGCCCTTCGTCGCCTTCGCGACGGATTCACCGTCTTGGGCCGCCTGTTTACGCTCCTTAACCATGGGCTCTTAGGCCTCCCAGGCGTCACGGCCGTGCAGGGCGCGCTCGCCGATGTCGCCGCGCATGGTCTTGCCGTCGAACTGGATCGCCTCGCAGCCGGCATAGGCGCGCTGGCGAGCCTCCTGGAACGTGGAGCCCAGAGCCGTCACGTTGAGCACGCGGCCGCCCGAGGTACGCAGCACGCCGTCGTCGCCCAGAGCGGTCCCCGCATGGTACACGGTCACACCCGGCAGCTCGCGCGCCCCATCGATACCCGTGATGGCAAACCCCTTCTGGTAGGACGCCGGGTAGCCCTTGCTCGCAAGCACCACGCTCACGGCCCAGTCGTCGCGCCAGTCGAGCTCCACCTCGTCGAGACGGTCTTGAGCCACCGCAAGCATGACCTCCACCAGGTCGGTCTTGAGGCGGGGGAGAATGACCTGGGTCTCGGGATCGCCGAAGCGCGCGTTGAACTCAAGAACTTTGGGGCCCTCGGGGGTCAGCATAAAGCCGCCGTACAGCACGCCGCGGTAGTCGATGCCGTCGGCCACCAGACCGTCGCAAGCGGTCTGCATGGCGGCCGCCATCTGGGCGTACTCCTCGTCGGTTACGATGGGCACGGGCGAGTAGACCCCCATGCCGCCGGTGTTGGGGCCAAGGTCTCCCTCGAAGGCACGCTTGTGGTCTTGAGCCGTGGCCATGAGGCGCATGGTAGAACCGTCCACAAAGGCAAGCAGCGAGCACTCGGGGCCGGTCAGACCCTCCTCGATCACCACGACCGAGCCGGCGTCGCCAAAGTGGCCGCCAAAGCACTCCTCAACGGCCGCCCTGGCCTCGGCAGCATCCTTGGCCACGATGACGCCCTTGCCCGCAGCCAGACCGTCGGCCTTGACCACCAGGATGGGCACACCGGCCTCAAAACGCTCGTCCACGTAGGCGAGCGCCGGCTCGGCCGACTCGAAGGCCCGGTAGTCTGCCGTCGGGATTCCGTGGCACTCCATGAACTCCTTGGCAAAGCGCTTGGACCCCTCCATCTGGGCACCTTGGGCACCCGGCCCAAAGCAGGCAATGCCGGCAGCCCGCACGGCGTCAGCCACACCGGCCACCAACGGGGCCTCGGGACCGATCACCACGAGGCCGACCCCGTGCTCCTTGGCAAAGTCGACCACCGCCTGGCCGTCCTCGATGTCCAGGCTCACATTCTCGGCAATCTCAGCAGTACCGCCGTTGCCGGGGGCCACATAGAGGGCGTCGCACAGAGGCGACCTTTTGAGCGAGACCGCAATGGCATGCTCGCGGCCACCGGAGCCCAAAAGCAAAATGTCCATGGTCTTCTCCAATCCCAAACCATGCGGCGAGCCACCGCCCGCCGCGCTCTCAAGCAAAAAGCGAATCGTCGCTCGCAAAGCGCGCGGAGGCGATGCGTACTGGACGTACGTGAGCCCCTGCGGAACGCGGCGAGAATCGAACCGCAACAACCTACCAGTTGCGCATGATGGTCTGCTCGCGAGACGGGCCCACCGCCACGATCGTCACCGGCACACCGGCAAGCTCTTCGAGGAACGCGATGTAGTCCTTGGCCGCCTGGGGCAGCTCGTCGAAGGAACGGCACCCCGAGATGTCGGTCTTCCAGCCGGGGACCTCTTCGTAGATGGGCTTGGCATGATGGAAGAGCGTCTGGTTCTGCGGCGCGGTGCGCAGGATCTGGCCGTCGCAGTCGTAGGCGGTGCAGACCTTGATGGTGTCGAACTCGCTCAGCACGTCGAGCTTGGTGATGGCGATGTCGGTCAGGCCGTTCACCTTGGCGGCATACGACATGACCACGGCGTCGTACCAGCCACAACGGCGCCGACGGCCGGTGGTCACACCAAACTCCTTGCCCACGCTGCTCATGATGTCACCGCACGCGTCGCCCTCGGGCAGCTCGGTCGGGAACGGGCCGCTGCCCACGCGGGTCAGGTAGGCCTTGGCAATGCCGAGCACGCGGTCGATGTACTTCATGCCCACACCCGTACCGGTGATGGAGCCGCCGGCGGAGCAGTTGGAGGAGGTCACAAAGGGATAGGTGCCAAAGTCGATGTCGAGCATCGTGGCCTGGGCGCCCTCGAAGAGCACCTTCTGGCCGGCGACCACGGCGTCGTTGAGCATGAGCGTGGTGTCGGTGATGTAGTGGGCAAGACGCTCGGCATAGGGCAGGTACTCGTCGCAGATCTGTTCCACGGTGTAGGTGGGCATGTCGTAGACCTTCGAGAGGATGTCGTTCTTCTCGGGCAGGGCGGCCGCCACCTTGTCGCGGAAGATGCCGGGGTCGAGCATGTCCTGCATACGCAGGCCCATGCGGCTGGCCTTGTCCTGATAGGCCGGCCCGATGCCGCGCTTCGTGGTGCCGATGAGGTTCTCGCCCAGACGACGCTCGCTGGCGCCATCGAGGTCGCGGTGGTAGGGCATGATGATGTGGGCGTTGCCCGAGATGCGCAGGCGCTCGCAGGTGATGTCCTCCTTGGCGAGCATGTCGATCTCCTCAAGGAGTACCTTGGGGTCCACGACGCAGCCGTTACCGATAACGGGGGTCACGTTGTCGTACATGACGCCGGAGGGAATGAGGTGCAGGGCCAGGTGATGCTTGGGCGTGATGACCGTGTGGCCGGCGTTGTTGCCGCCCTGGAAGCGCACCACGTAGTCGTAGTCGCTCGAGATGAGGTCGGTGATCTTGCCCTTGCCTTCGTCGCCCCACTGAGTGCCGACAAGTACTGTTCCGGGCATAAGCGTTGCTCTTCTTTCGCTCCTGGCCGGCGCCTCGGCCGGTCCAACGATTGACTGACCTAGGAAGTATACCTGGGGGTCCATGCCCCCTGCATCGCGGCGCGCGAGCTTCCGCAGGATAGACTCAAAGAGACGAAGTTGCTCACCCGTCACTTCAGCGCCCGAGGGGCGAACGGGGCGGCACATCACTGCAGTCATTCACAAAAGGTCGTGGGGTGCCGATAAAACCGCTACCCCTCCGTACGTGCAAGATTGGTGAACGCCGTGCGCGACGCGATGAAGGCCAGGGGCACGTCCACGCCGCTGCGGCCGGCGCGGTTCTTGGCCACGATGATGTTGGCGGTGCCCAGCGGCGGCCGGTCGTGCCGCTCGTCGTTGGCCTCGTCCTCGGTGAGCGAGCGGTCGATGAACATCACGGTGTCGGCGTCCTGCTCGATGGAGCCCGAGTCGCGCAGGTCGGCGAGCATGGGGCGCTTGTCGGGGCGCTTCTCCACCTCGCGGTTGAGCTGGGACAGGGCGATGACCGGGACCGAGAGGTCCTTGGCCAGCACCTTGAGCGAGCGGCTGATCTCGCCGATGGCCGTGGCCACCGAGTCGTTCCTGTTCCTGCCCACCGGGTTTATGAGCTGCAGGTAGTCCACGATGACCAGGCCGTTGTCCTTGCCGTGCAGGGCGCGGCGGGCCTTGGTGCGGATCTCCACCACGTTGGTGCCGGCGGTGTCGTCCACGGTGAAGTCCAGGGCGGAGAGCTCCTCGCTCGCGCGGGCCAGGGGCTCCCACATGTCGTCGGATATCCTGCCGCCGCGCACGTCCTCGTTGCTCACCCGCGCCTCCGCGCACAGGAGGCGCGTCGCTATCTCGGAGCCGCTCATCTCCAGGGAGAAGAACAGCACCGAGGTGCCGGCCTTGGCGGCGTTGAGGGCCAGGGACAGCGCGAAGGAGGTCTTGCCCACGCCCGGGCGCGCCCCCACTATGTTGAGCGAGCCCGGGCGCATGCCCAGCAGCACCTTGTCCAGGTCGGCGAAGCCGGTGGCCACCCCGGCCACCCGGCCCCCGCCCAGGGCTATCTGCTCGATCTCGGCGTAGGCCTGCCCCACGAACTCCGAGAGGGGCTTGGTCTTGCTCTCGACCTCCCTGCCGGTGACGGAGAACAGCATCTCCTCGGAGCGCTGGACGATGGCCTCGACGTCCTCGGGCGGGGCGTCGAAGGCCAGGGCCGTGATGCCGGTGGAGGCCGAGATGAGCCTGCGCAGGACGGCGGTCTTGCGCACGATCTTGGCGTGCGCGCGCCAGTTGACCAGCGCGAAGGAGTTGTTGGCCAGGTCGATGATGAAGGGCTTGCCCCCCACCGCACCCAGCTGCCCGGCAGCCTCCAGGTAGTCGGCCAGCGACACCTGGTCCACGGGGATGTCGTGGCGATAGAGCTCCTGGATGGCCCCGAAGACCACCCGGTGGGAGGGGCGGTAGAAGTCCTCCGGCGAGAGGGCGGCGCAGATGTCGGGCACCACCTCGCCCGACAGGATGGCGGCGGCCAGGACGGCCGCCTCGGCGTCGACGTTCTGGGGGAGCGGGTTTCCGCCCGTCAGGCTCATATTGGCTTCGTTCATATCTACCATAGGGTCGTTCTCCCACACGAGGCGAATAGGGCGCTCCAGCCTTAAAAGCTATTCATTATATCGCACGACCATCCAGCTGAGACGGCGTGCCGACAGCCGACAACCGTCTAAAACCCGGGCACCAAAAAGCGGGCCCTCCCCTTTTCAGGTTCGGACCCGCTACGAAGTCGCACGCCGTATGGCCGCTCTAAACGACCGGCAAAAGCGATCGCCTACTCGGCGATCTCCTCCTCCACGACCTCCTCGGTCTCGACCTGCTCGATCTCCTCGGCAGCCTCGGCGGCAGCCGCATCGGCAGCGGCGAAACCAGCGGCATCGTTGACGTCGACCAGGATGGTGGCGGCGATGTCGCGGTAGAGGGCAACGTTCACAGGGTGAACGCCAACGACCTTGATGGGCTTGATCTCGATACGCTTGCGGTCGACCTCGAGACCCTTGGCCTCAAGAGCCTCGGCCACCTGGGCGGCGGTGATGGAGCCGAAAAGCTGGCCCTCGTCACCGACCTTGGCCTCGACGCGCACGGTGACGCCCTCGAGCTGCTCACGCATCTTCTCAGCGTCGGCGATACGCACGGCCTCGCGGCGGGCAATACCGGCACGCTGCTGCTCAAGCTGCTTCAGGTTGCCAGAAGTGGCACGGATGGCGATCTTCTGAGGGAAGAGCCAGTTGTTGGCAAAGCCGTCGGCGACCTCGATGACGTCGCCTTCGCCACCCTTCCCCCTCAGCTCGTCCAAGAGAATAACCTTCATTGTTAGCACTCCTCAAATACGGCCTGCAACCCCAAGGGATTGCGGGGCCATCGATGCTTGTCACTCACCTTCGCCGCATGGCTCCGCAGCCCTCTTCCCACGATTGCCGCGGGGAAGTCCGCGAAAGTTCGCCCAGACGTCGATGACGCCGAAGACGGACACGGCATACAGTCCCAACTCGGCCATGAGCAATACCGCAAGAACGAGCACGCGGGAAACAGGTCCCCAGCGGCGAGCATCCATAAGGTACATAGCCACGGCCAAGCCTTGGAGAAAGTAAAGCACCCTCAGGCAGAACAGGATGTTCAGACCCACGGCCTCGAAAGCCGCTGCGCCGGAGAACCCGGCCGTCGCGAGCGCCAGGCAGGCGATTCCCGCTATCAGCCCAACGACACCCCATAGGGGCATATCGAAGCGCGTGAAGGCGGCATACACCTTCTGGTAGGTGTCGCGGCGGGCGAGCATGAGGCCCAAAAGCCCCATGAGCACCGCAACGGCCGCCCGGGTCACGTACATGAGCGGCCATACCTTCCCAAAGAGCTCGATGGTCTGGTCGACGGCAGCCGAAACGGCAACCTGCGACGTCCCACCGAGCGATGCGACCACAACGTCGCGCATCTCGTCGAGAAGCACGGCAACGTATGTCGCAAAGTCCGAACCCATCATCATGATCACCGACGCGTCCCCCGCCACCATAAGCGCGGCGACGCCGACTATGGTGAGACAGACGTTCGTGATCGTGACGCGTCCCGGCAACAGCAACGCTATTGTCAGGGCGCCCACGATGAAGGGGGCAACGGGTGAACCGTAGTTCACCCACGAGACGAAGGAGAGGATGATCCCGGGAACCGCACATCCCGCGACCGCCCACCAGATACGACCCTCATCCTTGCGAGCGAGCAGCCATGCCCCAAAGACCATGGCGGCCATCCCAAGGGCGGGAAGCGTGAGCGAGCACAGAGAACCGAGCACACACAGGGCGAGCTCGAACCCGGGACGGGCGGGACGCGGTGCCTTGCGACCGGAGGGAACGTTGGATACCGGCACGATGCCTTGCGTCTCGTCCATGGTCCTTCGCTTAGCCTCGACGGTCCCTGCTGCCGCTCACAACCGTGACGGTGTAGGGCACGAGAGCCATCTCACGGGCACGTTTGATAGCGACAGCGACCTCGTGCTGGTGCTGCCTGCAGGCGCCGGTGACGCGGCGGGGCTTAATCTTGCCGCGATCGGTCATATACTTGCGAAGAAGGGCCACGTCCTTGTAGTCGATGAACTTCACATCGTCCTTGCAAAGCTGGCAGTACTTCTTGCGGGGCTGACGCTGGAAATCAGTAGCCATGGGGCAAACCTCCTTTCCGCTTTATAGGCGGGGAAGACGGTGCTCGGCCCGATGGGCCGGCACCTCGGATAAGCAGAGACACCCTAGAAGGGAATCTCCTCGTCATAGACCTGGTCCATAGGTGGCTGGGCCATGGGAGCCGCGTAGGTCGGAGCGGGCTGCCCGTAGCCGCCGGCGTTGTAGCCGGAGGCCGGTGCCGCAGCCGGGGCGTAGCCCTGAGCGGAACCATAGGGCTGGGACCCATCGCCCGAAGCGCCCTGCGAGCGCGAGGGCATCTCGACCTCGTCGACGATGACCTCAATCTTGCTGCGCTTCTGGCCGTCGCGCTCCCACTGCGACCAGCGAAGACGTCCCTCGATGCACACAAGCATCCCCTTGGTGAGGATGCGGGAGAGAGCCTCGGCCCTCGACCCGAACATGGTGCAGTCGATAAAGTTGGTGTAGTCCTCCCACTGGCCGGTCTGCTGGTTGCGACGGCGGTCGTTGACGGCAACGCCGAGACCCATGACCGTGGTTCCACCCGCGGTCGTGCGCACGTCGGGGTCGCGCGTGAGGCGGCCGCTGATGATGACCCTGTTGATGTTGCTCATCGCACACAGCTCCTTACATCGCCAAACCACACAGCCGCCGTCGGCGGCCTGGAATTACGCCCGATCGTCGCGACGGACGATCATGAAACGGACGACGCCGTCCATGATGCGCAGAACGCGGTCGAGCTCGGCGATAGAAGCCGGATCCATCTGGAAGTTGATCAGGGTGTAGTCGCCCTCGGTGAGCTTGTCGATGGCATAAGCGAGCTTGCGCTTGCCCCAGTCCTCGACGGAATCGATCACACCGCCGTTGTCGACGATGGTGCTGTCGATCCTCTTCATCACACCGGCGCGAACCTCGTCGGAAATAGACGGGTTCACAAAGAACAGCAGTTCATAAGCCTTCATGGTGTCACCTCCTCTGGGCTGAATTGGCCCCGGGACTCGTGAAGGCTATGCCCGGGGCAGGGAATGACAGCGGAACAGACTACTCCCCCGCCACAATAAAAGGCAAGTTTTTGTCTAGATCTACGCGCAATCCACATCCGCACGCGCGTATACCGCCGCATTCGCGCTACCCCGACGCCTACCACGGCTCCATACCCAACCCGCCGTGTCTGCGTGCCCACCATACACCCCAGAGAAGGGTTCCTCGTTCAAAACATGCAATAATTGAGATATGCAACTATGACACTAACCCTACAATCCCCGCTCACAGGGACCGTCGGACCTCCCTTTACACAAGAACCCCTCGATATGCTCGAGAGGTTCTCCATGGTTTCTACTCACTCGCCTCGTCGATATCGGCGTCGCTCGATACCGCATCCTCCTCGGCTTGCAAGGCCGCCAAGCCGCTTACGATCGGCTTCGTACCGCCCGGGTACAGCACGGCGACCGGCCCGGCGTAGCCATAGTCGGCCTCAAAAACGTAGTCGCCTTCCTCCATGCCGTAAAGCAGGGCCAGTATGAACGCGTCGCTCGCCCCGCGGTCGGCAACCTCCACGATCACAGCGTCCTGCTGGCCGTCGTCGGTCTCGACATAGCCGTCGTAACACAATGCGTATCCCTCGGGCATGTCTTGGGCCAGAAGCATCTTGACCGACTCGCGAACCGACGTGGGAGTTGCCGCCGGATGGTCGTTGACCTCCAAGCCCTCGTCGACCACCGTCACGGTGAAGGGGTCAAAGCTCTGATGCATCGAGGTGAGACGCTGTTTCGCCTCCTCGAACGCATACTCCATGGCCTTGACTGTGTTGTCACTGACCTGCAGGCTCACCTGGTCCATCGGGGACTCTCCCTTTCTACGTCCTCGTATACGAAAAGGGCGTCCCGAAGGACGCCCCAAGATTCCTAACTGGCGGAGGAGGAGGGATTCGAACCCTCGTAGCCAGGGACACTGGCTAAACGGTTTTCGAGACCGCCGCATTCAACCACTCTGCCACCCCTCCGTAAGGGTGAGGCGGTGCATCGTTGGACAACACACCGCCGGAAAGCTCACTGGCGGAGGGCTAGGGATTTGAACCCTAGAGACGGTTTTGCCGCCTACACGATTTCCAATCGTGCTCCTTCGGCCACTCGGACAGCCCTCCAATAAGCGGAAAAGTATTATACCGAATTTTTTATTCGCGTCTAGCCCTTCACATAATCAGCCCGCAAGAATACGGTCATAATGCAGGTGCATCGTCCGCGACGGATCCAGGAGTCATGCACCATGGAATCGCTACTGTTCGCCTCCCAGGCCCTCGCGGACGCAGGCGAGGCCGCCCCCATGCTCGGCCAGCTTATCACCCAGGTGGACCCCACGACCACCGCGGTCTGGATGCCGGGCTTCCTTGAGTTCGTCGCCGTGATCGCCGGCGCGGTCTCCGGCGCTCTCACCGCCTGCGACAAGCGCCTCGACATCGTGGGGGTTTGCGTTCTCGCCCTCATAACCTCGCTGGGCGGCGGCCTTATCCGCGACATGATCCTTCCCACCGACAGCATCTACATGCTCGACCATCCCGGCGTCGTCATCGGCTGTCTCGTCACGGGCCTGGTCGCCTTCTTCTTCTCGGGGCTTCTCTACAAGCTCAACAAACCCGTGATGGTCCTTGACATCATCTCGGTGGCCCTGTTCGCCTCCAGCGGTGCCGACAAGACCCTGCTCGCCGGCTTTGCCCCCGTGGCCTGTGTGCTTATGGGGGTGTTGACCGGCGTGGGCGGCGGCATGGCCCGCGACATATGCCTGGGACGTATCCCCAACATCTTTAGGAGCGGCAACTTTTACGCGGTCTGCTCCATGGCAGGGGCGATCGTCTACGTGACCATGGCAAACCTGCACGTCGTCAAGTGGATCGCCGCTTTGGCCTGCGTGGCCGTGGTGCTTGTGCTGCGCTACCTGTCGCTGCACTACCACCTGATCACCGCCATGCCGGTCGACCTCACGCCCGAGATCATAGAGCCACTCAGGCGCATTCGGAGCAAGTACCGCATCAAGAACCGTCCCACCCACGAGACAAACCTGCACTTCACTTCTACGAACGAGAATCCCGCCAAATCAAAAGGGGACTCTAGTGAGACGCCCTGCTCCCCAGACGGCGCCACCTGTAAAAAACGCCACTACCACATCCTGGTGCAACGCGGCGAGCCTTCGGAAAGCTGGGACGACACCCCCGAGCGACAGGAACTCGAACGACGCAAAGACGATGAGCTGCGCAAAATGCCCTAGAGCACTCCATAAAATTGCTGGACGAGGCGCGCGAGGGCGCGGTGTGCTGAGGCACATAAGCCCGAGCGCAACGAAGTGCCAGCATTTTTGTGGAGCGCTCTAGAGCACTCCGTTGGCCGTCGGCCTGTGCACGTCTTCGTCCACGATAAGCGCCGGGTCTTTGCCAGGCTCCTCCTGAACCTGGACATCCGTCACGGTCGGCTCGGCGTCAGAGGCGCGCACGTTCTCAACACCGAGGCCGATCTCGTTGTTGGGCACCTGTACACCGTGCTCGTCGAATACCGCGATGGGCGTATCCTCCTCGAGAAACGCCATGAACTCGGTGGCCATCTGCGTCTCTATGCTGCGCTCCATGGCCTGGATGATAACGGCCATCAACGTGTCGGGGATGGCGTCGATATCGACCTGGCCGTTGGCATCGAGCGGTGCCGTGTACTCATCGGTGCACAGGATGATATGGTATCCAAAACGCGTGCGGACAATGTCTGAGAACTCGCCGGGCTCCAACTTGTCGAGCGCGCTTTGGTAGGGGCCCACGAACGTGTCGAGGCAGTCCCATCCCTGGTCGCCGTCGGGCGAGCCCGTCTCGATGGAGTACTCGGCCACAAGCTCCTCGAAGTCGGCACCGTTTTTGAGCTTCTCCAGCGCCTCCTGCGCCTTGGCGTAGTCGCTGCTCGAGAACAGGATGTGCGACGATCGACGCCCTACCAGCGTGGGGGCCACAACGATGGCATACTCGCGCACCTGCTCGTCGGTGGGCTCGGGGACCGGCACCACGGCTTCGCGCACCGCATCCCAGAGCATCGAACGGCGCACAGACCCAAGGTACTCCTCCTCGGAATACCCGCTCGCCTCAAGGGCGTCGAGGAACGACTGGCGGGATGGGTAGCGGTTTTCGAGGGGGGCCACGTAAGCCTGTACCTCGGCGTCGGTCACCTCGATGTCGAGGTCGTCCGCCACCAACTCGATGAGCTGGTCGTCGATGAGGCGCTTGAGGATAGCGGCGCGCACGTCCCGCTCGGTCAGGTCGGCGCTTTCGAGATAGTCGCGCCATGCCTTGTCGTTTGTAAGATGGTTATGTTCGCGTTCGAACTGGATGGCCCTGTCTACCTGCTCTTGGGTGATGATTCGACCCCCGACCACGGCGGCAACGTCTTCTGTGTTGATACCAGCGTTCTGGACGGCGGTCTCGACCATAGCCTCGATCGAAGGATCCATGGTGGCCGATCCCTGGCAGCCGAAGCAGGCGATGCCGAGACAAAGCGCGGCGACGCCGATGCCAACCCGTGCCATCCGAGAAGAACGCGCCATACGCCTCCCTTTGCCTACGGCACGCTCAGGTGCCCCCTACACCGCCGTCAGACAAAAGCACGGCCTCTTTGATGACCTCGTCTCTAGGTGCCTAAGGCTAGTTGCGCCAAGCGAAAAATAGGTGCAGGAGGTGTGTATGGCCCTTAAGTTCTGAAACAAAACACGGGTGACGCACCCCCGCAACCGGCAGGTGCTCAAACCTCCCTACCCCTGGGAGTCTCCTTTGGAATCGTCTTTGGAGCCGCCGGGTTTCTCCGCCATCTTCGTCGCAGAATCGGGACCGAACAGGTCGGCATGCTTTGACGAGACGCTCTTGAGGAAGTCGCGCGCCTTGCGGGCGGATTGGGCCCGTTCGGCAAGGTAGCGCTCGCCATGGGCGCTCATCTCGCTGATCTCACGATCACCCAGCTGCTTGACACGCTCCCAAGCCTCGTCGCCCCGGCGCTTCATGACCTCCCAGCGTTCTTTGCGCTCCTTGGCTATGTGCTCCCAGGCCTCAGGGTCGGCAGCGGCCGCGTCGGCAGTCTGCTGGAGCTCGTTTGCCCTCAGTTCGGCGAGCAGCGCAAGGCGCTGGGCGTTGAAGTTGGCCAATACCTCGGCGGACGCCCGGGCCTGGTCGGAGGCGGCCGCCTCGCTGTGGTCGCGCACCGCACGATAGCGCTTGCGGGCTGACTGGCGAATCAGGCGGTAGGTGTCGATAACCTGGTCGCGCTGGGCCGGATGGGCCATGATGTCATGGATGGCGGCCACGGGGTGGGCGTCGACCACCGTGCGGGTAAGCGAGGTCACGAGCGGCATGACCAGCACTGTGAGCGCCCCTGCCGTGATAAGCGTGCTCGAGGTGTCGGCCGTCATGAACCCACCGGCGGTCGCGATATTGCAGATGGCCACGATCAGAGGGAGCGCCATGGTGCTGTAGAGGGCCACGTTGAGACGTTGGAGCACACCGAACGAGCTCGTCTCCTTGCTCACGAACGTCGATATGTAGACGGGGATCGTGCGGGCGACGATCAACATGGCCACAAAGCCGAGGAGCAGGCCGGGGTTCGCGAACACCCCCGCCAGATTGATGCTCGAGCCGGACACCACAAAGAATGTGGGGATGAAAAAACCAAAGCCTACGACCTCGAGCTTGCGTTCGAGGGCGGTGTCGCCCTCGGGCATGATGAACCGCAACACAAAACCGGCCACAAAGGCCCCGAGCACCACGTCGAGGCCGAACAGTGAGCACAGCGTCACCAACGCCAGCAAGATCACCACCACAAAGCGCACGAGGGTCTGCGCCATGGTGTCGCGCAGGTTCTCGATGGCCGTGTAGAGACGGGCCCCGGCGCGCCGGGCCCGGGCGGGCACGACGGCCAGCACGACCGCCACCAAAAAGAACGCTATCAAGATGAGAAACGACTGCCAGCTCGCGCGCGTCGAAAGCAGAAGGGCCACCGCCAAGATGGGAAATATCTCGCCCGACACCCCGTGGGCCGTCACAGCCTGGCCCATGGGCGTCCCCATAAGGCCGCGTTCCTTGAGGATGGGAGCAAGCGTACCATAGGCCGTGGTGGTAAGCGCTATAGCCAAGGCAATGGCGTGCAGGCTCGAGGGGGTCTCGCGCAGGGTAAGGGCAACGAGCGCGAACCCGATGGCCAGGCTCACGAACCAGGTGCCGACGGCAGTGCGCCCCAGACTCGTGGCAAACTCGCGGGGGTTCACCTCGTAGCCGGCAATGAGAAAGAGGAACGCCAGACCCAGCTCGCTCACCGTGCTAACGCCCTCGGTCACCTGCACGGCCCCCAGCCCATAGGGGCCCAAAAGGGCCCCGAACACAAGGAGGAACACGACCTCGGGCACCGACTTGTGGGGCACGACGGCCGCCACAAGCGGTGCCGCGAGGGCGGCGGTGAGGATGACGAGCAGGGAGGTGAAGATAGTGAGCATGGCGTTCCTTTAGTCAGCGGGGCCCCGGGCCTCGGGCAGATCGTGAAGAGACATTCCCACCCCGGGGCCCGCGATGGTGCGACGTGCTTAGAACTCGAGCGTCTCGAGGCGCTCGAACACCACCGGGACGCGCTGCAGGAAGTCCCACGGATCAAAGATCTCGTCGAGCTTCTCCTGGGTGAGGGTGCACTCGGGGTCGGCCTCAAGACGCTCGCGGTAGGTGGGTCCGTCCACGGCGTTTTGGATGTCGGCCCAAACCGCCATGGCGTTGCGCTGCACGATGGCGTAGGCCTCCTCGCGCGTTATACCCGTATCGACGAGGGCCAGAAGCACCTTGCTCGAGAAAATCAAGCCCTTGGTGCGATTGAGGTTGTGCTTCATCTTCTCGGGGTAGACCTGCAGGCCGTCGAGCATCCACTGCATCTTGCCGAACATGTAGTCGAGTGCGATGAAGGAGTCGGCCAGGGCCACGCGCTCGGCGCCCGAGTGCGAGATGTCGCGCTCAAACCACAGCGCCACGTCGTCAAAGCCCACCTGGGCGTTGGCCTTGACCACGCGGGCCAAGCCGCAGACGCGCTCGGCCGTGATGGGGTTGCGCTTGTGGGGCATCGCGCTGGAGCCCTTCTGCCCCTTGGCGAACGGTTCCTCGGCCTCGATGACGTCGGACTGCTGGAGCAGGCGCACCTGCAGGGCGATGGACTCGAGGGTGCTCGCCGTGGTGGCCAGGGCCGCCAGCACCTGGGCGTGGCGGTCGCGGGCCAGTACCTGGGTCGAGAGCGGGTCGGGCGTGAGGCCGAGCTTCTCGCACACGTACTGCTCCACGAACGGGTCGATGGAGGAGTAGGTGCCCACCGCACCGCTGATGGCACCGGTAGCAGCCACCTCGCGGGCCTGCTCCAGGCGGGTCAGGGCGCGCTTGAGGGCCCAGGCCCAGCTGCCGAACTTCATGCCGAAGGTCATGGGCTCGGCGTGGATGCCGTGGGTGCGGCCCACACACAGGGCATCCTTGAGCTCGAGGGCCCGGCGCTTGCAGGTCTCGCCGAGGCGCTTGGTGTCGGCGATGATGATGTCGAGCGCCTGCACGATCTGGTAGCTGAGGGCGGTGTCGCCCAGGTCGGAGCTGGTCATGCCGTAGTGGACCCAACGGCTCGGCTTGGGCTCACCCTCGGGGACCTCAGCATCGATGTAGCTGCCCATGTTGGTGAGGAAGGCGATGACGTCGTGGTTAGTGACGGCCTCGATCTCATCGACCTCCTCCTTGTTGAAGGCGGCGTGCTCGGCAATCCAGGCGGCCTCCTCCTTGGTGATGCCGATCTGGCCGAGCTCGGCCTGGGCTTCGCAGGCGGCCACCTCGATCATCTGCCAGATGGCGTACTTGTTCTGGAGCTCCCAGATGGCACCCATTTCGGGGCGCGTGTAGCGTTCGATCATGGCAAGGGTCCTCTCGTACGAAAAACGACGCGCTCGTGCATACGTGGTCAGAAGTATACGACGAGGGGTTCGACGGCATCCGTTCAGGAGCGATGCGCGCACAAAGCGCAGGGGTGGTGGAAGCAAGGGGACGGAGGGGTCGCCGGCGAGCAGGTCAGGCGCAACGGACAACATCTGAACTTTGCGACTTTAAGGGGAACCCGATTGGCCAGAATGGGAACTTTGCGACCTAGTTTTAGAGTAGTACTTTCTGTACTGTTTGTATCTCCGCTGCTATAAAGCTTAGACTTGCCCTTCTCACAAGTTCTTCTCCATAAAACAATGTCACAAAGTTCGGATTCCAGCCAACCCGACCTGCCCTGAAGTCGCAAAGTACCGATCTCGTCCAGCCGAACGGCCCTGGCATCCCCCCACCGCCTGCTCTAGAACCTCCCGTGCTCGCCCTCGAAGTAGCGCGGCTTCACGATGGTCTCACGAATCTCCCGGAACGTGGCCTCCTCGCCCTGCCCGGCGAGCATGGTCACCAGGCGGCGAAGGAGCGCGTCGGTGTCGGGATGAATCAGGATCGGCCCGACGGTACGCTCAAGCTCGTAATAGTCCAGCGCGCTCCGGTCGGTGTAAGCCTCTCCCTGGTAGACCTTGCAGGCAGCCACCCGGTCGCAGAACATCTCGACCACGTAGCGTGTGGGCATGGGCTTACCTTCGAAGGTGGCGTCGCCGTTGCCGCGGATGTCGGTCCAATACTCGGTATGGTGCTTGTTGCGGCCCTTATGGTGCATCCACGCCTCGGAGTAGCCCTTAGCCACGCGCTCGGCGGTGTTGGGGCTGCGGTGGCCCTGATAGTAGCGAGCTCCCACCAAAAACTCAGAGGGCGCGTACTTGGAAAGGTCGTGGGCAAGCGCCTGCCGGTACAGACCCACCCGCCAGCAGTAACGCATGACCAGCAGCTTGTGCTGGGTGATCGTGCAAAAGTGGCCCCAGGCGTTGTGCCAGGTGATGCGGGGTTCGGTTGCAGGCGTTGCGCCAACGGTCATATGGCCCTCTACTCGTTGCGATGTGCCGTACACGTGCGAGCCTCGATGATACGCCCGTCGCCCACGCTGCAAAAGGCCCTCCCTCGGGTTTTCCGAGAGAGGGCCCTGGTAGTCTCCGCAGAAAAGCGGACAGTTACTCCTTGGGCAGCAGGCACTGCGCGATCATCACGGCGTTCAAGGCCGCGCCGCGCAGAAGCTGGTCGGCAACCACCCACAGGGCCAGGCCGCGATTGTTGGGCACCGTGGGGTCGCGGCGCACACGGCCCACAAAGGTGTCGAACGAGCCGGCATGCAGGGCAGGCATGGGATACACGTTGTTCGCAGGGTCGTCCTCAAGCACTACGTGCTCGCCGGCGGCGATGGCGGCCTTGGCCTCCTCGACGTCTACCGGGCGGTCGAACTCAAGGTTGATGCTCTCGGAGTGGCAGCGCAGCACGGGCACGCGCACGCAGGTGGGAGCCACCTGCACGGTGTCGTCGCCCATGATCTTCTTGGTCTCGACGACCATCTTCCACTCTTCTTTGGTGTAGCCGTCGTCCATGAAGACGTCGATATGAGGGATGCAGTTAAAGGCAATCTGATGGGCGAAGGCCTTGGGCTCAAAGGGCTCGTCGGCCAACACCGCGCCGGTCTGCTCCTGCAGCTCGGCCATGCCCTTGGCGCCCGCGCCCGAGCTCGACTGGTAGCTCGAGACCACGATGCGGTCGATGTGGCCCAGCTTGCGCAGGGGCTCCAGGGCCACGACCATCTGGATCGTGGTGCAGTTGGGGTTGGCGATCACGCCGCTGTGCCAGGCGATGTCGGCCGCGTTGACCTCGGGCACCACGAGCGGCACGTCAGGCTCCATGCGGAAGGCACTGGAGTTGTCGATCATGACGGCGCCGGCCTTGGTCACGGCCTCGCGCATGGCCTTGGACACGCTGGCACCGGCACTGAACAGGGCGATGTCCACGCCCTCAAAGGACTCGGGAGTCATCTCCTGCACGGTGAGCTCGCCGCCCTTGAAGGGCAGCTTGGTGCCGGCGGAACGGGCCGAGGCAAGAGCGCGCACCTCGGAGGCGGGGAAGTCAAGCTCCTCGAGGCACTTGAGCATCTCCACGCCCACGGCGCCGGTGGCGCCGGCCACGGCGACGACGGGGCGTGCAGGCATAGGCTTGGACCACGCCATGTTAGAGCACCACCTTTACACTGCCGGGTTCGCCTTCCTCATCGAGGCCGAAGGCGGTGTGCAGGGCCTGAACCGCAGCGGCGCAGTCATCGGCGTCCACGATGACCGAGATGCAGATGGGCGACGTAGAAATCATCGAGATGTTGATGTCCTTGTCCGACAGCGTGCGGAACATCCGTGCGGCCACGCCCGAATAGCTTTTCATACCGGCACCCACCAGCGACACCTTGGCGATGTGGGGGTTGACCTCGACACCCTCGGCGTTGATCTCCTTGCACAGGGCGGCAGCCACCTCGGTCACCAGGTCGAGATGGTCCAGAGGCGCGGTGAACGAGATATCGGTCATGCCCTCGTGCGAGACGTCCTGCACGATGATGTCGACGTTGGCGCCGATCTCGGCCATGCGCTCGAACACGCAGGCAGCCACGCCGCTCGTGTCGGGCACGTGACGCAGGGTGATCTTTGCCTCCGAGAGGTCGTGGGCGATGCCGGCGAACACGACGCCTTCCATGCGGTCGGGATTCATACGATCGGGTGCCTCCTCGATGATGGTGCCAGGGGAATCCAGGATAAAGGACGAACGGGCGTGGATGACCACACCGTGGTTGCAGGCCACCTCGACGGCGCGCAGCTGCAGCACGCCGGCACCGTTGGCCGAAAGCTCAAGCATCTCGTCGTAGGAGAGGCGCTCGAGGCGGTGGGCTTTGGGGCAGATGCGCGGGTCGGCAGTGTAAACGCCGTCGACGTCGGAGTAGATCTCGCAGTAGTCGGCGCCGATGGCGGCGGCCAGTGCCACGGCCGTGGTGTCGGATCCGCCGCGCCCCAACGTGGTGATCTCGCCCTGGGCGTCGATCCCCTGAAAACCGGCGACGATCACCACATTGCCGTCGTCGAGGTCGCTTTTGAGGCGATCCATGCCCACGATGCGGTCGATCTTGGCCTTGGTGTGGGTGTTGTCGGTAATGATGCCCACCTGGGCACCGGTATGGCTCACCGCCGGGACGCCCAAGGCCTCCACGGCCATGGCGAGCACAGCCACCGAGACCTGCTCGCCGGTGGAGAGGAGCATGTCCATCTCACGGGCAGGCGGGTTGGGGTTGACGGCGTGGGCAAGGTCGAGCAGATAGTCGGTGTTGTCCCCCATGGCAGACACCACACAGACCACCTGGTCGCCCGACTGGTGACGGCGCACCAGGCGCGAGGCGACGTTTTTGATGCGCTCGGGGGTGGCAACGGAGCTGCCACCGAACTTTGCGACGACGAGGGCCATGCGCAGACCTTTCTAGCTGGAAAAAACAGTTTGTTAAGTATACGCACGCAGATGAGCCGCCGCTCCGTTCTCGGCCACCGTACACATGAAACGGGCAGGTGGAATTCCCTGTGAAGGGAGGGTCGGCCGTAGGTTGCCGACATGTTTCCTGGACTGTGACAAACGGTGGCCGGAACACAGGCCGCAAGTCGTCAGCCCAACCCCAGAAAACCCAACATCTGGTAAAGGATAATCAACACCCTCAACCAGATATTGGGCTTTTCCCAATAGTTTTCAACAGTTTGAAACCCTATCGGTTCACCACCATGCCCCACCCCTCAAGTTGCTTCAGGGCCGCCTCGGTCGCCTCGGGGGTCTTGGCCGTCGTGGTGGCTACATCAAGGATGATCTCGCACTCCGGGAACATGTTATACAGCATGACGGCGTTGTGGAACACGCACACCGTGGTCGAGACCCCCGCAAGCTCGATGCTCGTGAGCACCGTACCCTGGTCTTTGATTCCCTGTAGGACCGCAGGCAGCTGGGAAGACCCGTAGGTGCCCTTCTTGACCATGATGGCGGTCTCGGGGGTCAGCAACTCCCCCAAGCTCCCGTACAGCTCCCAGCCGTCAGTGCCCAGCATGCAGTGCGGCTTTACGCGGGCACCCTCGCGGGTGAGCTCGTAACCCTCCTCCAGATGCGTGTCCATCGTGTAGCAAACGATATCGCCTGCCTCCTGATAGGCCTTCACGCGTTCGTATATGGCAGGCTCAAGGGCCACGGCATACTCGTTGCCCAGCGCCCCGTCCACAAAGTCAACCTGGTAGTCCACCACCACCAGGACTCGCTTGGGCTCCGCCGCAAGGCCCTGCGCCGTATTGAGCGCAGGCACCGCGTGGGGAGTCAGCAGCTCTGCGACCGGGGCCTCGTCCACAATCGCATCGTCAGCAAAGACCGAACGCGCAGAGCACACGGCGGCCAAGCCGGCTATCCCAACCCCCGACGCCCCGAGCCCCGCAACTACCTGACGGCGCGAAAGACCTTCGCAATCCCGCATCTCCTGGCACATAGGACCCTCTTTTCTGTAGACCCGGCTGATTTCCCGACCACCGCTTCTATGCGGGGCTTCATGCACAAGGTCATCCTAAAGAAAAGGCATTTCAGGCCTGTACCAGGCAATTTGCCGGCTATTGAAAGTTTGGGCACCCTCCGGTTGCCTCTCCGCGTCCATCCCGTTGCAGCAAAGAGACCCCCTCGTTACGCGGTTGGGCCAAAGCAGGCACCCTCGCGGCGGCAGACCTACTCTCACCCGAACAGCCCGCGCAGCCGGTCGCGCAGGCCTTTTGCCAACCCCGCGTCCCCCGGCTGCTCGAACGCCTGGCAAAACGGCACCACAAAGCCCTGCTCCGACGGCAGGCAATACGGGCAGAACACGTCACCCACCGGCACCAGCCCATGTTCGTCCATATACGACTGAATATGCCCGAACGCCTCGCTGCGCTCCCAACTCTCAAAGGCGTTGCCCGCGCTGTTCTCGTGACGCACGCTCGACGTGCTGATGACCGTGCGCACGCAGCGGCACCCGCCGATGACTGCCATAGAGTCCGACAGGCCGCTGATCAGGTGGGCAAAGCGCACAGGAACCGTCCTACCTCGGCGCTCCGGCCTCCACCCGTCTTCGCGACCGCCCAAAAACACGCATCCCAAGGCGCCGATGGGCATGGCCTCGACCAGCGAGTCAAGGCCTTCTTTGCTGGCAAAGCGGCTGTAGCCCACTTCAGCCGCGTCAAAGTCTATGTAGTGCTCCTCGATAAAGGCGACCTCGGTGCGGCCCACCAGCTCCGGCAGCTCCATGAGCCGTGCCAAGCAGACCTTCTGCGCCTCGCAGTAGGCCATGTGCCCCTCTAATATGCGGGCGTAGTCCGAGAAGTGCTGGGGGGTGAACGGCTCGTTGTCGAGCCGCTCGGCCATGTCTTTGAGAGGGACGCCGATGTTCTTGAGGAGCTTGCAGCTCAGCAACCTAAAGAGGTCGGCGTCCGAGTAGTACCGATAGCCCGTCTCCTCGTCGCGAAAGGGATGCACGATGCCAAGCTCCTCGTAGTAGAGCAGCGTCGTGCGCGAAATGTGCAGCGTCGAGGTCACGTCGCGGATGGTATAGCGCTCGGTCAACGAGTCCTTCTCCACAGCAACGTCCTCCCGGTACGACCCGTCCAGACCGTTGCATGGTACCACAGCGACCCGCTCCGTCTCTATTAATTCTTGGCACGACGTCGCATCGTTCGAACCGGCCGTCCCCGACCGTTCGTCCCAAGCCGACCCTTCTCGGCCATCAAAAAGGGCGCGCGCCCTGGAGCGCACGCCCTTTGAAAATCATACGGTGCAGGCGATCGCTAAACGATTCGCAGACCCACAAGCCCGAGCAGAACGCAGTGCACGGAATTATTCAAGACGCCTTAGAGGCCCAGGGCTGCCTTGATGGCGGCCTTGAGGGCGTTGCTGGTGAGGGTGGCGCCGCTCACGCCGTCGACGGCGTCGATCTCGTCGGCGGTCGAGAGGCCCACGAACTGCTCGGGAAGCTGCTCGATGGCCTTGGAGCCGATGCCCTCGGTCTCGGAGTTCCCGCCCACGGTGACGCTGGCGATCTTGCCGTCGTCGTCAAGGGTCACGGTCACCGGCACCTCGCCGCCGATGCCCTTGCCGGCGCCCACGTAGGTGCCGTCGTCGTTGGGCGTGCCGTTGGAGGCAGCCGTGGACTCCTTGATGTCGGTCTCGTCGCCCAGGTGAGCGGGGGTCGACTCGACGGCCGGGGCCAGGGTGTACGCGGGCAGCGGGTCCTTGGCGGCAGCGGCGTTGGCACCGGCCAGCTGGCCCATGATGAAGCACTCGGCCACGTTGGTGCCGCCCTGGTACATGCAGGTGGTGATGCCACCGCACTCACCGGCGGAGTACAGGTGAGGGATAGGCTCGCCGTCCATGCCGACGATTTGGGCGTCGGTGTTGCGCTCGGGGCCGCCCTGGGTGTTGAGCAGGTTGGCCTTGAGCGGCATCACGTAGTAGGCGGCGCCGTCAAAGGCGCGCATGGTCTCGGCAGGACGGTTCCACGCCAGGTCGATGCCCGTGGTGGCGTAGTCGTTAAAGGTGTCGATGGTGAACTGCAGGTCATCGGCCGTGCAACCGATGACGGCGGCGGCGTCGGCCACGGTGGCGCACTCGGTCACGGTGTCGGCGTAGGCCGGGTCGAACAGGCCCTCGGTACCGTTGATGGCGTCCATCTGGGTCTTATCCCAGATGATCCAGCTGTGCTGCGGGTACTTGGGGTTCTCCCAGATGCCGTTGTGATCGGACATGTGGCCATGGAGCACCGGCGCGCTCTCGTTCTGGTAGCGGTTGCCCCAGTCGCCGACGACGATGGTGGCGCCGGTGTTCATCGGGGTCTCCTGGAGCACCGAGATCTGGATGGCGTTGGCACCCTCGGGGGTGTTGTAGCCACAGCCCATCATGCCCAGGCCGCCTTCGAAGGCGCTCATGTGCCACAGGCGGGCGCCGGCCTTCTGGGCCATCTTGATGCCGTCGCCAGTGTTGTACAGGCCGCCGATCACGGCGTAATCGATGAGACCCAGGTAGTCCTGGACCATCTGGGTGTCGTTCTCAAAACCGCCGGTGCAGATGCACACGCCGTTGAGGGCGCGCACATTGCGCTCCTCACCGTTGCGGCTCACCTTGACGCCGATGACGGCGCCCGACACCGGGTCCTGGATCAGCTCCTCGCCGGGGGTGGCGTACCACACGTCGATCTTGTCGGCGTAGTTGTCGACCAAACGGCTCTTCATAGACTGGAAGAGGAACGAGTCGCTCATGCCCTGGTGGGCAACGACCAGCGAGATCTTGTCGGCGCCGGGGAAGCTCGGGTACTCGGGCGAGATGTTGCCCACCACGGGCAGGCCGGTGAACGACATGAACTCGTCGATGTTGAAGCCGTACTTGTCGGCGATGGTGTTCTTCATGCCGGCGACGCCGTTGGTGATGACCTCAAGCACGCCCTCGGGGTACTTGCGGCCAGCGGCCATGGCGGTGTAGTACTGCATGGTAGCGTCGGGGTCGTCGTCGCCGCAGGCGAAGGACTGGCCGCAGACCTTGGAGTTACCGCCTGCCTTGCCCTCCTCCATCTTCTCGCAGAGAAGAACGGCGGCACCGTTGTCGGCGGCCTCCATGGCGCTCACCATACCGGCAAAGCCCATGCCCAGGACCACGACGTCGTACTCGGCGTCCCACTTGACGGTATCGGCAAAGGTGTAGGAGTCAGAAGCCTCGTCGGCAACGGCGACGGCAGCCGAGAAGGCCATGGCACCGGCGGCGCCGGCAAGCGTTGCGCCCTTGATGAGGTTACGACGGGAAATAGAAGATGCAGACATGAAACGTACCCCTTTCACTGGGTTTTGCACCGTCCGGTCCTTGTGAGCCGTCCTGATGCCGGGCCGCTCGGCCCCGCAGGGCTGCGACGGCCCGCACAGTAGGCCCAACTAGGCTAGACGGGTCAATACATCTGTCTCGCGTTTAGGCTGACTAGGGTAGACGGGTTGCATAAGATGGCAGCCTGCAACGGTACGGGCGTACATACCAGACCCCCGTTGCACTCAAGCACACAATCGGCATGGTCGACTCTCCCATCTGCATAGACGTGCCTTGCGGGGCACCCGTCCATCCACCTCACGGCGGATGACGGTGCCGTGGGTCTACCCGCTGGCCGTCAAACAGAAACGATTCTCCATTATTTCTTCAAACAGAAGGGTATAAAGGAAGATTACTCAATAGCAACGCCCTGGCCACCCCAAGCCGAAAGGCCCCCATGCCCGAACCCGTACGCACCAAGCAGCTGCCCTTCTCCTCCTTCGACTCCCTCGACACGGTGTTTCTTTCTGAGACAGACGGCGTGCCGGCGCTGGCGTTCATCGATCAGACGCAGCTCCCCGGACGCCTGGTTGTCAAGGAGGTCTCCTCGACGGAGTCCATCGTCTGCTCCATCAAGCGGCTTGAGGTGCGCGGGGCACCCGCCATCGGAGTCGGCGCCGCAATCGGGGTGTACGTTGCCTCCTGGCATGCGGCCCACGACGGTACCGGCCCACGACGGGGCTCCGCACCAGGCGACCCCACCCTCAGGGAAACGATACGGGATATCTGCGACGCCATCGCCGCTAGCCGGCCCACCGCCGTCAACCTCTCCTGGGCGGTGGACCGCATGAGGCAGGCGGCGATGGCGACAGGCCCCGCCGACCTTCTCCCCCGGCTTCGCCGCGAGGCCCTCGCCATCCGCGACCAGGACGTGTCGACCTGCCGGGCCATCGGCACCCACGGTATGGCGTTGATACGCGACGGCGACGCCGTCCTCACCCACTGCAACGCCGGACGCCTGTGCGCCGTCCGCTACGGCACCGCCACCGCCCCCGTCTACGCGGCCCGCGAGCAAGGCATGGACGTAAGCGTCTATTGCGACGAGACGCGCCCCCTGCTCCAAGGTGCCCGGCTCACGGCCCTGGAGCTCAGCGCCGCTGGGGTGCCCACCACCCTCATCTGCGACAACATGAGTGCCGCCATGATGCGCGAGGGCCGCATACAGGCGGTCTTTGTGGGGTGCGATCGCGTGGCCGCCAACGGAGACACCGCAAACAAGATCGGCACCAGCATGGTTGCGCTGGCGGCCCAACGCTACGGCGTTCCTTTCTATGTGTGCGCCCCCACCAGCACCATCGACCTCCAGACCCCCACAGGCAACGAAATCGTCATCGAGGAGCGTGCGCCCGAGGAGGTGACGGCCCTCTGGTACGAGCACCCCATGGCACCCACTGGCATCGAGGTCCGCAACCCCGCCTTCGACGTGACCGACGCCGACCTTGTCACGGCTTTCGTGACAGAGCGGGGCATTGTGCGGCCGCCGTTCTCAGAAAACCTCAAGACCATCTACAATGGGTGCCATCGTTAGGACATCGAACCATCCATCGATCACCAGAAAGGCGGGAAGTACCGTGTCAGACGACATCAGGGAATCCGCAGGCGGGGTGCGCCGCGACGGCCACAAAGGCTCCGGCGACGCATTCGACGAAAAACCGACCGACGGCTTTAGAACCCGCAAGAATGCCGGCCTTAAGCCCCAGCCCAAAGCCGTCAAGGCCGAGAAGCCCCGTAAGCCCAAGAAGCCCAAGTCCGGCTCCAAACCCGTCGCGGCCGACAAGCCCAAGAAGTACCGGGAAAACCCGGAACGCCGCGAAGATTCCGAACGCAAAGACGGCTTTAAGGAGCTGCGCGAGCGCCGCGTCGAGGGCAGGTGTCCCGTAGCCAAGCGCTGCGGCGGCTGCGAGTGGCTCGCCATGCCCTACGACCTGCAGCTCAAGCGCAAGCAGGAGTACGTCGAGGAGCTCTTCTCCAACTTCAAGTGCAAGGTCGACCCCATCGTGGGCATGGACGACCCCAAGGGCTACCGCAACAAGGTCCAACTTCCCTTTGCCGCCGGCATGCCCGACCGCGAGGGCCGACCCACCGTGCGCTGGGGCATCTTTGAGCGCGGCACCCACCACATCGTGCCCTGCAGCGAGTGCTACGTCGAGAACAAGCAGGCGCGCCCCATCATCGCGACCGTGGCCAAGCTCATGGCCGCCCACAACATCAAGCCCTACGACGAGAAGACCGGCACGGGGTTCATGCGCTACGCCCTCGTGCGCACCGCCCATGCCACCGGCGAAATCATGCTCACCCTTGTGGCCACGCGCGACCACATCCCCAACGAGCAGACGTTCATCGAGGAGCTTCTGAGCAAGCACCCCGAGATCACCACGATCGTCCTCAACGTGAACAGCGAGCGCACCAGCGTGATCCTCGGCGACAAAGAGACCGTCCTCATGGGCACCGGCTACATCGAAGACGACCTCTGCGGGTGCCGCTTCCGCATCAGCAGCTCCTCGTTCTACCAAACCAACCCCGTCGCGGCCGAGAAGCTCTACGACCTGGCCATCGAGCTGGCCGACCTGCGCCCCGGTGACCTGGTGGCCGACGCCTACTGCGGCACCGGCACCATCGGCCTGGCGGCTGCGAAGCGTAGCGGGGCCCAGCTGTTGGGCGTCGAGCGCAACGCCGACGCCGTGCTCGACGCGCGCGAGAACGCCGAGCTCAACGGCGTCGACAACGCCGAGTTCATCCGCGGCGACGCCGGCAGTGTGTTTGCCCGCATGGCCCGCGCCGGCGAGAAGCTCGACGTCGTCTTTATGGACCCGCCCCGCGCCGGCAGCAGCCAGGCCTTCCTTGCAAACCTCTCGCGGCTCGGCCCGCGCCGCGTGGTCTACATCAGCTGCGAACCCAAGAACCAGCACCGCGACATCATGCACCTCGTGCGCAACGGCTACCAGGTCAAACGCATCGTTCCGGTCGACATGTTCCCCCATACCAACCACGTCGAGAACATCGTCATGCTCGAACGCGGCCCGCGCCAGGAGCGCCCCTACCGCGAGCTGCGCGACAAGAAACGTCGCTCGTAGTACCGCACGCCCCAACGGGAAGCCCTGCAGCTTCTGCTCCAAAAGCCCTAACAAGGGGGGGCGGGTACCAGCGCGGTACCCGTCCCTTCGGTACAGGCGCGTTGTGGCCAAGCGTCACTCGGTCGACGGGACGTCCCAGGCCACGAAGGCCCACACGACGTCGCGCTGGTACGAGCGGTGCAGGATCGTCCCTCCCAGCGAGTCGGTCGCCACCTTGTAGTTCTCGGCAATAAAGGCGTCGAGCCGCTTCGACTCCTCCGGGGTGAAGGGGCCGTCCTCGCGCTCGTAGGAATCGCGGGCCTCGTCGAGGCTCTCGCCGAGCGAGGGGTAGGGCCGGCGGATATAGGAAAGCTCCGGGAACCTTCCCATCTGCATGAGAAGGTTGACCAGGTACACGTCCTCCCCCGGTATGGCGTCGCTGCGGCCGATGGCCCGCAGCATCTCCAGGTCGTGATGGGGCGAGAGGCGCGTCGGCACCGTGACGAAGCAGCGCCGCCGCGTGTGGGCCTCCATGTTGCGGACCGTCTGGGCAAGGTCGTGGGTACGCAGGGTGCGCGAGGCGATAAACACGTCCACCGTAGGCAGGTCCTCCCAGTCGTCAGCCCACGAAACCTGTTCCACCGTGAGGTTCTCGCCCACCCCCGCCCCGTCGGCAAACTGCCGCAGGCGTTTGAGCATGGCCGCCGAATAATCGCACGCCACCACCCGGTGGCCGCCCATGGCAAGCGGAAGGGCCAGGTTTCCCCCGCCGCACTCCATGTCGAGCACGGACTCGCCGTCCCGTATGTCGGCCCGATCGAGAAACTCGCGGGCGTAGCCGCTCGGCCGCGCCGTGACCTTGAACCGACGGGCACGGTCGCTTATAAAGTGAAGGTCCTCCTCGGTCAAGGTGCTGAGCATCCCGTCGGTGCGCCATTTCTGCGCCCAGTCGATACCGCTTTCAATTTGAACGGCCCCGTCGTTTCGACGCACGCGCGACATGTCGTTCACCCCGACCCCCTTTCGATTTGTTGCTCCCAGCCTCGTAACCCCAAAAAACCATGTCGTTTGGGTATACCCAATCTTTTTTCATTGAATCAGGTGCATAAAAAGGCGCCGCCCACCGACAGCGATCTGCCAGCAGGCGGCGCCTTGAAAACACGGGCACCCTAATGGGAAGCGGGGTCAATCCTCACGGTGTTGTCGCCCATCACATGCACGCGACCTTCGGCGATAAGCTGCAGGGTCTCGGGATAGAGCACATGCTCGGTAGCGTGGATGCGCTCCTCGAGCTCGCCCAAGGTCATGCCCTCGTCGACCTCCACCGCCCGCTGGGCGATGATGGGACCGCAGTCGTAGTCGGCATTGGCAAAGTGCACCGTGACGCCGGTCACCTTGACACCGCGCGTCCAGGCCTCCTCGATGGCATGAGCCCCCTTGAAGGCCGGCAGAAGCGCCGGGTGCAGGTTCACCACGCGGTTCGGAAAACCCACCAGGATGGGGTCGTGCACCATGCGCATGTACCCGGCCATCACCACGTATTCGACGCCGTACTGCTTGAGCATGCTGGCGATGACCTCGTCGGCCAGGTACGCGTCGTCTCGGTAGGCCTCGGGGCTCATCGAGAAGGTCTGGATGCCGGCGGCGGCGGCCCGCTTAAGGCCGTAGGCCTCGGGGCGGCTCGCCACCACGAGGGCGATCTCGGCGTCGAGCCTGCCGTCCGCGATCGCGTCGATGATAGCCTGCAGGTTGGTGCCGCTCCCCGAGAGCAGCACGCCGATCTTAATGGCCACGGTGGCCCTCCTTGTCCTTAGGCGTAGACGACCTTGCCGGTGCCGGGCACGATCACACCGATGGGGAAGACCGTCTCCCCCGCCTCCGTAAGCGCCTCGGCCACGTCGTCAACCGCGTCGGGCGGCACGACCACGGCCATGCCCACACCCATGTTGAAGGTGCGCAGGGCCTCTTCGTCAGAGAGGTTGGCGGCTTCCACGGTGTAGCGCACGATGGGGGGGACGTCCCAGGTCAGGGCGTCGACCTGGGCGTCGAGGGTGGGGGGCAGCACGCGGTTGAGGTTCTCGGTGATGCCGCCGCCGGTGATGTGGGCCACACCGTGCACGGGCAGGCCCTTCTTCAACAGGGAAAGGATCGGCTTCACGTAGATGCGCGTGGGCTTGAGCAGGGCATCGGCCATGGACTCGCCGTCGAGCTCGTCCATAGGCCGCAGGTACTCCTCGACGTCGCGCGTGTCGATGAGGACGCGCCGGGCGAGCGAATAGCCGTTGGAGTGCAGGCCGGAGCTTGCGATACCGAGCACCACGTCGCCCTCCTGCACCATCTCGGGCAGGATCATCTTGGGACGGTCGACTGCACCCACGCAAAAGCCGGCCAGGTCGTAGTCGCCCACGGCCATGACGCCGGGATGCTCCGCCATCTCGCCGCCCACCAAGGCACAGCCGCTCTGACGGCACCCCTCCGCGATGCCTTCCACGATCTCGGCCACGTGCTCGGCGTCGATGTGGCCGATGGCGATGTAGTCGAGGAAGAACAGGGGCTCGGCACCCGAGGCGAGAAGATCGTTGACGCACATGGCCACCAGGTCGATGCCCACCGTGTTGTGGCGGTCAAAAAGCTGGGCGAGCTTGAGCTTGGTGCCCACGCCGTCGGTGCCCGAGACCAGCACCGGGTCGCTCATGGCCTTGAGGCCCTCGGCCGAGAAGCAGCCGCCGAACCCACCCAGGCCGCCGATGACCTCGGGGCGACGCGTGGTGGCCACGGACTCCTTGATCAGCTCGACCGCACGGGCCCCCTCGTCCACGTCGACGCCGGCGTCGCGATAGGTGACCTGCTGTTTGGTGGTATTCACTCTTGGTACTCCTTCTCAATCTCGAGGGCGATTTCACGCACCAGCCGATGGCTCGTTGCAGACGACGGGCGCAGGTTGTTGGGCGCGTACCCGTCAAGGAAGTTGTCGCGGCTCAGGGCCGCGGGAATGGCAACGGGATAGGACCCGTCAAAGCACGCACAGCAGTAACCGCCGGGCCTCACGCAGGAGAGGAGCCCCGGCAGCGATAGGAACCCCAAGGAGTCCGCGTCTATCCACTCGCAGACGCCGGCCACGTCCTTGTTGGCCGAGATGAGCTGACGTTGGGCGTCGGTGTCGATGCCGTAGAAGCACGGCCACTTGACCTCGGGCGACACGATACGCATGTGGACTTCGGCCGCACCCGCCTCGCGCAGCATGCGCACCAGCTGCTTACTCGTGGTGCCGCGCACGATGGAGTCGTCCACCACCACGAGACGCTTCCCCTCGATGGCTTCTTTCAGCGGGTTGAGCTTGAGGCGCACACCCATCTCGCGCATGTCCTGGGTTGGTTGGATAAAGGTGCGGCCCACATAGCGGTTCTTGACGAGGCCGGTGCCAAAGGGAATGCCGCTTGCCCGCGAGAACCCCTCGGCCCCAGGCAGGCCGGAGTCGGGCACGCCGATCACCAGGTCGGCGTCGGCCGGGGCCTCCTCGGCGAGCTTCTCGCCCATCTTGACGCGCAGGGAGTGGATGGAGTCGCCCTCGACCACCGAGTCGGGACGGGCAAAGTACACGTGCTCAAAGACGCACAGCGCCCGCGGGCGCTCGAGGACGGCCTGCTCGCTCACGAGACCCTCGCGGTTGATGCGCAGCACCTCGCCGGGCCGCACATCGCGCACGTATTCGGCCCCCAGGATGTCAAAGGCGCAGGTCTCGCTCGCAACGACCCAACCCCCGTCTTCGGGGAGACGCCCGAGCACGAGCGGGCGGATGCCGTTGGGATCGCGGAAGGCATAGAGCGACTCGTCGTTGATGAGCACCATGGCGTAGGCACCCTCGAGCAGCTCCATGGTGTTGCGGATGCCCTCGCGGATGTGATGGGTGTTCTGGGTGAAGTAGCCGATGAGGCGCGTGGCCACCTCGGAGTCGGTGTTGCTCATGAAGGGAACGCCCAGGTCGATGAGCTGGCGGCGCAGGGCGTCGAAGTTCACGAGCGTGCCGTTGTGGGCCAGGGCGATGATCACGTCTCCAATGGTGGAGAGGTGCGGCTGCGCGCCCTGCCAGCCCCGGCCTCCGGCGGTGCCGTAGCGCACGTGGCCAATGGCGAGGTCTCCCTTGAGGCTTGCGATGTCGGCGTCTGAGAACACCTGAGACACCAAACCCTCGTCCTTGCGCACGAGCACTGTGGACCCGTCGCCCACGGCGATGCCGGCCGACTCCTGCCCGCGGTGCTGCAGGGCATGGAGGGCAAAGTAGGTCATGCGGGCCACGTCTTTGCCAGGTGCCCACACCCCAAAGACGCCACACTCCTCCTCGGGATGGTCGGCGATTTGGCGGCCGCCCCCACATCTGCTGCACGAGCAAGCCCGTAGGTCCTCGCTCAATTTGCGTCCCTCCCGCTAGCCCGGAACCCTTCGATACATGGTGAGCGCCCATCATAGCACGGGGTAGGACAAGGCATGTTTCAGCCGCAGGTCATGCGGCGAACGCCCATGGAGCGGGACCTTCGCAGCAAGGCGGTTAGTTCTATTCCGCTATTCCCGCCGCGCTGTCGGCCGCAGCCTGGATGTCGGCCATGCTCTGCGTGGCGTCGACCACCGGCCCGTTGTTAGCCGTAAGGTCGGTGCAGACCAGGATGGTACGCTCGTTCTCGGTCGCGTAGCTGCAGGTCGAGAGCATGTAGATGTGGCCCACGCCTGCCGACGTGGCACGCGGCGAGCGGGCACTCGAGCGGTCGATGAGCGACTGGACGTACGCCTCGAAGTCGGCCTGGTCGGCAAAGCTGAAACGAATGGCGTCGACGTCGTAGCCGCTCACCACGATGCAGCACAGGGGCGCCAGAGCATGGACCCTTCCATCCTCGGACACGTAGTAGATGTTACGGATGGTGTCGAAGTTCTCCTGGTTGGAGTAGTCGGCCACCTCGGCGAACATCTCGCCGTTCTTGAGGTGGTGGCCGTACATCACGGTGTTGTAGCCCGAGAGGTCTGCGGCGCTGCGGTAGTCCATAAAGATGGCGCCGAACTCGTCGTCGCGGCCCAAGAACGAGTGGTTGAGGTAGTAGTCGTTGTTGTCGGTCTGACACACGGGGTAGTTCACCGGCGTCTGGGGAATCTGAATCCACCCGACGATCTGGGGGTTGAGCGCCTTAAGCGCCGCAAAGTCAACGACCGGCCGTCCGGTAGAAGTGTCCTCGGTCACGTTGGCGTCGGCAAGCTGATGGTATTCCTCGACGTTCTCGTTATAGGCCTGCTGGCTCTGCCACCAGATCACCCCCGCCCCGACGATAAGCGCGAGGCCAACCACCAAAAGGATGACGGCAGCCACCACGAGGCCGCGCCCCTTCTTTTTGGGAGGCTCGGGGGGCTGGGGTGCCGCACCGTACCCATAGGCCGAAGGGACGGTCCCCCGACGGTAGCCTACCGGCTGGTAGGGCTGGGTGTAACCGGGTTGGTTATAGGCAACGTTAGGATTATAGGGTTGCTGGGCATGGGAGCCGTAACCAGGTTGGCCCTCGTAACCGTAGGGCTGGTTGGAACCCTGGGTACCATAACCGTTTCCGTAGCCCTGAGGGTCGTAGCCGGGCTGTGGCACATGGAACTGACCGTAAGCACTTTGGGCATATGCCTGCGAGTAGCCGTCCTGCTGGTATCCGTCGGGGCTAGCAGGGTATGGACCCCGCCCATCGTTGCGCAACGCCATAACCATCACATCCCACCGGAGTCTAAAGCAACCCAAACAAAAGGGGTCCAAGAGGTCAAAAGGGACATCCACCCACCTTTGGGCGGCAAAAACATAATAGGAGCCATCATAGCACGCCATGGAGACGGTGATTCATACGAGGTCAGCGCCATCGCATTCGAGGCCAAGGCCGAGGTTGGGACAATCTTGTAGCATCGCTTTTGAATAATATGTATGAAACTTGACTATTATGCATAATTCTACACTTATGTAATCTCCGTTCCTCTCCACACCAAAACTTTGGTGGTCAAAAAATCCGGTTGGTCAACATCGTTCGGGCCATTGCCGTTCACCACTCCAGACTTTCCTGGACTTTTGTCGATTCGATCGGTTCCCAAACCCCCAAACTGCCTATGCAATGTTGCCCAACCGGAATTTTTGACCACGGGCCATCTGGGAGGGCATCCGAAGCCCGCACCTCCAGACTCCCCGCGCCACGCCCCGCACCCCACAACGCAAAGCGGCGCGGCAAGCCTCTCGACCTGCCGCGCCGCTTCCACCCAGACAGCCAACCCACTAAGGGCCGCGCCATCGTTCTCGTCAGTACACCTTACTCCAGCCCCTCGTCAGAACCAACGCCGTCGACGCCGTCGAGTTCCTCGTCGATGGTCCCGTCCTCACCGTCTCCAAGGTCGACCTCTTCGTCTCCCTCCATCACGGAGTCCAAGTCGAGCGACGCCTGGCCCTCGGGCAGCTTGGCCTTGGGCTTGGACTGCTTCATACGGGCGAGAGCCGCCACCTTGTCGCCGTCGGCCACGTCCATGATCTTGACGCCCTGGGTCGAGCGACCGAGCTGGCTGATGTCGTTCACCTTCACGCGAATGACCACACCCTCGGTCGAGATGATCATGAGCTCGTGCTGGGGCGCCACGACCTTGAGGCCGGCAAGCAGGCCCTTCTTAATGGTCATCTGGATTGTGTAGACACCCTGGCCGCCGCGGTTCTGCTCGGGGTAGTCGGCCACGGGGGTGCGCTTACCGTAACCTTTCTCGGTGATCACGAACAGGTCACCCTTGTCGTTGCTGATCTCCATGCCAAGCAGGTTGGCGCCGTCGGTCAGGGTGATGCCCTTCACGCCGGTGGTGTTGCGGCCCATGGGGCGTACCTGGGACTCGTCCCACTTGATGGCCTTGCCGGCGTCGCTCACCAGAATCACCTTGTCGCCCACATGCACGCGGCGCACGGCGATGAGCTCGTCGTCATCGCGCAGGTTGATGGCGATGATGCCGTCGCGACGCGAGCGGCTGTACTCGCTCATGGCGGTCTTCTTCACCATGCCGCTGCGGGTGGCGAACATCAAGAAGTCGTCCTCGGGGAAGTCGCGGGTGTCGATGACCGCCGAAATCTTCTCGCCTTCTTCCAGCGGCAGCAGGTTCACGATAGCGGTACCGCGGGCGGTGCGGCTGGCCAGCGGCAGCTCGTGCACCTTGAGGCGGTAGACCTTACCCTTGGTCGAGAAGAACAGCACGAACTCATGGGTGGAGGCCACAAAGATGCGCTCCACAAAGTCGTTCTCCTTAAGGTTCACGCCCTGCATGCCCTTGCCGCCGCGGTTCTGCGAGCGGTAGGTGGCCACGGGCAGGCGCTTCACATAGCCGGCGTGGGTGATGGTGACCACCATGTCCTCGTCGGCGATGAGGTCCTCGACGTTGAGCTCCTTGGTGCCCTCGTGAGAGATCTCGGTGAGGCGCTTGGTGGCGAAGCGCTCCTTGATCTCGAGCATCTCCTCCTTGATGACGCCCAGGATCTTGGGCGGGTTCGCAAGCAGGTCCTCGTAGTACTCGATGGCGCGGTGCAGGCCGTCGAGCTCCTCCTGGATCTTGTCGCGCTCCAAGCCGGTGAGGCGCTTGAGGCGCATCTCCAGGATGGCCGTGGTCTGCTCCTCGCTAAAGCCGAAGCGCGCGATCATGCGCTCCGAAGCCTCGGCGTCGGTACGGGAGGAGCGGATGATGTTGATGACCTCGTCGATATTGTCCAGCGCCAGCAGCAGGCCCTCCAGGATGTGGGCGCGGGCTCGGGCCTTGGCCAGGTCGTACTGGGTGCGCCGCGTCACGACGTCGACCTGGTGGTCGATGTAGTACTGCAGCATCTGGTGCAGGGTGAGCTGCTTGGGCACGCCGTTCACCAAGGCCAGGTTGTTGGCGCCAAAGGTGGTCTGCAGCGACGTGTGCTTGTAGAGGTTGTTGAGCACGACCTCGGGCACGGCGTTCTGCTTGAGCTCGATGACGAGGCGCAGGCCCTTGCGGTTGGACTCGTCGCGCATGTCGGAGATGCCCTCGATGCGCTTCTCGTTCACGAGCTGGGCGATCTTCTCCTGCAGCATGCCCTTGTTCACCTGGTAGGGGAACTCGGTGAACACGAGCTTGGCGCGGCCGTTCTTGTTGGTCTCCACATGGGCCTTGGCACGCACGGTGATGGCGCCGCGGCCAGTGGTGTAGGCGTCGCGGATACCCTGGGTGCCGATGATCACGGCGCCGGTGGGAAAGTCAGGGCCCGGCATCACGGTCATGAGGTCGTCGACCGTGGCCTCGGGGTTGTCGATGAGCATGCAGGCGGCGTCGATGGCCTCGCCCAGGTTGTGGGGCGGCACGTTGGTGGCCATGCCCACGGCGATGCCCGACGAACCGTTCACCAGCAGGTTGGGGAAGCGCGAGGGGAGCACGCTCGGCTCGCGCAGCGACTCGTCGTAGTTGGGCTGCCAGTCGACGGTGTCTTTGTTCAGGTCGCGCAGCAGCTCCATGGCGGCCTTGGCCAGGCGGCTCTCGGTGTAACGCATGGCGGCCGCGGAGTCGCCGTCGATGTTGCCGAAGTTGCCGTGGCCGTCGACCAGCGGCACGCGCATCGAGAACCACTGGGCCTGGCGCACCATGGCGTCATAGACTGCGGAGTCTCCGTGGGGGTGGTACTTGCCGATAACTTCGCCCACGGTCCAGGCCGACTTCTTGTGGGGCTTGTTGGGGAAGATGCCCGCCTCGTTCATGGCGTAGAGGATGCGCCGGTGCACGGGCTTGAGGCCGTCGCGCACGTCGGGCAGGGCGCGCGCCGTGATGACGCTCATCGAGTACTCGATGAACGACTGCTCCATCTCCTGGCCGAACTCGATCATCTGGAGCTGGTGCGGCTCTCCCTCAAGGTCGCCGGCGTCGGCCGGGGCCTCGCCCTCGTCATCGTCGTCCTCCTCCTCGGCAACCTCCTCCCCGGTCTCGTCCTCGGCGTTGGGATCGTAGACGGGAGCGTCGGAATCGTCGCGCTCGGCGCGGGCCAACAGCTCGCGCAGGTCGTCGGGCAGCCCCACGCCCCCGTTGTTGTTGGTTTCGTCAGCCACTCTGGGCCCTCTCTATCTCGTGAGAATACCTACTCGGGCAACGCCATTGCGCTCTAAGCGGTTCTCGTCTCGCAAGGCGTGCGGAGGCGATGCGTACTGGACGTACGTGAGCCTCCGCAGAACGCGGCGAGACGAGAACCGCAGCATCCTAGATGTCCAGGAAGCGGGCGTCTTTGGCGTGACGCTCGATATAGTCGCGCCTGAACTCCACCTGGTTGCCCATGAGCTCGCGCACGGCGCGCTCGGCGGCCGCGGCGTCCTCGATGGTCACGCGCTGCAGGATACGCGTCTTGGGGTCCATGGTGGTGTCGGCCAGCTGCTGCGGGTCCATCTCTCCCAGGCCCTTGTAGCGCTGGACGCTCGGCTTCTTGATGGTGCCGTCGGGGTTGCGCTTGGCATATTGCTCGATGGCTTTGGCCAGCAGCTCGTCTTCGGGCGTCTTGGAGTCGGGATAGACGTAGTGGATCTTCTTGCCGACCTTGACGCCAAAGATGGGCGGGCAGGCCGAGTACACGTAGCCGGCCTCCACCAACGGGCGCATGTACTTGTAGAAGAAGGTCAGCAGCAGGATGCGGATGTGGGCGCCGTCGACGTCTGCATCGGTCATGATGATGATCTTGTGGTAGCGCGCCTTGGACAGGTCGAAGTCGCCGCCGTCGCCGGTTCCGTTGGTCACACCGGTGCCGATGGCGGTGATCAGCGACTGGATGGTGTCGCTGCTAAAGGCGCGGTGGTCGCCCACGCGCTCCACGTTGAGGATCTTGCCGCGCAAGGGGAGAATGGCCTGGATGTCTCGGCGACGGCCGTCCTTGGCAGAACCGCCTGCCGAGTCACCCTCGACGATGAAGAGCTCGGTCATGGCAGGCTCGCGCACCGAGCAGTCGGCCAGCTTTCCGGGCAGGCTCGCGCTCTCGAGCAGGCCCTTGCGGCGCGTGGCCTCGCGGGCCTTGCGGGCGGCTGTGCGGGCCTTGCTCGCGCTGATGGCCTTGTTGCAGATGCCCTTGGCCTGGTTGGGATGCTCCTCGAAGTACTCGGCAAGCCCGTCTGAGACCGTGGACTGCACCAGGTTGCGCATAAAGGTGGTGCCGAGCTTGGTCTTGGTCTGACCTTCGAACTGCGGGTCGGCCAGCTTGACCGAGATGACCGCCGTGAGGCCCTCGCGCACGTCGTCGCCCGTGAGGTTGGCGTCCTTCTCCTTGAGGATGCCCTGCTTGCGGGCGTAGTCGTTGATGGTGCGGGTGAGCGCCTGGCGGAAGCCCTCGAGGTGCGTGCCGCCGTCCATCGTGTAGATGTTGTTGGCAAAGGTCATGACCGTGGAGCCGTAGCCGGTGTTCCACTGCATCGACACCTCGACCTCGCCGTTCTTGTCGGGGGTCTCGGGGTCCTCGTTCTTGCGCTCGAAGTAGATCGGGCGCGAGAGGCCGGGCAGAATCTCGTTGCCCTCGTTGAGGTACTTCACGAAGTCGCTGATACCGCCCTGGTAGCAGTACTCCTCGACCCGCGGGGTCAGCTCGCGCTCGTCGGTAAAGACGATCTTGAGCCCGCGGTTCAAGAAGGCCGTCTCCTGGAGGCGGTTTGCGATGGTGTCGTGGTCGTAGACCGTGGTCTCCTTAAAGATGTCGGGGTCCGGCCAGAAGGTCACCGAGGTGCCGGTGGTCTTGGTCTTGCCGATGACCTCGATCTGCTTCACGGTCTTGCCGCGGGCGAACTCCATGGTGTGGATCTCGCCGTCGCGCTTGACCTCCACGACCACGCGCTGCGACAGGGCGTTCACGACCGAGACGCCCACGCCGTGCAGGCCGCCCGAGACCTTGTAGCCGCCACCGCCGAACTTGCCGCCGGCGTGCAGGATGGTCATGACGACCTCGAGGGTCGACATCTTCTTCTTGGGGTGCTTGGCCACGGGGATGCCGCGGCCGTTGTCGATGACGGTGACCGAGTTGTCGAGGTGCAGGATCACGTCGATACGCGTGCAGAAGCCGGCCATGGCCTCGTCGACCGAGTTGTCCACGATCTCCCACACCAGGTGGTGCAGGCCCATGGAGCCGGTGGAGCCGATATACATGCCGGGACGCTTGCGGACCGCCTGCAGACCCTCGAGGATCTGGATGTCGTCCGCACCGTAGTGGGTCGAGTTGTTCTCGGGCACGGGTATCCCTTCTTAAAAAGTTGGATGGGTATGCCGCAGAAGTAAGGCTGGATTATACGCCCTCGGAACTCAAAGGTACAAATTCAATCAAGGCCGCCATAGAGAATGCTTGGAGAATAGCCCCCAGAAGCTCTGAGATTCGTTCTAAGGGCCGTTTCTGTTATCTCGCACATTCCTATGCCGTGATGCACTGTTACACTCGCACAAACGCACAGCGGTCGCACACATCCCGCAGCGAAGCCGCACAAACCGGTCGCGCAATTACTGTTTGTCGGATTTTTGCGCGCCCGGGCGCGCGGCCTCCCGTGCGGCCTCGCCTTTTTTCCACTCCATGACGCTCGTCATGGCGCGCATAGCGCTCCGGCGTAGCCGGTCGTCGGATATGACCCCGCATATCGCGCGCACCCGCGCCCGCTCCTCGCCGTTGAGCTCCACCGGCAACACGTCGCCGGCCGCCCCGTCGGTCGCGATGGACCCCGTGGCCCCCGCCGCCCGGGCGCCCTTGCTCAGCCTAAAGGTCACCTTCTGCATGCACAGGCCGGGCTCCCCGGCCGCCTCGCAGATGCTGTTCCACTCCACGAGCACCGCCGTGCGCATCATGGTGAACTCGCTCACCCACACGCTGCCGTCGGCATAGGCGATAAGCTCGCGGGTCACGCGGTTCTGCCGGATCGACACCGCCACGACGTGCTTGCGCAGGCGCTCGTCCCCCATGCGCCGCCACAACCGCAGGGTCTTGAACACGCCCGTAGGCAACCCGGCCCGTTTGCGCAGCCCGTCGACGATGTCGGTGGCCGAGCTGCCCACCGTGCCAGTCGTGGCGGGGGCACCCAGGCGGTTGGTCCTCCCGACCCCCTCGTAGGCCAGGGCAAACCCCTCGTCGGAGTCATCGTCGTAGCCCACGGCGTCGTTGAGCGAAAACGCTCCTCCCCCGTTATTCGCCAAGGTGGATCACCCGCGCCTCCACCAGCTCCTCGGGCCTAAAGTACTCAAGGTTCGTCGTGGTCACCACGGTCTGCATACCGCCCTGCACCAGGTCGAAGAGGCGCGCCCTTCGGTTGGAGTCGAGCTCGCTCATCACGTCGTCGAGCAAAAACACCGGGTACTGGGCCTGCATCTCATGCACCACCTCGACCTGTGCCAGCTTTACCGCCAAAACGAGGCTGCGCTGCTGGCCTTGGGAGCCAAAGTTGCGGGCAGGCAACCCCGCGATCGAGAAGGCCACGTCGTCGAGGTGCGGTCCGGCCAGCGTCTGGCATCGCCGGGCCTCCTCGGCCCTGACCCGCTCCAAAGCGGAGCGCAGCTGCTCCTCCACCTCGGCCCTGCCGGGGTTCTCGCCGGGTTCGCGGCCGGTGAACCACAGGCTCTCGTAACCCATCTGCGCCTCCTCGCCCGCACCGAGCTCGCCGTAGATGCGCGCCACGTGGGGGGCCAGCCTCATCACGAGCGAGAGCCGGTAGCGGTAGAGGGCCGTCCCCGCCGCCACGAGCGACTCGGTCCAGGCGTCGAGCATGGTCCGGTCGACCCCGTTCCCCGTGCGGGCGGCCTCCTTGTAGAGCATGTTGCGTTGGCGCAGCGCCCTGCGGTAGTCCGAGATGACCTTGGCGTAGGAGGCGTTCATCTGGACTCCGAAGTCGTCCATCATCGCCCGCCGGTCGGCCGCCCCGCCCTTCACCACCATGAGCTCGTCGGGATAGAAGAGAATCGAGGGCAAGATCCCGCGCCCCTCGCCGTTGGGCCGGCGCTTGCCGTTGATTGAGAGGAGCTTCTTGGTCTGAAAGATGTCGTAGGCCAGGTCGAGCATGCGCTTGTCGCTTTCCACGTGCATGCGCAGCTGCGCCCGCTCCGCCCCCTTGCGAATCATGTCGGCCGGGGGCACATGGCGAAAGGAGCCCCCGGCCGTGAGGATCTGGATTCCCTCGACGCAGTTTGTCTTTCCGGCAGCGTTGGGACCCACTAACACGGTGAGCCGAGGGCCCGGCTCGATCACGAGCTCTTCTGTGTTGCGGAAGTCGCGATACCCCACCCGCTTGATGCTGAAGGCCATGGCGTCGTTCGATCGCTAGTAGCTCGTGCGAACGGGCATCACGAGGTAGAGGAAGTCGATCTTGCCCAGGGTCTTGAAGATGCCCGGCTTGTTGGGGTTCTCCATCTCGAACGACATGGTCGCCTCGTCGTCGGACTTCTGCACGCAGTCGTAGATGAAGCGGGAGTTAAAGGCGATCATCTGCTCCTCTCCCTCGGCCTCCACCTGAAGCTCTTCGCGGGCGTTGCCCTGGTCGGGAAGGTTCGAGGTGATGACGAGCAGCCCGGCGTCGGGATAGATCTGAAAGCGGATCTCCGAGTTCGAGGCGGTCATGGCCTTGATACGCTGCATGGCGTCGTAGAGTTCGTTGACCTTGACGCGCACAGCCGTGGCGTAGCTGCTGGGGATGAGCTTGCGGTAGTTGGGGTAGGTGCCTTCGATGCGGCGGGAGACGTACACGACGTCGCCAAAGAGAAAGACGATCTGCGTGGCGTTGGTTCCGATGGTGATGGACTTTTGTCCCGAGGCGAGCGAGAGGACGTTGGGCACGGTCTTTGCCGGTGCGATGACCTCGATGTTCTGCACCTCGCTCATGACCTTGGTCTCGGCAACGGCCAGGCGCACCGAGTCGGTGGTCACAAAACGCACCATGTTCGAGGTGATGTTCACCAAGACGCCGTTGAGGATCGAGCGGTTCTTGTCGGAGCTTGCGGCAACCGCCACGCGTGAGACCATGGCCGCAAGGGATTCGGTGGGCACCTCCACCATGCTCTCGATGTCATAGTCGGGGAACCGGGGAAAGTCCTGTGGGGCCAGCGTGTTCAGGTTGTACGAGGACTTGCCGCAGCGAACGTGAAGCATCGAGCCTTCGACCTGAAAACTGATGGCCATGTCGGGGAGGTGTCCCACGATGTCGGCAAGAAGCTTGCAGGGAACCACGACCTGGCCGGGTTCTTCGACGTTGGCAATGATGCGTTGGCAGATGCTGACCTCCATGTTGGTGGTCTCCAACCTTAAGGTGGCGTCTGCTGCAGTGATGAGGACTCCCGAGAGGATGGGGAGTGTCGAATTCATGTCCATGCCTTTGATGGCGCAGTCGAGGGCTGCCTTGAGGGAATCGCGGTCGATGACGAACTTCATTGGTGTCGCTCCGTCCTTTTATTACTTAAGAGTAGTTGTTGTAGTAGGGGTGGTTGAAACCCCTAACAACCCTCGTTTTTCCTGGTAAACCACCGTGCGGTTTTAAGTTCGAGACCTCTCTTTTCTCAACGGCTTTCCACGGTGCGCATCGCTTTGCCTATGCCAGAAAACCGTTTTTAACAAGCTATCCCACAGAACACTCAACGTCTAGGGGGTGGGTTCTCCACTACACGGGCCGCCCTTTCCCACACCTTCCAAACGCTTTGCCACCAGCTTTTCAACGGGTGTTTCAACACTTTGCAACGCGGGGCGGGGCCATGTCCCGTTTTGCCGCTAGCTCACGATCTCGTTTCTCAAGCGGTCGAGTTTGCAGGAGTAGCTCTTGTCGGCCTCGATCTTCTTCTCGACCTTGCTGATGCTATAGTAAACCGTCGAGTGGTCGCGGCCGCCGAGCGCCTCGCCGATGGCCTCGTAGGACTCGTCGGTCAGCTGGCGGGCCATCCACATGGCAATCTGACGGGCCTCGCTGATGGCACGGGTTCGCGACTGGCCTTTCATGTCTTCGACGGATACCTCGTAAGAATTACTTACTTTTTTAATAATCAAGTCCAGGCTCACCGCAACTGTGGTCTTGAACAGGTCGTTCACTGCGGACTTGATGCCGTCCAGCGAGAGGACGCTGGGGTCGGTGTCGGCTTTGATCATGAGACTGGTGATAAGCCCCTGCATGTTGCGGGGGTTGTCGGGTGCAAGCCGCGCCATGGGATCAAAGAGGCTGTCGGGTATCTCGGTCCTGCACCACTGCATCCGGCCCCGGCACCGCTCGTAGAAGCTCTTGAGGATCGAACGCTTCATCTCGTAGGTCGGTGCCTTGATGTCAACCACGAGCCCCATGCCGAAGCGCGTGCGCATACGGTCGTCGAGGTCGAGGTAGTCGGGTGGAATGTCGGCCGCCAGCACGATTTGCTTGCCGTCGAGCATGAGCTGGTTAAAGATATCGAAGAAGGTGGTGACCGACTCCTGCTTGTCTTCGAAGAACTGCACGTCGTCTACGAGCAGCACGTCGATGTCACGGTACTCTTTGAGCACCTCCCGACCCTTGAGCTTCTTGTTCCTGATGTCGTCCACATACTGCTCGACAAAGGTGTTTGAGGCAACGTAGCGGGCGGTGAGGCCGTGCTGGTGCTCGCCGATGTAGTTGAGGATCGAGAGCAGCAGGTGGGTTTTTCCGTTGCCGCTCGGCCCCCAGATGAACAGGGGGTTGGGAACACTACCCGGCTGCTCCGCCACCGCCTGGGCCATGTTGTAGGCGATGCTGTTGGCCTCTCCCACGATGTAGGTGTCAAAATTGAAGTCGGTGAATCCCGTGGTGATGGCGGACGCGGGGATGGCGCCGTCGTCGAGAATCGGCACGGGGCTTGCAGCCGGGGCGATTGCCCGGGTTCCTGGGTCGTTCTCGCACGTGGTGGCTGCGGGGGCGCATTCGGACTGGGCCATGGCCCGGCTATCGATGACGGGGGGTACGACAGGTTCGGGCAAGACGACAGGCTCGGGTCGTTCCGAATCGGGTTCCTGTGCGTGTTCCTGGGTTGCGAGGTTGGCTCGCGCCAGTGCCTGCGCAGGCGTCATCCCGGGCGCATAGGCTGCCGCCGCCTCGCTGCTTGCCGTACCGGCAAGTCTCGCCCGGTTTGCGGCTCCCACAAGGGCCGCCGCCGAGGGGCGTTGGGTGGCCTGAACTGTGGTGCCTCCCGTGGGTTGGGGGGTTGGCTGGTATGCCGGTTCAGGTGCAGAGACGGCTGCTTTGCTTGTAAGAGGACCCGCGGCGGGTGAGGCGGCCGATGGGGCCGGGGCTGACGTGGGTGCGATGACGGCCGGAGTTGCCACCGAGGCGGGCACCGGGTTTGCTGATGGTTCCACGTGAAACGTCGGAGAATCCACCACCACGTTGAGCGCAATAGGCTCGAGCGTAATCTCGTGGAGCAGTTCCTCTATGAGGGGCTTGAACTCGCCCATGATCTTTTTTGCCGTCCAGTTCTGCCTGGTGGAGACGGTCATAATGCCGTTTTCCAGCGAGACGGGAGACAGACGTTCGATCCATGGGATGATGGCCGGGTCGGGGCCGTCGTGAGCCATTCCCGCAACATCGCTCCAGAGCATGGCGGCGTCTTCGGCCGAGAGGTTCATCTGCATACTCGTTTACCCTTCGCTTTTCAAGAGCTGTGCGAGCACGAGCTCGCCCTCTCCGGTGAGCATGTACTTCTGTTTGCCCTCTTCTTTAATGATGTGCCCCGCCTTTGCAAGTGCGGTGAGGCGTCGAGACGCCGTGGCGGGCGCCATTCCCAGCTCCCTGGTGAGGTCCACGCCGCCGACGCGCTCTATATGTGCGAAGAGGCGCAGGATGTCTTCTTGCTCTTTGGTGAGCTGCACGTGACCCGTTGCTGGCTGGTTCGCTGGCGTCTGCGCCGGTTCGATGGGTGCCATGGGTACCGGCTGTACGGGAAAGGCGCTTTGGTCCCCCAATCCACCTGGCTGTGCGGCCCCGTATGCCCCATACGCCCCGTAGGGTTGATAGTTCGGCATGGGAGCCCCTCCATACCCGTAGGGGTTGGGGGCCGTCTGCATGTGCGAGGTGGCTGTGCTGCCCATGGGGTAGCCTGGATACGGCTGAGGCTGCGGTTGGTAGCCGTAGGCTCCCGGATAGCCGTAGGGTTGTTGGGGCTGCGGTGGTTGGAACTGGGCCTGAGGCTGCATGCCGTAGGGGGCTACGACGTTGGGGTACCCTCCACCTCCGTAGGGGTTGCCGTACGGGTAGGGAGGCTGCTGCATGCCGCAACCTTCGATTGGCCCGGCGGTCTGAGATGGGTATCCCATCGGGGTCGGGGCGGCCGGGTAGGAGCTGGATGCAGGGGGCTCGGGCTCGGTCTGGTGGCAATCATTGCGCCCGGGAACGAGCGAGACGGTCACGATGGTCCCATGCCCGAGGTTGTCCTCGATGGTAAGCGTCCCGTTGCGCAGCTTAAGCTGCTCTTCGACGATGGGCAGACCGCTTCCAACCCCGCGTATGTAGCGTTTCATGGCTTTGGTGGCCGAGGAGAACGACGGCTTGAGGGCTGCCGGCTTGTTGGGAATGCCGGGCCCTTGGTCGCTGAACACGAGAGTCTGGCCTTTGTCGAGGATTGATATGGACGGCTCGATGAACGAAGCGTGGATGAAATTTTCCACCAGTTCGCGGATGAGCATGAAAGACCAGTCTCCGCCTTGCTGGGAGGCAAGCTCAAAGACGGTCTTTGTGATCTCGTCGAGGTAGGTTCTGATGTCCGTGGGCTCGATGATTTCCACACGGGGGGCCATGGTCATGCTGTCATAGACCGCGATGCGTGCCGAAGAGCTCGGGTTGGCGAGTCCTTCCTGGTCAGCGGTGTTGTCGTCCCCATCAACGAAGGGGTAAAACGTTTTGGCCATGGCGCATGCAGCCCCTTCCTGAGTGGAGTGTGGAAAGTTATGGTACTCGCTTATAAATATCAATATTGATTACAAATAATCAGTCATGAAACTTTCCATGCGCATACGCTGCGGTATTTACCAGGTAAAACTCCAAGTCATCTGAATATGACCCAACTTTCCATAGCCTGCTGTTGATAAGTGGAAGATTCGAATGGGGCATCTACCGGGGTGTTTAATACTCCGTTGAATTGTTTGATGTAAAAGTTTTCACCATGAAAAACGGTCGGTTATCAGTATTATTAACGGAGTTTTCAACATAATTTTTCACAAATGTTGAAAACTATCTTAGTTTGTGAGAAATAATGTGGAATATTCCATTGAAATGTGGAAAATCAGCATGTGCCTCTGAAACATTCCATTGTTGAAAAACTTGTTGAACAGTTGAGGATAACTTGCCATTGCCGCTGGATGGGCTGTTGAGACTGATTCAAATATGCTAACCATATGGATTCAAGATTTCTTGAAAGTGGTTTACCGTCGTTTAGCTGGGATTTCGTTGACACTCCCCTGTCTTGTGGCTAGAATTGGTAAGCTGTTTCTACTGCTATTGCAGCTTATATACGCCAGGAGGATTTTGATGAAGCGCACGTATCAGCCTAATAAGCGGAAGCGTCTGAAGACCCACGGCTTCCGTGCTCGCATGGCTACCAAGAACGGCCGTAAGGTCCTTGCCCGTCGTCGTCGCAAGGGTCGCAGCAAGCTCACCGTTTCTGACGAGCGCAACACGAAGTAGTTTGCACCCGCAGGCGTTGATTGGCCGAATGGATACCATTAAGTCCAGTGACCAGATTAGTGAAGTCTTTAATCAGGGCACTCGGTTTTCAAGCGGCGAGATTCGCATCATAGTCAAACAAACGACTGACCAACGCGACCCTCGTGGTCGCGTTGCGTTTATAGCTGGGAAAAAACTCGGCAATGCTGTCGTGAGAAACCGCAGCAAACGCATCTTGCGGGCGGTTGCTCACGAAAACCGGCTTCCGGTGCCGGGATATGATGTCCTGCTCATGGCGACCCCGCGTACACGGACGGCGTCTCACGAGAAGGTCGTTGCATCCCTGGCGTACCTGTTGCGTAAAGCTGGTTTGCGTTGATCGAGCAAGGAGATAGTGTGCTGGGGCGTATGCTGCATCGGGTGGCGGGCGTGCCAAAGTGGTGCGTTCTCTGCTTGATTCAGTTCTACCGCTCTTGTATCTCCCCTCGTTTCCCAGCCTGCTGCCGTTATGTTCCAACCTGCTCTCAGTATGCCCTTGAAGCTGTTGAACGTTTTGGGGCTCTACGGGGGAGTTGGCTTGCAGCGAAGCGTATCTTGCGATGCCATCCGTTTCATGAGGGTGGCTATGATCCCGTGCCGGAGGTGTTCGAGTTCTTTGCTTCCAAGAACCGACATCACGACTCTCTTTGAACGGCCTTGTCTCTATTCGTTGTTGCGACCTAGCGACACCACACGCCCGGAGGAGCTATGTGGGAATGGTTTATCAACTTCCTCTATGACTGCATTGCAGGATTAGAGGGTTTTATCGGTGATTGGGGCTTGGCAATCATTCTTTTCACCGTCGTGATTCGTTTGCTTCTGTTGCCGTTGACGTTTAAGCAGCAGAAGTCGATGGCTGATATGCAGGTGGTTACCCCCATGCTGCAGGAAATTCAGACTAAGTATGCCGATGATCCTCAGCGGCTCAACGAAGAGATGATGAAGTTCTACTCAGAGCATAAGTTCAACCCGCTGGCGGGCTGTCTTCCCATGCTCATTCAGATGCCGATCTTCTTCGCCCTCTTCTCGGTTCTGCGTGACCGCGTTCCTGCGGAGGCGGCATTCTACGATATCCTTCCCTCTCTCGCCAACAGCGCCGGCGGCGTGCTTGGGTCCGATGGTTTCCTTACCGCCATTCCTTACATCATCTTTGTTCTTCTTTTTGGCATCCTTACATTTCTTCCCATGTATCTTCAAGGCAACTCCAACTCCATGACCAAGGGCATGGGGCTGGTTATGACCGTCATGATGCTGTTCGTTGGTTGGTCCTCCCCTGCTGGTGTGGTTCTTTACTGGGTTACCTCGAGTGGTTGGGGTGTCATTCAGCAGCAGCTCATCTTTAAGAAGAAGAAGGACGAGGTAAAGGCTGAACAGGCGGCGTTGGCGGCTACCAAACCTGTTGAGGTGAATGTGGTTCGCAAGATCAAGAAGCCTCGTCCTACTAAGAAGCGTTAGGTTGGGTCATTGAGATAATCTCGTTTTATATCGCCTCGATGTTTCACGTGAAACATCGAGGCGATGAGTATTGAGGTCAGGATAGGACGGATAAGACTATGGATGAGGAACTGCTCGAAAGTGCCGAGGTATTGGAGGATACGGCTGCCAATGTCATGGAGGAGCCGGTGTTTGAAAGCAATATCCCGAGCGATTTTGTTGAGATTGCCCGTAAGTATAAGGCTCATGAAGGCTTGACCGATGAAGAGCTAGATTACATTGCTGACACTGCCCTTGTAATTCTTCGTACGATGCTGGGTTATTTTGGCGCAGCGGATGCGGATATTGACGAATACGACGGCGGTGAGGGTGAGTTAATACTTGATGTGGGAAATGCAGACCTCGCCCTGCTTATTGGTCGTCACGGCAAGACACTTGAATCGTTCCAGTATATGTTCACGCTACTGCTTAACAACAGACTTGGCTTCCGTTACCCGGTAGTGATAGATGTCGAGGGATATAAGAATCGTCGGCGTCAGAAGCTTGAGAGTATTGCTCATAGCAGTGCCAATAAGGCGCTGTCTCGCCATTGTGAGGTGCGGATGCATCCCATGAAGCCTTATGAGCGACGTATCGTGCATCTTACGTTGAGAAATGTTTCTGGTATCACCACGCACTCTGAAGGCGCAGAGCCGAATCGCTTTGTTGTGGTAGTCCCCAATAACAAGGACCGTCGTAAACAGTAAGCGACACTCACATGCTGTTCAATAAGGTCCCGTGAGATCTATTAACAAGGGCGAGGCTTTCGAGCTTCGCCCTTTTTTCTGCCAAAACTTTTTGACACAAGACTTTTTGGCGATGAATGTTCAGCAGGGAGTTCCCATTACCGTCAAACACGGCCAATCGAAGGCTGGTAACTCGGTATACTTTTATCACTTAGATGGCAGTGACTGGGAATGGTGGATATGGATACTCCAAAACGTGATCCGTCGATATATGAGAATATCTCTATAGAAGATGAGGCACAAAAGCTCGTTGGTCTTTGTGGTCAGATGCATATCGATATAGAAGATAGTCAAGCAAAAGAGCTTATCGAATATCTACAGCTGGTGCTCATTAAAAACTGCTCTTTGAACCTTACGGCCATACGTGAATGGGACAAGGCCTTAGTTCTTCACCTGTTAGACTCCTTAACCTTACTTCAGGAGTTCGATGCCCAAGAAGAATATATTCAAGAGCTCCCCTTTTTGGACATGGGTTGCGGCGCTGGTTTTCCAGGTATTCCATTGGCGATTATGCGTCCGCTCCGTACAGGTGAACTCTGTGACTCAGTTCGAAAGAAAATTGCTGCCGTGAAGGGCTTTATCCATGCTCTTCATCTTGAGAATCAGCTCTATACGTCAACTGAGCGTCTAGAAGAACATGCCAACTACCATAAGCATGATTTTGGCTGTGTCACCGCTCGTGCTGTCGCTTCGCTGCCTGTGCTTCTTGAATATGCAGCTCCGTTCTTGCCTCACGATGGTCATTTGCTTGTTTCCAAAGGACAGCCCACTGAGGAAGAATTGACCTCAGGAGAAAAGGCTGCAAATTTGTGTGGGTTCAAGCTGGCTTCAAAGAGGATGATTGATCTGCCAAACGATATGGGTCAACGTGTCATATTCGATTATGCCAAAGTCAAAGAACCTTCTCTGAAGCTTCCACGTGCGGTAGGTTTGGCAAACAAGGAGCCGCTTGCATAAGGTAATCTGGTAAACCAGAGTAGTAAAGATGTTTCACGTGAAACATCTGCCTCTTCTGAATCTAGCTGAAATACACTCATGGGAGATGGTATGGGTAAAAAGGACGGTAAACGTAAGAAGCCAGATCAGCCAACGAAGGTTATATCGATAATTAACCAGAAAGGTGGAGTGGGAAAATCCACCACCGCTGTCAATCTTTCTGCTGCCCTTGCAGAGAAAGGTTATAAGGTTCTGGTTGTGGACTTTGATCCTCAAGGCAATGCAACCAGTGGGCTTGGTGTTGATAAGTCATCGATAGAGCAGAGTGTCTATGACGCAATTCTTAACGACGTGACTGCGTCAGAAGCTGTTTTGGAAACCACAAGCAACAAGGTATCGATCCTTCCGTCTACCATTCAACTTGCAGGGGCTGAGGTTGAACTTGTGTCTGCAATGGCGCGAGAGATGAGGTTGAAGGAAGCTCTTCAACCTATTAAAGATGACTATGACTTTGTGTTTATAGATTGTCCTCCTTCTCTGGGTATTTTAACGATAAATGCTCTTACGGCCAGCGACTCGATTCTTGTGCCGATTCAATGTGAGTTCTATGCTCTCGAAGGTGTCAGCAAGCTGCTGGAATCAATGAAGATGGTTAAGGCGCGCTTGAATCCCAATCTCGATATCTTTGGCATTCTCATGACGATGTACGACTCTCGTACATCTCTGTCAAAGCAGGTTGCTGATGAGGTTAAGAACTACTTCGGCGATAAAATGTTTAAAACGCTTATACCAAGAAACGTACGTCTCAGCGAAGCTCCGAGCTATGGTATGTCGATTATTGAATATGATAAATCCAGCAAAGGTGCAGAAGCTTATCGGGAGTTAGCAAAAGAGGTGGCAAAACGTGGCTAAGAAGACGGGCGGTCTTGGCAAGGGCTTAAGCGCTTTGATTGGCGAGACGGTGGAAGAAACCCAGACCGAATCGACTCCCACCCAGCCACAAGAACTCGCGATTGAAGATGTGCACCGCAATCCGAATCAGCCGCGCGTCTATTTTGACGAGGGTGACCTTGAGGAGCTGGCCAGCTCAATAACGCAGGTTGGCATCTTGCAGCCTATCATTGTGCGGCCAGACGGGACCGGTTATGAAATCATTGCTGGCGAGCGTCGATATCAGGCTGCTTGTAAAGCGGGAATGAAAACCGTTCCCGTTATTATTAAAGATATTGATGAAACAACAAGCCTGGAGCTTGCTCTGATCGAGAACATCCAACGCAGTAACCTTAACACCATTGAAGAGGCGCGGGCCTATAGGGAACTCATCGAGCGTACGGGGATTACCCAGGAAGAACTCGCAAAGACTCTGTCGAAGTCCCGTTCGTCTATCACGAACACGCTGCGACTGCTTGATCTACCGACCGAAGTGCAAGAGCTGGTGTTTTACGGCGACCTTACAGCGGGCCACGCTCGTGCCATCTTGGGGGTACCCTCAGAAGAGATGCGCATAAAGCTGGCGCGGAAGATTGTCGACGAGAAGCTGTCGGTCCGACAGGCTGAGTCCCTTGTGGCTTTGTTTTCGGTCGAACAATCTGAGAAATCGCCGAGGCCAAGTGTTCCGACTTCTTTCAAAAAGATTGCCAAACAGATGCGTCAGGACTTACAGACGAACGTAAAGATCAAACAGGTTCGTGGTAAGTACAAGATTGAGATTGAATTCGCCGATGAGGATGATCTTGAGCGTCTCGTTAGCGTTATGAAGCCTAACTAAGGGGTGTCTATGAAAAAGCTTCTTTCCACCTTCTGTTTTGTCGCCGCAGCTGCAATCTCGGGGACTGTGGCCTATCTCTATGTGAACGATCGAGAGGTCAAGGAAAAGGTAGATAAAGCCGCCGCAAGTGTGATGAACGCTGCCATGGAGATTAAGGACAGTCTGAACGAGCGCCGCGTGCAAAAGGAACGCGAGATGAGCGACAACCTTGCGAAGAACCAGGCTTGGGTTGACGAACAGTGGGAGGCTCTTGGGATATAACGTATCCTGTTCCCATCTGTCACAAGCGATGCGGCAGCTGAACGAGTTTTGCCAGTGTGTGTATGAAGAGGGCCCGGTGTTTCACGTGAAACACCGGGCCCAACCTTTACAAGCTATATCGCAATAAATAAGAAGGCGAACACTGAGCGCTAGGCGCGGGCTTTCTGCTTAAGCTGGCCGCAGGCAGCATCGATGTCGGTGCCACGGGACTTACGCAAGGTCGCCTCGATGCCAACGTTGTTGAGCGCGCGCTCAAACTCCGCGGCACGCTCAGGGGTAACGGGACGATAGCGGCTGCCGGGTACCTCGTTGAGCATGATGAGGTTTACATGGCAAAGGGTGTTGCGGCAGAAATCAACAAGGGCGTTGAGCTCGCTGTTGGAATCGTTGATCCCAGACATAAGCGCGTATTCAAAGGTTGGACGGCGACCGGTGGACTCGGCATAGGAGGCCACAGAGTCATGCAGGCGATCGAGCGGATAGTTCTTGACGCCGGGCATAATCTGGTCACGCGTTGCCTGAACGGCCGAGTGGAGGGAGACGGCCAGGGTGAACTGCTCCGGTTCAGCGGCAAAGCGGCGAATCTGGGGGAGAATACCCGCAGTGGAGACGGTGATATGACGAGCACCGATCTCAAAACCGTCCTTGCTGTTGAGGATGCGCATGGCTTCGAGAACAGCGTCGTAGTTGAGGAAGGGCTCGCCTTGACCCATAAGGACGACGCTTGAGACGCGCTGGCCAAAGTCGTTGGACACAACTCGCACCTGGTCAACGATCTCGCCCACACCAAGGCTGCGGACATAGCCGTTGCGGCCCGTCGCGCAGAAATCACAGCGCAAGGGGCAGCCTGCTTGGGTTGAGACGCAGACTGTAAGGCGGTTTTTGCTAGGGATACCTACGGTCTCGACCGCAGCCCCGTCAGCAAAGCCCACAAGGTACTTGCGGGTACCGTCGGCAGACACCTGGCGACGACGGATCTCGGGGGCATAGAGGGGCAGAGCCTCGGCAAGCTGGGCACGAAGGGCCAACGGAAGGTTGGTCATCTCGTCATAAGAGTTGATGCCTTTGCCGTAGATCCACTGAATGACTTGGTTGGCACGGAACTTGGGGAGCCCAAGCTCTTCTCCAAGCAGCGAACGTATGTCGTCGCGCGAAAGAGCCTTAATGCCGATGGTTTCCGCGGTGGCGCGTTCCATAATGAGTACCTACTCTCTCTACAAGGACCAAAACAGGTGCATGGCCTAAAATCGACAGGATGCAGAATGTGTAAGCCGGGTTGAGCGGTTACAATTGCGTAAGTACTAGCGTACCATGCTTATAGGCAAGGAATGTGTATCCCTAACAAAGAGCGCATTGCTGAAAGAGTGAGATGTCCCAGGAAACATCAGAAACCGCCCGGTCGAGGCGCGATGAAAAAGGACATACCCATGCCCGTCGAGGAAGCTTGACGGGAGACTACCAGCCCCCTGCGGGCGGGGGTAGTCACTTCAAGCCGGCTGCAGCTGCCCAGACGCAGCCGGGTTCCAAGGCGGTGGCCCCGGTGCCCCGGTTCGACTCCACGCCGACGACAAAAGGCCCGCAACGCCAGGGCGTCTCTGGCAGGGAGCAGCCCTCCAATGTGCCTACCATGCCGTACCGCTCGTCAAAAAAGAAAAAGCGGGCTGGTGGCAAGGCTTCTCCGTATAGCCGGTACAACACCCGGTACGCCGAAATCTCGTCGGCCGGTTTGCGGCCCGATGGGATGGCCTTCGACTGGTGGCCGTACTGCATCTATGGGGCGGTCGCGGTTCTTCTCACGCTGGTCTGGTGCGTGGTGAGTATCGTCTCTGCACATGCCGTTCAGGTCACGATGGCATTGGTCGGCATCGTGCTGCTATGTGCAATCGTGGTTGCTGGCCTGGGGCTTGCAGTGACCCTAAGCTTGTTGACGCTGCGTAGGGAAGAGGGCCTGGAGGCGATGGATGTATGGGCCACGGCTGTCGGCCGTATAGCTCTTATGATGGTGGGGTCGGTCGTTATTTGGATACTTGCATCTGCAATCATTAGCCTGTGATGGTTGATGAACCGAGTGTGGGAGGAGAACAGACCCATGCAACCCAATGTGCCAGCCGACCTGCACGTGGCAGTTTTGGCAGGTGGGGCGAGCAGTGAGCGTACCGTGAGCCTTTCGTCGGGCTCTCAGGTGTTCGAGGCGCTCCAAAGCCTTGGTTACAGGGTGGAGCTTATAGACACGCTCGATGCCAAGGCTGCGGTGAGGCGTCTGCTCGACAAACCCTATGACGTGGTGTTTCTTGCCCTTCACGGTAAGGGGGGCGAAGACGGCCTGATTCAGGGCGTCTGTGAGACCGTGGGGATCCCCTATACCGGTTCTGGGGTGCTTGCGAGCGCCCTGGCTATGGATAAGGGGCGTGCCAAGACGTTTTACCGCTCCTGTGGCATTCCGGTGGCCGCCTCGGTCTCCATCTCGTGCGGGGAGTCCTGGAGCGTCGACGCCGTTGCGGAGGCCATCGGGTTTCCCTGTGTGGTCAAGCCGGTGGACGACGGTTCAAGCCTAGGTATGAGCATCGTTCGGGAGGCCGCGGAGCTTCCCCAGGCGGTTGAGGAGGTCATGGGGCGAGGCCAGGACGTCCTTGTCGAAGCGTTCGTGGACGGGGTCGAGATCACGGTTCCCGTTCTGGGCAACGACGACCCCGAGGTCCTTCCTGTGATAGAGATCGTGCCTCACGACGCGTTCTACTCCTACGAGGTCAAATACGTGGCCAATGGGGCCGACCACATCATACCGGCCCGGTTGGACCCCGAGGTGTACGCACGTGCCCAGGAATACGCCGTGAGGGCTCACAAGGCACTGGGATGCGCCGGCGAAAGCCGGTCGGACTTCATCGTGACCAAAGAGGGTGTGCCTGTCATTCTGGAGACCAACACGATTCCCGGTATGACGCAGACCTCGCTGCTGCCCGATGCGGCGCGTGTGGCAGGGTACAGCTTCCCCGAGGTGTGCGCCAGGCTTATCGGGTACGCCCTGGAGCGTTTTGCATAGGCTTTTCTCGCGACATCGCACCGCAAGATCGTTTAAACGGAACAAAGGAGGGCGGGACCCCGTCGGACTCGGTCCAAAACGGGGTCCCGCCCTCGTGTCTGTGAGACGTTTCTATCGGCTTAGCGGCGCATGCGGGCTGCGGCAAGGATGGGGGCGCAGGCGGCCGTGTCGAAGCGGTCTTGCTCCGGCGTCTCGCCGTCGGCGATGGCTAGGGCGATCTTGTCGCCGCGGGTGAGCTTTTTGCCGGCGTCGCGCTTCTCGCGGTAGGTCTTGACCTTGGACCCCATGACAGCCCCTTCGACGGTGTCGCTGCGCGAAAGGCCGCCTGGCAGGGCGTGGTAAAAGTACGTGCCCTCCATAAAATCGGGGAAGTTTTTAGCCTTGATCTGCTTGATGAGCTCGTCGTTTACCGAGGCGAGGCCTACCGAGAAGATGATGAGGTTCTGCTCGCCGAAGTACTTGAAGCCCTCGGTCAGGCCCTCGATGCCGTCGATACGGTTGTGGTGCAGGCCGCCGCCAAAGATGACGGTGGGGTAGCACGAGACCTGAAAGAGATTGGCCTTCTGGATGGGCTTGATGGCGTAGTCAAGCTCCTGGGCGATATGCTCGGCGTAGCGCTTGGAGTAGCCCGTGCGGGAGCTGTACAGTACGATGCCCTCTTTTCTTGCCATGAGGTGACTCCTTGATCGAGAGGTTTACAAGGGGCTGTTGGGAGGTTCAAAACCGTGAGACCGATTAGAGCATTTTGAATATTTTCAAAATGCTCTAGAACACGCACTGCCAAAGGAAGAGCAAGACAAGCAGACACACCACGATGACGGCCACGATAAGTGCGATGCGGCAGCCGGGTTTGCGCTCGATGGCGGCGCTGGCGAGCTTGTCGGCCGCGCTGCGCTTGCGCTTGAAGACCACGACGCCGCTGTTGCGCTTGGTGTCGATGGGGAGCGCCTGCTCCTTCTCGGTCACATAGTCGCCGTTCTCGATGACCTGGTCCCACGAGTTACCGGTAAGGACCACCGAGGGGCGCTCGCCGTTGGCGAGGCGTTCAGAGGTCTTGAGCGTGTAGGCCTCGAGGTTGGCCTGCTCCTTGGTCTGGGTGGGCTTCACGCGGAACATCTGGTAGACGATCTCGCCCTTGAACAGCTTTTCCTCGTTGGTGTAGTACACAAGCGAAAGCCAGCTGGCACAGGTCCAGCCGCCTTCCAGAGCCTCGCGGATGGCGAGGCGGTTTTTTGGGTGAATGACGCCGAGGGACTCCCCGCTCGGCAACGCAACCGTGAACTGGGACGTCTCGGCATCGTAACGGATGACGACCGGCATACCGATGACGCAGGCGTTGGAGGCAAGCCGCTCGCTCTCCTCCGCGGTGACGTCGTCGATCGTGAGATAACCGCCAATGTAGACGTCGACTTTACCCATGCAGATCCCCCTTCTGTTTGGATTGGCAGCAAAGAAGCATACCACTCATAACCAGGCGCAAAGCCGTGGTACTATCGGCTTTTGTGCCCGATATGGCAAACGGGGGCCGGTGCGTCCCCAAAACCCCATGGCAAGGAGAGCGCGCGCGTGAATCAGCCCATACATCCGGCCCTTGAGGCGATCATCACCCCAGGAACCGACCGGGACGTGGTGGAGAAGTACGCCACGTTGGCAGAGCGGGCCAAAAGCTACGACTTTGGACTGCTCGAAGACGACGTGGTGGTCATCGACACCGAGACGACGGGTCTCGACTTTAAGAGCTGCGAGCTTATCGAGGTGGCCGCGGCGCGCCTGCGCGGGCGCGAGATCGTCGACACGCTCGACCTCTTTGTGAAGCCCTCCTCCCCCATCCCCGCCGAGATCGTGGCCATCACGGGCATCACCGACGAGATGGTGGCCGACGCCGACAACGCCGTGGAGGTGACCCGGGCCTTTCGGGAGTTTGCCGGAGACACGCCCCTGGTGGCCCACAATGCGACGTTCGACCGCCATTTCATGGAGAAGGGCAACCGAGGCAAGCCCGTGGGCCCCTTTTGGATTGACTCGCTCGAACTCTCGCGCATCGTGCTCCCCTGCCTGAGCAGCCACAAGCTCCACGACCTGTCGCGCGCCTTTGACCTGCACCAGAGCACCCACCGCGCCATCGACGACGTGGTGGCGACCTGCGGGCTGTGGCGCGTTCTGCTCACGGCGGCCTCGGATTTGCCCGCCGGGCTTCTCAACGAGTTGGCCAACTTCTATCCCAAGGTGCCTTGGACCTACCGTCCCATCTTTGCCCAGATGGCCGCGGCCAACCCCAACGCGGTGTTCTCCCTGGTCGACGAGCGTGCCGAGCGCTGTGCCAAGGCGGAGCTCACGGCACGTCCTGACGCGTTCGCCCTGGGGGAGGTGGGCCCGCTCACACTGCCCTCCCCCGACCGTGTGGCGCAGGAGTTCGGGGTCGACGGCACCGTGGGGCGTATGTACGACGACTACGAGCCACGCACCGAGCAGGTCGACATGGCCCGCGCCGTTGCGGAGGCGTTCGGGCGCAGCGGCTATGCGGCCGTCGAGGCGGGCACAGGCGTGGGCAAGTCCATAGCCTACCTGCTGCCGGCTGCGCTTCTTGCCCAGGCAAACGACGTCACGGTGGGTGTTGCCACCAAGTCGAACGCCCTGACCGACCAGCTCATAAACCGCGAGCTCCCCCTGCTCTCCGCAGCGCTCGACAAGCCTCTGAGCTACATGGCGCTCAAAGGCTTCGACAACTACCCGTGCCTGCGCAAGGTGGACCGCCTTGCCCGCATCGGCATGCTCAAGGACGCTCCCGACGAGGACGACGGGGAGGGGGCCGGCGACGACGGTCGCAACGATGCCCGCAAACTGCCCTCCCCCAACGAAGATCTGCTCAACGCCCTGGCCGCCATCATGGCCTACAGCGTGCAGAGCGCCTACGGCGATGTGAACTGCCTGGGCATCCGCTGGGGCAAGGTGCAGCGCAGCGACGTGACGAGCACGGCGGTCGAGTGCCAGAAGCGCCGCTGCCCCTACTTCCCCAACAAGTGCTTCCTGCACCTAGCGCGCCGCAGGGCTGCCGCCTGCGACATCGTGGTCACCAACCACTCGCTGCTGTTCAGGCAGGTGGGCAGCGACATCGAGGTGCTGCCGCCGGTGCGCTACTGGATCGTGGACGAGGCCCACTCGGCGGAGTCCGAGGCGCGCCGCCAGTGGGCCAAGCGGGTCAACTCCCGTGAGGTCGCGGCGGCCTTCGAGCTCATGGGCGGCACGACCTCCGGCGCCACGGGAACGCTGCTCAAGGAGGTCCGCGCCAAGCCGGCGGCCACGCTCATGATGGGGCTTCTTACCAAGGTGGCCTCCGAGACCGCCCGGGCGAGCATAGCGTCGGGGCTGTTCTTTGACGACCTCAAGGCGTTCAGCAAAAAACGCAGCCGCGGGCGCGGCTTCTCCTACGAGACCGAGACGATCTGGCTCGATGCCGAGGCGCGTGGGTCGGCGGAGTTCACGAAGGTGGTCGAGTCGGGGCGCGCCTTTGCCGACACGCTCGAGAAGGCCGTCGGGACGGCTCAGGAGGCGGCTGCGGCCATCGCCGAGCCCGCCTCGGGCGACCAGGGGCTTCTCGACCGTCTGAACGAGTTCAACGCGGCCTCGGGGGAGCTGGCGAACCTCCTTGAGGCCCTGAGGCTGTGCGTGGAGGGCGACGACCGGCAGTACGTGTACTCGGCGGCGGGCACCCAGCGCACGGGCTTCGAGGCTTACGAGCTGGTGGCTGAGCGCCTCGACGTGGGCGGCCAGCTGGCCGACGTCTGGTACCCGGAGACCTCGAGCGTCGTGTACTCCTCGGCGACCATCGCAGTGGGCGATAAGTTCGACCACTTTGATCACGAGGTGGGCCTCGACCGGGTGCGGCCGGGGGCGGTCAAGAACCTGCGGCTCGACTCGAGCTACGACTTCGACCACAACATGCATGTGGTGGTGGCCGACGACCTGCCCGACCCAACCAAGCAGAAAGACGACTACCTGGCCCTCCTTGCTCCCCTTTTGGCCGACGTCCATCTGGCCATGGGGGGCTCTACGCTCACGCTCTTCACGAACCGCGCCGAGATGGACCGCATGTACGAGATGGTGCAGCCGATCTTGGCCCAGCACGGCCTGGAGCTGGCTGCCCAGTCTCGCGGCAGCAACGTGAGGCGGCTGCGCGACCACTTTGTGGCGGAGAAGTCCAGCTCGCTCTTTGCGCTCAAGTCGTTCTGGGAGGGGTTCGACGCCCGCGGCGACACCCTGCGGTGCGTGATCATCCCGCGCCTGCCCTTTACGCCCCCGAGCGACCCCCTTTCGCAGGAGCGCAAGCTGCGCGAGGGGCGCGACGCCTGGAAGAACCACGACCTGCCCGAGTCGGTGCTCGCCATGAAGCAGGCGGTGGGCCGGCTGATCCGCAGCTCCACCGACAAAGGCGTGCTGGTCTTGGCCGACCCGCGCCTTACGAGCATGTGGTACGGCAAGGTGTTCCTGGCCTCGCTGCCCAAGCGCGAGTATGAGCGGGTTCCCCGTCGGGAGGTGGGAGAGCACCTGCGGCAGTGGAACGCGCGCAACGCGGGGTAGGGTTGAACGAGTTGGTACGTTCTGGTGAAAAACTTGTTGCAACTCTGTGATTATGTGGCTATACTGTGATGTGTTCAAGTTGTGCATCAGGGGGATGTCGACGACGTAGAACTTTGGGGGAAGGGCGAGTGGCCACGGGCTGCTCGCCCTTTTTGATGCGCAGGCGCTGACACCCGGGAGTTGTTGGAGCGCGTCCGGGTGTGCCGGGCTGGCAGAAACCCGAGGAATGCGACTCGAGCTGGATGGTGGGTGGCGTTTATTGGAGGATTGCGACTCACTTTTTCTTACCGCACCTTCTCCCCCAGCTCCTCCAGCATCCGCTCGGCCAACTTTCCCACCGCCGCCCGCAGCTCGGTGGGCCTGAGCACTTCCACGCCGCCAAGGGTCTGAACCACCATCGAGGTGAGCCATTGGGAGCGGGGGTTCCACGGGATGGCCGCGATGTAGGCGCCCCGCTCCCACTCTTCGTCGGTGATGCGGCAGCGGTCTATGGGCAGCGGGTAATCGACCTTGACCAGGCCGCGCCACGAGTCGGGGTCGATGAGGGACCGGGGGTCGTGGATGGCGAGCATGGCCATAGAGGCGCGGTCCACGTTGTCGAGAGCATGGGGGGCCTCCCCGGCCTCCTCTCGGGGTTCAAAGGTCTCCTCGAGGAGTGAGGCTGCGGTGACCCGGGAGAGCCTGAAGGTCCGCCAACCCCCGGCGCGCCGACACCACCCGTGGACATACCAGGCGTTCTCCTGATGATCGTAGGACAGGCGGACCGGCTCCACGGTGCGCTGTTGGTCGACGAGGCCGTCTCGGTTGCGGTAGCCTATAAGAACGGGCCGACGCTGGTCTATGGCCTCGGCAAAGAGGGCGAGGGTCGCCGCGGAGGGGCTGCGGGCGCCCTCGTCGTCGCGGTCAGACGTCGGGGATGGTGCCGACGGCAGCGGCAGGGCACCGCCCAAAGCCTGCACCAACGGGTCGCCGGCTCCTATTCCCGCAGTGGCGAGGGCGTCGAGCGCGGCGTTGGCTTCGAGTTCGGTAAGCCGCAGGGGCCGTGCCAGCGGCACGTCGATGTGACGGGGCACGAGCGTCTGCCTACGGTGGTCTACCTCGATGAAGAACCCCGGCAGGGCGTCTCCGCATCCCAGGTTGATCAACTCTATAAGGGCGCGCACCTCTTCGACGGGCAGCCCCAGCATGGCGGCCAACTGCCCCAGGGCAACGGGCTCACCGGCCTGCCAGGGGTGGGAGGGCGCCAGGTCGTTGACGAGGCGCACGAGGGCGGCCGCGTTGTCGACGGTCACCGCCAAAGACGGCCTACCTTCCTGTCGTGCCATGGACGTTCGCCGCCTTTCTAAGACCGCCGTGCAGGGTTTCGAGCAGTGCTGCGGGCGCCACGGGGGCAAGCCCCTGGCTCAGGGCGCCGACGGCCCAGCTCGCGAGCGCCGCCAGGTCGTTGGCCTCCACCAACCACAGGTCGTCTTCCCAGCGGCCTTTGCCCTCCGTCAGGTCGGCGCGCCGGTTGGCCGAAAGCCCCGCGCGGTCTCTGAACGTCGCGGTGAAGGGGGTCTCTCGCCCGTACTGAAAGGGCAGCTTCGCGTAGTCGAGGGCGCAAAACCCCTCGGGCACCTCGTAGGAGCGGCCCTTGAAGACTTTTACGCTGCGCGGGTCGATGCGGTCGTCGCGGAAGATCCGCATGGGGTCGGGCCCTTCTCCCACAGGCTCCCCTCCCCCGTTCTTCTCCCCTTCTCTCTCCCCCTCGCGCGTGCCCAGCAGCTCCTCGTCGGCCCCCACGAGATAGGTGTGCCCGCGGCGTCCAAAGGTGCCGTAGATGCGCACGAGGCGCGTCCGCTGGGGGGCGGCCGCACCCGTATACAAGAAGCTGACGGGGTGGTGGTGGGCGCAGGCGTCTACGAGGGAGGCCAGTGCCTTGCTGCGAATCGTCGAGAGGCTGGTGGTCTCCACGGCGTCGGCGGGGGCGAGTCCCACGAGCCCCATAAGCTTGTTATAGGCGCGCCGGACGTTTGAGGCCAGCGCGTTGGTCCCGGCACCTTCCAGATACGCTTCGAGCACGGCGGAGAGAAGCACCGAGTCGTGGGCCGACACGTCGATGGAGGAAGGGTCGGCGTAAGAACGCGCTGCGTCGACGCGGTAGCGGACCTGCGGGCCCCTCCCCAACCTCTCAAGGTAGATGCCCGCGCCCTCGAGCTGCCGGCGGTAGAGCGAGAACGTGTGGCGAAGCGACTCCGTTTTGGAGCGCTGCGGATCTCCGAGCAGCCCTTTGGCCACCATCTCAGAAAAGCTGAGTCCCCTGCGCCCTGTAAGCGCCATGGCGAGCAGCAAGAACCGCTCGTCGGACGATGCGTCGGGCGCCACCTGTTCCAGATCCACCGCCTACCCTCCTCACCTGCTCGCGCCTTAAAGAATGCGCGCAGTATGGAACAATTTAAAGGACGTAGTGTGAAAACGGCGCTCAGCGTGGGATGATTGCATATACGTGTTTGCACGGCGTGCTCCGGTTGCGGAGCATTCCGTTGGCGTGCTAGAAAGGAAACCATCTATGAGCCCAGCCAGAAACGGCGCGGGAAGTCATTTTGCCTCTTCGGCGGAGAGCGGCCGCTCGTCTCGCGGCGAGGGGGCAGTGGGCTTCGAGGCCTCGCCGGTAGACCCCGTCTTCGTGGACCTCGACAGCACCTATCCCGGGATATTCTCCTCCCCTAACGGATCCCAGGCCTCCGCCGACCCCTCGATGCCCGTCCCCGGGTCGCGCAGGGCCACCCCGAGCGAGACCGACGTCTTTATGGCCGTGGCGGCGCAGTCGGTGCAGCCTGCGCAGGCTTCACCGACTGCCGCAGCGAATTCGTATCTTCTCTACGGGGTTCCGGCTTCGGAACCCCAGGCGACCCCAACCTCGAATCCCACGGTGAAAAACCCCCTGGTGGCCGCCCGTAAAGCGGCTGAGAAGACGGGGGTTTCCCCTGACGCCCCCACAGCTGCGAGCACCTCGGTGCGTAGAGACGGTCCGACGCCCACCAACGGCGAGCTCTACCCGATCCACGAGGTCGAGGAGGACAAGCGGGGCGGGGTCTTTGACACCTCCTTTGCCGAGGGGGGTGGCAAGAAGGGGGTCTTTGCCGTCGTTGCCATCGTCGTCGTGATCGCCTTGATCTTTGTGGGCGCCTTCTTTGGCCTGCGGTACAAGCAGGCGGCCGACGCCCGTGCCAACATCGACTCGGCCATCGACCGCCTTCGCGACTCCGATGCGGTCATCGTGCCCCTCGACACGGCAATTGCGGCCGAGATCAACTCGGGCACCGCGTCTGAGTCGCTCTCAAACCTGATGCTCCAGTCGTCGAGCACGGCTACCATGCTGACCGAGGCCGAGACCTTTGCCAATGAGGCGGCGCGTTCGGGCGACCTGCTGAGCGCCGAGGAGAACGACGCCGTCGGCGCGGTCAAAAACTCGGTCGGTGCCCGCCGCTCCATGCTCGAGGTGGGGCGCATGCTGCTTTCGGCCGACACGGAGTCTGCCGCCGCGCTGGACTCCTTGAACGAGGCCTACAACTGCATCGCCTCGGCCAACAGCCATATCCAGGCCGGGCTCGACCAGTACTACGCCTACCGCGAGGCGCTCAACAACGATTGGGACACCTCGGGCTTCGACCTGTGGGGCATCGTGCAGCAAGACAACGACGCGATCTCTGACTTGGCCCAGGCTCAGAACTGGGTCGCCTCGGCGCGCGAGGCGTTCCCCGAAGCCGACCTCACCGTACTCGACAACTACCTGAATGCCCGCATCAACCAGGTGAACATTCTGGTGCAGATCGACACCTGCGTCGCCAACGGCGACATTGAGGGGGCCGACTCTCTGGGGGCCGCCTACAACGACGCCGACCTTGCCTCCCAGCAGGCGGCGGGCCAGGTGCCGGCCACCGCTGCGGAGCTGCTGGTGAACTCGTGGGCGACCACCACGGCCGCCCAGCGCGACGCCTACGACGCGGCCCGCACCAAGTGCGTGGAGGCCGATGCGGTGCTCAACGCATATCTCGGCATCACCGATGCGCGCAAGGAGATGGGCGTGAGCGCCAACAGCGCGGCGGCTGCGGCTCCTGTGCAGCTGACCGACCAGACGGTGGCGTCCGACCCCGCGGTCGCTCCCCAAAGCGAGCCTGTGCCGGCCGAGGGCGAGGCAGCCCCGGTGCCCGAGGGAGAACCTGCCCCCGAAGGCGAGCCCGCTCCGGTCGAAGGGGAGCCTGCCGTTTAGGGTAAAGCATGACATTCGTGGAGTTGTGGGGAGGGCTGGGCAGAGGTCCTATACTATCGACCTATCTGTGCAAGATTTCTCACAGCTCAGTGTTTTTGGGGCTGTTGTCGTGGCATACATTAGATAGGGGAGGCCTTCTATGGCTGACGCGTCCGATACTATGCGCTATCTCGTGAAGCAGGTCGACATCGCGCCTGCCGGGACCCGTGAGGAGGGAGAGGCGGCCAAGAACCTCTCCGTCGTCTTCCACAAGCACGGCCTTGAGACGGCGAACAAGAGCTTTAAGTTCTCGCCGTTCGCCAAGACCGCCGTAGCCCTTTTGGCGGGGATCACAGGAATCGTCGGCATCCTTTCGGGCGTGGCGTCGGGCGTGTTCTCCGTGATCATGTTCGTCATAGGCTTGGTTGCGACGGCGCTGTTCTTTTTGGAGCGTTACGGCATCCGTACCGTCTCGCGCATTCCCGGGGAGGGCTCGAGCCAAAACATCGTGGCCCGTCATCCGGCTGCAAGCACGGCGAACGGTCAGAAGGCCCGCCCTGTGGTGGTCATCGCCCACTACGACACTCCCCGTGCCGACCTTCTGTCGACCCCGCTGCTGGCCCCCGCAAAGCCGTACCTGCCCACCCTTGTGGCTGGCTGTATGGCCGTCGACGTGGTGGCTATGCTCCTGCAGCTGCTCCCGTTGCCCTTGGTGGTCCGCAACGTGGCCTGGGCCGTGGCGATCGTCTCCTCGATCCTGCCGCTGCTGTGGGGCGTCAATGCCGTGATCCATCGCTTTGTGATGCCCTTTACTGCGGGGGCTAACGACAACAAGTCGGGAGTTGCTGCCGTGTTCGGCCTGCTCGACCGCGTTCGCCCCATCCAGGGGGGTGCGGGCTTTGGTCCCGACGACGCGCTCTACGAGTCCGGTGTCGAGGAAGGTGCCGCCGGCGATGCCCAGGCGATGCTCGACGAGGACGAGGCCCGTATGGCCAAGGTCCGCCACCGCAACCCCAACCGCTCCGCTGAGCTCTCGGCAGTGATGGAGGCCGTCCGTTCGGAGGGGGAGCGCAAGGGTCAGCGCCCCGTACGCTACGGTGCAGAGGTCGTGCGGTCCCTGGGTATTCTCCCCGAGACCTGCACCATCGTCTATGAGGACAAGGAGGCCCCCGCGGTTCATCGGGCGAGCCGCGTCGCGTACGAGCAACAGGGTCGCGAAGCCCAGGGTGGAGAGACCGCCCTTATCCCGGCGGTGGCCGCTGCTGTCGACGCGGGTGGCGCTGCACCCTCGCCCGACGAGACGGTGGTCGAACGGCCTGTCGACAAGGATGCTGCGGCCGACGCCATCATGGCCGGCATCGTGGGGAGCAACGGGCTTTCGGGCAGCCAGGCCCCCGAAGCGGTCTACGAGCCGCCGGCTGCGCCTGCGCCGGCAGCCGCCACCTCTCTCATGACGGCGATAACGGCGGAGCCTGTTGCGCCCGTGCAGGAGACGCCCGTAGTCCAGCCCTTCCATGTCATTACCTCCACCGACGACTACGACGTCGAGCTGCGCAACGCCGCCTCGTTCGTCCCGCCCGACGTGGCCGAGCAGTCCGCCCAGCTGTCGACCTCCTTTACCATCGACGACCCCGACTCGTTCAGCGCCGCCGTGGTGAACGACCCGAACTGGGGCACCTCGAGCTTCAAGCCGGTCTCTGCCGAGCGCCGTATCCTTTCGGACATCCCCGACCCCGCCGTTGCAGCCGTCGACCCCTTTAGCGTCACGGGCATCGAGCCGGTGGGCGGCTACAACCCCGAGGACTTTTCGACCTTAGACTTCGAGACCGGCACCCACCAGGCCATCACCCCGGCCATGCTCGAGGAGGTGCGCCGTCGCAACCTCGACGGCTTTAGCGCCGAGATCACCGAGACCAAACGGGGCCGCAAAGCCAAGAAGGGCCGCCAGGGGCGTATCAGCCACCAGGCCGCCCGTATGCAGGCCGAGATGGAAGAAAGCTCCTTCAACGATTGGCTCGGCCTCGATGAAGGGTTCGATGCCAAGACCGGCGGCCAACAGATCGGCAGCTGGGACAACTTTGCCGACGACGGCCCCATCCCCGGCGCGCAAGGTCTGAACGGCGACCCCTATGGCAACGGGGGAGGGGCACCCCGCTGGCAAGGCGGTGCCGCCCGTGCCCGCCGGACGCCCCGGCGCGCCAGCGCCCCCGCCGAAAACGACGGGCGCGACGTACGCCGCGCGGCCATGACGCTGGGCGACCGCGAGCTCATCTCCCACGAGATCTGGTTCGTCTTGACCGGTGCGAGCGATGCCGACCACGCCGGGGTGAGGGACTTCTTGCAGACCTACCGCAACGAGCTGCGCGGGGCGTACTTTGTGAACCTAAGCTGTGTCGGTGCCGGTCGCGAGTGCCTCATCGTGGAAGAGGGAACCGGGCGTCACGTAAAGGCCGACCGCCGTTTGGTCAACCTGTTCGGCCAGGCTTCCCAGGCTATCAACCGCCCGTTCGCCCTTTCGCGCCTCGACTGGTGCGACACCGAGGCGACGCCCCTGCTGCAGCAGGGCTGCCGCGCCGTGACCGTGTGCGGTATGGAGCGCGGCGTTCCCGCCCACGCCGAGTGGAAGGGCGACACGCCCGAGAAGGTCGACCCGGCGATGATCGACGACGTGGTGGACGTTTTGGTCGAAGTCATCAAGAACGCCTAGGACCTGCGGTGAACATCATCGTGGTGGGGTGCGGGCGCGTCGGCGCGAGTCTGGCCGTCGTGCTCGACACCCCTGAGAACGAAGTCTCGATCGTAGACATCGACCCGAGCTCCTTTGCCCGGCTGAACGGCGAGTTCGAGGGCCGCAAGGTCGTTGGCCAAGGGTTCGACGAGGACGTGCTGTTGGCCGCGGGCATCGAGGACTGCGATGCGTTTGCGGCGGTGACAAGCCAAGACAACGTAAACCTCATGGCGTCCGAGGTGGCGCGCCGGCTGTACAAGGTGCCCCATGTGATCACGCGCCTCATCAACCCCGAGCGGCTCGACCTGTACCGGCAGCTCGGTCTGGACCACGTGTGCGACACCGAGCTGGTGGCGGAGAACATGGCCGCCAAGATTCTGGCGGGCCGTGCCCACCACATCGACGTCTTTGGCGATTACGAGGTGCTCACCTTTGTGCTTTCGCTCGAGAACGGCGGGGTTGTTCACGTGCGCGACATCGAAGCCCTGGGAGACATACACATATCGCTGTTCGAGCACGACGACGAGACCTATGTGGCGAACCCCAGCATGTTCCTGCACGACGGCGACACCGTTCTGGCCGTTGCCCGCGGCAACTCGTTGCTCGAGCTGGCATCGTACATGAAGAGCTAGGTAGGGGAGCGCCGTGTATTTCTTGATTGGCGGAGGCGGCAAGATAGGCGAGATGGTCGCGAGACTGCTGCTCTCGTCGGGTCACGAGGTGGCTATCGTCGAGAAGGACGAGGCGCGCTCCAACTACCTGGCCCACACACTCACGGGCCGTGTTCTCGTGGTGCAGGGAAACTGCTGCGATGCGGCGGCGCTGCGCGACGCCGGGGCGGGTGACGCCGACGTGATCTGTGCCCTGACGGGGCAGGACGACACGAACCTCGGCGTGTGCGAGGTCACCAAGACGCTTTTTGACGCCCAACGTACCATTGCCCGCGTGAACGACGCCCGCAACGAGCGCATCTTCACGAGCCTGGGGGTCGACGTGGTCTCCTCGACGGTGGTTATCGCCCGCATGGTGGAGCAGGAGGCGCTGAGCACAGGCCTGCGCACGGTCATGTCGCTCAAGCACGGTGAGTTTGCCATGACCGAGGTAGACATCCCCAACTCGCCCACGCTGCGCGCCGAGGGGGGACGTCGGGTCGCCGACCTCGAGCTGCCGCCATCGACCATTCTGGTGGCCGTGTCCCATGGCGACCAGTTCGACACGGTGAACGGCCAGACGCTGCTGATGCCGGGCGACACGGTGTTGGTCTGTGCCCGCAGCGACCGAGAGGCCGATGCCCGCCGCGTGCTCCTGGAGTTGTAGGGAGTGCCGGGTTACAAGGGCCGCAGGTGAAGCCAGGGGAGTGGTGGGGTCGTTTTGAAAGCCGTTCCATGTTCCTTCGACGATAATGTCACCTCTGGGGCACGGAGCCTGGGATTTGCGATACAATCGTCGGTCATATGGGACGTTAGCTCAGTTGGTAGAGCAGGGGACTTTTAATCCCAAGGTCGCGGGTTCGACCCCCGCACGTCCCACCACGAAACCGCAGGCCGGGAGGGGAGTAGTCCCTCCCGGCTTTTTTGGTTGCAGGAACACGGCGTTTGCGGTAGAAGCCGAATTGGCAGATAGCACCGCACAATCATGCAGAAACATCTTGGCTTTGGGAATCCAATCGTTCTGGTGCGTGGGGTAGTGCGGTGTGAGGCGGAACCTCTGCCTCCGAATTTCCCCTACCGATTATCTCTTAAAATCCCCGACTCCGCTCCCCAGCCCGAATCCGAGCCACCCGTCCAGCTCCTCAAGCAGCGTGTCCATCCGCTGCAGCCGTCCGCTGGGCACCACAAACACGCGCCGCCACAAGGCTCGGTTGCGCACCATCACCAACTCGTAGCGGTACATCTCGTCGTACACATCGCGCCCGATCCCCAGGTGGCGCTCGTACCACTCGGGAACGTTGCGCACATCCTCGTCAGACAAGAACTCCCGCACGTCGCCGCATCCGGCCATGGGATAGGCGGGGATGTTGTAGCCGTCGTGGCGGGCGATCTCCCATATGAGCATGCGGCCGTCGGGGTAACGCCGGAGGTCGTCGCCCATGGCCTCGTCTACCAGCTGTAACAGCCGCTCACATCTCACACGGCCTGGGGCCTGGGGGAGAAGCCCTTGAATCCGTTTAACCACCGACGGTAGCATGGGTGGATTGCCTCCTTAACACCTATATACGCAAAACGGGCAGGCAAGCCGTCTCGACTCACCTGCCCGTTAGGCAGTCTATGGAGCGGGCAACGGGATTCGAACCCGCGAATACCAGCTTGGGAAGCTGGGGCCTTACCACTTGGCGATGCCCGCGCAAAGAAGGATTATACGCTATTGATTGGCATCCATCCTGGCCAACAGATAAAACCACAATCTTGATTGCGTTGCCGAAGTTTGCCCCTACCTGCCACTGGCAAGCGTCATAATGCCGTCGTTAGCCATCTCAAGTGCGAGAAGGGACCCCAAACCATGGCAACGCCTGCACTTCCCCAACTTATCGAATCCTTTGACGAGTTGCAGCGACGCGTTGAATCCTACGACGTGGCACTCAACATCATCGAGTACGACAGCCAAACGGTTGCCCCCGCCGCCGGTGCGGCCGCCCACGGCGAGGCCCAGGCCACGCTGTTCGCCGCCATGCACGACCTCCAGTGCAGCCCCGAGACCGGCGAGCTCCTTGCCCAGCTCAACGAGCACAAAGACGAGCTCGACCCCCTTCACGCCGCCGAACTGCGCGTCTTTACCCGTACCTACGAGCAAGACAGCCGTGTGCCTGCGCAGGTGGCGGCCGACTATAAGCGTCTGACCACCGAGTCGTTCCATGTATGGCGCCAGGCGCGCGAGAACGATGACTTTGCGAGCTTCGAGCCCTACCTTGACCGTATCTTTGACTCCCTGCGCGAGCAGGCCCACTACATCGCGCCCGAGAAGGACCCCTATGACGTGTGGCTCGATCGCTGGGAGCCTGGCTGCTCGCGCGAGGTATGTGACGGCTTCTTCGATACGGTCGGGAAGACGGTCACGCCTCTTGTGCATGCCATCGTTGAACAGGGCATTCCCACCTACGAGTTTGCCCATCAGCCGGTGCCGGTGCCGGTGCAGCAGGCCATTGCCTACGACACAGCTCAGGCCATCGGCCTCGACATGAGCCGCCTGACCTTTGGCCTGACCGCGCACCCCTTTACCACGTGCTTCGACCGCAACGACGTGCGCATTGCCCATCACTACTATGAGAACAACGTGCTCGAGTGCCTGGCGACCACCATCCACGAGGGCGGTCACTCGCTCTATGAGCAGAACGTGGACCCTAAGTACTCGTTCACCTGCCTCAAGGGCGGAGCGTCGGCTGGCATGCACGAGAGCCAGAGCCGCCTGATGGAAAACATGGTGGGTCGCAGCCGTCCGTTCATGGAGGTGCTGCTGCCGATCCTGCGCAAGCACGTGCCCGAGATTTACAACGGTGTGGACGCCGACCAGCTTTACCGCGCGTCGAACCTGGTGCATCCGAGTCTCATCCGCACCCAGGCCGATGAGCTCACCTACCCGCTGCACGTGCTGGTACGCTACGAGTGCGAGAAGCTCCTGATGAGCGGCGAGGTAAAGGCGGCCGATATCCCCGCGCTGTGGAACGACCTCATGAAGCGGCACTTGGGCGTCGAGGTGCCCAACGACACAGTGGGCTGCCTGCAAGACATGCATTGGGCCTCGAACTTTGTGGGTTACTTCACCTCGTATGCCCTGGGTAACGCCTATGCGGCTCAGTTTGTGCACCACGCGCGCCAGGCCTACGATGGCGATGTGGACGCTGCCATTGCCAGCGGAGACGTGACCCCCATCACCGGTTGGCTCAAAGAGAACGTGTGGCAGCACGGCGGCAGCCTTGACCCGCAAGATCGCATAACCGCCGCTTGCGGGGAGCCGTTCGATCCCACCTATTACACCCGCTACCTGGGGGAGAAGTACGGGGAGCTGTACGGGTTGAACGGGTAGGCGCAGGGGCTGTAACAAACTGGCGTGACGCTTACGGGCGGACGGGGATGATGACCCGTCCGCCCTTCTTTTTAAGGCGGGGACTGCCCTATGTGGAGGGCATCAAGGGGAGGCGGAAACACTCCACAGCGAATGTAATGGCTATGTCATTGATATGGAAGCCAGCAACCCTGTTCGGGATGCATTACGCAGATGTATTAGTTATGACATCTCGCATGAACTGTATAAAGCGATGTGCTATAAGTTGAAAGATTATATGGGAAGGCTATGCCTAATTCTCATATAAGAAGTTGATATATAAGCAGTCGCGGTGGGTTTTGCGATTGAGGCGAAGGGCAGGGTTTCTATGAGAAGGTCCGGTATGCGTGGGTGGGACGACGCCCACAGTCTTGCCTTTGAGCGGGGCGGGGCTGTGAAGGGCGTGGGGCGCACGGGTGTACCCGATCGCAGGATACCCCTGTGCATCGGGGGAGATACCCAAGCAGTTCTTGTAAACAGAACGGGGGGGGGTCTGTTTTCTATGGCCTCTAGCCGTGTGGTTAAAGCCATCTTAGTCTTGATTACCACTGTACTTACTGCACTTGCATGTATGGTTGGTCCGGCAATAGCCGATGAAGTGTCTTCCCAACCTGGGGATGATTCCACCTACACGCTCTACCTCACCCATAATCTCCGTTTTACGGTAGATGGCAAGGGTAAAACGGTCAGCATACAGGAGACCCACGAGCTCACTGAGGCCGATTTTGAAGATGGGGTCTGCGACCTCTCCCAATTTGCCTATGACGTGGAACAGCTAACGGTAACTGAAGCGAATCCGGTGTCAAAAGATTCTTTCACCGCAGACCGTAAGGGCGGTGCCCGAATTGTCTACGCAGTGAACGACGGTTGGAAGATCGTGCGAGCAGATAGCAGCTCGGATGAGGGAAGTGCGCTCAGGTCGGTGTTTCAGGGTAGCCTTAACGACTACAAATTTGTGCCGACAAAAACCATCACTTTGAAGTTGGATTATAAATATTCCAATACTGGGGGTTTAGCAGGTATTGATGTGGCGGCTCCTCAGACGGTGCAGGTGGTTCCAGAAAAACAAGCAGATGGAACCTATAAGGTAACATGGGACCTACCGACTAAGGATGGCTTCCGCATAGTACTTGACCCTAGTGAGTTAAACCGTTATGTGAAAAAACCACCGACTGGGAATGAAACGCCAGAACAGTTAGAAGAAAAGCTGGAAAACGGTGACTTTAATGTAGATATCGATAACCATACAATTTATTACTATCAAGAAAAAAAGGATGGGACTGAGCACCCGGTTTACAAGAACAGGTACTCCACTGAATACAACCAAGCTTGGAATGCTGCTCGCTGGCTTAGAGTCGAAGGCGACACGGGATATTATATCCGTGCGGTATGCGGTAATCCCGATTCTACTGCGCACCTCAGTGCTGAGGACCACGGTGCAAATGCGTTGGTTGATCCCAAGTTAGAAGTAATCTTGACGGAAGAGCAGCTGAATAAGGCAATGCAAGGTGAGACGACGTTGGAATTCAACGTCTATTATCGTCGCAATGCAACTTGGTATACGGTGAATCATTGGGTTCCAACTTCTCTTTCCGGGTTGACCGATGATGAACTTAATAAGTTGGATGCAGATTCCAAAAAGACAGAAGGCAATGATACTTATGTACGTTTAGATCGGGAAACTCTTCAGGGCCGTGTTGGGGCGATGACTCGCGCTACGGCGAAAGTCGATGGCGTATATGAGCAACTTCAGTCTACTGGTTTTTCGCAGAAACTGATTGAAAATACGGATACGACTGTAGACATATATTATGCAGCGGCAAAGTCATACCGTGTGATTTTCGATACTAACTATACCTATATCCCCAGACAGCAGGTTGCACTGGGCAACAATGTTGATTTTACAAATATAAATCAACCGACACGAACCGGTTATAACTTTGCTGGGTGGCGGTATCTGAAGAAGAACGCTAAGCCCGATGTGAACGGTGAATACGCTGACAACCAATATGAAGACGTTGCATCCGATGCAAACGGTTACACGCTGGTGGTCGACAATGATTTAATTGGAAAAGCCAAGCTGGTAGAGAGCGGTGGTGTGCTGGCACTGCATCTATATCCGAAGTGGGAGCCGGCCACAACACAAGTGCGTGTCATTCTCTGGACAGAGGATCTGACTGGAACTGATGACGTCCAGGCTGTTGCTCAGGGTGGAAATGTTGAATCCGTCGATAAAAATGATTATTACTCCCAGAAGTATGCCAACTATGCAAATGCGCCTCAAACTCACGGTCCTCAGCTGGGAACCGGTAATTCCCATTACAGCAATGTGGGCAGCTTTGTGGTGACAGTGAATACTGACTCGGCTTTGCAGAATGGGACTGGAACGAGTAAAGCGCTATTGACTTCAATCCAGAACCAAATAGAGGCCGAGTTTCAAAGGGTTATGGGTCAGTCTAGCGGTATCGATGTGGCAAATTTTTATACACAAGCTGCTTTTGAGATTGTGCATGAAGAAGATGGTGAAATCAATTACAAAGCTACCACGGCATCTGCCGATGGTAAGACCATGGTCTATGTCTATTTCACCCGAAATATCTATACCCTACAGTTTCATTATTATGGTACTGTAAATAACCAGGAAAACTGCGTGGCATTGAATACCAAGGGCTACAGCTATGACAGTAATTGCCTTAATAACGATGGAACTTTCAATTTTAATTTTACAGGAGGGTCGAACATTGCGGAAAAAGATAAGAATTTCTGGCAGCAGCCGATAGGACAGAATGCAATTTCCGCGAATACTATTGTTCCTGAGACAATTACTATTACAGCCAAGTACGGCGCGAACTTGAATGACGTTTGGCCGGTTGCCCGAACGGATGAAGTTGTTCATGGCAGGCGTTCGAACTCTACGAATGATAGGGCCGACGCTCAGATGATTTCCTGGAGTACCACTGCGGGCAAATACCGTGACGATGCTCTGCCGAACAGTAATTCCTCTCACGCGGGCGAACCAACCATCATGGGCGTCTATGGTGCCATGGGTGCTGAAATTATTGCGGATCCGAAGAATACCAACACCACGCATCATCTGGTCGCCTATTGGAACGATAACGGAACTAGTTACTATCGCTACAACCACTGTCTCGAAGTGCCGGAACTGGACGTTACCGGTATGAAGCGTATCAGCATTTACAACAGCGACACCACTAACGAGAATAACTTCTTGATTCTGGTGCCTATAGACAACGCCACCATCGCCAAATATGAGTTTAGCGATTTGATGCGCGTATCTTACAATGAAGGACAGATTGCCTATGATGATCCTGACGGCACCTATTATGTGGTGCGTCAGAATACCAAGGAGGATGGTGAGACAAAGTATTATGCCGTGGCCCGTCGGGTTGATATTGTCTCCCGTGCCAACATCACAAATCAGAATCCCAGTGCTCGTCTGCATTTGAGGAGGGTGAGCGATGTTCCGAGCCATAGCACACAGTATGTAGACACCGACGGTGCGTGCTGGGTGGCATCTGGTTCAGGTTATGTCGCAAACCCAATTGGCAGTGAGAATAACCCCTATGATCTCTATTTTTACTACGATAGATACCGGTATACCATTACCTATATGGTTCCCACCAATCAGGGGAACGCGGAGCACCCCGGATACACCTTAGGCACTGTTACCCTGCCCTACGGCGCATTGGTAACGGAGGAGAAGTACGGCTTCAAGCTGGACTATCAGGATAAGAACACGAACGATAAGTATGGCTGGACGACTGCTGACGAAGTTTCCGTCTGCCCCGACCGATCAGAAAATGGTACGGCCGTATGGAAGTTCGAGGGCTGGGGCCTTGGCCCGGCCGGTGTGAATATGCAGTGGGTGGTTGATGAGAATGCCGAAGTCGAGGCTCAGGTCGGAGAGGCTTTCGCCATTGAGGGCAACTTACGGCTTTATGCGATTTGGGATGCCCCCACTTATACGGTGACCTTCCATCTAAATGGTGGCGCAGTCAACGGCGTTGGTGCGAATATTGAAGAGGAGATTTCCGCCAACACGCGTTATTCTGCAAGTGGCGTTATCCCGCGTCCCCTCCGAGACAATTACACGTTAGATGGTTGGTACGTAGCAGATGAAAACGGGAATATTACGCAGCCCGAGACGGAGTTTAACTTCGATCAAATTATTGCAGGAAACAAACATGTTGCTGCTAAATGGTCAACCGTCAGTACGGAGACGTTTAATTATACAATCTACTATGTAACGGATAATCCCCTCGAAGCGGATAAGAATAAACCCATCATTCAAATTGAAGATGGTAACATTATTGTAGAAGGAGGAAAAACTTATTATGTTTTAGGGAAGGTTGAGCATCAGAATCAAATGTTTATTGCCGATTCGTCACTGAACTTCTCGGCAAAAGCAGAGAATGGTTATGTGCCACGGGCGACAAATGAGATTCTAACGATGAATCAGCCTGATAACACTTACAACGTAATCTTCTACTATGACCCAATCATCTCTGGTCAGCACATAGTGAATTTCGTGGAAGCCGGTACAGAGACAAGCAGCGAGCCGCATTTGGTTAAAACATTAACTGTAAATGTGGATCAAACTGTGGTCACGCCTCAGTCTGCTATAGTCACAGAGCTGACTAATAAGGGGTATAGGTTTGTTAATAAAGAGATGGACGGACAGGGTAACATCTCGTATTCAGAAGTGACTAACGTTAACAATCTAAAATGGATTGATGAAACGGGAGAGACACGAGAAACTGCAACTTTGAGGGGAGATGACATTCCAGGGACCATTACCTATCTGGTGCAGCCGATTTCGTATACCATTACTTATACGAATGCAATAGGTGCTCCGAATGGAGCTGAAGAGGCGCTTGAGCTTATTACTGCTGCGGCAAACACTCCAGTTGCGAGTGCAGACGGTAAAAATCCGACTCAGTATACGGTCCAAGATGAACCCATCAGCATAAAGAACCCAACTTTTGCGGTTGATAATGAGACAAACAAGGTATACGTGTTTGATGGCTGGACACTGGGCAATAAAACAACCGATACGGAAATCACGAAGCCTGACATATACACCGAATTAAAGGTTGATAAGGGTACCGTAGGTGATTTGGAGTTCGTGGCCAACTGGAAAGACAGCCCTACGGATACGTCATCTGCTGCGATTAATGTAACCAAGACCCTTGAGGGTCGAGACGTGAAGGCTGGAGAATTTGAGTTTAAGATAGTTGCAGATAATGATGCTCAGGAACAAGTTGCAGATACCCGCGGGCCGGTTTTGGATGTTGAGGATGGTAAACCCAACGTAGTGTTTGACAAGTCGGAAGATGGTTCGTATCAGTTTACGTACCGTATTGCTGATTTGATTAAAGCCTATACCAACGGCTTTGCTGAGGCCGCGTTGGGCGAAGATGGCCAAACTGTGGTCTGGACGCTCCACTACACACTCCAGGAGATAGAGCCTTCTTCGGGTTCTGGCCTAACAGTGAAGACTCCCGAGAACGGAGCCTATTCAATCACCGTAAAAGTCACGGGCAAGACCGATGGCACACTCAACGCGGTAGCGGAAGTGTATAACGGGGACATCAAAACCAACGACTTCCCCTTCGTGAATGTGTATAGTCCTGCCTCCAAAGCCATACCCGTTGGCGCTACCAAGGTTCTTACAGGCGACCGCAGCCAAGATCTTGTGGCCGGCGAGTTCTCCTTCAAACTCGAGGTTGTCAATACTGACCCCGACCACAGCTCTGAGGGCTTCTTGACAGAGCGAACGACGGCCGCCAATGGTGCTGTGACCAAGAATGCGGATGGCACCGAGTCGGCACCCGTGAGCTTTGGCAACATCACGTTCACCAAGGCGGGAACCTATAAGGTTGCCCTTTCTGAGGAGGTGCCGGAGCAGGATAACTTCATAAAGTATGATCGTGCAAAGCGTGAGTACATCGTCGTAGTGGAAGACCCAGGCACTGGACAACTCACCACTTCCATTGGGGCTGCTCCTATTAATGCAATCAGCGACGCCACTTTTACCAACACGTATGAGAAACTTGACCAGAAGACCGTCACTTCGGGAGGTGCCGACGTCAACGGCAAGCTGGTGGGCGTTGGCGAGAAGTTGACCTATACCATCACTTGGTTCAACGATGCCGTGAATCCCACGACGGGCGAGCCAGCAGTGGCCACTGTTGTAGTCACTGATAAAGTACCTGAAGGTACCGCGCTGGTTGAGGGTAGTCTCAGCGAGGGAGGCAAGCTCTCCACAGACGAAGATGGAAATACGCGCATCACATGGGAGATGCTGAATGTCAATCCTGGGGCCACTGGCACCGTCTCGTTTGAGGTGACGGTACTCGATGGCGCGGCTTCAACGGGTTCAATTTCGAACACCGCTGATATCAAGATTGGTAATAATTCCCCCAAACAGGTTTCGGTCTCTAACAACGTACCGTCCAAAACCGGTGTCGTGCAGGGTGGTGACCCCACCACGCTTCAGGTGGGCGATACCTTGAACTTTGAGATAGCGTTTAAGACCGACCCCGGTAACACCGCATTCGAAGCTAAGGTGCACGACCAACTTCCCGAAGGCCTCGCATACCAAACAGGTAGCACTACGATGGAGGGTGTGCCTGCGGATCAAATTGCGGAGCCGAGCTTGAGCAAGGTTGACAGCCGTGATACGTTGGACTGGACGCTTACGGATCTGCCTGCCAACACCGATGTGATCATTCGTTTCAGCGCGAAGGTTACTCGCGAATCGTTGGGCTCTGTGACCAATGTTGCTAATGTCAACAGCCATAAGACGAATCCCCGCACTCTGCCTGTGGCACCCGACAATGCCAAAGATGCCCAGAAGAACGGTGCGAGCGTTGACGGTAAGAACGTGAACGTGGGTGATGAGCTGACCTATGTCATCGACTGGGCTGCCGGCGAGAGCAATCACGTGCATATCGAGGATGCGCTGCCTGCTGGCGTTAAATACCTGCGCTATGTGGAGGGAAGTCACAGGCCTAACGAGCAAAAAGAAGGCGATCGCGTTGCAGGCCTGGTTTGGGACTTCGATGTGCGACCTGGCGAGCGCGGTGAAGTTCGTTTCGTCGTTGAGGTCGTAGGATTCGACGCTATCAACGCTGAAGGTGGTACTGGGGAAATCACCAATGTGGCAACGGTGAATGGCGTTGAGGTGAGCACGACCAGCTATGTGCCGGTCAAGACGGCCGAAACGAATGCTCCCGAGGGTACGGGCCCCAAAGTGGGCGATACGATTACCTATACCGTTAGCGCGCATAACGATCGGGATACCGTTGCTCCGCAACTGACCATAACCGATGTGATTCCCGAGCACACCGCGTACGTTGAAGGCAGCGCGAGTGTTGTGCCGAGTGTTAATGGTAGGACTCTCACCTGGACGTTTACGGACGTTCCTGCGGGTGAGAGCCGCACGGTATCGTTCCAGGTAACTATCGGTGAGGGCGCGGTCGGGACTACGGTGCAGAACCATGCGACGGTGACGATTGGAGACAACGAGTACACGTCGAACACTACCAATACAGAAGTGGGCGGCGAGCTGGTAGTCTCCAAGAAGATCGCCCAAAATGTCACAGTACCCGAGGCCCTACAAAATGTTCCGTTCTGCTTTGACATTACACTCACAATGGGTGACCAGCCTCTTTCTGGGGCATACCGTTACGCGGTGGGCACGGCAGAACAGACGGGTACCGAACAGCTGCTCGAACAAAAGAAAGATGCGGACGGCAACGTCGTTGCGGGTGTATATCGACTAGAGCTTCGAGCGAACGAGGCGGCTACCATCACGGGGTTGCCGCTGGGTGCCTCCTACAAGGTGGAAGAGGTTGAGCTTCCCCAGGGTTTCGCACAGGAGTCGGTAACGGGAGAAGCGGCTGGTTCGGTACGGATTGGTTCCGATCCCGTGGTCTTCACCAATACATACCGCGCGACCGACCAGAAGAAGAGTGCCCAGACCATTGCTTCTGATAATGAAGAGGTGATTGACCCTAGTGGTTCCACGGCCAGTGTGGGCGATACCATCAAGTACACCATTGACTGGTCGAATACGGCTGTCGATGAGAGGGGTCGCGGTGTGCCGGCCACCATTGTGGTGACCGACCAAGTTCCCGAAGGCACCGAGCTGGTCGAGACCTCGGGGGATTGCGTGCGCAATCCTGCGGACGGGACGGGGGCTGGCACCAAGTTGGAGTGGAATCTGGGCGAGCACCCTGCGGAGGGTGTCGGCAGCGTATGGTTCACGGTGCGTGTTACCAGTGCTGCTACAACCGGCAAGGTCGAGAACGAGGCCCAAGTTAAGGTTGGCGATCGCAATCCTGATACCACGCTCAAAGTGGAGACTTCGGTTCCCGGTAAAACCGTGACCTTCGGCAACGAGTCTGTGGCGGATGGTGTCGTTCGTGTGGGTGATAAGCTCACCTATACCATCGATTACACCAACTACACCGGTGCTGCTGCGGATGTCTATGTGAGGGATGAGATTCCCACTGGCACACGCTACGTTGAGGGCAGCGGTAAGGTTCAGATCGGGGAGGGCAGTCCCCAGGATTTGTCGAAAGATGAATTGGACCGAAATGGCGAGGGCCAGGTAACTGGGCTGATTGTGTCCAAGACCCTGGATGCTGGCCAAAAAATTGCAGTCACATTTGCGGTTGAGGTTACCGAAGAGGCTGTAGTGGTCGGGACTGTGCCCAACACGGCCGATATCCGCGTTGGCAACAATAAACATACCTTCAAGACCAATCCTACCGATGTCCATGTGGATGGCGGCAGCCTGCAGGTGAGCAAGACTGTGACGGTCGACCCCGACCAGCCGGTTGGGGATCAGGGCGTGCCCAACGTTCCCTTTAAGTTCCACGTGAAACTTACGGATCATGCTGGCAACGCGCTTGTCGGGACCTACCACTACCTGGTGGGGGATCAACGTTATGACCTTGTGGGCACCAGCGGTGTTTACGAGCTCGAGTTGTGTGCCAACGAGACTGCGGTTATTGAGGGCCTGCCTGTGGGTGCCATCTATACGGTGGAAGAAGCCGGGATGCCGATGGACTTCTCTGCCGGCGCGGTATCGGGCCAGTCTACGGGTACTATCGGGGCCGAGACTTCTGTGGTGTCGTTCGAGAACATATATAAGGAGCGGAAGAACACCAAAGAGGCCGAGACGTCCAATGAAGCTGACGATGTGACCGACGCCGATGGTTCTATGGCTGGCGTGGGCGATGTTCTAACCTATACCGTCAACTGGGTCAACGACCAGACCGATGCTAGTGGTTGGGGTGTGAAGGCTACCGTTGTGGTAACTGACCGCGTTCCTGGCGGAACCACGCTGGTGGAGATTCCGGCCGGTGCCAGCTACGATGAGAGCAGCCGCACACTGACGTGGAATTTGGGAGAGCGAGAGCCAGGGGACTCCGGTTCGGTGAGCTTCAAAGTGAAGGTGGATGAGTCCGCCGTTCAGTACGAGTCCATCGAGAACACGGCCACCGTGACTGTTAAGGTGGGCGACAACGAGTCGAGTCAGAACACCAACCCGGTGACGACCGTGATGCCCAAGAAGGAAGTATCGACGCCTTCGACCGGGGACGGCATACGGGTCGGCGATGAGTTGACCTATACCATTACCTATATGAATGGTTCCCCCGATGTGGCCACGGTATATGTCTACGACCATGTGCCCAGCGGGACGGAGTTCGTCTCTGCCGATTTTGAGGTTGAACCCGATGAAAACGGGAACCTTGCCTGGGCCATCGCCGATGTGGATCCCAGCGCCAGTGGTTTCGTGAGCTTCAAGGTGCGTGTGACTGAAGCTGCGGTCGGGGCCACGGTGGAGAACCAGGCTACGATCCAGGTGGGTGAGAACGGTCCGAGCTACAAGACCAACACCGTGAAGAAAGAGGTGGGAACCGGTACCCTGAGTATCTCCAAACAGGTTCCGACGGATAGCGCGCCTGCTGCGACGTTTAAGTTCGTGCTGACACTCACCGATGCTTCGGAGGCCAAGGTACCTCTGACGGGCACCTATGATTATCAGATCAACGACCAGAACGGCCAGCTGGTGTTTGATGTCGAGCAGCAGGGTTACCCGCTGACCCTCTCTGCCGGTCAGATTGCCGTGGTTAGTGGCCTGCCCGAGGGCACTTCGTTTGCAGTGCGCGAGATTGAGCTGCCCGCGGGCTTCTCGCAGGTTGCTCCTGCGGACGGCGGTAGCGCCGAGGGCACTGTGACTAAAGACGGCGCGAAGGCCGAGTTCGTGAACGAGTACCATGCCGAAGGCGTGACGGTCGAAGGCGCCGTTCAGCTCACGGGCACCAAGGTGCTCGAGGGCCGCAACCAGGTTGCGGGTGAGTTCGCCTTCGAACTGACAGCTGCCGCAGGTGACAAGGCCACGGCCGATGCCATCGCCAACGGGTCGGTGGTGCTGGGCGGCGTGCCCGGTGCTACCTCGATGCTGGCGCGCAACAATGCCGATGGCTCCTGGCACTTTGGTGACGTCAGCTTTAGTACGACCGGCACCTATCTGTTCACGGTGCGCGAGGTCGAGATGCTGCTCGGTTCGGTGAATGCAGTGCCCGGCGTGACATATGACAAACATACCTACGACGTCAAGGTCGTGGTGACCGACGACGGCAAGGGTAAGCTCATGGCCGAGGTCCAGGGTGTTCCCGAGGGCGGCTTTGCCTTCAAGAACATCTATGCCTCCGACGTCAGGACCACCCCGCATGTCGACGGCCGTAAGGTCCTCGAGGGCCGTACCTTGCAAGAGCACGAGTTTAGCTTCGCGCTCTCCGGCTACGGCATTGTGGGCGAGGCCGTAGCGACCAACGACGCTAACGGTGGCTTTGGGTTCGACCTACCCACCCTTACGATGGCCGACCTTGCCGGTGCGGCCCCCGACGCCCAGGGCGTTCGTACCGCGACCTTCGAGTACCAGCTGCGTGAGGTCGTGCCGGCTGACGGCAACAAGCGTCAGAATGTGGCGTACAGTTCTGAGTCCTACAAGCTCACGGTAACCCTGACAGACAACGGTAAGGGCATGCTTACGAGCACGGTGAGCGCCGTGAACTCTGCCGGCAACGCAGTCGAGACGCTCGCGGGTGAGCAGACCGGCCTACAGTTCGTGAACACCTACACGCCCAACAAGATAAGCGACCCGGTGGTGCTGTCTGCCACCAAGACCCTGGTGGGCCGCGACCTGGCAGAGCGCAGCTTTAGCTTTGTGGTCGAGGACGCGGATGGTAACCAGGTATCCGCAGGCTCCAACGCGGCGGCCCAGAAGGGCGACGACAACGCCTCCCACGGCGCGGTGACGTTCACCCCCATCCCCTACGACGCTGCCTCCATGGTCGACGCCGTGCAGCACGAGGACGGCACGCGTTCCAAGGACTTCTCCTACGTGATGTGCGAGGTGAACCCCGGCGAGGGCCGCGTGCCCGGCGTCGATTCCTACGACGGGCGAACCTACCGGGTGGTCGTCACGGTGACCGACGACGGTCTGGGCGAACTGAACGCCTCGGTCTCTTACTTTGACGCCGAGGGCAACTCCCTGGACTCGACCCCCGAGTTCGTGAACCACTACAGCGTCGACGACGGCAAGTTCACCCCTGTGGGCATTTCCAAGGTCACCGACGCCCTCGCCGAGACCAACCTCGACGACCTGACGTTTGGCTATGCGATCTATCGCCAGGGCGACCCGAACAAGAAGCCTGTGGCCACCGGTACCTCCGGGGCCAACGGGCTGGTGACGTTCGAGTCCATCCCTGTCGACTCTGTGGGTGAGTTCTGGTACGAGATCGTGGAGGATCGCCAGGGTGTGCCCGCCGGCGGTGTGATTTACGACGGCTCGGTCTACCGTCTCCAGCTCGTGGTGACCGACGCCGGGGACGGCACCTATGCGATTGCTCCCAGCTACTACCTGGTCAGCGCCGACGGTGCCTCGGTGCCGCTGGGCGACGGCGCATACCCGGTGTTCCATAACGTCTACGACACCGAGGACCTATACGTCTCGATCGACGGGGTGGGCAAGCTTGTCAACGGCGGGGCTCCGGGCGACCGCGAGTTCCAGTTCGAGTTGATCGACGACGCCACCGGTGTGGTGCAGTACGGGCGCAACGATGCCGAGGGCAACGTGATCTTTGGCGACCTGCACTACGAGTACCGCGTGTCTGAGAAGCCCGAGGCCCCGTCTGAGGGCGACGAGCCGACCGACGTGAACGGAGCCGAGCCTGAGGAACCCGGCCAGACGGGCGAACCCGAGCAGCCCCAGGAGCCGGTTGCTCCCGAGGTGCCTGCACCCGAAGATCCTTCTGAGCAGCCTTCTCCCGAGGAGCCCGAGCTGCCCGATGAGCCTGTCGACAACACAAACGAGGAGAACCCTGCGGCACCCGATGTTCCTGCGGATTCCGCCAATACCGAGGGTTCTGCGGATGTTGTGACGCCTGAGGGGCCGGCGACGTCCGATGAATCTTTGACGCCCGAGGTTTTGGACGAGTCCCAGGCTGAGACCTCCGGGGAGGGCGGCGAGGCCCATCTGGCTTCTGACCTGCTCGGAGCTACGGTTGCCTATGCCACCGACGAGTCTGCCGAGATCCAGGTGTTCGAGGGCCCGGCGTCGGTGCTTGACGGCAATGCAAACGCCGACGAGGAGGTGGGTGCCGAAGCTATAACCGATCCCATGGCAACGGTGCAGCCCGAGGCCCCTGCCGACTCCGCCTTGGCCGAACAGCCCGGCGCTCCCGCCGAGACCGATTCCGTCTCCAGCGACCTGGGCGAGCACTGGTACACGATTCGCGAGGTCGTGCCCGACGGTGCGACCCACAACGACGACGGGTCGTGGACCTATCGCGGCGTGACCTACGGCACGGCAACCTACAGGCTGTGCATCGAGGTGAGCGAGGCAGACGGTGCTTTGAGCGCCGACGTTAAGGAAATCTGGTACATCAACGGCGATGACCAGCATCGGGTCACGAGCCTGGGAGACGTGGTGTTCCGCAACACCTATGCGCCTACCGAGCCCGTCTCGGTCGCTCTGGAGGCGAGCAAGACGCTCGCCGGCCGTGACGCGAGCGATGAGGAGTTTGGCTTTGTAGTGCGCGACGGCAACGGGGCGGTCGTCTCCACCGGTATGTCCCAGGGCGCGGCCGAGAGCCAGGCGGCCGCGGTGGAGTTCGTGCCGCTGTGGTTTGGCAGGGCCGGCGTGTACAGCTTTACAATTGAAGAGGTGCGTGGCGGCCAGACGCTGGCCGGCGTGACCTACGACGGGCAGCATGCCGCAGTTCGCGTGACGGTGACCGACCTTGGTGACGGCACGTTGGTGGCAGCGGTGGAGTACCTGGGGGCCGACGGCACGGTCCTGATGGCACCCCCGGCCTTCGCCAACCGCTATGCCGTCGAGAAGGAGGGCATGGCCTCGCTCGAGGTGGGCAAGATCCTGAGCGGCCGCGACGGAGTTGATGGCGAGTTCAGCTTTGCGGTCTACAGCGGCGAGGCCCTGGTGGCCGGCGGTCAGTCCCCCGCGCTTAAGGACGGCGAGGCGGCGACGTTCGGGCTCGGCAACGTGTACTTCGCGCGGCCTGGCGAGTACGACCTTACGGTGGTCGAGACGGCCACGACCTCTAACACGGGCGTTTCCTATGACTCTGCCCGCTTTGACGTGCATGTGACGGTGACTGACGCCGGCGACGGCACCCTGTCCTGCGAGGTGTCCTACCCCGAGGGCGGCGTGGTCTTCAAGAATGCCTACGAGGCCGACCCGGCGACCGTTGCCCTGGTTGCCGACAAGACTTTGACCGGTCGAGACCTGGTTGCCGGTGAGTTCTCGTTCCGGGTGAGCGACCCCGGCAGCGGGGCGCTCGTGACCACCGGCGTCAACGACGGCGAGGGGCTCGTCTACTTCGAGGAGTTTGAGCTGACCGAGCCGGGCTCCTACGACTTCGAGATAAGCGAGGTCGCCGGCACCGAGCCGGGCATGGAGTACGACGGGCGCACCTTTGCCGCCCACGTGGAGGTGACCGACGACGGTGTGGGGCAGCTCCGGGCCGAGGTGACCTACCCCGGCGGCAATGCGCGCTTCAGGAACGTCTTCATCCCCCAGCAGGGCCCGAGCGAAGACCCCGCGCCCACGACGCCCGACGGCGGTGGCAACCAGCCCGGTGGAAACCAACCCGGTGGCAACCAGCCGGCGGTTCCCAAGACGGCCGACGAGACGCCGGCCGGTAGCGTCCCGGCCGCCGTCGGCCTATTGGGTGCCGCCTTGGCCGGCGCGGGCGCGCTGCTCGTACACAAGAACCGCCGCGACCAAGGAAGTGAGCGGCGTTAGGATTCGGCCGGTCGCCGCTCAGGTGAGGGTGGCCAGCCGTAGGAGGTAAGGCGTCGCCCCGGTGTCAGGCAACCGCTTGGCATCGGGGCGACTCGTTTGTGGCACCCTCCCGGAGAGCGATGGACGAAATCAGGACTTTGCGATTTTTAATGGGGCCACAATGGACGAGAGCCGGACTTTGCGACTTGCTTTTGGAGTAATACCTGAAGAACGATCAGTATCGCTGCAGGTATAACCCCCGTCGAAGGTGACCTCGCCCCGTTGTTCCGACTAAACCGTGTCGCAAAGTTCCCATCTCGTCCAACATGGCCCCAAGCCATGTCGCAAAGTGGCAATCTCGTCCGCCGCACACCGGCCGGCCGGGTTTCGTCTGCAGCCTGCCTTTAGTCTCCGCCTGTTCCTCGGTCCACCGCTGCAAAGTCCTCGGGGGAGAGGTTCTCCACAAAGCTGTGAAACTCCTCCATCTCGGCCTTCTGCTGTTCCTGGGCGATGTTTACCCAGGTGGGGAACGACGCCGACGCCATCACGCTCTCGTTGATGTATATCGGCACCTTGAGCCTCACGGCTATGGCGATGGCGTCGCTTGGCCGTGCATCGATCTTCACGGTCTCGGTGGCGCCCCGGTTGCTGAAGGTTGCATAGAACATGGGGCCGCGAACCTTGTCGATGGCCACCTTTTCGACCTTGCCGCCCAGCTGTGCGACAACGGCG
>JAHZGC010000001.1:291518-336779 GCA_019421015.1 Coriobacteriaceae bacterium | reverse complement strand
CCATCCAGTCGATGATGCGCTGGTCCCAGTCGTCGCCGCCCAGGTGGTTGTCGCCGTTGGTGGCGAGCACCTGGAACACGCCGTCGCTAATCTCGAGCAGCGAGACGTCGAAGGTGCCGCCGCCCAGGTCGAAGACCAGGATCTTCTCGTCGGCGCCCTTCTTGTCGAGGCCGTAGGCCAAGGCGGCCGCGGTGGGCTCGTTCACGATACGGTCGACGTTGAGACCGGCGATCTTGCCAGCGTCCTTGGTAGCCTGGCGCTGGGCGTCGTTGAAGTAGGCGGGCACGGTAATGACGGCCTCGGTGACCTTCTCGCCCAGGTACTTCTCGGCATCGGCCTTGAGCTTGCCGATAATCATGGCCGAGATCTCCTCGGGGGTGTAGTCATGGCCGTCGACGTCGACGACGCAGCGGCCGTCCTTGCCGCGCTTGACCTCGTAGGCAATACCCTTGAGCTCGCTGCCCACCTCGTCGTAGGCGCGGCCCATGAAGCGCTTGATGGAGGAGATGGTGTTCTTGGGGTTGGTGATGGCGGCGTTCTTGGCCGGCTTGCCGACCACTCGGTCGCCGTCGGGACGGAAGCTGATGACGGACGGGGTAGTGCGGTCGCCTTCGGCGTTCACGATGACCGTGGGCTCGCCGCCTTCGAGAACCGCGACGGCGGAGTTGGTGGTGCCGAGGTCGATACCGATAACTTTGCTCATGATCTTTGCCTCTTTCGCTCTGTACGGTGGGGGGCTTGCCTGAGTCGTCCCCCGGGGGACACAAGGGCAAACCCACAACCACCGCCCTTGTTTACAGCTGCATTATATCCATTCATGGGAAGTCGTATACATAATCTAAGTCTCTTCATAGTAAGTTTTTTGCTGAGCACCATAGATAGTTCATAGAGGGCCTCGTACCCTCCGGGCAAGGTTTTCAACCGTACGCCCGCTCGCGCCCATAAGCGGGCCTATGCGCCATAGATTTTGCAAGAAGGGTTGTGCCTAGGCCGAAACGTGCTAATTTATGCGGCGACCGTCGCCTGCCCCGGCATCTGTGGCCGGCGGGCAACCGCGTTCACCATGTACTGGAGCCGGGAAGACCCGGACGGAGAGGAGAGTCATCATGCCCTATCCCGTTATCGATGTAGACGAGTGCACCGCCTGCGGTTCTTGCGTCGACGCCTGCCCCATGGGCGTCCTTGAGATCGAGGACGAGGTCGCCAAGGTCGTCGACGAGGAGTCCTGCATCGGCTGCGGCGCCTGCCTGGAGGAGTGCCCCAGCGGTGCCATCACCGACATCTCGAACGACGACGAGTAAATAAGAAGCACCCGGCCGTTTTGCAGGCATAGACCGCACGGCGCGCCTCAAGGGCCCGTTTCCAGCCAAGTCGCTGGAGGCGGGCCCTTTTCAATATAGTTACATGAGGCATCCGCGGGGACAACCCGCTTCTGAGGGGCTTCTACAGGGGGGCGCGGAGCGGGGGGACCTGTTTGAGGCGGGCCCAGGCAAGCTGCTTTGCCTTGGGGTCTGACAGGGCCGCCTCAAAGCCCCCGAGGGTCAAGACCCGCCGTCCGCGGACGCGGGTGAGCGCCCCCGGCTCAAACGGCGCAGAAAGCTCCCATGCCCGGGCGAGAGCCTGCGCCGCCGCATCGTCAAGGGCAAGGACAAGCTCGGGGTCGAAGGCCTCGACGGCCCAGGCGAGGTCTTCGGGAGAAAGCAAGGCGCAGGACGGGTTCCCCGACAAGGGCTCCGGGAATACGGAGCACGCGGCCCAGGCGTCGTCGGCATAGCCGAGACGGTCGAGGGCCGCCCGCAGCGCCGCGCCATCGGGCCCCGCGAGCAGACCGGCCCCCGATTGCTCCGCCGGCCCGGGTTCGCCCTTGAGCATCAGTACCTGCGGAAAACCGTTGCCCGCAAGCATGAAGCCCGCCGAAGCCAGCTCGTCGAGCTCGGCGCGCGCCCGGCGCAGATACAGCCCCGCAAGCTCACGTTCTTCTCCACCGGCCACAGCACGCCCCCTTCTGCCCACAGGGTTTTTGATGGAACCATTGTAGATGAACCCCCGCGAGGTTTGTGGATAAAGGGACGCGACGGGGCCGATGCCGTAGGATGGGTATAGAGGACAGGAGGGCCGGGACCGGCACCTGCCCGGTGCCCGACCTGGACAACCGGCATGTGTGGCAGCGGTGGACGCACAAAACCGTTCACACGATTCTCCTAAACAGGTGTAAATCGTGTTACGATTGTGCTCCCACGCCACACCGTGGGAAGGAACAGACCATGAGCAACGTGAAGGCTTTGACTGCGAAGGACTTTGAACAGGAAGTGCTGCTTTCGGAGGACCCCGTCCTCATCGACTTCTTCGCGACCTGGTGCGGACCCTGCCGCGCCCTCGCGCCGACCGTCGACGAGATCGCCGAGGAGCGCGCCGGCAAGCTGCGCGTCCTGAAGTGCGACATCGACCAGCAGCCCGACCTGGCGAACCGCTTTGGCATCATGAGCGTCCCGACGCTCGTCCTGATCAAAGAGGGGCGCACCGTCGAGACCATGGTTGGCGCCCAGCCCAAGTCGCGCCTGCTCGCGGCCATCGACCAGTACTTGAAGTAAGGGGCACGGGCGCCGCGCGTCCTGCCCGCAAGCGGAAAGGACGCACGGCCATGCGCACAAACGGCGTCACCACAGCCCAGCCGCCGGCCACCATTGGACAGGTCGACGAGGCAGGCAGCCTTCTGGAGAAGGGCAACGCCGCGCAAAAGGTCGTCGACGTGAAGCTGGTGTAGACTTCCCATAAACCACGCCGGGACGTCCGGTCCCGACGATGCCCGTCACGCCCACCGCCCACGGTGGGCGGGCGGGCGCTTTGTGTACCGGCAGGATTGGAGAGACATGGCGAGCGAACTGGTGCGCTTCAGCATCGCAATCCCCGCAAAGCTTCTCGACGAGTTCGACGAGTACACGGCCCGCCGCGGCCTGCTCGTGAACCGTTCGGAAGCCATACGCAACCTCATCCGAGACGCCCTCGTCGACAGCGAGCTCGACGACCCCGCGGCCGACATGGTGGGTTCGATCACGCTCATCTACGACCACCACACGCCCGACCTCACCCGCAAGATCGACAACGTGGAGCACAACTACCCCGACGAGATCATCTCGTCGATGCACGTGCACCTCGACCACCACAGCTGCCTCGAGGTCGTGGCGGTGCGCGGCACCGTTCGCAAGATCGACGAGCTCGCCAACTGCCTGCTGGGCATCAAGGGCATCAAGTACGGCAAGCTCACGGCCGCAGCCACCTCGAACCGGCTGGAGGGTTAGGGTGCCCCGCGTCCACATCCATATCACGGGGGTCGTCCAAGGCGTGGGCTACCGGCCCTTCGTGTGGCGCACGGCCACGGCCCTCGGGCTCTCGGGCTGGGTGCGCAACTCCTCGGACGGCGTGCACATCGAGGCCAAGGGCCCCCAAGAGACGCTCGACTCGTTCGTGCTCACCCTCTCGACCCAGCAGCCGGCCGCCGCACGGGTCGACACGGTGCATGTGGACCGCATGGGAGACGAGCACCTCGAGGCTGCCGGGCACGCCTGCGAGCTGCGGGTCAGCGGCATGGTGGGCGCGAGCGACTTTAGAATCGTGGAGAGTGACGCCGCGGCCGACCGCACGACGCTCGTCTCCCCCGACATCGCAACCTGCGACGCCTGCCTGGCCGAGCTTTTTGACCCCGAGAACCGCCGGTACCACTACCCCTTTATCAACTGCACCTCGTGCGGCCCGCGCTTCACGATCATCGACCGTCTCCCCTACGACCGGCCGAACACCTCGATGGCCCCGTTCACCATGTGCCCCGACTGCGCCCACGAGTACGCCGACCCTGCCGACCGGCGCTTCCATGCCCAACCGGACGCCTGCTTTACCTGCGGGCCCCACATCTCGTGGCGCACGGCGGCAGACCCCGGGCGCGTCGAGTGGGGCAGGGACGTGGCCGCAAGCGACGTCATCATCGCCAAGGCGGCCCGCATGCTGCTGGACGGGGGGATCGTGGCCGTCAAGGGGCTCGGCGGATTTCACCTTGCCTGCGACGCGACCAACGAGGAGGCCGTTCGGCGGCTGCGCGTACAAAAGCACCGGCCGACCAAGCCCCTTGCCGTGATGTTCGGCCGCTTCGACGAGATGCGCCGGGTCGTTGAGGTGGGTGACGTCGAACGGGCCCAGGTCATCAGCCCCAAGCGCCCCATCGTGCTGCTGCGCCGCAAGGACGACGCCGCGGTGGACCCACGTCTGCGCATCGCCCCAAGCGTGGCGGGAGAGCTCCCGGAACTCGGCGCGATGCTTCCGAGCACCCCGCTGCAGCACCTGCTGCTGCGCGCCTGCGGCAGGCCGCTCGTCATGACGAGCGGGAACCTGACCGACGAGCCCATCATCTGCGACGACCAGGTCGCGGTGTCGCGCCTCATGGATGTGGCCGACGCCTGGGTCGGGAACAACCGCGCCATCCTCTCGCGCTATGACGACTCGGTGGTACGCGTGGTAGAAAACCAGGTGCAGGTGGTGCGTCGAGCCCGAGGCCTGGCCCCGACGCCGGTACGCCTGACACCCTGCGCGCCCCAGACCGACGGCACGCCCACTCGCCTCGCGGTGGTTCTGGCCTGCGGCAGCGAGCAAAAGGCGACGTTTTGCATCGCCCGCGGCGAGGAGGCCTTTGTCTCCCAGCACCTGGGCGACCTCGAGAACGCCGACTCCTTTGCCGCCTGGCACGAGGCACGCTCGCGCTACAAGGAGCTGTTCGGCCTCGAGCCCGAGGTCCTGGCCTGCGACCTGCATCCCGAATACCTGAGTTCCAAGTGGGCCCGCGAGACGGCCCGGGAGCAGGGGCTCCCTCTGATCGCCGTGCAGCACCACCACGCCCACGTGGCCGCGACCCTGGCCGAGGCCGGCGTGGCGAGAAAGGCCGTGGGCATCGCCCTTGACGGCACGGGCTACGGTACCGACGGCGCCATATGGGGCTGCGAGGTGCTGGTGTGCGACCAGTCGGACTTCGTCAGGGCGGCCCACCTGGCCTACTGGCCGCTCCCCGGAGGCGCAGCCGCTGTAAAGAAACCCCTGCGCTGCGCCTACGCCCTGCTCGACTCCTACGGCCTTGGCACCACGAGCCTCGCCGAACGCCTGGTGAACGCCATGGACGTGGAGGGCCCGGTGGTGCGCCAGATGGTCGAGCGCGGCCTCAACTGCCCACCGACCTCCTCGACGGGGCGCCTCTTTGACGCCGTGGCCGCCATGCTCGGCCTGGTGTCGGTCGCCGGCTACGACGGCGAGCCCGCCTGCCTGCTCGAAGCGGCGGCGACCCGGGCGTCCGACGACGCGCTCGACGGCGACCAGGTCGCCCGCTATCTTGTGCAGCTGCGCCCGGCCCGCGAAGGCGAGTCGCTTGACCCCGAGGACGAGTCGTTGATCCTCGACCCCAAAAACGCCGTGGAGGCGACGGTCTACGACCTGTCCATGGGCGTGGACCCCTCCACGGTCGCCGCGCGGTTCCACGCAGGCTTTGCGGCCGGCGTCGCCCGGGCGGCGATCGGCGTGGCACGGGCCTCGGGACTCACCGACGTTGCCCTGGGAGGTGGCTCGTTTGCCAACCGCCTGCTGCTCTCGCAAATAAAGTTGGAGCTGGAAAGCGCCGGGCTGCGCGTCTTGCTCCCCAACGCCCTGCCCATCAACGACGGCGGCGTGTCGTACGGCCAGGCAGCCGTGGCGCGCGCCCGCCTGGAGAAACGAGGTCGATAACCCATGTGTCTGGCAGTACCTTCAAAGATCGTCTCGATCGACGAGAACGGCATGGCCCAGGTAAGTGTGCTCGGGGTGGAGCGCGCCTGCTCGCTAAGGCTGACCCCCGACGCCCAGGTAGGCGACTACGTGCTCGTGCACGCCGGCTTTGCCATCCAGCGCGTCGAGGAGCAGGACGCCCGGGAGACGCTGAGCCTTTTGGCCGAGATGCCCGACCTGCTCGGCGACGAGCTGGCCGCCGACATCCGGGGCGCGGCCGACGCCGCGCAGGCCCGATAGAAAACCTGGGAGGAGAAGCCCGTGGAGTTGAACGACTTCCGCGACCCGGCCCTGGCCCGCGAGCTAATCGAGGCGATCGCGCAGCTCGGTGAGGGGCGCTCCGTGAACCTCATGGAGGTCTGCGGCACCCACACCGTGAGCATCGGCCGTTACGGCCTGCGCAACGCCATGCCCGCAGGCCTCAAGCTGCTCTCGGGCCCCGGCTGCCCCGTGTGCGTCACGAGCAACCGCGACATCGACGCCGCCATAGCCATGACCAAGGTCGACGGGGCCATCGTGGCCACGTTCGGCGACATGATCCGCGTGCCGGGCAGCACCACAACCCTGGGGGCCGCCAAGGCCGCCGGCGCCGACGTGCGCGTGGTCTACTCGCCCCTGGACGCCCTGAACGTAGCGCGGGAGAACCCCGGCCGCCCCGTGATCTTTATCGGCGTGGGCTTTGAGACCACCACCCCCGTGGTGGGCGCAAGCATCCAGATGGCGGCCGAGCAGGGGATTTCGAACTACTACGTGTACGCGGCGCACAAGAGCACGGCGCCCGCCCTCGAGGCCATCGCAAACGACCCCGAGACCAGGGTGGACGGGTTCATCCTACCCGGGCACGTCTCGACCGTGACCGGCGTGGCCCCCTACCGCTTCTTGGCCGAGACCTACGGGATACCGGGCGTGGTGACGGGGTTCGAGCCGGTAGACGTGCTGAACGGCATCGCCCGGCTCCTGGTCATGGCGGACCGGGGCGAGGCAGCCATCGAGAACGCCTACACCCGCGGTGTGCAGGCCGACGGCAACCCGGCAGCCCAGGCGATCATCGCCGACGTGTTCGAACCCTGCGACGCCGTGTGGCGCGGGCTGGGGTCGATTCCCGCCAGCGGCATGGCAATCTCTGAGAAGTACGCGGCCCACGACGCGACGAAGGCGTTCGACCCCCTCGTGGAGCCGACGCGGGAGACCCGCGGATGCCGCTGTGGCGACGTCCTGCGCGGGGCGATCGCGCCGAACGAGTGCCCGCTGTTCGGACGGGCCTGCACGCCGGAGAACCCGGTGGGGCCCTGCATGGTGTCGAGCGAGGGGTCATGCGCGGCGTATTGGCGCTATCGATAAGACCGGTGCTGTGGAAAGGGATTGGCTGTGAAAGACACTGAGGTTCGGTTGGGGCACGGGTCGGGCGGAGCCATGATGCGCCGGCTCATCGACGAGCTGTTCTTGGAGGAATTCACCGACGAGGCCGCGCTTCCGGGCGACGACGCGGCCGTGATGGAGCTTGGGATGAAGCCGGGCGACCGCCTGGCCATGAGCACCGACTCCTTCGTGGTGACGCCCCACTTCTTCCCCGGCGGCAACATCGGGCACCTCGCGGTATGCGGCACCGTGAACGACGTTGCCACCGCCGGGGCCGAGGTGAAGTACCTCTCCTGCGGCTTTGTGCTCGAGGAGGGCTACCCCATCGACTCCCTGCGCGAGATCGTGAAGACCATGGCGGCCACGGCGGCCGAGGCCGGGGTGGCCATCGTGACCGGCGACACCAAGGTGGTCGAGCGCGGCCACGCCGACGGCGTGTTCATCAACACGGCCGGCGTGGGCGTGGTGCCGGCGGGACGTACGCTCTCGGGCGCGAGCTGCAAGCCCGGCGACAAGGTCCTGCTGAGCGGCACGCTCGGCGACCACGGCATCGCGATCATCTCGCAGCGCGAGGGCCTGGCTTTCTCCACTACCATCGAGAGCGACGCGGCGCCCCTGAACGGCCTCATCGCCGACGTGCTGGCGGCAGCCCCGAACGCCCGCGCCTTCCGCGACCCCACCCGCGGCGGCCTGGCCAGCACGCTCAACGAGTTCGCCGAGTCGAGCGGCGTGGACATCCTGGTCGATGAGGCGCTGGTTCCCGTACGAGACGAGGTGCGCGGCGCCTGCGAGATGCTCGGCTACGACGTGTTCCAGGTAGCCAACGAGGGCAAGATGGTAGCTGTGGTACCCGCCGACGAGGCCGAGGCGGCCCTGGCGGCCATGCGCGCCAACAAGTACGGCACCGACGCGGCCATCATCGGCGAGGTGTGCGCCCCCGATATCCACGGCGGCCATACCGTGCGCCTGAGGACGCCCTTTGGGCCCACGAGGATCCTGGACATGCTCGTGGGAGAGCAGCTGCCGCGCATCTGTTAGAACGACCGGCGCACGACAAGCCTATGCTCGGCTACAGCAACTGAGAACTGCTCCAAGAAAGCCCCGGTCCCGGCGGGTGTCTCCGCCAGGACCGGGGCTTTGAAATGCGGGGTTTCTCCCCTGCTGCGCCTATGCGCCGTTTACGCTACTCGCTGACTTCCTCAAAGAAGCTGGCGTCCTTGCCGCACACCGGGCAGACGAAGTCGGCCGGAAGCTCGTCGCCCTCATAGATGTAGCCGCAGACGGTGCACTTCCACTGCTTGGTGCCGGTGGGCTCGTCGGTGGGGTCGGTCTTCTCGGCACCCTCCATGGTGCCGGCGGCAGGGTCGGCGTTGGTGGCGGAGGGCTCGAGGACGGTGCCCTCGGTGCCGCCGGTCTCAATGGACAGGGCGATGGCGGCGGCGAGGTCCTTGAGCTGCGCGACGTTCTCGTCGGTCACGCCGGAGCGGACGGTGATGGTCTCGCCGATCTTCACCATGTTGGGCATCTGGGCAACGATGTCCTGCATAAGCTGACCCGACACGGGCGACCAGGTGCCGTTCTCGATGAACGAGACGCAGCGGTTCTGGAGGTTGTGGGCCACCATGTCGTTCAGGAAGTTCTTCATGGGCGTGAAGATGCCCATGTTGTAGGTGGGGGCGGCAAACACGAGGTTGCTCGCACGGAAGCACTCGGCGATGAGCCAGCTCACGTGGGTCTTGCTGATGTCGTAGACCTTCACGTTGCTCACGCCGGCTTCAGAAAGCTGGCTGGCAAGGATGTTGGCGGCGTTCTCGGTGTTGCCGTAGATGGAGCCGCAGAAGATCACGACGCCGTTGTCCTCAGGAGTGTAGGACGACCACTTGTCATACTTGTCGATGAACCAGCCAAGGTCCTGGCGCCACACGGGGCCGTGGGTGGCGCAGACCATCGCGATGTCGAGGGTGCCGGCCTTGGCCAGGACGTCCTGGACCTGGGGGCCGTACTTGCCCACGATGTTGCAGAAGTAGCGACGGGCCTCGTCGAGCCAGTTCTCCTGGAAGTTCACCTGGTCGGCGTACATGTTGCCGTCGAGGGCGTTGAAAGAGCCGAAGGCGTCGGCCGAGAACAGGGTGCCGGTGGTGGCGTCGAAGGACATGATGACCTCGGGCCAGTGGACCATGGGGGCGTTCACGAAGGCCAGGGTGTGCTTGCCGGTCACGAGCTGGTCACCCTCGGTCACGGTGACGAGGCGCTCGCTCACGTCGTAGCCGAAGAACTGCTGGATCATGCCGGCGGCCATGGCGCTGGTGACCACCTTGCAGTTGGGGTAGTTGTGGAGCACCTGGGCGATGGCGTAGCTGTGGTCGGGCTCCATGTGGTGGACGACCAGGTAGTTGAGGTCGCGACCGTCGAGCACGGCGTCGATGTTCTCGAAGTACTGGCCGACCACGGAGCGGTCGACGGTGTCGAACAGGACGGTGTCGTCGTCGAGCAGCAGATACGAGTTGTAGGCGACGCCCTGGGTCAGCGGGTACACGTTCTCGAACAGCGCGATACGCTTGTCGGAGGCACCGACCCACCACAGGTCGTCGGTCAGCTGGCGGGCGTTGGCCTTGCGGCTGAACTGGTCGCCGAACGGCACCGTGTACGCAGGCTCATCGGCGGACGCGTTCTGCACGCGCAGGGCGCCCAGCCCTGCCAGCACGGCGGCCCCACCGGCAGTAGCCTTGATGAAGCCACGGCGGCTGGTGGTGTTTTCCATAACGAGCTCCTCCTTCTCCTTATGCTACGGGGCTGCGCGGTACGCTGTCCAAGAGCACCCGGCGCTCTGGGCACCCCGATGGCTGAACGCCATTTTATACCCACCCACCCGACCCGTTGCTACCGTTGGCAGGATGAGCGAGCTAATTTATATCATAGAGAACAGCTATGATTTGAATTGATGGTCCGTTTGGCCCTCCCGTCCACATGATGCGCACGCACAAAGCCCATACCGGCCTACACCCCGAAACAGGCGCGCACCGAGCGCTCGCGGCCCAGCACGAGCACCGACTCCCCCTCGCCGAACACCGTTTGAGGGGTTATGTCCAGGTCAAGTTCGCCGCCACGCCTCACACCCAGCACATTGATGCCAAAACGGGCGCGCACGTCGAGCTCGTCGAGGGGCCGGCCGCACAGCGCACGGGGAACGGCCAGCTCGTAGATCGCATAGTCGCCCGCAAGCTCGCGGTAGTCGATCACCAGGTCCGACGAGCAGCGCAGAGCCGTCCATTCGGCGAGCTGCCGCTCTGGGTAGACGACCTCGTCGGCCCCGTTGTGCAGCAGGAACTTCTCCTGCGAGGTCCGGGATGCCCGGGCAATGACGCGTTTGGCACCGAACTCCTTGAGCTGCCAGGCCGTCTCGAGCGAACCCTGGAAGTCGTCGCCGATCGCTACCACGCATACGTCGAAGTCGGGCACGCCGAGGGTGGCCAAAAACTCCTCTTTGGTGCCGTCGCCGATCAGGGCGCCCGTCACATAGGGCAGCACCTCGTTCACACGGTCCTCCCGGGTATCGACGGCAAGCACCTGGTGCCCGAGGTCGTTGAGCTTCATCGCGATGTTGCGGCCGAACCTCCCCAGCCCAATGAGCAGCACGGACTTGTGGTTTACCATGGCAGTCCCCTTTCTGGACAGTCGGAACACGAGAGGTGGGCGAGGCGCAGGCGAAGACCGCCCGCGGCGGAAGGACTCAGCCCACCGCGATGCGTTCCTCGGGATAGCGCGCCGCATCGCCCCGATGGTCGGCCAAGGCTGCAAAGAGCAGCGTAAGGCCGCCCACACGCCCCAGATACATGAGCACGATGAGAATGAGACGGGACGCCGTGCCAAGCCCCGGCGTGATGCCGAGCGTCAGGCCCACGGTACCCACCGCCGACGCGGTCTCAAAAAGGCACTCCCCAAGCGGAAGGTCCTCGATCACGCTGATGGCGCAGCCTCCGATAAAGAAAAGGGCGAGATACATCACCGCCAAGGCGGCCGCACCGCGAACGGCCTGAACCCCGACCCGGCGACGAAACAGGCGGGCATCGGGACGGCGCGAGAACACCGAGGCCGCCGTGGCAAGCAGCACGGCCAGGGTGGTGGTCTTCATACCGCCGGCCGTAGATCCGGGAGAGCCGCCCACAAGCATGAGGAAGACGGTGAGGGCGGTGCCCGTCTCGCCGAGCTCTGCAAGGTCGACCGTGTTAAAACCGGCCGTGCGCGGCGACACCGCCTGAAAAAGCGACGCGAGCACACGCTCCCCCATGGGCAGGTCGGCAAAGCTGACCAGGAAGAAAAAGGCCGTAGGTATCGCGACGAGGAACGCCGTCGTAGCCAGGATCACCTTGCTCTGCATCCGGTACTTCGACAAACGCACGCCATGGGTGCGAACGTCGTCCCAGGTCAAGAACCCGATGCCACCCACGGCTATAAGAGCCGCGACGACCAGGTTCACCACGGGCTGCCCGGTGTAGGCGGTCAGCGACGCATAGGGGGTCGCGAAGCCCATAAGGTCGAACCCCGCGTTGCAAAACGCAGACACCCCGTGGAACAGCCCATACCACAGGCCCCGAAGCACGCCGAACTGGCCGCAGAACACCGTGGCGAGCAGGAGGGCCCCCACAAGCTCGATCATCAGGGCGGTGCGCACGATAAAGCCCACCAACGGCATGAGGTTCGCCGCAGCCGGCGCGGCCAGGGACTCTTGGACGGCGGCCCGCTGCCGCAGGCTCATGCGGCGCCGCGAAGCCGCCACAAGGCCCACCACGACAGTTACCACCCCCATGCCCCCAAGCTGGATGAGGCCCAAGAGCACGACCTGCCCAAAAGGCGACCAGTAGGTGGCCGTGTCGTGCACGACGAGCCCCGTGACGCAGACGGCCGACGTGGAGGTGAACAGGGCGTCGACGAGAGGTGCCCCACGGCCGTCGGCCGTCGAAATCGGGAGCATGAGCAGAAGCGTCCCCACAAGAATCGTCGCCGCAAACCCCGCGACGATGACCTGGGACGTGGTGGGTGAGGGAAGACGATGGGGGTGTCGGCCTACAAGGGGCTCCATAGCGGCTCCGGAACGGTCGGGACCTGGTTTGAAGAGGCGCGTGCCTTCGCGCTATGGTACCCATTGGGCCGCCTTGGATTGCGAAGGCGCCCACTGCACAAAACGCCCCCGGACACCATGGGTGCCAGGGGCGCAAAAAGACGCGGGGTCTTTTGTCTTGCAGCAACGTTAGAGCACTCTCAAAACGCTCTAGTGGCAGCCAGAGCAGCCGGAGTCGCCGCAGCCCGAGCTGGAGCAGCCGGAGCAGCCGCCGCAGGAAGACTCGGGGGCGTCCTCGCGGGAGACGAGCTCGAGGTCGAAGTTGAGCGGCTTGCCGGCAAGGTTGTGGTTGAAGTCGAGGTACACCTTGCCGTCTTCGATCTTCTCAACCAGGGCGGGCATGGGATAGCCGGCCGGGTTGCGGAAGTAAACGGTCTGGCCCACCGGAAGCTGGTCGGCGTTGGGCACCGACTCCACGGGGATGGCCTGCACGAGGCGCTCGTCGCGCTCGCCGTAGGCCTCGGCGGGCTCGAGGTGGATGCTCACCTTGTCACCGGGCTGCATCTTGGCGATGGCGTTCTCAAAGCCGGGAATGACCTGATGGGCACCCTCGATGAACTCGATGGGGTCGCGGCCCTCGCTGCTGTCGAACACGGTGCCGTCGTCGAGCGTGCCCTTGTAATGAACCTTTACGAGCTTGTCGGCCATGGGAGTCTCCAATCGCAGGATAAGGCGGTCGTTTTAAGCGGCCGTCCGTTTTTACCGTTAGTCGCACAACGGTATACGATACCACGAATGCCCGCACGCCGACGGCGCAATCTTGCGCCTGGGGTGTGCAGCGCCTTTTATACCCCGACGGGCGTCCGCCCAGGCCCCCTAGAGCATTTTGAATAAAGTCCTGCACCGCGTTGCGGCGGGGCTTATGTGCCCTAGCACACCGCGCCCCGCCGCGCCTTGTGCAGGAACTATCTCAAAATGCTCTAGATTTCGCCTCGAGATCGGCCAAACCGCTCGGCAGCCTCGCGGAACTTGGAGATCGTCAGTGCCCAGTTGATGAAGTCCGGCGTGTCGACCACCAAAAAGTCGGCCTCGTAGGTGGCAAAGAGCGACTCCTCCTCGGACTTGGGGGCAAACAGCGGGCGGTCGGGCAGGTAGGGCGGCACATAGCTGGGGTAGGCCAGGTAAAAGGCCGCACCGGGGCAGAGCTGGGCCAGGCCGATGAGGGCGCGCCGGGCCGCGTCTTTGCGGCCCAGCTTGTACAGGAGCATCGCCCGGGCCACGTGCATCCAGCAGCTCCCCTCGTGCCCATAGCGCCCGTCGAGGTCGGCAAGCCCCTCCTCATCCTCGAGGCGTGCGTAGAGCAGGGCGGCCGTGTGGCGGATGCCCTGGCCGTCGGTGGGGGCAAACGCAAGCATCTCCTCGCAGCGCGCCAGGGCCTCCCGATAGCAGGTCGCCTGAACGAGCATGTCGACGGCCCGTGCCTTGATGCGCAGCCAAGGGCGCAAAAACACGGCATCCCAAGGGTCGGCCACGGGGCCGTCGTAGCGCTCGGCTTGGGCAGAGCACCAGGCGCGGGCCTCGGGCTCCAAGGCATCGAGCCTCGCGATGGCCTCGTCGGTCGTGTCGCTGCGTATCAAGATGTCGAGGTTGCGGGCGTCGTAGCAGCGCGGGTCAAGCTCAAGACAGCGGGAGAGCAGGGCGTGGGTGCGCGGCAGCCGGCTCGGTGGGCGCTTGGCCGCGGCCTCGGGGTCGTAGGCCATGGCGTCGAGCTCGTCGTCGATCTCTTGACGCGCCCGCTGGGTGGCGCGGTCAAGGGCCCGGAAGGCCCGTTCCTCGTCGTCGGCCACCATGGTGTCGGGCGAGCGCATGGCCCGGCGGCTCAGCTCGGCTAGACGGGCGGCGTCGTCTGCGAGGGTCGGGTCCGCATAGACGGCCTTCTTGAGAAGCCGGCTCGTCAGTTCGGCAGATACAAGCATGCTAGCGTCCTTGCGTCGGGTCGTCTGGGGTGGGTTCCTGCGTGTCCGGGGGGTTCTCGCCTGCAGCCCGCGCGAGTGCGCTCAGCAGCTCGTCGACGCTCTCGATGTCGGAGAAGAAGAGGTCCTCGTCCGCCGGCGCCTCGGCCGGCTCCGGAGCCCGGGGGCTCGACGCACCGGCCGCCGCCTCCTCGCGGGCGCGGGCGGCAGACACCTCGGCATCGTTCGCAATCCAGTCGGAGAGCGGGCTCACCGAGTCGCCGCAGTTCTCGTCGAGGATCACGGCGGCCTCGCTCACGGCCACGTAGAGTTCGTCGGCGCTCCCCTCGGCGTATTCGAGGTGGCCGAACATGCCGGGCGGAAGCTCGTCTTGATAGGTAAGCGTGCAACCCGCCGCAGGGAAGGAGCGCACGATCTGGTGCAAAACGGCCGCGGCGTCGTCGAGCCTGCGCTGCTTGTAGGCCATGAAGCAGCGCGCTAGGAGGAACCAGGCGTTCTGGTCGCCCTCGAAACGCGCCAGCAGGTCGGCCAGGCCCGCAGCGTCCTCGAGCTTCACCAGCACGAAGGCCGCCACCTGGCGCGCCCCCACCAGGTCGTCGGCGTCCAGGTCCAGCAGCTGCAAACAGGTCTCAAGGGCGCGGCGGTAGCAACCGCAGCTCAAACGCTCGTTGGCCAGGTCAAACAGCCAGCGCAGGTAGGGGCGCATATAGACCGAGAGCGACCAGCGGCCCTCGGGGGGGACCAGGCCGTTGCCGCGCGCGGCGGCAAGGCACATCTCGCACACCTCGTCGGCACCGTCGGCCAAAAACGACTCCATCTCGTCGCGCGAGGGGCGCCCCATGTAGCGATGGAGGCGAACGGCGTCGTAGCAGGTGGGGTCGAGCTTGAGCGCCTCTTCGACAAGGTCGGCGGCCTTCGCGGCAAGGCGAGCGGCGGCCTCCTCGGTGTCGGCCATGACGACCGAACGGTCCATGATGTCGCTCGCTCGACCGGCCAGGGCAAAGGCGCGGTCGGCATCGTTTTGGGGCAAGGCGTCGCGCTTGCGCTCGTACAGTTCGGGGAAGGCCGTGATGGCGGCCAAGAGGTTGGGGTAACCGTCCGTTTTTTGGAACGAGTTCGCCCATCGGATGGCGAGGCGCTCGAAGTCCTCGCCCCGGGGGTTCATGCTCATCGATCTCCTCTCCATGCCGTGCAAAGACCGCGGGGGCAGAGGCCGGCCCCGTGGTGAATCTCAAAAATCGTGCAGCGCGCAACGGCCCGCAAACAGTTCATACCCAGCCGCGCACGACCCCTACGAACGGGGGAAGGCCATGGTGACCACGGCACCGCCGCCCAGGCGATACCGCTGCTTGACGAAACCCCCGTGGGCGTGGACGATGAGCGCGGCAACATACAGGCCGTATTCTAGCCGGTCGAAGCGCAGCACACGTTGACGGTTGAGAACCCCATCGAAGTCGCCGTCGGACCGGGCCGCGCCCTCGGGCAGGCGCATCGCCCGACACAGGGCCGCCACGCCGGCCTGGGTGTCGCTGCCGAGCGCAGCGCGGTCGGCCACCGTCTCGCGTATGGCGCGGGCTCGGGCCTCGTCGAAAACCGGCAGGCCCTCCTCCCCCGCCCTGGAGGCTGTCTCGAAGGCGGCGCTCCTAGCCGGCGACGCTTCGGCCGGGCGATCGTCGGAGACGACGACGTCGACGCGGTCGGCATAGGAGCGCACCGCCACCTGGACGATGCCGCGTTTGGCTATGTAGCTGGCAGACGCCTCGAGCACCAGCTTCACCGCCATGCGCACCAGGACCGCATCGGCCACGATGGGCGAGTCCGGCTCGCCGGGCTCCAGATCGATGACCTTATCCACCAGGCCCGAGCGCACGTCGTCGACGGCTGCCGACACCTCGTTGCGCACATTGCACAGCGGAGAGGGGGGCTGCTCCATTCCGCGCTGTATGCGCCCCATCATGAGACGCCCGCGCGCCGACTCGTCTGAAACAAGGCGCTCGAGGAACAGCAGGCGGTCGCGCTCGTCGGCGTCGGTGGCCATGATGGCGTCGCCGATCACGTGAAGTGTGTCGAGCGCCGTCGTGGCCGACGCCACCATAGAGCCCACGAAGCGGCTGCGAATACGCGTGACCTGCATCACCTGGATGTCGGAGCGGTGTTTGGCCGCCAGAGACTGCCGTTCGAGCGCAAGGGCGACTTCGTCGGCAACCAAATCGAGGAAGCTACGGTCGGACAACCCAAGGGGGCGCTTGCACGACACGGCGAGGACGCCCTCGAGACCTTCGGGCGACATGAGCGGCAGGTACAGGATGTCGGAGGCCTCGTGGGTGTCGGTGCCGGCACCCGCCTCCTCCCCGTTAGCGAACACCCAATGGGCGACGGCCTGCTCCGTGAGCTTCTCGAACTCCTCGCCGTAGAAGTCGCCAGGGGCGTCGCGCACCATCAGGGCACGGCGGTCGCGCTCGGAAGAACCGGGCTCCGCAAAGGGGTCGCGCAGATAAATGCCGACGGAGCGGCCGAACAGGCCCAAGCATACCCCCAAGGCGACATCGGCCACCTCGGCCGCGCTGTGGGCATACAGGAGGCTGCGGTTCAGGTCGAACAAGGCCTGCGTGCGCCGCTCCCGCCGGGTGGCCCGCACGGCAGTGCGCCCCAAACGGGCACCGGCCAACGCAAGGGCGAGCGTGAGGACGGAGAACAGGACGAGCGCATAGAGGCTCGCACGGTGGTCGACGGCCAAAGATCCAAAGGGGCGCAGGCCCAGATAGTCGAGGGAGGCCGCCGCGAGCAGCGACGCCACCACGGCCGGCAGGTAGCTGCGGGTCACGAAGGCCGCCGCAACGGCGGCCGTCAAAAGCAGCGGGTAGGCCACCGTCTCGGCCGCCCCCAACCGATACAGGCCCCGCAGGAGCAGGGCGGTCAGGAGCACCGTCACGACGGCAAAGACCAGGCCTTTCCAGTTCACACCGCTCGGGGCCACCCGGCTCCAAAGGGGCGCGCGGCTGGAGGGGCCCTGGGGGTCGCCGGCCACGACATGAACGTTGATCGAGGGAAGGCTCTCTATGAGCCGCTCCGAAAAAGAGGGGAGAAACGACGCAAGCAGGCGCCGCAGCCCGCTCACCGACCGGCGTTCGACCACGACGTCGGCCGCCCCCTGGGTTCTAAGGTAATCGACTACGACGGATGCGGCGTCATGGCCGTACAGCGTGGTGAGCTCGTGGCCCATGGCCTCGACCCGCTCCCTGAGCAGGCCGTACTCGTGCTCCGCAAGGTTGCGGCCGAAGGCAGGCCGCTCGTCGAGCACGCAAGCGACCTCGAGGTCGGCCCCGGCCGCATCGGCGATAAGCGAAGCCTCGAGGAGGACGCGTGCCGGCGACAGGCCCGGCTCCACCACGGCCACGACGCGCGGCCCCACCGGTTGGTCTTTGGGGCGGCCCTCCTTGGCAAGGTCGCGTGCGGCGGTGGCGGCATGCTCGCTAACACAGCGCAGGGCAATGACGCGCAGGCCGGCCAAGACCTCCTCCGTCATGTCGATGCCGACGGCGTGCTGCTTCACGATCAGCTCGGCCGGGTCGATGTCGACGAACTCGAGCTGGTCGGCCTCGTACAGCATGTAGTCGGGAACCAGCTCGGCGGGCACCTCCACACCGAGCGAAGACACGTGGTCGCGTTCGTTCTGGAGGTCGGTCACCAACAGGGTCGCATAGACGTCGATACCGGCTCGCAGCAGCTCCTCGGCGTCCTGGTAACGCATGCGGTTGCGCGAGCCGACGGGGTTCACCTGGGCAAGGCTGCCAAGGACCGCCACGTCCGGGCGTCGTTTGAGGATGCGGTCCACGTCGAAAGGCTGCGCGGGCCCCGCCTCGGCCGTCGGCTGGGCGCCCTGGGGCTCGACCAGAAAGACGTCGCGCCCACTCGCAGAAAGCCCCTTGGCCTCGTCGACCATGGCGGGAGAGGCCCCCGAGCAGCGGGCGTAGGCAAAGAACAGCTTGAGGGAGCCGTAAGGCGCAGGTGACGCCCCCGTAGCCCCCCGTGCACCCTCGCCTGCGCCTGTGGATCCGGATCCCGGGCGACTCATTGTTGGAAGTTCCCCCAACGCGGGCCGTTGCCAAGCAATGCGGGAGCAACCTCGCGCAGCCAGGAATCGACCTTATCCCAGTCGCGATAGTCGCCGTCCTCAAGGGGGTAGACCCTTAAAGCAAGCTTCTCCATGGCGTTGAAGCCCTCGGTACGCTTCCAACCCGGCAACACGGCATAGCGCACAGGGTGCTGGCCGTCGGTGATGTTGCAGACCGCGGCGTCAAGCTCACGCTCGGCCTGTTCTAGCATCCCCGACTGCGGCGTGGCCGCGCGCAGGCCAACCGAATAAAAGGCTATGGGCAGATGCGCAAGGATGTCGGAATTCGCCTGCAGCCAGTCGCGAGCCTCCTTGTGAAACTTACCCATACGCATGCCACTCCCGAATATGACCGCATCGAACGAGCGGTCTATGCGTGGCATTTCCTCGACGCTCGCGACGCAGGGCTTTACGTCGTAGGCGATCAAATCGGCCCCGATGCGCCGGGCAATCGTGGTGGTACAGCCCGAAAGCGTTGAATACACCACAAGAACGTTCTTCAGGTGTTCGCTCATTCACGAACCTCTCTGGTAGCATCCGAACCCATTGCTGCCCAACGGCAGACAAACGACCCCGGTCCCGGCTCTCCCCCAGCCGCAGGACCCCTCGGTTGCAATGCACGGCATTGTACCATTGACCGCCCCTGTAAGGGGACGGACAAATCTGTCAGCAATAAGTGGGGGGTCTTGACAACAGGAAGCTGCAGGTTTGTTCATCCTATGTAAAAACTGAAGCTGTGGTTTTAAGGCTTTATCAACAAAACCGCTGGTAATCGCCGAGACGATATGACATCATCAATTAATCTATGTACTAAATATGAACTATAATTTCTCCATATACATAGTATGAACATATTTATGGAAGTATGCCGATAATCTAGCGCGATTTTGAGGATTGCCCTAAAGAGCCGCGAGCAGCCCGGTGCAGCCAGCCAACACGTCGTCCCAAGTCGCTTCGAAGTCTCCCGTATACCAGGGGTCGGCCACGTCGCGAACCGCCGTGCCAAAAGCCTCCGGCGTCGCAAACTCCAACAACTTGTGAACCTTGCGATCGGGGTCCTTCCCTAGAATACGCGAAAGACAGCGCAGGTTCTCGTCGTCCATCGCGACAAAGAGATCCCACGACCGGTATTCGTCCCGACGCAGCTGGCGGGCTTTCTTACCCACGCAGTCGATACCGTGGGCGGCCAGCATGCGCCGGGTACCGGGGTGCACGGGGTTGCCCACCTCCTCGGCGCTCGTGGCGCTCGACGCAATGCGGAACTCGTTGGCACGCCCGGCCTTCATGGCCAGGTCGCGCAGGACGAACTCGGCCATGGGCGAGCGGCAGATGTTGCCGTGGCAGACGAACATGATGCGCTGCATAGAAAGACCTCCTGTGGTCGGCGCTTGCGCAGAGCGTGCGGGCATCAGCTGATAAGGCCCACGAGCGCGCCGCCTGCAGCCGCGCAGCCAAAGGCCCGCAGCCCCTCGAATACCCCTACGCAGCCCAGGGCGAGCCCCGCCACGGCGAGGTTATAGCCCGACCCCTTGGCCCCCGCCTCGGCACGGCGCATACCGACCGCCCCCAGAACCACGGCGCAGACGCCGCAGCCCAAAGCCGCAAACCTGCCCACCATGGGCAACCACCCCAGCGCGACCCCCAAAATCCCCAGCACCAGGGACCAGGTCGCGACCATGCTCCCCCTCACCAGCAGTATCCAAAGAACGGGAGTGCCGTGCAGAGGCACGCAAGCCCGCAGGCGTAGGGAAGACCCGCTATAAGGCCGAGAATACCCGTCACCAGGCCGGCAATGGCCATGCCGCGGGTCGAACCGCCCTCGCCCGCCGTGCCGCCGTTGATGCAGGCGGCCGAGAGGGCAACCGCCACCAGGGCAAGGATGCATCCCAGATACGGTAGCCAGACGAGCACGAGGCTCAAAATGCCCAGCACCATGCTCGCAATGGCCTGGCCGTGATGGCGGTCGGGACGGGGTTCTCTCATAGGCTGTTGATCCATGGCCTTCTCCTTGTGGGCGTCATAGTTCTTTACGTATCGGATATGCCCGTCTGAGGTTCGATCGGAACGCATCTGCGCCTACGCAACATGACGAGCAGAACTGCCGAGGCCGCCACCAGCCCAAGGCTGATCCACTGGGAGGTCGAGAGCGGCCCCCAGATACCGCGGTAGACGTCGCCGCGCCAAAACTCGTCGACGAAGCGCAACGTGCCGTAAGAAATCCCATACACCGCGATGAGCTTCCCCCGCAGCCGCCCTTTGAGGAATAGAGCGAGCATGGCGACGAAGATGCAGGCGTTGCCGGCAGCCTCGAACAGCTGGATAGGCACGCGGTGTACCCCGTTGGCCAACCATACGGGCGAGTCGGTAAAAACGGGGCCCCAGTCGGCCTCGACCCCGTAGCAGCAACCGCCCATGAAGCATCCGATTCGACCAAACACGTGAAACAGGGGCACCGCCACCGCAAAAAGGTCGAGCTGTTCCAAAATGTCATAACCCCGGCGGCGGCTATAGAGGCAGCAGGCACCCAAGGCCCCGATCAGACCGCCGTAGAACACAAAGCCCCCGAAGCAACGAACGACATCCGCCGCAAACAGGCCGAAACCCCCATAGGACCCCCGACCATAGGCCTCGAAGACCGAGACGAGGGTCGGTATGTTCGCAATGCCGTAGAGTAGGACCGCCCCCACCGCCGCGCCGGCCGCCGAAACCAGCGCGACAACCACCTCCTCCTCGGGCACCATTCCCCGCCTTCTCGCCAAAAGCGCGACGCAGAGCAGCATGGCAAGAAAGCCCAGGGCCGCGCACAGCCCATAGACACCGATGGTTCGACCGAAGATGTCGAGGGTGGGAAACATAGGGCTGGCCTAGAGGATGCAAGCCATGCAGCTGAACGGGAAGGCGAAAGCCATGCCGCCGCACACACAGGCAATGGCCAAGGCGGAGAGCGAAACCGCCAAGATGCTCAGCACAAGTCCCGCGACGGCCATGCCGTGACCGTCGCACCCGGCGGGGCACTCTTTGAACGCGTTGGCAGCCAAAACGATGCCCACGATGCCGAGGATCGTGCCGAGCCACCCCCACGACGAGAACACCCAGGAGCAGACAAAAGCCACGATGCCTACGACAAGCGCGGCTGTGGCGGTACCGGTATTGTTGGAATTCATGGGAGCCGATCCTTTCTGGTGGCACGTAACCATACTGGCCGCACAAGGTCTCGGGGCCCCGTAGGGCCCCTCCCCGTGGGGTCTTCCCCATAGCGTTCCCCACCATACAGCAGCGGGGCCGCCCGCATGACGCAGACGGCCCCGCATGATACGACGTTCACGTTCCTGACGAAAGGGGCAGGAACTGCCGAGCGGCCGTTAGGCCTTGAGCTGAATGCTGCTGCCCATGACCGGCACGAGGGCGACCTCGACGGCATAGACGATAAAGGCGATGCCGGCAACGGTGGCGGCGTAGGCCGAGTTGTACACGACGGCCAGGGCGAGCACGACCAGAACGATGCCGAGGATGAGCTGGATAGCCCAGCCCTTGTACCCAATGGTGCGGCCGCTGCAGAGGGCCTCGAGGAACACGAGGGCACCGAGGATGCCGATGAAGACGGCGATGACCCACTCGAAGGAGAAGGTGCCGAGCACGGGGTCGAGCAGGCAGGCGGCGCAGGAGACGAGGCTCATGATGCCGCTCATGATAAGCCAGCCGCCGAGGTTGCGCGAGCCGCCGGCCATGTTGTAGGCGGCGATCAGGCAGATGCCGGTGACGGCCATGACGGCGGCACCGATCAGCTCGCCGACGGGCCAGGTGTAGCCCTCGGGCAGCTGCGGGTTGTGCAGAGCCTCCGGCAGGATGCCGTGGGCCACGAAGCACAGCACGCCCATCACGGCGAGCAGCACGGCGCTCACGAGGAGGCCGCCACGCGCCCAACCAATCTTCTTCCCAAACTCCATGGTGAACCCCTTTCCATGGCACCCGAAGGCGCCCTCTCCTGACGCACGAGCGTCGGTAAAACTGCCGAACTTGTCTTCTATATTCTATATCCAACCGAAGCGCAAGTGCAGGTCGCAACAGATTGTTGGTTGGCTGACCGGAAATGCACATTTCCTCAACGGTCAAAGACACAGAAAACCCCCGCACGCAAAGCGCACGGGGGCGAGGAGGAACGCGGCGAGGCAAGCCCCGGGCGTCCCCTCTAAAAGAGGATCGCCGCTCGCAAGGCGCGCGAGGGCGATGCGTACTGGACGTACGTGAGCCCTTGCGGAACGCGGCGAGCGGCGATCCTCAACAAACTACAAGATCTGGTCGATGGCACCGGCGGCGTGCTTGCCGGCTACGCGTCCGCTGGTCATGGCGTTGCCCATGTTGTTGCCGGCGCTCGGGCAGTTGTAGGCGTTGCCATAGCGCTCGCCCATGGTGTTGCCCACGGCGTACAGGCCGGAGATCACGGCGTCCTTGTTGGGGTTGAGCACCTGGTAGTAGCTGTTCACGCAGAGGCCCGCAAGGGTGTTGAGGCCGGGGCCGTAGCAGCGCGTGGTGCCCTGGGTGGCCACGTAGAAGGGGGCCTCGTCGATCGGGATGAGGTTGGCGGCGGGCTTGCCGAACTCGTCGTCGACGCCGGCGGCACAGGCCGCGTTGTACTTCTCGATGGTAGCCAGGGCGGTCTCAAGGGCTTCTCCGCTGAGGCCGGCGTTGGCCAGAGCCTCCTCGGCGGTGGTGCCCACGAACACCTGGCTGCTCATGGCAAAGCCGCGGTTGGCGATCTCGAGGCCGCGCACCTCGATGCTGCCCTCGGTACCGGTGGCGGCGTCCATCTGGGCCTCGTACTCCTCGATGCCCTCGGGGAAGCCCCAGTTGGGCGCGCCGTGGTCAAGGCCGCCGGCCTGGATGTACTGCATGTGCTTCTTGTCCATGATGGCAAAGTTGCCGGTCATGCCCTCGGTGGCGGTGGGTTGGCGCACCGACTGGGCCAGCACCAGACCCGCGAAGGCCTCGTTCATGAAGCGCTCGCCCTTGCAGTTCATCCACAGGCAAGGCGCGGAGCCCCAGGGGCCGAAGCTGATGCTGGGGGCGTCACCGGCCACGGGGCGCGGGTGGCTCTCAATCATGCCGCCGGCCCAGCAGCCCATCTTGTGGCCGCTGCCGTCGCAGTCGGTCATGCCGGTCATGCGGTCGCGGGAGACGCCGTGGCGCATGGCGTTCTCGGCGCACTCGGAGCAGAGCTCCCAGACCATGTCGGCGTTGGCGCCGAAGTCGCCGGTGGCCAGGATGACGCCCTTGGCGGCGTTGTACTGGATGTAGTTGCCGTCGGCATCCTGGGCGATGACGCCGGTCACCGCGCCGTCGCTGTCGAGCACGCACTCGACACCGGACTGGCCGCAGAACCACTGGGCACCCAGGTCTTCAGCCGCGTCGCGGGAGTAGGTCTCAAGCTCGGAGAGGCGGGAGATGCCGGTGAGGCCGGCCTTGCCCACGGGTTGCTCGTTCTGGGTGCCCACGGTCTGCACCGTGGACGCCCACATCTTGTAGCCGGCGATCTCGAGCGGGTACGAGGAGCCGTCGGGGGTGTTGTAGGCGATCTGCACGATGCACCCGTTGGCTCCGCCGTAGTCGAACACGTCGGAGGTCTCGGGCACCAGCGAGGCCAGGTTGTCCATCATCTCGCCGGAGTTGAACACGAAGCGGCGGATCACGGCGGAGTTGCAGCGGCCGTTGGCGCGGCGCACGTACTCGTTGGCAATCTCGTTCAGGTCGTAGGGACCAAAGCCCCAGCCGGCCAGCAGGTCGGAGTTGTAGGAGCAGATGTCGTCGCCGCGGTACTGGATCTCGCCATCGTTGTGCTTCTCGATCACGGCGACCTTGGCGCCGTTCTGGGCGGCGGCCAGGGCGGCCTGGGTGCCGGCGTGGCCGCCGCCGACCACCACGACGTCGAAGTCGAGGGTCTCGGAGATGTCTGCGGGGTCGATGGCAGGCGCAGAGCCCAGCCAGTCCTCGTCGGTCATGTAGCCGGTCACGGGCACGGTGTACTCGACAGGGCCGGAGGCCTCGGGGGTACCGGCGGGGCCGCCCTGAGGAGCGCCGTCACCCGCAGGGGGCTGGTCGGCGAAGGCGACGGAGGCGCCGGCGGCGGCCAGGGCGCTCGCGGCGGCGGCACCGGCGACAAAGTTGCGGCGGGAGAGTTCCATGGTATGCGCTCGCTTTCTCTCGTAGGAGGATTTGGCGTGCGAAAGGCCGGTGCGCGGGACGCGCCGGCTCGCTGATGGCCATGATGGAGGGCGAGCGCTTGGGGCGCCATCGTGCAAACCGTTGAGTTTTTGCGCAAGCAGGCGCGTTGAGAGCGTTGAGCACCGGCGCACGAATCTCAACGGATTTACGTATGGCCTGGTAAACTGCGGACTGCTCTAGCACCACATGCGAGCGGTGCTCACCTCGGTCGGCAGCCCCGCGTCCACCCAGGCCTCATAGCCGTCGGAGATCACCTTGATGCGCTCGGGGTCGTAGTCGTTGTCGACCAGGGTCTGCCACGCCTCGGCAACGCGCAAGCCGTCGGCGTCGATGAGGACGACGTCTTTGTCACGGGGGGCCTCGCGCATGCGAATCTCGAAGATCCGGCCGGCGGGCACGCAAAAGGCACCGGGGATATGGCCGGCGTCGTACTTGGCGATGCTGCGCACGTCGATGATGGTGAACTCCTTGAACCTGCGGTCCTTCTCGCACAGCGACGTGAACGGCAGCCCCATCGCCGAGAGTGCCGGCGGCACCAACCAGCTGTGGCTGGGCTCCACGAGCGCCCGCTACTTTGCCCGCGACATCACGGCCATCACGCTCGAGAAGCGCCAGACCCCGCCGCCCGCCCCGGGCAGCGACGAGGCCGACGACGAGTACGCCAACCTCCCCAACGTGGGCGTGTACTTTGGCGGCGAGATAGCGTAGCGCCGTCCACGGCGGCGCAAGCAAGGTGCGTAGACGCCTAAACTCACAGCGCCCGAATTCCAAGGGGTGCCCGACCGTTCCACTGAATCGCCGGGCACCCCTTGGCCTTTGCCTGATTTTGCTTGATATAGAATAGAGGGACGTTCCCACCACGCAGAAGCGGAGCCGACATGAGCACGAGGCAGCCAGCGGCAAACAACGCCACCACCGCGGTCCGGGTGCCTCGCGCGCGCAAGACGGCCGTCCGCATCGCCTTGGCCGCCGCGGGCCTTGCCTGCTGGATCGTGACCCTCACGCTGCATTCCGCCACCGTAACGCCCTTCCAGCGCTTCGCCGGACTCGGCACCTTCGTGGGGTCGTTCGCCCCCCAGGCGCTCGCCCTTGCCGCCGTGGTGGCCGCGGCCGTCTCCATCGCCTCCCTGCGGGGCCGGCGCATCCCCAAGCGGCTTCTTTGGGGCGTCGGGTCCGCCCTGTTCCTGACCGGCAACGTAGCGTTCGCCGTGCTTTCGCTCACGGCGGCCAGCGCCGTACCGGGGGCAGCCGTCACGGCGCTCTCCTTCGTCGCCGGCCTGGGAAGCGTCGGCACGGGGCTCTCGTGGGGCCGCGTCTTCAGGGGCTTTGGGCCCCGCCTCTCCCTGGCGGCAGTCGGCCTCGCAGGGGTATGCGCCGCCGCCCTGGGCACCCTTGTTGCCCTTTTGCCCGCCGTGCCGTGCGCTGCCGCCTTCATAGCGTGCACCGCGGCGGCCGCGGCCCTCCCCCCTCTGTGCGGCATGGATGCGCCCGGTGCCAACGACCCCGCCGAAGCGGACCGACGCGGCATCCCCCGCTCGACGGCCGAACGCCTCAAGTCGTTCTCCGGCGTGGCGGCCCCGGCGCTCATAGGCCTTCTCGCCTTTGCCTTTGTGGTCGGGACCATGCGCGCCCTTGTGATCGAGAGCCACCCCTTCCACCTCGCCTCTCTGGCAATCGACGGCGCGCTGCTGGCCGCGCTCGCCGCCGTGCACCTCAAACGCCCCTTTGCCGGACTCGCCTACCGCAGCCTCATCCCGGCACTCGCGGTGCTGCTGCTCACGGTGACCAACATCTCCATGGCGCTCTTTGGGGGATCGTGGGTCGACATGGCCATGATCTACCTGCTCTACACCCTGGCGGCACTCCTCACGCTCGCCACCCTCTCGGCCGTGGCCCACGCCGGGGAGTTCCCGTCGGACTTCGTCTACGGCATGCCGTTCTCCCTCTTCTGTCTCACGTCGCTGGTAGGGCTCGCCTGCGCCGAGGCCATGAGCGCCGAGGCCGTCAAGGTGTCGACCACCGTCATCACCGCGGTCTACGCCTTTGCCATGGTCATCGTGCCCTGGGTGCGCAACCAGCGCCTGGCCAGCACCGAGCCCTTCCTAGAAGAAGAGAGCCCATCGCATGAGGGCCTCTCCCACGCGCCCGGGAACCCGGCCGCCCCAGGTTCCGCCGCACCCACCCTGGAGGAGCGCTGCGCCGCCCTCTCAGAAACCTACCGCCTCACGGCCCGCGAGGCCGAGATCCTGCGCTACCTGGCAGCCGGCTACGGCAGCGGCTATATCAGCGAGGTCCTCTACATATCGCCCAACACAGTGCGCACCCACATCCACAACATCTATGGGAAGCTGGGGGTCAACGCCCGCGAGGAGGTGCTCGACCTTGTGAAGAGCCCACGGCCATAGGCGGGTTGCCCCAACGCCCCGAACGGGTATCAGGGGATAACCGACATCTCAAAGATCGCGACCGCGGCCCGACGGCCGAGAAGAGAGGTGTGCCCATGACGATGAACAAGGCGGTCCAGGCCGCTTACAAGGTGGCGACGCGGCTCAACCCCGACGTCAAGACGTCGTACAAGACCATACGCGCAGCAGAAGGGGCCGTCTCGGCCATCGACCTGCCCGACCCGCGCTGCCGCGTGGAGGACATCGAGGCCACGGCCCCCGACGGCTACCAAATCGCCTGCCGAGTGTTCACCCCCCGCGACATCGACTTCTCCCTGCGCGAGGGCCTCACGGTAAGCGACGACTTCAGGGGCACGATCCTCTTTTTCCACGGGGGCGGATGGGTCAACGGCGACGTCGACTTCTACACCGACGTCTGCACGACCATGGCCGTGAAGCTCGAACGCCGCGTGGTCTCGGTGGAGTACCGCCGGGCCCCCGAGCACCGCTTTCCCCAGGCCCCCGAGGACTGCTACGAGGTGGCCCGCCAGCTTTTCGCCGGCGAGCTGCTGCCCGACGTGTGCCCGGAGCGCATCGTCTTGTTCGGCGACAGCGCCGGCGGCAACCTGGCCGCGGCCGTCTCGCTCATGGCCCACGACCGCGGGGTCTTCTCCCCCACGACCCAGGTGCTGCTCTACCCCGCGACCTACGGGGACCACGACCCGGCGACCACGCCGTTCGACTCGGTGCGCGAGAACGGCGACGGCTACGTGCTCACCGCCCAGGACGTGCAGGACTACATGGGGCTCTACGCAGCCTCCCCCGCCGACTGGACCAACCCCTACCTGGCCCCCCTGCTCGCGCCCGACCTCAAGGGCCAGCCGCGCACCTTGGTGGTCACGGCGCAGTACTGCCCCCTGCGCGACGAGGGGGAGGCCTACGCGGCCCGGTTGCGCGAGGCCGGCGCCGACGTGGAGCTCTTCAGGGTGCTCGACGCCGTGCACGGCTACTTCATGTACCCGTCGGTGGCGCGCCCCGTGCGGGCGACCTACCAGATCCTCGAGCACTTTTTGGACGGGGCCGAGCTTGTGCAAGAGGGGGATCCGGCGTGGCTCGAGATACCTGGTATCGCCTAGACAACATCGGGAAGTTCTACTCCTCGGAGGCCGGGGGCCACGCCCAGACGGTCTTTCGCTACTCGGCGACCCTGGTCGACGAGGTGGACCCCGCCATACTCCAGAGCTCCCTCACCTCCACGGCGGCGCTCTTTCCGGGCTTTAACGTGTGCCTGCGCAGCGGCCTGTTCTGGCACTACCTGCAGCAGTCGCCCGAACCGCCCCGCGCCGTGCCCGAGAGCCTGCCGGTCTGCTTTGGGCTGCACGTCGACGCCAAGAGCGTCCTCTTTAGGGTGAGCTACTACCGCGAGCGCATCAACCTGGAGGTGTCGCACATCGTGAGCGACGGGCGCGGCAGCCTGGGGTTCTTCAAGGCCCTGCTCACCTCCTACCTGGGACAGCGCTACGGCGTGGCAGACGCGGCCAACGACTACGACGGCTCGGCCTCCCAAAAGGCCGAGAACAGCTTTGACAAGTACTTCGAACGCGACAAGGCGGCCGCGGAGCCGATGCCGCGAGCCTACCAGCTCGTGGGCTGGCGCGACGAGGCCGACCCCACCTTCATGGAGTACCACCTGCCCGTGCGCCCGGTGATCGACCTGGCCCACTCCTGGGGCGTAAGCCTCACGGCGCTCATGTCCGCCGCGGTCATGGCCTCGATCCGCGAGGAGATGCCCCGGCGCGAGCGCCACAGGCCGATCCGCATCGACGTGCCGGTGGACCTGCGGCAGCACTTTCAGTCGGCCACGGCCAAGAACTTCTTTGGGTTGGCGTTCCTCTCCTACACGCCCGGCGAGAACGACGAGCCGGTGGAGGAGATCGCCCGTCAGATGGGCAGCCAGCTCAAAAAGGCGACCGACCCCGACCACCTCAAGCTGCGCATGAACCGCATGATCGCGTTGGAGAAGAACCCCGTTTTGCGCTTTGCCCCGCTCTTCCTCAAAGACCTCGTGCTCGAGGTGGCGAGCCGCGTGGCCGAGCGCACCTCGACCACCACGGTGTCGAACCTGGGCGTGGTACGCCTCGACGAGCGCATAGCCCCCTACGTGCGCAACATGAACGTGCTCACCTCGACGCGCGGCCTCAAGTTCACGCTGTGCTCGTACGGCGACGACCTGAGCGTGGGCATCTCCACCGCGTTCTCGAACCACAACGTGGAGAAGAACCTGGTTCGGTTCTTCTCGTCCCAAGGCATCGAGGGATACCTGAACTACAGCAAGTCGCGTGAGGAGGCGGCCGAGGACCGGCTCGAGGCGCAGTTCGAGGAGTCGGTCAAGAAGCTGGCCCAGAACGCCGAGAAGCCCCGGGTGAGAAAACCCCGCGTCCCCAAGGGCGACGGGGCGGCTGCGCGCGCATACTCTTTGCGCGCCGTCGCGAAGGGAGGCAGCCGATGAAGCGCTGCGAGCGCTGCGGCATCGACCTGACGGGCGACCTGGACCTGTGCCCCCTGTGCCAGGGGCCGCTCACGGGCACGGCGTCGCCTGCGGCGTTCCCCGGCAACGAGGTGCACCGCTCGGGCACCATGGCCCTGCGGGTGCTCGCCTTTGCCACCGGCGTGGGGGTGCTCGCCATGGTGTTTGCGGGCTTTTTGTTTGGCCTCTCGAGCGACGTGGTGCTGGCCGTGTGCCTGGCGCTGCTCACGAACTTCGTGTTCGTACGGCACTTCTTGGCGCACGCCCCCGACTTTCTGCGGCTCGTGGTGCGCTACTTTCTCGTGCTGCTCGCCGCGGCGGCCCTGTGGTACCTCGTGGGCCGCAATCCCGTGGTGACCACCTACGTAATCCCCGCGATCTGCCTTGTGGCCCTGGTGACCGACGCCGTGCTGGTATGCGTGTTCAGGGGCACCTTTGTCTCGGGCTACGCCAAGTACCTGCTGCTCGACGTGCTGCTGGGCATCGTGCCGCTGGGCCTGGTGGCCCTGGGGCTCACCACCCGGGCGTGGCCGGCCGCCACCAGCGCCTTTGTGGCCTGCGTGCTGTTGCTGGCCCTGGTGGTGTTCGCCCGCGAGCGGCTAACGGCCGAGATCCGCAAGCTCTTTACCGCGTAGGGCCCGAGAGGCACCCCCTACCAGCCGGCGATACAGCCGGCCGCCAGCAGGGCCGCCAGGCAGGCAAAGTTGAGGCCGAGGAGCAGCCCCCAGAAACGCCGCCGAGACAGGCGCAAGCCCGGGGCCATCGACTGAAAGTGGCTCACCACGATAAGCGTCGCCAGGGAGGCGATGGGGGTGCCCACCCCGCCGACGTTGACGCCCGCGAGTAGCCCCGCCCAGTCGGCCGTGAAGCGCGAGAGCACCACGGCCGCCGGAACGTTGCTGATGAGCTGGGAGAGAAGGGCCGCCGGTAGGAAGGCGCCCCCGCCGAGCCACGCCTCGAGCGCATCGGCCAGAGGCGCGATGCGCGCCACGTTCCCCGAGAACACGAAGAAGGCCGCAAAGGTCACGATGAGACCCCAGTCGGTGTGGGCGAGGCCCCGCCGGTCGACTACGAGCAGGGCCCCGAGCACGACGAGCAGCGCGCCGCCCACCGGGACCGCGCCGAGCACCGCGGCCACGCATAGCGCCAGCAGAAGCACCAGGACCGCCGCCCGGCCAGCTGACGGGGCGGGCGGCCGAGTCTCCACCTGGACGGAGGCGCGGTCGGAGAAGACAAAGCACCCGGTGGCCACGAGCGCCACCGAGACCGCAAAGGGCGCGGCCATGGTGGCGACGAACTGGCCAAAACCAATGGAGTACTTGGCCGAGAGGTAGATGTTCTGCGGGTTGCCGAAGGGCAGCAGCATGCCGCAGAGGTTGGCCGCCACCCCCTGGAGCACAAAGGTGGCCGGCAGGAGGTCGCGCCTACCGCAGGCCACCAGGGCCGCCCCCGCAAGGGGGAGCAGCCCGACCAGCGCCATGTCGTTGGTCACAAACATCGACGCGAGCGCCGTGGCCCCCACGAGCACGCCCACCAGCCCGCGGGCCCGTCGGCACTGCGCGGCCAGGGCCGCCGCCGCGAACTGGAACGCCCCCGCGCGGCCCAGGGCGCCCACCACCACAAGCATGGCGGCGAGCCGACCCAGGGTCTCCCAGTCGACGTAGGTAAGATAGGCGGCGTCGGGGGGCACGAAGACGCAGCTCGCCAACGCCACAAGCACGGCCACCGCAGCCATGGCGTGGGCACGCAGAAACGTGCGCGGGTTAGGGAGCCTCATCCGGACGGTTTTCATGGGACCGGGTCGCCCCCTGCGCCTTACAGCTCGATCGGCTTCCACTCCTTGTGGTCACAGATCCACGCCTGGGGCTCCTCCACCGAGAAGAACACCAGCGTGGGATCGTCGGGGCCGTCGTAGTCCTCGCCCAGGTCGGTCAGGTGGTCGTAGCCGGCCTGGCGGATCTCGGGGGTCACCTCGTCGCTCAGCCCGGCCTTGCCACGCAAGATCAGCCAGCCGTGGCCCGGCCACCACGAGGTGGCCTCGAACTTCTGGTTCTGGAGCAGCTCCTGCCACACGTCCTTGGTGGTGGCGGTCACGAACCACACCTTGCCGTCGCACTCGGCGGCGTAGCTGAAGGGGCGCACGTGGGGCTGGTCGTCCACGCTCGTGGCCAAATACCAGGCGGGCACGGCGGAGAGGTACTGCAAAACGGTCTGGATCCCGGTCATAGAAAGCCTCCTTCGGGGCCTTGCGGCCGCACGGCGATCGATCAAGCTCACCCGGCAATTATGGGGCAGCGCCACCCCGGCCATGACCCGGCGCAGGCGCTCTGCGACCTCGGGGGATTCTCCGCCACAGGCCCTCCATAAAGCATGACATTTGTGGCAGACGCCGGGCCCGTTACCCACCCGCCGGTTGCCACAGCGGCCCATTGGTTTAGACTTGGACGGTAGCCGGATCCTTAGTTAGGCGCGCCGCCCCCACGGGCGCCCGCGACCGTCCGAGAATCGAGGGACCCCTTGAACGACCAGCTGATTCCAGGCGTCGACGACCCCGCAGAGCTTTTGCTCGAGAACCGCGTGGCATCGCGTATGCACGCCAAAGACGCCACGCTCTTCGACTTTAGCGACGTGGCGCTCCAGAGCGCGCAAGACTACATGGGCTGGACGGATTTGGCCTCCAACCCGCCGACCGCCATCGAGCAGATCCAGGCGTTTGCCCAGGAGGCTCTTGCCGAAGGCATCGACTACGTGGGCCTGCTCGGCGAGGGTGGCAGCTCACAGGCGCCCATGACCATTACCAAGCTGAGCGCGGCGCAACATCGCGACGTGCGGTTCTCGACCCTCGACTCGCTCTCGCCGGTCTACGTGCGCCAGATCCTGCACGGGGTGGACTACCGCCGGTCGCTCTTTATCGTGAGCAGCAAGTCGGGCGGCACCATCGAGACCCTCTCGCTCTACAAGATCATCTGGGAAGACGTGGTGCACGAGCTCGGGGAGGAGGAGGCGGCGCGGCACTTTGTGGCCATCACCGACCCCGGCAGCGGCCTGGAGCAGCTGGCCCGCGAGCGCAGCTTCCGCGGGGTGTTCCTGGGAGAGCCGAGCGTGGGCGGGCGCTTCTCGGCGCTCTCGGTGTTCGGCCTGGTGCCGGCGGCGCTCTGTGGGCTCAACGTTGCTGCGATCGTGAGCCGCGCGGCCGAGATGGAGCGCCTGTGCGCCCAGGACTCCCCCACCAACCCGGCGATCCAGCTGGCCGACTTCTTGGCCCGCAACCTGTCGCGGCGCTCGGCCTTTGCCTTTACCTACATCTCGCCCCAGCCGGGCCGCGTCTTTGGCCTCTGGATGGAGCAGCTCATCGCCGAGAGCCTGGGCAAAGACGACCAGGGCGTGGTGCCCCACATCGAGATCGACGTGAACCTGCTCAACCACCACCAGCCCAAGCACCCGGTGGTCGTGTACCACACGAACCCCGACTCCACCTTTGACCGCGAGGCCTCGATGCTCTCGCCCCAGGTGGCCCAGCGCTCCTACGTGCTCGAGGACCCGCTGGACATCGGGCGTCACTTCGTGCTCTGGGAGTACGCCACGGCGTTCCTCGACTGGCTCATGAAGCTACACCCGTTCAACCAGCCCGATGTGCAGGCCGCCAAGACCAACACCAAGTCGGTTTTGGCCGGAGAGCTGCCCGACCGCACCCGCCGGCTCGGCGAGCCTTGGGTCGTGGCCGCCTACTCCGACGCCTTTGCCGAGCGCACCGGCATCGCCGACCCCACCCAGATGCACTCCATCGACACGGTGATCGACGCGTTCATGGAGCTGGTGGAGCCCCACAACTGGATCAGCGTGAACGCCTTCTTGCCCTTTACCGGCGAGCGCCGCGGGCCCATGGAGGTCATCCGCCACACGCTGGCCCGCCATCTGGAGGTGCCCGTCTCGCTTGAGATCGGCCCACGCTACCTGCACTCCACAGGCCAGCTGCAAAAGGGGGGCGCCAACAACGGCGTGTTCCTGATCCTCTCGGGCAACGAGGTGGGCGACATGGAGGTGCCCGGCGAGTCCTACCGCTTGGGCGAGCTCGAGGTGGCCCAGAGCAAGGGAGACCTTGAGGCGCTCTCGGCCAAGGGGCGCCACGCCCTGCGCCTGCACCTGATCGACACCGACGCCGACACGCTGTGGAGGCTGGCCCACGCTTTTGAGGACGCCGGAACGCGGACGGCGGTCAAGCGGGCGATGGGGAAGTAGGGCGGGGCCCCGTTGCTGGAAGCTGTAGGATAGGGTACAATACGTGCCAGACGGAGCCCGCGTACCTAAACTGCAGGCGGGCGATGCCTTACTTCTTTGGAGCCGTTACCCTTGCCTAGGGGATAGCGGCTCCGCTCGTTTATGGGTTCGATTACCCATCCTCCCCCTCCACGACATGCGGGCCCGGAGAAACCTCCTCGGAGCCCTCAGACAACGTTCGCTTGCGACGGCCATCGACAATGACCTCACGCCGGCGAGACACTCGGCCCTCCACATACCCAAGGACCGTACAGATTCCGGCGACAATTCCAACAACAGCGGATACAACCAGCAACACATTGGCCATAGCGGGCTTCCTCCTATACAACCATCGATATTTGGAAGACACCGCCCGCTGCGAACTCGTCTGACACGTGGGAGCCATTGTGAAAGGCGGTTGTGGAGAAAACCCCGCGCAAAGTCGCTCTCACGAATCGTGCACTCGGTGTTCGTATAGCACAGGCCTCCCCCAACAATTTGCATCCCCCGTGGCGAAGGCCGGCGGCGTGAAACAAAACCCTTGCGCGCGGTATAAGAAACGCTATATTTATCCGACCCTCAGAAAGGAGCCCCGTGACCAGCATTCGTCGAGCCACCGCAGAAGACATCGAGCGCTGCGACCTCATCCTGAACCACGCCAAGGACTTTTTGCGCTCCCAGGGGCTCTCGCAATGGCAGTGGGGCTATCCGAGCAGGCAGAACATCGAGCGCGACACCGAGGCAGGCGAGCTCTACGTGGCCTACGACGAGCAGACCGGCGAGGTGCTCGGTTCGGCCATGATCACGCTGGGCGGCGAGCCCAACTACGATAATCCCTTGCGCGGGGCGTGGCTCACCAACAGTCCCAACAACGGCCAGGCAACCTACGCCTGCATCCACCGCGTGACCTGCGCTCCCGAGCACCGCGGCAAAGGCGTGGCCACAAGCCTCATGGCCGAATGCGAGCGCCAGGCGCGCGAGGCCGGCAAGCGCTCGTGCCGCGTGGAGACCCACCCCCACAACGCCGGCATGCGCCACATCGCCGAGAAGATGGGCTACGTGCACTGCTGCGACATCGCCAGCAACCACGACCGGCTCCACGGCCGCGTGGCCTACGAGAAGTTGCTCGACCCGGCCGACGTGGCCGACAACCCGGCAGATGCCTTTGGCGACGACGTGGAGGAGCTGCAGGAGCGTGCGGCGGCTTGGTGGGAGAAGCGGCAGGCGGAGAAGGGCGAGAACTAGAACGACCCACAGCACAATTGTGCCAAATGGGGCCCGCACCTCCCACGTGCCTACTTAACGTACGTCCCCTCCCAAACTGGCTGGTCACTGCCAGCAGCAAAGAGCTCGTAGCGCACCTCGGCATAGCCCGTAAACCGCGCTAAGTTCACATCGAGCACCACTCTGTCTTCGGTGCTGTAGCGGCGGCTGGCATCGGCGAGGACGTCGTAGGAACCGCTTGTCACAAACCCGTGGCCGTCGGTTGCCGTAATCGCAAGCGTCGGGCGGGCAGACTCGACGTAGGCACGGTCTAGGAACAGATAAAGGTCGTTTTCCCACAGGCATACCTCGGCATTGCCTTGGTCGTTCGTGTACAGCACGCGCTCGGCCTGCTGGGGCAGGTCGCGCACCACCCCGGGCAGACGAACCTCGCTTACGGCGATAATAGCCGTAAGCACTAGGATTACGGCTAACGTAATCCACACCGCTTTGGGAACATGCCGATAACCCTTGGACTCTGAACCCGAAGACGCCCCGACGAGAAGATCGGCACATTCTTTGGCATCCGCCGCATCTTCTTGACCCCCCTTGGCCTGCATTACCGCAATGGCGTCCGGAGTGTCAACGTTCATGAGCGGCAGCTCTGTGGGAGTCGGCAGATGTTTCGTATCGAGATACTTCTGGTACGCGTCGCACAGCCCTTGCACGTTGTTGCCAAAAGCAATTTGCTTGCCATGGTCGAGCCAGAGAATCTTGTTGCACAGGGAACGAACTTGCCCCACTGAGTGGCTCACCAAGATTGTGGTGGCTCCCCCACCGATAATCTGGCGCATTTTCTGCTCGCTCTTCTTGCGAAACGCCCCATCACCCACCGAGAGCACCTCGTCAAGGATGAGAATCTCGGGGTCCACGAGGCTAGCAATCGAGAAGGCCAGACGGCTCTTCATGCCGCTTGAAAGTTGCTTGAAGGGACGGTCCTCAAAGCCGCGCAGCTCGGCAAAGTCGATGATCGAGTCGTAGGTCGCATCCACGAACTCGCGGCTGTAGCCCAGCATGGCGGCGCGGAGGTAGGTGTTCTCGCGCACCGAGAGGTCCCCGTCAAAACCGCTGCCGAGCTCAAGGAGCGCGGAAATCTTGCCGCGGCATTCGACCGTGCCCTCGGTAGGAACCATGATACCGCTGATGGCCTTGAGAATCGTGGACTTTCCGGCACCGTTGGAGCCGATGATGCCAAGCATGTCGCCCGGCTGGAGCTCGAAGCTCACATGACGGTCGGCCCAAAACTCCGTAACGGAGTATTCGCCCTTAAGACGACGGATGAGATACTCCTTGAGGCCGATGTCCTTAAAGTCACCCGTGATGTAGCGGATCGACACGTTGTCGCATTTGATAATGGGCACCATGGCAATTCCCTACACGTAGTACAAAAAGTCGTGGTTCTTCTTCTTATAGATAATCGCACCTATTCCGAACGCCACCACCGCATAGCCCACGGCCAGGGCCGTGAGGCCGGCAGACGGCACCAACCCGTCAATGACTACCTGGCGGAAGTAGGTGATGTAGACGTAGACAGGATTGCAGAGGAAAAGGTTCTGGATCAATGGCGAGTAGCTCGACGTGGTGTAGAAGATGGCCGACATATACATGAGCAGCATCGTAAAGACGCCCCAGAGGTATTGAATATCCTTGAAGAACACGTACAGGGCGGAGAGGATAAGGCCCACGCCGATGTTAAACACCATGAGGCAAAGGATGGGGATGACGAGCAGAAAGAACTTCCAGGTAAAGGTAATGTGGTCAAAGAGGCAGAAGACAAAGAACACACAGAGCGTAATACCAAAATTGATGATAGTTTGAACGTTTTTAGAGAACAGAAACATATACTTGGGCACGTTCACCTTGGTGAAGATGGATGAGTTGGATACGAGTGCTGTCATCCCCTGGGTGGTGGACTCGTTGAAGTAGGAGAAGACCAGGTTGCCGCAAAAAAGGTAGATGGTGTAGTGGTCGACCTGGTTGCCGAAGAACTGGGTGAAGACAATCTTCATAACAAGCAGGGTGAGCAGAGGGTTCAGCACGCTCCACAGCATGCCGAGCACCGTGCGCTTGTACTTGGTCTTGAAATCGCGCGCCACCAGCTCTTCGAAGAGAAACTGGTGTTCTTTAAGGCGTTGAAGCATCGAACCCCCTGAACAGCCTCGCCCGTGCCTACTCAGTGAAACCAAATTGTTAATTTTATCCAAAGTGCATACAATCAGAAGCCCGAAACGGGAACGTGCACGCGAACATCGCCTTTTCTACCTGGCTCGCCCATCATGCCTCAGGTGATATACAGAATCCAATACAAAGGCGCACCATTGCGACCAAGGTGCCGGATGCGTTAAGAGTCTGTAGGTAAGCCTGCCCGTGATACCCAAACGCGCAGGAATCGTACTCTGTGCAGCATGATTAGCTGCAAACAACGAAAAACTTTTAAGCATATCACGCTGTTGCGGCGTGAGTTCGTGCCGATATTTCCAAGCGATTGGCCAAAGATTGAGGACGGCTTTCATCACGCCGTCAATCATCGGCTGAGCGGCCTCGGGGATGCGCGGCAGCATATCCTCGCATCTCTCGAGATTTGCCTGCACGCAATCGAATTCGCCGACAAAGTTGCGGCTACCAACGATACTATCCCCGCGCAAGCGATACCAATATAGGACCTGGGGGATAAGAATTGCACGCTCGACCTTCTCGAAAAGCTTATAAATCGTGTTGACGTCTTCATATTTCTGTCCCACAGGGAAGCGAACATCTTTCCACAGACAGGCTGCATACAGCTTGTTCCAAGCATAGTTTTGCAATTCATCGTCTACCATGAGCAGGCAGCACGCTTCACGTCCCGAAAGTACCCGTAGACCCTCAACACCGCGAGTCCGCAACGTCTCGCGTCCTTCGGGCCCGTCAACATACTCGGCAAAATTGCAAACGGCAATCTGTGCCTCATGTGCCCGTGCTTGGGCGAGCAAGACTTCAAACATGGCCGGTTCAACCACATCGTCGGAGTCCACAAAACCAATCCAGTCGCCACGAGCCACATCGAGAGCGACATTGCGTGCATCTGACAGGCCGCCATTTACCTTGTGAATAACGCGCACCCGGTCATCGCGCACAGCATATTCATCGCACATCTTCCCGCATCCATCGGGCGAGCCGTCGTCAACAAGAATGACCTCGATATTGGCATATGTTTGCGCAAGGATGCTCTGCACGCAACTACGCAAGTAAGTCTCGACCCCGTAGATAGGCACAATGACTGAGATTAGCGGGGCGCATTGCTGCCCGGTATATTCGCAATAACCCTTATCAACAGGCAGAACCATACGTACCCCCTATGCAAAACCCATGCCGCAACGTGGCTTCAACAGCACAATGATAGGATATGCATCCGGGCCTTTCCGGGCCAGCACAAGAAATGATCTTCTCCCCACGCAAGCGCCCGCTTGCGCCGACTTAAAAGGAAAGGCGAGCCAGTATGAGTTTTAGCAGAGACGACACCAAACTGGTCAAAGGCTTCGCCATTATCCTCATGTCATATCACCATCTCTTCGCCTTTCCCAACCGAATTCAAGACGGCAACTCCTATATCCCCCTTCTCACATTCACAAGCGTTGATTCCGCCATGCTACTCGGGTTTTTTGGCAAAATATGCGTAGCTCTCTTTCTTTTCCTTGGTGGCTATGGGACATGGGTATCTTATCAATCAAAATACGGCAATCAGTCCCTCACTCAGCACGGCGACACAACCAGTTCGTTGTCAAGTTTCACACTTGCCAAGATCAAAGGGCTCTACGTTTCCTACCTCAAAGTATTCGCCATCATCATACCTATAGCCCTATTGCTTAACGATACGCGCGTAACGGTAACATTTGCCTCTTTGTTCTGGAACATTACGGGGCTCAACATTAGCTATAACGGGGAATGGTGGTTCTTTACTGACTACCTCATCCTCCTTGCGGCCTTCCCGCTCATGGTGCCATTTTTCAACCGCCAGCGCGCAGCCCTCTCGGTCGACCTCCTTGTCATCTGCGCATGGAACGCCGCAGCTACATGGGTTATTCCCTCACTCGCCCAGATGCCATGGGCGAGCGGTCTCACCCAAAGCATCATCTGGGGCAAACTTTTTCAGACGATGCAATGGTCAGCATGCTTCCTCACCGGGTGCCTGTTTGCCCGTTGGGACTTGTTGACAAAAGCAAAGAGGGTTCTGGCCGGTCACTATCTCGCATGTGCAGGCGCTTTGCTTTGCTTGATTTTCCTCATCTGCCTGCGTTTTAAACTCAACGTTGGGTATCGCTACGATTTTCTCTATGCCCCACTTGTCTGCGTTGCCCTATCCGTGCTTGCGTCAACCAGAACTGGAGCGTTACTGGCCAGACCCCTCAAGGCAATCGGCAGACAAGGCACAAACATCTGGCTTACTCACAGCTTCTTTTGCTATCACTGGTGTCAGGAATTCATCTACCTACCGCAGTGGTCGCCCCTGGTGTTCCTGCTTCTTCTGGGCGTTTCCTATGCCGCCTCTGTCATTATCGATTTTATATGGGCATGGCTAAGCAAGGTATATGAGCGTAGTGACAAGAAACTGAGTTATGTTCCTATTGAACAATAGGCCAGTAGCACTGTCGCAATGAGACAACAGGGAAAAACTTGGACCCCTTCTACTGCGCTACATTTTGAATGGCATGCCGTGTTTTGAATGACATGCCATGACACCATTAACGATAAAACCGCCGACAAGTAATACTAATCAGCCGTTGGGACGCAGCGGGACCACGCATCCCAACGGCATTGTTTACCTGCAACGGTCATTCGCACCCGTATCAATTGTTCCTTTATAGTTGGGCAGCGATTCCAACAAAGCAACGAACGGATCATATTGGTTAGCATCGACGATATAAATCTCATCGAACGGGTTATTGAAGAATAGCCTGTTTACTTCATGCTGCACGAACGACAAAGGAACACCATTCGTCCTCTGATGTTTCATCGTGCGGGCTTCTTCCGTTGTCTGACACGTCTCATTCGTCAATGCAAAAGGCTGAATTCCCTCAGGAAGCGCCGCGAGCAATCTCACGGTCTTCTTTACACACCACTGCCGATATCCGTAGTAATAATGTACAGAACCGGTCTCCAGATTGTTCAGGTATTCCTGTAGTCCTTCATATAAAAACTCACGCATGTTGTATCGCGCATCATACAGCAAGACGTTTTTCTTGCCATCGTTATGTATACGTTCGACACGCACGCCATCTCGATCTTGATCGATGACGACATGTAGAAGTCGTTCGGTGGCGCCAATGCCGTCATAGGCGGCATATTGAGCGATGAATGCACTGTCGTCATAGCGTTTTATGCAATCGAGCTCGGCTGCCAATTGGCCATAGTTCGTTGCCCTTGCAAACGGCAAGTCATTCAAGCTAAGATACAAGCCTCGGTCCTTCAGATAACTCTCGACATCATATGTGAAGAGTATTACCTTGCCACCCGAACAAACATAGTCGAAGAAAACGCTTGAGTAATCCGTAATCAAGCAATCGGCAGCACTTAGCACCGTATATGCATCAAAATCATCTGGAAATGGCCTGACGTGCTCATAGCCATCGTAGCTTACATCGGCAACCGCATAGTTATGCAATTTGACATACATGACTTGATTGGCAGCGAGATGTTCTTCGAAGAAATCCAGTATCGATTGATTCGAGTATTCACCCAATACGTCCACATGTGCATTTTGCGCACCGCGCCATGTCGGCATATACACAAACATTTCTAGGCCATCAACGCCGAGTTTCGACCGCGTCTGCCCGCGAAGGGCCTTGTCAAAGAAAACCGAGTTGCGCGGGTACCCGCTGTAAATAATCTCACCTTGATAAAGATGCTCGATACTTGACGAACTCAGAAGTTTATCGGCAAGATAGTCACTTGGCACCGCAAGATAATCGCATTGAAGAAAACCTCTTGTTGCCCCTCCCAGAATACAACGCTGATTGACCACGTCATATTCAAGCATCTTCAACGGCGTTCCATGCCAAGTGTTCACAAAAACTTGTCCCGGACGTTTGACCATTTGCTCGGGATATACCATATCATTGAACAGATACTTCGCCTGAGAAAATACCGCGTCATACTCATCGGTGGACTTGAGTACAATCTCGACGCCCGTTGCATTCGCAGAAGCAAGTATGCCGTTAACCTTATCAAGATACTCTACCTTAGCACAAACACGAACCTTCAGACCACGGTCCAGCAGCCCCAAAACGATACAGAGCATGTTACCGGCTAAATCCTCTCCGGCGCGAGATTCGACGAAAGCAAGGTTATCATCAAGCGGCAACAAAGCGTCTCGCCCATACAGGCGCTCAATCGCATCGATTCCTTTTGAAGCATGCTTCTTTTGAACTATCTTGCTCTTTCTCTCAATCAGCTTTTCAATCCTGACCGATCTGCGCCAAGAGTCCTTCGAAGGTATACATAACGCAGCATAGGCTTTTCGACCAAGCCTGCCCCAACCCTTCATACCGCAAATCTCATCTGCATGCTCTGAAAGAAAGGATGCAATTGCGTCAAATAGTTCTTTTTCCGCAACAATCTCGGCCTGTGGCGCGGTGCACACTGTCTTGCGAAATACCAGGACATAGTTGTAAATCTCATTCAGCATAAAGTCGCGAACTTTAGGCCAGCGACTCATGTAACTATCCAATGCTTCATAACGCAGCATACGCGAATGAACACACTGTCCTTCGTTTTGTACGGTCTTCAAACCTGTAATGCTGTCAGAGCGACGCAGGTAATAATACTTCGCCTCGGGCAGGGCAATTACGGACGCCGCCCGTTGGAACAGGCGATACGTTGTCTGGACGTCCTCGTATTTTTTACCTTGAGGATAACGTAAATCCTCGCCGAACAACTCCCGCTTATATAGCTTATTCCAGGCGTAGTTGCCAATTTTCAGCAACAAGAGAGCCTTTAAAGATTCTTCGCCCCTAAAGAAGCGCGGAGCGGGCCTATTTGTCGCATCGGCGTTTTTTTCCCAAACATTGTAATATTCGCATACGGCGATGTCAGCCTGGTAATCCTGTATGCCCCTATACAGATATGAATAGAAATCAGGCGTCACCCAGTCATCGGGATCTACAAAACCAAGGTAACGTCCTTTTGCAACGTTAATGCCTGCATTTCGCGCGTCAGACAACCCTCCGTTTTCCTTGTGGATAACACAAATGTTGTTATACTTTGATGCGTAGTCATCACAGATGACAGGTGAGTCATCTGTTGATCCGTCATCGACAAGTATAATTTCCAAATCATCGAATGTCTGCGCCACAAGAGAGTCGAGACACCGTCGGATATACAGACTGACATTATAGACAGGAACAATAACGCTAATTTCCATATTCAAACCCATCTATAGATGAAGAAACTTTCTTATGTTTGCTTTTCTATTTCGCTTTTTCCACATTAAATCATGCAAATCAAGAGACTCTAAGCAACTTTCACGCGTTCCTTTGGCAAATGCATCGAGTTTTTTGCGCTCAAGATCTTCAAATTGAAGAATATCAGCAATATCATCTTTTGTCTCAGCAACAAACGGTGCAAGGATATCGAGCAGGTGATAGCTCAACGGGTCGTTTTCTGGATGATTTTTAAAATCGCGGCACAGCTCATGCACATACCAGTTTCTCACCCGACGAAACAATGCAGGCTTAAACCTTGGCAAACGCGGGGCGACATCCCGATATCGGGCAATAACGGCAAGGGCGATATCACGACGGAACGCAAAATTCTTCGTTCCAGAAATGCTGTCGGGACGAAGTCGATAGTAGTATTTTGCATCACGCAAATAAGCTACCTGGCCAGCACCTTCAAATGTTTTATAAACGGTTGCAAGGTCTTCAAAGTTCAAGCCTTTTGGAAAACGGACGTCATTCCATAAGTTAGCTCTATACAATTTGTTCCATGCATAGTTCTCGCGCCTATCAAAAAACAAATCCTCAAGAGCCGTCAGTGAATCATACACGCTGTCTTGATGCAGGACCTTGTACTTCAGCTTCCATGTATGGGCGTTGATAACTTCACAACAAGCGATTCCGGCGTTCATACCCTGGACACCTTGGAGCAAATACTCGAACATATCGGGCGCAATCCAGTCATCGGAATCAACAAATCCAATATAGTCGCCCCGAGCAATGTCAAGGCCTGCGTTTCTAGCATCGGACAAGCCGCCGTTTTCCTTATGGATAACTTTTACGCGAGAGTCCCGTCGTGCATAGTCCTCGCACATTTCAGGACACGCATCGGGAGAGCCGTCATCAACAAGGATGACTTCAAGATTTGGATGAGTCTGGCCCAAGATGCTGCTGACACATTGGTCAAGATATTGCTCGACGTCATATACAGGGACAATCACGCTGATAAGATCAGCCATTGTTTTACTCGCTCGCTTTCTTACCCGTGAGATGCTGCTGTACACCAAGCTCTCTCTTGATCTGCGTCGTTGATATTTCGGGCGTTCGGGACAAGTAGACAACCTCACAGTAGTCCTTCAGGAAGTCGAACTCGCCCTTCCAGTCATCACCGATGACAAACGTGTCGACTTTAAACTCCTGAACATCGGAAACCTTCTGCTCCCAACACATTTCAGGAATGACGAGGTCAACATAACGAATAGATTCCAGCAACTGTTTGCGCTGTTCATAGGCGAAGTAGCACTTCTTCTGTTTACTGTTCCAATTGAATTCGTCAGTTGAAAGAGCAACGATAAGATAATCTCCCAGCGCTTTTGCGCGGCGGAGCAAATTGATGTGCCCATAGTGAAGCAAATCAAACGTGCCATAGGTGATTATCTTTTTCACTCACTTCTCCTCACCAATTGCCCAAACGTTAGTTATTGAGTGTACCTCAACATATTAGTAAGCATGTCGGCAACTCGTGAGTACACATGCAGGAAAAAGCTCTGTCGAACGAAATGTGGTAACGAGGGACTCTGATTTGATCCCTCCTCTATTTTCGGTCTCACCCCGTAGATAGCCCCCCGGGGTTCCGTCCGGCATGCGGTCTCCCCGCATACCCATCAAGTGGGCCTGGAGGTAAACTGGGCCGAGTTTTCGGACAGTTGTGTATGTATAGATTATCGGGAACCGAATTAGCTGCGAGTGCCATATCTGCTAATGCATTTATAAAAATAAGATACTTAATATCAATTTACATAAATGGTACGAACGACGCCAGCAAAAATCTGTGAGCTAACGCAAACCTGGCACAAACTCCAGTGCCCTCCATTGATTCTGATTAACTTTGTTCTATTCTCGTCCAACATTAGCAAGGAAATAATGTAGCGCAGGCGAAATCATCTGCATCGTAAGGGCTATTTTCTTTCTAATTGTTAGGCCACAAGGACCATGTGACACCATAACTGCACGATAGTCAGCATACATAACGTCACGGAGCCAAGCCGCTCGATTAGAAGGTAGCTCATCAAAATGGGACGACATCTCACGCAGGCGATGACACCGAGTGGCACGCGTAAACAAAGCAAGGTCGTCAGCGCCCTGTTGGCGATAAAAAGACTCACGTTCTCCTAGTGCATCAATAGCATCGAGGGTCTTCTCGCTAAATCCCATTCCCATGACGCTAGTAGAACGCTGCCGATAAAAATAGAAAGGCGCGTCGGTAACCGCAATTCCGCCAGCGTTCCACAGCAACCGATAGGTCACAAACTCATCTTCATGCTGACGCCCCTCCGGAAAACGCACGCCTTCAAACACATCTCGTCGGTAAAGTTTATTCCAAACCACCGCATAAGCTCCGCTGGAATCCGTAGCCAGCCGCCGTAGCGCCTCATGAGTGTCTAACCCCTCAAAGTGCAAAGTCCCTTGGGATACAATCGAAGCGCCAGGCAAATCGCAACCCAACGCATTAAAATCAGTCGCATAGCCGCATTGCGAGACTTGTCTTTTCCCCATCTCGCATGCGTCCAGCAAAACTTCAACGAAGGTCGGGGCGATTGCGTCGTCTCCATCGACAAACGCAATGTATTTGCCTCGGGCCATATCAAGCCCCGCGTTGCGCGCTGCCGAAAGGCCGGCATTCGCCTGGTGAATTACACGCACTCGAGAATCTTGCGCCTCGTATGCATTACAGATAGCAGCCCCCTCATCAATCGAGCCGTCATCCACCAGAATAATTTCGAGTTCAGCGTGTGTTTGTGAAAGAATACTGTCAACACATTGAATCAGGTATGGCCCAACTTGATAGATAGGCACGATGACGCTCACCAGCAGGTGGGAAATCGTTGCCGCCGACGCCGT
>JAHZGC010000001.1:189585-291508 GCA_019421015.1 Coriobacteriaceae bacterium | reverse complement strand
TGGCCGACCGCACCAAAGCCGCCGACATCAAATTTGCCGCCGACGCCGTCAAAGCTGGAGTATCACTTTCCGGGGAAACACGTGTACTGCCCGACTTCCAACCCTCCGGAATAACCGTCACGACCTACCCCTTATCCTCACCGGCCGCATATGCACCGCTAAACTATAATACTGTTCAGTGAGGACTCAATAGGAGGACCCAGCGTGTGTCGGCATAGCTGCCTAGCAGCACTACACGTGCCCAGCACATGAGCAAAACCCTGTAGCGCGAAATCAGAGACAGACACGCAAGCCCAATCGAGCACCACCTGGCTACAGACCGTAGACGTCCTTTACGAAGATGGCGGTTCGGCCCACGGCGTACCCCTGCCGGCATACGTCTTCAACGAACAAGCAGCTCGTCCGTTGGGCAGCGCACACCCGCGCTGCGGCAAAGTGCGCGCCCCACGCCTCCTCCTCCAGCGGCACCACCTCGAACAATCCCTCCACCACTCGCGCCTCCGGGGGCACGGCCGGCGACGCCACCACGGGCAGGCCGGCCGCCTGGGCCTCCACGGCCACAATGCCGAGGCCCTCGAACAGCGACGGCATCGCGAGCACGTCAAGAGCGCTGTAGAGCGGGGCCACGTCGGGCAAGGCGCCGCAAAAACGAACACGACCAATCGCACCGAGGCGCCCCGCCTCGTCGCGTAGCCTCCGCTCATCCTCGCCCTCGCCAGCAAGCACGAGCACGGCGTCAGGCATGTCGGCGAGCACACGCAGTAAAAACGACTGGTTCTTCTGGGCACAGAGACGCCCCACACAACCAATTGCCAGGACGTTCTCCCCCAGGCCCAGTTGGGAGCGCAACGCTCCACGCGCTGCGGGATCAAAGGCAAACCGCTCCACCTGGATGCCATTCTTCACCTGAACCCACGGCCGGCCACCAAACAGGAACCGCGCCGCGACCTCAGAAGGGGCCCAGCGCGCATCGGCATACCCGCCCAACAGCCCCACGCAGGCCCGGTGCACAAGCAGTTTGGGAATGCGGAGCAGCCCCGGATGCAGGTCGGTGTTGTGGCTGTGCACAATGACCTTGGGCACCCCGGCCCGCTTGGCTTCCCTCGCAAACAGCAGGGCCATGCCCTCGTAGAGGTTCAGATGCACCACGTCGTAGCGCCCGCGCTCCAGCATGGCGTTGAACTGCGCGAGATTTTCTCTCCACTTCTTTATACTGCCCGAAAGAACCTGGACCTTGAGGCCGAGGGCCGCCAGGCGTTCATCGTAGATGCCGGGCTCGTACTGGCAGGTCACCAGATCAAGCCTGACATCGCTTAGGTCCATGGCCTCGTACAGCGTGGTAAGAAACGCCTCGATACCGCCGGACTCCCATTTCTCGGTCATGCAGAGAACGCGCATGGATGGTCCCATCAGAGCCGTCGGGCCATGCTCGTCATAGCGTGCCATCATGATGCCTGTAATCCCCTTCACATGCTCCCGCGATAGTTTAATACTCAGCGGCCCTTCAGCGGCACCCCTATGGCCGATACAGCTCGAGGAGCTGCGGTTGCACGCTGGCCAAATCGTAAGGCTTCGCAGACGCCACGGCCTTCTCGCCCATGGTCTTTACACGTAGGCGATCCAGAAACAGCCCGCGGATGCAGTCGGCACACGCGGCCGCGTCGCCGAAGGGAAACAGCAGGCCGTTCTCGCCGGGGCACACCAGGTCCTCATGACCCTTCACCTGGGTAAGGACCGCCGGTAAACCGCAGGCCATGGACTCAATCACATGAAAAGGCAAACCTTCAGAGCGCGACGAGGAAACGCAGAGGTCAGACGCGGCACGCCATGAGGCCAAATCGTTCACATGGCCCGGAAACAACACGCGAGCCGCCACCCCCCGACTGGCCGCCAAATCACGACAGGCGTCGAGACGCTCACCTGTGCCGGGAAGGGCCAGTAACACGCTCGGGGGCAGCTGCGCCAAGGCCTCGATGAGCAGCCCCTGGTTCTTACGACCGGAAAACTCGGCAGCGTAGAGCAGCACAAAAGCGTCCTGCGGCAGGCCGAGTTCCTGCCGAGCCGTACGTTTCTCCTCCAAAGCAGCGGGACGCAAACCATCGAGCGGGACGCCCATGCCGGGAACCTGAACCACCGGTTCGCGGCCCAAACTATGTTCGGCGGCTATAACAGTATCGCAGCAGTTCATAGTCACCACCAGGTCGGTCGCCGGAGCCACGAGCTTCTCGGCACCGAGCAGCATGGCACGCTTGACCGGCGAGCTGGCGTCATCGAACAGATAGCCGTGGACGGTGTTGACCACCCTCGTGGACCCTTTGCCGGCAAGAACGATCCCCAGACGCACGAAAAACGCTGCCAGAGAGGTATGGGTCAGAACCACGTCAAAGCGCTCCCGGCGCATCAGGCGCGCCACTGAGCGAACAACCGAAATATTGCACGGCGAGGAGTACGACTTGGTGAAGGGTAGTTCCACACAGGTCGTATAGGCAGGCATGAAGCTCGAGTCACCCTGAGCCGCACACCATATCTGGTGGCCCTCCTTATGAAGCGCCTGGATATAGGGCAGGTGGAAGTTCTTCAGGTGGCCGAAGGTCGAAGCGGCATAAAGTATCTTCTTGCTCTGGGGCACCGGGCTTCTCCCTTGCGGACCTTGGGGACTTGGAACGACCGGCAGACGCATCGACCCGAATCGTCGCACGACAGTATAGAATACCTGCCCAGAACATGTAACCAACGGCCCTGTTTATGGGCGAATCGAGCGTGTGCCGTGTCAAAAGCCGCCCAGAGAGTATCGAACGCCACCTCGGCCGTGCTCGACATGGTGCTGGTAAGCCTTGCGATGGGACTTGCCTATTGGTTGAGGTTCAATCTCCTCGGCGGCGAAGGGCCCATAGGATCTGGCTTGGAACACGTGGCCTGGGCCGCACTCTTCTCGCCGGTATACGTGTTTCTCTACAGCCTTTTGGGGCTTTACAACACACGCGCACCCCATTCAACCATGAAGACCTTTGGCCGGCTCTTTGTATGCAACACCGTGGCCATGATGCTCTTCATCGACTTCGTGTTCCTCTTTCGTATGGTGGACGTGTCCCGTATCCTTATCGTGGCGATGTGGGCGCTCACCAACCTGTTCTCCTGCACTAAAGCGGCCGTAATCGACGCTTTTGAGTGGCGCAGACACTCCCGGGGCCTGGGGCAGAAGCGGGTGGTGGTGATAGGCTCGGGGCCCATCGCCCAAACCTACATGGACCGCATCGCCCAAGAAGCCGCATCCCGATACCGGGTGGTGGGGGTTGTCGAACCGCATGGCGACGAGCAGCGGGATGTTCGTGCCACCTTGGAGCGGATTACGCCCGACGAGGTGGTCATCGCCCTGGAGTCCGACGAGTACGGGATGCTCGACCAGATTCTCTACGACTGCGAGAGCACCGGCACCCAGGTCTTTTTGCTCCCCAACTGCTACCGCTACGTGATGCGCAACGCGTCGATCAGCCAAAAGGCGGGGCTGCCCCTCATCGGTGTGAACCGCATCACGCTCGACAACACGGCCTACGCGCTCATAAAGCGCGGCTTCGACATCGTGGGCTCGCTCGTCCTCATTGTGATCTCCTCACCCATCATGGCAGTGGCGGCCGTAGGCACCAAACTCTCGTCGCCAGGACCGGTGCTCTTCAAACAGACGCGCATAGGCCGGGGCAGGCAGCCGTTCGAGATTTACAAGTTCCGCTCCATGCGCATGAACGACACCTCCGACACCGCCTGGACCACCGGCCACGACCCCCGGCGCACCCGCTTCGGGACGTTCATGCGCCGCTACTCCATCGACGAGCTGCCCCAGCTCTTCAACGTGCTCAAAGGCGACATGAGCCTGGTAGGGCCGCGCCCCGAGATCCCGCAGTACGTGGAGCACTTCAAGTGCGGTATCCCCCTTTACATGGTGCGCCACCAGGTGCGCCCCGGAATGACGGGCTGGGCCCAGGTCAACGGGCTGCGCGGCGACACCTCCATCGAGAAGCGCGTGGAGTACGACCTGTACTACATCGAGAACTGGTCGATTATGTTCGACCTGCGCATCCTGCTCATGACGCCTCTGCACGGCGTCGTGAACAAGGAGGAGCAGCCCTTCGAAGGCTAGCCTTAGGGCCGCGACACCCTAGCGCCACACGTCCGACCAACCCATCCTTACAACCCACCAAAACCCTTCCCTTCTCCCCCGCCATTCGGGGTACCATATCCCCTATAGCTACGGCCGACCGTAGCGCCGGATCGTCCGACTAGGGGGGCTCCATGACCGGTATCGCGCTCGTAATCGCCTTCGTTGTGGCCATCGTGCTCATGATCGTCATGATCTCGAAGCTCAAGATTCACCCGTTCGTCTCGATCATGCTCGTCTCGCTCGCCTTCGGGCTGGCGGCGGGCATTCCGCTCGTGAACACCACGGCGGCCGACGGCACGGTCACGCCGGGAATCGCCTCGGTCATCGGCAGCGGCTTCTCGAGCATCTTCACGAGCATCGGCATCGTCATCATCCTGGGCGCGCTCATCGGCGCGGTGCTCGAGGCCACGGGCGGTGCCTTCAAGCTGGCCGACATGGTGGTGAAGCTCGTGGGCAAGAAACACCCCGAGCTCGCCATGGAGCTCATGGGCTGGATCGTCTCCATCCCCGTGTTCTGCGACTCGGGCTTCGTCATCCTGAACCCCATCCGCAAGGCCATCGTGCAGCGAACCGCCGCCTCGAGCGTCATGCTCACCGTGGCACTCTCGAGCGGCCTGTACATCTCGCACGTGTTCATGCCGCCCACCCCCGGCCCCATCGCGGCGGCCGGCCTTCTGGGCATCGAGAACAACCTGCTCATGGTCATGGGCGTAGGCGCGCTCGCTTCGATCCTGCCGCTCATCGCCGGCGTGCTCTACGCGCGCTTCGTCGGCAAGCGCGTCAAGTCCTCCGACGAGGCCGACCCCAACGGCATCGTGGCCACCTACGACGAGCTCGTGGCCCACTACGGCAAGATGCCCGGCGCCTGGTCGACCCTGGCCCCCATCCTGGTTCCCATCGTGCTCATGGCCCTGGGCTCGGTGGCGAGCATGCTCGGCTGGAGCGGCTTTGCAGCCGATCTGTGCAACTTCCTGGGCACCCCCATCATCGCCCTGGCGGTAGGCGTGCTGTTCAGCGTGTTCCAGCTCGCGGGCGTGGGCAAGCTCGACCAGTTCTACGACCTGGTGCAAGAGACCCTTAAGGTCGTGGGCCCCATCCTGTTCATCACCGCCGCCGGCGGCGTGCTGGGCAAGGTCATCTCCTCCTCTGACATGGTGAACTTCATCGAGTCCCAGGCCACCACCCTGCAGGCCATGGGCATCTTCTTCCCGTTCCTCCTGGCGGCGATCCTCAAGACCGCCCAGGGCTCCTCGACCGTGGCCATCACCACCACGGCCGGCATCATCGCGCCCTTGATGGACACCCTGGGCTTCGTGACGCCGATCTCGACGGCCTTGGCCGTGATGGCCATCGGCGCGGGCGCCATGACCGTCTCGCACGCCAACGACTCCTACTTCTGGGTGGTCACCAACTTTGGCGGCATGACCCCGCAGGAGGGGTACAAGACCCAGACCGTGGTGACCGGCCTGCTGGGCGTGTCGGGCATCATCGGGATCTGGCTGCTGTCGCTGGTGTTCTAGCGTCGTCAAAACGCCCACCGCGTGTGCGTTGGGAAAGCCAAAACCTACACCGCGTGTGTGCTTCTCGGCCAAAGAGGCGCGCACGCGGGCAGGGTTTTGACAGATAGGGCGCGCACGGGGCGTAGGTTTTGGCTTATCTTGTGGGGATGATAGTACATCCGCCCCGTCTGGCCGCCAGACCACCACGTGTCGCCGCGTCGCCCTGCTCGTGTCTGGCCGCGGGTCATCAGGGGTACCCATAGTTGAAAGATTATCCAAGGCGCCCGGATAGCCGCTCGGCCCGCTCCGGGCGCCCCCCGAACAACAACGGCTCTCGACCAGGGAGAATGCGACCGTGTACACCTCTGAGTACTCGAACTTCCTCATTGCGCCCGACTCGTTCAAGGGAACGATGAGCGCCATCGAGGTCTGCCGGATCATGGCCGAGACGCTGCAGGAGCGCTTCCCCCTTGCGCAGATCAACACCATCCCCGTGGCCGACGGCGGCGAGGGCAGCGTCGACGCCTTCTTGGCCGCCATCCCCGGCGACCGCATGACGCTGCCGGTGTGCGGGCCGTACCGCGAGTCGGTGGAGGGCTACTACGCGCTGCTCCACGACGGGACCGCCGTCATCGAGATGGCCGCGGCGGCCGGGCTCACCCTGGTGGGCGAGAACCGCCATGCCGAGCTCACCACCACCTACGGCGTGGGCGAACTGCTCCTGGACGCCCTGGACCACGGTGCCTTCAAGGTGATCGTGGGGCTGGGCGGGAGCGCCACCAACGACGGCGGCTGCGGCATGGCGGCGGCCTGCGGCGTGCGCTTTTTGGACGAGTTCGGCAACAGCTTTGTGCCGGTGGGAGAGACCCTCTCCAAGATAGCCTCCATCGACATGAGCCACCTCGACGACCGCCTCTGCCGCGCGCCGATCGTCACGATGTGCGACATCGACAACCCCCTGTGCGGTACCACGGGGGCCGCGGCGGTCTTTGGCCCCCAGAAGGGGGCGAGCCCGGCCCAGGTCAAGATGCTCGACGCGGGGCTCGCGCACCTGGCGGAGGTCATCGAGCGCGACCTCGGCGTGGACGTCCTGCACCTGCCGGGAGCCGCGGCGGCCGGCGGCATGGGGGCCGGGATGGTGGCCTTCTTTGGGTCGACGCTGCAGATGGGCATCCAGACGGTGCTCGACACGGCGTGCTTTGACGACCTGGTGCGCGAGGCCGACGTGGTGTTCTCGGGCGAGGGGTGCTTCGACGCCCAGTCGCTCCACGGCAAGGTGGTCGTGGGCGTGGCGGGGCGCTGCAAGCAGGCGGGCAAGCCGCTCGTCGCCGTGGCCGGGGTCATCGACGACACGGTGGTCCCCAGCGCCGTGGAGGCGGGCGTAAGCCACCTGTGCTGCATCAACCGCACCGGCGTGCCGTTGGAAGTGGCCATCCGCCACCCGCGCTCGAACCTGGCCCACACGATGGGACTGCTCTCGGAGCTGCTCGCGAACACGGAGCACGAGAGCGACCTGCCGGCGCGGATCCACCTGCACGAGCATGGGAGGCAGGGGTAGGGCGGCCCGCAGGCTGGGCGTCCCTCCGACCCGCGCCGCCGGCTCGCCTCCCGAGCCCCCCTTCAGGCTCCCATTAAGCAATCCTTAAGCCGGTCGTGGTAGGCTATGCGGGCTAGGTTTTGCAAAAGCCCGCGAGCCCGAGGGAGTGCCAGCACCATGCGCCTGCTCATCGCCGAGGACAGCCCCAAGCTGCTCAAGTCGCTCGTCCACATATTCGAGGTCAACGGCTACGTGGTCGACGGGGTCGACAACGGCACCGACGCCCTGGCCTACGCCCAGTCGGGCGAGTACGACGGCCTCGTGCTCGACGTCATGATGCCCGGACTCGACGGCATCGAGGTGCTGCGCCGGCTGCGCGAGGGCGGGGTGAGCACGCCGACGCTCTTTTTGACCGCGCGCACCGAGGTGGACCAGCGCGTGGAGGGGCTCGACGCGGGCGCCGACGACTACCTGCCCAAGCCCTTCGCCACCCCGGAGCTGCTCTCGCGCGTGCGGGCCATGCTGCGGCGGCGCGACACCTACACCCCGGACCTTTTGACCTACGGGCCCATCACGCTGAACCGCTCCACCTCTGAGCTCGTGTACGGCGACGTGCACCAGAAGCTCGGCGGCAAGGAGCTCCAGCTCATGGAGATGCTCATGGAGCGGCCCGACAGCATCGTGACCACCGAGCAGTTCATGGCCCACGCCTGGGACTGGGACTCGTCGGTCGACACGAGCGTGGTGTGGGTGCACGTCTCGAACCTGCGCAAGAAGATCGAGGCGCTTGGGGCGCCCGTGGGAATCCAATGCATCCGCAGCAAGGGGTACATGCTCACCGACACCGCCGCCAACGCATGATCGAGGCGCTGCGCAGGAGGTTTGTCCTCATCAGCTCGGTCTCGGTGGCTGCGGTGTTCGGGCTGGTCTTTACCGTGCTGTTCTTTGTGGGCACGGCCCAGCGGGACTCCACCATGGACACCCTGGTCGACACCGTGGCCGCCTACGGCGTGGACCCGTCGGTGGGCGCGCAGGCCACGGTGCCGCTGCTGCCCGACATCAACCTGGACCAGTCGGCTCGCCCCACCAGCGTGACGGAGCAGCTCGACGGGCGGTTCTTCAGCGTGTGGGTCGGCACCTCAGGCAACGCGCTGGGGCTCAACGTGGGCGACAACTCGCCCGTCTCCACCGAGCACGCCTGGCACCTGGCCCAGAGCGCCCTGCTCAACGGGCCCGAGCGCGGCTGGGCCGACGGCTATCGCTACCTGATCCAGCACTCGCCCGACGGGGTCCTCGTCATCTTTGTGAACGGCGAGGCGACCATGGAGTCCACGAACCAGCTGCTCCTGGTGGCGGCCGTGGTGTTCTTGCTGAGCTGGGCGCTCATCACGGCGCTGGTGACGGCGCTCTCGAAGCGAGCCATCGAGCCGGCCATCGAGAGCTTCGAGAAGCAGCGCCAGTTCGTGACCGACGCCAACCACGAGCTCAAGACCCCCCTCACGCTCATGCTCTCGAACCTCGACATCATCGAGGCCGAGAGCGGTCCGAGCGAGTGGATCGACGACACCCGCGAGGAGGGCCGGCGCATGGCGCGGCTCGTGAGCCAGCTCGTGGCGCTCTCGCGCATGGACGAGAACGGCGCGAACCTGCGCAACGACCCGGTGGAGCTCGACGCGGTGGTGCGCGACGCCGTGGGCGAGTTCGCGCCGCTGGCCGAGGAGCGGGGCAAGCGGCTCACGGCGCAGGTAGACGACGGGGTGGGCTGCTCCGGCGACGCCGAACAGCTGCGCAGGCTTGCGGCTATCCTGCTCGACAACGCGGTGAAGTACTGCGACGAGGGGGGCGAGATCGCGGTGCGCCTGGAGTCGGTGCGCCGCCACCCGCAGCTCACGGTGGAGAACACCTACGCCGAGGTGGACTCGGTGGAGCTCGAGCGGCTCTTTGACCGCTTCTACCGCAGCGACGCGGCCCGCACCTCGAGCGACAGCTTTGGGGTGGGGCTCTCGCTCGCGCAGTCCATCGCCCGCCAGCACCACGGCGACATCGCGGCCTACAAGGCCGGCGAGGGGCGCATTGGGTTCAAGGTGAACCTGCGGTAGAGGCGCGGCGGACACACGGGGGATGGTAGGCGGGGGATGTGGGGGGGGGTGCAGGCGGGACGGAATGCAGAATCAAATATGAAAACTCGGTCAAATGCATGATATGTTTTATTATTTAATGCATTAGTTGTGAAGGCTGTTCGCAAAACCCCAGCTGGCATGTGGATTCTTTAACTGGTTATATCACCAGGTTAAACACAGTCATGCATATGTCTTAGTTTTCATTTTTTCTTTTTTGCATTTGATTGACTTCCCCCTAGCCTACATCCGCCGAGAGGGCCGAGGGGCTCATGACGCCGCAGACTCAGAGGAAGCGTCGTCCAGGCGCCAAAAATACAGGCCAGCGGCGATGGCGGCAACCCCTGGGCCGGGCAGCACGAGCATGGGCACGCCGGCCAGAATGAGCAAGGTCCCCACCAGCTTGTTGCCCACGGGGCCAAAGTCGCTCTTGGTGCCGCGAGGATAGACCGCGTCGTAGTCGTGGGAACCGTCGGGGCAACGCACGTAGGCCTCGACCGTCACCTTTTGGCCGGTCGTGGGGTCGATCACCGTATGGGGTCGGGTGTCGGCATCGCGCATGGAGGCGGCGTTTTTGGTCGCCACGTCCGCCACGGCGGCTGTTGCGGCGGAGCCGGCCTTGCGGACGGTGGCCGCAGCAGAAGAGGCCACCTGCCTTGCGACGGGAGCAGCTTTGGCGGCAGCGTTCGAGGCGGCCTGCTTGACCGCTGGGACGGCCTTGTCGGCCGCATCGCCCATCGCGCGCTTGGCGTTGTCGACGGCCTTCTGGACCTCGGGCTTCTGGGCCACGTCCTGCGCGGCCGAACGCACCTTGCCGTAACCGTAGCCCACCGCATAGGCGGCGTCGTTGGCCGCCTTCCTGAACTTCTCCGCCAGACCCACGGGATACCTCCTGAAATCGCAAGGGATGCGTTGCTTGTGTGGGAGTATATGTTCCCCGTTGGAAAGGGAAAGGCAGAGCCGCGAAATCGTGGGCACAGGGGCGGCTTACTCGCAGAACTGCTTCACCGAAAGCCTTTGCGGTAAGGTGGGCGATATGGCATGCGGCAGATCAGACTACAAAGAAGTATTTTGCTATAACTCGACCAATATCATCATTTAAAATTGCTACAGATAATGAACTTTACTCGTCAAATCTTGCGGTAAACTAACTTTACTGACAAAAAAATGCAGTAAAGTAATTTTACTAAGACGGTATCGCAGTAAAGTTACTTTACTGACACGCTTACCGGTGGATACCGCAGTAAAGTTGCTTTACTGCGTTGCGCTACCCATACCGACCTGCAAATACAAAACTTATAGGCATCCCCTTGCCCATGGTGTCGTACTTACTCAAAACATAGTGGCCATCTACCTACAGATATACCATGCTTCCGCAAGTAGATGGCCTAGGGATGGCAGAATGTCCCTGCCCGTGGTAGCGTCTTCTCGAAGCGCGGCCCTCATGCCTTGCCGTGCGGGTCGTTACCCCTTACGCCTCGGTGCACGGGGCCATGTCGTAGGGCCACAGGCCCTTCTCGTAGCGCCACATGGTGTCCTTGTTGGACCAGTCGACCAGGTCGTCGGGCAGCTCGGGGATCTGGTCGAGGTCCTTGAGCTGCAGCTTGCGGGCGCTCACGGGGCACACGATGCCGCACTGGCCGCAGCGGAAGCAGTAGCCGGTCACCGAGGGCTTGCCGTCGACCATCTCGATGGCGCCGGGCACGCAGCGCTCCACGCACATGCCGCAGCCGATGCAGAGCTCGTCGTCCCACATAAGGTCGTAGTGGCTCTGGTTGGCGTAGTTCTTGCTGTCGGTGGGGAAACCCACATAGCCGGGCCAGTTGGTGCAGCCCTTGTCGCAGGAGCAGATGACCTCGGTGTACTTGGAGTAGTTGCTCTGCATCATGCAGCCCTCGTCGACGGCCTGGCGCTGGATGAGCTCGCGGGCCTCTTCGCGGGTGAGCTGGCGGGCGATGCCCTGGTCGATGTAGAACTGGGCCTCCTCGCCGAAGGTGAAGCACTTCTCGAGGTGGTGGCCGTCGACGCAGACCCAGTCCTTAACGGTCTCGAGGTCGGTGGGGTCGGGCAGTTCCTCGATGCTCTCGCCGAGCAGGTCGGCGATGTAGCGGCACTGGCAGGCGCTCACGGCAAAGACCTCGTGGCGCTCGAGCAGGGCCTCGATGTCGTCGTAGGGCAGGATCTTGTTGTCGACGACGACCTCGGCCACTGGGGGCAGCGGGTAGTAGCAGGGGAACTCGGTGAGCTCCATGCCGCCCAGGGAGGCGTTGAAGTCGACCATGAAGCCGTCGTTTTCGTTATTGGGCTTGTAGAGGTTGATCGAGCTCTCGGTGATGCCGTGGTACATGCGCTGGTGGTTGTAGTAGTCGATGCCGGCGATGTTCACATGGAACATGGCGCCGGTCCAGGCCAGGCGGTCGAGCTGCTCCTTGGCCTCCTTCTCGGTGCAGTCGTTGGCGACGGCGGCGTCGAGGACGGTGAACTTAACGCCGAGCGGGCAGTTGATGTAGAACTGGGCCAGGTCCTCGTCGTTGTAGGCAAGGCGCTGGAACAGGGCAAAGCTGTTGTCGGCGGTGTAGGTGCGGGCACCGATGCCGGCTCCCAGGCCGTCGACCAGCATGCGCATCTTGACCCAGACGGCGGGGATCACGGTGCCGTCCTCGCAGACATAGTCCTCGCACTTGTCGATGGCCTCGCGGCGCAGCTCGTTGATGGTGTCGAGCGAAGTGTGCATGCGGTACATGTCGAGGTCCTCGCTGCCGGCCTCGATCTTGGGCGCGACCTCCTGGGGCTCGGCCTCGGCAAACGACGCCCCGAGGCCCACCATGCCCATGCCGGCGGCCGCCGCAGCAGCACCGACGAATCCCCTGCGCGAGATGTTCTCCATGGCTGTTCCCTTCTCCTTGCGCGCATCGAGCGCGTCCCTTGTGGGCGGGGTTCTCTGCACCCCCGCTGGCGCCAACTCTATCAAGGCGGAGAAGGGCTCCGGAATGGCCAAACCGCCGCGAACGTCCCGATCGGCCCCATGGGCCCGGTGCGGCCCAAAAGGGACGAATCGGCCGACCTGTCCCTGGCTGGTCGGGCCTATAATCTGGCATACTGGTACAGTTGCCGCGAGGGAGCGGGGCCACCTATGGCAGACAAACGTGTGGAGCGGACCAAAGGCTACCTGCGGGAAGCCCTGGAGGAGCTGTTGCGCGAGAAGCCCCTGGAGCGCATTACCGTGACCGAGGTGCTGGCCCGCGCCGAGGTGAGCAAGAACGCCTTCTACACCCATTACGGCAGCCTGACCGCCCTGGTGGAGGACTGCTACCTGCACCGGCTCGTCTACTTCTGCGGGACCCACAAGCGCCGAGGCGACTACGCCACGCGCGAGGAGGCCATCACCGAGACCATGGAGCAGCGGGCGCGCCTCCTCTACGACTTCAAGCGCAACCCCAACCTTGCCCGCGCGGTCCTTACCAACGTGGGCACCTCCCCCTACTTCGCCAGCTGCGAGGCGGCCGAGGAGGAGCTGAACGTCGACCATCTCGTGACCGAGTACGGCACGGGCGAGCGCGTCGCCGACTACCTCGACGACGAGGACTGCGCGCACTTCATTGCCTCGGGATACTTTGCCATGGAGCGGCGCTGGGTCCGCGGGGGCATGGTCGACGACATCGAGCGCCTGGTGAAGGCCGGGGCCTTCCTCTCGCTCTCGTGCACGGCAGCCATGGTGGGCCACCGCATCGAGCCCGAGTACAAGGCGGCCATCGAGGCCTGGCACTTTGACCCTGAGGCCGGAGAGAGCCCCACGGCGTTTTAAACGCGAAACACAAAATCGCCGCCACAAAGCGCGCGAGGGCGCGGTGTGCTGGGGCATATAAGCCCGACCGATGCGCGGTGGCAGCGATTTTGAGGATTGCCGGCTCCTCGCCCTTACTCCTCCAGCGACTCGAGCACCGGCGGCATCGCGTCGTCGTGGAGGGCCATCTCGGCCGAGCTCAGCAGGTTGCGGGCAAGCCCGTAGGAGCGCACGTCGGCCACGGCACCCGCCGCCTTTACGAGGAACTCGACGTTGGCGTCGACCGCGGCCAGGTCGATGCCCACCGCGGCCAGGACCTGGCGCTCCTCGCGCTCGTCGAGGGTGCGGGGGGTCACGGACCGGCGCGCGGCGAAGTCCGCCATTTCGGCCACGGCGGCCTCGGCCAGGCTCGCGTCATAGCGCGAACAGGCCCCGTAGCAGGCAAAGCCCGCATCGTAGTCGTCGGTCATGCAGAAGGCGTAGGCGAGCCAGTAGAGGGCCACGCCCACGTCGTTGGGGCTCCAGGCCACGCGCAGGACCTCGCGCAGGGCCCCGATCTCGCTGCGGTAGTCAAAGGTGCAAAAGTAGCAGCGGGCCAGGCGCAGGTGCCCCGCCGCCACCGAGGGCGCCACCTCTACGCAACGCCGGGCGTGGGCGATGGCCTCCTCCACATGGTCGAGGGAGTCGGCGAGCAGCGTGGCCAGGCGGTAGTGGGCCAGATAGTACTCGTCGGCCATGAGGCGCAGCTCCCGACCGTCGGCGGCCTCGGGGCAGCGGGCGCTGTAGATGGCGCGCGCGGCGTAGGAGTCGAAGTACCGGTAGCGCCGGGTAGGGGTGTCGGCGAACCACCCGCGCTCGTCGACCGCCGCGACCATAGCCTCGAGCTGCACCCGCGCCGCCTCGGGGTTGGTGCGCAAGGCCTGGGCGGCCCGGTTCATGGCGGCCTGCAGCCCATAGATGTCGCTGAACGCCTCGGCGATGGCCGCCTTGGAGTCGCCGGTGTAGGCGCCGTTCGCGATGCCCTCGCTCACCCGCAGGCAGGCGTCGCGCATCAGGCGGTTCTCGGTGCGGTCGTGGATGTCTTTGACCGCGTCGAGCGCCGCGAGGTCGCCGCCCACGTTAAAGGCCTCGACCACCTCGTCGGCCGCCGTCTTGCGCACGGTGTTCTCGTAGATGCCCAGGTCGCAGACCTCCTTGGCGTGGAGGAGCGCCGAACCGCGCGGGGTCAGCGCGCGGGAGTCGAGCTCGGGGCGCAGGTCGGCGTCGGCCGGGTGGAGCCCGGGGTCCTCGAGGTCGAGCAGGGGCCGGACCTGGCCCAAGTGCCCGTCGGCGTCGAGGGCAAGCGCATGGGCCGCACTGTCGACCAGGGCAAAGGGGTCGGCGGAGAAGCCCTCGCGCTGGGCCTGGGTGGCAAGGGCGGCCAAGAAGCTCCCCCGCTCAAAGACGGCCGAGGCCACGCAGGACGGCTCGTTCATCGAGGTCCCGCGCAGGCTGCCGTCGTCGCGGGCCATGAGCTCGTCGACCCCCGCGCTCGAGCCAAAGCCGTGCCAGCAGTTCACGCCCACGGTGAGCACGCCCTCCCCCGCCCAGAACGCCACGGCGGCAACGACCCCCATCAGGTGCAGGGCATAGCGGGTGGCCAAACCCTCGCGCTCGGCATAGCCGCGCACGCGCCAGCCGCCGGTCTCGGCATCCCAGGCCTCGCGCGGCATAAGGACGGCCGAGGGACACTCGACGTCGACCACGAGGGTGGCCGCCTCGAGGTCGACCCTGAAGGCGTACTCGAGGCGGTAGGGCAGCCGCAGGCTCTCGCAGCCGCGGGCAAAGGTCAGGCGCACGTCGAGCTCGGGGGAGCCGGTGCTCGCCCTGGTCACCGAGGGCACCGCGCCGTCGAGATAGGGCCGGGCCGCATCGGCGATCGAGTCGACGACCCAAGCGTCGAGCTGGGCAACCTGGTCGACGGTGGCGCTTTGGACGGCGCCCACGCGGTCGAGCTCGCCGACCATGAGCACAAAGCGGTTGAGCAGTGACTCGGCCTCGAGCAACTTGCGCGCACCCTCAACGCTCACCTGACGACGGTCGAAACCCACGTAGAACGCGTTGGCGTAAGCGCTCGTGCGAACAAGTCGCACACGGGGCTCCGCAATCCCCTCTCCGAGCACGGCGAGCCCGGGAACGCCCGAGGCCTCGAAGGCGGCCCGCATGGCGGCCATGAGGTCGCCCACCCCCGTGGGACGGGGGCCGCCGAGGAGGCTGAGGAACGGCGTCGGAGCCGCTGGGCCGCCAGCCGCAAAGGGGTCGTGCTCGGCCAGGTCGGAGGCCTTGAGGTTCACAAGGCCCGCCTCCCGCAGGTTGCGGGCCGTATAGGCGAGAATCCCCGGAGGCAGGAGCAGCGGGTGGCCCTCGCCCTGGCGGGCGTCGGCGTCGAGGGCGTCGAGGGCTTCGAAGAGGTCGGATGTGCGCAGGTGCCCCAAGGTCTCCTTGACGCTCACCGATGCCAGCGAGACCCCCTCGTTTCTCGGGAACAACCACAGGGCCAGGAAGGCGACGGCCGCAGCAAGCGGCAGGCCGGCGGTTCGGGCGGCGTTGCCGAGCTCGACGCGCGACCCCACGATGGTCAGGGAACCGTCGGGGTTCTCGGCATATTCGGCCAGGCGCGCCATATGGCCGCGGCCCACGGCGACCTCGATGCAGCCGGTGCGGGCGCTGCGGTCGACGTAGTGCTTGAACTGGACGTCGGGCGTGCGGGCCGGCGGCACGGCCTGAAAGCTGCCTGCCGAGAAGACACGCCCGTAGGCGTCGATGTAGGCAACGACGGAGACACGCTCCGGACGGGTGCCGTTGCCGGCGCGGGAGCCGACCACGAAGCCCGCAGGGTGCTCCACCAGATAGCCCACCGCTCCCGGAGGCACCGGGAGCCCATCGTAGACAAGGGAGTACGACAGCGCCTCGGGCTGGCCAGGCACGCGTGGCAGGGGGTCGACGTGGGAGGTCGACGGCACGGTGACGCGGCCGGAGTCGTCGGGCGCCTCGGGGATCGAGGGCTGCGCCGGCGCCGCGGCCCTGGGGAGCAGGGCGCGGGCACGGTCGCGCAGCCAGAGACCGGCGCGGGCCAAAGGGCTGAGCTCCGACTGCGGGGCCTTTTGAGCGGCGACGCGGGGCACGACGGCGTCGGAACCGGGGGCGGCGAGCACGAAGGGCCTGGTCGGTGCCGCCGGCCGGGCCGGGGAAGCCGGGGACGGGATGTCGGCAGCGGGGACTTCTCCGCCGATGGGGGTGGGTTCTGACGAACGGTCTGGCTCGCTCACGGGGCTCCTCCCTTCGGGCCGATGGGGGTACGATGGTGCGATCGATCTGCGGATTGCCGCAGGGGATAGTTTCCCATAAGGTAGGCGCTCGGAGCGGACTTCATCGGGCGGTCACAACCGGATTCGGCGGGAGGCGGACATGGGACGCGCAAAAAAGCCACGGCGACCGGGCTGCAGGGCGACCGCGGTGAGCGGGTACGACTTCGAACGTTTCCTGGGCCTTGTGTTCCGCAGGCTGGGGTATCGCGTGAAGCTCACGGGTGCCTCGGGCGACTTCGGGGCCGACCTGGTGCTCGTGGACCCGCGCACGCGGGAGCGCATCGTGGTGCAGGCCAAGCACTACAGCAGCAACCTGGGGGTCAAACCGGTGCAGGAGGTCGTTGCGGCCCGACTGCATTATGGGGCCGACGCCTGCTGGGCCGTGACCAACAGCGCCTTCACCGTGGCGGCCCGCCAGCTCGCCGCCGACAACGGGGTGGTGCTCGTTGACGGCGACGAGCTGCGGCTCCTATGCAAGAGGGTGGGGCTCGACCTGGACCGCTTCGAGCACGGACCCCACAGGCGCAGGCGCGCAGTGGCGATTGCCGTGCTGGCCGTGCTCGCGGTGGCGGGCGTGGTGGTGGCCGGGGTCGTGAACCGGGCGGGGATGCTGGGGTAGAGGGCTCGCAAGCGGGCAGGGCAGGGCAGGGCAGGGCAGGGCAGGGCAGGGCAGGGCAGGGCAGGGCAGAAAAAGCTACTTAATTTGCCACAAAGAAACAAGCCATCTACCTGCTATTTATTTGTATTTTTGCAGGTAGATGGCTTGTCAGAAAAAGCTGGTTTTTTTGACCCGCCGCCTCAGAATGCCAGAAAATCCCGCTTTGTTTGGCACGCGGACTCGGAACGCCAAACAAAGCAGGTTCGCTTGGCGCCCCTACAGCCTTGGTGTCCCTACAGTCCTGGCACCCTTACAGCTCGATCAGCTCGTAGTCCTTCGAGCCGTAGCCCAGACGGGCGGCGTCGTCGAGAATCTTGGTGCCGTGGCGCGAGTCGATGCGCTCGAGCAGGTGGTCGCGGCCGGGGTCGGTGGAGTTCTTGACGGCGTCGATGCACGCCTGGTCAACGGCCACCGGGTCGAGGGAGGCAAAGATGCCGATGTCGGCCATGCAGGGGTCCTCGGCCACGGCGCAGCAGTCGCAGTCTACCGACAGGTTGCAGGCGATGTTGACGAAGGCAAGGTTGCTGCCGAAGTGGTTCACCACGGTCTCGGCCGCCTCGGCCATGGCCTCGAGGAAGTCGTCCTGCTCGGCAACCTTCTCCCAGCACTCGCCCTGGTTCAGGGTGACGCCGCCGGTGTGGATGTTCACCTTGCCCTTGTTGGAGGCGCAGCCGATGGAGAGCTGCTTGAGCGCGCCGCCGAAGCCGCCCATGGGGTGGCCCTTGAAGTGCGAGAGCACCAGCATGGAGGCGTAGTTGGCCAGGTGCGCCCCCACGTGGTTCTCTTTGAGGACGCGACCGTTCTCGATGGGGAAGACGAGGTCGTCGCCTTCGGCGTCCATGATGTCGACGTCGAAATACGCGGACCAGCCGTGCTCGGCCATGAGCTTCTCGTGCTTCTCGGTGGTGTCGCGCGCGCCGTCGTAGGCGGTGTTGCACTCCACCACGGTGCCGTCGACCTCCTCGATCATGGGGCGCATGAACTCGGGGTGCAGGTAGTTCTGGTTGCCCTTCTCGCCGGAGTGGACCTTGACGGCCACCTTGCCGGGCAGCTTGACGCCGAGGGCCTCGTAGGCGCGCACGACGTTCTGAGGTGTAATCTCGCGGATGAAGTAGACCTTGGGCTTTGCCATGGAGGACGGCTCCTTTCGATAGTGTGCCCTGATACAGGCAGACCGGGCCAGCGTAGGACCTCGCGTTAGGTTGAAGTCAACGGCTCGGACCAACGACCGCAAGCAAAGCACACAGCGGCGCCCTACCCCCGCAGGCGGTTAACGCAGGCAAAGACCTCCTGGGGGCGCGGCAGCGCGAGGCCGCAGGCGGCGTAGCCGTGGTCGGCCAGCCCCGCCAGGCCATGCTCGGCCAGCTCGGTAAAGACCAGGCCCACCGCCTCGGCCACCGTGCAGGTCTCGAGCAGCTCGCGCTCCAGGGCCACGCGCACCATCTGGGCGAGGGCCGCCGTTTGCTCGGAGTCGACGAGCTGCTCCACAAAGCGCAGGTCGGCCGAGACCTTGCCCACCTCGATCTCGTCTTTGCCATGGGTCTTGACCTTGAGGCGGTCGTCGCGGCCGCGGCGCCCTTCTCCCCTGCCGGCGCGCGAGGCGACGCGGCCGAGGATACGGTCATGCTCAGGTAGCGCGAAGCCGGGGGCGTCGGGCACCTGGTCGGCCCCGAAGGAGGCGGCTGTGCGCCTAGCGCGCTCCGTGATGTCAAAGGGCTCGTAGCAGTCCATCTGGATCACGGTGTCGGCCTTTTGGAAGAACGACCCCGAGCTACCGGCCACCAACACCGTCGAGACGCCCGCCTGCTCGTAGAGCTCCCGAACGCGCTCGACGAAGGGGGTGATGGGCTCGTGGTCGCGGCCCACCACGGCCTGCATCAGGGCGTCGCGTACCATGAAGTTGGTGGCGGAGGTGTCCTCGTCGATGAGGAACGTGCGGGCGCCGGCCTCGACGGCCTCGATGGTCGAGGCGGCCTGGGAGGTGCTGCCGCTGGCGTCGAGGGTCGAGAAGTGGCTGGTGTCGGCCTTGTTGGGCAGGTCGTCGATGAAGAGGGAGATGTCGACGTTGCGCACGATGCGGCCGTCCTCGGCACGCAGCTTCATGGCCGTGGCGTCGGTGACCACGTACTCGCGCCCGTCGCCGGCCACATGGTTGTACACGCCGGCCTCGACGGCTTTGAGCAGGGTCGACTTGCCGTGGTAGCCGCCGCCCACGATGAGCGTGACGCCGCGGGCGATCGCCATGCCCGAGGTGGGGCCGCGATGGGGCAGGTCGACCGTGACCCGCAGCGACTCCGGGGACCGGAAGGGGCGCGCGTCGCCCATGGGCTTGCTTGAGACGCCGCTCGCCCGGGGCAGCACGGCACCGTCGGCCACAAAGGCCACGAGATGCCGGCGCTCGAGCTCGTCGCGCAGGGCCTGCTGGTCCTCGGCAAGGTCGGCTACCGCGCGGGCCTCGTCGGCGCGCCTCCGGCCGGCCAAAAGCACCGAGCTCACGCAGCGGGGCACGAAGTCGCAGAGCATCTTGACGAGCTCGGGGGCCGCGATCGAGCGCCCACGGGCCGGGAAGCCCGCCTCGAAGCGCAGGGTGATGCCGCGGTCGTCGCAGGTGCAGGCCGTGCGCTCGAGGATCTCGGGACCGGGACGGCTCGTGGCGAGCAGGCCGCTCTTGCCCGAGCCCGAGGCTTTAAAGCTGTAGTGGGAGAGCGCCTCGCCGAAGCGGCGCACCAGGTAGTCCTCGAAGGCGACGCGCTTGTAGGGGGCGTCGAAGCAGGTGCGGGGATAGCCGGCCCGGCCGTGGCTCGCCCAGACGCTGACCTTGGAGGGCGCGGCGAAGGGGTCGCCCTGCACGTGGTCGATGGACAGCTCGAAGTCGCCGAAGTCGTAGCGCCCCCGGAGCGCCTTGTAGCCGGGATAGCCCCGGCGGTCGACGGCCTCGATGGCACGCTGCAGGTCTTTGGATGTCTTGATGGCCATGGCGGCTCCCCCGATGCGCTCGCGATGCGGTGTCGTGGGGCATTCTACCCCGCAGGGCGACGGGTGGAGATGGCGGACAAAGGCGCGCATGGTGTGGGCAGGGTTTGTCCAGGCAGCTGGCGCGGGTGCCGACCAGCATCGTAGGCCATCGCTGCTGGAGCAATTTAGAACAATCTGGGCATGGTGCCGACCCCTTGCATCAAAGTAGAACCTATAACCTTATTTTGAGAGAGATGCAGCCGCATAAAGGGGGTTCGTGTACCGCAGCTGGAGATACCTGGCAGTTGTGGGAAACCTCATGGGCCCCTTTACCGTGTCCCAAGGCCATCAAGTGCCCGCCGGGTGGAAACACTTGTCAGAGACACCCCGATCTACCAGGTATTCCCTTATATATCAGAATTGTATAATTATACTGCTCGATAAATATCATCTGCTGTACGGTACACGATGTGCTTTTTTGCGGGCGTATTTATGCGAAAAACCTTTAATAATTAGTAACTTAATATGTGCAAGAGCCACCGCGTCGCACGCTTCTCTCGGCGCACGCTATCACGAGGTGGCAGAGGACCACGACCTAACCCAGCGCGAGGAGGAGATCCTCTACCTGCTGGCCCAAGGGCGCCGGGCGGCCGACATCGCCGAGGCGCTCACCGTGGGCGTGAGCACGGCGCGCTCCCACATCAAGCACATCCACAGCAAGATGGGCGCACACTAGCGCAAGGAGCTGCTCGAGCTCGTGGGGGTTGCAGGTGACGAAGGGTGAGGGTGCGCGGACACCTCGCCTACCAGGCGATGGCCCGCATGATTTCAATTACCACATCACATGTCTGTCGGAGCGTCATTTCGCCCACGTATGGGTATCGACGGGCATATGTCGCCCATTGGCTGAGCATGCCGGAATCGGATGCAACCCGTTCCATCGCCTCTCTGTAGTTGCCCATGGTTGCAACCGTGTGGCGTTTTTCGGACGTCGCTCGTAAGGCCGCCTCAAGTGCATTCGGATCTACTTCCGTACGTCTTGTGTGCCACAGAGTGTACAGGTCGTAATAATCGCGCGGTCGCGTATTGCCCACATCACGGCTAATGACGGTCTCGAGCTTCTCGGCAAGTATGGTAACCAAGGGGTACGCCATCAGCGGCATCGAGCGCTCATCAAAAATCAACGGGTAATTATATTCAATGGCCCCGGCGTAATCTTGTCACCCATCGTAACGTCCACTGTCACGGGTGAAGACAGTCTTTCATAGTTGGCCAACAAGTGCACACGAATTCCCGGATAGTCGTCCGCTTCACGTATATCCTCGGTACGCACGAAATCAAATTCGAAGTCATCGCCCACATCTATGGCGGCAATTTCCCCGAACGCTCTTGCGGCATTCTCATGCGTGAGCGCAAATCCCCGCACTGTAACATCCAAGTCCTTTGTGCCACGCCTATCAACACCGACGAGAGACGAAATAAGCATGCCCCCTTTTATTACGATACGACCACGCCACGACGAATGCGAGATCCGCTCTAACAGTCGCTCGAGCAAATAGTTCTGCATCACCAATTGAGGGGGCACATCCATCTCACGGGCCTTATTGCGAATGTACGCCTTGAGCTGCATAGTATTTTTTGTTCTCATAGCAGCACCTCTATATACGAGCGGATCTTCTTTTCTACTCCAAGGGCTCGAGCATAGGACAACAATTTCTGGACATTTCTGCCCGCGCTTTGCACATAGGCCCTCATCGCCGGATTGATCACCTGCACGTCCACCACAGCCCGCCCACGTACCATGTCGCAGAGTGTTCGCTCCAAGTCGTAGGCACGGACTTCGTTGCCGTAAATCGTCTTGACCGTAGTAACGCCCAGCCCCAGGACGTCACTCGCACACGTGCGCACCTCCATGCCCGCCCTACGCAACTCTGTTGCTTTATAGGAGCGCGGAAGCGTCACCGTAAGACGGAAAGGAGTCCGGTCGGTGTAATTGTGCAAGTAGAGCGCCGTTTCATGGGAGAACACCCCCCTGGGAAAGCGAAGCTGCGCCGCCAGATACTCGTCTTCCCAAGAGTCAACCAAGCAGTACACCCCGCGTTGGATGCGCTCGAGCTCACCCGACCTCACCATATCAGATAATCTAGCTCGAGGAATCCCCTCACCTTCCACCTGGGCGGTCGTTACAAAGCCGCCGTTTTCCCATGCAAGATCAATAATTTTCCGCATCGCTAGCTCCTTTCCGATAGTCCGTATATACTTAATATTTGTAATAATTCAGTATATACGGACTACTCTGATATAGCAATGTGGAATCTTGTTTTAACTAAATTATATTCAGCATTCCGTAAATTAGAGCATGCTCCCGACATCCCCCGAACGCCGGCGGGGCACCGCCCATAACAAACCGCAAAAGGGCGCGCCCCGTCCTCACTCCCCGAACAGCTCGGCGGCCTGCTCCATGCGCTCGATAATCGGCACGCCGAAGGGGCAGCGGGGCTCGCAGGCACCGCAGGCGATGCAGTCGGAGCCGTGGGCGCCCAGGGCCTCGTAGTGGGCCTTGACCGTGGGCGGCACCTCGGGCTGCATGGCCGCGAGGTCACGGTACTTGTTCACTGCGGCGATGTCGATGCCCACGGTGCAGGGAGCGCAGTGGCCGCAGTAGGTGCACTGGCCGTAGTAGGCATGCTTGGGGGCCCCTGCCAGAACGCTCGCGTAGTCCTTCTCGGCCTCGGTCGCGGTCTCGTAGGCCAGGGCTGCGTCGACCTCGGCGATCGAGCGGTAGCCGCCCATGACCGCAGCTACGGCGGGGCGCGTCAGGGCGTAGTGGATGCACTGGACCGGCGCGAGCGCCACACCGAACGCGGAGTCCTCGGCGCTGAAGAGGCGGCCGCCCGCAAAGGGCTTCATGACGGTGATGCCCACACCCTCGCGCTCGCAGATGGCGTAGAACTCCGCACGCTGCGGGTCCATGCCCTCGAGGTTCTCGGCGTAGGGCTTGAATAGCTCCTCGATGTCGGGGGTGGGCGGCAGCAGGTCGAAGGCCGGGTTCACGCTGAACATGACCATCTCGACCTCGCCCGACTCGGCCGCCTTGCGGGCCACCTCGGGGTTGTGGGTCGAAAGGCCGATGTGGCCGATGGTGCCGTTGGCCTTGAGCTCGCGCACGTAGTCGATGTAGGGACCGCCGGCCATGATCTGGTCGAACTCGGCGGGGTCGTCCACAAAGTGAATCATGCCGAGCTCGATGTGGTCGGTGTGGAAGCGCGCGAGCATGTCCTCAAAGGCGGCGCGCACCTTCTCGATGTCGCGGGTGCGCTCGTACTGGCCGGGGGCCTCGGCGGCCTTCTCCAGGTCGTCGCGGGGGCCCTGGTAGGTGGCCGGGTCGATGGGTCCGGGCTGCCAGGTGGAGCCGATGTGGCCCTGGATGATCCACTGGTCGCGGTCGTCTTGGATGGCGTCACCGATGAGGCTGCGCACGCGCGGGTCGCTCATCCAGCAGTCGAGGACGTTGATGCCGTTGGCGCTTGCGTGGTCGAGAATGGCCTTTGCCTGGTCGGGGGCCATGTCTGGCGTGATCCACTCCCCGCCGAAGCCGATCTCGCTCACCATAAGGCCCGTCTTGCCGAGGGGGCGGTAGTTCATAGGGGGTCTCCTCTCCCGTGGGTAGCTCCTGCGCTCTAGCGGGCGATACGTCGGCACAAGCCTAGAGGGTGACGTGAGGTCAAGGTCAACCAGAAGAAGGGGGAGCCCGCAGATTCTCCGCAGGGACCGGGAACGCGAGCCGATGGGGGCACCCATGACGACCGCCGGCCAACCCGGCTCCGGGGGTGCCGGCCAGCCAATCCCCGGGGGTCGCCGGTCAACGCAACTCCGAGGGGCCACCCAGCCCATCCCCGAGGGTCGCTGGTCAGAAATTCCCGTTTGTCAACATTGCATAGGGATAAAGCGCTCCGAGACAACCCCCCTTGGCCTTTTTACACCGTGCTTTCCTGGGAAAACACGCCGTTGGATTGTCACCTCTCATCTTGCGATGTTGTCAAACCGGAATTTTTGACCAGAAGGTTCCTAACAATTGGAAGGCCGCAGAGACATTTCGAATAACGTGTGTATATATCATGAGTAATATTCATGTGTACGCATATGTCCTACATAAACTTTGATGACTGATTGTTCTACACCATCCCGCACCGCCGCTGGGATAGAAGCCCCAGGTGTACGACCAGTTAAGACTGTTGTCACCGGCGGGATAACCCCCGCGTTGGGTATCCGGTACGGTACGATGCGGTAGAGCCGTCCGTTACCCCTAAGCGCAACGCCCTCCCAGAAAGGACTCCCATGGCTGCCATCTGCACCTCGGTCGACCAACTCATCGGTCACACGCCGCTGCTTGAGCTCTCGAACATCGAGCGCGACCAGGACCTCAAGGCCCGCGTTTTGGTAAAGCTCGAGTACTTTAACCCCGGCGGCTCCGTAAAGGACCGCGTGGCCAAGAGCATCCTTGACGACGCCGAGCGGCGCGGCCTGCTGGGCCCCGACACCGTGGTCATCGAGCCCACCAGCGGCAATACCGGCATCGGGCTGGCGGCCCTCTGCGCCGCCCGCGGCATCCGGCTTATCATCACGATGCCCGAGACCATGAGCGTGGAGCGGCGCAAGCTCATGGAGGGCTACGGCGCCGAGCTCGTGCTCACCCCCGGCGCCGAGGGCATGAAGGGGGCCATCGCCAAGGCCGACGAGCTCCACGCGCAGATTCCCGACAGCATCATCGCCGGCCAGTTCACCAACCCTGCGAACCCAGCCGCCCACCGCGCCACCACCGGCCCCGAGATCTGGGACGACACCGACGGGGCCGTGGGCGTCTTTGTGGCCGGCGTGGGCACCGGCGGCACCCTCACGGGCGTGGGAGCATACCTCAAGGAGAAGAAGCCCTCGGTGGAGGTCGTGGCGGTCGAGCCGGCCTCCTCCCCCGTGCTGAGCGAGGGACACGGAGGTGCCCACAAGATCCAGGGCATCGGGGCCGGGTTCGTGCCCCAGGTGCTCGACACCCACGTGTACGACGAGGTCGTGGACGTTCGAGACGACGATGCGTTTGCCGCCGCCCGCTTGTTGGCCCACAAGGAGGGCGTGCTCGTGGGCATCTCGTCGGGTGCGGCACTGTGGGCGGCCCTTGAGCTGGCAAAACGCCCCGAAAACGCGGGCAAGACCGTCGTGGCCCTACTGCCCGACACCGGCGAGCGCTATATCTCGACCCCCCTGTTCCCCGAGGCATAGGCCCGGCGGGCACCGACACGGGGGCGCCAGGGCAAAAACGCGCGACTGCCACCGGCGCCCCCGCCTCCGTGCCTGGGCGATCGGGAACAACCCCCCTCGGCGTCGGTCCCGCAGTAGCGCTATGATCATATGCCGTCGAAATACCGCTCTCACCTCGAGGAGGCCCCGTGATCCCCACGCCCGAAGAAGCCTTTGAGTTGCTCAAGCAGTACAACGAAGGAGAGTTCCACCTCCTGCACGGCCAGATCGTGGGCGACGTGATGCGCTGGTATGCCGTCGACTCAGGCGCTCCCGAGGAGGCCGACCTCTGGCAGACGGTGGGAATCCTCCACGACCTGGACTTTGAGCGCTGGCCCGAGGAGCACTGCGTGCGCGGCCAGGAGCTCATGCGCGAGGCGGGCATCGACGAGCTCGTGGTGCGGGCCTGCGCAAGCCACGGCCACGGCCACTGCGTGGACCTGCCCCCGGAGTCGCCGATGGAGCGCACCCTGTTCGCCGTGGACGAGCTCACCGGCCTCGTCGGCGCGGCGGCGGCCATGCGCCCCTCCAAGAGCGTCGACGACATGGAGCTCAAGTCGCTCAAGAAGAAGTTCAAGGACAAGCGCTTCGCCGCCGGCTGCTCTCGCGAGACCATCGAGGAGGGGGCGCGCATGCTCGGTATCGAGCTGGACGAGCTGCTAGACAAAACCATCCAAGCCATGCGCACCAGCCCCCACGTGCAGTGAGTTGCGGAACCTCGGCCGCGGCGTTCCCGGGAGGCTCACGTACCCACGTACGCATCGCCTCCCGGCGCCTTGCGGCCGAGAACCCGCGTTTGGCGGAGTTGCGGAACCTGGCTCGCCGCGTTTTTTGGAGGTCCTATGATCTACCTCGACAATGCTGCCACCACGGCGGTGCATCCTTCCGTCGTGGCAGCCATCGTGCCCTGCTACACCGCCGCCTACGGCAATCCCGGGGCGCGCCACACCGCCGGCCGGACGGCGCGGGCCGTGGTCGACGATGCGCGCGCCTCCGTGGCCGGCTGCCTGGGCTGCCCACCCGAAGGCGTGGTCTTTACCGCCAGCGGCTCCGAGGCCGACAACCAAGCCCTGCGCACCGGCGTCGCTTGGGGCGAGCCGAGGGGACGCACACGCATCGTGTCCACCTCCATCGAGCACCCCGCAATCCTGCAGACCCTCACCGAGCTGCTCGTCCAAGGCAACCCGGTGACCCTCGTGGACCCCGACGAGCACGGCTACGTGAGCCCCGAATCCATCGAGGCGGTCCTGGGGCCCGACGTGTGTCTCGTCAGCGTCATGACCGTCAACAACGAGGTGGGCACCGTGCAGCCGGTGGCGTCCATCGCCGAGGCCGCCCACCGCGCCGGTGCCCTCTTTCACACCGACGCCGTGCAGGCCATGGGCCACGTGCCCGTGCGTATGGACGAGATGGGCATCGACCTGCTGAGCCTCTCGGCCCACAAGTTCCACGGCCCCAAGGGGGTGGGGGCGCTCGCCTGTAGGCCCGAGGCCCTTGGCGGCGCACCGGAGCTCCCCGTGCCGCTGGTCTTTGGCGGCGGCCAAGAAGGCGGCCGTCGCGCCGGCACCGAGAACGTGCCGGGCATCGCGGGGCTCGCGTGCGCCCTGCGCGAAGCGGTCGACGACCTTCCTCGCTACACCGCCTACGTCGGCGAGCTGCGCGACCTGCTGGAGGCGGGTCTCTCGGACATCCCCGGCGCCCATGTCGTCGGCACCGGTACCCTGCGCTCGCCGGGAACGCTCTGCGTGTGCTTCGAGGACATCGACCGTCACGAGCTGGTGGCCGCGCTCGACCGCATGGGCGTGTGCGCCTCGGCGGGAGCCGCCTGCGAGTCGGGCGTGCGCACCGCGAGCCCCGTGCTCACCGCCATGGGCGTACCTGAGGCGCTGGCCAACGGTCAGCTGCGCCTCTCCCCCTGCCTCGACACGAGCCGCACCGACGTGATCGCCGCCATAGCCGCCGTGCACGACGCCGTGGCGGCCCTGCGCGAGAAGAACCGGTAGCCCCATGCCCCGCGTGCTGGCCGCCATGAGCGGCGGCGTCGACTCGAGCGTGGCGGCCCACCTGCTGCTGGGAGCGGGCCACGAGGTCGTGGGCGCCACCATGCTCCTCCACGACGGGCCCGACTCCCCCGCGGTGGCGCGCGACCTGGCCGACGCCGCCGCCGTGGCCGCCCGTATGGGCATCGAGCACCGCGTGCTCGACTGGCGCGAGCGGTTTAGGGAGCTCGTGATAGACGACTTCGTGCGCACCTACGAGGCGGGGCGCACCCCCAACCCCTGCTTCACCTGCAACCGCACGGTCAAGTTCGGGTTGCTGCTCAACTACGCCCGGGAGCAGGGGTTCGACTACCTGGCCACGGGCCACTACGCCCAGGTGTCCCACGGAGCCCCCGACAAGCGCCACCGGCTGCTCCGCGCAGCCGACCCCGCCAAAGACCAGAGCTACTTCTTGGCCGGGCTCTCCCAAGACCAGCTCGCCGGGACGCTCTTCCCCCTGGGTGCCCTCACCAAGCCCGAAGTCCGCGTCATTGCCGAACAGTTGGGCCTCTCAAACGCCCACAAAGGCGAGAGCCAGGACATTTGCTTTGTGCCCGACGGCGACTACCTGGGATTCCTAGAGCGACTCCATGGCGGCCCCTACCCGGCCGGCCCCCTCGTCACCGTCGACGGCCGCACCGTGGGCGAGCACCGCGGGCTGGCCGCCTACACCATAGGCCAGCGCAAGGGGCTCGGCGTGGCCCTGGGCGCGCCGGCGTTCGTGTGCGCCAAGGACGCCGCGACCAACACCGTGACCCTGGGAGGCCCCGACAACCTGCTCGCCCAGGCCTGCGTGGTCGAGCGCTGGAACTGGATCGCCGACCCTGCGGACGTGGCGGAGAAGCCCTCGGCGGTGCAGGTCAAGACCCACTACCGGCAGGCACCCGCGCCGGCGACCATCGTGTCTCTGCCCGACGGGGGCGTGCGCATCGAGTTCGCCGAGCCCGTGCGCGCCGTCGCCCCCGGTCAGGCAGCCGTGGCCTATCGCGGCGACGACGTGGTGGGCGGCGGCACGATCACTGAGACCGCCAACTAAAAAAGAGGGGCGCCGGGTTCGTACGCCGGCGCCCCTTGAACCCATCTTGTTGGCAGGCGGTCGAGCCCCTGCCCTACTCCGCCGAGGCCTTCTCGCCCCCGATGCGGGTGCCAACGGTGGCACGCAGCACCAGCAGGGTCGCCACCACGAGCACCACGCCCACCGCCAGGCTGATCATCCAGTTCTGCACGAAGCCGGCCACCGCAAAGCACACGCACGAGATGGCACCCACCGTGAGCGCATAGGGCATCTGGGTGCTCACGTGCACGAGGTGGTTCACGTTGGCGCCGGCCGACGACATGATGGTGGTGTCGGAGATGGGCGAGATGTGGTCACCGCACACGGCACCGGCCAGGCAGGCCGAGATGCCGATGGTCAGCAGCGTGGGCGAGGCGGAGAGGACCGAGAGCACGATGGGGATGAGGATGCCGAAGGTCCCCCAGCTCGTGCCCGTGGCAAAGGCCAGCCCCAGAGCCACCAAGAAGATGATGGCCGGCAGCATGTTGTAGAGGCCCTCGGCCGCGCCCTCCATGAGGCCGTGGACGTACACGTCGGCGCCCAAGGCGCGCGCCACGAGCGCGAGGGTCGGGGGGAACGTCAGGACGAGGCCGGCGGGGGCCATAGCCCTAAAGCCCTCCGAGATGCACTCAGACAGCTTGCCCATGGTGATGACGCGGCGGCAGAGCAGGTAGATCACCGTGAACACGAGCGCCACCAGCGAGCCCCACGGCAGGCCCACCGAGGCGTCGGTGTTGCCAAAGGCCAGGGCCGGGTCCAGGTAGCCCTCGGCCGCCGGGTCCCAGAAGCCTCCCACGTAGAGCATGCCCACGATGCAGCACACGATGAGGACCACGATGGGCAGCAGCATGTCGACCAGGCGCGCCTTGGAGTTGCTCTCGACGTCCTCGCCGCCGAGCGACCCCAGCTCGCCGTCGCGGTAGGCCGCAAGCTCGGCTTTGGCCATGGGGCCGTAGTCGAAGCCCATGACGATGATGACCACCACGAACACGATGGTTAGAAGCGAGTAGAAGTTATAGGGGATGGCCTGCACAAAGAGCTGGATGCCGCTTATGCCCGTGTCGAGGTCGGCGGCCGTGGCCGAGACGGCGGCAGCCCACGACGAGATGGGGGCGATCATGCAGACGGGGGCCGCCGTGGAGTCGATGAGGTACGAGAGCTTGGCGCGCGAGACCCGGCGAGCGTCGGTCACCGGGCGCATCACGGCGCCCACGGTCAGGCAGTTGAAGTAGTCGTCCACAAAGATGAGGCAGCCCAGGACCACGGTGGCGAGCTGGGCGCCGACGCGTGTCTTGATGTGACGTGCCGCCCACGCACCGAAGGCCGCCGAACCGCCGGCCGCGTTGATGAGCGCCACCAGGATGCCCAGGATCACCAGGAACATAAAGATGCCCGCGTTCCACGGGTCGGCGAGCGCGCTGATAACGCCCACCGAGACGGCTTCGTCGCCCTCCCCCACCGTGGCGCCGACCACGTAGTTCAAGGTGTCGACGGGGTTGAACCCGGCCAGCAGCAGGGCGCCGACCACGATGCCCACAAACAGCGACGTATAGGTCTCTTTGGTGATGAGCGCCAAAACGATGGCGACGAGCGGGGGCACAAGTGCCCAGAACGTGCCGAAGAACTCCATGGGTCTCTCCTCCAGGACGAGGTGTATAGCCCGACCATCCAGGCCATGACTAACCATGGCCTGTGAGGAGAGAGATGCAAAGATCCCGCCGCACTTCGGCCACGATAGCCCTCCGCCCCAGCGTGTTGAAAAACGCCGTTCGCCGCGTTCCGCTCGGGCTCATGTACTTCAGTACACCTCACCCTCGCGCGCCTTGCGAACGGCATTTTTCTTAATACATCAGGGCGACAGTGCGAGAGATGTTGTCCCTCGCCCCAGGTCCGTCCGGGCGAAACCCCGGCCGTCCTTCGGCGGCGGCCCCTTTGGCCCTGCCTGCGGTTCCGCGCATGTCCGCAGGGCTACTCTTGGCGCGCCGCGCCTCTATCATGCCTGTCTGCTCAAAGCTTGCCGACGCTGCCATTATGGCGACCTCGCGGCCGGCGTTCAAGATGCGTCAACAATTCTGTGAACCGCCGCAGAGCGGGGAGAACCATGCGTCCCAGGTCTTCTTGCCAGGACCGACCTGCACGGCACCCCCCCAGGCTTCGCCGAAGCGCTCGACGACGCGCTCGTTGAGGCCAAAGGCGTTGCGGGCCACCACCAGCGCATGGTCGTAATAGCCCTGGGGTCCGCGCGCGAGCAGCCCCATGGCCGCCGTGAGGCCGCCGCCGCGCTGGAGTTCAAGGCGCCCCAGCTCGTCGACGAAGAGCACCCGGCGGCACAAGGGCCTCTCCGCCGCAGGGGTCGCGTCGATACGCGCCTGGAGGGCCTCGAAATGGGCGTTGACCCGGCAGACCGCCCCCTCGTCGATATGCCATACCAGGCCCAGCTGGGCCGAACCGTTGGTGGGGTCGTAGGTTCCCTCGGCGCGGGCCAGGTCCTCGCGGCGGGCAAAGGGCACGAGCTCGTGCTCGGGCAGCAGCAGGTTGTCGATGCCGAGCTTCTCGTAGCCGCCCTCGGGGGCCGCCTGGGGGCGCCACACCCCCGGCGCCACGACCCCCTCGCAGCCCACCCCGGCCGCCTCGAGCCGGTCGACCGAGGCTTGGAGCCAACGGGTCTTGCCGATCTGGATATCGCCGGTCAGAACAAGCAGCACGGAAACCTCCTCGAATTGCCCTATGGCAGAACACAAAAATGCTGCACCGAGGCGCGCGGGGGCGCGGTATGCAGGGACTTTTTCAAAATGTTCTAGTCGGCGGCGCCCGACAGGGCGGTACCGTTTGACGCAGGGGCGGGCGCGACGGTCTGGTCGGCAAAGAGCAGGCCCGGGGCCTTGGTCGGCACCCAGCGGTCGAACCACGGCAGCGCCCGGTTGATCACGCGAACAAGCGGGCCCACGGCGAGCGCGGCCAGAACCGTTCCCTCGCGCACGCCGAACAGTCCGCCCAGGGCAACCAGCGACAAGACCGTGCCGAGCACGACGTTGCCCACGTCAAAACCCAGCTTGCAGCGGGGGAACGCAATGCCGGTGACCTTGGAGACCGTGGTGCTGATGCCCTCGCCGGGCAGCGGGATAAAGGTGGCCTTAACCTCGAGGAACACACCCAAGGCCGTGAAGCAGATCGAGACGAGCATGGCCAGCACGCAGGCCGGGTAGTTGGGCAGGGGAACCAGCTCGGCCCAAGGAACAAACCCATCGATGAGCAGCGAGAACACCAGGGTCAGCGGCAGTTGCAGCAGCTGGACCGGCTTGTAGTCGCGCCGCAGCAGGGCGACCTGGGCCGCGACGAACAGGAGGTTAAACATAAAGGTGAACGTGCCGATGGTCAGCTCGGGAACCACGTAGCTCAGAACCGCCGGGACGCACGAGATGGGCGAGGTGCCCATACCCGTGGCACGCGACAGCGCGACGCCAAAGGCGATGCAGGCAAGGCCGCCAAGCAGCACGGCCATGCGCAGGACCAGGTTGGGGACCGGTCTGGTGAACAGCGCGCACCAACGGTCAAAAAACGACGGACGGACGGGGGAACTCACAGCGACATGCGCCTCCTTAGGGTTAGGCCCCCATTATCACGCCGCCTTCGCCCCCTCGCAAACGCCCATCCGCGAAGGGCGGGTTTCGCCATCGAAGCACGGTTTTACCAAATCGACGCCATATTCATCCGGTGAGGATGAGGTTTTGGATGAGATGCGCACCCGTCTTGAAAGACGGGGCTCCGAGCCCCATGCCGTTCTCACCCCTTTGAAGGGGTTGCCGGAATCCTAAAAAATCATGTCGTCGGATGATGGGGCACCTGCCGTATCGGGCGGCGGGCACACAAAGCCGCCACGGCTCGCCTACCGGTCGAAGAACGGGCTTTTGGAGGAGACGCTCACCGGCAACGCGAACACCTGGCGGCACGTCCCCAAAAACCCGAGGCGCTGCGCAGCAAAGCCGGCCGAGAACAGCACCCGCGTGTCGGCCCGGTAGTCGGCCGCCTTGGAGCAGGCGGAGCCGAGCGCGATGCCCACGTCGACGCTGTTGATGGCGCAGGGCACGCCCGGGAGACGGTCCGCGCAGCGCTCAAAGCCGCAGTGCCCGCAATTGAGCCCCAGGGGCTTGTCGGCCGTGCCCACCAGCAGCACGCATTCGGATGCTTCGACGCACAGGGCGTCGCGCAGGAAGAACTTATGGCCGCGTTCCTCGGCGACGCGGCGCATCTCACCAGCCAGCTCGCCGACCTGCGGACCGTCGACCACAGCCACCTCTATGGCGTCGATGCCCTTGCCCTTGGGTGCTGTGCGGGCTGCCACCATCATCTTCTTGGCGATGTCGAGGGCCTGGCCGTGGCGCTCTCCGCGCTCGTTGTACAGCATGGGTGCTCTCCCGTCTCGTGGGGTTCGTCGCTCTCGTGCCCACCATGGTACCCGATAGCGCGGTGCGGCACCGCCGACGCAACGTATGCTGAAAGCAAGACGTAGCGGGCCCGCAGACCCGAACGGAGCGCGGCGGCAGTAGCGGCAGGATATTTTACAGGACTCCCGAGGGATTCTCCCCACCGCCTCCGCGAGTTTTGGGCACACTGTAGGAACGGGGCCCCAGGGCCCCGCAGCGTCAAGAGACGTGTCATCCAAGGAGGAGCAATGAACGGATTCGATATGCTGGTAACCCGCCGCAGCGTGCGCGCCTATCGCGACGACCCCATCGACGACGAGGTCCTTGCCCACGTCATCGAGGCCGGCGTCTATGCGCCCACCGGCCTGAACCGCCAGTCGCCCATCATCGTGGCCGTGACCAACCGCGAGCTGCGCGACCGCCTTTCGCGCATGAACGCCCAGATCATGGGTGTCGACTCCGACCCGTTCTACGGGGCCCCGGTGGTGCTCGTGGTGCTGGCCGACCGCTCGGTGCCCACCTACGTCTACGACGGCAGCCTCGTCATGGGCAACCTCATGAACGCGGCCCACGAGCAGGGGCTCGGCAGCTGCTGGATTCACCGGGCAAAAGAGGAGTTTGACTCGCCCGAGGGCAGGCAGATCCTGGCCGACCTGGGCATCGAGGGAGACTATGAGGGCATCGGCCACTGCATCCTGGGCTACCCCGAGGGGCTCGAGCCCGACCCCAAGCCGCGCAAGGAGAACTACGTGTACTACGTGGCATAAAGCAGGGTGCCCCTATAGCTGGTAGAGCGCCACCATGGTCGGCATGGTCACGATGCACAGCAAAATGGTGACCACGTTGATGGCGCTCGCGTATCCGGCGTCGTGATTGTAGATCTGGGCCATCTGGTTGATGGTCGAAGCGCTGGGCGCCGCGGCGGCCAACAGGGTCACAAGCAGCACGGACGCACCGTTGGGGGCAAGCGTCGCCAACGGTGTGAACTTGAGGACCGCGAGCGCGATGAGGGGGAACACCACCAGACGCAGGACCACCGGGATGGGCAGCCGCCTATACGAGAGCATCGCGCGGAAATCGATGGAACCCATGATCATGCCGGTCACAAGCATGGCGGCCGGACCGACCATGGAGCCCACCGAGTCGACGGCGATGGCGACGGGCTCAGGAAAGCGCAGCCCCGTGAAGAACATGAACAGCCCCACGTACACGGCCACCATGTTGATGCGCAGGAACATCTTGCGCCAGGAGACCGAACGCTTGCCCTCCATGAGGCTCTTGCCGTGGCTCCACATGAAGATGGTCTGAAAGGCCAGGTAGGCGGTGCAGTAGATCACCATGTCCTGGCCGAGCGTCATGACCACGAGGGGCACGATGAGATTCCCGGCGTTGGAGTAGATGACCGAGGCCCGCTCCACGGCGTCGAGCTTAAGCAATCGCCCAAAAACGACCGACAGCAGCCAAAACAGCACCTGGACGAGCAGCCCCGCCCCCAGTGCGAGGACGAACCCGCTGGCGACCTCGTGGGTCATCTCCATCTGGAAGGCCGAGACGATCATGCACGGCGAGATCACATAGAGCGTGGCCAGCGACACGCCGCGACTGTCCTCGGAGGACACCACGTGCGTGCGGACGAGGGCGAACCCCATCGCCATGATGACGAACATCGAGAGGATCTTTTGGGCAAGTATCAGGCTCAGCATGGGCAGACATGCTACACCCGGCGACGTCGCGCGATGCGCAGGTTTTGTGCGACCCACCCGCGACCACTACGCGCTGCAGGCGTCCTCGTCGCCAAAGAGCAGCTGGCGCTCTGCCGCCGGCAACGCCTCGCGGGCCTGTTCGCGCAGGTTGTTCATGCCGCTCAGGAACTGGCGATAGAGCACCACCACGAGGTAGCGGCCCTTGGGCGTGAGGGTGAGCTCGCGCTCGTCGTCGACCTCGAAGGCGCCGTTGACCCGCATGAAGGCCATCTCGAGCGGAAGCCCGCGCTCCACGCTGCAGCCGAACTCCCGCTCGAAGCGCCGCTTGTCGAGCCGTAGCTTGTAGAGCTCGACCAAGAAGCGGTAGTCCATGAGGTCGTGCTTGCTAAGCGTGCTCTTGCCCATGAGCGACATGCGGCCCGATGCAATGGCGGCGTTGTAGTCGGAGATGCCGAACGTGTTCACGTAGAGCGCCCCGTTCAGATGCGTGATCGAGCCGCTGCCGATGGCGGGGTAGTCGTCGTAGTTGGTCTGGTACTCGTCGATCTGGTCGTAGCCCTCGGCGGTCTTGGTGGCAGAGCCGGTGCGGGTGAAGGTCCACAGGGTGCTGCGCCGGAAGCGCGGGGTTTCTCCCCCGGCCAGGTAGTCATCGAGGATGTGGTAGTAGCGGCGTTCGCGGTCGTAGTCCAGCTCGCCCAAGGCCGAAGCCATCTTGCGCACGGTGCCGTTCGAGGCGTAGAGCGGCGAGAACGTGGTCTGGCGCGCCCCGCAGGCGGCGATCTTCTCGAGGTCGGAGCGCAGGATCTCCTCGGTCTGCGAGGGGAAGTTGAAGATCATGTCGACGTTGAGCGAGTCGAAGTAGCCGTTGGCCTCGGCGATGCGCTCCAGGATCTGCTCGCCGCTGCCGTACTTCTTGTAGCGGTCCATCTGCTTGAGCAGCCCGTCGTCGAAGCTCTGGACGCCCACCGAGAGCCGTTGCACGCGGCCCGTGAGCTGCTCGAGGTAGGGCTTGGTGAGGTGGTTGGGGTTGGTCTCCGACGACACCTCGGTGATCGAGAAGTTCTCGCGCGCCAGGTCGATGGTTCGGCAGAGCTCGTCGAGCATGATGGTGGGGGTGCCGCCGCCCACGTAGAGGCTCTCGAAGTCGTAGCCCAGGTCTTTGAGCATGAGCATCTCTTTGCGCAGGCTCTCGAAGTAGGGCCGCGCCACCTCTTGGCGATAGGGGTAGCGGTTGAAGCTGCAGTAGGGGCAGAGCACCTGGCAGAAGGGCACATGCATGTAGAGCATGTACTTGCGGCTTGGCTCGGGGGCGGGCATCATGGTCTCGTCGGTGGGCTTGAGGGCCAGGCGGCGCTTGGCCATGGCCTTGACGGTGGCGGTCAGCAGGCGTTCGGTGAACATAGGGGCAGGGGCTCCTTCCAGGGCGGCGGTGCGATGGAAGGGTGCTCCGACTTTGCCTCGCCTGGGCCGGTCCGCATGCCTGCGGTTCCCAGGGGAGAGACCCCGGGGCGACCGGCCCATCGGCGTTTACGGTTACTGGTATAGCGCGGGATTCTCACCCACATTCCCCCGGCCCCCATAGGGGCCGCGCCGACGGGCGGCCGATAAACAGGCCCGCCGGCGCAACCATCAATGCCATGTATACGGTTGGTGGCGATTGTAGCACTGGGTGCCGCCGCCGGTTGCCGGCTCCGGTCACCGCTACGGCTCGCCCAAAGCGAGCTTCTCGGCCTCGTCCAGAGGAATCAACGCGCACTGGGGAACCTGGTCGGGCGAGATTGGCCTCCACTGCACCGTAGGCAAGGCCGCCGTCCACTCGTCGAAGATCTGCGGGGAGCATTCGATCTGCAGCAGCTTGTGGTGGCTTGTCTCGCCGCGCTTGATCGTGACACAGCTTTTAGCGATACCGAGCGAGGAGGCCAGGAGCTTGCAGACCGCCTTGTTCGCCTTGCCGTTGTCGGGTGGGGCGGTCACCCGAACACGCACCTCGCGCATGCCGTCGGCCGCGGTGGAGATACCCACGACCTGGTCTTTTCCCGACTTGGGCGTCACATGGACTGCGCAGATGATGGGATCGGAGGGCATGAGGCACAGCTTTCGGTCGGGACGGCCTTTGTGGCAGGGAGTATAACATCCGGCCCCATCCGTGAATCGCTGCGGCTGTTGCCCCGTTTTGTACGAACAGCAAAATGGGAGATACTTCCGCATAAATAGGGTTCTGGATAGGCACACAAGCCGGTTTGGCGGCCATGTGGGGCACCGTTTGTTCGAGCGAGAAACGGTGGTCCGCAAAAGCGCAGGTCAGAAGGGTGTTGGCTGCAAGGATTTCTTCCCCTTGCAGGCTATTGGAAACATCGGCCCCCTGCAAGCCTATCCAGAACCCTGATTCTGCGGAAGCATCTCCCTTTTGGGCGTTTCCCGCCGATGGGGGTTCGGCGCATCCGCTGTTCGGGGCCTCCCCTACTCCCGCACCGCACGTCCATCGTTCTCGGGCACCCCTACTCCCGCACCATGCGGTAGCTCTCCAGGCTCGGACGGCCCGTCCACGGATCGGCGCCCACGAGCGCCTCGATGTTGAACGCCTCGCGCAGCACCCCGGGCGTCATGACCTCCTCGGCGGGGCCGTTCGCGATCACGCGCCCGGCCTTCATGGCAATCATCCAGTCGCTGAAGCGTGCCGCCAGGTTAAGCTCGTGGATCACCAGGGCGATGGTCTTGCCCTGCTCGCGGTTGAGCCACTGCAGTAGCTCGAGCACCTCGAGCTGGTGGGCAAGGTCCAGGTAGGTGGTGGGCTCGTCGAGCAGGATGATGGGGGTGTCCTGCGCCAGCGCCATGGCGATCCAGGCCCGCTGCCGCTGCCCGCCCGAGAGCGCGTCGAGGTCGCGTTCGGCGAACGACTCCATCCCCGTGATCGCAAGCGCCCAGTCGATGATGCGCCTGTCCTCGTCTTTGAGGCGGCCGAAGCCCTTCTGATGCGGGTAGCGCCCGTAGGATACCAGCTCGCGCACCGTAAGACCGCCCGGCGCCTGGGGGCTCTGGGGCAGCATGGCCATCTTTTGGGCCACGGCGGCGGTGGGCATCGAGGCGATGGCCTTGCCGTCGAGCAGCACCGACCCGCTCGTCACCGGCAGCATCCGCGAGAGCGCCTTGAGCAACGTGGACTTGCCGCAGCCGTTGGGCCCGATGATCGAGGTCACCTTGCCTTTGGGAATGTCCACGTCGAGCTCGGGGATAATGGTCACACTGCCGTACCCCACCGAGATGCCGCACCCCTCGAGGGCGGGCATCGTTTTGACCATCGCCTCGGCCGCCCCCTCGAGCACGGCCTCGGGCACCGGCTTGGGCGCGGGCTCGGGCGCAGAAACGGCGGTATCCTTGCTCGTATCCATCACGTCTCTCCTCCACCCTCACGCCTTCGTCAGCAGATACAGGAAGTACGGCGCACCGATGATCGCGGCCACGATGCCGATGGGGATCTCGTTGGGCGCGATGAGCGTGCGGCTCACGATGTCGGAAGCGCACATGAGCACGGCGCCCACCAGCAGCGTCGCCGGGATCAGCACCCGGTAGTCGGGCCCCACCAGACGCCGGGCCAGATGCGGGCACACCAGACCCACGAAACTCAGGCCGCCGCCCACCGCGCAGCACAGACTCGACATCGCGATGGAGACGCCCAAGAGGCCCACGGTCTGCCGGCGCACGTTGACGCCCAGGCCCGTGGCGGTCTGTTCCCCCAGCCCCAGCACGTTGAGGGTGCGGCTCTTGTAGAAGGCAATGAGCGCCAGCACGCCCAACCCGATCGCGAGCATCGCCACGTTGGGCCAGGTGGCACCCCAGATGTTGCCGGCGATCCAGTTCTGCACAAAGGCGTAGTCCGAATCGGGCAGGCGCAGCATGAGCATGGTGGTGAAGCTGCTCACAGCCGTGGCGATGGCAATGCCCACGAGCAAAAAACGCCGCGGCGACATGCCGCGCCGGGTCACGGCCAGCCGGTAGTCCAAAAACGCCACCAGCAGCGACCCCATGAAGGCCAGGGCCGGCAGCACGAACTCCGTGGGGAGATCGAGCTGGGGGAAGAACACGAAGAACGCCGCCACAAAGAGGCCGGCACCCGCGTTGATGCCCAGGACGCCCGGCTCGGCCATGTCGTTGCGGGTCACGCCCTGGAGCAGACACCCAGAAAGCCCGAGGCCAATACCCACGAGCATGGCGGTCAGGACGCGGGGCAGGCGCAGGTTGACGAGCGTGAACGCGACGGACTTCTCGCCTGTGCCCGTGATCACGCCCCACAGCTGCTCGAGCGATATCTGGCGGTAGCCGGTGTTGACGTCGACCCACAGCAGCACCGCAAACAGCACGGCGAGGACCGCGAGCACCAGGGCTCTGGGCGGCCGGCGGCGCCTGGCGCGCGGAGCGGGCTCGGGAGTGGCGATTTCGGAGAGGTCCCGCTGCTCGGCGGCGTCGGCCCGGGCGGCCACGTCCCGATGGGAGGCCTTGGTGCGCGGGCTACTCAAAGGACCTCTCCTCCCTTCGGGCGATCCAGATGAAGAACGGCACGCCAATCACGGCGAACACGAGGCCTATGGGAACCTCGCTGGGGGCGTCGACCACGCGCGAGATAACGTCGGCCACCAGCATGAACACCGCACCGAGCACCAGGGAGGCCGGGATGACGGCCTGGTAGGAGCCGCCCACAAAGTGGCGCACCACATGGGGCACCATAAGGCCCACAAAGGCAATGGGACCGGCCAGGGCCACTGCAGCGCCGGCCAGGAGCAGCACCACGACCATGCAGACCCCCTGGGTCCGGGCCACCGAGACACCCAGACCGCGGGCGGCGTCCTCGCCCAGGCTCAGCAGCGAGATCTGCCGCGAGAGCGCGATTGACGCCACCAGCCCCGCCCCGATCACCGGTCCGGCCAGCGCGAGCTGCTTCATGCGGATGCCCGCCACGCCGCCGGCCGTCCAGAACGTCAGGTCCTGGCCCACGTTGGCAAAGATGGCGATGGCCTGCGAGAGAGCCGAGAGCAACATGCCCACCACGCAGCCGGCGAGCACCAGGCGCACGGGGTCGGGCCGGCGGCGCCCCATGCTCGTGAGGCCGTAGACCAAGGCCATGGCCCCTGCGGCACCCACAAACGAGAAGACCACCGACCCCGTGAACCCAAAGGACGGGAAGAACGCCAGGCAGAGAGCCAGCGCGAACGAGGCGCCGGAGTTGATGCCCAGAAGCCCCGAGTCGGCCAAAGGGTTGCGCGTAACCCCCTGCATCACGGCGCCGGCCACGGCAAAGGCGGCCCCCACCAGGATGTCGCCGATGGTGCGGGGCACGCGCAACTCCACCACCGCGATCTGCTGGGAGTCGGTGAGGTCGGGGCTCGTGAGGGCCTGGACCACCTTGTGCAGGGGGATCTGGGTGCTGCCAAACGCCAGCGAACACAGGGCCGCGGCAACAACGGCAATGCATCCTATGAGCAAGAACACCGCCAGGCGCGTTCGTGTTCGCTCTTGGGCCGCCATGGGTCCCTCCTCTGCACAAGGTGGTCGTAAGGCCCAAAACGGCCGTTACTGCTTGGCCTCGTCCTTCTTGGCGTCTGCCTTGGGGGCGCCGTCCTTGGAAGCGTCGTCCTTGGAGGCGTCGCCAGAATCCTTGGTGTCCTTATCGCCCGACTGCTCGATCTCTATGCCCTCAGCCGCGGCAACCCCGCGGAAGAACTCGAGGAAGTCCTCGAGCTGGCCGTTCAGCGTAATCGGGTCGCGGTGCATGTAGGCGATCTGCTCGTAGGGCAGCACGCGGCCTTCTTTCACGGCGTCGAGGTTCTGCCACATCATGGAGTCCTCGACAAAGGCGTCGTCGGTACCGTCGAGCACGCCGTAGAGGATGAAGTCGCCCACGTAGTCGGGCAGGGCCTCCATCGAGACTACGTCGTACTGCTTATCTCCCTCGATGAGCTCCTCCTCCACCTTCTCGGGAGCCTTGAGGCCCCACATGTCGAAGAGGATAGATCCGCCGCGGGCGAACTTGTCGCCCATGACGTAGACCTGCTGGGGCCAGACCTCCACGATCGAGACCGTGCGGTCGCCCACGATCTGGTTGATCTCGTCCTTGGTGTCGGCGACCTTCTGGTTAAAGTCGTCGAGGTAGGCCTGGGCCTCGTCCTTCTTGCCCAGGATGTCGGCGATGTAGAGGAACAGCTCCTCGTCGGTGCGCTTGCCGTCCTCAATGTAGATGGTGGGCGCGATCTGGGAGTACTTGTCGTAGTCGGCCTCGGTGATGGTGATGATGAGGTCGGGTTGCTTCTCGGCGATCATCTCGAGCGAGGTCTCAGCGCTCGAGGTGTTGAGGGCCTCGATACCGTCGGTCAGCCCCTCGAGGAAGGGGTTGTTGAGCGCGTAGGGGCTCGCGATGATCGGCTTAGTGTCGAGAGCCAGCAGCTCGCCGAGGTAGTAGTCGGAGACGATGGCCTCGGGGTCCACGGGAATCTCGACCGGACCCTTGTCGGTGTCGATGGTGCGGGTCTTCTTGGCATCGTCGGCGCGGGCTGCCGTGGCGGAAAGGGCACCGGGCACGGCAAGCAGCGCGCCTGCGGCAAGCAGCGACTGCATGAACGAACGACGGGTAAAGGTGGGAGTGTTAAGCATGGGGAATGCCTCCTTGACGATGGGGTGCCAGGGCCGGCCATGGGTCTGCCCTGGTTGATCTGCGGCCCAGCGCCGCGTGGTGCGGCCTGGGTCCATCAGGAGGTTTGCCCGGGGTTACAAATATGCAAACAGTTCCGGCGGAGAAGCCCACGGGAAATGCGCGGGAGGGGGGTGGTTTTGACAGCGAGAAGCCCCGTCACTCTACAGCGCCGGCGCGGCTGTGGCCTTATGGTAGAACTCCGAAATGAACCCTGCATACTCCAACACAGTCGGGTCGGCATCTTTGCGAGTGTACAGCTCGTACGCAAAGGAGTACCCCTCTAAAGGAATGGCCGCCAGCGTCTGCATGATGGGGGGATTTGGGCCTATAACTATTGCCGCAGAATATGTGGTCAGGCACTGGATCGTTATATGCGCCGTATCTAATTGGGGGGCCGTGCTCCAATCGACGTCGTGACCGCGACCGTCCAAATAGGGTAAAACACCCGCCGTCACATGCAAAAAGGTCTCTCTGTTTGGCACAAGCAGGCGATATGGGTCCAAGTCGGCCAGCTGTACCGTTTTTCGCCACACCAAAGGATGGTCAAGCCCAACACACACATATAACGGTATGTACATCAAAAAGCGGCCGACCGTCTCAGTGGCAACGGGGTCAACGGCTCCCAGCAGCACATCGGCGGGCCCGGCCACGCCATGACGTTTTACTTGCTTTAAAGAAACGCTGACATCGGGGTGCTCCTTGTGATATTGGGCTATCGCCTGGGAATAGAGGCCGGCTGGCTCAGAAAAATGGAACGGCACGTAAATGACTCGAACCGCCGCACCGCCGCGTTGAGCCGTGAGGCGCGCGTTTCTGACCCCCTCGTCGATCGTATCGAGCGCACGTTGAAATGCATCGACGAGCACCTCCCCGCTAGGGGTAAGAGACATCCCGCTGAAACTGCGTTCAAACACTCGGACGCCCGTCTCTTGCTCGATGCCGTCGAGCTCGTGCTTTAGCGATGGGGCCGAAATCCCCAATTCCAATGACGCCTTGTTGATGCTGCCACAATGGGCGACCGTTATTAAAGCATGCATGTGTTGCGTATTCATTGGATTGCCCCTTACAACACGTGTATTAGATAAATACTAATATCCTTATGAGTTCTTGGCAAATTCACAAATCATGCACAGCACCCCATACTCCTCCCAGCGGCCCAAACCATAGGGCCGATATCCACTGGCGCCCGCCTGTCAGGCGGAGTCGCATTGTGAAAGGGGACAACATGGAAGCTATGAGCCGTAGGAGCCTCATTCTGGGAGGGGCAGCGCTGATGGGGGTTGCCGCAGCCTCTTCATCGGTCGCCCTGGGCACCGAGAGCGCTGAGACCAAGGGCAACGACGTTCAAGACCAGGCGTGGATAGCCGAGGCTGACCTCATCGTTGTGGGTGGCGGCGGGGCCGGCGTCTGCGCCGCCATCGAGGCGGCCCAAGCAGGGGCCACCGTTCTCGTTCTTGACAAGAACGACTTTCCGGGTGGCGACACCGTGCGTTCCGGCGGCATGATTATGGCGGCCGGCACCGACGTGCAGGCCGACCTGGGCATCGAGGACACCATCGAGGACTTTATCGCTACCGAGGTGGGCTACAGCGCCAGCACCGCCGACACCGACATGGTTATCGAAATGTGCGAGAAGTCTCCGGAGCAGATCGCGTTCATGCAATCTTTGGGACGTAACTTTAACGCAGTCGACGGCACGACCATGGCTGCCATTGCCGCCTACAACGGCGACGGCAGCCATTGGGACCCGCGAACGCACTGGGACACCAATGCACGAACGGGCCACTTCGTCATCCTGTATAACCATGCCGTAGATTTGGGCGTCCGATTCGTCAACGCCGTACACGTTGCCCATCTGGTACAGGACGGAACCGGCGCCGTCATCGGCGTGACCGACACCGAGGGCAATGCCTACCGCGCCAACAAAGGCGTCGTCATCTCCACGGCGTCATTCGGCCGCAACATCGAGATGTCGAAGCGTTATAACAAGATGAACGCATGGGCCCTCGGCTTTGAAGAGAACTTCCCTGGAGCAAGCCTGAACTATCAGAGCCTCAAAAACACCGGCGACGGCATTCGCATGGCCCAGGAGATCGGCGCCGACCTCCAGCTCAACCCCTCCGGCTGCATATCTGACTGCACCGCAACGGGTTTTTACAGTTCCGGCACCATCCTGGTCAACGATAGGGCCGACAGGTTTGTGCAAGAAGATGCGGCCTGGGGCTACGTTAACCAGATGGCCTACAACGAGGCCGTGAAGCGTGGATGCGCCGACGATACGTCGACCCCCGCTTTTGGGCAATCGGGGCACAGGAGGCCCTTGAAGACCCCAACGACTCCTATGTAACCAGGATTCTTGGCGGGGTTTTACAGGGCCCCTCTTACAACGACCTCATCCAATATGCAGATACCCTCGATGAGCTCGCAGAAAAGACCGGCCTCCCGGCCGACAGGCTGGTGGTCAGCGTGGACCGCTGGAACACCTTTGCCGAGACCGGCTACGACGAGGACTTCGGACGCACCCCTGCCAGCGGTATGCCCTCGCTTATCAGCATCAAAACCGGTCCCTACTACGCCATGCCCTACATTCCCTTCTCCATGGGCTCCTTCGGCGGCCTTCGCACGAACTCCGAGACCCAGGTGCTCAACACCGCCGGCGACCCTATTCCCCGTTTGTACGCCGCCGGAGCTTCCATGAGCGGTATGTACACCGCCCCCTTCTATAACAGCTGCGGCTGGAGCGTGCTCGGCACCATGGTGTGGGGCCGCAAGGCCGGCGCAAACGTTGCCGCACTTGATGCCTGGACCAGCGACCCCGTCGAAGACGCCATCGTCGTGCCGGACCTCGAGGCTGAGGCCCAGGCCGGTATCGACTCGGCCAACGGTTCCTACGCTGCTGGCACCTACACCTCATGCGGCATAGGTCGAGGGGGCGAGTTCGAGGTGACCGTGGAGTGCAGCGACACGGCCATCACCGCTGTCACCGTGGGCGAGAATTCCGAAAGCGGCGGCATCGGCACCTGGGCAATCGAGTGGATGCCCCTCAAGGTGCTCGCTGCCCAGTCGGCCGACGTCGATGTTGTGGCCGGCGCCACCCAGACGAGCCTCGCCATCCTTATGGCTGTCCGCGAATGCCTCGACGAGGCGAGCAAGTAACCGCTCCGCCCCGTTTCAATAGCTACACCGCAGTGTCACCAAAACGGCGCGTCCCCAACACCAGCCGGGGGCGCGCCGTTTGTGTCATCCGGTCCGGGCTTACGCGTAATACGTCGCCGCGTGGTAGGCAAACAGCGCCTGGAGCACGGAGGAGATGTTGCTGCAGGTCACCGTGGCGCCGGTCACCGCGTCGATCTCGACGCCGGGGGGCACCGTGCCGTAGCCGCCCCAGCTGTCGATCTCGGCCTTGGTGCGGCCCACGAGCGGCTGAATCAGATGCTCGTCGATGTAGGCCGAGGTGTAGTCGGGGTTGGTGGGGATGGGGCTGCTGTCGCCCCACAGGCCCACCGTGTAGTCGCCGTCGACGCCGAAGGTCAGCCAGCGGATGATGGCGTCGTCGGGGTTCGCCGCCGTGTTGTCAAGCTCGGCGTACATGACCGACCGGTAGTTGTACGCGGCGTCGCGGCAGGTGCACGAGGTGATGGCCACCTGATACTTCGTGAAGGTGGAGTTGGCGTTCTCAAAGATTATGACCGCGTGGGCGGGGCCGTCCGAACCGCCGGTGCGGAAATGCTCGTAAGGAAAGACCTTGATATCGCCTATCGTCACAACGTCGCCCTCGGCAGGCGCGGCCTCGTCGGCCTGGGCCTGGCCCGCCACCAGCATTCCCGCAGCCGCAACGGCGCCCAACGCAAGGGCCTGGCGGCGGTCGATACCCTGCTCACCCATCAGTGCGCGTGCCATGGTGTTCCTCCGATATGTTTGGTTGTATGCATCCGTCAAGATGGACGTCCCTCACCGGGCCCGTCCCGCCGCGCGCTTACTGCACGGGGTGCAGGAAGGCGGGGTCGATGTTCGCGTAGTCGGCGCGCCACACGGCGTAGATGTCCTCTCCGCCGCGCTGGACCGGGTACGAGACGATCTCGAGCTTGCGCGTGCCCTCGTAGTTCTGCTGGCCGCCGATGTTGTACAGGAGGTCCGGGTTCCAGCCCAGGAACAGCAGGAGCGCCTTGGCCATGGACGCGCGGCCGCCCGAGGTGCACATCAGGAAGATGGGCTTGTCCTGGGGGAAGAGGTCGCGCAGCACGAGCTCGGACTCGGCGTAGTTGGGCGTGGCCGACACAATGGCGCCGTCGGCATCCCACTCAAGGGTAAAGAGCTCGTCGCCCTTGGCGGTGTCGGCGCTCATGGGAGCAAGCTTGATGTAGGGAACGATCTTGAAGCCCTCGAGCGTGGAGGCAAGGTCGACATAGGTCTCGCCGGCCTCGTTGGTTGCATACAGGTGGCGTACGTCGCGATAGGCAACGTCGGGACGACAGAGATACTGGTCGATGGTGGCCATGTTGATATTGACATCGGTACCGCGCTCGGCATCGGGATCGGTTTCGGCAACGGGCAGAGGCTCGAGGGCGGCCTCGTCGGCCTGGGCGGTTCCCGCCAACCCGGCAAACCCGGCGGCAAAGGCGGCGGCGCTACCGGCAAAGGCGGTCTTCACAAACGTACGGCGATTGAGCTCCATGGCAGTCCCCTTTTGCATCTTGCGCACCGCCCCAGTGGCGGCGCGACGAGGTGTTCGATGGGCTCGGCCGAGCTCCTTGCCCCGTACTATATCAACGAGCGGAATTACCTGGGAAGTGCTATCCTGGCACATGGGTGCAACCCGAGGTTACAAGGCAACGCTGCAGCGCCTCTACACCGGCGCAGAAAGCGGGGGCGGCATGGATATCCGTCAGATGCAATGGTTTGCCGAGGTCGCCCGCGTGGGCAGCTTTAACAAGGCGGCCGAGGGCCTGTTTATCACCCGCCAGGCGCTCAGCAAAGCCGTTGCCAAGCTCGAGGACGAGACCGGCCTGCGCCTCCTGGACGCCGACCACCGCGGCGTGCGCCTCACCGCCGAAGGCGCGACGTTCCTGAACGAGATAACCCCCCTGTTATCGCTCTACGAGCAGGTGGAGAACCGCTACCGCGGGCCGCACCGCCGCGCCGTGCTCGAAATCGCCCTGGGCAAAGGCACGATCTACCCGTTTCCCAGCGACTTCGTGACCCGCTTCATGGAGGCGCACCCCGGCTCCGAGGTCCACCTCGAGGAGATCCACTCCGTCGGGACGCTGCGCATGGTCGAGGCCGGCGACGCCGAGATCGGCATTCTGTGCACGCATCCCAAGTATCTCGCGGGGTTTGAGACGCTCGAGCTCATGCACCCCGGCTACTCGGTAAACGTACCCGAAAGCAGCGACCTGGCCGCCTGCGACCGCATCGCCCTGGAGCAGCTCAACGGGCAGCCCTTCGTGACCCTTGGCGAACGCAACCACCTGCACCGCTTCTTTATGGAGCAGTGCGAGAAGGCCGGGGTTCGGCCCGACATCATCGCCAGCACATCGGATATGGGTATGTTCGAGCAGGCGCGCGTGCAGTCGGCGGCCCTCTCGTTCGGCTGCACGCCCACGCCCGACGGCACGTGCCTTGCAGCGCGGCTCGTGCCCCTCGATATGGAGGATACCGACAAGTTCGGCAGCTACGCCATCCGCCGGCCCGGCGTGGCCCCGTCGCCGCTGGCCCGTGCGTTCTGGGAGTACATGGAGGCCTATGCGCGCGAGGCGTTGGGTAGGCCCTGACAGATGGGGCGGTTTTGGCGGGAGGAGGTCTCTCCTCCGCCCCATAACGCCGGCGCAGGGACAGCTACGGGGGCGGCCTGAGCCAACGCGCATCCGCATCCCCCTAAGCCAATCTGACGGGCCGGAGAAATCCCGTGGACAAGATCGCGGTTTTCTCGACCGATCTCGGGTCGTGGGGACGTCCCGTGGACAGGATTGCCATTTTCTCGACCGATTCCGGTGCTCCCCGACCTAGATCTCGAAAGGACAACCCGTCTACCTGCGACTTCTCCGCAGCCGCCCTCGATCCACCCGCAAAACCGGTCGAGAAAGTCGCGGTCTCGTCCAAGGGGGCCGGCCCAGAGGGCCAATCGGTCGAGAAAGTCTCGGTCCTGTCCAAGGGTGCAGCCTCGAAGGGCAGCAACCCACCCTCCCCGCATTCCCCCCTACCCCTCCCACCCCAGTTCCTCCAATAGCGCGAGCAACTGGGCGCGACTCCTCGGCGTCGCCGCCCTACAGCTGCACGGTCTTCGCCGCCGCCAGGTCCACCAGCTGCTGGCGCGAGTTAAGCCCGGTCTTCTCGTAGAGGTGCGCTATGTGCGATTTGACCGTGTTGCGCGAAATTCCCAGCTCCTCGGCCATACGGTCGATGGTCTGGTGCTGCAGCAGCAGCCGCAGGACGTCAAGCTCGCGGGGAGACAGGGCTGGGAACTCCCGGGCGATGGCCTGGGCCTGGGCCGCCGCGATGCGGGCCACGTCCTGGGGGTTGCGCACGATGATGTAGTTGGACTGTGACCTCCGCTGGGCCGAGACGCCCAGAGCAAGCATGGTGACGTACACGAGCGAGACGGCCACAAGCGCCATGGCGGTGGCGTCGCGCCCCACCACGCTCATGAGGATGCCGCCCACCAGGATCCCTGCCAGCAGCAGCAACGCCGCAAGCGTCAAGGACCCCGCCATGGGACGTAGGGCCTGCGTCGGCTCCCCTGCGTGCATGCGCAGCAGCTCGCCCAGCACGGCCGTCATCAGCACAAGGGCCCAGACGTCCACCGTCTTGCCCAGCACCATGGCAAGCCACCCCGCCACGGGGTTTGACTCGAAGGGAAGCAGCAGGGCCACAGTACCCAGCAGCACGGGGAGCAGCACAAAAGGCACGTCGGGACTCCTGCGGCCAAAGACCAGAAGGCCCACACAGCCCAGGGCGCTTCCAAAGCCGGCGGTCACCAGGTGGTACGAGAGTAGGGGTCCCTGTGACATCGCGTCGGTCCCAAAGCCGATGATGCCCAAAAAGAGCCCCAGGCCGCCAAAGCACACCAACACCGTGCTCACGTGGTCGGCATGCAGGGGCCGCGCGTCGTCAGCCGGCTGGACCGCAGGGGCATCGGCCGGCGCAACCGCGGCACGGGGCACCGTGGGGATCAGCCCCAGAGAGAGCAGGCACACGAGCCCGTAGATCACGGGCTGGGCCACCAAAAGCAGCGCGAGCTTAACAAGGGCGGCGATGCCCAGGGCGACGGCTCCCATCAAGAGGATCCGGCGCGGGCTTCTTGTCAAAACACGGCTGCGCGAGGCCGTGGTCGTCACCGCCCCGGCAAATCCAACGCCTGCCACTAGCGCTCCCGCCAGGCGCAAGACGGCAAACGGCGACCCAAAAATCACGAGGGCGGTGCCTGCCACCATGGCGATGGCCGCCACCGGCACCGCGGCAGGCGCGGCCAAGGCTTTACCGACGGCTCTGGCTACACGGACGCCGCCGCCCAGGAGCGCCGCCCACAGGCCACCCCAGGCCACAACAAGCGTCACAAGGAACACGAGCCACGAGAGATCGCGGCGAGGGTGGGCCAAAAACCACACAGGAAACGAGAACTCCGGCTCCACCGACACGTGAAACGCCAGGCCGTACCACAGGATCAGGCACGCGAAGGCGATCGGCTCGCGTCCCGCCCTGCGCACCGCCCCAAGGACGCCCGCAACCCGTGATTCGCTCTGCGCCTGCTGCCCCATGGGCTTCTCCGTTCCCCCTTGATAGTCGGTATCCATGGTAGCACTCGGGCAGGCGGGGGCGTGCCATGCACGATCGGCGGCGATCGCCTAGATTACCTACGCCCCCTGGCACTTTGCCAGCGTCAGGGCGTAGTCCTCCCTAAACCGATTGAGCTCGCGCTCAAGCTCCGCCAACTCCGCAGGATCCAGGCGCGCCGCGTGCGCCTCCACAATGCTCGCAAACCCGCTGCGCTCTACATCGCGGTCGAGGCGCGCCTTCTCGTCGCGGTAGGCGGCGCGCTTCTCGTTCAGAAGGACCGTGTAGAGCCTGCGGCCCTCGGGCGTGTCGAGCGGCTCCTGGGCCTCGAGGCCGTCGATGGCCGCCCCCAGGTCGTCAACCGCCTGGAACTTCTCGCACAGGCGCCGCGCCTCGCGGTGGCGCTCCAGACGCTCCTGAACTCGCTGCATCTGAGGCAGCCGCTCCATGAGGGCAGCAAGGTGGCGCTCGTCGGGGGTCCGGGCCTCATAGGCGCCGGCGACCTGGGGCACCGCGCCGGGCACGCCGGCCGAGCAGGTCTCACGGGTCGCACGGGTTGTAGTCATGGGGGGCACCTTTCTCGACGGAATGCGTGCGCTTGGGCGGGGCGCAAGCCCCAAAGGCATCCACAAGACGCGCTTGGGCAGGGCGGAAGCCCCCGGAAACCGTTGGCGCACCGGCTACCGGGGGCTTCTTTGCTATCTACGCATCGTTGAAGCCTGCAAAGGCAAAACCGTTCTACTCGGCATCCTCGCAGAGCTGCTTGCCGAGCACGCGGCCCAGGGTGAGCGCCATACCCAGGCTCACGCCCTGGATGGGGGTCGAGTAGTGGTTGCCCCAGCGGCCGCCGCCGTTGTTGCCGCTGGCGTAGAGGCCCAGGATCGGGTTGTAGCCCTTGTCGAGCACGCGCTGCCTGTGGTCGATGACCAGGCCGTTCAGCGTGACGGTGCCCAGGGCCGGCTTCTCCTGCACCTGGATGATGCCGTAGAACGGGGGCTCGTCGATGGGCAGCAGGATGCGCGGGTCGCGGCCGAAGTCCTCGTCCTTGCCGGCGGCCGCGAGCTCGTTGTAGCGGTCGATCTGGGCCTTGGCCTTGGCGGCCTCCTCCTCGTCGAGACCCATGTACGAGAAGAGCTCCTCCCACGTGTTGGCCGCGAAGTGGCAGGGGGTGCCGGTGGACCAGGTGGTCTCGCCCGACTGCCCCTCGGTCTCCTCGCCCAGCTCGCCGCGCTCAAGCCAGTGGGCCAGCTTCTGGGTCAGGGCGTCGTCGGAGCTGGAGGCGCAGAAGTGCTCGGGGGCCGAGCGGCTCATGAGCGTCTCCTGCTTGTTGTCGAAGAACGCGTAGTAGCGGCCCGGCTTGTTGCGCTCCATCTGGTCGATGAGGCTGTAGCAGCCCATGAACGACTCGTCGCAGAAGCGCTCGAGGTCGGGGTCGAGCCACAGGGCGAAGCGGTAGGTGCCCTGGCGGATCAGGATGTTCACCGAGTACTTGTCGCTGGTGTAGACCACCTCGGGGCTGATGAGGGTGCGCATCAGCGGGTCCATGGAGCCGCCGGCCCACATGCCCATCTTGATGCCGCTTCCGTCGCGGCCGAAGCCCTGGGTGTGCATGGTCGAGATATCGAGGCCGTGGGCGTCGAAGAGGTCGCGCTGGCCCTGCTGCAGCTCGCGGTACATGGCGTTGTTGGCGCCGTAGCCGCCGCAGGAGAGCACGACCGCGGGGGCCTTGAAGCGGTGGTAGTTGCCGTCGGCGTCCTGGGCGATGACGGCCGTGACGCGGGTGCGCGGCTCGGTGCCCTCGGTGATCACGTCGACGCCGTCGGGGCCCACCTGCTCGATCTTGCAGGGGACGTCCTCCACGGTGGTCTCGAGCACGACGCCCTTGTGGCCCCAGTACCAGGTGGCGCCCAGCCCTTCCGCCTTCTCGATGAGCGCGGCGCCGCCGCTGGCCTCGGAGGTCTCGCCCGAGTCGCCGCCGCCGAAACCGCCGGCGTTCATGGGGTAGTTGATGCAGCCGCGCCAGCACTTGTAGCCGTTGATGCCGTTGCCGTCCTCAAAGTACTCGTGGTTGGCGTTCATGGACTCGATGCTGATCTTGTCGATCACGGCCTGGGGAGAGTTCTCCACGAGCCAGTCGAGCATCTCGCCAGAGTTATCGACGAAGGCCTTGACCAGGCGGGCGTTGGTGTAGCCCAGGTTGCGGCGCTGCCAGTCGGCGATGAACTCGGCCTTGTCGATCTCGGGCACGCCCTGGTCCAGGAGGAACTGGGAGTTCACGGTGCCAATCTGGTGCAGGCCGTACCAGAACATGTTGTCCTTGGACTGAGCCTCGACCACGGCGACCTTCTTGCCGCCCTCGGCCGCGGTCACGGCGCAGGCCAGGCCCGCGTTGCCGCCGCCCACGACCACCACGTCGGCCTCGATGGTGTCCACAATGTCGGCCTCGTCGATCACGGGAGCCTCACCCAGCCACGCGGGGGTCTCGGGCACGTAGGCCTCCTTCTCGGGGAAGGCGTAGCCGGCCTGGACCATGCAGTCCTTGACGCCCTCGACCGTGGCGTCGGTGCACAGGGTGGCGCCGGAGATGCCGTCGACGAAGGGGGTGTTCTCCTCCACGATGCGGGCGCACAGGTCGAGGATCTGGTCCATGAAGTTCTCGGAGTAGTCCTTGCGGCTCGTGTTGGTCACGGTGTAGGTGACGCTTGTGATGGCGTCGTCGGCGAAGGTGGTGGCGATGTCGATCTCGGCGAAGCCGGTGGACTGCTTGGAGGTGTAGGTACCGGGCTCGAAGGCGAAGGGAGCGAGGCCCTCGGGGGCGTCCTCGGCCAGCGCGGTGCCGGCCGCGGCGGTGAGTCCCAGGGCGGCTGCGCCCATGGCGGCGCACTTGAGGAAATCGCTGCGGGTGATGGCGGACATGCAAGCATCCTTTCCTTGCGGGTGATAACGGCGCGGCCACGAAGGCGTCCGGCGCCGGGAACGCCTTCGACTATGGCGGCGAAGCGGCGGCCGCCCAAGTATCTCTTGGGTGCGAGCAGGGGCCGCATGGGGTCATCCGAGAAAAATGAGGACGCCTGGCTTGACGCGATAAGCTGGTGTGACATTGTGTCAATGGCATGTTCAGGGCCGTCTGAGACTCTTTGAGGCCCGATCTCGAACCGCAGGCTCTCCCGCGCCGGCCGCTCGAGGCGAGCGCAGACCCTGCGCGAGGGCCCTGGGTTGCGCGGGGACGCTGTGTGGGCACAACGCAAGCCTGTGCAGAAAACCGGAGCCGCCGGCGCCATGTTTTGTGTTCGTGCGACCACCGCGGCCTCTTCGACCGCAAGCCTCTCCCACCAAGGGCCTTCTCATCCGCAAGGCGCCTCCCCGACGCGTGCCTCATTCTTTGCGGGTGAGGTCGCCTTGCGCCGCATGGTCATCAAGGAGCGATTGCACAGATAGCCGGAGCAGGCCACCCTGAAGCCGTCATCGGGTGCGACACGCACTTGCAGCCGTCACCTTCCACCAGCAAAGGAGAACCCCATGAGCCAGCACGCCCCCGTGTCCCGTCGCTCGTTCATCGCCGGCGCCGGCGCCGCGGCCACCGTGGCAGTCAGCGCCTCCGCCGCCTTGGCCGCCACCCCCGGTGCCGAGCACGCCAGCGCCAACAACGCCGTCGCCGCCGACACCCCCGCCGTCGACTATCTCGCCTGGGTAGGCGAGGCGCCCGTCATCGCCGACGACCAGATCGCCCAGACCGTCGAGGCCGACATTGTGGTCGTGGGCGGTGGCAACGCCGGCGTTATGTGCGCCTGCGCTGCGGCCGAAGAAGGCGCCACCGTGGCCGTCATCGAGAGCCAGCCCAAGGACGGCATCTTCTACTACGGCCTGCACGACATCGCCTCGGTCAACTCGAACTTCGTGCTCGAGCGTGGCGTGGAACCCATCAAGAAGAGCGCGTTCATAGCCGAGTACCAGCGCCGCAATATGAACCGCACCGACCCGCGCCTCGTCAAGAAGTTCGTGGACTGCTCCGGCGAGATGGTCGACTGGCTCGTGGCCAACTCCCCCGCCGAGGTGGCCGACGCCGTGTACATCCACAACCAGGACACCAACAACGCCTACTTTGCCAACGGAGCCGACACCAACGGTTTCAAGTGCTGGCGCGGATCGGTGCAGGTGAACTTTAACGGGGCGGCCGCCACGCTGATCGAGCAGGCCGAGTCGCAGGGCGCCACCTGGTACTGGGAGACCACCGGCGTGGTACTCGTCACCGAGGAGACCAACGATGGCAAGACCCGTGTGACCGGCGTCATCGCCCAGGGGCCCGACGGCACCTACACCAAGTTCGTCGCCCGCAAGGGCACCGTGCTCGCCTGCGGCGACTACGGCGCGAACCCCGCCATGTACGCCGCCCTCCAAGACGAACAGCGCGCCCTCTACCAGTCCCACGGCCTACCCACTGAGGGCATGACCTGCGCCATGTTCGGCCGCGACGGTTCGGGTATCAAGATGGGCATGTGGGCAGGCGGCTCCATGGACCCGGTGACGCGCACCCTCGTAAGCCCGCAGGTCATGTTCATGAGCGAGAACTACCCTACCAACCTGCTACGCTGGGGCGCCGGCTTCCAGGGCGGCCAGAACCCCTGGGGGAGCCCCTTCATGTGGGTCGACGAGACCGGTCGCCGCTTCACTGACGAGACCTTCATGGGCATCTTTGGCCAGCTCATGCGCGCCGAGCGCATGAAGCCAGGCGCTTACTACGCCGTGTTTGACTCCACCTACGCCGACCAGATTGACGCCATGGCCCCCGAGCACTTTGGCATGCCCATCGGCGACGGCGACCACTTTGACTTCGACGGCACCTTTGCCGGCTGGCTCGAACGCGGGCCCGAGGGCGGCGAGATGGACGAGAACGGCGAGGTGTGCGCCTGGGGTGCCCAGAGCCTCGAGGAACTCTTTGAGTACATGGGCCTCTCCGACGAGCAGAAGGCCGCCTTCGCCGCCGAGATCGAGAAGTACAACGGCTACTGCGAGGCCGGCGACGACGAGGACTTCGGCCGCGACCCCAAGACCCTCTTCCCGGTGAGCACGCCGCCGTTCTTCGCCATCAAGAGCGTGGAGGAGAAGCCCATGGTGGGCACCTGCACCCTGAACGGCCTCGTGATCGACGAGAACCAGGCGGTGCTCGACAAGGACTACGACCCGATCGAGGGCCTCTACGCCACCGGCAACAACTCGGGCGGCCGCTTCGCCGTGCAGTACACCACCCCCATGCCCGGCCTGACCCTGGGCATGGCCATGACCCTGGGCCGCGTGCTCGGCAAGGAGCTTGCCGCGAAGTAAGGCGTTAGGCACGTGTAGGCTGTAAATCAATAGTAAAAATATCGACAAATGCATGATGTGGTTGCGAGTCTGATGTCAGCAATGTGGAGACGTGCGAAGAAACACCTGTTCACATGTGAACCTTTGCGGACTAGATATAACATGCGCAACCATCGTCGTGCATTTGTCGTAGTTTTTAAGTTTGATTTTCTAGGGCCCCTAGAGCCACTTTCCGAGCCTTACCCGCCCTGCCGGTGCCCCCTGCGCCGGGCCGCCTCACGGCATGGCCGCCACACCTCTCGGGCCGCCCCGCGCGTACGCCAGCCCCGCTCGCCCCTACCGCCCCTCCTCGAGCCCGCAGGCCGCCAGACGCTCCGCATCGAGCACATGGATGGCGGTGCGCGACCGCTCGATCACCCCTTCGGCCTCGAGCTGGGCCACGAGCTTGGTGCAGGTGGTGATGTGGATCAGCAGCAGCTCCGAGAGCCCCTGCAGCGTGAGCGTGCACGGAATCACATACGACCCGTCGGGCTCGGGGTCGTGGGCCACGCAGAGCTTCTGCAACCACATAGACAGCCGCTTGACCGCCGACTGCGAGCCCGTGTTGCTCAGCCGGTGTGCCATCTGGGCAAAGCTCATATGGCACACGTACACGAACTCGTAGAACAGCTCGGGGTCGTCGCGCATGAGGTCGTAGAGCTGCTTTTGCGAGAACGCGAACAGCACGGTGTTCTGCTTGGCCACGAAGCGCGCCTGATAGCGCCCGATCGACGCAAAGTCGAAGCACTCGGCCGAAAACGCGTTGCCCGCGTTGCGCCACAGCACCGGCGTCCCCTCGCCCGACTCGTTCTCGAACAGCGAGACGATCTGCCCCTCGTCGATGTAGTAGAAGTACGGGTCGTCGACCGAGCGGGCTTTGGTGCGGATGCACTCGCCCTTGAACAGCTTCTTCTTGTGGCCGAATTCCTTATAGCGCACGATGGCCGTCAGCGGCTTGAACGCGTCGGTGGGCACGAGAATCGCCCGATAGTCCTGCTCAATGCCCATGGCCGCTCCTCGCACCCTCGCCTGCACAGCCCCTCCAGCCGCCCGTCGGCCACCATTCTACCCCCTTCGGACCCCCTGGGCGAGAAGCCCCGAAGGCCAGAAGCCAGCCACGCCAGCATGCGAACCTGGCAATCGCCAGGTTTCCTCCCCCGCAAAACATCTTTTTTGGTCTGGCGGGCTCGTCTGGAACCCCGCGGCCGCCCCTCCTATAGTGGGGGCGTCGGTGGGGCAAGGAGGGTCCCACCATCGCACACAAAGGGAGAGGAGCTTGACCATGGCCCAGTACGCTATGGCTATCGACCTGCGGCGTTGCGCGGGATGCGGCGCCTGCGTGGTAGCCTGCCAGATGCACAACAACCAAAAGCCGGGCATCTCGTGGAACCACCTGGATTGCTGCGAGTGGGGCGTCGAGGTGGGCGCCTCGGGCCGCGCCTACGTGCCGCACGCCTGCATGCAGTGCGACGAGCCCGCCTGCGTCGAGGCCTGCCCGGTGGGCGCCACGACCCGCGGCGACGACGGCATCACGACCGTCGACTACGAGACCTGCATCGGCTGCGGCAACTGCGTGAGCGCCTGCCCCTACGGCGCACGCCAGGTCAACGACGTCGAGGGCTGGCTGTTCGACGCCCCCGAGCCCGCTCCCTACGAGGCCTACGGCGTGCAGCGCGGCTTCGTGGCCGAGAAGTGCACCTTCTGCAAGGAGCGGCTGGACGAGGGCAAAGACCCGGCCTGCGTGGTCAACTGCCCCGGCAAGGCCCGCTACTTCGGCGACCTCGACGACCCCGAGAGCCCGGTGGCCCAGTTCCTGGCCGCCCACCCCGAGGCCGTGCGCGTGGACGAGTCGGCGTTCTACTACCTGCCGGTAGACGGCATGCCTCTCGAAGCGCTCCCGCTGGCTAAGAACCTGTAGTGAGCCGAGAATCCCCGTCGCCGCGTTGCGCTCGGGCTCACGTACCCCGGTACGCGTCACCCTCGCGCGCCTTGCGACGGAAATTCTCCCTATGCACGAGCCGAGAATCCCCGTCGCCGCGTTGCGCTCGGGCTCACGTACCCCGGTACGCGTCACCCTCGCGCGCCTTGCGACGGAAATTCTCCCATCCACGGACCAACCCCTAGGAGGGCATCCCACCATGGAGACCACCCAGAAGATCACGCGCCGCACGTTCCTCGCGGGCAGCGCCGCCGTAGCCGGCGCCTGCGCGGCCGGTTCGTTTACCATCTGCCACCCCGAGGGCGCCGTTGCCGCAGACGCCCCCGAAGAGGTGCGCTACACCTACTGCGACATGTGCAACCACGTGCCCAAGTGCGGCATCGCCGCCACCGTGAAAGACGGCAAAATCGTGCGCGTGGAATCGCGCGACAAGTACCCCGCGTCGCCCATCTGCGCCAAGGGTCTCGCGAGCTTGCAGGAGCTCTACGACCCGCACCGCCTCACCGCGCCCATGGTGCGAACCAACGAGAAGGGCACCGGCACACCCGAGTGGAAGGAGATTACCTGGGAGGAGGCCTACGAGCGAATCGCAAGCGAGTTCAACCGTGTGAAGGAGGAGTACGGCCCCGAGAAGGTGCTCTTTTACTGCGGCGACCCCAAGGAGCCCCGCGGCGCCATGGCCCGCGTGGCCACGCTCTTCGGCTCGCCCTGCTACGGCGCCGAGAGTTCTACCTGCGCCGCCGCCACCTGGATCAGCGCCTGGCTCACCATGGGCGCCCTCTCCATGGGCACCGACCCCAGCGACGCCACGGCGAGCGCCCTGGTGTGGTCGCTCAACCCCGCCTGGTCGCAGCCCTACCGCTTTGGCCAGATGATGAAGCACAAGGAGCGCGGCTGCAAGTTCGTCGTGGTCGACCCGCGCATCACCCCCACCGTGACCGGCCTGGCCGACATCCACCTGCAGCTGCGCCCCGGCACCGACGGCGCGCTGGCCGCGGGCTTCCTGCACGTCATGTTCCGCGACGGCATGTACGACAAGGACTTCGCCGAGAACTGGACCCACGGCCTTCCCGAGCTCCAGGCCTACGTGGAGGAGTACACCCCCGAGCGCGTGGAGGAGATTACCGGCGTCCCGGCCGAGAAGCTCGAGGCCGCCGTCAAGCTCATCTTCGAGAACGCCCCCTCGACCTTGGTAAGCTCCTCGGCCGGCGCCTGCCACGCCACCAACGTGGGCAACTTCCAGCGCGCGGTGTTCCAGATCATCTCGCTCATGGGCAGCCTCGACGTGCCCGGCGGCATGGCCATCTCGCCCGGCCTGCCCTTCGACTACACCGCCACCACGGCCGGCCTGCGCCTCGAGGGGCTCTACGAGGAGAAGAACCTCTTCGACCTGCGCCCCGACAAGGACGACTTCCCCGTGTGGGCCCATTACAACAAGATGATCCAGGTCAACAAGCTCCCCGAGTACGTGGAGGAGGGCAAGATCCGCGCCGGCGTGCTGTTGGGCGCCAACGCCATGATGTGGCCCCAGACGCCGCTGTACCAGGAGGCCATCAAGAACATGGAGTTCACGGTGGCCATCGACTACTACATGCGGCCCTGGACCCACGACTACGTCGACATGCTCCTGCCGGCCGCCATGTGCTACGAGCGCATGGCCCCCATCGCGGTCTTCGGGCGCAAGATCTTCCTGCGCGAGCCCGTGGTGGAGCCTGCCGGCCAGGCCCGCGAGGACTGGCGCATCCTGCTCGAGCTGGGCTGCGCGCTGGGCTTTGAGGAGGAGTGCTTCGGTGGCAGCGTCGAGGCGGCGCTCGAGGACATGATGGCCGGCAGCGGCCTGGGCATCACGCTGGCCGACCTGCGCGAGCACCCCGAGGGCTACGACGTTCCCGGCGAGCCCACCGAGCCGCGCCACTACGAGACCGGCGGCCTGCGCAAGGACGGCGAGCCCGGCTTCAACACACCCACCGGCAAGATCGAGCTCGTCTCCACGGTGCTCGAGCAGTACGGCTTCGAGGGGCTGCCGGTCTACGAGGAGCCCGTCTACAGCCCGGTGAGCACCCCCGAGCTCGCCATGGACTACCCGCTGGTCCTGAACTCCGGCGGCCGCGTGCCCTACTACACCCACTCCAAGCTGCGCGATCTGCCCTGGCTGAACCAGTTCATGCCCGAGCCCGTGGTGCGGCTGCACCCCACCGACGCTGAGGCGCGCGGCATCACCGACGGTGACCCGGTGCGCGTGTTCAACCAATTCGGCGAGGTGGCAATGAAGGCGGAGGTCTCGAACATCGTGCTACCCGGTGCGGTCGACGTCATCCACGGCTGGCAGCAGGCCGATATCAACCTGCTCACGTCGCGCGACTTCTGCCCGACCACCGGCTTCCCGCCGTTCCGCTCGGGCCTGTGCGAGGTCGCGAAGGCATAAGGCCCGCAACGCGATAGGCTCGTCGATACCCGGGGGATAACTCCCGGTGAGAACCGCCCCCGTCCGCCGGTCCCCCAAGGCGGGCGGGGGCGCTCGGCGTCAAAACAGGCGTTGCGCGTACGCTCGGACAGCCAAAAAACTTACCGCGTGCGTGATTCGATGGGGATTTTCGTACACGCGATGCATCTTTTGACAAATCAGCCGCACACAGGACCCGTTTTTTGACAATCAAATATGGCACAACTTTGTCACCGGGCGTACGCCCCGCCATACCCGCCCCAAACCGCGCAGGCACATGTTGCGCCCCCCAATCCGAACCCGAAAGCGGGTACACACACCCCAAGCTAACCGCCCGCGCACGAAAGGCCCCACCGTGTCCACCGATGCCACCGAACTCCCCCCAGCCCCACCGGCCGCCCCCGACATTGAGCAGGTGGCCGACGCCGTGCTCAAGGTAGGCAAGATTCTGGTTGAAGGCGGCTGCGAGACCAAGCTGGTGGAAGACACCATGGACACCGTGGGCGCATCGTTCAAAGGGGTGCGCAGCTGCACGGCGAACGTGGTGCTCACAGGCATCACGCTGGGAGTGTCCACACAGCGGACCACCGTCACGCGCATCGCGCGCATCGACTCGGTGGGGCACAACCTCTGGGCTATCGGCCAGGTCATGGCGCTGGCCGAGCGCTGCGAGCAGGAACAGCTGGAACCCGGCGACGCGCTGGCCCAGCTCGAGGCTATCGAACGCGGTCCCTTTCACCGCACCCCCACGCTGGCGCTCGCCTCGGCGGTGGGCGCGGTGGGGTTCGCCGTCTTCTACGGCGCCAGCGGGGCGGCCCTGGCGTTTGTGGCTGTGGCGGCGGCGGTCACGATGGGGATCGGACGGCTGCTGGACCATCTGCTGCCGAGCCCCTATCTGAGCATCCTGGGCCAGGCGTTTGCAGCCGCCCTGGCATGCGCCCTGTTTCACCGGCTCATGCCCAGCGTGGGGGTCGAGGCCATGCTCATCCCCGTGCTCATGCTGCTGGTGCCCGGCATGACGCTGACCACCGCCGTCCTCGACACGATGTCGGGCAACTACATCTCAAGCGGCGCCCGGCTCATCATGACCTTGCTCGTGGGCCTGGCCATCGCCGTGGGGGCAACCGTGGCCCTCCACTACAGCGGGATCCTCACATGGCAGCCGTCCTGACCGCGGCGCTCGGGGCCTTTTTGGCCTCGGCGGCCTTCAGCATCCTCTACAACCTACAGAGCAGGCCGCTTATCCTGGTGGCCGGCCTGAACGGGGCCTTCGGGACGGCCGTCTATCAGGTGGTCATGAACGCAGGGGGCGCCGAACCGGCGGCGAGCTTCTTTGGCGCCGTGGCATTCACGCTGTTCGCCTGGGTCGCGGCCCGAATCGCCCGCCGGCCCATAGTCACCTTCACGGCCCCGGCGCTCATCCCGCTGGTGCCCGGCGGCGACGTCTACCGCATGATGCTCGCCTTTCTCGACGGGCGCATCCAAGAAGGCTGGTCATGGGGCCTCGAGGCGCTCGCCGTTACGGGGATGCTCGTGCTGGGGATGATGGTGGTCTCAAGCGTCCCCTACGCGGCGCACCATCTGGCAAAGCTGCGCAAGGGCGGCAGGGGCTGACGGCAGCGGGCCGGACAGTTGCACGCGCCCCGTGGCACAGGGGCCGGCAGAGCGCGGTTGTCCATCGCCAATCGTGGTGTTTTTTGGAGTACAATTCCAAAAAACACCACTTTGGGGAGATCCCGACCCACGCCGAGCTTGGCGTCTCGTTCCTGCACATGGAACACAGCAGACCACCTACCGACCACGCCTCAGTCGAGAGGCCCCCAGGTCTACACCCCGGAGGCCTCTCGACTGAGAACGCTGATTGGTTTGCCGCTTACGCCTGAGCCACGGCCGTGGCGCTCTGACCGGCCAGGTAGCCGCTCACGAGGCAGTAGGTCATCGAGATGGCGCCCAGGTAGGACAGGTTGAAGACGGCGTGGTTGGCCGTCTCGCCGCCGGCAAACAGGCCCGGGATGACCTCGCCCGACTCGGTGAGCACCGCCGTGTCGGTGTTGGTCTTGAGGCCGCCGATGGTGCCGAAGTACAGCATGTAGCACTTGACGGCGTACCAGGGGCCGGAGTCCTGGGGCATGGTGTGCAGGTGGTAGGGGTCCTTGAAGTAGTCGGCGTCCTCGCCCTGCTCGCAGAACCCGTTGTAGCGGTTGAGCGTGTAGCGCAGCGTGTTGGGCACGATGTGGATCTGCTTGGCAAGGTCGGCCAGGGTGTCGGCCTTGAAGTAGCGCTCGTTGCCCAGGGCCAGCTGCTCCTCGCAGACGTCGATGAACTGGGTGTCGCTCGTGATGGCGGCGGTGTTCACGTTGCCCTCGAGGTGGTCGGAGGAGTGCGAGGCCTCCTCGGCGTTGATGATGGCCCAGTAGTAGTCCTTGGTGTCGGCGTTCACGTAGGTCGAGCCGCCCGTGTAGGGCTCGGGGGTCTCGGAGTTGATGCGCAGGCCCTGCTGGTTCACGTAGATGCCGGTCTTGGGGAACACGCTGTCGGTGTAGGGGTGCACCATCTCGTAGTCGGTCATGAGGCTCACGCCGCTCTGACCCATGAACATGCCGTCGTCGTAGATGGCGCCGCCCACCTCGCGGCCCATGGCGATGCCGTCGCCCACGTTGCCCACGAGCGTCACGTTCTCCTCACCGTTGTAGGCGGGGGCGTACTCGGCGATGGCGGCGGGGTTCGCGCCGTAGCCGCCGGCCGCCAGCACCACGGCCTTGGCGTTGAAGGTGTAGTGCCCGTCGCGGCCCTCGGCCTTGCAGCCCACCACGGCGCCGGAGCCGTCGGTGATGAGCTCGGTCACCGGGCACTCCAGGTACACCTCGCCGCCGTGCTCCTTGAACTCCTCGAGGTACTGGGCGAACGAGGTACCCACGATGTCGGGCGAGTCGAGGCCCTCGACCGAGTAGTAGGGGTATTGGCAGCGCAGGTCGGGACGACCGTTGATGCAGTGGTCCTTGTCGTAGAAGAGCGGAGCGCCGTGGCCCTCGATGAACTCGAGCGCCGGGAAGATGGTGTTGGCGAACTTCTCGGTCCACTCGGGGTAGGGGTACTGCTCGTCGATGGTCTCGTCCTGCATGGAGCCCATCCACATGTGGCGGTTGTAGAAGATGAAGTTGTCGATGGCCTCGGGCGAGTTCTCGTAGGGGGCGCGGTAGTAGCCCAGGCAGGTCTGGCTCACGCCGCCGAAGAACGGCAGCTTCTCGACGATGACGACCTTGCCGGCGCCGGCGTCCTGGGCCGAGAGGGCCGCGGCGATGCCGGTCATGCCCGAGCCCACCACCACGACGTCGGCGTCGACGGTCTTCTCCTCCGTGGACCAGGGCTCCGACGCCACGCAGGTCGCGAAGGCGCGGTAGGCCTCCTCGCCGCCGGCCTCGGTGATGGCCTGCTCAACGGCGGTCATGACGGCGCGGCTCGTGTAGGTAGCGCCGGTCACCGTGTCGATGCCCGTGCTCTGGGCCTCGACGATGGCGGCGGGAACCTGGGTGAGGGCCCCGTCGGCCAGGTTGAAGGTCTCGCCCTCCTCGAGGATCGTCACGCCCTCGATGGCGTCGGCCCCGAGCACGACCTCGACCACGACGTCGCTGTGGTGGCCGTGGACGGTCTGGGTGTAGGTGCCGGCGGCCATGGCCTTGGCCGCGGGGGCCTGGGGAGCGTCAAAGAGCGCCTGGGGGTCGGCGCCGGCCTGCTCGAGGCAGCTGGCCACGGCGTCGACGATGGCGTTGCAGGTGAACGTGGAGCCCGAGATGGTCTCGACGTTCAGGGTCTGGCCGTCGACGATGGCGGCGGGCACGTGGGCCAGGGCGCTCGTGGCGATCGGGCGGGTCTCCTCCTCCTTGACCACGGCGACCGAGACGATTGCGTCGTCGGAGAGCTCGACCTCGACGGTCACGTCGCCGCGGCGGCCGGGCTTGGTGGCCTGGTAGGTGCCGGCGGTCCAGCCGGTGGTCGGGGCCTCGGCGGCCTGGGCGGGGGCGCTGCCGGCCATCGTCCCCAGCGCGGCCACGCTCCCCAGCATGGCGGCGCCCTGGATCATCTGCCTGCGCGTTGCGGTTGCGTTCATGGTGTCCTCCTTGTCGTGCGCGTTGCGGGCCTCCCTTTAGGCCCGCCCCTTTGACGCCGACAACCTTACGGAGCCGCGCCGCAATTGTTAAACGATTGTCTTTGCAGCATGCATCGCGTATCGGAATGGGTCGATTCCTCGATGCGATGGTTTGTTGGCAGTACCGACTGCACCGGTTCGCGCGACGCCGCCCGGCGGGCACCCTGCTACAATGGCGTCTATCGGGCCGCCCAGGGGTAACGGAGGCCCGCCCATCGGGTCAAGGGGGAGACGCCCATGGAGACGGAGCATCTGCGCGAGTTCCTTGAGCTGGCCAAAGACGGCAGCTTCACCAAGACCGCGGCGCGGCTCAACCTGGCGCAGTCCACGCTCAGCAAGCATGTAGCCGCCCTCGAGGACTACTTTGGCGTGCGCGTCTTCGAGCGCAACAACCTGCGCACCGCGCTGACGCCGGCCGGGCGCCTTTTGCTCGACGACGCCCAGGAGGTGCTCGGCGCCCTCGAGAGCGCCCGCCAGCACCTCGAGGACTACCGACGCAGCGCCCCGCTCGCCCTGCGCCTGGAGTTGTTCCGCGGCTACAAGCCCACCGACGACCTGGTGGTCACCGCCCAGGAGGAGCTCCGGCGAGACGGCCGCTCTATCGAGATAGAGTCCGTGGACATCGTGAAGCCGCCCCTGGAGCAGCTGCGCGCCCGTGAGGTCGACCTCGGGCTGTTCGTCTACCCCGAGGGGGTCGACCTCACGGGCCTGGCGGCGGTCCCCCTGGTCACCGAGCCCTTGGTAGCCGTGGTGTCGCGCGACCATCCCCTTGCCGCGCGCGACGTGATCCGCGCCGCCGACCTCACCGGCAACGTGGTCTGGACCATCCAAGAGGAGGGGTCGGTGCAGTTCGCGCGCCGGGTGGAGCAGCTTCTGCTCGGCCACGGGGCCCAGCCGCGCTTTGTGCCGGTGCCCTGGCAGAACGGCCAGAACTCCTACACGCGCATCGCGTTCGTGGACAGCGGCGTGTTCGTGCACTTTGCCAGCGTGGCCAAGTACTCGATGCCCGTGACCTCCAACCGCCACAAGGTGCTGCGCTTCGAGGAGCCCGGTATGGAGATCACCGTGAGCGCCGTCTGGCGCGAGAACGACCCCAACGAGGCCCGCAGGCTCCTGGTCGAGAAGATGCTCGAGGTCGCGCAGGGTGCCGACATGGGGCTGTATTGGCGGTAAGCGACAAACCCCAGGACGACCCCGCCCCCCCTCACGCGCGAAAGTCCTAAAACCCAAATCCGGGCCAATCGACCCGCCCCCAACGTCGTGAGCCTCCGCCTTCAAGTCGTATAATCTCCCTCAACCCCAACCCCTCCATTGCGCCCCGCACGCCGCTCAAGAGGAGAACGCCCGCATGGACGCCGAGCAGAACCCGGACCTCAGAAGCCAGCTGGCCGCATACGTGCGTGCCCCCGTCGTGGTGGGCTTCATGGCGGCCCTTACCTGGATGGCCACCTTTTACTCGGTGGTCCCCACCGCCGCGGGCGCCACGACCTTCACGGGCTCGCGCGCCACCGACGTCTACCTGCTCTCGATCGTCGTGACCGTGGGGGCCGACGGGCTCATCTGGGTGTTCTCGCCCCGCGTGCTCACGCTGGTACGGAGGTTCGGCCCCGCAGCGGCCGCCCTGCTCATGGTGGCCTCGACGCTCGTGCTCGCCCTGGCCCACCTTGGCGGCGATGCGCTTGCGTGGCTCGCCGTGGCAGCCACGGTCATCGCCGGCACCTCCTCGACGACCCTTTTGCTCTGCTGGGCGCTCGCGCTGGGCGGCGTCGAGGCGCGCGCCATGTTCACCTCGCTCGTGCTGGCCTATATCCTCTCGAGCTTCATGAACGTCTTCACGGCGGTCTCGAACGACGTCACCAACGCCATCCTCTCGCTCGCGCTGCCCCTGGTCTCCCTCGCCTGCCTTCGGTCATGCCCTCAGACCGTTGGTCCAACACGCTTTGAGCGCTACACCGCCCAAGACCGCGCGTCGGGCAGTAATCTGTTCCGCACACCGCTCAGGCCAAGTCCCCTCCTGTGGAAGCTCTCGGGGGCGTTCTTTATCTGGGCCAGCGTCAACCGCCTGTTCCGTCGCGAGTACGCCGCCCTCGTCGGCTCCGACGTCGCCGTCTCCGCCCTGGTCCAAGTCGTTGCCACGGTGGCCGTCGCCGTCGTGGTGCTCGGCATCGTCGCCATCCTGACCCGGCTGCCAAAGCGCTTCCGGTTCGAGCCCATCTACCGCGTGTTCTTCCTGACCATGCTCGCCGGCGTCGTGCTGCTGCCCGTGGCGCTCAACGGCAGCCATGCGGCCCTGGGCTCGGCGCTCAACACGGCGGGTTACCAGCTCTTCTGCATGTTCATGTGGGCCATCATCGCCATAGCCTGCCACGACTACCCCCAAGACGCCCTGCGGGTGTTCGGTTTCACGGGGTTGTTCTGGGCCGGCGGGGCCGCCGCCGGCGTGCTGGGAGACCGCCTGCTCTCCCCCGCCATCGCCGCCGACTGCGGCGCGCTGATTACCGCGCTCGCCGTGCTGCTGCTCTCGGGCTGCTACACGCTCCTGTTCACCGAGCGCGACGCGGCCCTTCTCGCCGAGATCATCCCCACCCAGCAGCGCATGCCCTTTAGGGAGAAGTGCGACCGGGTCGCCACGATCTACAAGCTCTCGCCCCGTGAGCACGAGGTGCTCGACCTGCTCGCCCGCGGCCGGGACTCGGCCGCCATCCAGGAGCGGCTCTCGCTGTCGGCCTCCACCGTGCAGACCCACCGCATGCACATCTACCAAAAGCTACAGATTCACAGCCGCCAGGAACTGCTCGACGTCATCGAAGCCCAGGAGGTGGACAGGCGCGGGTAGGGCGGGCCGCCTTCGGGGATCGGGGCGTGCGAAGCGCAGGCCTCGAAGCGCCCCCGCGTTTGCGACAGGGGCCAATTTGGCAGATAGCGCCGCATAAAGAGGGTTCTGGATAGGCCCGGAAGGGCCCCAATGTTCCCCGATTACCCGCAGGGGAGAAAATCTCGCAGCCAACACCCTCCTGAACTGCGGTTTTGCCAACCCGGATTACGCACGGGAATGCGGGAGGACCAAGAAGAAGCGTCGAATCCCCTCCGACGCCTATCCAGAACCCTCCTTATGCGGAAGCATCTCGGTCCCAAAAGCTCGGAGGCACGCCCGTTAAGCCGGGCCGGCCCTTTTTGGTAAAAGAGCGTCGCACTCCTCCAAAACCCGCCACCCTCTGCCGGGGTTGAATCGCACTCCGAGGGTTTTTGGCAACTGCGGGGTCTTCTCCACCCCTCATCCCCACCGCACCGATGTTGACACGATGTAACACCCTCTACCTGCCCTTTCGCCGACCCTCATCCATCGCAACCGATGCCCCGCAGGCAAGTCCACCGATGCCAAACGATGCCGGCCCCGGGGCTTCTCCCCTACCGTTCGGGCCAGCGCGGCGCCACCCGGCCCGCGCCCCACGCATATCGGGAGGAGAGGAGATCCATCCATGGCCTCGAACCACCAGCAAGAGAGCATCGGAAGGCGGACCTTTGTTAAATGGGCGGGTGCTCTGGGAGGAAGCGCCGCCCTGGCGAGCTCGCCGCTGCTCCGCCATGTGGAGCCGTCGTTCGCCGACACCACCGACGACGGGGGCTTTGTAGGCAACACCAGCGCCGCCCTCGAGCTCGGCCCCACCGGGCTGCCCTACGGCGCCGACAAGGTCGTGCCCACGCTGTGCACCTGCGGCGACGTGTGCGGCATGCTCCACATGGGGCAGGCCTACGTCAAAGATGGCAAGATCGTGTACTACGAGGGCTGCGACGCAGCCGAGAACCACGGCAAGCTGTGCCCGCGCGGCATGAGCGGCATGTCGGTCATCAACAGCCCCAACCGCATCAAGTACCCCATGCGCCGCACCAACGAGAAGGGCGTCGAGGGCGAGTTCGAGCGCATCAGCTGGGACGAGGCCTACGACATCCTGACCGACGCCATCGTGGAGGCCATCGAAGAAGAAGGCCCCCACACCTGTTCCCTGGCCTCGTACCACCAGGGCAACTTCATGGTGGGCGGCGAGTACGCGGCCTTCTGCAAGATCTGGGGCATGGACGCCACCTACGGCCCCGGCGGCTGCTTCTCTGACCTGCAGATCGGCGAGCAGGCCACCATGGGCGACTCGTACCACACCCTGCTCGAGGACCCCTACGAGTCCGAGGTCATTCTGATCTGGGGCGAGAACGACGCCGTGGCCAAGCCCACCGAGTGGAGCGAGTCGTACTGGAAGGGCATCCGCGAGCACGGCGCTAAGTTCATCCACGTGGAGCCCCGCATGTCCGAGATGGGCGAGAAGGCCGACCTCTTCCTGCCCGTGCGCCCCGGCACCGACGCCTACCTGGCCCTGGCCATGTGCAACGTCATCATCACCGAGGGCCTGCAGGACCAGGAGTTCATCGACAGGTACACCTACGGCTACGACGAGTTCAAGGAGCTCGTGGAGCGCTACACCCCCGAGGAGGTCGAGAAGATCTGCTGGACACCCGCCGACCGCATCCGCGAGGCGGCGCGCCTCTACGCCGGCACCAAGAAGGCGCTGCTCTGCGTGGGCCGCGGCGGCAACCAGACCGGCGGCGACCGTTCCAACTCGGGCTGGCTGGCCTCCCGCGCCATCCTGTGCCTCATCGGCCTCACCGGCAACGTGGGCCAGAAGGGCAACGGCTTCTCGACCGAGGCGTCGCTGCAGCCCTCGAGCTGCCTGTACTGGCACTGGCCCTGCACCATGGTGGCCTTTGCCCCCTCGGGCCCGGCCACGCCGCTCGTGGAGCGCGACCCCCAGTTCACCCAGGGCGGCACCTGGGGCGGCGCCAAGCGCCTCATCAACCGCGAGCCCTACGGCTACCGCGTGTACATGTGCAGCCACAACCCCGCCTCCTCCACAGGCAACGCCGCCCAGATGGACGAGGCCCTCAAGAAGATCCCCATGGTCGTGGTGCTCAACCGCCTGGCCCACTGGACGGGATCGGCCTACGCCGACCTGCTGATCCCCATCTGCTCCTGGGCCGAGATGTACAACTGGCGCCTCGACTGGCAGGAGCAGGTCATCACCGAGCCGGCCATCGAGCCGCTGTTCGAGTCCAAGAGCGACTTCACCTTCCTCAAGGAGCTCTCGTACAAGCTCGCCGAGAAGATGGGCCTCGACACGGCGCAGTCCTGGCCGTGGGCCGACGAGCAGGAATACCTCAAGATGTTCATCAACAACGACACCCTGGCGGCCGAGATCGACAGGCGCGTGGCCGAGGGCCGCGAGGAGTTCGCCGAGTGGAAGGACTGCACGGTCCAGAAGATGATCGACACCCCCATGGGCATGCCGAACCCCTTCTACGCCGGCCTCGACGACTTTGTGCCGTTCAAGGCCAAGGACTACCCCGCCCAGGCTCCCGCCGACATGGACCCCGAGGAGCTCTTCTTCCCCACGGCCGCCAGCGGCGACTACCCCGGCGACGGCAAGATCCTCTTCCGCTGCGACTGGCTCGCCGAGCGCTCCGGCGGCGTGCTGCCGGTGATGCCCGTGCCCGAGGAGCCCTACGACAGCTGGTACGCCGAGGGCAACCCCATCGAGAGCGGCAACTGGGAGCCGTCCCAGGCCGTGAAGGACGGTTTTGACCTCGTGGCCTGCGGCAAGGGCCACCGTCACTGGCAGTTCATCAGCTTTAACCAGGACAAGGACGGCGGCCCCGCCTCCCGCTGGCTGCGCGAGGCCTTCCAGACCGCCAGCGCCCCCTGCGTCGAGATGAACCCCGTCGACGCCGCCGAGCGCGGCCTCGCCGACGGCGACCTGGTGACCGTGGAGTCGCTCTACGGCAAGCAGGAGGGCGTGCAGCTCATCGTGACCGAGCGCTGCATGCCGCGCACCATCGTGCCGCCGTGCCACTGGGGCAAGCAGCAGAACGCCATCTACCCGTGGGCCCAGTCGCTCGACCAGCTCGACGAGCAGTACAAGACGTCGCTCAACCCCGGAGCCGTGGGCGAGTGGGGCCTGGTGACCACCAGCATCGGCGGCCAGAACGTACAGTCGGCCGTGCTCTGCAAGGTCTACGCCTACGAAGGCTAGCGACAGACCGTCAACACACGGAGCACCATTCAGGGCACAGAGGAGAACCCCATGGAACAGTTTGGCTTCTTGGTCGACACCAAAAACTGCGTGGGCTGCAGAGCCTGCGAGATCGCCTGCAAGAACCGCAACCAGCTCGAGTCGCCCGGCCCGCGCCTACGCAAGGTCGAAACCACCGAGAGCGGCACCTTCCCTAACACGCGCGTCGTGCACCTGTCGCTGTCCTGCCAGCACTGCGAGAACCCCGCCTGCGTCGAGATCTGCCCCGCCGACGCCATCACCAAGCGCGAAGACGGCACCGTGATCGCCGACCAGTCCAAGTGCCTGGGCTGCCAGGCGTGCCAGACCGCCTGCCCCTACGGCGTGCCCCAGTACCGCGAGGACGACGGTACCATGATCAAGTGCGACGGCTGCGCCGACCGCCGCGCCGTGGGCCTGCAGCCCGCCTGCGCCCACACCTGCTTCTACAACGCCCTCTACGCCGGCCCGCTGAGCGAGCTCGAGGCCTTGGCCGCCGAGCGCGAAGCCGAGCGCATGGAAGGCGAGACCGGCCCCAGCATCTTCGTAGCCGGACTGTAACCCACCTGTTTAACAGCGGAGAAGCCCTGGTAGGTACCGGGAGCCGCAGGGGTCCGCTCAGGACCCGCCGGGGCTTCTCCCCCATGGCAGCGTGACGCGCCGCCCCCAGCGTCCCCAAGTAAGGAGAACCCATGCTCAGCGAATGGCAGGTCGACGTAAACGCATCCCTCGAAGCGATGGACGAGCTCGTGGCGCGCCTCTACCGCCAGCCGGTGGACGAGGGCACCGCCGCCTTCCTGCGCGATGTCGACCTCGACGATCCCGACGACCTGTTTTTGAGCGACCCCGCCTGCAGCAAGGGCATCGCCCAGATGAAGGCGTTCTTTGAGACGGGCTCCCTCGAAGACCGGATGCACGAGGCCTCGGCGGACTTCCACCGCCTGTTCGTGGGGCCGCTCAAGCTGCTGGCCGCCCCGTGGTCGTCGGTCTACATGGACCTGGGGTCGCTCTTTGGGCCCACGGCGCTCGCCGTGGAGGGCGAGTTCAAGCGGTGGGGCCTCGTGACGCCCGAGGGCAACCACGAGCCGTTCGACCACATAGGCTACGAGTTCGCGTTCCTCGCCGAGATGCACCGGGGACTGGCCGCCGATCCCGCAGGTCCCGAGGTCGACCAGCGGCTCGCCGCCGGCAAGGCGTTTGTGGGGCGCTTTATGGAACCGTGGGTCGGCGCGCTGTGCGACCGCATCGGCGAAGGCGCCCGTACCCCGATGTACCAGGGGCTCGCCGAGCTCACGCGGGGGCTGCTGGCCTGGGAGGGGCGGTTCTTCGGGGCATTTTGGATAACATGGCCCTTGGGCAGGGATTCCATACTCGCCGGCAGCAATGCGCCTTGCCCCTTTTCTCCTCAGGCATAAAGGCAAGAGTAGGCGGCCGCCGGCAGCACCCACGCCGACGGGCAATACCACTCCGATAAAAAGCGCAAGCATCGAGAAGATTCGCTTCATCGCGGCCTCCATGGGGTATGGCAGGCATAGGCAGCACCTTGAAAACTTCGTCCCTACACCTGCCAACCCATCATGAACACCGTGGTCTTGATTGTCTCCCGCACCACGCCCCCGCGAGCCACGGAACGCACGAACCCCCTCACGATCGCCTTTTGCTCGTCGTTCAAGTCGGGGGCCACCAAATGCTCGCTATACAGTTCGACGGCTTGTTCCTCGGGACGCTCCGAATGCCATTCCTCCCGATGCCGCCGTACAACCGGGATGCCACCCCCAAGCCACACGGCGCACACGGCACTCAGCATGTCCTCGTCGAGGGGGTCTGCCATAACGGGAATGCCCACCAGGTGGCGTGCCGCGTGGAGCACCTCGTCGCTGCGATGAACCGAACGCGCCAAGAAACACCAGTCGCGCGAAAGACCCGCCATCTTCTCGAAGGACGCCCCGCTGCCGATGGCGGGCGTGTGGTGGGCAAATACAAGATCAAAGCGATCGTCACCAAAGTCGAGGGTCTCAAAGTCGCCCTGACAAAACTCCACGTTGTCCACGCCGGCCTCGACCGCCCGGGCGCGCGCTCCTTCGACCATGGCCGGTGAGAAATCGCAACCCACCACACGCCCTACCCGCGGCGCAAAGGCCAGCGAGTAGGCCCCGGCACCGCACCCTATGTCCAGAACGCTCATATCGCGACCCAGCTCGACCTCATCGGCAACCATGCACAGGAACGGGTCCTCGTCCCACGAAGGCACGGCGGCTTGGCGGTAGTCAGCCGCAGCCGCATCCCACACCTCGACGGCATCGCAGCCCTGGGGCGCATCGGCAGCCCACTGCCCAAGGATGGCGAGGCGGTCAAAAGCAAAATGTCCCATCGGTCGTCCCATCCACAAGAGCCGCAAGAAAGGTCGTTTCGGTATACTTGCGCAAGGCTCTTCGCAAGACGCGGCATGAGGTCGGTTCACCACCACGCGCGGTCGTTTTGGGGAATAGGGCACAGGGAAGACGCCCCGGGAGAGGGAGAGACCGTAGCATAGTCCGCCCCGTCCGCCGCGCCTTGCGAGGAACCTTGCATAGCCGGTTCAGGGCACCGCTCGTCCCTGAACCGGCCGACGTGCCAGCTGCTACAGCGCCTTTACATCCACCTGCTTGTACTCAAGTCCCGTCTCGGCCAGGTCCTCAGAGACCTTGCGGCCGTCCTTGAAGAAGCTGCAGGCGTCGGAATCGAGCAGGAACCGGCAGATCTCGTCGAGCTTCTCCACCGGGTCCACGTCCTCGAACTGCCCGGGGAAGAGCACCGAGGCGACCTGATAGCAGTTGGCCAGGGCCAGCTCCACGTTGGTCGAGTAGAAGCGGTGCGAGATGAGCGTGTAGGTGTTGCCGTTCTCCACCGCGCTCAGGGCGTTGTAGACGGCGGGGCTGTTGGCGTAGTCCTCCTTCACCAGATCGAGGTTACCGCTCTCGATGAAGATGTAGTCGGGCTGGGCCGCGATGACCTTCTCGACGTCGATGGTGTAGGGGCCGTCGAGGCCTTCGCCGTCGGCGATGTTGGTGACGCCGCAGGCGAGGAAGGGCGGGAAGTTGGCCTCGGTCCCGTCGAAGCCGTGGCCGCCGCGGTAGCTGATGCCGCAGGCGTAGGCGGCGATGTCCTTGCCGGCGTCCTTCACGCGGTCGGCGATGTCGGTCTGGATGCCCTTGATGTAGTCGACGATCTCGGCTGCACGCTCCTGCTCGCCCAGGGCCTCGCCGGCGACCTCCATGTTCTTGTAGTAGAAGTCGTCGAACACCGACTCGGGCTGGTCGAGGGCCACAAACGGCACGCCGGTCTTCTGCTGCAGCGCGTTGCAGGTGTCCACATCTATACTGTCGCACAGCACCAGGTCGGGAGCCGCGGCGAGGATGGCCTCCTCGTTCACCAGCGCGCCGTTGCTGCCGCCGTCACCGATGATGGGCAGCGCGGCGAACATGTCGTGGTACACGTGGCGGTAGGTGCAGGCGACCGAGTCCTCCCGGTCGGACTCCTCCACACCGATGAGACGGTCGGCCGCCCCCAGATAGCTGGCAAAGCGTTGGGCGCAGCCGATGGCCAGGATGCGCTCGGCCTTCTCGGGGATCTCTACCTCGCGGCCACGCATGTCGGTGATAGTGCGGGTCTTGGGAGCATCCTTCGAATCCGCGGCTTTCTTGTCATCGGCCGCATAGGCTGAAAAGGCAGCCCCTTGGAAGGCAAGCAGACCCGCAACTGCGGTGGCGGCACCGACGAACGAACGGCGAGAAACGGCTGGCGTGCTCATAAAGGTTCTCCTTTTGGTATAAAAGACCACGTGTGTAAGACGTTTTATGCAACCGGTGGAGAAAACCACCGGGAACTGCCAGAGCTACGTAGCCCGGGGCACCGCGATGCGCACCCCGTCTATGTCCACAATCCTGAACGGGGCGTCGTAGGTAGCGCTCAGGGTCTCGTCGGTCACGGTCTCGTGGCCCCCCTGCGCGACCACCGCGCCGTCGCGCACCAGCATGAACCGGTCGCAAAAACGCAGGGCCAGGTTGATGTCGTGGAGCACCAGCACCGTGGCCAGGTTGTTGCGATGCGTCACATCGCGGACGATCCTGAGCACCTCAAGCTGGTTCTTGGGGTCCAGGGCGCTCGTGGGCTCATCGAGGATGAGCACCTCGGGCTCCTGAGCCAGCGCGCGGGCGATGAAGACCTTCTGCCGCTCGCCGCCCGAGAGCTCGTCGCAGTAGCGCCTGGCAAATCCGGCCAACCCCAGCTGCGCGATGGACTCGGCCACGATCTGGCGGTCGCGCTCCGTGACGTTCCAACTGATGTGCGGCTTGCGCCCCAACAGCACCTCGTCGTACACGCTGAGGTGGGGGACGGTCTGCTGCTGGGCCACGTAGGCGATGCGCTGCGCCACCTGGTGGCGGTTGAGCGTGCCGATGTCGACGCCTCCCACCTCGACTAATCCCTCGTTAGGCCTGGTCATACCTGCGAGCAGATCGAGCAGGGTAGACTTGCCGGCGCCGTTGTTGCCCAAAATCGCGAGCATCTCGCCCGCCGGCGCGGCCACGTCCATAGACGAGAAGACCGGCTTGTCCGTATGCGGATAGGAGTAGGTGATGCTCTTGCCCTCCAGGGGAACCCTTGCCAGGCGTACCCCGCAATGCACGTGGGCCGGGACCCCGCAGGTACCGCCGTGCTCCTCCCGGCTCGGGTCGAACGCCACGGAACCCAAAGGCACGTCGTGCTCGTGCGGGGCTTCTCCGCCACGGTGGCTGTGGTAGTGGCTGTGCACCGTGCCGTCGGCATGCTGATGGGTGTGGGCGTGCAGGTAGACGTCCTCCGCGGACATCGGACCCCCCTCAGCCGGACGCCCCTCCCCAGCAGCCTCACGTTTTTGCAGCAGTGGGCTCATCGGCGGTACCCCCGATACAGCAGGTAGAGAAAGAGCGGTGCTCCCAAGAACGACGTGATGGCACCGATGGGTAGAATAACGGGCGAGATGACCATGCGGGCCACGAGGTCGCTCGCCAGCATGATGACCGACCCAAGCACCAGCGATGCTGGCAGCAGGAACCGGTAGTCGTTGCCCACGAAGCGCCGGGCGATGTGGGGGGCGATGAGACCAATGAAGTTGATAAGCCCCACGAACGAGACCATGATCGCCGCCAGCAGCGAGGCCACCGCCACGCCGAGCACGCGGGTGCGGTCCACATTGACACCCAGGCCGCCGGCCACGTGGCCACCGTTGAGCAGGGCGTTGTAGTTCCAGCGGTTGACGAAGAAGTACACCGTGCAGCCAAGGCCCACCGCGGCCATGAGGCCCATCTGCCCCCAGGTGGCGCGGCTCAGGTCGCCGAACTCCCAAAAGATGACCTTGGAGAGCTCCACGTCGTCGGCGAAGTACTGCATGATGGTAGACGCACCCGAGAAGAGCGCCGAGAGCGCCACGCCCACGAGCACGATGCTTTCGGGCCGCATGCAGCCCAGACGGGAGAACAGCAGCACGACGCCCGCCGACACCATGGCTCCCGCAAAGGCAAAGAGCGCTGTGGCGCCCATGCCCAGGTTGGTGGCGGCACCGCCCGTTACCGCGGGTATCACCACAAGGATGGCGAGCGTGGCACCGAACGCCGCCCCTTGAGAGATGCCTACGGTGGACGAGGCCGCCAATGGGTTCTCGAGCACACTTTGAAGCACGCAGCCCGCGATGGCCAGCCCCGCCCCCGAGATGACGGCACACGTCACGCGCGGCAGGCGGATGGCCTGCACGGCGGCGATATCCTGGGGCGTGCCCACGCCGAAGAGCGCCTGGACACTGGCGAGGACGCCGATGTTCGAGGCGCCGCACGAGAGCGAGACAGCCGCCACGGCCAGCAACACCGCGGTGAAAACCGCAATCAGGGCCATACTGCGGCGCTCGATGCTGCGCTGCTGCCGAGTGATGTGCCTGGAGGCTGCGGTTGGGTCCGCCTCTGGCACCGGCGCGGGGCCATCAACAGGTTGGACGAGTCGGGGGGCCATGGCCTAAAAGCCTTCCCGCTGGTAGGCGTCATAGCAGTCGAGGCAGACGGGTTGACGATTCTGAAACCGCAATGCGTATTCGGCCGTCTCCTCGCCGCACTTGGTGCACAGCTGCGAGTTGAAGAGGCGCGCCTGCTCAGGAAGCGCATAGGAAGGCTTGGAAATGTCGAACAGCTCGGTATAGGGGCGCTCCAACAGGTAGCGCATGGCCTCGTCGCGCGTTTTGCCGTCTTCGATGCGCGGCTTGAGGCACAGGCGCACCTCGCGGCCGGTGAGGCGGTCGAAGAACGAGAACGCCATCTTGCCGCGCAGGCGGGGGATCAGGTTGCCTTTGCCGTAGGTGCAACCCAGAAGACGCTGTACGGCGTCGGTGCCGCAGGCGTCGTTCTCGGTGACGCACACCAGCTCCTCGTCGATGGACGGGTTGTCGATGTCCAGGCCCAGTTCCTCGACCGCTCCTTCCACCGCCTTAAAACCGATGGCGAGGCCCGGGCACTTGTGGCCGTGGAAATCTCCGCAGGCATCCCATAGTTCGCTGGTCAACATAGCTGGCGTCCCTTCTCCTGGTTATGTCCCCCCGTGGCGTCGCTCGGGCATCGAGTAGACGATGAGGTTACGTCTTTCTAAAAAATAATACTTAATGGTTACGAATAGTCAATACGTAACACTTTTACGGCATAGCATTAGCGCCCAATGGCAACACGGCTCACGGGACCGGGGTGTTTCCCGAGCTGCTAGACGACAGGAGACACATCCGACATGATCTCGCCCCTATGCGCACGGGCCCTGAAACCCAAATCCGGCCCGAGGGTGTGGCCAATCGGACAAATCCACGTCGAGGGCGCGCTCGAGCCACTCCCTCGACGTGGATTTGTTCACCAGGCCACGCCCTCGGGCCGGATTTGTCCGTCCAAGCCAATCGAGCTTTATTCGGAGACAATACCGTGCACCATAGTCGGTTATCGACCTATCAAGACCGACAAAACCGCATGCCTCTACTGCATATTTCTGGTCCCTTCTTCAATGTCTATAGATCCACTCATTTGTGAGGGAATCGTATAAGCGCTGATAACCTACAAGATAACCTACATATGGAGGATATATGCTATCTGCTGCATATCCGTACTGCAGCTTGCACGGAAGCCAGCCCACTTCGCCCAAGCAAAAACCGGAAGGGAGCGAGGATGGCCCAAGAAACCATAGCGTGGCATCCCGGATTCTCGAGCGCCTTTGAACTTGAATTAGAGGAGGTGCGTAAAATGCTGGGATTCGAAAAAGAGCACACCCTTAACCAGCGGCCGTTGCTCATCGACCTGCTTATCGTAAAGAAAGAGCAAGACGTAGTCATCGAAAACGAGCTCGCCTCCATATTCAGAGGCCACAACATTCTCGAATTCAAATCCGAGCAAGACAGTCTCACCATCGACGATTTCTGCAAGGCCATGGGTTATTGCTGCCTCTACAAAGCCTACGGAGAGACCGTTGACGCCATCCACCTGGACGACGTGACCCTCACCCTTGCCCGACACCGAAAACCCATGGGACTCTTTGCCTCCCTGCAAGAATACGGCATGACCATGGAGCAGACCGCCCCGGGCATCTATGGAATTGGTGGTACCATGTTCCCAACCCAGGTTGTCGTCACGTCCGAGCTCGACCCCAGCAGGCACATCTGGTTGTCGAGCCTCTCGAGTAATCTGGGGTTGGACCAGCTCAGGAACCTCGTGGCAGCCTCGCGGGCCCTCGAAGACAAGCACGACCGGGAGCTGGCCGATTCCCTGTTGGACGTAGTGGCCCGCGCGAACACAGACATGCTCGAGCGCCTAAAAGAGGAGGATGAAATGGGCAAGAGCCTCTACGAGATCATGAAACCCGAGATAGACGAGGCGGTCCGCCAAGGACGCGAGCAGGCAATGAAAGAAGGCCTTAGGGAAGGATTGGCCGCAGGTTTGGAGCAGGGCTTGGAGCGGGGCCGTACCCAAGGCCTCAACGAAGGAATACGGGCTACCGTAGAGCGTATGCTAGATCGCGGCGACTTCTCAGAAGAAGAGATTGCCCAGCTCGCAGGAACCACTGTCGAGCGCGTACGCGCAATCGCAGCCGCGGGCACTATCTAAGCCATGGATTCCGGCGACTCGCAAATCACCAGCCGGCACCATAATCTACGCATAGTGTTCGATCGCATTCACGAACTTTACGAACAGATATCGTCCCTCCCCTGCGGGTACGTCTCCCGTAAGACCATCAAAGGAAAGACGCGCCACTACCGCCAATGGCGTGACAAAGACGGTAAGGTCAAAGGCGTCTATATCAAGGAGCCCGATTACGAGGCCGTCGTCGCCGGCATAGAGCGGCGGCGGCGACTCGAAGGAGAGCTGGCCGAACTCGAAGCCTACGTCCAGCAGAGCCTTCGCATAAATACGCCGGAGGTCAGAACCTTTCTAATCCGATACGACCGGGGGAAGGCCTGCAGGCTCAGCATCGAGCCAGGCAAAGGCAGCCAACCAATCGACTGTCTTCCCCCTGTCCAATCCCCAAACCAATCCCCAGCGCCTTCCTCCTCACGGGAAATCCTGCTGGGCGTTGCCAAGCGCCTCGTGGCCCAAGGCATTTTGGCCACAGACCAGATTGCCGAGGCAACGGGGCTCAGCCCCGACGAAATTCAAAAACTGGAACCCCTCACGCGTACCGCACGGCCCTCCCCGCCTTGCCAGCGTAACCCACCAGCATGACGCCCGCCTCGCGGGCCAGCCGCACCGCCGCGTCGGTGGGCCCCGAGCACGACGCCACAGCCGCCACGCCCAGACGCAGGGCCTTGGCGCACATCTCGGCGCTCACCCGCCCGGTGGTGGTGAGCAGCGTTCCTTCGGGAGAAATCCCGTTCAACAGGCAGTGGCCCGCCAATTTGTCAAAGGTGTTGTGGCGTCCGATGTCCTCGAAGCACCCAAGCATCTGACCGCCGCGGAACAGTGCCGAGCAGTGCATGCCGCGCGTCGCGTGGTACTCCACCGCGGCGCCGTCCATGGCGGTCATGGCAGAGAAAACCTCGTCGATCGAGAATGGCATGGGAGCCTCCGCGCCCCGGCCGGAGGGCATCCCCGGAGCAGCAGCGCCTCTCTCCTCCCCCGCGCTCCTCGGGGCCTCGGCCCGGTGGTCGCGCAGCTCGTCGGCGTCGCAGGCTGACCGTAGGCCCGTGCCCGTCGGACCCAACGGCGAGCGCAGCACCCTGCCGCCAAAGCCGCTCGACACCGTGGGGCAGCCGGGGCGCCCCACCGGCACGGCCAGATCGAACGATATCCCCATGGCGCGCGTGTCCATGCGACACCCGCGCACGTCGGCCAACGTACGTATGACCGTCTCGCTGTACAGAAACCCGTACGCAAGCTCGCGCAGCGCAGCCCCCGAGCAGAGCAGCCGCACCAGCTCGACGCCGTTGGCGGCGATGGAGAGTTCGCACTCGCAGACAACCTCCGTATGCTCGCGGGTTCCTCCCCCGTCGCGGTAGCGGACGACTTCCACCGACGCACGCGGAAAAACAAGGGGCCCCACGGATTCGAAGGCCTCTCCGCTGCGGCTCGAGGTATGGACGCAACCGTCCACAACAGTCTGGCAGGCCATGGCAGCAACCTCGCTTCGTTCGGCTCGGGGGTCAAAAAACCAAAGGGCACCCGCACGGTCGGAAAAACCGAGCGGGTGCCGCATCCAGAAAGGCCGTCGTGCCTCGGGGGGGGGACGAGCGCACGGGCCGGGAAGCATCCCTTCTTACGCAGGCAGCTCGATGCCGTACTCGCTCATCAGGCGCTCGCCGATCTCGGGCACGCCGGCGGCCTCAAAGGCGCTGACCTTAGGCAGGCCGGTGGCCACATCGAGGCCCATGACCTCGTAGAAGCTGTCGAGCATGGCCTCGTAGCGCTCCTGGGTGAGGCCCGTGTCGCACTTATAGAAGCTCGAGTCCACGTGCTCGGGCGCGTACTCCTGGTAGACCTCGGGGAACAGCAGGTCGTCTTCGCGGGTCATGCCCTGGCGCGTCTTGATGGAGCGCTCGAGCAGGTACATGCGCTCGCCGAAAGCGGTCTCGTCGTCGTGGGTCCAGGTCTTGCCGGTAACCACCGAGAACAGCTTGAAGAGGAACTCCATGTCGCCCTGGTGGTTCTCGGTGTAGTTGGAGTAGGTCGAGATGTTGTTCTCGCCGATATAGCACATGATGCACGAGTCGTCGAAGGCCTTGAACTGGTGGTTCCACTTGGCGAACGGTGCGTTCCACTCGCTCTCCCAGTTCCAGTTGATGATGTCACGGAAGCAGTCGGGCGTACCGAAGCGCTGGGTGGAGTTGTCGTCCACGAGCTTGTAGAACTCGGGGCTGTTGACCGGCACCACGTCGGGGTTGAGACCGAAGATCAGGAAGGTCTCGGAGCCCGTGCAGCGGATGTCGGTGGCGTTGAGGTTCGAGGTGCCGAAGCGCAGCAGACCGGGGGCCAGGTAGGCGCCGGGGATATACCAGCCGCACGAACCGCCGCCGTTGTGCTTGGGCGAGTTGCGGATGCCGCGGATGGCGCGGTAGTAGTAGATCGACTCGGGGGTGCCTATGAAGTCCTCGAGGAAGTAGCGCCAGCCGTTGGCGATGGCGTCGCCCAGCGGGGTCGAGCGGTAAGCCACCTGCTTCATGAGGTCCTCGGTGAACTCGGGCTTGCCGAAGTCGCTCCAGTCCACGCCGGTGGCCTCCTCGGTGAGGATTCCGGGCATCTGGCTCATCGGGTCGAAGCCCTGGAACCACATGTTGGCGTCGCTGAGGCCCAGGCGCTCGTTGAGGTCCAGGCGGCGCAGGTGCGTGCGGCCCACGTGCTCGCCGGGCTGGGCGGGCCCGGCGGCCACGGGGATGGCCTCGGTGCAGCGCAGGTTGCCCAGACCCACGCGGCTGCCGTCCTTGTAGCGCACGGTGTAGCCGCAACCGCCCCACGGGCACGAGTAGCAGGAAGAGTAGCCGAGTTCAAGCTTACCGTTGGCGTCGCGGACCTCCTTGTAGAGGTCGGAGTCGGCGATGGGCAGGCAGGTGAGCCAGGAGCCGATGAAGGTGTTGGCGTACTCCTCGTCGGTGATGTCGTAGAGTTTGCGGCAGGTGATGGACTGCACGTGCTCCACCAGATCCATGAGGCCCTGGGGATCGGCAACCTTCACAGAGCCGGTACCCTGGACGCTGATGGCCTTGAGGTTCTTGGAACCCATGACCGCGCCGAATGAGCCCATGCCCGTGGCGCTCGACTCGTCGGTGAGGATCGTGGAGAACATCGTCATGTGCTCGCCGGCGGGGCCGATGGAGGCCACGCGGGCCTTGCCGTTGGAACGCTTCCAGAGCTCGTTCTGCACGGCGAAGTTGTCCATGCCCCACAGGTCACCGGCGTCGCGGATCTCGACCACGTCGTCGTTGATGTAGAGGTACACGGGCTTTGCTGCCTTGCCCTTGATGATGATGCCGTCGTAGCCGGCGAACTTCATCTCAGGGGCAAAGGCGCCACCGAAGCTCGAGCGGCAGAACGACCCGGTGTCGGGGTAGCCGGCCGGGCTCACAGTCTGGATGAAGGTACGGCCGCCGTCGAGCATGGTGCCGGTCACCGGACCCGTAAGAAAGGTAATCACGTTCTCAGGGTCGAGAGCACCGGCCGTGGGCGGGCACTCGGTCCAGTGAATAATCGAGCCCAGGCCGCGGCCGCCAATCCACTTGTCGAGGTCATAGGTGTCGGTAGGAATCTTCTCGATGACGCCCTCGGTCAGGTCGACCTTGAGCAGGGTGCCCACGTAGCCAAAGAGTTCAGCCATGGTTGTTCTCCTCTGGTGAAGTATAAGTGGTCAAATGTCTCGCCAGCACGGCCGCTGTTAGTACTCCTCGTCGACGGTCGACACCCAGTAGCTAATGTTCGCCGTGAGCAGCACGCGCGCCACCTGCGAGGGGTCGGCCAGCTCGATGGGCAGCTCGATCGGAATGTACTCGTGCATGGTGAGGCACCACTGGCGCTCGGCGGAGTCGCCCAGGCTGTTGCCGTCGGCGTCGAAGAAGCTCGCCTGCATGCGCACGCGCAGCTCGGCACCGTCGCTCGAGGTAATCTCGCCCACCGCCGCCACGCCGGTGTCGGTGGCCACCACGGCCCAGTCGCGAGTATCGGCGGCCTTGGCGGCATGGGGGCCGCTGTAGTCCTTCTCGAAAGTCACGCCCTCGAGCGCGCCCTCGGTGACCTGCTCCACGTAGTCGTCAATCCTGGGGCGGATGATGGGTCCGTACTCCACCCACGAAGCCTGGGTGGCGCCCAACGGGCAGCGCTTCACGCACATGGGATCGCCGCCGCACAGGTCGCACTTGAAGCAGGTATTCGTCTCGGGGTTGTACTTGATGCGCGAAACACCCTGGCCGCCCTGGGCATAGATGCAGGCGTTCAGGCAGCTCTGGCAGCCGATGCAGACGTCCTGGTCGATGACGCGGGCGCCGGTCTCGGGGTCAACGTGCAGGGCGCCGGTGGGGCAGGCCTTGAGGCACTTGGGGTCGTCACACTGCTGGCAATAGAGGACCTCGGTCACATAGCCGGCCTGGATGTCGCAGTTCACGATGTTGCGCGACAGGCGCGGGTTGATGAGCTGCTCGTGAGAGAGCGCGCAGATCAGCTCGCAGGTGCGGCAGTTGGTGCAGATATAGCTCACATGGTTGATGTGGCCGATCGAGGGCGCGATGGCCTCGGTGTCGATGGGCTTCTCGTCTGCGTTCGCAAGGGCTGCGTTGGCAGCGAGCGTACCGCCGGCCAGTATGCCAGCTCCCCCGATAAACCCGCGCCTCGAAACGCCGTTCTCGTCGTGGACGGTGCTCATGGTCTCTCCCTCTCTCTTCTCTCTGATTCCCGCTCGGTGGCGCCGCGTCTTGACCCAGAAGACCGGCAACTCAAGGCTTCCGGGCCGTTCGGCAGGGAGTGCAGAACCCATCCCCCAGCGCCTGTGGGCATGGTACGCGGCAGGGACACACCCATTTGATACATGCGCTACAAAGGCCGGAGGCGATATTTGTCGCATGCGATACAAAACTGCGCCGAGCATTTGGCGCATACGCTACAAATGCGGCAAAAGCCGTGGTCAGGCGGTCTTTCTTGGGCATGGAAAAAGAAGGCCCGGGCTATAATGCAAGCCAACGAGGGGAAGGGGGCGGGGACCCGTGAGACTGGACGAAAGCCGCAGGGGAGAGCAGACGGCCATCAGGCACTGCGAGGCGCGCGACCTATGTCCGCTGGGCGCGTTGTGCGCAGCCGAAGAAAGCGACGAGAGATCGCCGCTGTACCCCACCGTGATCGAGGTCGAAGCCGGCGAACTCCTCTGGGCCGACCTGCGCTTCGAGCAACGCGTCTTCGCTATTCAATCAGGCATTTTTGTGTGCATGTCCAACCTCGAACAGGGGCGCGAGGTACCGCTGGCGCTCTTTGGCCGAGGCTATAGCACCGGCATGGCCGAGCTCTACATCCCGCGCGAAATCGCAAGCACGTATTATCTGCGTGCGCTCACATCGGGTCGGGTGTGCTCGTTTCCCGCCAAGGCCCTGCGTCGTCACCTGGAGGAACTTCCCTCCCCCGAGGTAGCCGACCTTCTGAGCCGAGCGCTCACCAACGTGTCGTCGGCGTCGTACGCGCGCATCAAGATGCTCTCGAAGCCGCTCGCAACCGACCGCATCGTCATGCTGTTCGCCCGCTTGAAGGAGCTTTCGGCCCAAGAAGGGCGTGACCTCTCGCACGTCAAGCTCACCCACGGCGACATCGCGACGCTCATCTCGTCGGACCGCGTCTCGGTAACGCGGGCGCTGCACAAAATGGAAGAGAAAGGCCTGGTGGAGCTCGGTTACCGGTCGCTGCAGCTCAACGAGACGCTCGACGCCAAGGGGGAGCTGGTCGACGACTCCCACGGGGAGTTCCACCGACCGGCACCGACAGAGTAGCGGCTACGTCGTCTCGGGCCCATCGGTCTCCTCGAGGCGCTTTACACCGTTTCTGGGCGGCGGGCAGCCCTCACAACGCCCTGTGGGACCGGCTGCCACACGAGCGCCCAGGACGGCCAAAACCAGCGCCGCGTGTGTGCTCAGGGGAGTCAGAACTAGCATCGCGTGTACGGTTTGCGTCAAAACGCCGCGCACGCGTGCGCAGTTTTGACAGCCCATGCGCACACGCGGCGTAGATTTTGGCACGCACCCCCACGCACCCCACACATCCCACGCATTCCGAGTCTCGCCTTGCCACCGCAGGCGCCCCTTTGTCGCAAGTGGCACAAACTCTCCCGGCTGGGTTGTAACACGTGCCACAAAGTGCGACCTGACCCCTTGCCATCATAGACGCGTTGGCCGACACTGGCCACGCATCCGTTACCGCACGCAACCGCCGGAGGCCCCATGGACCGCGAACTGCCCCGTATACGCCTGACCGGCATCCTGGTGGAGGACGGCAAGGTATTGCTGGTAAAGGAGGTCCTGCGGGAGCGTTCGCGCTGGAACCTGCCGGGAGGCGGCCTTGAGCCGGGCGAGACAATCGAGGCCGGCCTGATCCGCGAGCTGCGCGAGGAGACCGGCCTTGCGGTGCGCGTGGAGGGGCCGCTCTAAACCGCCTTGGGGCCCTCGGTCTCTTCTAGGCGCTTCACCCCGTAGGCGCGGGCCTGCTCGGGGCTGATGGTCTTGATGCGCGCGGTGAAATACCAGATCTCGAGCGCGATGAAGAACGCCATGATGGCCTTGACCCACCACTGCGGAAAGAGAAACAGGCACACGGTCATGGCAACGATGCCCGGCGCCATGAGCATGAGCTTGGAGCGCAGGGTCATCTCGCGCTTCTCGGCATAGTTCGAGAGATAGCGCTTATAGAGCTTGGTGGAGCAGAACCACTCGTTGATCCTGGTCGAGCTGCGCAAGAAGAAAAACGACGCCAGTAGCAAAAACGGCGTGGTGGGCAACACGGGCAAAAAGGCGCCCAGGGCACCCAGGCCAAAGAACAAAAGTCCCAATGCGGCGTTCACGTACTTCATAGCGGCTCCGTTGCTCGGTCCCAAGGGGTCGTCGGGGGCACAGCCCTGCACTCAGCATCTTACATCGACGACCTAAATCCTACCGTAAGCGGCCCCAAGAAGCTCGCCCCGCCACGGTCGGCCGTTCAGGCGCGCCGCACGACCGCCCACCCCACGCAGCGGCCCCTCCCCCGAATCGAGCGCCCCCGTCATCAACTCGCAACACGGTCCGCCAACAATGGCCATTTACCGTTATCTTCAATCCGCACGTATCGCACGCCCGTACCTGCACCCGCACGACGAGAGGCCCATCTATGGCAGCCATCAGGCCGTTTACCCCAGAGTACGACGAGTACCTCAAAGACGAGTCCCGCTCCGTGGGCGAGGCCCAGACCGTCTCCTTCCCCGCCGACGAGGAGCAGGTCCGCGCCATCCTGCGCCAGCTCCACGAAGACGCGACGCCCGTCACCGTGCAAGGCGGTCGGACGGGCCTTGCTGCCGGAGCCGTGCCCCACGGGGGCCACGTGCTCAACCTCTCCAAGATGAACCGTTGCCTAGGCATGCGCGTCCGAGACGCCGACGTCGCAGCGGAGAACCCCGCGGGGCAGCCGGCCTTCTTCGTCAGCGTGCAGCCCGGCGTGGTCCTCTCGCAGCTGCGCAAGGACCTCGAGGACAAGAACGTGGCCACCGCCGGCTGGGACGCCCAGAGCCTCGCGGCCTGGGAGCGCTTCTGCGACGCGCCCGAGCAGTTCTTCCCCACCGACCCCACCGAGACCTCGGCCACCATCGGCGGCATCGTGGCCTGCAACGCAAGCGGCGCCCGCAGCTTCAGCTACGGCCCGGCCCGGCCCCACGTGAGCGCATTGCGCGTGGTCCTCTCCGACGGCGACGTCCTTGAGCTGCGCCGCGGCGAGACCTTTGCCGACGGCAACCGCCTGGACCTCGTCACCGAGTCCGGGCGCGCGCTCGCGGTGGAGCTGCCCTCCTACACGATGCCCCGCGCCAAGAACGCCTCGGGCTACTACGCGGCCCCGGGCATGGACGCCATCGACCTCTTCATCGGCAGCGACGGCACCCTGGGCGTCATCACCCAGATCGAGCTGGCTCTGCTGCCCGTACCGGCCGTGACCTGGGGCGTGAGCTGCTTCCTCCCCAGCGAGCAGGCCGCCCTCGACCTCACCGTGCTCGCGCGCGAGAACCTGAGCTGTGCGGCGGCCATCGAGTACTTCGACGCCGACGCCCTCGACATCCTGCGCGTCCAGAAGACCCAGAGCACCGCCTTCGCGAGCCTGCCGGCCATCGCCGACGACGCCCGCTGCTGCGTCTATGTGGAACTCGCCTGCGGCTCCGAGGAGGAGGCCTACGAGGCGCTCTACCGGCTCGGCGGCCTTCTCACCCAGGTGGGCGGCAGCGAGGAGGCCACCTGGGTCGGCCGCACCGCCCTTGACCGCGAGGCCCAGCGGTTCTTCCGCCATGCGGTGCCCGAGAGCGTGAACATGCTCATCGACGAGCGCCGCAAGGCCGACCCCACGATCACCAAGCTCGGCAGCGACATGGCGGTGCCCGACGAGCACCTCCACGAGGTCGTGGCCATGTACCGGCGCACCCTGGCCGAGGAGGGCCTGCAGACCGCCGTGTGGGGCCACATCGGAGACAACCACCTGCACGTGAACGTGCTGCCCCGCGACCACGAAGACTACGCGCGCGGCAAGGCCCTCTACCAGCGCTGGGCCCAGACGGTGAGCGACCTGGGCGGCGCGGTCTCGGCCGAGCACGGCGTGGGCAAGCTCAAGCGCGACTTTTTGCGCACGATGTACGGCGACGAGGCCATCGCCCAGATGGCGCGCACCAAGCTCCAGCTCGACCCGAAAGCGCAGCTCGGGCGCGGCAACCTCTTTGGAGAAGAGCTCCTCGCTGCGGCGAACGACCAGGTCAAGAAGGGTTAGGCATCCATGAACATCGTCGTCTGCGTCAAAGCCGTGCCCTCGACCACCAACGTGCGCATGGACCCCGTGACCAACACCATCGTGCGCGACGGCCGCCAGTCGGTCGTGAACCCCTTCGACGCCTCGGCGCTCGAAGAGGCCCTCTGCATCCAAGAGGAGCTGACCTCCCAAGGGAATCGCCGCTCGCAAGGCGCACGGGGGCGATGCGTACCGGACGTACGTGAGTCTCCGTGCAACGCGGCGAGCGGCAATTCCCCGCATACCATCACGGTGCTCTCCATGGGCATCCCCGACACGGAGCGGCTTTTGCGCGACTGCCTCTCGCGCGGAGCCGACCGCGGGGTGCTCCTCTCGGACCGCGCCTTCGCCGGGGCCGACACGCTGGCCACCTCCTACGCCCTCTCGTGCGCAATCCGGCAGATGGAGGAGCCCGTCGACCTCATCCTCTGCGGCAAGATGGCCGTCGACGGCGACACCGCCCAGATCGGCCCCGAGCTCGCCTCGGTGCTCGGCATGGCCTGCGTGACCGACGTCTGCGAGGTGCTCGAGGTCTCCGAAGACCACCTGCTCCTGCGCCGCGCCACCGACGAGGGCCACGCCGTGGTGGAGGCGCCCCTGCCCACGGTGGTCACCGTGACCAAGGACATCCGCATCCCGCGCATGCCCTCCATCGCCGGCGTGCGCTTTGGGCAGACAGGCCCCGTCGAGGTCAAGAACGCCGCCGCGGCCGGCGCCGACCCCGCCCGCACGGGCCTGGCCGGCTCGCCCACCCAGGTGGTGCGCTCCTTTACCCCCGAGCGCTCCTCTGAGAGCGTGCCGGTCGAAGGCACCCCCTCAGAGCAGGGGGCGCAGCTGGCGGCCCTTGTCGGGGAGCTGCTGGCATGAGCGGTACCCAAGGGCAGCGCGGCGACCACGGCAGTACGGCGGCAACCAGGAGAGAACCCATGACCACCACCATGACCGGCCTGATCATCGACGAGACCGCCTGCCGTGGCTGCGGCGCCTGTGTGCGCGCCTGCGCCTCCCACGGCGTCGAGATGGTAGGCGAGCGGCCCGACCGCACGGCCCGCGTCACCGACGGCTGCATCCTGTGCGGCATGTGCGTGGATGCCTGCCCGTTCGACGCCATCGAGCTCGTGCGCGCCACGGCCTCAGACCCCGCAGCGGAGAAGGCCCTGGAGGCCGCCGACGTCTGGGTCTTTGCCCAGCAGGCCGACGGTGCCGTGGCCCCGGTGGTGTTCGAGCTGCTCGGTAAGGCGCGCGAGCTTGCCGACGCCCGCGGCTGCCGCGTGGTCGCGCTGCTGGGCCTGGGCGACGGCTCGGGGGCCACAGACGAGACGCCCTTGGACGCCGACCCAATCGGCGAGCTGATCGCCCGCGGCACCGACGAGGTGGTCTTCTGCCGCGACGAGCGGCTCGCCGCGCCGAACACCGACGTCTACGCCCGCTGGATCTGCGGCCTGGCCGCCGAGCGCTCCCCCGAGATCCTGCTGTTCGGGGCCACGAGCTTTGGCCGTGAGCTGGCACCCACGGTGGCGGCCCGGCTGCAGACCGGCCTCACCGCCGACTGCACCGTGCTCCAGATCGACGCCGAGACGGGGCTTCTCCACCAGACGCGCCCGGCCTTCGGCGGCAACCTCATGGCCACGATCATGTGCCCCGACCGCCGTCCCCAGATGGCCACGGTACGCGCCGGTGTACTGCCGGCCGCCGAGCCCGACGCCGGCCGCACGGGTCTGCGCACCGAGACGCGCCTGGCCGCCGACAACCTTCCGGCCGTACGCGTGGTCGAACGCCAGCCTGCAGGCGACGACGACTCCATCGCCGACGCCGAGGTGCTCGTGGTCGTGGGCCGCGGCATCGGGTCCCAGAAGAACCTGCCGCTCATGGAGCACCTGGCCGAACTGCTCGGCGCCAAGCTCGGCTGCAGCCGCCCGCTCGTGGAGGCCGGCTGGTGCGAGTACCGCCGCCAGGTGGGGCAGACCGGCCTCTCGGTCGCACCAAAGCTGCTGGTGAGCATAGGCGTCTCGGGCGCAATCCAGCACCTCGCCGGCATCGGGGGCGCCCAAACGGTGATCGCCGTCAACAGCGACCCGTCGGCCCCCATATTCGGCGTGAGCCAGTACTCGGCGGTGGGCGACTGCGTCGAGATCGTCCGCGCGTGGGTGGGGCTGCTCGAGAGGTAGGGGGGAAACCCCGTCCAAGCCCTGGGGAGATCCCGCTCAAGCCCTGGTCAACCCCCTGTCGACGCAAAGCGGCGGAGAAGCCCTTGGAGGAGCCCTTGGAACGCGGGGGCTTCTCCGCCGGAACGGGGCCGTGGGCCACATAGAGCCCGATGGGTCAAACGCAACCGAGTCCTGTAAGTGCTCGAAGCCGCACGCGGCACCAAACTCGAGTTTTGTAAGCACCCGAGCTCGTATATGGCACCGAACTGTCGTTTTGTAATCCGTTGGGCACCCAAAGGGCACCGAATCCGAACCGCAGGATTACAGAACTCCGTTTTGGTGCCAACTAGCCTTTGCGGCGCTTACAGAACGACGATTCGGTGCCACCCCCATCGGAGTTAGACACGAAGGCATGAGGGGTGGAGTCAGGACCGCCCCCGGCGTCCCCACGTTAGCAACCATCCGGCTAGCGAACGGACGTGGAAGCCCCTTCGGGCTCATCGACCACCGCGGGAGCCGCCGTGGGGGCAACCGCGGAAGTCAGCTCGGCCACGGAAACAGCAGCGGGATCGGAGGCTTTCTCGACCGCAGGAGCGTCAAGCTGCCCGGCAGCCCGTTCGTCACCCTTCGCGGCCACCTTCTCCGCAGCCTCCCGGGCCTGGGGCAACATCTCGGCGAACGCGCCCGACTCCAGGGGCTTCTCCCCCTCGGCCATGGCGGCACCCGGGGCAGCCTCCTGCTTCCCCGCCACCCCGGTCTTGCCCGAGAGCAGCATACCGGCCAGGTCCACCGCGCCGATTACGATGAGTCCCACGCCGATGAAGCCCCACAGGAAGGCGTCGGAGAAGGGGTTCACCATCACGACGGCACCGAGCGCCAGGGCAAGCAGCGCACCGATGCCCGAGATGTACCAGAACGTGCGGTGCAGACGCAGCAGGTCCACGGCGCGCTGGGTCTTGAGGACGCCCGTCACCAGGATGGCCGCGCCGAACACCATGCCCATGAACGGCATAGCCTCGGCGATCCAGAGGAACTGGAATAGGCAGAACACGCCAAAGATCACCGCGCCCACGCCTTTGGAGAGGTTCTGCTCGTGCGAGGCGACCAGCGGGGCGGCCTTGAAGTACCGGATGCCCCACCAGATGCCGGCGGCCACCGCCGCCACGCCCGCCACGGCCACGATGGCCCCGATGAACCCCACGGGGTTTGCGAGCAGCAGGATGCCGACCAGGATCTCGGCCGCGCAGACGGCGATGGGCAGCACGTAGTTCTTGACGATCTTCATGGTCGGTCGCTCCTTGGGTCCTTGGGCGGTTGCGGCGGACGGCCGTGGCGAACGGCCGCACCCGGTAGCCGCGCAGGCAACGGCCCACGCGGGTTTTGGCTATGGTACCCATTCGCACCTCCGGATGAAAGGACCGGCGGCGCGCACGGCCCTTCCCCCAACCTCAACCCAATCTTAATCTCCCCCTCAGGGCAGATTAATCTTGCGGGGGCATCATGGTCTCATAAGCTCGGCACCCCAGCGCCGCCACCCACGAGAAAGGACAGACCATGGACAAGCTCGACCGCGTCGAGAAGGTACGCGCCAAGACCGGCGTCAGCTACACCGAGGCCCAAGAAGCCCTGGAGCTCTGCAACTACGACATCCTCGACGCCATCGTGTGGCTCGAGCAGCACGGCAAGACCGCCGGCCACACCGCCAGCTACACCACCGCGACGGTGGTCGAGGACGTGACCACCTCCGAGATGTCCCAGGCCCAGAGCGAATACGAGCGCGCCACCAAGCCGGGGAGCTTCTCGCGCGCCCTGAACCGCATCCTCGACTGGATCAAGCGCATCCTCAAAAAGAGCGTCGACACCTCGTTTGTGGCCGACCGGCACGGCTCCCAGGTCTTCTCGATGCCCACGCTCCTGCTCGTGCTGCTGCTCATCTTTGCCTTCTGGATCGTGCTGCCCCTGCTCATCGTGGGCCTGTTCTTTGACTTCAGGTATCATTTTGACGGCATCGGCACGGTGTCGGTCAACATCAACGAGGTCGTGGGCAAGGCCTCCGACGGCGCCGAGGCCCTCAAACGCGACATCAAGGACGCCGCCGACCGCGGCAACCAGGACGCCCAGAACAGCAGCAACGGCAAGTAACGCACCGCGACCCCGGTGCAGGCAGGAGCACAGGCCATGGCACGCATCCTCATCGTCGAGGACGAGGCAAAGATCGCCCGCTTCGTGGAGCTCGAGCTCACCCACGAGGGCTACGAGGTCGAGAAGGCCGCCGACGGGCGCGCCGGGGTCGAGGCGGCCCTGGGCCAGGACTTCGACCTCGTCCTGCTCGACGTGCTCCTGCCCCAGCTCAACGGCCTCGAGGTGCTGCGGCGCATCCGGCGCGAGAAGTCGACGCCGGTCATCATGCTCACCGCCCGCGACGCCGTGGTCGACAAGGTGGCCGGCCTCGACGCCGGCGCCGACGACTACATCACCAAGCCCTTCGCCATAGAGGAGCTGCTCGCCCGGGTGCGGGTGGCCCTCAAGCACCGCCAGGACCAGGCCGCGGCGGAGAAACCCTCGGGATCCCCGGGGGCTTCTCCCGTTTCGGGCCCCAAAACCGAGCCCGAACCCACAGGCGCTCCCCGCACCGTGCTCGCGGCGGGGCCGGTCACCCTCGACGTGGAGCGCCATGCGGTGGAGGTCGCCGGCGAGGGCGTGGAGCTCACGAACCGCGAGTTCGAGGTGCTCCGGGCCCTGCTCGAGAACCAGGACATCGTGATGAGCCGCGAGCGCCTGGCCAGCGTGGCCTGCGGCTACGACTACATGGGCGAGACCAACATCATCGACGTCTACATCCGCCACATCCGGGCAAAGATCGACGACCGCTTTGGCATCAAGCTCGTCACGACCGTGCGCGGGGTGGGCTATGTCGTCCGCAAAGCGTAAGGCCGCCAAGGCCGCAAGGGCCCAACGGGCCGCCCAGCCCGCGCCGGCCGCCCCCAGGGACAAAGCCACCCAGGGCAAGGCCGCGCCCACACCGCCGGCCGCCCCCGCCCCCAAGCGCGTCTCGCCCACGCGGCGCACGGCCTCCATCGCCCGCTCTATCGCCCGCAGCATCTGGCTCCACCGCCTCGTCTCGTTTGTGGTGCTCGACGCGCTCCTGTGCCTGGTGCTCCTGGGGAGCTTTGTGTTCCAATGCAACCAGCAGCTTCCCGAGGGCTCGGTGACCTGGGGGTTCTTTCCCGACAGCTCGGTCGAGATGGGGTTCCAGCTGCCCCGGGGCGCCCTTGCCGAGAGCACCTACGAAGTGACGCTCGCCGACGGCGAGAAGCGCGTGTTCCCCATAACGGATGCCGCCGGCTACGCGGTGCCGGTCTGCACGCTCGTGCTCGTGTGGGAGCTCGGCAGCCTGGTCTCGGGCTTCTTTGCCACCCCGGGCATCCGCCGCAAGCTGCGGCCCTTGAACGAGCTCGCCCTGGCCGCCGAGGCCATCGGCAACGCGGCCGCCAGCGAGCCGGCCGTCGCAAAGCCAGCCGCCCCCGAAAAGCAGGGGGCCGACCCCAAGGCCGCCAAGGCCGCCGAGCGGTCCAACACCAACAAGATCAAGAGCCTCGAGCAGGCCATCGCCCTGGCATCGGTGGAATCCCCCCAGGTGACCACCGGTGACGCCGACCTGCGCAGCATCGAGGTGGCGCTCAACGGCCTGCTGCGCCGCATGCAGGAGGCCAAGCTCCAGCAGATGCGGTTCGTCTCGGACGCCTCCCACGAGCTGCGCACCCCCATCGCCGTGATCCAGGGCTACGTGAACATGCTCGACCGCTGGGGCAAGACCGACGAGTCGGTGCTCGACGAGTCCATCGAGGCGCTCAAGAGCGAGTCGGCCCACATGAAGGAGCTCGTGGAGCAGCTGCTCTTCTTGGCCCGCGGCGACTCGGGGCGCACCGCCCTGCACCGCACGACGTTCAACCTGGCGGCCATGGTGGGCGATGTGTGGGAGGAGTCGGCCATGATCGACCCCGACCACAGCTACCGCCTCCTCGCACCCGAAGACGCCGGGGAGGACCCGTCCTTTGCCATGGTGGGCGACGTCGCCCTGGTCAAGCAGTCGATGCGCGTCATCGTGCAGAACGCGGCCAAGTACTCGCCCGCCGGCTCCACCATCGCGCTTGGGGTCGAGCGCGACGCCGCCTCCAACGCCGTGGCCTATACCGTGAAGGACGAGGGCGTGGGCATGTCGCGCGAAGACTCCGCCCACGCCTTCGAGCGCTTCTGGCGCTCCGACGAGGCCCGCAACGGCGACACCGGCGGCACGGGCCTGGGCCTCTCCATCGCCAAGTGGATCGTGGACGCCCACGAGGGGCGCATCGAGGTGCTCTCGGTCGAAGACGTGGGCACGCGGTTCTGCGTGTGGTTCGGACGGGGTCTGTAGCCACCGGCCATGTAAAGCGGCCCTTCCACCGAGAGGCCATGTCTGCCACAGGGGTAAAAGCCGCTGCTCTCAACCCACCCGTTCACATACCTGTAACAACGTGTTAAGATGGTCTCATCTGCGTGCCGGACAGAACGTCGCCCCTTTCGGCCGTCCGCACGCCATCGGTTGTTCAACGCATCGCGCATCGCAATGTCTGGCAGGGAGGTGTGGGGCTCATGAGAGTACAGGCGTGATTCCCCGCATCGGCCACGCGTGACGTGTAGCGATGCTATCGGTATAGACATCTCTTTTCACAACCCCATAGCCATTGCGCATGTTGCCGCCGGCCGCGCTTCAACGGTTCGTTGAGCCCGCGTCGAAAGCAGCCCCCATGCAGCAAACCCCAACCCCATCTGTCCCGGCGTCCCCGAGCGACGCCGCTTACCGCACGACCAAGCGCATCGTTCGCTGGGCCACCGTTGCGCTTATCGCCTTTGCCCTGGCCGCCTATGTGAGCGTGCCGGCGGTACGCGACGGCGTGAACTCGGTCTTTGCCCTGCTCTCGAGCGGAGACACCGCCGCCGTGGCCGAGCTTATCCGCTCCTTCGGCCCCTGGGCCGTTGCCGTGTCGTTTGCGCTTATGGTGCTCCAAAGCGTGGCCGCCCCCATCCCGGCGTTCCTCATCACCTTTGCCAACGCCGCCGTGTTCGGCTGGTGGCAGGGGGCCATCCTCTCGTGGACGAGCGCCATGGCCGGAGCCGCCCTGTGCTTCTGGATCGCCCGCGCCCTGGGGCGCGACGCCGTGGCGTACTTCGCCACCAAGGGCGCGCTCGAGAACGTAGACCGGTTCTTTGCCCGCTATGGCAAAAACGCCATCCTCATCTGCCGACTGCTGCCGTTCATGTCGTTTGACCTGGTCAGCTATGCCGCCGGCCTGACCTCCATGGGCTTTTGGGGGTTCTTCTGGGCCACAGGCCTCGGCCAGTTGCCGGCCACCCTCGTCTACTCCTACGTAGGCGGCATGCTCACCGGCGGCACGCGCCTGGTGGTGACCGCCCTGCTCATCCTCTTTGCCCTCTCGGCTCTGGCGGTGCTGCTCAAGCGGGTCTATGACGGCCGGCACCCCAAAGACGAGGTCGCACCCGCTCCCGAGGCGTAAAAGTTTGTCCTCCCCCGCAGCGGAGAGGTTCGCGAGACCCACGGCTCTCCGCACCGCGCATCGCATATTCGGTATCCCGGCGGGCCTGTCCCGCCACAGGACCGGGCGCCTCAACCCGAGGCACCCAGAGAAGAAAGGTAGACCAGCATGACCGAGCCCCGTTTCCTTAGCCGCAGGTCGTTCCTTGCCGTTGCCGCCGCTGCCGCCGGCACCCTGGCCCTCGGCCTCGTCGGCTGCGGCGAGGAGAAGAAGGACGACGGCGCCAAGGCCGACCGCGCCGACGCCGCCATCGACTGGCAGTACATGACCGCCGACGAGCTGACCAAGAAGCTCGACGCCGGCGACCCCGTCATCGTGCTCGACATCCGTCCCGACGACATGTACAACAACGGCCACATCAAGGGTGCCTACCACGTGTCCGTCTTCCCCGTCGACACCGAGGAGCAGGAGAAGACCCTGAAGGATGCCGCCAAGAACCTCGGCGGCGACGATCCCATCGTGATCATCTGCAAGACCGGCAACAAGGGCGCCAAGCGCACCATCTCGGTGCTCCAGGACGAGGGCATCAAGGCCGACCGCCTCTTCATCCTCGAGGGCGGCGGCGACGGCTGGAACGTGGCCGAGTGGACCACCACCGACAACGACTCCACCACCCCCGGCAAGTAATTAGCGCTGGACAAACAGGCCCATGGTGCGGGCGCGTTCCCGCGACGAGCTGGGGCCGTGGACAGAAGGGGCCCTAGTGCGGGCACTCCTTTCTCAAAGCCGCCCGCACCACCCATGGTTTTGTCCACTTGGTGAGAAAGCGCGCCTGCACCGTGGCCTGTTCTGTCCACCCCGCCACCCGGCTCGGCAAATGCGCCTGCACCACAGCCCGTCCTGTCCACCGGCCCTCGCCTCACCACGGATCCACCAGTCCTACCCCCACCCAAACCGGCCCGAAAGGAGGCCCGCCCATGCCAAAGACCGCCCGCCTGTGGCTCTTCGTAGCCATCGTTGTGCTGGCCGTGGCGCTCAACGCCGTCTTTGGCTGGTCCGACGCCCTGGCCGAAGGGCAGATGCTCGCCAACCTGCAGGCCCTTGTGGCCGAGCACCCCTTGCAGGCCAGCCTCGCGTACGTGGCGCTCTCCCTTGTGGGGTGCGTGGCCCTCGCGGTGCCCGGCGTCGTGTTCGCCCTGGTGGCAGGCACCGTGTTCGGAGCGTTTTGGGGCACCTTGCTCTGCTGGGTCTCCGTGAGCGTGGGAGCCTGCCTTGCGTTTGTTGCCGGACGCTACTTCCTCAAGGACGCCCTTAAACCCCGCCTGGCCCGCAGCGCCGCGCTGAACCGCCTGCTCTTTGAGGGCGCGCGTTCAAGCGATATATACCTGCTCGCCGTGACCCGGCTCGTGCCGCTGTTCCCCTACAACCTGCAGAACTTCGCCTACGGCATCACCGACATCGGCTTTGCGCCCTACGCCGTGTACTCGGCCCTCTTTATGCTGCCGGGTACGGCCGTCTACACGGTGGCGGCTGCCGGCCTGGTAGACCCCGCCAACCGCCTGGCGTGCTTCGGTATCGCCGGGGTCCTTTTGGTGGCCACGCTCCTGGCAGCTAGCCTGCTCAAACGATCGGCGGCACTCTCATGAACGGGCGCGGACCCAACCTCGCCAAGTTCGTGACCCTGGCCGAGAAGACCCGCTACCCCTTTAGGTCCTACCCCCGCTCCCAGTGCAGCGAGGTCTTCTTTCCTGGGTGCGCCCTGCCCTCCCAGCTACCGCGGACCACCGATGAGATCGCCCGGCTCTGCCGCTCCCACGGCTGCGGCGTTGCCTATGACTGCTGCGGAAAACCCCTGGCCGACTGGGGAAAAACCCGGGCAGCCGAGCGCGCCCTTGCGGGCCTGAGGGCCCGGCTGAACCGTCTGGGCTGCCAAAAGCTCGTCGTTGCCTGCCCCAACTGCCTCGACTATCTGGAGAACCGCCTGGGCATCGAGTGCGTCTCGGTCTACGAGGCGCTCGCGGGCTGGGGATTCGCCCCCAAGACTCCCTTCTCGCCCGGCGTGCTCTTCTCCCCCTGCCCCGACCGGCGCGGCCGCCGACTTGAAGGGCAACTGCGCGCGCTGGCCGACCTCTCGGCCGTGGCGCCCCTTGACCGCGCTCCCTGCTGCGGCCTGCGCGCCGACGCTGCGGCCCGCGGAGCCGCCTTTGCCGCCGCGTGCACCGAGCGTGTCTTTGACGCCGCAGAAGGCCGACGTATCTACACGCTGTGCGCCTCGTGCTCGGGGCAGTTTGCCCGCACGGGCCACGCCGGCACGCGCCACGCGCTGTCGGTCATCCTGGGCGTCGACGAGGAGCCCGACCACCGTCATGCGCTTGCAAACCGGGCGCGTCGACGTTTCGACGCGGCCCAGAAAGGCGATGAGCGTTCATGAGCACCAGGTTTTCGGTGGTAGTCCCCGTCTACAACGAGCGCGTGGTGCTCCCGCGGCTGTTGGCGTTTGCCCGCCGGTGGGAGCAGGCCTGCCACGAGGTGGTGTTTTCGGACGGCGGCAGCGTCGACGGCACTCCCGAGCTGCTGCGCAGCGCCGGGATGACCGTGGTCAAGGGTTCCAAGGGGCGCGGCGCGCAGTGCGACCGGGGCGTGCAGGCCAGCAGCGGGGACGCCGTGATGTTTCTCCACGCCGACGTGGCGGTGGCTCCCGACGCCCTGACCCATGCCATCGAGGCACTGGACAGCGGGGCGAGCTGGGGGTGCCTCACGCTGCGCTGGGACCGGCGCGACGCGGTGTACCGCTTTGGGGAGTGGATGTCGAACCGACGCGTGAGAAAGGCCGGCATCCCCTTTGGCGACCAGGGGCCTTTTGTGACCCGGGAGCTCTACGACGAGGTGGGCGGCATGCCCCACCTTCCCATTATGGAGGACTACGAGTTCGCCCTGCGCCTGCGCGCCCGGGGCCTACGCCCCCTGCAGCTGCCCGACGAGGTGTGGGCGTCTCCGCGGCGCTTTGAAGACGGCGGCCCCCTGCGCACGGCCCTGCTCATGCGCAGGCTGCGCCGCCTCTACCACGCGGGCACGCCGGCCGAGGAGCTGGCGGCCCTCTACCAGGACGTTCGATGAGCACGGGGTCGCCGCACCTGGTGCTGCTCACGCGCGTGCCGGTGCCGGGACGCGTCAAGACGCGGCTCATGGGGGTGCTCCCGGGCGAGCAGTGCGCGCAGCTGCAGCGGGCGTTTGCCCTGGATGCCGTGGAGCGGCTGGCGCCCCTGGGCCTTCCGCTCACCGTGCGCTACTCCAACGAGGCGGCGGATAATCCCGCGCTGTTGCGGGAGTTTCTTGCCGAGGTGGAGAAGGCCTGGGAGCTCGGGGGCGGCAACGGCGGTCTGCGCCTGGAGCCCCAACGGGGAGACGACCTTGGGGCCCGCATGGCCTCGGCAATCGAAGACGAGCTTGCCCGCGGGGCCGGCGGATGTCTGCTCACCGGCAGCGACCTGCCGTTTTTGGGAGCAGGTCTCCTTGCGCGGGCCCTGGACGCGTTCGGATTCGAGCCGGCAGGGGCAGGGCTCGGGCCGACGGAGACAGGCTCCGACCCCGACGTCATACTCGGACCAACCGAAGACGGCGGCTACTGGCTTGTGGGGCTGCGCCAACCGTTCGGCGAACTTTTTGCCGGCAAGCGCTACGGGTCGGGAAGCGTGTTCGACGACGCGCTTGCCGCCTGCAAAGCCCATGGGCGCTCGGTGGTGTCGGGCCCTGCGACCCGCGATGTAGACACCCCAGACGACCTGCGGTGGCTTGGCGGGCTCGTGACCGCCCGAGACCCGCGGGTCGGGCGGCGCACGGCGCAGGTTGTGCGGGGGTTGTAGGCGACAAACCTCCCGGACTGCCAGTCGTGTCACCTTGAGGTGACAAAACACCACTCCCTCTGCCATCTCAACGCGGTGGTGACGGGTGGGGTAACCTCCTAGAATCCTATCTTGGAGGTATGAAACCTATGATTGGTCAGAACATTCACCACCTGCGCACCATAACGGCCATGACCCAGGAGGAGCTGGCAGAGAAGGTCGGCGTGGCCCGGCAGACCGTCGCCAAGTGGGAGTCGGGCGACGCGATCCCCGACCTCGACAACGCCGCGGCCTTGGCCAAGCTCTTCGGGGTGAGCCTCGACGATTTGGTGAACCACGACGAGGAGTCCCTCGGGTTTCCCATACCTCCGCGCGGCAAGCATATCTTCGGCGTCGTGCGCATGGGCGAGCGCGGCCAGCTGGTCATCCCCAAACGGGCCCGCGAGGTGTTCGGCCTCAAGCCCGGCAGCGAGCTCCTCATGCTCGGCGACGAGTCTCAGGGAATCGCCCTGCAAAAGGTAGAGGACGCCCTGGCCATGATGCAGACCTACGGCCGCGCCATTACCAGCAGGCAGCAACGGGAGGACGAGCCCCATGACCGATGATCGGCGCGAGAGTTTCTCGCCCACACCCCTCGTAGAGGTGGTCGGACTTTGCAAGCACTATCCCGAGTTCACCCTGAGCGACGTGTCGTTCTCGGTCGAGGCCGGGTCCATAACCGGCTTTATCGGGCGCAACGGCGCAGGCAAGTCCACCACACTCAAATGCCTCGAAGGGTCGGTCCACCCCGACGGGGGAAGCATTGCCTATTTTGGCTCCCCCTTTGCCGGCCACGAGAGCGAGGCCAAAAGGCGCATAGGCTTTGAGCTGGGAGGGGCCGACTTCTACCGGACCAAGCGCGTGGCGCAGATCGCCCAGGTGACCCGCCGTTTCTACGACAACTGGGACGAAGCTTCCTACGCAAAGTACTGCAAGCTGTTCAATATCGACCAGGGCAAGCGGGTCAAGGAGCTATCCCAGGGCATGCGCGTCAAGTTCACCCTGGCCCTGGCACTCTCCCACCGCTCACAGCTACTGGTGCTGGACGAACCCACCAGCGGCCTGGACCCGGCGTCGCGCGAGGAGGTGCTCGACATCTTCTTGACCCTGGCGCGCCAACAGGGCACCGGTGTGCTGTTCTCGACCCATATCACCTCTGACCTCGACAAATGCGCCGACTCTAATCGCCAAAGAGATCCAGCTGGTCGTGCACCCCGCCACCTACATCCTGATGCTCCTCGGGGCGCTCGTGCTCATCCCCTCGTGGCCCTATGTGGTCATCCTGCTCTATGGCATCTTGATCGCCTTCTTCAACGGGCTCAACGCCCGCGAGGCCAACGACCTTTCGTACTCGTTCTCGCTGCCGGTCTCGCGGCACGGCCTGGTGCGGGCGCGCGTGGCGGTCATGATGGCCATCGAGGTCGTGGTGGTCGCCGTGTGCCTGCGCATACCGCTCGGCATCAATGAGGCCATGGCCACCCAGCCTTTGGTGGGGCTGCCGGCCAACGTGTCGCTCCTAGGCTTTAGCCTTATGGCGTTTGGGCTGTTCAACGCCGTGTTCTTTCCGCTGTACTACCGCGATCCCCTCAAGGCGGGCGTCCCCTTTATCCTGGCATGCATCCCGACCATGGTGTTCGGCGCGCTCTTTGAGGCCATCCCTTACCTGCCGTTCGAGACGTGCCGAGCAATTGGCGCCGTGGGCTTTGACCACCTGGGGACCCAGCTCTGCGTGCTGGGGGTCGGTATCGTCGCGTTTGCCGCGCTTGGCACCGTGGCGGAGAAGCTCGCCGCCCGCGCGTTCGCTCGGTACGACGCGTGAGTAGGACCCGGCGCGGGGGGATCACCCTGTGGGGAGCAAAGACCCGAATTAGAGTAACCCAGAGAATCGCCGATATTTCGTTGCACCTGGCTCCCAGCACCTGTGCCCTTGCACGGCTGTCCAACAATTCCGTGGACCGGTCTAAAGCGAGAAGTGAATGACCTTCCTCACCGGGGCGTTCGTGAGAACCCAGTCGAACTCCCTGTCGGCGATGATTTTGTCGTACCGGGCCGACCCGAGCCCGGTATTCACATAAGGAATGTGGAGCGAGAACTCGGTGCCAGGAGTGGTCACCACCACCCACCCAGGATTGCCGCTCTCGCGCATCACATACTGGGTGGCGCGGATCAAGTCGAAGTCGGCCTGGTAGTAGGCATTCTTTCTCACCGGCACGAGAGTCATGGCGAGCAGGTCGAGATACCCCGAGTCGTTTCCATCGTTGATGATGGTGACCCGAAGATCCACCATCGAGGGCGCGTCGCGCCCCACCACTGAAGATGATCCGTCATCCGTGAAAGGCACGAAATCGTTGTAGGAGATGGCAGACACCCCGTCGAGCCGTACGGAATACCCTTTGGTTCCTTCCTCTGCGACGTCACCGAACGCGCCGTCGAGGGGAACCGTCTCACCGAGGGAGTACGTCTCAACGGGTGTGGGTTTCGGAGCAGCCGCGTTCACGCAGGTGATCCGCCCACCGATTGCCGCCATTCCCACGGCAATCGCGCCCCAGACCACCAAGGAGCGCCTACCCAACCGCGACGACGCGAGGTTCGCCGACGAGGTCTTCGTCGAGATGTCCATGGCCCTCCCTCCATGTATTGTTGTTCTGCCAATGATTTTCAACATGCCCCTCAGCCAGAGACCAGACCTCGTCGGCCAAACCTTCCATAACGGCGGCGTCGTGCGAGGCGAGCACGACGGTGGCACCGCGTCGTGCCGCCCGCTCGATAAGCGAGGTCACCCTGGCGACGCCTTCGGCATCGAGGGCGTTCGTCGGTTCGTCGAGGACTAGCAACTCCGGGTCTCCCAGCAGGGCGCAGGCGATTCCCAGCCGCTGCCGCATGCCCAAAGAGAAGCTGCGAAACGTACGGCAATCCGCTGGGTCGAGTCCCACGGACTCAAGGGCAAGCCCGATGTCGTCGCAGCCTCCGCCCGAACCTATCGAGGCAAACAGCTCAAGGTTGGCCCAAGCGGTGAAGTTATCGAGGAAGGCGGGGGTCTCGAGAATCAGGCCGATAGAAGGCCACGCCCCCTCTCGGGCCACGCTGCGTCCGCCGACGCGTTCCCACGGGTTGCACCCGTTGAGAGTGACCGAACCGCTGCTGGGACGCACGAGACCGACCATGCAGCGCATGAGCATGGTCTTGCCGCTCCCGTTCGGCCCCACCAGGCCGACAATCCTGCCAGCCGGAACATCGAGCGAAACGTCGCAAAGCACCGGGCGCCCTTTGATGGACTTCGACAGGTGTTCGACATGAATCATAGTCGATCCTTTCGGGAAGGCAGGATATCGCGGTGATCGAAGGCTAGGAAGCCGATGCCCACAAAGACAACGGAGGTCAACAGGGATAGCAAGATACCCCAAACAGGATTCAGGCCTGCGAACATACAATTCTGCAGTCGGCATGCCATGAGATAGTCACCGAGAACAAGTGGCGACGAGCAGTAAACTGCAGAGATAATCAGTCCTACGGTTGCCACAAGGGCGAGAGGAACGCCCGTAAAAATGGAGAGTACAAACTGAACATGGGACAGCGCCATAACGACAAAGGGAATACAGAGAGCAAACGGAAGAAGGCTGCCGTGCACATCGGTGGAACCTTGCCCATACGCAAGCAACCCCAGGGTGATATCAGGGTTAGCCTCAAGCGATAGGGTCCCGCCCAAGGCAAGGGCCAGCGCGGCGCAAACCGATACGACGGCGGCCCATGAAACGAACGACATCAGCCCACACCACACACATTTTGAAATCCACCAAGGGGCGCGACCGCCTCCGACGGCAATGATTGTCCCCCCGACGCGCGCGAGGTTTCGCTCGGGGTAGACAAGCGTCACCAGGGCCAAGGACAACATGACAACGAACCAGTCCATGGGAAATACGAAGTCCTCTCCCGGGACAAATCCCACAGGAACAACGCCCGCAAACGCACAGATCAGGCAATCCGCCAAGGTAGGCGCGTCCAAGAGATCCGGGTCGATGCGCGCTGCTAGAAACATCTTTGTAGCAACGATGTAGGCGACCAACACGGCCAGCATACCCACGACGGGGAGCGTAGGCCGCACCGCGTTGCGCAAGTCCGAAGCAATCAAAGACAGGGTCCGCCTCATAGGCGATCACGCCGCATCGAGACAGCGAAAAGAATCGCGGCAACAGCTATCATGGCAACGAGGCAGAGGCACAAAGTTCCTACCGTGTAGTTATACGAGTCTCCAGAAACCCGTAGAAGGTCAATAAGAGACACAGCCTCGCCCCGCATCCCTGTCAGGCCATAGATAACCGGGTACACCTGCTCGCTGACGAGCTTGAGCGCGACCACCGCACAGTAGGAGCCGACGACCAGAAC
>JAHZGC010000001.1:167418-189575 GCA_019421015.1 Coriobacteriaceae bacterium | reverse complement strand
TTCCTGGCAAACAAGGACGCCATCATCACCAGAGCCCCCCAAGCACCGCCCAGGGCAAAGTTGACGGCGAGACGCAAGGCAACGAAGAGGAAGGGGCTCTGATAGAACAGCCCCGACAGGGGAACCCTCTCGTAAACGCCGAAGCCGATAACGTCGACAATCGATGGCTGGTACAGCGGGATGAAGCATGCAAGCACGATGAAATTGACAAGCAGAGGCAGCGCCGTAATGAGGCCACCGGCGACGAACGCGGCGAAGGCCTTCGCCGTCACGTAGCTGGGATAGTTCGTCCGGACAAACCACTGTGCCGCATATCCATCGGACAGCTCCGTCCTGAGCGTCCACGAATAGCCGAGAACAACAAGCAGCGGAGCGATGAACACATACACGCTCGTCCAGAACGCCACCCTGGTCACGGGGAGCCACTGGGTGAAGGGGGACCACGAGAACGGCATGGTGTAATAGAAGTCCAACTGGTCGATTGCCAAATAGAACTGCTGGTTGAACAACCCGATAGACGCAGCCGCCGCGCACAGGCCAATCGCCAGGGATATTCCCAAGGAGATATAGAAGAGGCGGCACCGGCCCAGTTTATAGAACTCATTTTTGATAAGCAGCCCAACCATAGGACGCTCCTTATCCCATCAAATCGACACCGTTATGGGCGCACCGTATTCGGTGTATGAGTTTCCGATTCCGATGACGATATCTTCAGGAGCAAGGTCGGCGTCAACCCAATACCCGATGACATACGTAGCCTGCTCGCCGGGCAGGAGATGATACGTATTGACTCGCTTGGATGACGCGCCAAGCGGGCTCCCTGAAAACGACGCATACTGGAATTTCGTCACAGGCGCGACTTCGCCATCTATTAACGTCCACGCGGCATCGGTGTCCTCGTCTTCTGAACAGGGTACGTCGACGTTCTCGATTGTCACCTCGACGACGAGGTACTGCCAGAGCTGATCCGGATTTATATCGGCAGCCGGAACGGCTCGAAAGATGTTTCCAAGCTCTTCGTTGGCCTCCGCCTCCGCGAGGGTCGGATAGCAAGCTATGCGCTCGACAGTGAAGCGTTTCGTCCCCTCATCCCATAGCGCTACGGTTTTGGTAGAATCGGCGGTGAGTTCCACTGTCTCACCGAGTCCCACCTCCCGTGTCACGCTACTAAAATGTTGCGCCTGGAGTTCCCTGTAGGACTGCTCCTGGAAGTCGACGGCCCGTTGCCTCATGATGCCGTTGATTAGGGACAGCCCTCCCCAAACGCACGCCAGAACAACAGCCAAGACGATAAAGACAACCAACGTACGCTTCTCTTCACGGGAGAGCATGGCGGTGCCCCTTAAACACGGGGTCGGCCGTATCCGCCGCACAGCATGACAGATACGGCCGACCTACAGCGGTTGGTTACGGGTTAAGACTTATGTACCAAGATTGGTCCGTTGAGTCGGGGCTCCAGAATCCGGAAATGATACCCGGGTTCGAAGTCCTGTACGCAGTAACCTGAACCTGCCTATAACCCGATTCAACCACGGTATTATGGAGCTTGTAATATCCCTCATGGTCAAGATACGCCTGGCCGTTATTTGTGCAGTTTACTCGCTGGCCTTCGTAGTTCCTTCCGTCGGCATACAGGAAGCACCAGTCGACAGTACCCATACTATTGACTTGAACGAACGTAGAAGAGTAGGTCTCTTTGGGCTCCCAGGTCGTTCCATAGGTCGTTCCGGCGATCAAGTTTAAGGTGAGATTCCTGTTCACCGTGTCATAAGGAACGATGCCCTCCTCGCCCGACGCCATAGCGGCAGGCCCACCTAACCCTAGCCCTCCCAACAGCGTCAAACCCAACGCTGCAGCAGCCAGGGACTTACGAATTGCCGATACCATGCTTGCTCCTTTCATCGGATGACATTACTTGTCGCAACAGCATATGCGGCGGCCGCGTAGGCGTCTGTAGTAAAAGTGGTACAGAGTTTTCCAATGCCATCTACCTGCAAAGTCACCCAAACATCCCCAGCTCCGCAGCATGGACAGTCATTCCCAGCATCGACCGTCGACGGCCCATCACAGCGGGAACCCGATGCTTGCCAACACAGTGTCAGCGGATGTATAACGGGTCAACCCTTTTCTTGAGGCGAGCCGACAAGACCCAATCTACACATGCTCAAGCAAGTCTTGGGGCACCAGGCGGCGGAGCCCATCGCTCGAAGAGACCCCGAGGGCTCCGTAGGCGGTCCAGCGCACCGCGGAGACCCAGCTTCTGGAGTAGCCCATAGCGTCGGCTATCTCCCTGGTCGATTGTCCTTGCAGCACCCCAGCCAGGACGCGACTTTGGCTGTCGTTCAAACCTTTGCCCACCAAAAACCCCTGCAATCGGCGCATGGCGTCGGACCCTATACCAAGAGGAACCTCCCCACCGTGCAAAGTACGCGCCAGGGCGACGCACACCAACGTCGCAACAACGCAGCCATACAATCTCAAGGCACAAACAGCTTCATGCCGGTAACAGCCTAAAAACTGGCCTGCAAACAAGATGGCCAAACCCATCGGTACCAACACCAGAAGACTGACGCACAGCGCCCACGCGGGAAGAGAGGAAACGGGCACCCGTGCACGCGGCCTCCGGGCACCATCTTCCGGGCTCCCGACCAGCAACGCAAGCTCAGCCACCGTAAGGACGACTAGGCCGGTGCCCACCGAGTACAGGGCACTGACCGCCACCGCGACCGCAGCACTAGCGACATGGGCCGCACGGTTCCCGCCGCGCCGCGTCCCGTGGTGCAGAAGCACGATATCGAGAAGGGCGAGCGAATAGACGGGAATGGGAGAGAAGCTCTCGTCCGCAAGCGCAAGACGGTAGCCCAGCATACCCAATGCGAACGCCACCGCCGCAAGTAGGACGTCGGCCCTCACGTCGTCCGCGCCGTTCTCAACACCCAAGCCGCACAGACGCATGGAGGCACAGGCGGCGCACGTGGACAGGACCATCGTCAACAGAGGTGCGGCGCCACCCATGTCGAGGTCAAGCCAATCCCCCACAGGGCACCGAACGACCTGTACCACCGCACAGCAGCACACCGTGACCGCAGCGCGGGCAACTTTTAAAGATGGGGAAACGCCGACGCGCCGTTGCGGCAGGCAGGCAAAGACGAGCCCGAACGCCATGCCGCACAGCAGGGAACGTACTAGCGGCATGGGCGCAGGAGACCCGAGCATGGACAACCAGACGACAAGGCATGCGCCGCAGGCGATGCGCATCGGCCAGGTACGGCACGCGCGGTCTCGCATCTGATCGCGCTCATCTGCCCCTCGCGACCCATCAGCTCCCCTGCCCCACACCATGGGGAGTTCTCCAAGACTGCGCACGCCTAGCTTCCTACACGCACGCCGTCTGTACTCGTAAAACGTCGAGGGTCGGAGGTTCAGCTTCTCGGCAGCCTCTTGGACAGCCATCCCACAATACCAGGCGCGCACTGCATCTTTCTCACGATTGGTAAGGCGGTGCTCCGAAAGGGCGGCCTCAGCACGGGCGTCAAGCAACGGTACGGCAGAGGGGGCGCCCCATTCACTCGAATGTCCCCGAACGTCCCGTTCAGCCGCACCCGAGCGACCCCGAGCAACGTCCAACACCACCAGCCCCAGCAATAGGGCCCCATACAACACCAAGGACAGAAGCGGGCCGGCAGCGCCGAGCAGGCGCTCCATTCCGGGGACGGCGCAGGCGCACGCATACCAGCACAGCTCCCCTATGCAGAAAGCCGAGAGGCACCGCAGGCAGCTGCGCCCCAACGCGTCCAGTCCCCCCGCGGTGCCCATGGACGGTCCTGCTCCCAAACGCCAACAAACAGCAAGCATGAGCGCGACCGAGCACAAGGGCACCAGGCTCAGTGGGCCCGTGGCCTGCCAAGGATCCGATGAAAACGCTGCCGGAACCCCGGCAGTCGCAGAAAGAGGGCTATGGGGCAGCAACACCGCCCAAGCCGGCGCACGCACCAGCCCCAAGCATAGACACAGGGCAACGGGAAGGGTTGGGCTCCTCGAAGGCAAGGGGAAACCTAGCAGCCCTTCCCGCCCACCAAACATAAGGCCGCCGACAAACCCACACCCGAGGGACCCTGCAAAAAGCAGTGCGGGGAGACCCGCATCGACCCCTGCGTATACCGAACACACTGCACGAGAAAGGACTTGCACGACCCCTTCGGGGCCCTCCGCGTCCAAGAACATCCAATTGCCTTTATAAAGCGCCATCCCAACATTTCCCAAGGCGACGTTGGTCCATTCGCCCACAAACACTATCAGAGAGCAGACAAGTGCAAGAGGCGTCCCTGCAACGATGGCGCGCGCATGCGTAGCCGCAAAGCGAGCTACGTCAGGCAACATAAGCGCCCCCATACCCGCAAGAAGGCCGAGGGCCACGACTGCGTATAGGCTCGCATAGGAGGAACATCCGCACACCACTCGCTCCCCCATGGTATAAGGAGTTGCCAGCAACAGGGAAACCCAAACCGCCCATCCCACAGTCGCACGCCTCGATAGCCAACGTTCCATGGATATCCTTACGCCGTATCTTTCAGTCAACTTGCATGATATACAAAATATAAAAATACGTAGTTCACTATCGACGACCGGCCTCCGGTTCCAAACCCCTCTGAAGAAAACGGCCGAACGGGGGCAACGCCCCCCCCTCATCCGCGCATGTGTCTCCTCAAAAAACCGAGACGGGTCAGCAGGCGGCGACGCCGTTGATAGTTTCGAAAGGCCGCAGTTTACTCGCAGAGCAGGGCTCGGCTCCACACGTCACCATACGGATCCCCTCACCTTGCCCACTCCCGCTCGAGGAACCCCAAAAACCCCGGCGCCAGGTAGGCCTTGATCTTCTGGTAGGTGTCGGCGTTTGAGACGGGCCTGTCTCCCCCCTCGTACTCCGTAAGGGCCATGGCGCACCAGGTCACGCCGCGCAGGCAGGTGACGGCCAGGTACTCGTCGAGCCGCTCCCGCAGCCCCGCGGTCAAGAAACGCCCGGCAACCGCGTCCTCATAGAGCCGCACGAAGCGCTCCACGTCGGCGCGGGTCAGGACCGCGTCGGTCTTCCAGAACGTGGTGGTGGGGGCCAAAAAGTGCCCGAGGTCCTGCTCCACCTCGCCGAGCACGGGCTTTTCCCAGTCTATGAGGTAGCCGCGCGTCCCGGTGCCATGGGCGCCGTCGATGCCGTCGCCGCAGTCGTTGATGAGGAAGTTGCTCGAGTTGAGCTCGGTGTTCACGATGTGGCGGCGGGCCGGCTCAGGGCGGGTACGGTCACGGTCAGCAATAGCGTTGGCAACCTCGAAGAGGCGACCTATGGCGGCTTTGACCTGCGGGTCTGCCTGGGGCCATGCCTCGTAGACGGCGTACATCTGCGCGCACTCCTCCACCACGCTGGCCAAGGGGTGCGCGGGCACCACCAGCGGCGACCCCTGCGGCTCCGGCAGCGAGTGGATGTCGGCCAGGATAGCCGCCGCCTCGGCCAGGTCGGTCTCGTAGCGCAGCGGACGGCCCGGCAGCCGCTCCTCCACGCCGACGCCCAGCGGGAACCGGGCGCAGGACCCGTCCACATAGAGGACGCGCGGGGTGCGGCCGCTCGGCTCAAGAAGACGCAATGCGGCCATCTCGTAGCCGATCTGGTCGGGCAGGTGCATCTGCGACCCCAGGTTCACACGCACGAGCAAGCGGCGCTCCCGCGTCCCTTCTCCCAGGTCAAGGGCATAGTTGGCGTTGTACTCCCCCTGGGCAAAGGGCGCAAGCGGCAGGAGGGTTCCCCGGGGGACGTCCAAGGCGTCATGGAGGTCGTCGTTCTCGTCCACGTAGACCTGGAGCGCCGCGAGGTCCACGGCGTTCGCCGATGCGGGAACCTGCGCGGGAGGCTCGGCCTCGTGATGCCCGGAGGCGTTGCTCTGGGACTGCGAGGGCTTCTCCGCCACAGGGCCGGGAAGGGCGTGGACGTCCACGATCCCCGACGCCGTGCGCAGCAGCACGGCCGGGCCGTCTGGCACCTGGGGGAGAGCCCCGGCGTGCCCGGCCCCGTTGGACCGAGCCACCTGCTCAAGAGAGACCCGCAGCTTGCCGCAGGTAAAGACGCCCTGCACAACCCGACCTTCGAGCGCGCGGGCGGCACCAAAGCTCTCGGCCACCTCCGGGGCCGCCGGATGCAGCAACGCGTCGGCGGGGGTGCCGTATTGGACGAGCCGGCCATGGGACAGGTAGGCCACCCGGTCGCTCATGACCAGGGCCTCCGTGGGGTCGTGGGTCACCATGAGCATGGTGGTGCCCAAGCGTTCGTGCAGGTCTTGGACCAGGCGGCGCATGTCGTCGCGCAGGGATTCGTCGAGACCGCTGAACGGTTCGTCGAGCAGTACGGCGCGGGGGTCGGCCACCAGCGCCCGGGCCAAGGCCACCCGCTGGCGCTGGCCGCCCGAAAGCTCGTGGACCCCCCGCTGCCCCATGTCCTCGAGCTGCACCTGGGCGAGCATCTTGGCCGCCCGCTCGCGGCGCTCTTTGCGGCCGACGCCGCGGACCTTGAGGGGAAACGCCACGTTGTCAAGGGCGTTCATGTTGGGGAACAGCCGCGCGTCCTGGAACACCACCGCCACGTCGCGCCGATGGGCGGGCAGGTCGTCGACCGGCTGGCCGTCAAAGAGCACGCGGCCGCTGTCGTGCGGGATCAACCCGCTCACAACCCCGAGCAGCGTGGACTTGCCCGCACCCGACGCGCCGAGCACCGAGACGAAGGAGCCGTCGGGCACCTCGAGGCTCACGTCGACGAGGCGCGGCGTGCCCTTGGTGGCAAGGCTCACGGAGTCGAGGGTGATCTGCATGGGCGGGGGTCCTTTCGGGGGACGGGAGCGTAGGGCGCAGGAGCGGTCGGGGGGAACAAGACCGGGAGACTACGGGCAGGGAGCGGGGCCACGTTGCCCGCATCAACCGAACTGCTCGCACTACTGTGCCACATGTTGGGGCGGGACGGGTTGGAAACAAGCGGTTCGGTGCGTGGGAGCGCTCGACGGCGGTTGAAAGCCCCCGAAGCCGTGCAGCGCCCGAATTGGCGGTCGGTTGCGCAAGCCGGTAATCAATCGGTTAATCGATCGCACTGGCCAGTAGTTAATAGTTGACTTTTGTATATAACAGGGCCATGCTGGCCCCAGGGGATGCGCCGCATCCTTTGTAGAGCGCTCGTCGTGGCTCTTCGTCTTCTAACGAATGGAGCACCGAATGACCATCCCCTCGAACCGACAAGTACCACGGCTCATCCTCGCAACGGTCGTCTGCACGCTGATGGGCCTCGGGGTCCTCGCGACGGCCGGCTGCACGTTCTCGGGTGCTTCCGCAGGGGGTGCCCCGCAGAACGCGCAGGGCATCGACGCCGTGCAGAAGGCCACGGGAGACGCAGGAAGCCGAACCGGCGCAGAGCCACCAGCCCAAAGCGCCTCTCCTTCCGAAGCGCAACCCGCAGCATCCGAGGAGGTCACCTCCGTCGAAACCCCCTACTACACCCTAAAGGTGCCGGCTGGGGCACTTGAAGAGGGGTGGAGCACCTCGTTTGACGACACGCTCACTGGCGATACGAGCAGCGGCATGGGCGGCCATTGGCTCAGAGTGTTCACGCCGTCCTCGGGCGACGAGCCCTTCCTCACCGTGCTGCAATACAGCGGCGACTGGTTCGGCCTACAACACGACCAGGGAGAATTCTCGACGAGCACCGCCTTCTCGACGGAGGTCGACGGCATCGTGTGGAACACCGTCGTCATGGGCGGCCCCTATGGGGACTACGGCCCCATGACTCTCGAGGAATCGCTGGAGTTCACGGAGTCTTGGGCACGCAACGTCGTGCCCGCATAGGCGACCAGCCCCGCTACGGGGTACGCCAAAAACGGAGATGCTTCCGCGGAATCGCGGTTCTGGATAGGCGGTCAACGGGGTCTGGAGGTTAGCTGCTGGAACCGGCTGGCCGTCCGTGATTGGCAGGTTAATAAAATACCAGGTCAGAAGGGAGCTTGGCCGCCAGGGTACTCCGAGCTGGCAACGTATAAAGACATCGGGACCTCATGACCCTATCCAGAACCCCGATCATGCGGCGCTATCTGCCGATTTGGCTCCTGCCACTAACGAGCATGCCTCAGGCAGGCATATTTTGCAGGTCTTGCACGCCCTCGGGCCCGATTTGTCCCAGCTGGGCCGCCGCCGTCCAAAAACCCAAAATCGCACCGAGGGTGTGACCATGTTTCTTATATAGATATATATTTCGCAAAAATTCACACTTTACCTGGCAAAATGTCCAGTTCTTCATAAACTATATATCAAATTATGCAAGCGATTCACGCCCTCGGGCCCGATTTGTCACTCCCAATATCCCGAAGAGCCAAATCGGGCTCGAGGGTGTGACCGATCTCGATAGGGCTAACGCCAAGGGCGGCCCGGGTTTCATCAGCCCGTCGCCATCCCACCTCCCTCCCCGTGTGGACATCCGTAAACCACCCGTCCCACCCGCATCCCGCAACCCCAAACGGGGCACGATTGCCCTACAAGGTTTTTGCCCCGCAGATCTCGCACCTCCGCACGAAAGGACCCGCCATGACGCCCCACGCCCCGCTCACCCGCCGCTCCCTGCTCGCCCTCCTCGGCACCATGGCAACCGCCGCGATCGTCGCACCGCTCGCAGGCTGCGGCAAGGACCAGGCTGCGTCCACCGCAGCCACCGACCCCGCCGGCTCACCTTCAACCGGCACCGGCCGCAAGCCCCTCGTGGTCGCCATGGAGCTCGCCTACCCGCCCTTCGAGACCAAGGACGACGCCGGCAACCCGAGCGGCCTGTCGGTCGACTTCATGCGCGACTTCGGCGACGCCTACGGCTACGACGTCGAGATCCAGAACACCGGTTGGGACGGCCTCATCCCCTCACTGCAAACGGGCAAGGCCGACCTCGTGATCAGCTCGATGACCATCACGCCCGAACGCGAGGAGGCCGTGGACTTCTCGGACCCCTACGCCCGCGCCCAGCTGGCTATCCTGGCAAACAGTGCGTCGGGGGTCTCCTCCATCGAGGACCTCGACCAGCCCGACAAGACCGTGGCCGTCAAGACCGGCTCGACCGGCGACGTGTATGCAACCAAGAACCTCGCCAACGCCCAGATCACCCGCCTCGCCGACGAGAGTGCCTGCGTGACCGAGGTCGTGCAGGGCAAGGCCGACGGCTTTCTCTACGACCAACTGACCGTCTACCGCAACAACCAGGCCAACCCCGACACCACCGCGGCCGTCTTCATCCCCTTCCAGGACCCCGAGCACTGGGGCGTCGCCGTGGCCAAGGGCAACCGGGAGCTGCTCGACCAGCTCAACGAGTTCATCGCCCAGAGCAGGCAGGACGGGGAGTTCGACCGGCTGACCCAGGCCTACCTGCCCCAGGAGAAGGCCGCCTTCGACGACCTCGGCTTCGCGTGGTTCTTCGACCTCGACGACGCGCCCTCGAGCGCGGCGGACGGCCGCTAGCCCCGCGCCCAGGCAGGTGAGAAGCCCATGGCATCCGAGCAGGCGGTATCCCGGCAGGCCCTTCCGCGCCCGACTCCGCGCCGCACGGCAAACCCCTTTGTCGCCGTCCCCGGGCAGCCCGTGCCTCCCTGGAAGACCGTGCTCGCCTACCTGGCGGCCGTCGCGCTCGTGGTAGCGTTCTTTTGGGCGTCGCTCGCGGCGGCGGGTATCGCGCTCAACCTGGACTTTGTGGCGCAGTACCGCGTGCGCATCCTCGACGGCCTGGGGCTCACCGTGGGCGTCTCGGCCGCGAGCCTGGTGGTGAGTCTGCTCGTGGGCGTCCCCGTGGCGCTCGGCCAGAACAGCCGCGTGCTGCCGGTGCGGGCCCTGTGCAACCTCTACGTGACCGTGATCCGCGGCACACCCCTGCTCGTGCAGATCTACCTGTTCTACTACGTGGTGGGCACTGCCTGGGGTATCGACAACCGCGTGGTGGCGGGCGTGCTGATTCTCTCGGTGTTTGCAGGCGCCTACATCGCCGAGATCCTGCGCGGCGCCTACGCCTCGATCGACCCTGAGCAGCTCGAAGCCGCCCGGGCCGTGGGGTTCACCCGTTGGCAGACCGCCCGCCACGTGGTGCTCCCCCAGCTCGTGGCCCTGGCGCTGCCGGCGCTCGCCGGGCAGTTCGCCAACATCGTGAAGGACTCGTCGCTGCTCTCGGTCATCTCGGTCATCGAGCTCACCCAGACCATGCGCGAGATCAGCGCCACCAACTACAACTTCTTTGGCTGTTACCTGCTCCTGGGCGCCATCTACCTGGCGCTTACGCTGCCCATCATGGCGCTCAGCCGCCACCTCGAGAAACGGCTCGATCATGCACGTTAGGATCCGCGGGCTCTGCAAGGACTTCGGCAGCGTGCCGGTGCTCGACGGCATCGACTTCGACGACGACGTGTCGTCGCTCGCAGTCATAGGTCCCTCGGGCGGCGGCAAGTCGACGCTGCTGCGCATCATAGGCGGCCTGCTCGCACCCTCGGCCGGCACCGTCGAGGTCGACGGCAGCCCCGTGGTCTACAACGAGCGCACGCTGCCCGGCTACCGGGCCCAGCTGGGGTTCGTGTTCCAGAGCAGCGGGCTGTTCAAGCACCTGAGCGCCCAAGAGAACATCGCGCTGCCGCTGCGGACTGTGCACCGGGTGGAGAAGGGCGCGGCGCAGGAACGCGCCCGGAAGCTGCTCGACCGCTTTGGGCTCCTGGCCGACGCCGGGAAGCTGCCCGACGAGCTCTCGGGCGGCCAGCGCCAGCGCGTGGCCATAGCCCGGGCCGTGGCGGCGCGCCCCAAGCTGCTGCTGCTCGACGAGCCCACGAGCGCCCTGGACCCCGAGTACACCAGCGAGGTGCTCGACGTGGTGCGCGACCTGCACGCCGAGGGGACGCGCTTCGTGATCGTGACCCACGAGATGGGCTTTGCCCGCCACGCCTGCGACAAGGTGGCGTTTTTGCACAGCGGCCGTATCCTGGAGTACGGGCCGAGCGCGCAGGTGTTCGACGGTGCGCAAACGCCGGAGCTGCAGCGGTTCTTGGGCAAGCTGCTCGCGTGGAGCGCGTGAGGAGGCCCCGGGGCGGTAGGGTGAGGCGGACAGGTACGAGCGACAAACTGGCGCAAGCGGCAGCGCAGGGCAGGGCGATCGTGGAGGTCTGGGGGGTCCGGGTGGGTCCAAGGAGGTCCGAAGACACCCGGACGGGCCGCCGGGGCCGACGATCGGACGGAATAGACCAACCGAATTTGGAGGCAACGCTCAAACCGGAGATCTTTCCGCAGAATCAGGGTTCCGGATAGCCGCGAGGGCGGTCTCGACGGTCGCGTCGGAGCGACAGCGCCCCAGCCATGCGAAAGGGGTCAGGAAAAGCGCAGGTCAGAAGGGTGTTGGCCGCAAGGTCTTCTCCCCTGCGGGCAAAATGGGAACACCGGCGGCCTCGCGGGCCTATCCAGAACCCTCATTTCGCGGCGCTATCTCGGCTTTCGCGTTACGCCCGCAACCGTCGCCGCACGCCGCACCCCACCCGTCGCCACACGGCCACCCGCCCGCGTACCCGCCGTCGCACACCCGCCGTCGCATGCCACCCGATCGCCCCTGCCCCCTACCCCCCGTAGAACTCCCCCTCCCGCACCGGGCGCACCTTGTGCAGCAGCAGCTCGAACAGGGCGAACACCACGAGCGTGACCAGGATGAACGCCAATCCGTAGGCCCCCGCCACCGTGCGGTCGCCGCCGGTCAGGTACGGGAAGAGCACCAGGGCGAACGTCTTGACCTTGCCGCCGCCGATGAGCAGCGTGAGAAAGTACTGCGAGAACGACAGGATGTAGCCCATCGACATCGACGACACGAGCCCCGGCGCAACGGCCGGCAGCGTCACGTGGAGCAGCGTCCGCAGGCGGCCGGCCCCCAGGGTCCGGGCGGCGTCCTCGAGGCGGGTGCCGGCGGCATGGGTCACGTCGACCATGATCGCCACGCAGTAGGGGAGCGCCACCACGGCGTGCGAGAGCACCCCACCGCCCACCGAGTAGGCCAGCCCCGCGCGGATGAACGCCACCTGCACCCCCATGGCGAACACGGTGGAGGGCACCAGGAACGGCACCAGGGTCGTAAACTCAAAGAGCCGCCGCCCGCGCCACTCGTGGCAGCAGATGGCCCGGGCCGCGCAGGCCGCCGCCAGGGTGGCCACCGCCGCGCTCGCCACGGCGATCCCCACCGAGAGCAGGATGCACTCGAGCCCGGCCCCCTGGCTGCCGCCGAGCACGAGGCGCGCCCCGCGGTCGGTGAGCCCCGTGGGCGCAAGGTGGGGCCACGGCCACGCGGCGGCAAAGGCCCACACCCCCACCACAATCAAGGGAAGCAGCACCACGAGCACCTGGACCGCCACAAAGAGGTGCGCCCAGGTGAGAGGGTGTCTCGCGCCCACCGGTCCACGCCCCCAACGCCGCGACCCTCTCCCCTGCGTGGGCCTTTTCCCGATAGACCCTCTCCCCTTGTCGAGCCTCGTAGGCCTTCTCACCTGCCCCCTACCCACGGGCCTCCACCCCCACGCGCCGCTCGTGGCGCAGCACCAAAAAGTAGGCCAGGGCCGCCAGCGAGCTCAGCAGCGTGGCCACGCCGTTGAGCGCCATGGCATAGGCGCGGTTGGCAAGGTCGGGGTCCTGGAACTCGATGTAGGCCAGCACCGGCAGGGCCTTGGGCGCGGTGGCCCCCAGCAGGTAGGGCACCTCGTAGGAGCCCAGCGCGAACACGAACACCACCAGGAAGGCCCGGATCGCGGCCCAGCGGCACAGGGGCAGCGTCACCCCAAAGAAGGCCTGGCGCCGACTTGCGCCGCAGGTGGCGGCCGCCTCGCCCAGCGAGGAGGAGACGTGCGCCATGACGGCCACGGTGCAGAAGGCCACGTAGGGGATCTCCTTCCAGGCGTAGACCAGAAGGATCCCCCAGCCCGAGGGGTCGCCCACCACCGAGGGAAAGTCCGCGGGGGTCTCGACCACGCCCACCGCATGCAGCAACCGCGCGGCCAGGCCCGACCCCGAGAACACAAACGACACGGCAAGCGCCACCAGGGCGTGCATGGTCATGATGGGGATCTGCAGGCTCACGAGCGTCGCAAAGCGGCCGGCGCCCACCCGCGTGAGGGCGGCCGCCAGGGCCACCCCGACCACCAGGGCCGCCAGCGCCGAGGCAAGCGCCAGGTACACGCTGTAGGCCAGCGAGGCGGCAAAGTCCGGACGCGAGAAGACCTGCAGGTAGTAGTCGAGCGTGGGCTCGGTCATGCCGAGGAAGGGCATGACCCCCAGCCCTTGGAGCATGCCGCCGAGTACCCCGTAGGCAAACACGCCCACGAGCAGGGCCGCCGGCAGCGCCAGGAGGTAGGGGGTCGCGCGGGCGGCTACTTGCCGGGGACTTCGTCGAGCCACAGCTGCTCCAGGATCGGGATCACGGGGCCGGCGGCCTCGGCCACACGCACGGCGAGCTTGTCGGCCAGGGGCAGCTGGGCGCTCCCGAGCTCCACGGCCTCAAAGGCCGCGCGGTCGGCCTCGGGGAGCCTGCCGAGGTCGAGCACCGTGAGGTTGCCAAGCACCTTGTACTGGTCGAGCTGCATCTCGGGCGAGAGGACCTCGTTGATGGCCACGAGCGCCGCGGCCTTGTGGGGCGCCGCCTTGGCGATGGCCATGAAGTTGGTGTTGCCCACGGTGCCCGTCTCGAACACGAAGGAGCGGGTGGAGGCGGGCAGCTGGCCGTTGTCGACCTCGCTCTGGGGCTCGCCGTAGCCCATGCACAGCACCAGCTCACCGTCGGCGTACATCTGGCGCACCACGGTGGAGTCGGCCGGGAAGGTCGCGCCGCCCTTCCAGAGGTAGGGGTTCAGCTCGCGCAGATAGGCCAGGCCCGGCTCCACGATGGCGCGCACCTCGTCGGGGGTGGCGTCGGCCATGGCCGAGAGTTTCTCGAACTCGTCTTTGCCGACGACGCCGGCGATCAGGCAGGAGATGAAGGCGGTGCCCGTGAAGTCGCCGGGTGCCGGGTAGGTCACCATGCCGGCGTGGCGCTTGCAGAACTCGAGGAACCCGTCGGGATCCAAGGGCACGTCGGAGACGGCGTCGGCATCGACCCACAGGCACATCTGGGTCTTGCCGTAGGGGGCCTCGTAGCCGTCGACGGGCGCGCCGAAGTCAAAGGCCAGGTCGGCGGCGTCGGCGTCGCAGTAGTCCACAAAGTTGGGCAGGTACTCGGTGAAGGGGCCCCACAGGTAGTCGTTGGCCTTGGCCGAGGCGAAGTTCTCGCCGTTGATCCAGATGAAGTCGACCGCGCTCTCGGCGGCCCCGGCCTGCTTCTCGCCCGAGAGCTGGGTCAGGATGTCGTTGATGTCCATGCCCACAAGGTTGAGCGTCACGTCGTAGCGCTCCTTGAGGCGCGGCGCGAGCACGGTCTCGACCCAGGTGTTGCGCGGCTCGCTGCCGCCCCAGCCGTACCACGAGACCTCCTGGCCGCGGGCGGCCTCGAGCACGGCGTCCCAGTCGGCGTAGTCGACGTCGCCCTCGGCTAGGGAGAGCCGAGGCAGCGCGAGGCCGGCCCCCGACCCGACGGCGAGTAGAGCCGCGGCGCGGGCGAACTGACGGCGGGTGGGGCGCACGGGGCGGGAGGTGCGGAAGGGGCTCATAGGCGGGGTCCTTTCTTAACTGCAGACGGTCTTTGCCGCGGTTGACAAACGCCATCGTTGACAAACGCCATTGTACCTTTAAGGTTTTTGTCCAAAGAGCCGCAAGCACCGCCCGTCGGTCTGCGCACCCCCGGACGCGCCGACGTGCGGCCGTCCTTTCCGCAACCCCGAAAGGCCTCCCATGACAGACCCCACCCTTCCCGTAGCCGTTGTGTGCGACAACACCATGGGCATCCCCGGCGGCGAGATCGACGACGGCCTCGCCCTGCTCTACCTGCGCGGATGCGCCCCCGAAGGCGTGCGCGTGGAGCTCGTGGCCACCACCCACGGCAACGCCCCCACCGCCGACACCGACCGCGCTACCCGCTGGCTCTGCAAGCGGATACTGCCCGAGGTACCCGTGCTGCGCGGCTCCGACGCCTCGGCCCCGGGGGAGAAGCCCACGCTGCCAGACGGCGCCGCAGGCGCGGCGGGCGGTCCCGCGCCGGCAAGCGAGGCTGCCCGAGGGCTCGTGAAGCTCGCCTGGGAGCGCGGGCCCGGCACGGTGACCCTGCTCTCGCTGGGCGCCACCACCGAGCTGGCCGCCGCCGAGCGCCTGCGCCCGGGAACCCTGGCGCGCTTTGGCGGCGTGTGCCTCATGGGCGGCTTGACCCGTGCCCTGGTCGTCGGCGGTCGCATCATGGACGAGCTCAACTTCTCGGTCGACACCCGGGCGACCCGCGAGGTTCTGGCCACCGCCCGCACGGGGGCGCGTCTGCGCATAGCCGACGCCCAGGACTGCCTTCCCCTGCGCTTTGACGGCGGGGAGTTCCTGGGTCGCCTCGGCACGGGCGAGAAACCCGGTGCGGAGCTGGTCCGCACCGCCTGCGAGCCCTGGATCGAGCGCACTCGCGAGACCCGGGGCGTCGACGGCTTTATCGGCTGGGACGTGCTGGCCGCCGTCGCCGCCGCGCATCCCGAAGAGGTCGAGCTCCTGCCGCGCCGGGTCGTGCTCAACAGGCGCTTCCTCGAGGTCGGGCTGCTCGAGGAGGCCGACCCCGAGGTGCCCGAGGAGCTGACGGCCCCCGTGGAGCTCGTGCACGTGCGCGACGGCGCGGCGCTCAGGGAGCACGTGTACCGGACGTGGGAGCGAGGGTTGGGGCAAGGGTGACCGTCATGGCGTCGCCGGAGGTGGACAGAACCACGACTTTCTCGACCGATTCGGGGGTTCGGGGGTGACCTGTGGACAGGATCGCGACTTTCTTGACCGAACATGGCCGCTCTCGTCCCAAAGCTCGGGAGCAACAACTCGTCTACCTGCAATTTTGTCCCGCTGGCCTCCAGACCTTCCGCTAAACCGGTCGAGAAAGTCGCAATCCTGTCCAAGCGAAGCCGTCAAAGAGGCCTATCGGTCGAGAAAGTCACGATCCTGTCCACAGGCGTGCGGACCGCCCGGGTTTCTCCGCAACCCCAGCACCATGGGATACAATCGGCCCGAACCGACCACACCCCACCCAGGGAGCCCCATGACCCTCTCCGACCGCCTAAAGTCCGAAGCCGCCCTCGACTCCACCTTCACCAAGGCCCAGCGCCTCGCCAACGACGGCGGCGTACTCTCGTGCGAGGCCACGCCGAGCCAGATCGACGGCGTCGTGCGGCTCACGGGCCTCGTGCAGGGCTCGGGCGTCGGCAGCTACCGCACCTCGGTCACGCTCGACCTCAACGACGAGGACGTGGTCACCTACCAGTGCACCTGCCCGGCCTCGGTGAACTACGACGGCATGTGCAAGCACGAGGTCGCCCTGGCCCTTGCCTACCTGGGCGGCCGCGCGCCGGCCGGCATCCCGTCGGCGGGCTCCCCCAACTCCGCGGGCCTCTCCCCAGCCTCTTCCAAAGCCCCCGCAGCGCCCACGAGCTCCCAGATCACCGACCTCCTGAGCGCCATCACCGCCGAGCGCGTCGGGGCCGCCGCCGCAGCGCAGCGTGCCCGCACGGCCGTCCGGCAGCCGCTCGAAGAGCCCGTCGAGCTCCTCGTGACCATCTCCCCCGCCCCCACGGCCATCTACCAGCGGGGATCCCAGACCCTGGCGCTCAAGCTCAGGGTGCGCAGCGGCAAGGCGACCTATGTGGTCAAGAACGTCGCCACGCTCGTGCAGGCTTGGGAGGAGGGTGCCGAGTTCTCCTACGGCAAGAACCTCTCCTTTGCCCATGTGCCCGAGGCCTTCACGCCGCGGGCCCGCCGGCTGCTCGCCGTGGTGGCCCGCGTGGTGCACAGCCAGCAGGCTCTCTTTATGTCGCGCTACAACTACTGGAGCGCCGGCCGCGGGACCGACATCAAGGAGCTGCCCCTCTCCGAGGCCGACGCCATCGAGGTCCTCGACGTGCTCGAGGGCACCGAGTTCACCCTCGATTTCAGCGGCTACTACCCGCCCCAGCCCCCGCGCACCCTGGCGGTCACGGCCGCGGACCCGCGCGTGCCGGCGGTCCTTACCCCCGCCCGCGACGGCGGCCTCGACCTCGCGCTGCCGACGCACCTGCGCTGCTTTGCGGCGGAGAAGCGCCTCTACCTGCTGGGCGAGCAGGAGGCCTGGCGCTGCGACGAGAAGTTCTCGGCCCAGTCCGCCACGCTGTTCTCCTCGCTTTTGCCCTGCACTCGCCCGCTCCACATCGGCCCCGGCGACCTCGCGTCGTTCTGTCGCACGGCGTTGCCGGTGCTGCGCTCGTGCACCGACCTCGACGCGCCGGGCAACCTCGACGCCCTGTTGCCGCCCGCCCCCGAGCTCGCCTTCAAGGTGGGGCTCGACGACGGCCTGGTGACCTGCCGCGCCACGGTGCGCTACGGCGAGCGCGAGCTCGATCTGTTCGCCCCCGAGCGCCCCGGCCAACCCGCGCGCGACCCGGTGCTCGAGTACGAGGCGCAGGACGTTGTGGAGGCCTACTTCCCGAGCCTGCCCGCCGCATCGGCCGCGCCCGCACCCGCGCCCGCCGGAGCCCCCGCGCACGGGGCGTCTCCGCAAGCCTGGGAACTGCCCCACTTCGACGAGAGCGACGACGAGCTGCTCTACCTCCTGCTCACCGAGGGGCTGCGGGAGCTGTCGCGCCTCGGCGAGGTGCTGCTCAGCGAGCGGCTGCGCGCCGTGCGCGTGCGCGAGAGCCACCAGGTGCGCGTCAAGGCCACGGTCTACGGGGGCCTGCTCGACCTGGCCGTGGACGCCAGCGGCATGACCGCCCGCGACCTGACCGCCTACCTGGAATCCTACCGGCGCAAGCAGCGCTACCTACGGCTTTCTGACGGAGACATTCTCAAGCTCGACGGGAGCGTCCGCGCGCTCGACAACCTGGCCGACGGTCTCAACGTGAGCGCCGAGGAGCTGGCCGGCGGCGTGAGCGGGCTGCCCTCGAGCCGCACGCTCTTTGTGGACGCGCTGCTCAAGAAGGCCGACGGGGTGCGGTTGGAGGGCGACGGCGGCTTTCGCGCCATCGTGCGCGACCTCGAGACCTTCGGCGACGCCGACTTCGAGGTCCCCGCCAGCCTGCGCGAGGTGCTGCGCCCCTACCAGGTCGAGGGCTTCCGCTGGCTGGAGACCCTGGAGCGCCTGGGGTTCGGCGGAATCCTGGCCGACGACATGGGCCTGGGCAAGACCCTCCAAACCATCGCGCACATCGTGGCCCGCAAGGAGGCGGGCGACACGGGCACCACGCTCGTGGTGGCGCCGGCCTCGCTCGTCTACAACTGGGTCGCCGAACTCGAGCGGTTTGCACCGCAGCTCAAGGTTGCCGCCGTGACGGGGACCAAGGCCGCGCGCCGCATGGCGATCGCCGGGGCGGCCGAGCGCGACGTGCTCGTGACCTCCTACGACCTTATGAAGCGCGACGTGGCCGAGTACGCCGAGGCGCGGTTCTCGCGCGTGATCCTCGACGAGGCCCAATACATCAAGAACCCCGGGACCCAGGTGGCCAAGGCGGCCAAGTGCCTGGTGGCACCCGTGCGCCTGGCCCTCACCGGCACCCCCGTTGAGAACCGCTCCGCCGAGCTCTGGAGCATCTTTGACTTCTTGATGCCGGGGACCCTGGGCAGCCGCAAGGACTTTGCCGAGCGCTTCGAGGGCCCGGTCGAGGCCCGCGAGGAAGGGGCGGCCGACCAGCTGCGCCGCCTCGTGGCCCCGTTCATCCTGCGCCGCCTCAAGCGCGACGTGCTCACCGACCTGCCCGAGAAGAGCGAGAGCGTGGTGTTTGCCCAGATGGAGGGTGAGCAGGCCAAGCTCTACAAGGCAAGTCAGGACCGCCTTGCCCTGCAGATCACCCACGAGCTGCCCGACGACCTCAAGCGCAACAAGCTGCAGGTTTTGGCCGAGCTCACCAAGCTGCGGCAGGTCTGCTGCGACCCGCGCCTCTACTACGAGGGCTACGCCGGCGGCAGCGCAAAGCTCGAGACCTGCATGGAGCTGGTGGGGAACGCCCTGGAAGGCGGCCATAGGGTGCTCATCTTCTCGCAGTTCGCGTCGATGCTCGAGCTGTTGGGCGAGCGGCTGCGGGAGGCCGGGGTGGGCCACCTCGTGCTGACCGGCTCGACCTCAAAGGAGGAGCGGGCGCGGCTCGTGGCGCGCTTCCAGGGAGGCGAGGTGCCGGTGTTCCTGATCTCGCTCAAAGCCGGCGGCACCGGGCTCAACCTCACGGCGGCCGACGTGGTGATCCACTACGACCCCTGGTGGAACCTGGCGGCCCAAGACCAGGCCACCGACCGCGCCCACCGCATCGGCCAGGAGCGCGAGGTCAGCGTGTTCAAGCTCATCGCCAAAGACACGGTGGAGGAGCGCATCATGCAGATGCAGGAGCGCAAACGCGACCTGGCCGACAGCATCCTTGGTGGCGAGGACGTAGCCTCGACAGCGCTAAACAGGGAGGACATCCTGGCGTTGCTGGGGGCGTAAGAGTGTGTGGGAGGAGGGTGAAGGGAGCCGGCCACGGCCACGGCAGGGGCAGGGGCAGGGGCAGGGGCAGGGGCAGGGGCAGGGGCAGTATAATCAATAGTCAAAATAAATGTGCCCCTTTTCTCCCGCTTTTCCTTTTTGTGGCCGCTTTTGAGGGTTGTGCGGGACATCTGAGAGGCTTATACGTCGGCAATCTGGGTTAGCCCCCGCACACACCCCAGAATGCCCGGGATTTATCTGCGGATTTAGTATATTGATATATACCCTCATCTATCGGCACCGTCCATAGCCACCCTGCGATCCCGCACGACCCTCAAAAATGGCCAGCAAGAAGCCCTTCCGGACAAACGCCGGCCCCGGTCCTCCCCCGAATCGCCCGCGATCCCCCCCAAAAACGAGTACACTGTCCCCACCATCGCGTAATGCGGCTCCAGGCCGCCATCGCGTCCCATCAGCCAAGGCAGCGTTCCTTGGACGCCGCCTTTCGAGGAGGCATCATGGACGCTTTGCCCCATCGCGCCCGGTTCCACCGGGCGCTGCGCACCGTTCCCGCGGGTGCGCTCTCCCTAGCGCTTCTCACCTGCGCCGCCATGCCGGCGGCGGCGCAGACGCCCGTTCAGCCCGCCATTCCCTCAGGCCAGGCGGAGATGACCGCCACAGCCGGCCTCATCTCCCAAATCGTGGGCGGCCAAAGCGCGGCAGGTGCCTCGGACGCGGGCTCACCGAACGCCGGCTCAAACTCGTCGACCACGGCCCCGAACGCAGGCAAAGGCGTCGGGGGCGCCACGGTTGCCCAGGCCGCCGCGGCCGCTCCGCAGGAAGAGGCCTTCTCGTACACGGTCTCGGCCGACGGCAAGAGCGCCACGATCATCGGCTACAGCGGCACCGACGCCACGCTCCAGGTGCCCGCCACGCTGGGCGGCGTGGCAGTGACCGCCATCGGGGTGGGGGCCTTCCAAAACAACGGCCGGCTCACCGCCGTCACACTGCCGCCGAGCGTCCAGAGCGTGGGCGACTACGCCTTTGCCAACTGCCCCAAACTCGCCTCGGTCACGTTGAACGAGGGCCTCACCTACCTAGGGGCCGGCGCGTTCCAAAACGACGCGGCGCTCACCGAGGTCTCGCTGCCCTCCACGCTGACCGGCTGCGGCATGGCCTGGTCGGGCACCGCAGGGATAGGCCCCTTCGGCGGCTGCACCGCGCTCGCCCGCATCGAGCTGGCCCCGGGCACCGCCGCGGTGCCTGCCTATCTTCTTACCGGCTGCACCAACGAGCAGGTGGAGCTTGCGCTCCCCGACTCCGTGGCCTCCGTGGCCGACACGGCCCTCGAGGGTCCCAAGACCGTGGTGATCGTGGCCAACCCGGGCACCTTTGCCCAGGCCTACGCCAGCGAGCACGGGCTGCCCTACGTCGACCCCAACGTGCACGCCACGAGCGTCTCGCTGAACGCCAACAGCCTGCGCCTCAAGACCGGCGCCAAGAACACCCTGTTGGCGGCCATCGCCCCCGAGGGCGTGACCGACCCCGTGACCTGGTCGAGCTCCGACCCCGCGGTGGCGCAGGTGAGCGACGCCGGCGTTGTGAGCGCCCTCAAGGCGGGGACCGCCACCGTCACCGTGAGCGTGAGCGGCCTTTCGGCCGGCTGCGAGGTGACCGTGTGGCAGCCCGTGACCTCCATCGCCCTCAACCGCTCGGCCTTCCAGATGGAGGCCGCCGAGACCCGCCAGCTCACAGCGGCCTGCAGCCCCGAAGACGCCACCGACAAGCGCGTGACCTGGTCGAGCTCCAATCCCAAGGTGGCCACCGTCAACGCCCAGACCGGCCTGGTGACCGCCGTGGCGGAAGGATCGGCCACCATAACCGCCACGGCCGTCGACGGGGCGGGTGCCAAAAAGTCCTGCACCGTGACCGTCACGAGCAACGCCTACGCCGTGACCGACATCGCCCAGCTCCAGAGCCCGCATCCTTATGCCGACAACTGCGACGACGCCTGGGTCTACACGCTGCCGGGCGCCAAGGTCATCGACGTGACCTTTGACCCGCGCACCGAGGCGGAGTACACCTTCGACACCATCGAGGTCTACGACGGCACGGGTGCGCTGCTGGGCGCCTACACGGGCACCGAGCTCGCTGGGACCACGCTCACCGTGGGCGGCGACACCGTCAAGGTCAAGCTCGACACCGACGAGGTCGTGAACGGCTGGGGCTTTGCCGTAACCGCCGTTACGGCCGTGAACCCCGACGGGTGGGTCGTCATCGACGGCATCACCTACTACTACGTGGACGGAGCCCCCTACAAGGGCGAGATCCTGCTGGCCGACGGCTGGCACTACTTCAACCCCAACACCGGTGCCATGGTCACGGGGCTCGTGCGCCTGCCCGACGGCCGCACCGTCTACTACGACGCCCGCGGCGTGATGCAGACCGGCAACGTGCTGCTCCCCGACGGCTGGCATTACTTCGACCCCGAGACCGGCAACATGGTCACGGGCCTGTTCTGCCGCCCCGACGGCACGGTGGTCTACTACAACCCCAACGGCACCAT
>JAHZGC010000001.1:131223-167408 GCA_019421015.1 Coriobacteriaceae bacterium | reverse complement strand
CGACGACGTCCTGTACCAGTTCGACGTGAACACCGGTGTGCTCATCAACGAGCAGACGGTCATCAACCAGATCGTCGAGAACAACACCACGATCAACAACACGACTATCAACAACGAGAACAACACGACCATCAACAACATCACGCAGGTCGTCGTCAACGGTGCCACGGCCGACGACGACCCCGAGCCCGACCCGGTGCCCGAGGTTCCCGAAGAGCCTAAGGACGAGGGAGAGAAGCCCAGCGAGCCCGAGAAGCCCACGGAGCCGGAGAGGCCTGCGGAGCCCGAACAACCCAGCGAACCGGAGACGCCCACCGAGCCCGAGAAGCCTGCGGAGCCCGAGCAGCCGGCCGAACCGGAGACGCCCACGGAGTCAGAAGCACCGATAGAACACGAGAAGCCGGCTGAACCGGAACCACCCCCAGCACCCGAGCAGCCTTTGGAACCCGAACCGCCCACAGAGCCTGCAAAACCGGCCGAACCGGAAACGCCTACAGAACCCGAGAAGCCCACAGGGCCCGATGCCCCTGCAGGACCCGAGCAGCCGGCCGAGCCCGGGCAGCAGAAGCCGGACGAGACGGTGACGCCCGATTCTTGGGAGGTCTCCGTCGACACCAACGGAGTTGTGACCACCGACCTCCTTACCTTCACGCTGCCACAGGAGTGGCGCAGCAACGTGACCGTCTCGACCGGCGACTCTTCGGGCGTTCCCACCCTGCTCGTCTGCCCCACCGAGCAGTCGGACTTCCCGCTGGTCTCCTTTACCGTTGAAAGGGCCGACGCCCCTCTTATCGACGGCGACGTGGCAACCTATCTGGCCGCCAGCTGGTCAAACGGCAACGGGCAGCGCATCGACATGTGGTGCTACAACCCCGCCGTGCTGCTCTGGAGTTCGCAAAACGCAGGAACACAGGACCCCTTCACCACCCCACAAGCCGTCGAACAGGCCATTTACCTGGGATCGGGTGGCCGCTTCACGCCGGGTGCCGTTGTTGACGCCCCCTCCGACGTCGATGCGGCCACCATGGGTGCCTACGGCCAGCTGTCCATAGAGCCCACCGTCCTGGTTCCCTTCTACCGCGACGGGAACCAGGAGGGAACGGCTGGGCCCGAGGCGGGAGTAACCTGGAGCGACGACGTCCGTGCCCTGTACGACCTGGCGCCCGAAACCCCCGACACTCCCGAGGAGCCCGCATCCGAAGAACCGCCTGCCGCCGAGCAGCAGCCCGACGGGCCCGAAACTCCCAGCGAGCCCGAGCAACCGGCAGAACCTACGGAGCCGGCAGAACCGACGCCCGAACCCGAGCAACCGACGGAGGCGCAGGCCGTCCCCGAGCCAGAAACACCTGCTGAACCGGAGGCCGAGCCCACGCCCGAGCAACAACCCGCAGAGCCCGCGCAATCGGTAGAACCGAAGCCCGAACCCGACCAGCCCACAGAGCCCACGCCTGAACCGGAGACAGCCGCCGAACCAGAGGTGGCCGCCGAGCCCGAACAGCCGGTGGAGCCGGTTTCCCTCCTGCTCGACTACTCCGTGGCCGAGGACTATCAGGCGGTCAACGAGCTCCTCAACGTCTTTGCCCAGGCCTACCCGGGCACATCCTACAACGACGAGACACCCATCACCGACCCCGCCGCCGCCCAGAAGCAGGTCGAGGACCTCGTGATGTTCGGCATCGACCACGTCCTGCTTGTCGAGGGTGCCCAAACGGCCGAGCAGTTCTCCTCCGACGCCAATCCCCTGGGCTGGGGCGACTTTACGGCCGCGATGCCCGCCAAGCCCGCGTTCGACGCCGTGGCGACCTACTGCGGTGTGGAGATCGACCCCCTGAGCAACCTGGGCGAGCACCTCTACAGCGACGGCGAGACCCTCTACTTCGTCATGCCCGCCAACCCGCGCACTCAAAACGGCGTTATGGCCGCAACGGCGTTCACCCAGGTTCGCGAGGGTGCCTACGAGGTGACGTTCTCCGAATACGGCGGCAGCCTCGACCAGGCGGTGATACTGCCCGACGCCAAGGACGCGTCTCTGCACGCCCTTGCGCCCGCCGACCTCCAGGCACGCCTGGGTGCCCAGGGGCCCACGGTACGCCAAGGCAAGGCGACCGTCGAGGTGGTCGACCCCGGCGACGGGACCGGCCGGCAGCTCAAACTGCGCTCCTTCGAGCTGGTCGATCCCACGCCCGTCGAGCCGGAGCCTGCTCCAGAAACCGGGGAGGCGCCCGCGGTCCCAACAGCCGGGGAGGTGCCCGCCCCCGACGCGCCCGCAACCGAGGCAACGCCCGAACCGCCTGCGGAGACCGACGGGGAGACCGCAGCTCCGGACGCGGCCCCCGAAGGCGAGGCACCCGCTCCCGAAGCGGCAGCCGAAGCCGCCTCGGCATAGTCCCCCAGCCGGTTCCAGCCGGCCGCCCTCATGCGCGGCACGTCCAACCCATGCCCGAGCACCCCGGCCAGCCCGCAGGTGCTCGGGCTTTTGCATGAAACACCGCGCCAGTCCACCGCCCGCAGCAAGGCCCCAAGCATTGTCGCCGTCGCGCGCCGCGCATCGAGCAGGCTCCGGTACCACCGCACGCGACGCCCCCCTGCCCCGCGGCAGAGAATCCCAAGGATGCCTCAGATGTATAAAACATGTATATAAAATCGGACATTTACATCAAACTTGAATATACAACCCTGTTCTGGAGGAAATGCAGCCGCAAAACGGGGGTTCGTGTACCGCACCTGAGACACTCGGCGACAAAAGGAGGCCCCGTAGCCTCCACGTTTGCCATATCGTAAGGGCGACGACCGTCCACTGGCAAAACAGGCCGCCCAAAGCACCTTGTCTACCAGGGGTTTCGCTGTCTATCAAAAGAATAAATTCATTGCTTAAAAAAGTATCAAAGTTCTCACGGTACACGACATCCTCTTTTGCGGCTGTATCTGCGAGAAAAACCGTATATAATTTCTATATTGATACATCCGTAACAGAACACAGAGCCTTCTTCGCAACGCACATCCCTCGGGCAACGGTTCTACGTTCGGCTCTAAAAAGCCCTCCGAACGGGAATGCAACACGCAAGACATCGCGTCCCGAAAGGACCCTCTATGGCACCCGCCGAGCCCACCCCCGCCAGACCTTTTCCCTATGAGGTCCGCGACCTCACGACCGACGACCTCGACCAATACAACGCGCTGCTCCGCTACGCCTTCCAGGTCACCGAGCAGGAGCTCGCAAGCCTCGGTTGGCAAAACAGCGAGATCGAGCAGTCCAAGTTCCCCGTTATCGAGCGAGCCGACATCCTGGGATGCTACGACCGGGACTCGCTCGTGTCGCAGTTCGCGGTCTACCCGCTCGAGATGAACGTATACGGCGACGTGCGCCCCATCGGATTCATCACCAGCGTCACCACCTATCCCGAATACTCCGGCCACGGCATCATGACCCGGCTCATGCGGCAGAGCCTCGAGCGCATGCGCGCCAAAGGGCAGTCCCTCGCCGTGCTCTATCCCTACTCCATCCCCCTCTACCGCCACCGCGGCTGGGAGATCATCTCGAACAAGATCTCCTACTCCATGCGCGAGGACCAGATCCCCGCCCTCTCGCCCGTGCCCGGCTTCGTGCGCCGGGTGGGCGACTACAGCACCGACCTCACCGAACTCCACGACCGCTTTGCCCGCCAGACCCACGGCTGCCTGCTGCGCAACCGCCTCGCCTGGGACGAGTACTGGCGCTGGGACGAGGACGACACCTGCACGGCCGTGTACTACAGCGCGGCGGAGAAACCCCTGGGCTACATGGTCTACCTCATCAAAGACGACGTGATGCGCATCAAGGAGATGATCCATCTCAACCGAGAGGCCCAGAAGGGGCTCTGGCAGTATATCCGCGCCCACCAGTCCATGATCAAGGAGGTGCGCGGGAACACCTACTTCAACGAGCCCATCGCCTTCGAGATGGACGACGCCGACATCGCAGAAACCGTGCGTCCTTATATCATGGGGCGCATCGTGGACGTCGAGCATTTTCTCGACGGCTACCCCTGTCGCGACTACGCCGATGCACGGCTGCGCATACGAGTAGAAGACCCCTTCCTCGAATGGAACGAGGGCGTCTACGAGATGGCGTTCGACCATGGGACGACCTCGGTGAGCAGGCTTCCCGCCGACAGCGGCGCAGATCTCTCCATGTCGATCGGCACCCTTACCACGCTCCTGATGGGATACAAGAAAGCCAAGCTCCTGCATCGCATCGAGCGCATCGAGGGCGACCGCCACTGTGTGGCCGCCCTCGACAAGGCGCTCCATCACGAGGCTCCGTACATCTCGGACTATATCTAGATCTAGAGCAATCCACAAGAATCCGCGACCTCGTCGCCTGGTGCGAGGAGAACGGCCAGATGTGGGAACCCGGCTGGGTCGACGGCGAGCAGAAGCAGGCCTTTGCCGTCGTTCCCGCCGGCACCCAGGAAGGCTGGAACTCCTACCGCATCATGCGCACCGTAGAGGATTTCTACGACAAGGTCTTCACTGAGAACGGCGGGCGCTATCTGTTCGACGCACCGCTCACAGGCTTGGTGATGGACGACGGTGCCGTGGTCGGCGTCGAAGTGGAGCAGGACGGCGAAAAAGCCTACGTCAAGGCCAACAAGGGCGTTATCCTGGCCTGTGCCGGCTTTACCAACAACATCGCCATGCTCAAGGCCTACTGCCCCCGCGGCTTCTCGGGCGTCATGGTGAACACGGCCGGCATCTACGACAACGGCGACGCCATCAGAATCGGCCTGGGCGCCGGTGCCCAGCTCGACGGCTACAACAACAACGGCATCTTTGACGGCGGCATCGCAGGCGTCGACTGGAACCACCACCTCTACGCCCCCGACATTCAGATCGCTCGCCAGCCCTGGCTGCAGGTCGATACCATGGGCGACCGCCAGATCTACAACCACACCGACTACGAGGCCTTCGGCAACCAGATTATCAAGATGCCCGAGCAGCACATCTTTAGCTTCTTCGACGCCAACTGGTACGAGAACTGCAAGGACTGGACGCTGCCCATGTGCCGCAACCTCCCCAAGGCCGACATGCCCGACCAGGAGCGCTGGGAGGGCGTCCTGACCCCCGACTGGAAGCCCCAAGTGGACAAGGCCATCGAGAGCGGGCGCATCGTCAGCGCCGACACCGTGGAGGAACTCGCCGAAAAACTGGGCCTGCCTACAGAGAAGCTCGCCCAGGCCTTCGACGACTGGAACGCCATGGTGGCCTCGGGCGACGGCAGCGAGTGGGGCTACGACAACCCCGACTGGCTCAAGCCGCTCGACACGCCCCCCTTCTACGGGCAGCGTCTGGGCTGCATGATGTACTCCACCCGTTGCGGCCTTTCGATCAGCGAAAACCAGCAGGTCATAGCCAAAAACGGCGAGCTCATCCCCGGCCTGTATGCCGCCGGCATGACGTCCGGCCGTCCCGCCAACTGCGTGTGCGGCGACGTGGGCTACGGTGCCACCAGCGCGTATCTGGCCGCCAAGGACATCGTCGCCCAGGCGTAAAAGGCCGCATCGGAGAAACCCCCGCATGCGGAACCGCCTCCGGCCTGCCGGGTTAGCGCGCCCCCGCGCCGCATGTTTCGCGGCGCGGGGGCTTTCGCTGCTCCTATGCCAAAATCACCACACTGTTTTCACCACAGCGGAGGAGAGGGTCTGCGATTTTTAAGATATGCCGTATTCCGTGCAGAGACGCTCCAAAAGAGGGGGCTCGGTCAAGGCGCGCATCAAATCCCCTTCGCGGCCGTCATTTTGCAACGCGGCGGCCAGCCGGACAATCCGCTCATGCGCAGCCGCCTCGCCTTTCTCCCGGCCGATCTCCTCGCCCTTGGCCAGCCCGATGGCCTCACCTTTCTCCCGGCCGATTGCTTCTCCCTTGGCCAAACCAACGGCCTCGCCCTTCGCCAGACCGATCTCCTCCCCCTTGGCCAGGCCTATGGCCTCCCCCTTGGCCAGCCCGATAGCCTCGCCTTTCTCCCGGCCGATGGCCTCGCCCTTCTCGAGCCCGATCGCCTCGCCCCGGTCGTAGCTAAGCTGCTCCCGAACTTGCTGGATCATGTACTCGAGCCTCCACTTCTTGTTGTCGAGGACCCGGGCGACCTCGGCGTCAAGACGTCCCGAAAGCTCGCCCGAAATCGAGCCGGACGCAACGTAGTCGAGCAGCTCGTTAAGGCGGTCGGGCGCGTCCCCCTCGCGCGGGGCCGTCGCAGCCAAAAACACAGTCTTGGCTCCATCGCCCAACAACCGAGCTGAGTTACCCCGGCAGGTGTTCTCGAACCAGTATACCCGCTGCCCATCTCCAAAGGGATCGAAGTCGCAGATGAAGACGACATAGGAGTCCTTAAGCAGACTGTACCGTTCACCGCGGCCGATTTGGTCGAGTGCCATGAGGGCCTGATAATACCGGGTACGTTGGGGCAGCTCGTAGGTATTCGACGCCTGCATCTCCACGCTGTATACGGTCCCCTCACCGTCGCGCACGTAGACGTCGAGCCGCACGCCCTTGTTCTCAGGCTCTGTGCCAAGCACCTCTTGCCTGCCCACATACTCTATTCGCTCTATGGGGACCTGAAGAATGGCCTCGAGCACATCGCGGCACAGCTCAGGGTTGAGCATTGTTTTACAGAACACAAAATCGTTCGTTATGGTCAGGGAATTCCAGCTTGCGTCGATGGCTTGGATACGTTCGATAGTCTCGTCCATGGCAGCATGCCTCCCAATGGCAGATGAGCATATGGATGACGACACCCTGCAGGGGATTCGAACAATTATACGCGCGAACAAAAGTTCTTTACGAACAAATGTGCCAGAATGTTTTTCACCACAGAACATATATTCTTTGTTCAGGTCGGCCTCCCCATCGGCCAACCGTTCACCGGCAGGGGGTGCCCAACAAAAAGGACCTCGGACGCCCTGCACGCCCGAGGTCCTTCCAAAAAGTCGTCTCCCACCAGCCCAGACTGCCCTACGCTGTAGGCGCTTCGCCCTCAGGGGCACCCTCGCTTTCGGGGGCGTCCTCGCCCGCAGGGGCTTCTCCGCCATCGCCGGCCGGAGTACCTTCCCCCTCGCCCTCACCGGGGCCGCCGGGGCCGCCCATGCCGCCGCGGTCGACCTCCTTGGGAGCCGCGTTGTTCTTGCCCACGGTGGTGGCGGCGTCGATGTCGCCGGTGGCCAGGAACTCGCCCAGCGTCATGCCCAGGGTCAGGCACATGCCGATCGACACGCCGTTCATGATGCCGTTGTAGCCCATGGGGAAGCGCCCACCGCAGCAGTTGCCGGTAGCGTAGAGGCCCTTGATGGGCTCGAAGCCCTGGCCCTGGACCTGCTGGTCCTCGGTGCAGAGCAAGCCCGAGGTAGCCACGAGCGAACCGCCGCCGCAGCGCTTGTTGCCGGCAAAGCCGTAGAAGGGCGGTTCGACGATGGGCCACAGCATCTTGGGGTCGCGGCCGTACTTCTCGTCGCGGCCGGCCTCGCAGGCGGCGTTCCAGGTCTTGACCTCGGCCACGGCGTTGGCGACGGCCGCAGGCTCCATGCCCATGTACTCAAAGAGCTCCTCGAGCGTGTCGGCGCAGTAGAGGTACTTGCCGCTGGTGGGGTCGCCCTCGGCACCGGTGCCCACGGCGGCCTCCATGTACTCGCCGATCTTGTTGATTGAGTCCTCGTCCCATTGCTTGAGGGCCAGGTGACCAGCCACCTGGTTCAGCAAGACGGTCTTCCAGTCGGAGTCCCACACGCTGTAGACCACGCTGCCGGGCTGGCGGGCAACGGCGCAGCCCGAGAGCAGCGGACCGCCGTAGGCCTCGTTGCAGAAGCGCTTGCCGTACTTGTTGAGCCACATGGTCTCGGCCGCCTCCATGGGGCCCATGACCATGACGGCATGGCTGCCCATGTCGCCGCCGGTGCCGATCTCGACCTTGGCCCCCATGCGCATGGCCATGGCGATGCCGCTGCCGTCGCGGCCGCTAAAGGCGCGGCAGTCGCTGTACTCGCCCAGGGCGTAGTTCTCGGCGCAGATGGCGTTGTACATTTGGGAGTTGCTGCCGATGTCGCCGCAGGCCAGGACCACGGCCGGGGCGTTGATCTGCACGTAGGAGCCGTCGGCCTTCTGGCAGATGACGCCCGTTACCTCGGCATTGTCGTCGCTGTGCACGAGCTTCACAGCGGTCGTCTCGTAGAGGAACTGGGCGCCGTTCTCCTTGGCGATGTCCTGGGTGCGGATCACGGCCTCGCGCAGGCCCACGCTGCCCCCAAAGTTGGGCGTGCCCACGTAGGACTTGAAGATGCCGCGGTCGTAGTCGTAGCCCTCGACGGCCGGCCAGTTAAGGCAGATGATGCCGGCCTTCTCGTCGTCCGAGAAGTTGTCGATAAACCAGTCGAACGCCTCGCCGGAGCGGTGGGCGAACTGGCTCACCAGGCCGGGCTGGGCACGGCCGGCGCAGTAAATCTGGTACTCGTTCATGAAGTCGACCTCGTCGTAGCGGGGCACGCCCATGATCTCGGTCTGCCAGGCGGAGTTGAGGTGGCCGATATCGTTGCCAAGCACACTAAAGGTGTCCTCGGCCTGGGGGTCCACCACGATGACCTGGGCGCCCAGCTCGGAGGCCTTGCGGGCGCAGGCGGTCCCGGCGTGGCCGGCGCCGCAGATCACGATCTGAGTGTCGATGGTCTCGGCGATCTGGTCGGCCGGGATCTCGGGCTCGTCGCCCAGCCAGCCGGCGCCCAGCACCTCGCCCATGGTCTTGCCGGCGTTGCCCTCGAAGGTCATACCGACGGCGGGAGCAACGGCCTCGGCGGGGGCACCAGCCTCAGCGGCCTCGGGGGCGGGGCCGTCGCCCGCAGGAGGCTGGTCGGCCAGGGCGACGCTCGCCATGGCGCCGGCAGCGGCGGCCATACTCGCGCCGGCCACAAAGCCACGGCGGGTCATGCCGGTCATGGTTGCGGGCAGGGCGATGCGGCCGCGGACCTTCGAGAGTTCCTCGACCAAACGTGCATGGGTGTTCATGGGCATCCTTCTTTCTTCCCCTTGATGGAACAGCGGACGGAACACACAAGGCGCATCCTCGCGGCTATGGCTCTTGGCGTGCAGCCCGCACGACAGACATGCGGGGCGCGGCCATACACCGGATGCATGGCCCCACCATAGGCAGGCCGCAGCGCCGTGTCAGTCGGGGAATCTGAGGAGATATGCCCTCAACGGCAGAATAAACGGGTAACCACGAGGTGGTTAGTGGGAGTTGAGCTGGGGTTTTATTCAAACCAAACGTTTGCGTTCCCTGTGCAAAGATGCCCAGCCCGAATCGGAGCATTGTGATGCTGAGACCCCAAAGCCACGATGTTTCCGCGAAATCAGGGTTCGGGATAGGTGCCGGAGAGACTCCGATGCCCAATCGGTACACCTCGTCGGCCGCTTAAAGCCAACGAATCGGCAAAGCCCCAGTTCAGAAAGATTTTCCACCATCTGCCGCCATCGACCAAAGGTCAGCGGAAGGCTCCGGTCCTATCCAGAACCCCCTTTACGCGGCGCTATCTGTCAATCTGGCCATCGCCGAAAACACAGGTAACACCGATGGCCGAACCCCGTCGTGGACTCGAAGGTAACAATTCCTCTGATTACGCCGGGCACCCGCGCACGCCCCTCCCCCATGGGCTACCATGGACCCCAGGGTTTCTCCCCCGCGAAACCACGAAAGCAGGCCCCATGGTGCACCCCACGCAGCAAGATCCCCACACCCCGGGTTTTCTCCCCTTTAGGGCCCTGGCCGAGAAGCCCTCGCGCTGGATGGGCCTCGCCGCGCTCATGGCCTGGGCCGACCTGCTGCTGTGCTTCGAGGGCGTGCTGCGCGACCAGGTGCTCGAGCAGGGCGGCCTGGTGCACGACCCGTTCTTTTTGGGGCTAACGGCTGCGGCGGCTGTGACGCTTGGGCTGTTCGCGCTCCTGCGGAAGGCCCCGCAGGGACGACAGATGGCAGAACGGCTTCTACGGCCCAACGCGCTCATGGGATTCGCTGCCCTAGGCGCACTGGTCTCTGCGGCCGCCGTGGGGCTCACCTCCGTGGCGCAGGCCGTGGACGCGTGGGCTCCGGCGCTCTTGGGCGTCGTCGCGGGCATCGCCGCCGCCCTGCTCACCCTTGGCTGGGCACGGCTCCTAGGTACCCTGGACCTACGCGCAGCCCTGCTCATGGTCTCGCTGGCAGCGGCGCTGCAATGGCTGGCGCTGGTAGCGATCGCCCTGACCGGGCCCGTTGCCCACCTGGCTCTGGCGCTCGCCATGCCCCTGGCGGCCGGCTGGGCCCTCCGGCACAACCTGCACGGCGAGGAGGTCGCAGTCCGGCCGCCGTCCCCCGCAGCGGGCTCGCGCGCAGGCGGACCGCTGGCACGGCTCTCGCTGGCCATGCTGGTATTCTCATTGGTAGCGCAGTTCGTCTGGTGCTTCTTCATCAAGATGCTGCCGGGCAGGCTCGAGGTGGGGCTTTTTCCCGCCGTGTTCGCGACCGTTGCCGCCACGACGGTCGGTGTGGCCGCGCTGTGTGCCCTGGTCATGGAGCATCAACGGGGCTATAGGTTGGAGCTTTACTACCGCGCCGCGTTCCTCTTCTGCCTCGGCGGCGTGACGGCCACCGGCATGGCGGTGGCGGACCTCTCGCAGGCCGAGCTGCTCGCTTCCTATACTGCGGTCTACGCGGGCTACTCGCTGCTGGGACCCACCATGTGGATGCTCGTCCTCGGCTATGCGTTCACGCGCAGGGAATCTGCCGTAAGCGTGGCCTCGGCGGTGTTTGGCTGCCAGTATCTGGGGCTGTTTGCGGGATTCTGGCTCGTGGAACGGCTCGAAGGCGGCGCACCCTCAGGGGATGCCTCGGCCCTGGGGGCGATCGCGGTGTTCGCGGGGTCGGTCCTGCTGGCGGCAGCCTACGTGGGGCTCTTTCCCGAGCGCAGCCTGCTCGGCCTCTCGCCCCGCCTGTTTGGCATGAGCCCGGCGTCAGTGGAGGACCGCTGCCGCCAGCTCGCCCAGGCCCGCGGCCTCACCCCGCGCGAGCTCGAGGTCCTCACGCTGCTCGCCCGTGGGCGCGACGCGGGGTTCATCGGCGACGAGCTGGGCATCTCGCGCAACACGGTGAACGTGCACCGCAAGGCGGTCTTTGCCAAGCTGGGCGTGCACTCGCAGCAGGAGCTGCTGTCGGCGGTAGAGGGGGTCGACGCAGAGTAGGGTGGCACTAGAGCATCTTGAATAATTCCGTGCACCGCGCATCAGCCGGGCTTATGTGCTCCAGCACACCGCGCCCTCGCACGCCTTGTGCACGAAATTATTCATTCTGCTATAGGGTGGCACCCAGGTTACGGTCGCGACGCCTGGTAGATAAGATCGACGAGCCCTTGGCGCCCCGTGACCGAGCACTTGCCGTAAATATGCGAGATATGCGTCTTTACCGTGCTGTCCGAGAGGCCCAGTTGGTTGCAGATGTACGCGCGCGAGCGGCCCTCGACCACCATGGGGAGGATCTGTGCCTCGCGCGGCGAGAGGCCGTACGTGGCGGCCAACGCCTCGCAGGTCTGCCCCACCGCATCGGTAAGGGCAACCATCCCAACGGGGCCCTCGGCTTTGGGCTCGGCGGCCGCCTGCGCGCCGGTGGAAGGCGGCAATTCCTGAGACGCCCTACCGCCGCTCGCCGCAAAGACCAGGTACACCACGAACAGGGCAAACACAAAGGCGAGCACGGTAGTGCGGCTCATAAGCACCACGAGCACCGCGCTGGTGACCGAGTACACGAGCAGGGGCATGGCCGGGGTGCGCAGCGTGGGGTCGCCGCTCTCGCAGATAAGGGCAAAGGTCGCCGACCAAAACGTGAGGTGAGCCAGCAGCTCCTCCACCTGCAAAAACACGTAGGGTATGGCGTCGGCACCCAGATACGTCTGAACGGCAATGGGAAAGAGGCAGGCGAGCAGCACGAGCATCGCCGGCCTGAACCGCGGAATCCCCCGGTCGGCAGGCAGAATGAGCGCGAACACCGCGAACGCGGCGACGGCGCAGACCGAGAGCAGCGCTATGACGCCCGACACCCCCAGCCCCAACGCACCCGGGGCCTCGATGCCCCACATCCCCAGGCGCGAGAACCCGCGGATAATGCCCAGGAGCAGGGCGAGCATAAGGGCATACGCAAAGGTCGTGCGTGTGCGGGCGACCACGGGAGGGGCCGGCGGCTCCACGGGGTTCTCCGCCACCATATGGGCGGCCAGGGCGCAGAGCGCGGCCATGAGCACGGGCATGACGGCGGCAACGCAGGTCTGCACGTCTTGCGACGGCACCGCCGACAAAAACGAGAGCAGGACCTCCTTGCTGCCCAGGCACAGGGCGGTCGCAACGACGCAGCCCGCAAAGTCGGTGCGGCGCGCCATCATAAGATAGAAGCGCGCCACCAGCCAGCAGTACACAAAACCCGAGACGGTGAGGCCCACCACGCAGGCAAACTCCGGGTATGCAGGGCTTATCCGCTGCGGCCACGCATAGAGGAACGTTGCAAGCGCCCCCAATGCGGGAAGCACCCAAACGAGGACCTTGTCGGCCCGCCGCAGCGCCCGGGGCACGGCGAACATCATGGCAGCCGCCAAAGCAAGCCCGAGTTGAAAGAAAAACCGGGAGTTCACAACGGCATCGAACCCCTGGGCCGAGGTCAAGAAACCGTCGGCGTGCCCCTCGAGCGTGCACCACACAAAGTTGCACGCCAGCCCCAGGGCGCACAGGACCTCGAACAGCGTGAGGCGCAGGGACAGCGGCGGCCGGTCAGCACAAACGCGGCGCCCGGCATCTGTGCGAGCACCGCGTTCGGAACCGTGCTGTCGCGCAAAAGCCAGACGCCCCGCAGACGTCCGCCGCCGCTGAGAACCGTTCTCCATCGGTCCCTCCATTGTCCCCCGCCCTCTCCGTGTTTGATAATACCACGCAACGCGCGGGGGACGGCGAAGCGTTACTCGACGGTGAAGCGGGTCGTGGCGGCTCTGGGGGAGATGACGCCGTCGTCGGGGAGGGCACGCACGGGCAGCTCGTAGGTGCCGGGGTCGGCTATCTGCGTGGTGAACTCCCACGAGACCCAGCGGTCGGCGGTGGCGCCGTCGGTGGGGCACAGCGTCCAGGTCTCGCCACCGTCGAGGGAGACCTCGAGGGCAACGATGGGGGCACCCAGGTCGTCAGCGTGGCCTTTGAAGGTGATGGCGTCGCCGGTGTGGAACAGGGCGGTATCGGAGGTGTTGACGATCTCGACCTTGCCGCGCCGGTCGAGGGCGGCGGTGTTGACCGTGGGAACGGCCTCCTCCTTGGTAAGGCGCAGGCTCACGATGTCGCGGGTGAAGTAGGCGGCCACCGTCTTGGGCATCCAGAGCTGGGTGGTGCCAGCCGCGATCTTGCCGCCGTTCATCTCGTACACGAGCATGGCCTTGTTGTCGAGCACGTACTGCAGGGGCATGGGCACGCCGTAGCCGTCGGCACCGACGGCGGTGAAGGTGTTCACGCCGTCCTCGAGCTCGGCCACCGAGATGACCTTCTCGACGGGCACGCCCACCACGGCCGCCTGGCCCAGGGCGCCGCCGGTTGCGCAGGAGCACACCAGCACGTTCTCGACGGCGTCGTCCCCCATCTCGGCGATGTTGACGGTGTAGGCCTTCTTGATGTCGCCGCCCACGTTGACGTAGTAGCTGGCAACGCCGTTGTCCTGTGCGCTGGCCACGGTCGGCTTGGAGCACATGCTCTCGACCGTTGCGCCGAAGATGTTGAACAGGTCGTCGCTCGGGGTTATCTCGTCTTGGTTAAAGGCGAACGTTCCCTGGACGTTGTGTACGACGGCGCAACCGGCACCGGGAACCTCCACGCTCTCGACCGCCTGCACGGTGGGGCCGACGGCCTCATAGGCGCCGGGAGTCTCCGCCACGGCCGCCAGGGGTGCAACGCAAACCGCCACGGTGGCGCCGGCGAGTCCGGCGAGCGCGGTCTTTCTCGAATCCTTCATGGGGATGCCTCCTTCTGTGTGGCAAGCAAACGAGATATGCGGGACCAACCGGCGCGTTTACTCCACGACGTCCTTGGCGTTGAACATGATGGTCTGCCACTCGGTCTGCGTGCGGCCGGTCTCGGTGACGGCGCGGGCCGAGATGGTGTAGGCGCCCTCCTGCGGCGGCGTCCAGGTAAAGGTCCAGTAGGTCCACTTGAAGGGATCGGTCTGGCCAAGGTCGTAGGTAACCCAGGTCTCACCGTTGTCCAGCGAGATCTCGATGGCGGTGATCGCCTCGTCGTAGGCGTCGCTCACACCCTCGAAGGTGTAGGGCTCGCCGGTCTTGACGATGAGGCCGTCGGGCAGGTGCAGCAGCGCGGTGTTGGGCTTGTTGGTGAACTGCACATCTTCGGCGGCACCCGAGGCGTCGCCACCGTTGCTCATGCTCGTGGCGCCCGCGATCCAGCCGCAGGGGATGTTGGCGGCGTAGTCGAGGTCCTCGGCGGTGACCTCGTAGTGGTTGATCTGCTTGGAGTAGATCTGAGCGTCGACGCCCTCGGTCCAGTTCATGCAGGGGAAGCCGGTGGACCAGGTGAGGTCTTCTCCGCCGATCTTGTACACCAGGTAGCTGTCGCCGAGTTTGTCAAGCGGGAAGGCGCGGTGCGAGCTCTCGTCGGCGCGGACCACGTGCACGCCGGTGGTCCCGTCGGTATAGCCGCCGGCCCGCTCGATAAGCCACGACACGGGGATGCCGGTGATCTCGACGTTCGAGATCATGGCGCCACCGATGGGGTCCCAGTCGCAGTGGATCTTGCTGGGCTTGGTCACGACCACGCCGGCCTCCTCGGCCTCGGCGATGAGGGTCGTGAGGTTCTCGGTATAGGGCTCGGCCACGGTACCGTCGATCGTAATGGTCCACGTGTCAAAAAGTTCCTGGTCGAGGGGCAGATCGGCACCGTTCTTGCCGGCCGCGCCGCGCAGGTTGTCGTAGAAGGTGTGCATCCAGTCGAGCGAGAACATCTCGTCGACCGAGAGCACCTTGTCCTGGTCCAGGGCCAGCTGACCGTCCACGTCGTCGGCCGCGACGGGGTTCATGCCGTAGTACAGGTCGTACTTCACGAGGTCCCACAGCTGCATGCCCATGCCGTCGTCGGTGGCGTTGTGGCACGAGTAGCAGTTGCCGCCGAGCGCGTCGAAGGAGTCGCCGTAGCGCGAGCTGTAGTGCAGGGCGTGGATCAGCGTGCCGAACTGGTGGTCGTCCTTGACGTAACCCATGGTCTCGCCGTGGCAGAGCAGGCACTGCTGGACGCCCAGGTTGTTGTCGAGCGTGTAGTTCCACACCACGGGATGGTGGTAGTCCATGCCTGAGACGACGTCCTTGAGGTCGCCGTGGCACGAGGCGCAGCCGCGGTGGTCGCCATCGAGGTAGTAGGTGTTGTACGAGATGGTGTCGGAGAACTTCTGCCAGGCGCCCACGTCGAACTCGCTGGGGGTGCGCTGGACCTTGCGGCCGTCCTCGAGGGTGATTACCTCGGGGGCGTAGTCCTCAGCGATCTGGTCCCAGTAGCTGTCGAGCTCCTCCAGGTACTCGTCGCCCGGGAACGCCACCGCCTCGCCCCCGGTGGCCATGTCGGTAAGCTCCTGCGCGTTGTACGCGTACGCGGTGCCGCCCAGCGCGAGGGCCGCCAGCAGGCCGGCCAGCGGCACGGCGAGCAACGCCTTCCGCCTGACGTTTCTACTTGCGCTGTTGATATCCATACGTCCCAGCTCCTCTCTCCTCCGTCCTCCTCCTTGAGACAGGCCGACGACGACCGGCTGACGCGAGGCGCAAGGTACGACGCGCAGGCGGCGGTCTGGCCTGACCTGGAATCAGGCTATAGGCGTTTGGGGCGGCGGGGTATCGCCAAATCGGGCCGGGCGAGAAACGCGCTGGTCGGGGGCATCACCAAATTGGGCGAGGGAGGGGCGCACGTCCGTCAAGACTCGAGTAAACACCAAGAAGACGCTACTCCCGCGCCATCCCCTCCACCACGTCGATAAGCTCCTGCTGGGTATGGACCCCCAGCTTTTGGTAGATGTGCATGATATGCGTGCGGGCCGTGCCGTCGGAGATGATGAGCTCCCCGGCGATATACCGCGCGTTACGGCCCTTAGCCAAGAAGGGCAGCACCTGGGACTCCCGCGGTGATAGGCCGCAGCGCTCGACGGCGCGCGAGCAGCCCCGGGCAAAAGCGTCGGGCACCCCGTCGGCCGCGCCGTCCTCCTCCGCGACCGCGTCCGCTGGAAACGCGAACAGCCGCACCACCTCGAACACGCTGAGGGCCACGAGGGCGACGAAGCAGGTGACCGTGACCGCAGTGGCGTCGCCGTCGGCCGAAAGCTGCACGCGCCAAATACCGAACGCCCATCCCAGGCGATAGGACACATACGCCACGCCCAACGCCGGAAACCACGTGCCCCGGTCCTTGAAGCGCCGGGGCAAAAGCCAGATGAACAGCAGGAGCGTGGCATAGCACGCACCGAGCAGCATGAGATAGAAGGCCGTTCCCAGCCCTCCCACCAGCATGGAGGCGTACAGCGCGAGCATGACGACCGGCAAGATCAAGATGCGCAGCAGGCTCAGCAGCTGGGAGCCGTGCAGGCTTCGCATGATCACCAAGAACAGCACCCCGGCCACCGCAGACCCCAGCCCCGAGCACGCTTGGACCAACCGGGAGAGCGACGAGCCGTCTTGCAGGGCCATGGCCTGGTCGTGAAGCACGATCAGAAGCACGTTCAGCAAGAAGAGGCTGGCGCACCACACGGCATAGCGGCCGTCGCGCAGATGCATGGCATCCCCCTCGGCCTCGATCTCGACGTCTTCGAGGTCCTGGGCCGCCTCGATGCCCCCGCGCAGCCGAGGCGCGAGCACGAGAGCCGCCGTGGCCAGCAGCGGAAAACAGACCGTGGCCGCCCGCGCAAATCCCGCCGGAACGCCCGCACCGGCCACCTGGAGCATCCCCGACACCATGAACGCGCAGGCCAGCGCAATGGTTGCTTTTTTGACGCCGACCTGGAGGAAGAACTGGGCGTAGAGCACCAGCAGGATCGAGGAGAACTGGGTGGCCAGCGACCCCGCCAATATCGCCATGGGGCTCAGCGGCACCGTCGCGCCGCCAAGCCGCAGGGCCGAGCCCACCAGCGCCACCGCACCCACGCCCACCACGACGCGAACGTCGTCGCAGGCCTGCCGCCCCCGACGGGCCGCCGCGCAGAGCAGCGCCACCGCCGCCACGAGGAGGACGGCGATAAGCGCGAGCTCATCGAATCCCCGCGTGCCGAAGTTCCACAAGGCCGTGTAGCGCTCCGACTCGGTCGCGGCCAAGCAGCAGCCCAGGCCGAGGGTGGCCACCGCCAGCCAGCCGTTCGTCTCGAATTGTCGAACAGGTCTTCCCATGGCCCCTCCTCCGTCGAGGCGCCATGGTAGCAAGCAAAGCGGCACCCGCGGCGGCCGGACCGCCCGCCGTCGGCAAAGCCGCAATCAGACGCTGCGTCAGATGCGCCTTCGAGCTGGGCAAACGATGATGGGTGTCGAAGCGGGGCCATAGGGAGGCCCCATCACGATCAAGGGAGAGAACACCATGGCAGAGCTTGCGCTGACCCGTCGGAACTTCGTGCGCGCCGCGGCCGCCACCGCCGTCGCGACCGGAATTGCCGTCGAGGACGCCCCCGCCGTCGCCTCCGAGGCGGCTGCCCCGGCCGACGACGCCCTCGAGTGCGACGTCGTGGTGGTGGGACTGGGCGCCTCGGGCCTCTTTGCCGCTTGCGGGGCGGCCAACGCCGGCGCCCGCGTCGTCGCCGTGGACGCCGCGGCCTCGATGGACGGCACCACCAACACCCGCACCTCCGCGCCATGGGTGTGCGGCAGCTCCCTGCAAGCAGAGGGCCCCGAGCCCCTCACCGTGCAGGAGTGCATGGACTATGTGAACAACGGCACCAACTACCAGTCGAACCAGAAGGCCCTGCGCGCCACCATCGGTGCCGGCGGCCGCGCCGTGCAGATGCTCATCGACGCCGGCATGCCTTTCAACGTGGATTTCGCCGCCACCGACTCCTCGACCCCCATGATGCAGCGCGGCGGCCACCTCTACGGCGTGGCCGGCGAGGAGCGCGCCGCGTACTTTACCAAGGTCGCCGACGAGGCGGGCGTCGAGTGCCTGTTCTCGACCACGGCCGAGGAGCTGCTCCTGGACGAGGCGGGCGAGGTGGCAGGCGTGCGCTGCACCACCCCCGACGGCACGCTCGACATCGCGGCCAAGGCGGTCTGCCTGTGCTCGGGCGGCTTCCTCGGCAGCGAAGAGGAGGTCGCCAAGTACTTCTCGGGCGCCGAGATCGTGTGCATGGGCAACCCGCTGTGCACGGGCAACGGCATCAACATGGCCCTCTCTGCAGGCGCCCAGGTGGGCAAGTGCTTCTCCATCTCGATGAACGAGTACGGCGGCGCCAACAAGAAGGCGTCGCCCACCTACTCGTTCCGCCCCAACATGGGCACCAACGAGGCCATGCGCCTGCCTGTGTTCGGCGGTCTGCTCGTCGACAGCATGGGCGACCGCTTTGTGAACGAAGGCGTCATGTGCGAGAAGACCATGTTCTGCGCCGAGCCCCTGATCCGCGACTCCTACCACTACGCGCTCTGCGACGAGGACTACCTGGCCATGTGGGAGTCCACCCCCCTCGACAACCTCATGGGGGACGCCCGTATGAAGGGCATGTTCGCCGGTGTCATGGCCGAGGACTTGCGCGGCCAGTTTGACCAGGGGATTGCCGAGGGGTGGGCGTTCAAGGCCGACACCTTGGCCGAGGTCGCCGAGCACTTTGGGCTACCGAACCTCGAGGCCACCGTCGCCGCCTACAACGAGCTGTGCGAGAAGGGCGCCGACGACGAGTTCTTCAAGGATGCCAGGTACCTGACGCCGGTCAAGAACGGCCCCTTCTACATCGTGCAGTCCATGCCCGCCGGCTGGCTGTCGCTCGGCGGCATCAAGTGCAACGCCGCCATGCAGGCCCTGGACGCGCAGAACAAGACGATCCCGCACCTCTTCGTGGCCGGCGCCGACGCCGACATCTTCACCTCGCCCTACTACGCCGCCGGATCGGCCAACGGCTTCGCCCTGGGCAGCGGCCTGGTGGCCGGCGAGGCCGCCGCGGCTGACGCGCTGGCGTAAAAGGACAGCGGGGGCCCGCACCTCTTCCGCGGAGGCGCGGGCCCTTTTGCGGCGGCATGCTTTACAACAGCCCCGGCTACGCGTCCCAGTTCTCCAGCGCCGCGGCGTTCGCGCCGGCGATGCGGCCAAAGACCAGGGCCTCGGCGTTGTTGCCAGCCCCCTGGTAGATGAGGCCCCACAACGAACCCAGCTCGCCTGAGCTGTAAAGGCGCGGAATGGGCTCGCCAAACACGTCGAGCACCTGAGCCTCTACGTTACGGCGCGGGCCGCCCTGGGTGTTGAGCAGCGTGGGATACTGGGCCACCGCATAGAAGGGAGGCGTATCGAGCGGGGCCGACGAGGCATTGTCGTTATCCTGCGCGAGATAGGCAGTGTTCTTCACGTTCTCGATAGGACGCCCAAAAAGCGTGTCCTCACCAGCAGCAATGTCAGCATTCCACTTGTCCACTGTGGCTACCAGGGCATCGGGGTCGATGCCCAGCTTCTCGGCGAGCTCGGCAATGGTGTCGGCCTGCACAGCCCAGCCCTTCTCGACCTCCTCCAGGTTGTCATCGCTCCATGCGGGGCATTTCACGATCTTGCCCATTTGTCGGGCCGCCTCATCGTAGATGCGCCAAGAGGGAATCTCGTTGTAGTCGAGCGTATGTCCGTCAAAGTGGTCTACTGCCAGAAGACCGGCGTGGGTCTCGACGCTCTTCTCGTTCACAAAACGCTTGCCCAGCTTGTTGACCCAAATCATAGACGGTTGAAGGTTGCCAAACATAAAACCCATCTCGAAGTCGTCGCACTTAAATCCGATGGGGCAGCTGCAACCGTTCATATGCCAAAGGTCGGCACCCACGGCCTGGGCCATCCGCACACCATCGCCCGTGTTTCCGGGGTTGCCGAGAGCGTAGATGGGATACCCCTTGACGTTGTTCTGCAACAGCACTGGGTCGTATTCGTAGCCGCCCGTGGTGAGAATGACTGCCTTGCGCGCCTTGACGTTGACGTCGGCACCGTCGGCCGTCGTGGCGACACACCCCACGACCTCGCCCGCCGGGTTGGTGAGCAGCCGTTTGGCAGGCGTCGAGTACAAGACCTCGATACCGCGCTCGTCAACCCCGTAAGTGTAGACAGCAAACAGGTCGGCACCGGTATGGCCCGTGCCGGTAGTCTCATCGGAAGCGTCACTCACCACGCCGTACTTCTGCTGGGAATCCGACCCCTCCACCTGCTTGAAACCCGCCCCGCCGTAGACCGCCATCTCGGTACCCGGCTTGAGGCTGCACAGCCAGTCCACGCACTCGACCGACTTGTCCGAAAAAGTCCGGACGAGCTGCTCGTCCATCTCGGAGTGGGAGAGGTCGAACAGGCCGGTGATGTAGGTGTAGGTGTCCTCGGCGCTGGTGGGGCAGAGCACACCGCCGCCCGAGACCGCCGTGTTGCCGCCGCCGTGCGACATCTTCTCGAGAATCAAGACCTCGGCACCGGCATCGTGGGCGGTGATGGCGGCAGCCGCGCCGGCACCGCCGTAGCCGATGACAACCACGTCGGCCTCTTTGTCCCAGGTGACGTCGTCGACGATTGCCGGCTGGGCGAGGGCAGGCACGGCCGCCAGGGCGGTGCCGCTCAGGACCCCGGCCGCAGCGGCGCCCTTAACGAGGTCACGGCGCGTAACGTTAGACTCAAACATCGTGCTCCCCTTTCTGTGGATGGAACGCTCTGACAACGCACATCTCACAGCATCGTCGAGTTGCACAAGTCGTACAACGCCACGAACAGTGGGGCATCTGCATCAGATCTTAAACGCGCGGACATCCGGCACCGCACATTGTCAGCGCGAAAACAACACCCCGAACAGGGGGGCGACCCTCATTTCCCGACCCCGCGCGCCCTTGCGCTACAATGCCGCACAAGACCGCAACGAACCGCATGGGCTCCACACGGCGAGTGCGGGAGCCGTACAAGGAGGCACGGGTTTTGACCGTCGACACTCTTACAGCGCGTTTGGCACCCCAGAACTCCCGCCGCACCGTGTTGCTGGGCCTTGCGCCCCTGGCAATCTTTGCATGGCAGTTCGTCTTCACCCACTCGCTGCTCGAGAATCCTTTCGGTTCGATGAGCATCTACTATCTGGGGCGCGGAACCATGGCGTTCGTCGCTGCGCTGGCGTTTCTCAAAAAGCCTCTAAACAGCATGGGCAACTGGAGCGCGCTCTCCCTTCCTGCCGCCCTTGTCGCCGGGACCGCCCCATTCGTGCTCGTCTTTGGCCCCCGCGCCGCATCGGCGGCCCATGCGGTCGCTTTTCTAGCGGGAGCCGCTTCCACCTGGCTCTACCTCTCGGTGTTCTTGACCTATGCCGCGACGCCCCTCAAACACGCCTTGCTCCAGTTGCTCGGCGCCCTCTCGTTCAGCTACTTCACACGCATGGCATTGGGCTTTCTGCCAGGTCTGCTCCTGCCCGTCTTGGGCGCGGCGCTCCCCTTCGTCTGCGTAACCGTCTGCCGCTGGGGATATACCACCGCCCAGAGGTCTCCGCAGGGAGCCGTCACCACCAACCACACGCCCCAAGGCCCGTTTTGGCTTTTTGTGCTCGAATTCGCAGTGTTCGGCTTTGCGGCCGGGCTTGTGCGCACTCCCTACGAGATGAGTCAGTTCGGCACGGTGGTCAATACGTTTGGGTCTCTATTGCTGGCCGTCGCCATCGCCGCGTTCCTCTGGTGGGCTTACATTCAAGGCGACGGGGTGCACCTGAGCGGCGTATGCCACCTGATGCTGCTCCTGCTGCTCACCGTACTGCTTGCCATCGCCTTGTTCGGAGCCGCCGATTCCCCCATTGCCGCCATCGCGTCCCTGTTTGCCCGCTTCGGCGTCTACATGCTCTTGCTCTACGTGCTGTGCGTCTTCGTTTCGCGCGGGACGGCGCACCCCTACGTGACGTTTGGCTTTGGCTGGGGGTTCTTCTCCCTCGCCACCGGTCTGGGCATCGCCGTCGCAACGATCAACGGAACGTCGGTGTTCTCTTCGGTTACCGGGCTCGCCATAGCCTACGCGCTGGTCATAGTCTCGCTCTTTGTGGGCTCCAAAGCCAAAGACTGCGACAGCGCCACATCGGCCGCACCCGCGGCCGAACCCAAGTTGGCCGGAGAGTCGGGCATCCAAGACCTGGGCGCCCAAATGCAAGAAGAAATCCTGCATCGCTGCGAGGACATCGGACGCTCCCATGGGCTCACCCCGCGCGAGATTGAGGTCATGCAGCTCATAAGTCTAGGGCGCAGCAAGGGCTACATTGCCCAGTGCTTCTCGATAACCGAGAACACGGCACGCGGCTATGCGAAGAACGTGTACCGCAAGCTCGACATCCACAGCCGGCAGGAGCTGCTCAGCCTTATCGGCATCAAGTGAGCGGGTACGGTAGACAGCAAATCCCACAGCACCCCAAGCCCCCGGTGCGTCAGCCAGATCGCACCGGGGGTCTCATCTACAGCAGGGCTTCTCACCCAGCCCTTCGCCCGCTACTCCCCCAAGATCTCCTTGAGGTCGTCCACCACCGTGGTGGTGGGGCGCAGACCAAAGGTCTCGCTCAGGTAGGCCAGGATGTCGGGCGACACGAACGCCGGCAGGCTCGGACCCAGATAGATGCCCTGGATACCCAGGTAGAGCAGGCTCAGCAGGATCGCCACGGCCTTCTGCTCATACCAGGAGAGCACGAGCGTAAGCGGCAGGTCGTTCACCGTGCAGCCAAAGGCGTCGGCCAGGGCGAGTGCCACGACCACGGCGCTGTAGGCGTCGTTGCACTGGCCCATGTCCATGAGGCGCGGCAGCTCGGTACCGGGCACCACGCCCAGGTCGAGGTCGTTGAAGCGGTACTTGCCGCAGGCCAACGTGAGCACGATGGAATCCTCGGGCGTGGCCTTCACGAACTCGGTGTAGTAGTTGCGGCCCGGCTTGGCGCCGTCGCAACCGCCCACCAAGAAGATGTGGCGCAGCTTGCCAGCCTTCACGGCGTCGATGACCTGCGCCGCGACACCCAGCACGAAGTCGTGGGCAAAGCCCGGCGTCACCGTGGAGCCGCCGTTGATGCCGGTGCGCTCCTGGCGCTCGGTATAGCCGCCCAGCTCCTCGGCCTTGGCGATCACGGCCGAGAAGTCCTTGTGCCCCTCGAGGTCCTGGTCGACGTGGGCCAGGCCCGGGTAGTCCACCGGGCCGGTCACGAAGATGCGGTCGGAGTAGCTGGAGCGCGGCGGCATGAGGCAGTTGGTGGTGTAGACGATAGGCGCGGGGATGTTGTCGAACTCCTTCTGCTGCAAAAACCACGCGTTGCCAAAGTTGCCCTTGAGCTGGGGGTGCGCCCTGAGGGCCGGGTAGGCGTGGGCCGGCAGCATCTCGCAGTGGGTGTAGACGTTCACGCCGCGGCCGTCGGTCTGCTCCAGGAGCTGCTGCAGGTCGTGCAGGTCGTGACCCGTGATCACCACAAAGGGGCCGGGCTCGATGGAGAGGGGTACCTCGGTGGGAACCGGCTTGCCGTAGGCACCGGTGTTGGCCTCGTCGAGCAGGCGCATGCAGGTGACGTTGACCTCGCCGGTCTTGAGCACCAGCGGCAGCAGCTCATCGGCGGCCAGGCAGTCGCCCAGAGCGGCCAGGCCCTGCATGAAGAAGGCGTCGACCCCGGCGTTGTCGGTCTTGCCCAGCACGCGGGCGTGGTGGGCGTAGGCGGCGCCCCCGCGCATGCCCAGCAGGATGAGCGTCTTGAGAGAGCGGATGTCGACGGGGGCGTCCCACACCTCGTGCATGTTGAGGTCCTCTGCCGGCTCGACGCCGTGCTTCTGGGCCAAATACGCCTTGCGTTCGTGCACCTGGTCGGTCAGGCGGCGGATGTCGTCGGCGTCAAAGTCGACATTGGTCACCGTGGCAAAGAGGCAGTGTTCCACCATGTCTGCCCCGGTGTCGCAGATGGTATCGAGGCCGGCCTTGCGCCACGTGCGCGCAAAGCCCACGAGCGCGCCGGTAAGCTCGTCTTGCAGGTTGGCAACCTCGGCCGATTTGCCGCAGGCGCCAGCCCTATGGGTGCAGCCCGCACCGCCAAAGGTCTGCTCGCACTGGAAGCAGAACATCGGCTCGCCATCCCACCCCTTGGGCTCGGACGTGGCCGAGGTCGCGGTGTCTACGCCGTTCTCGTGTGCCATAAGAGAGTCCTCCGCTCCTGGATCTTGGATCTCGTGCAATATCGCCAACAGACACAAAAACTTGTTGGTAGATACCCACTGGCTTTGCCGTCAGCCAGACGCACGCGCAACCTCCACGATCCGCGCGCAACGTACCGGAGAAGGAGAAAAGCCCGCTCTTCAGGTTGCAGACACCGGCACCGTTCCGGACTACCATATAGGCCGCCAGCCGCATCCGCTCCCCGCAAGGAGATTGCCCATGGCCCACGCCTTCATCCGCTCCGCCTCCATCGACTGGACCGACGTAGACGGCGGCTCGTACGTGCGAGCCGTCCCGGCCCTCGCGCGGCTGGACGCGATCGACCTCGACCGCCCCGTGACCTTCTTCGCCGGAGAAAACGGCAGCGGCAAGTCGACCCTGCTCGAGGCCTTGGCCGTGGCCTACGGGTTCAACCCCGAGGGCGGCACGCTCAACTACCGGTTTCAGACCTACGACGACGTAGGTGACCTCTGGCAGGCCATACGGCTGCAGAAGGGCATGGCGCGCCCAACCGCCGGCTACTTCTTCAGAGCCGAGAGCTTCTTTAACGTGGCGACCCAGGCCGAGGCCTATCGCCAGAGCGGCTTTGGCACGGCGTCCAAAGAGACCTGCTACGCGCGCTACGGGGGCCGGTCGTTCCACGAGCAGTCCCACGGCGAGAGCTTCTTCTCGCTCATCAGCAGCCTGGAGCCCCACGGCCTCTATCTGCTCGACGAGCCCGAGGCCGCGCTCTCGCCCCAACGCCAGCTGGCCCTGCTGCGCTCCATCGTCGAGGCGTCCCAGGCAGGCGCGCAGTTCATCGTGGCCAGCCACTCTCCCATCCTGCTCGGCATCCCCGGGGCGTGCATCTACTCCTTTGACGAAGGGGAGGTGCGTCCCGTGGCCTACGAAGAAACCGCGAGCTACCAGGTGACCGAGCTGTTCATCAACAACCGCACGGCCGTGCTGCGCAACCTGCTGGACGGCGAGGCGTAAGAGGGTCCCGGGGTCACCACGCCATCGCCCCGGCCAAGTCTGCGGTCTCTTGGGATGCGGGCCTTGGAGAGGGGAATCGATAAGTTCATAAGATAATGCATGAACATGATGAAGGATGCATAATAGTAAATACTAATTTTGATTTTTTCTTTTTCCTCTTGGTCCATGGTCAAAAAATCCGGTTTGACAACATGTTAGACCCGCACAACGGCGATTGGAACTCCTCTTTCCTGGGCATTTGTCGGTCCGACCCACGGCAAGTGCCCCCAAAGCCTCATGCAATGTTGTCAAACTGGATTCTTTGACCACGCCCTTAGAACGCCCGATCATACGGACGAAGCACCCGCTAAATGCAGCGCCGGTTGCGCCGAGAGCTCAGCGCACCTGGGCAGAAGCCCGCTGCCAGAGCAACGGATAACGACAATGCGGCGGGGCCCGCCACGCAGGCCCCGCCGACCGCACTCGCTCCCATTAATGGGGGCGCTCGTCCTATGCAGCGTTACACCATGACCTTGAGCTCTACGGGAGCAGGAGCTTCCTTGACCGTGGCGGCGTTGGTCCCTGCACAGCGACCGGTATAGACGGTCTCGGCGATATTGCCGCCGCAGGGGTAGGGACCGGCCCAGAAGGAGCCGAGCTCGCCGCAGGAGTACAGGTTGGGAATCACGTTGTCCTCGGTGTCCAGGACCTCACAGTTAACGTTGCGCTTGGGTCCGCCCTGAGCGTTCACGCATGAAGGATACAGGCGGCAGGCGTAGAACGGGGCCGTCTCGATAGGTGCCATCCACTTGGCGGGGCGCTCAAAGCGTGGGTCGTCGAGACCGGCGGCGCAAAGGTCGTTGTATTCGGTAACGGTGGCCACCAGGGTCTCGGGATCGAGGCCGGTCATCTCGGCAAGCTCCTCGATGCTGTCGGCGACGCACATGTCCTCGTCTGCCACGATAGAGACGTCGCCGCCGCTGTTGCGCGCCGGATCGTCCATAATGGCCCAGACCACGTCGGGCACAATCTGACTCATCCAGGTGCCTCCGTAACAAACATGGCCGTGCCTGCAGGCACCCGACTCGTTCATGAAGCGTTTGGCATCGCCGCCCACGTTGATGCAGCCGTAGCCGGTCGTAACACGTTGGCTGTGGTGGTCAATCGAGAAGCAGCGCTCCTGGCCATGGAGCTTGGGGGAGATCCAAGGACCGGAAAGCGCGTCCATATGCCACAGCTGAGCGCCCACCTCAATGCCCATATTGATACCGTCGCCGGTGTTGTAGATGGAGCCGTGCGTATAGGCAACGGGGTACTGGGCATAGGTCTCGCACATCTCCTGGCTGGCCTCGTAGCTGCCGCAGGCGAGAACGACGCCGTTCAGGGCGCGCACGTTGAGGAGCTTGCCATCATGTTCGATCTGCGCGCCCAGAATCGTCTTAGTAAAGGGGTCCTGGATGAGGTGCTTGGCCGGAGACTCGACCCAACGCTCGAAATCATCGCCCTCGGCCAAGGTCTCGATGTTGTTAAAGCAGATGATGTTCCAGAATTTCTTCTCGCCACCGTCGGGAACGTCAACCATGTAGGAGATGTCGGTGCGGCCACCGTCTACGGTACCGTCACCCCAAACAACGTACTCGGTCATACCGACGGTGCCGTCGCTTTTCTCCATGTACCAGTCGCTGTTCTCGGCCTCGGAGAACATATCGAGCGTGACACCGCCCATGGCCTCCAGGGCATAGTCGACATAGGATGAGAAGGTCGTGGCACCATGTTCCAACACCCACGGACCAATCTCCTGGCTACCGCGTGACATAAAGTCGGCAATCTCGGGCGTCATGCTGTCAAACCCCGTGGCCATGGCCATGTAGTAGGCCACGCCGGTCTCATAGCTGTCGGGCATGAACATATACTGCTCGCAATAACGGGTGTTGCCGCCGACGTCGCTCAACGGGGCTTTGTCGGTGATAAGAACCCTGGCGCCAGCCTCATGGGCGGCAATGGCAGCCACAGAGCCCGCTCCGCCGTAACCGATGACGATAACATCGAACTCATCGTCCCAATCGATGGCGTCGGCATGGGAGTACATGACGGTGGAGGTGGTTTCAGCCGCCGCAGCGCCACCCGCGGTCAACCCCAGGACTGCCGCGCCGCCGGCTGCTCCCACAAAACTCCTGCGACTCACGGTATTGATGCTCATGATGGGCTTCCCTTCTGTCCAGTGCGTCTGCCATGCGCGAACATGGCCCCCTATGCGTCGCACAATCTCCGGCCCTTCTCCCCCATACGCAGTAAACCCGTTGCGCCGTGGAACCGAGACCTGCGTACGAAGCGGCCTCATCATGATGCGGCGGGGACATCCGGCGCATCCGATAAACCGGACGATGGGCACCCTTAACCGCCCCGGCCCCCAAATCATCCCCTTTGCTTACAGGCTATCCCAAGGGCTGCAGTAAGCTTTGCTTCTATATGTCTTGAACTCGGAAGGGGACAGATTCTGTAAACTGCCATGGGTTGCTGTCGAGGGGGGAGGTTGACCTATGGGTGCAAGTTGGCATCTTGTCATTGGCGCCGCCCTACACTGGGCCTCGCTCCTCTATCAGGGTGTAGAGTTCTTTCCTCCTCTTGTCTCGCCCGTCGACGGTTCGAGCGTCATCACCCCCATTTCCGTACTGGTGGCCATTGGGTTCTCGTTGTTTGCTCGCCACCTGGCAAATCCCCGTATACGTGCGTCAGTTGCCGGCGCATGCGTCATCGCGGGCATCGCCTGCCTAGGGTTGACCTTCTTCGCTCCCTTACCAGGGTCTCCGCAAGAGCATGCCTACGTCATCGCATTCCTGCTTTTGCTTTCCATCAACATCGCCATACCCGTTCTGTTATGGAGCTATGCCTTCGCCTCCCTCGATAAGCGGACCGCTGGACGCAACGCCGCCTACACAGCCCTCGTCTCATTTGCCCTGGCGATGGTCATATCGTTAATCTCGCTGCAGTTCGCCGGCGCAAACGATCGACTCAATATATTGGCCCGCTGCATTTCGGGCATGGTGCTGATTAAGGGGGACATCTATTTCTCAGCATCGGAGTCAAAGGCGCTCCGCGACATCGATGGGCTCCGTGTGGCGCGCTTTTACGGAGGAAGGTTCCTCCTGGGGCTTGCCATCGGCACGTTGCTCGTTGCTATACCTGGAAGTGCCGCCTCTCCCTGGCTCATGGCCGTCGAGCTCGTGGCCTGCCTGGGATGCTTGCAGTTTTTAAACGCCGAGAAGCGCAACCTCGTCTGCGAGATGGTGCCCGTGGCACCCGTGGTCCTCGCCGTGCTTCTGGCATTCCCCTTTTCCGAAACCGGCAGCCAAATGCTTGGCAGCCTGAGTTTTTTGATTATCTGGCTGCCATGGCTATTCGTGTCATCGTTTCAGCTTTCGGGACTCAAAGAGTCCATGCACATGAGCGGGGCTTTTTTGAGCGCAACCGAAAAAGCGGCGCTCCTCATAGGCTGGTCCATCGGGCTGTACGGCAGGAATCTATTCGTAGTTCCCGCAGCATTGGAGGTATTGTCGTTCGTTGCTGTGCCGGCCACCTTGATCTGGGCCACCGCGTCAAGCCTTCACACGGTCTACGGCCGCCAGGAAGAGGACTTCGCCGATCGGGCCAATCGCAAGCACGCCGACCATGAAACACGCGTTTTGGCCATGTTGCGCGACCAATTTGACCTCACCACCCGAGAAGCAGAAATCGCGCTTATGCTGTCGCGGGGATATTCACGGCCGGGTATCTGCAGCCAGCTGGGAATTTCGGAGGGAACCGTGCGGGCGCACTCATCGCACATCTACACCAAACTCGGTATCCACCGGCGCGACGAACTGATTCTTGCAGTTCAGTCCGTCGAAAAAGAACTGGCCTAAACCCCAAGTGGGAATCCATGGCCCAGGCCCGTCCCTTGACTCCCTTTCGTCTACCAGAGTAGACTCAAACCACAGTCTACTCCAGTAGACTCGCAGGCGCACAATCGAGGGAGGCACCGGCACCATGGCCGTCAAGCTGTTCGACTCTGAGCTCAAGGTGATGGACGTACTCTGGCGCGAGGGAGAGGTGCCGGCCCGCGCCGTGGTCGACGAGCTGGCCCAGACCATGGACTACAAGAGCAGCACCACCTACACGCTCATAACCCGCTGCATCGCCAAGGGAGCCATCGAGCGCGTGGAGCCCGGCTACCGCTGCCGGGCCCTGATCGCCCAGGACGACGTGCAGGCCAGCGAGACCGACGAGTTCATCGACCGCATCTTCAACGGCTCGGTCGACAAGTTGTTTTCCTCGCTCATCAAGCGCAAAAAGATCTCGGCCGAGGAGTTCGCCCGCCTCAGTGCCCTCATCGACGAGGCCGAGGCGCAAAAGACCGCAGGCCAGTCCCCCGACCAAAACGATCAGGAGGCAACCTCGTGATGACAAACCTCCTGCTCATGGGCGTCCAGGGGTCCGCCATGATCGTGGCTATCCTGGTGCTGCGCGCCCTTCTGCTCGACCGCCTGCCCAAGGCCACCTTCTGCGCTCTGTGGGTCCTGGTGGTAGCACGTCTGCTCGTTCCCCTCTTTGTGGCGAACCCCCTGGGACTTTGGGGCCTCGCCTCGCACCTGCAACCCCATAGGCCCGGTGGCGGAGAAGGCCTTGGGGTCGGAAGCACGGCCGCTTCTGGCACGGCCGCTCCCAAAAACACGGGTGTCTCCACCGGTGCGGCTTCGTCGCCGGGCGGCGTACCCTCCTCGACGACCGTTTCCTCATCCGTCGGTGTTTCTCCGCTGCCCGTCCCCACGGAGCAGGCTCCCGACCTGCCCCAGGTCGCAGCCATAGATCCCGCCACGTTTGACCCCAACAGCAGCCCCGCTACCCCCGCCGGCCTTCTGAGCACTTTGGCGCACGCTACCTCGAATGCACTGCCTTGGTGGGCGTGGGTCTGGATTGTCGGCTCGTCGCTGTGCCTCCTTGGGTTTGCGGTGCTCTACCTGCACGGATGGCTGCGATTCAAGGCATCTGTCCCCGTAACCTGCCCGCAGGCCATGCAATGGCTTCGGGAGCACCCGCTGCGCCGACCCCTCTCCATTCGCTGCTGCGCAGCCGTGAACGCACCGTTGACCTACGGCATCCTGAGCCCCGTAGTCTTAGTGCCGCCGGCGTTTAACTGGGACGATTCCCGCACAGTCAATCTCGTGCTCGCCCACGAATATGCGCACGTCAAACGTTTTGACGCGCTCTGGAAGCTGGCCCTCGTACTCGCTGCGTGCGTGCACTGGTTCAACCCGCTGGCCTGGGTCATGTACGTCGTTGCCAACCGCGACATCGAGCTGAGCTGCGACGCACGGGTGGCTCGGCGCCTCCTGCCAGGACAGCGCGCGTCCTACGCCCGTATGTTGCTTGAGACCAGCAATGTGGAGGGTGCACGGATAGCCCCACTTGCCAGTGCGTTCGCTAAGAACTCGATCGAAGAAAGGGTGGTGTCTGTCGTGAAGTACCGTCCAACGTCTTGGGGTGCCTGCATCGCCTCGGCCGCCGTTCTGATCGCCGTGCCCACCGCACTCGCCACCTCGGCGCCCGCGCCGTCGGAATCCGCGGAGCCCGCAGCCGTCCAGACTGGGGCGGGCCCTCTCGCAGAGGGCGCGACCCCCGGCATCGCGGTGGAGGGGCGGCCCATCACCTCGCATGAGTACAGCGACGAGGAGTGGGATGCGCTCGAGATGCTGTACCGGTACGCGCGGCTGGGGGATTCTCTGACGTCTTCGCCTCAAAGCAGCATCGACATCGGCAGCTTCCGCAGGGCCATCCCCGCGGCCTTGGACGGGCTCGACGCCGAGGACCTGCTCGCCCGGCTTGCCTCCGACGGCTGGCTTCAGCGCCAGATAAACTCCAACACCATGGCGACCTTTCTGGAGCTGGCGCTGGTGCCCCTGGCCAGCGACGACTGGGAGAGCTACGAGTTTGTAGGCGCACGGTCGGTGGGTGAGCCGGTGCAGGGGATTCTGACCTTTAGCTTCAGCTGGGGCTACGACCCAAAGACCATCGAGGCGTTGAACATCGGCGGCTTCGACGAGCTCGAATATCTCCCCATGGGCTACTACCTTTCCGTGACAATGGGCGAATGGGCCAACCTGAGCAACCTGCTCGACAGCGTCGACCCCGCAGAGCTCTCCAACCCCGACCGTGTGTTGGAGGTCATCGACACCCATCAGATCCCCTCCATCTACGGCAGCCCCTACCAAGGCCGCAACATCGACGCACGCTATTCGTACCAGGCCCTTGCGGACGACGACTCATGGCGGGAGTCGTCCTTGGTGGGAACCGTCCACGTGGTGTTCGATGTCGACAATCCCGGCAACCCGCCCAAAGAGTACGAGCACGGGCTTGAAGCGGGAATGCTGGACATCGAGCTGAGCCCCGACGCCGTGAACCCTTTGACAACCAACTTGTCATATCTCAACTACGAGTCGCTCGGCGTCACGCGCGACCCCATCACCGGCAAGCTGTTCTACCAGGGGCAGCCGGTTCGCCTCTTTATCGACGGTTACACGGGCGGAGCACCCGACGCCCAGGCCAATCAGGTCTCTTTCTACTACACCGACCCCGAGGGCGTTCTCGACCTGCGCACCGAGTTCGACTACTTTGGATACACCCCGATCGAATCCCCGGTTGGCCAGGCGTTCCAGAATTTCAGGACCCCCATCTACGGCATCGCGGAGATGAACGAGGAAGAGGCCCACGCGGTGGCGGAGTTCTTTACACCCCTGTTCGAGCAGGTCTATCCGATCCACACGGCCGAGGAGCTCTACGGCCCGACTGGCGAGGACCCCGGCGTTGACGCCGCCTTTGACACCAACCTCCCGATAGTCTCGTCGCTGCTCGCCATGGAGCCATCCCAGCTGCTGGGATACCTTGAAGACAACGGCTATGCCTACGACGAGGGCGAGAAGGCCTTCTGCAGGGATGGCGGCATCTTTGGCGACGCCACAACAGGTACCCTTAAGCTGACCGTACTGGGCGAGCCCGACGAGCTGGGCTACCGGCAGCTCTCCCCCAACCAGCTGCGCGCAGGGGAGCCAGTGGAAGCCATAACCGTCGGCCTATCGTTTGATCCCGCCTCGGCAGGGCCGGCCCCAACCCAGGAGGAGGCCTTGGCCATAATCGACTTTCTCCAAAGCTGCGAGAATCTGGAAAACGGCATGAGCCAAGGACCCGTAACGGAGATTCCGGAGACCATCTTCGACGCCATGGCCTACCAGGCCGATGGCAAAGAAATGATTTTCTCCGCCTACGTCCTGTTTCGGGGAGACATCTTGCACCACATTGAGCTTTGCTGCTCCTCCGTCAACTACCTGGCCGAGGCCTACCATGTAGACGCTACGCTCGAAGGATTGGCCAGCGCCGGCGCTTGGCTCGCCCCCTACTATACAAACCCCGAGGTAGCGGCTATGCTCGAAAGCTAAGGACGGTATCCTGCGCCCGACGGCTCCGGTGGCCACAGGCCTACCCCGGGGCCGTTGGACGCAAACGCATGGGAGGAATCCATGAAGCTGGCGGCCGCACGACCCCCGCACCGCACCCCGCGCCTTGCACGGCCAACGTATGCCGTCGCTCTTGTCTAGCTCTCCTTGGCAATCACCCTAGCCGGCGCCCCCGTTACGGCCCATGCCAACATCCTCGACCCCTCGGAAGCAGCCGAGAGCACCCAGCTGCTGCTCGGCATTCCGCACGGCGCCAACGAACGCCTTGCCGGCATAGGCACCCCGATGGAGCTCGAGGCAAGCAACGGGGGTGTGACCGTCACCCTCGACCGCGTGGTCGGCGACCGGACGCTCATCATCTGCGTGTTCAGCGTCGTCCGCAACGACGGGAGCCCCTTTGTCACCCCCGTGCGGCCCGGTATGACAAGCGCGCCCATGATCACCTTTGGTTCCGCCGACGCGAAAGTCAACTCGTGGGACCTGTTCCTTGCCAATTTTCCCGGCTCGATGCTGGAGATTCTCCCTCGGGCCAATATCGTCTACGGCTCCTACGACGCCAATCCCGATGACGCTGCCTTTCAATTCATATCGGCGTTGCTGTCTCCTTGGCCTCTCTGGCCTTCGAGGGGAAGGGTTCCTAGACTCATCGCGACATGTCTCGTTGAGTGTTGGAAGTATTTCGATGGACTTGCAAACCAAGGTTCCCTACCGTTGCCCGCCACGACACGCACTTCGTCGGAAATGCGGTATTTGATATGATTAAAATCAACTATATATATCCGAATATCTTCGAATTGGACGGAGCGTTCATGCAGTCTGTCAACCTATCACACGGCCATTCCGTCAGGTTTTTATGGTGCATTTGGCTGGGTGCAGTGCTGGGCGGCCTCTATTTATTGGACTACTCCGAGCCATACGACAGCGTTTCCCAGGCAAGAGCCTATGGTTTTGCGGCACTAGGGGCTTTGATGGAATTATGGCTGTGTTCCCTTCCATACATCCGTCGCGCTATCCTTAGAGTTCGTCGCAGCATTCGGCGTGCTGTCTGGGCATTTGGCATGGCGCTCACCGTGGCGTTGGGTGCATTTGAGTCTCTGAGATTATACAAACTGTTGCTAACTCGAGCTATACGCCTGGGTGATGCGGCATCCCTGCATTCTACATTGGATCCGAACTCTATCTCGTTTGGGGCGTTTAACACGCCTGTGTCCCGATTTCTAACCGATGTGACCAATTTAGTAGATTCATACGAACCTTTTCTGAGCTGCCTGTTAGCATTCGTATGCTTACTCTGTGGGCAAATGTCGGGCATATTCGGGACTGTCGATGGGGGGCCTGTAAATGTCGGCCAACTGTCTCGGCCAGACAAAGGGAAGCTTTGCCCCGACCGGGTTGGCATTCCCATCGTTTATATAATCGCATTCCTGTTTGGGACGGTTCGGGCATGGGCTTGGTCAGTTTTTCTCCCGGGCCCATCGTTTCCGGTGCCGATACGCGATGTGGTTTATATGTCGACGGACCTTTGGGTTGAGGTTGTCCCTGCCCTTTCAGTCGTCCCGGCGTTTCTGATGGGGGCGTTTGCGTGGCTTGCCCTAAAGACGGGCCAGCCCGGGTTTATACCGATCCTGGCGGCCGACTGTATAGGAAGTCTTTTCTCACAGGTACTTAAACGCATCTGGCCAAATACCGCGTCGATTTCCCTGGCGCTTGCCGTCGGTTGCTGCGTTTTGCAATTATCATCCCTAGCAATGCTTGCGATTATTGCGTATCGAAATACACAGGCAGCGATCAAAGACGCATCGGATGTCCCGCAGTCGCTTCAGGCCAGAACCCAAACGGCAAAATCGGGGTTCGCCACATGCGTCAGCGCCAAAGACGCCAATCTGCTTGCAGCCCTCGGGTTGACTTCGGGCGAATTGAATGCCGTCCGTGCCGCCGTGCTCGGTCTCAGCTCCTCGGAGGCGGCGCAGGTTTTAGGGGTGCAGCCTTCGACCATTCGCGTTTGGCGCACGCGGGTCTGCTCAAAACTTGGAGTGGCGAACATAAATCAACTAGCGATTGACTTAATTCGACGGACCGGTATATTCTCGGCAAAAGAGCCAGAGGCACGCAAAAACCATACCGAAGACGGCTCCGCATCGAATGCACGCTATAGAACCGCACCGACGGTTTGCATGATTTCGGGGGCACTTAGCTGCGGCAGCCTTATATTGCTGCCTTATGGGCGCTTGGCTTCCATATGGGAAGTATCGGGATTTATGGCTATAGGGTGCGCATTGGGCCTCGGCATCACCCTTATCGTGCAGGCTCTTATCCCGCACGATGCGTTCTCTCATAAGCGGCAAACATCCACTCTCGTTTTTGCCGCCGTCGCCCTTGCTTTGCCCCTTGCCGCTATAGCGTTGCTCCATCTTGACGTTTCCGTTGCAAATAGCGCAGTTGCGCTTCCCTTGAAACGCGGGGCGCTGGTTACCTCAACCGCGTGCTGCACTTCGTTCTTCTGCTATGGTTTCGCGAGTATCATTGGAAGCATCCACACCCACCGGGCCTTACGGCGGTCGCTTGTGCCGGCGGTTTTCATCTCGGCCGCAATCAACGGCTGCGCATGCATGGGGGACTTTGCGTGGGTTGCGGCGATTCTGGCATCATGGGTTTTGCTCTGTATTGGCGCAATGGTATCAACGATGGCAAAGAATAACCGCGGTGCAAACACTGCGCGCCCCTTTCCCTTTCCATTTACTGGATGCGGTTCGTTGGGCACCCTCCTCATAGCTGGATGCATAGGCTTTGCCTGGGAGGAGATATGGCGAGGCGACACATATAAGTCGTTGCAGTGGGCCTGCGCACCACTTCTTATCGTTGTTTCCCTCTTGTATATATGGCGGTGCCGGCGATTAGGGTGCCCTATCTCTTTGCCAATCTCTATTTGTGCCGGCTGCATTCCTGTCGCGTATGCCACGGGAGCATGTGCGGCGTTGCTGTTCGCCTGCGGTCTTTCCGTCTTTTCTTTTGCCTGCATGCAGCAAGAGACGGAATGCCATACTCAAGACGAAGGTCGGATTTGGCACTCTCCGCTGTTTACCCTCGCGGCAGGCATGTGCGCCGGCATGTACATCATAAACGTACTCGGTACCAACCTCCTGAGGTTTTCATCTTTCACATCCCAAGGAAGCCAGGTCCTCGAAAGAATGGTTTTTGGCGCTGTCTTCCTTCTCTCTTTTGCCATTGCCCTGATTTATGCGGCTTCAGCGGCGGGGAAGGTGTATGCGAAAGACGGATCCGTGAAAGGAACCGGCCTTACCGGCGCTGAGCAACTCTACAACTATTTCAGAAGTAGGGGGCTGACGC
>JAHZGC010000001.1:106233-131213 GCA_019421015.1 Coriobacteriaceae bacterium | reverse complement strand
GTTGCAGGTCAAAGTCGTATCGATCCTTGCGGAGGGTAAGAGCTCTTCATATGCCGCCGAGTCGCTCGGATACTCGCGCAGCGTTATCGACCGTGCGCGCCGCGAGGCTTTCAGCCGCCTCGGTGTTCATAGCCGTTTACAGCTTGTCAAGAATCTTATCGATGAAAACTTGATACAAGAAGGCAATTAAATGTAAATACGCAGCTCACGCATATTGTAAACACCTACTTGCAGTAACTGACTACAGACCTTCATGAAGACAACTCCTACGATGCCGTTAAGCCGACTCAGAGAGAAGGGGGGATTCGCAAGTCAGCGCACTCTTGTCATGTGAGTCTATCGTAAGGAGGCATCGTGGGACATTCACTTACAAGCGAGTCGCGAGCCCGTTTCGGCGGTACCCGCAGTCGCCGGCGCCGTCCCGACGTCCCGGGTCGCTTGCGGCGGGGCGGCCGAGCTTTCCGGTGCGGCCCCGGTGCTTTCGGGATCTGATCCGGCCGTTTAGCGGCCGGGTCAGACCATGGACCCCGCTGCACTCCTGAGCTGAGAAGGTATCGGCCGACCCTGCGGCGACCCTCCGGTCGAAGGTCCTCTGCCCGATTCTGCCATGGTTTGCCGGCGCGGCGCCTCGGGCGGACCCGGGGGCAACCGAGACTCGGCGGCCCGCGCCCTTCGACGGTATCACGTACGACGAGGGGCCCATTCGCCTGCATGTTCCGGGAGCATGCAGGCGAATGGGACGGCGTTGCCGAACGAGCTGGACTGATTCTGACGTGTTGCCGCTCGGTTCTCGGCGCGTCCTGACGAGTTGCAGGCGGACATCTCAGCTCCCTGCGGGACGTGCGGTGTTGCGTGTCGTGCCGTCCCTGCGGGTGTTTCGGCCGAACCTCTGCCCGTCCCGCAGGCGGAAGCAAAAGCTTCTCGGCTGGGCCTTTCCGCCAGGAGGTACCCCCGTCTGGCTGGCGCCCCCCATGCCATGTTCGGACTGACGGATGAAATAAGGAGTGAACCATGCGGACACAAAAGGCTAGCAGACACGAGGTTGCGCTCATTGCGGCGCTTGTGGCTGTCGTCGTCATAGGGGTAGGCGTCTACTGGGGGGTCATGCAAGTACAGAATGCGGAATACCAGCAGAGAATCGAGGACTCGACGGTCGTTGTCAATCCAGGGGAGACACACAACGTAAGCGCATCCCAATCCCCATGGGATGGCACGATGGAAATCACCCTCACGAGAAGTGCCTGGTACGAATCGTTCGATGATGCCCAGAGGGCTGAGGATCTTGGCGATGTGAGCGACTACGCGGAAGGGGGCGATGGAGGGTATGTCGTTTGCGAACTTCTTCTGCACAGCGTTGATGCCGTCCCTATGTTCTACGAAAAGGATCAGCTCAACGTTTCCGTGTTCAGACTCCTTTTTCCCGACGGAACAACATACGTAACGCCCGAATCGGTATGGTCGAGCGTGCCCAAGTTGAAGGACGAGAACTCGTCCATATATACGCTCGAGTTCTCGCAAGGGGACACGGCGACCGTGCTCCTTGGTTACCCCTTGGCCTCGGACGAGCCTCTCGACGGGTTGACGCTTACGTGCACGTCTTCGCTTACCCGATTTGTGCTCGACCTCACATTATAAAGGGGGTGCCCATGTCTGTCTTGAGCCTGGAATTGAAACGAGCACTCGGGAACCGATGGTTCGTTCTGTCGTTGGGCATTTTAACAGCCATTGCCCTTTTCGGAGCCGCTGTTCGGTCTTATGTTATTGCCGGGCGGCTCAATATCGTCACTTTGCCATATATAGATACAACATACTGGTACCTTTCGGCTTTTTCCAGCTTTACCTCGTGGATTGCCGTCAACCACCTAGACACTGCCACCGAGCTCTTCTTTGTGCTTGTACCGCTATTGGTGCTCATGGGGTGCAGTAGGTGGTGGGCAGCGGATTTGAAAAGCGGCTACTTTGAGCAGCTAGTGACGCGGGCGCCACGCAGACGCTGCTATACAGCCCGCCTACTTGCAACATTTACCGCGGGCGGATTGCTCGTGGTGGTTCCGCTGGTCCTCAATCTCATGCTCCTCTCCCTATTCCTGCCGTCATGGAATCCCGATGTTGTCGATATGTTCTACACAACTGTAGGCGGCGCGTCCGACGTGTCGAACAATGCGATTTTTACCAGCCTGTTTTATGCAAACCCCGCCTTGTTCGTCGCCGCTCGCGTGCTCTTGGACTATGTGCTGTGCGGTCTGTGGGCGACTACGGTGCTTGCGCTGTCCATCTTCATCCGTAACAGGGTGGCACTTATCGTGGTCCCCTACATCATGCTTTTGCTCGCCAAGCACCTCGGGCAGCGGCTCTATGTTGCCATGCGCACGAATGGTCACGAGGGATTTGGTTTTAGCTTGACCCTTTTTGATCAGCTGAGGGCAGCCCCAGATGGGTTCTATTGCCCAGGATGGCTCACTTTGCTGTGCATCGCCCTTATGCTGGGCATCTCGTTGGGATTGCCGCTGCTGGCAAGAAAAAAGGACATCTTATGAGCTCCACAGGAAGAAGGGCGTTTCCCCATCTTATCTTATCGGACCTGCGTTGCGGAGGCCGCCAGGTCGCATTGCGGTTTTTGGCGCTTGCGATGGTGGCAAACGTGCTGTGCTTTATGTTCTATACGCTTGTTGCGCCGGGCCGTACGGAAATAGTAAGCCCATCGTTTGCGGACTATATCGCGGCATGCGTCGGCGGAATTGAAACGCGCTTGCCACGGGATGCGGATTCTTTCAGATTGCCTGCAGGGTGGTTGTGCTTGTGCGGTCTTATGGCATATATCGCTCTGGACTACCCGGTGCGGGACCTTAGAGGCATAGGGGCCCATGTTGTTGTAGCCTCGGGATCCCGCTGGTGCTGGTGGTTTTCAAAGTGCTTGTGGGTTTTTGTCGCATGCTGCGCCTCATGGCTAATCGTGCTTGCTTCGTGTGCTTTATGGGCGACTTTTGCTGGGTCTGGGCTGACATCCCACGGGTCCCTTTATCTTTCGCCGGGTGTTCCCTCGCTGCTGGGCTTCCAGGCGCCGTTCGTATCAGCGGGAAAGGCGAATATAGCGGGTTTCGTGGCGGTCTTCCCTGTTGTTCTTGCAGCCGTATGTACGATGCAGCTAGCTCTCTCAATCGCGTTTGCTCCGCTTGTTGGGTTTGCGGCTGTGATTGCGGTATTGCTCTTGTCGGCTCTTCACGCCAACGGAGTGCTTTTGGGAAACTACCTCATGCTCGCACGGAGCAAGCTCGTTTCGTCGGCGGGAGTTTCCTGCGAGGCGGGCCTTATCTGGGCTTTCGCGGTCATAGCGCTGTTTACCGTGCTCGGGGGCATTGCTTATGCCCGGCGTGATATATACGGAAGGGGAGCGGATGTCTCATGATCAACGTGGTCGGTGTCACTAAACGGTTTCATAGGGCTACGGTTTTGCGGGATATCACTCTGAGCCTCCAGCCGGGACGCATCGTGGCCCTTACGGGACCCAACGGTAGCGGAAAGACGATGCTCATGCGTATTGTAGCCGGGCTCGTTCGGCCAACGGAAGGTCATGTGGAAATCGATGGGCTTCGCTTAGGTCGAGATATCGACTTTCCACCCAGTCTTGGAATGCTACTTGAAGGCCCTACATTTCTGGATTCGTACACCGGTTTCGAGAACCTGCGCATATTGGCTTCGGTTAAGGGAATCGCCAAAGAGGCGCAGGTCCGGTCGTGGATTTCAGCCGTAGGCCTCGACCCATATGATCGCCGTCGCTACCGTGCATATTCTCTTGGCATGAAGCAGCGTCTGGGCATTGCCGCCGCCCTTATGGAGGAGCAGGAGGTACTTTTGCTCGACGAGCCGACCAACGCCCTCGATGCTAGCGGGATCCATATGGTACAGGAGCAGATACGCATCGCTCGCGATAGGGGTGCAACGGTACTGCTCGCATGTCACGACGCCAAGGTAGTCCGTTCTTTGGCCGATGAGGTCTGGCATCTTGCCGAAGGGCACCTCGATGGCTTCGAACATCTTATGACCGAGGAGCATCAATGAAAAAGACCCCAGCGCGACGTGTGCCCATGATCCTGCTCGGAACGCTGGTCATCGTCATGTTTATTGGAATGGCTGGACGTATTTGGTGGGTAAACGAACGCCTATATCCATACCCATATCCCGAAGAGCACCATTCGATGGGAGAATGGGTCGAACTGAATGGCGCCTTCATAGACTCTCGGAGTGAAAATACCGATGGGTATGCGATAAAAGTGACCGACGCCGACATGGTCTCATATCGAGAGTATCTGGATCTTTACGGTCCGGAAGATGCCGATATCCCCGATGACCCCGAGTTAAATGCCAAAAGTATCCTGTGCCTCACGCTCGAATTGCGCAACGATTCTAAGACTTCGGGTGGGGCGGTCCTGTTGGGGGAGTTTGCGCTGATTCCCGACGGCATGCCCCTCGTATACAATTACGACCCTATGCTTTGGAGCGAGTCGAACCCCAACATAAACCAAATGTCTTTCCTCATCGCTGCACTCCCCGGAACGTCGACGGTTCAGCACATCCCATATGGTGCGGGCGATCTAGATGCAACCGGCGGTATAAGCAGGCGATACTACAGCGACCTTGCCACTGCGGAATCGTGCGAACTCGTCATTTCCAACGCTCCCGTTCGCCATGTCATCGATATTGAGATCGACGAGTAGCGCCATCATCGAGTATTTGTCCATTTGAGCACGTTTGTTATTGTAATTGGGGCTGCGGCAGCCAGGTTGGACCGTCTACACGGCGTAGCCGAGCCACCTCCGCCACCCCGGGCTCGGTCACGTCGGTGACGACGAGTGCGCCTCTCAGGAGGTGCCCGAAGTCCCGTCGCAATCTCTCGCCCAACCCTGCCCCCTGCGAGCTCGAGGGGCTCGCCGGGTCGCCCGCTTCTGGGTCGCGCGGCAGCTCCCCGGGCACGTCGCGGCGCATCCCCTCCCCGGCGGTCCAACTTCCTGCCGCACTCCCCTTTTGGAACCTTTTGAGATCGCCCTCCTTATGAAAGAGCCGCAAGCGCAATTCGCCAAACCGCCCCGACCGGACCAACGACCAACCGTGCTCTGCCTTTCTTCGGATTCGGCCTTTTTCGACAGCATGAGGCAGTTGTGCACGGCCCCCGAACGTCCCGCGCCGCCTTGATGCAGTTCAGCAAGATATTCGACGCGGCCATCAAAAGGCCCGAACGCGAGAACGGAAACGTCCATCTCTCCTAATTTTATTACTCTCGCCACACTCCGGTCTCCCAATCCGCCCAAAACACCCTAGCCTCCACCAGCGCCCCGTGCGAATATGGAACGGCTGCCTCCCACCCACGATTGTCCGAAAGGTCCCACCGTGCAAAACCCCACGAACCTGACCAGACGAGGGTTTCTCCGCTGCGCCGTGGCAGGGGCGGCGAGCGTGGGGTTGGGGATGCGTGCACCGAGCGCCTGGGCGGCAGGCAACCCTGGACCCGTGCGCCTCATGCTCACAACCGACCTGCACTACCTGACGCCGCGGCTGCTCGAGGCCAAAGGCTTTCTCGACGGGACGGCCGTCGAGGGCACCATCATGACGCGCTACCTCGACCCCGTTATCGACGCCCTGGTAGACGACGTGATCGCCCAAAAGCCCGATGCGTTCTTGTGCCTGGGCGACCTTGCCTTCGACGGCGAGACCCCCAGTCACGAGGACTTGGTCGCCAAATTTGCACGCATTCAGGACGCGGGCGTCCCAGTGCTGGCGATTCCCGGAAACCACGATATCCACCCCCGCTGCGCCGACGGCTCGCGCACCACGGCCGCCACGTTCGCCGAGCTCTACGACACCTTTGGGCGCGCGGGGGCGAGCTCGCGCGACGCAGCGTCGCTCAGCTACGAATGGCCGTTGCGCGACGACCTGCGCCTTCTCATGGTGGACTGCAACGCCGTGGAGAACCCCGGTGCGCTGCCTGACGAGACCCTCGCCTGGGTCGAGGAGCGCCTGGCCCAAGCACAGACAGACGGAGCGCGGGTGGTTGCGTGCACCCACCAGGTGCTCTGGCCGAGCGTCTACAACGGCATCGCGGTCGAAAACGCCTCTGAGCTGCTCGAACTCTACGCACGCCACGGCGTGGCAGCCAACCTTTCGGGCCATGTGCACGTGCAGGGCGTGGTTAAATCGTCGCCCAGCGTGACCGACGTGACCACCATGGCCCTTGGGATCTCGCCGGTGCAATATGCCCAGGTCGAGGTGGACGGGGGAACCCTCTCCTACACCACACGCCGGCTCGACGTAGAAGGTTGGGCCCACACCACGGGACAGACCGACCCGACCCTGCGGGACTTTGAGGCGTTCACGGCGTGCTACGCCTTTGACCTGCAGTACCGCAATGCCCTGGCGGCCCTTGCCCACGAAGGCCTCGCGGGACCGGAGGCCGAGGAACTCGCCTCATACGCCGCGCGGATCAACTGCTCCCGCTACGACGGGACGCGCGGCAGCACGGAGTTCGACCCCCGGCTCTCGCAGCGCTGGGTGGAGGTCGCGCCCGAGACCGCCAAGCGCTACGGCTACGACACCGACCCGTCGGGACTGCCGGACCAGAACCGTGCGGTGATCGTGCTTGGAGCGCTGGGAGAATAGACGGACCCCATAAGGCGCGAAAGACGCCGGGCCCGCTACATCCCGGTGCCCTTCTCCCGCTCCCAGAGACCCCGCAGGTAGTCGGGGCCTTCGGCTCACACGCGCGTCTCAAAGTCGAAGAGCGCCTCGTAGGTCCTCGACGCGGCGAACTCTAGGAGCAGGCCTTCCAACGGAACCCCGCTTGCCGAGCTCAGGTCCTCGAGCATGGCGCGCATCGCGCCCACGGCGCAGGCCTCGCGCTGGGAATCTGTCACAAGCTCGCTACCGAACGCAATCGCTAGCATAGGGAGGCTCCCCTCGATTTGAGATACCTCTCGACGTCGTCCAGCGCCTGCTCATAGCCGCCCAGGTGCAGCAGATCGTACATCTCGCGCACATAGGCGAGAACCCCGTTGGCTCCAAAGATCTCCGCCACCCTTTTGGCCGAAACACACCAACGCTTCTGGGCCATGTGCACGAGCCAGCACTGCATGTCGGCGATGCCAATCTCCCTGGCGGTCATGGCCCTCCTTACGAAGCGTTGGCAACCGCGTATGGCCCGATGATACCTGTCTGCATACCCAGTGCTCCCCCTCCCTCCCCTCGCGTGAACATTTCATGAAAGTTAGATTTGGCTAATAATTATTCCTCCATCGTACGCGCCCGGGTGTATATTTCACCATGTTAGCCATGGCGAACATAAACCTCCAAAACCTCCATTCCTCCCCTCCACTTCTCTCCCCGAAAGAAGGTCCCGTGCAAACGAATACCGCGTTCGTCGCCTCCCGCCGCCAGGTCCTGCAGGGCGGCGTCCTCCTTGCTGCCGCAGCTCTCGTCGCAGGCCTGCCCCTCGCCTCCGCCGGCGCCACTGAGTCCGCAAAGCCCGCGCAAACCGCGCTGGCCGACGGCCCCATCACCATCGTGGACCAGCTGGGCAAAACCATCGAGTTCGACGAGGTGCCCACCCGCGTGGCCTCGACCATCATGCCGTTCCCCTCGATTTACTTTGCCTTCATGGGTAACACCGACACCCTGGTTGGCTGCAACCCCAACTGCATGCCCGCCTACGAGAAAAGCGCCCTTAAATTCCTCTACCCCGCCATGGCCCAGACCGGCACCGAGTGGTGTGGCAGCGACTTTAGCGTGAACATCGAGGAGCTGCTCAAGCTCAAGCCCGACGTCGTGTTCCAGTGGACGAGCCAGCCTGAGTCCATCGAGGCCATGGAGGCGGCCGGCCTCAAGGTCGTAGCCCTGCAGTACGGCGGCATCGAGGACCTCAAGACCTGGCTCGCCATGCTCGGCGACCTCTTCCAGAAGCAGGACCGCGCCGAGTTCTTGATCGACTACTTCGATGGGCAGATCGCCGAGGTCGACGAGGTGCTGGCCGACCTCCCCGAAGACAAACGCCCCGTGTGCCTGCACCTCTCGGGCGACCTGGAGGTCTACACCCCCGAGAGCTTCTCGCAGTACTGGATCGAGCACGCCGGGGCCAAGAACCCCGTGGATGGCAGCGGCACCAGCGTCGAGGTCGACATGGAGCAGATCTACTCCTGGAACCCCGCCTTCGTGTTTATCGGCAACTTCACCGACATGCAGCCCTCGGACCTGCTTGAGAACAAGATTGCCGGCCAAGACTGGTCGCCGGTCAACGCCGTTCAGGACGCCAACGTCTACAAGATCCCGATCGGCGGCTACCGTTGGGACCCGCCGAGCGTCGAAACGCCGCTCATGGTCAAATGGCTCGCCTCGACCATGCATCCGGAGCTCTTTGCCGACCTCGACATGGCCCAAGAGCTCGAGCGCTTCTACGCCGACGTCTACGGCACCGAGCTCACCGACGAGCAGATAGACAGCATCCTGGGGCACACCCAGGAGTAAGCCAACCCCAAAGAGCGCCGCCCGTTGCGACGCCGGAGCCCGCGGGGCTTTCGCCCACCCCGGCGCGCCTCGGGTGGTATCTTCCACGGCCGTCCCAACGACGGCCGTGCATCTCTACCGCGCATCATCCGTTCACCAAAAGAGGGAGCCATGAAGAAGATCGCCATCTACGGCAAGGGCGGCATCGGCAAGTCCACCGTCACCTCCACGCTCTCGGCCTGCATCGCCGACGAGGGCTACCGCGTCATGCAGATCGGCTGCGACCCCAAGGCCGACTCCACCTTCAACCTACTCGGCGGAGAATCCCTGACCTCGGTCATGGAGGTGCTCGTGCAAAACGACGGCCGCGCTCCCGGTCTCGAGTCCATCACGCGCCAGGGCTACCACGGCGTGGTCTGCGCCGAGGCGGGCGGTCCCACCCCCGGCAGCGGCTGCGCGGGCCGCGGCATCGTAAAGACCTTCGAGACGCTCGAAGAGTTCGACGCCTTTGGCACGTACCAGCCCGACTTCGTCTTTTTCGACGTGCTGGGCGACGTGGTATGCGGCGGCTTTGCGGTGCCCATCCGCTCGGGTTACGCCGACGAGGTGGTGATAGTGACTTCGGGCGAGAAGATGGCACTCTACGCGGCGGAGAACATCAAGAAGGCCCTCGACAACTTCTCGTCGCGCGGCTATGCCAAGCTACGCGGCATCATCTGCAACTGCCGCAACACCCCCGACGAGGTGCGCATCGTGCAGGAGTTCGCCGAGCGCATCGGCACGCAGGTCATCGGCATCGTGCCCCGCGACGCCAACATCCAAAAAGCCGAAGACCGGGGCATGACCGTGGAGCAAATGGACCCCGACCTCGAGGTGTCGCGCACCTTCCGCGCCATCGCCCGCACGCTCATAGGCGAGACCGGCAATACCGGCAAGACCACAGCCGAGCCCGAGGCCGCCCCTATGCCCGCAGCCCGTGAGCCGCTCCCCTGCCAATGCTGCGAGGAGGCCTAGATGATCGAGAAGTCCCTCTTCGACGCCTGCGACGCCGTGCCCCTCTCGGCCGTGCGCGACGTGCTGCGCCACGGCCCCCAGATTCTCGCTCCCCAAGCCTCCTACACTCAAGTGGTGGGGCTGCCCATCGGCGAGGGGTGCCTCATCCCCAAGGGCAGCCTGCGCTACGTGGCCCCCTGCGCCGGCGGCTGGGGCATTGCCCGCGGAGCCATGCAGGTACCCGGCTCCATCGTGATCTTCCAGGCCCCGTGCGGCTGTGGCCGGCACGGCTCGGTGGCGGCGGTCATGAACGGCTACCGCGACCGTATGTACTATGTCGACATCTCCGAAGACGACCTGGTCATGGGCACCCATATGGAGCGCCTCGAGGCCATCGTGGACCGCGTGCTGCGGCTTAGGGCCGAAAAGCCCAGCTGCGTGTGGCTCTTCTCCACCTGCATCGACGACCTCTTGGGCTCCGACTACGCAAACGTGTGTGCCCGCATGGCCGAGCGCTACGGCATCCCATTCATGGACGGCCACATGGACCCGGTGAGCATGTCGTCAACCACGCCTCCCCCGGTAAAGCTGCAGCGCGGCATCTATGGGTTTCTCACCCAGGCGGGCCCGGTGGAGAAGGACCCCAAAGCCGTGAACGTCATGGGCAACTTTGCCCCGGTGGACGAGACGAGCGAGCTCTTTAACCTGCTGGCGGCCGTCGGTTTGTCCACGGTGCGATCACTGCCCACCTGCGCCACCTTCGATGAGTTCCTGCGCATGCGCGAGGGCAGCCGCAACATCCTGCTCAAGCCCTTCGGCCGCCATGCCTGCCGCGACCTCGAGGCGGCCTTCGGGACCCCGTGGCACCTCACAGGCATGCCCTACGACGTGGAGCGCGTGGCCGCCATGTACCGCGACCTGGGCGCGTTCCTAGAGCAGCCGCTGCCTTTTGAGCCCTACTACGAGCAGGCCGTCCGCGAGCTCGAACAGGCCCGCTCTTGGATGGAGGGGCTCAACGTGGCCGTGGGCTCGAACCTCAACGGATCCACCTTCGAGGTGGCCGCGACCCTGGCCGCCGCAGGCGCAAACATCACGTTTTTGCTGGCAGAGGAGATGGAGCCGGGAGACCTGCCCTACATCGAGGCCCTCTGCGCCGTGAACCCCCAGATTCCCGTGTACTCGGGCAGCCATCCGCGCATGTCGCTGGTGCGCGAGGTGGGGCACCCCACCGACGTGGCCGTGGGCCTGGACGCCGCGCGCCTGGTCGAGTCGGCCGCGCCGCTCTCGCTCGGCGTGGACGTGCAGCCCTTCGGCTTTGAAGCCTCGCGCTTCCTCTTAGAGGGCGTGCGCCAGGCCCTCGAGAAACGGGGGGACGCCCGCACGATGCTCTACTCCCAGACGCTCGTGGTGTAGGAGGCCACTGCGATGAACCAACGCGACTTCCATGTGCTGCTCCCCACCTTTGCAGCCGACTATTCGGGTGCCTGCGCGGCGCTCTTCGACCTGAACGGAACCGTGGTCATCCACGATCCCTCGGGGTGCATCGGAAACTACACCGCCTATGACGAGCCGCGGGCCTACGAGGGCAACGCGCGCATCCTGACCTCGGCCCTCGACGACATGCAGGCGCTCTTCGGCCTCGACGACGCCCTGGTCGAAGCCGCCTGCCATGCCCAGCGCGAAGTCCCCGGCGACTTTGTGGCGCTGATCGGCACCCCCAACCCCATGGTCCTCGGCACCGACTACCGGGCCGTGGCCAACCAGATCTCCGACCTTTGCCAGATTCCCGGCATCGCGCTCGACACCACGGGAACGCGCTACTACGGCCACGGGTTGGCGCGCACGCTGCTTGCCCTGGCCCGCGACCTGGTGGCGCCCCGGGCGGGCGAGGTGCCCCCGTGGGAGCCGGGCCGGCCGCGGCGCGTGAACCTGCTGGGCGCCACGCCGCTCGACGTGACCTCGCAGGCCAACGTCGACGCAGTGCGCGACCTGCTGGAAGCCGGCGGCTGGGCCGTGGCGAGCGTGTGGTCCATGGGCTCCTCGGTGCAGGAGTACGTAGACGGCCTCACCGCCGCCTGCAACGTGGCGCTGACCACCTCGGGCCTGTCCCTAGCCCGCTGGATGCAGCGCACCTACGGAATCCCCTACGTGGTGGGGTCCTTTGCGGGACGCACTCCGGTGGCCCGCACGCTCAACCGCATGGACCGTGCGGCGGCGGGCGAGAAGGTCTCACCCTGGGAACCCCCGGCACCCAGCGGCAACCCGAACGGCCCGCGCGCCCTGGTGGTGGGCGACCAGGCGCTGGCCAACGGCTGGCGCGAGGCGCTGCTCACCGACGAGGGGTTCGGGGCCGTGTCCGTGGCGACGTTCTTCGAGGCCGATCCCGCCCTCATGGCCCCGGACGACCTGGGCACCGTGAGCGAGGAGGAGCTGCTGGCCGCCGTGGCGGGCGGTGGCTACGACGTCCTGGTGGGCGACACGCTGCTCGACGGGTTTATCCCCCAGGAAAGCGCCTGCCGCCATGTGGAGGTGCCGCACGTGGCCGTCTCGAGCCGCATCTCGTGGGACAAGCCCGTGCCCCTGTTCGGCGAGGGCTTTTTGGCCCATGTGCGGGAGGCGCTGCGATGAACGTGGGTTCGGCGACCCCCACTTCCACGCTTCCTTCCTCCCCCAAGGGCCAGCGCCTGTGCCGGGGGCTCGTGCTGGCGCTCATGGCTGCGGTGCTCGTGGCGTGCGCAGTGCTCTCGCTGTGCCTGGGGCGCTACTCCATCGCCCCCGCCGACGTGGTGAAGACGCTGTTCGCGCCCGTCTTTGGCTTCGAGGCCCCCGATGCCATGATGACCACCGTGGTCTTTAACGTGCGCCTGCCGCGCATCCTCATGAGCGTGCTGGTCGGGGCGGCGCTGGCGGTCTCGGGCGCGGCGTTCCAGGCGGTCTTTGGCAACCCGTTGGTGAGCCCCGACATCCTGGGCGTCTCGGCCGGCGCGAGCTTTGGCGCGGCACTGGCGATCCTGGCGTCGGGCAGCGCCCTGCTCATCCAGGGCATGGCGCTGGGATTTGGCCTGGTGGCGGTGGGCATGGTGATGCTGCTCGGCCGGGTACAGAGCCGCATGCAGCTCTATATGCTCGTGCTCGTAGGCGTGGTGGTCTCGGCGCTGTTCGAGGCCTTTGTATCGATCATCAAGTACGTGTGCGACCCCTACGACAAGCTGCCCGCCATCACCTCGTGGTTGCTGGGCAGCTTGGCAACGGCCACCTACCGCGACGTGGCCGTAGCGGCGGCAGTCATTCTCCCCTGCGCCCTGGTGCTGCTGGGCCTGCGCTGGAAGCTCAACCTGCTCTCGCTCGACGAGGAGGAGGCCCGCTCGCTCGGCATGAACGTGAGCCGGCTGCGCTCGATCACCATCGTGGCGGCCACCTTCATGACCGCGACCACGGTGGCCCTGTGCGGCGTCATCGGGTGGATCGGCCTGGTGATCCCCCACATCGCGCGCCTTATGCTGGGCAATGACCACCGCACGCTCGTGCCGGCGTCGCTGTTGTTGGGGGGCATGTATCTGCTCGCCATCGACGACATCGCCCGTTGCGCGACGGGCGTCGAAATCCCACTGTCGATTCTCACAGCTATCGTGGGTGCACCGTTCTTCGCATGGCTCATCCGCACGACCGCCAAGGAGGCATGATGAAACTCGAGGTTCGCAACGGCTCCTTTGGCTACCGCTCGCGCTCAATTATCGACGGGCTCGACCTAGCGGTACCCGAAAACGCCGTGCTCACGATCCTGGGCCCCAACGGCGCCGGCAAGACCACGCTGCTCAAATGCATGATGGGCTTTTTGCACTGGAACCGCGGCGACACCTACATCGACGGCCGGCCTTTGGGTAACTACGGGCATGCCGAGCTCTGGAAGTCGGTGAGCTACGTGCCCCAGGCCAAGCACAACGCGTTCTCGTACAGCATCCTCGACACCGTGGTCATGGGGCTGAACGCCGGCTCGTCGCTGTTCTCGGCCCCCAGCAAGGCCGACTACACGCGTGCCTACTCCATGCTCGAGCGCATGGGCATCGCGCACCTGGCCCAGCAGGGGTGCAACGCCGTGAGCGGTGGCCAGCTCCAGATGGCCCTGATCGCGCGGGCCCTGGTGAGCGACCCCAAGATTTTGATCCTCGACGAGCCCGAGTCGAACCTCGACATGTACAACCAGCTCAAGGTGGTCGAGGCCATTGAGCGCATCGCCGCCGACCGCACCTGCACCTGCATCGTGAACACGCACTTCCCCGACCACGCCCTGGCCATATCCGACGAGACGCTCTTCATGGGCCGCGACGGCCAACGCCTGCTGGGCCCCAGCCGCAACGTGATCACCGAGGCGAACATCGAGCGCTTCTACGGCGTGCGGGCGCGGGTGGCCCCCGTGGCGACCGACCTGGGCGAACGGCGCTGCGTGGTACCCTATGCGCTGGCGGCGGTGTAAGGGCATAAGAAGGAAGAAAGTGGCCTCGAGCATGGCGCGCATCACACCCACGGACAGGCCTCGTGCCGGGAATCGGTCACGAGCTCACAACAGACCCCCGTAAGCTCGGCATGATTTCTGAACATGGGCACCATGGGTCGATCGTGCAAGTTCACAAAATGCTTCCCGAAAGCCATGCTGGCACCAAACCGGCGTTCTGTAATAGCGGCTCCCGGCGCATGGCACCAAACCGACGTTCTGTAATAGATAGACCCACGAAATGGCACCGAATTCGCGTTATGTAACTGTCCGGCATGCACAACCGCCTATTTTGGCCAGCCAACAGTTACATTACGCCAATTCGGTGCCACCCAGCCCTGCATACGATTACATTTCTCCAATTCGGTGCCATCCGGCTACCTGGATGCCCGCCTTCCTGCCGCCCCAACCCCACCCACACGCAAAGCGGCCCCCGCGTTCCCGATGGAACTACGAGGGCCGCCTCCAACTGCAGGGTTGCCTCTACCCTGGAGCCACCTCTAACCCGGAGGCGTCTCTATCACGGGGGGCCGCCTCAAACCGCAGGGCTTCTCCCCTGCGTAGGTTTTCCTCTCCCCTACGCGATCTTCTCCACCTGGCACAGGCCTTCCTTGAAGGGCGGGTAGCCGGTGATCGGGTCAAAGTCGCGGGAGACAAGCAGGTTCACGTTGGCGTTCACCCAGCCGTGGAACATATCGACGCAGCCCGGCAGCACGAGGTTGGTCACCTCGACGACCATCTCGATCTCGCCCAGGTCGTTGAAGATGCGGGCACGGTCGCCGTCGACCAGGCCGCGGACCTCGGCGTCCACCGGGTTCAGGCGCACGATGGGCTCGGGCATGAACTGGTTCAGCCAGGGGATGTTGCGCTCCTTGGTGTGGGTGTACATGGGCACGCGCGAGCCGGTGTTGAGGATGAGCGGGTACTTCTCGAACTCCTCGGGGGTCGAAACTGGGCTGTGCACCGGCTCGTTCCACAGGGGCAGTCCGTCGAAGCCGGCCTCGCGCAGCACCTCGGAGACGAACTCGACCTTGCCGCTCGGCGTGTTGAAGCCGGGCTGGCCGTCCTTGCGGATGCCGCCGGTCTCGTACTTCTTGTACTGCGTCTCGGCGGTCGGGGGCACCACGACGCCCTCGGGGTGCTCGCGCAGGTCGGCCAGGGTCACGCCGCAGCCCGAGGTGGCCAGCACCTCCTCGATGCAGGCCTCGACGTCGCCGCCGAAGCACTCCTCCTCGAAGCCCAGGCGGCAGCCCAGCTCCATGGCGCTACGCCAGTCCTCGCGGGCCTCTCCCAGGGGCTCCACCACGGGCTCGCGCAGGTAGATCTTGCGGCCGAAGATCGAGAGGGGCGCCATGCGCTCCATGCACATGGCCGCGGGCAGGATGATGTCGCAGAAGTTGTGCGTCCAGGGGCGGTAGAAGTAGTCGGCCGCCGCGGCGAACTCGAGGGAGCCGATGGCCTCCTGGTACAGGGGGGACTGCGGCCACATGAGCGCGTTGCCGCCCCACATCATCATCATTTTGATCTTGCCATCGGCGGCGTACTCGGGCCAGCGGTTGGTCTGCACCTGCTTCACGTACTTGGTCCAGATGGGGAAGTCCTCGAGGTCGAAGCGGTTGCCCTTAATCTCCTCGTAGAGATCCTCGCGGTTGAACTGGGCCGTGGAGGCAAACAGGTCGAACGGCAGGCCGCCGCCCACGGTAAGGCCACCCTCCATGTCGAGGCCGCCCTGCATGGCCACGAGCAGGCAGATGGCCATCTGGTTGTAGCCGCCGTTGGTGTGGTGCACCACGGGGCTTGCGCTGAAGATGGGCGCGCCGGGCTTGTTGGTGCCCCAGATCTCGGCCGCAGCCTTGATCTTATCGGCGGGGACCCAGGTGATCTCCTCGGTCTTCTCAAGGGTGAAGTCCGCGACGTACTCCTTGAACTCCCCCCAGCCGTGGCCCCAGGTCTCGCAGAACTCCCGGTCGTACCAGCCGTTCTCGATCATGCAGTTGGCAATGCCCAAGGCCAGGGCGCCGTCGGTACCCGGGCGGGGCTGCAGGTGCACGTCGGCCAGAGCCTCCACGGTGGGGGTCACGCGGGGGTCGACCACCACGAACTTGGTGCCGTTCTTCTTGAGGTCGACGAGCTTGCCAAAGCGGTTCGGCAGCGACCAGGCAGGGTTGAGCGACCAGATGAGGCAGCTCTTGGAGGCCGCCGTGGGGTTGGTGCCCATGCCGCCGATGCCGTAGGCCAGCTGGCCGCCGATGATGGTGGCGTAGGCGCAGGTAGAGGACTCGTTGCCGTAGGTCGTGGTGCCAAAGAGGTTGGCCAGGCGGTTCACCGCGCCGCGGGGCTCCTTGGGGTCGCCGCAGTAGAGGAACACCGAGTCGGCGCCGTAGTTCTCCTTGCACTCCTGCATCTTGGCGGCGATGGTGTCGTAGGCCTCGTCCCAGGTGATCTGCTCCCAGCCCGGGTCCTCATCGATGCCCTTGACGGGGTTGGTGCGCTTCATGGGGTAGAGCAGGCGCTCGGGGTCGTAGAGCTGCTGGATGGCCGCCATGCCCTTGGCGCACAGCGGGCCGTTGGGATAGCCGTCGGTGCGCGACTCGATACGCACGATCTTGTTCTCGCGCACATGGGCGGTGATGCCGCACTTGGGCGAGTGGTTGCACATGTCGCAGTAGGAGAAGCGCTCCTCGACGGGGCTGTTCTCGTCGGCGAAGGCGCTCTCGGGCCACAGGAAGTCCCAACCGCCCGAGACGGCCGCCACGCCCACGCCGGCAGCGGCGGCCTGGGCAAACGCGCGACGGGAGATGGCGGGGTTGAAGTCAGACATGTTCGCGTCTCCTCTCATTAACGGGCGCTCGGGTCAAAGGCCAGGCTCTGGTGCAGCACGGGCAGCATATCGGCGGGCATGCCCTCGTAGGCGATGTAGTAGAAGCCGGTGCCGGGCACGTTGTAGGCGGCCTCGCCCGCCTCGGCCAGGGCCACGCTGATGTCGCTCTCGGGATCCTCGAGGTCGCCGAAGACGCGCGCCTTGCCGGGGCAGTTGACCACGCAGGCAGGCTTCATGCCGGCCTCGAGGCGCGGGTAGCAGAAGACGCACTTCTCCATGGCCGGGGCGGTGCGCACGATGCCCTCGACCTCATAGGGGGCAGGCTCCTCGGCGCCGCACCACCAGGCGTCGTTGGAGGCGGCCACACGGGCGTCGTACGGGCAGGCCTCGGCGCAGGCGCCGCAGCCGATGCACGCCTCGTAGTTGATCGCCACGATGCCGTCGTCGCGCGTGTAGGTGGCCCCGGTGGGGCAGACCTGCTCGCAGGGGGCATCGGTGCAGTGCATGCAGGCGTGCGGCAGATAGGCGCGCCTGCTCTCCCCGTTCTCGTCGGTCCACTCGCGGCGCTCCACGTGGCTCCACGCCGTGCCGGGACGCTGGTTATTCCAGAGTTGGCAGGCCACGACGCAGGCGTAGCAGCCGGCGCAGCGACGGGTGTCGACGAGCATTCCGTACCGTGCCATAGGGTTCCCCTCTCTCTGTGCGGTGTTCCTCCAAATACCACGGGACCCATGGTACAAACCCGCAGATAGGGTGTGTAGAAGCGTAAGAACCAAGCACGATGAGCCCGGGAGGTCCCAAGACCTGGGCAGCAGAGAAGCCCCGGGTTTAGCGTGCGCTAAATCAGCCCCGCACCCTGCTACAATGGCACGCAGGCTACGCCGTGGAGGGCGGGCTTGGCCCAGGGCGTCTGGAGGGCGTTCGTATACGCGGTTTGCCGCAGGGGAACAGCGAGGGCGCAGGACCGCGAGGCGCGCCCGCACGCAAGAGGGGGCGTCGGGGGATGTTTGAGAACGGGTCCGACAACGCGATTCTGATTCCGCTGGTACCGTTCCGGCCTCTGGTGTTCGGCGAGTATCTCGACCGCGGGGCCACCCACAAGATGTTCGCCGGCGAGTGCATCAACTCGGTCTGCCGCACCGTCGAGAACACCGTGCTCGTCAGCTTCACCTATGCCCAGACCTACGAGCTCGCCTGCCAGGACCCCCGCGCGTTCGAGGACCTCGTCTACATCTCGCACATGTCGTTTGGGCAGTTCGCCCACCGGCTCGACAACGTGAGCTCGTCTTCGGCCAGCCACCGCATGCTCACCTGGCTCAAGAAGCTCATGGACGTGAACGCCCCCGACGCCGACGGCCAGTACCGCATCCTGTGCAACATGACGCTGCAGGACATCTCGGACCACCTGCTCATCCATATCACCACGTGCAGCCGCCTCGTCACCGCCCTCAAAGACAAGGGCATCGTCGACCGCACCAAGAAGTACCTCGTGATCCGCGACTCAAAGGCCCTGGCCGAGCTGGCGATCGAGGAGAACGTCAATTTGTATTAGGGGTTGCGTGCGGTATGGGTGCCTATTCGCTGGTGGGGGTGGGCAGCTTTTATTGTAGGCTTTTCTCCCCTAATTTCTTTACCCTGCCAAAAGGTTAACAAATATGTTAATCTTTTGGCATGAAACACTTTGACTCGATATATGAAATCTGCGCCGACAACTACGGCATCGTCACCACGGGCGAGGCGTTGGAGGTTGGTGTTCTCAAACCGGAGCTTGCACGCTATGTCAAAGACGGCCGGCTCACTCGTCTGGGACACGGCGTCTACCGCCTTACCCGCTACATCCCCACCCCCCTCGACACCTATGCCGAAGCCGTCGCGCTCGTTGGACCGAACTCATGGGTGCACGGAGAGTCTGTCCTCGCAATGTGCAACCTCGCCTTCGCCAGCCCTCCAAAGGTGCTCGTTGCAACCAGAAAACGTGTGAGAAAAAGCCTCCCCCCTTGGATCGAGATCGTCAGGGCGGCGGAGAGCGAGGCGTCCACCTGCTATGAGGGCATCCCCACGCAACCCCTCGCAGACGCACTCAGGGCGTGCCAAAACACCATACTGCCCGAAAGGCTGGCAGATGCAGTCGATGAAGCCCTCGCAAACGGCCTCATCAGCGAGCAGGAAGCGACGAGCCTACGCAAGGAGCTTGACCCATGGCAATAAAACCACCCAATAGCCGTAGGAACTTGGATATAGCAATCACCCGTGTCTCCCAAGGCAAGACCGACCCACAACGCATAAGGCTTCTTATGGCCAATGCAATAGTCGGGCAGATGCTGCCAAGCGGAGCAGTCAAGGGCGGCAGCGCCCTCAAGATGAGATTTGGAGACTCAGCCACGCGGTTTACCCGCGACCTCGATACGGCGAGAGGCGAGGATTTGGAGTCATTCGTGATCAAACTCCAGTACGCGCTCACCTCGGGCTGGGAGGGCTTCACAGGCGTTCTTGTCCGCAAGCCCCCAGCAATGCCCAAGGGCGTTCCCGCGGAGTACGTCATGCAGCCGTTCGAGGTAAAGCTCTCGTTTAATGGAAAGTCTTGGCTCACGGTACCACTTGAGGTCGGTTTTGACGAGATTGGCGACGCCGATGAGCCGGAACTCTTTATACCGGGCTACCTAACCGAGATATTCTCTGAAATCGGACTTCCGACACCCGGCCCCATACCGCTGATGCCGTTACATCACCAGGTTGCGCAGAAGCTCCACGGTCTGACCGAGCCAGGCAGTATGCGAGTCCACGACCTCATAGACCTGCAGGTAATGGAGTCGTTGGGCAAGATCGACCTGCCGAAAACAAAATCAACATGCAGACGTCTCTTTGCTTATAGAAACAAACATGTATGGCCACCGGAACTCCCGGCCACGGAACGTTGGCGAGAGTCCTATGCCGAGCAGGCAAAAGGCCTGGGTGTGCGCCCCGATATCGACTCCGCAGCGGAATGGCTGCAGAAGCTAATCGCACGCATCGAGGAATCGTAGGTGCCCCCGTCCTCACTCCATCTCGACGCCGCGGTGCAGCACCTTGGTCACCACCAGGTAGTACGCAATGCCGATGGCCACCCACACGAAGCCGACCACGTGGGCCACGGTGTCGAGCGAGATAAAGATGACCAGGGTCACGACGGCGCCGATAGCCGGGCAGATCAGCAGGCGCACGGGGTTCGAGTGGTCCTTCTGCTTGATCCAGTAGTACCAGATCACGCAGATGTTGAGCAGGCAGTACGACGCCAGGGCGCCGAAGTTGGTCACCTTGGCGATGTCGTCCATACCGAGCTGCAGCAGGAAGAAGAGCATCGCGGCCGAGAGGCCCGAGACAAAGAGCGTGGCCACCACGGGCACGCGCGTCTTGTCGTCGACCTTGGCCAGGGCCTTGGGCAGAGACCCGCTGTTGCCCATGGCGTAGAGGATGCGCGAGGCCGAGGTCTGGCCGGCCAGGGCGGTGAACACGCCCAGGGCGACGGCCACCGCGACCGCGCAGAGCACGCCGAACCACTTGCCGCCCACCAACTGGGCCACAAGGTAGAAGCCGTCGTCGCCGTTGTTGGCAAAAACCTGCCCGGTGGGGTCCACGCAGGTGGCCACAAAGCACATGCTCATGAACATGGCGCCCAACAGGAGCACGGCGATCAGCATGGCGCGCGAGGGGCCGTGCCGCCCGTCCTTGGCCTCCTCGGCCAAGGTCGCCACGCTGCCAAAGCCCACGTAGGAGAAGACGCAGAGCGAGACGGCGCTCATCATGGCCCCCATGTCGAACGTCTTGGGGTCAAAGATGGCGTTGGTCGAGAACGAGGACGTCTCGGGGTGCCCTATGACGTAGGTCACGCCCAGGACCAAGAACGCGCCCAGCACCAGCAGCTCGATTACCAGCGCTATGCGGTCCACGATGATGGTGGCCGAGATGCCGCGCAAGGTGACGGCGGTCACAAAGATCAAAAAGCCGGCGCACCACACCCACACGGGGACCTCGGGCAGGTACTGGTGGAGCGCTATGGCCGCCATGATGTACATGAGATCGGGCGTCACCAGGTACTGGAGCAGCATGAGCCAGCCGGTCACAAAGCCGATGCCCTTGCCCATGCCGCCCGTGGTGTAGGCGTAGATCGAGCCCGACGAGGGGAAGCGGGCGATCATGACGCCGAACGACAAGACGGTGAACAGCATGGCGACCATGCCGATGAGGTAGGCCAGCGCCGGCATGCCGTTCGACGCCTGGAACACGTTGCCAAAGATGCTGAACGGTGCGATAGGCACCATAAAGATCAGGCAGTACACCACCATGTCGAACACGGTGAGGGTGCGCTTGAACGGGTCTCCCGACGAGGTGGCGGCCGATACGGGCGCGTCGTCGGCTGGATGCGAAGGTGCAGGCTGGGCTACCCCGCGTCCCTGCGCGGTCGTTGCAGTCTGTGCGGATGTGGGAGCCTCTACGTGGGTAGCCATGGCCCTTCTCCCTCGATACAAGACGGGCGGCCCCGCCACCAACCCACAGGGAGCCGGGGCGGGGCCGCCGTACAGCCAAACGGATGATCTGCGAGCTACTTGCCGCTACTCGCTACTTCTTAGTGCTACTTCTTAGCAGGAGCCGGGGCAGCCACGCGGCCGCTGTGGTCGAAGCTCTGCTGCTTGAAGTCGTTACCCTCCTTGCCGGCGATAAAGCTCGCGTTGTCGAGGTTCTTGATCTCGGCCTTCATGTCGGTGATGAACTTCTCGGCCATAGCCATGGAGAGATCGGCGCGGCACACGATGCGCTGGCAGGTGACGTCTTCCATGTTGGCGGGCAGCGGGTAGGCAGGAATCTGCCAACCGTGCATGCGCAGGCGGTCGTCGAGGTCGTAGAGGGTCCACTTCTTGTTAGCGTCCTCCTTCAGCGACCAGCAAAGGATCGGGATCTCGGTGGCCTTCTCGTACATCTCGAAGATGCCCATGTCCTCGATCTGCTGCACCAGGTAGTGGGCCACGTCCATGGTGCGCAGCTGAATCTCCTTGTAGCCGTTAAAGCCGTTGCGCATAAAGACGTAGTACTGGCCCACAATCTGAGAGGCGCTGCGGCTGAAGTTGATGGCCATCGTGGCCTCCTGGCCGCCCAGGTAGCTCACCCAGAAGATCAGGTCCTCGGGCAGGGCCTCCTTACTACGCCAGATGACCCAGCCGATGCCAGGGTACACCAGGCCGTACTTGTGGCCGGAGGCGCTGATCGACCACACGTTGGGCAGGCGGAAGTCCCACGCCAGGTCGGGCTCGATGAACGGGGCCACGAAGCCGCCGGAGGCAGCGTCGACGTGGATGCGGATCGGCACCTTGGCGGTCTTGTTGTACTCGGTGATGGCGGCGTCGAGGCCCTTCACGTCGTCGTAGCGGCCGGTGTAGGTGATGCCCAGAATGGCGACGACGCCGATGGTGTGGTCGTCGACGTACTTCATGGCAGCCTCGGGGTCAAGCGAGAGGTGATCCTTGTCCATGGGTACCAGGCGCATCTCGATGTCCCAGTAGCGGCAGAACTTCTCCCAGCAGACCTGGTAGCCGGAGCTGATGACCAGGTTGGGGCGCGTGGCGGTGTAGATGTCGATGCCGGCCGCCTTGGCCAGGGCCTTCCAGCGGAACAGCATGGCCAGGCCGCCCAGCATGCAGGCCTCGGACGAGCCGACGGTCGAGGTGCCCATGGGCTGCTCGTCGGGGTTGGCGTGCCAGAGGTTCTCAATCATGGCGACGCAACGGTTCTCAAGCTCGGCCGTCATCGGGTACTCGTCCTTGTCGATGGCGTTCTTGTCGAGCGTTTCCTTCATGAGCTCGGTCGCCTCGGGCTCCATGTAGGTCTGCACGAAGGTGCAGAGGTTCTGGTGGGCGTTGCCCTCGGTAGAGAGGAACTCGCGGATGGTCTCGCTCGCGATACGGGGCTCGACCGGGTCCATGTTGAAGTGGTCCGTAGGCATCGAGGTATCGGAGGCCTGGGAGCCAAAGATCGGGGCCAGGTAGGGTGCCGCGTCGTCGAGGGTCTTGAGTTCTTCGTGCTCGAGCTTACCGTTGAGAATCATGGTCATACCTCCTGTAAGAGCGCGTCGCTAGGGCGCATGGGTTGGAGACGGGCGCCCCGGTGCTCGGCGCCCTGTAAAACCGCACTGACGCAATCAAAAAGCTCTTAATTGCGGTAGAGCAACAAAGGGGTTCGGCAGGTCGGACGCACCCGTGCTAAGCACCGGTGTGACCGTTGCCGCTCGCCGGGACCTCGGCCGGAGCGCTGGTGGCAGGGGCAACCGGGGTCTTGGGGGCCCAGTGCTTGCGCAGGCCGTAGATCACGAACGGGATGGCCAGCGAGATGAGGAAGCAAACGATCAGGGTGGCCACGTAGACCGTGTTGCTGGCCGCGTCGAGCTCCGACGACGGGAAGAACGAGATCACGAGCGTCGCCAGGGTCACCAGCAGGCCCACGATGGCCACGATGGTCTTGAACACCTTGCCGCCGGGAATCTGGTAGGTGCGCGGTAGGTCCTGATGCTTGTAGACGAGCACCAGGTAGCCCACAAAGAGCAGCACGTAGGCGACCAGGTAGATGACCACCGTGAGGCCGATGGCGGTCAGGTACGACACCGAGGAGCTCGAGCCGCCCGAGAGGGCCATGGAGCCGCAGAGCACCGCATCCCAGATGGTGACGATGCCGGCCTGGATCATGACCGTCTTGACCGAGACGCCGTTCTTGTTGGTCTTGGCAAAGCTCGCGGGCAGGATGCCCTGCTGGGCCGTGTCGAGCAGGGCGCGCGACGGGCCCACGATCCAGGAGCTGATCTCGGCGAGCACGCCCAGGGCCAGCAGCACGGCCATGGCGTAGACGAGCCAGCCCCACTGCTCGCCGAAGGTGACCACGAAGATCTGGCGGAACGCCTCGATGACGCCGTAGGACAGGTTGCCGTCGAGCACCTTGGGGGGCAGCGTGATGGCCACGGCAAGGCCGCCCAGGGCGTCGAGCACGATAGCAACGATGACCAGGATGAACATGGCCAGCGGGTAGTTGCGCCCGGGGTTCTTGAGCTCGTTCACGTGCGAAGCGGAGGCCTCGACGCCGGCGAAGGCCAGGATGAACGAGGCAAAGATGACCAACGTGCCGACCTTGCTGAAGTCAGGAACGAAGGTGGACCAGTCCATGGTGATCTGAGACGCATGGCCGGTGACCAGATAGGCGATGATGCCCACGAACAGCACGATGGCGGGGATCACGATGCCGCCGAAGAAGCCGGCCTTGGCGATGCGCGCCGTGTACTTGGTGCCGCCGAGCTGCACAAAGGTCAGCACCCACACGATGACGGCCACGCCGATGAACATGACGAGCGGGTTGTTGTACAGGGCGTCCCAGTGCACGATGTACGAGAAGGCCGCGAGGATGAAGAAGGCCATCGTCACGAAGCCCACCGTGATCTGGAACCACTGGAAGAACAGCGCCGCAAAGCCCCAGCGCTTGCCCAGCGTGTTGCCCACCCACGCGTAGATGCCGCCGTTTTCCCAGCCTTTGACGGTGGCCATCTCGGCCGCCACCAACGCCACGGGGATAAACCAGAGAAAACCGCCTATGAGCAGGAAGAACACCAGCTGGAAGCCTGACGATGCAAACGTGGGGTACTCGTAGACCGTAAGCACCATCGACGCGGTGATGGCAAAGAAGCCCATGAGGCCCAGGCTCTTGGCCGCACCCCCCGCAACGACCTTCTTGGCCGCGGCCTGTTCCGCTGCCGAACCCGCGGCTGCCTGCGGAGGCGCCGCCCTGTTGCTCGATGACCCGTTCACGATGCGCTCCTTTCGCGTCTACGCCATGGACGGGGTGGTTCCTCGTCTCGTGGCGGCCATCTTCGCGTGTCGGGCGCAAAGGTGGGCTTTCTTTCCAATGGTCACTGCCTTCTCTTACGGCGACGCCCGGTTGTTACCCGTCAAAAGGAACCTTTGCCGTAGCCGCCGAAGTGGCTGCTAAATATTCATATTTACAGTCTGTTTATCCTCTTCTATTCATATTCAACCTATACGCATGCATTTTTCTTCGATATGGCTATCTGGTCGGAAGTATTTTCTTTTGGATAAGACGCCAGGATAGTGTTGTACTTATGCATACGGCTGCGGTTAATCGCCCTATTATTCGTTCGCCGGGGTACCACAATCGTTC
>JAHZGC010000001.1:72119-106223 GCA_019421015.1 Coriobacteriaceae bacterium | reverse complement strand
CAGTATCGGAACAGTTTTAGTGGGGTTTTACGGGGAGGGCGAAATAATAAAAAACGGTTGTGCACCCACCGCAAAAGCCCAGAGAACGGGCTCATGGCCCCGCCCCGAAGGCTTTTCGGCCACAACGGTTTGTGGCACTCTTGTGCCGTGCGGCGTACCCGGATGCGCCGGCGTCGCAAGAGCAGCAAGGGAAGGATCGGTCGCCATGGGAATGCTCACGAGCGGTCAGATGGGCAAGGCAAATCGCGTGTCCGAGAAGGCCATGCGCATCTACGAGAAAAAGGGGCTCCTCGAACCCGAGCACATCGACGAGGAGACCGGGTGGCGCTACTACTCCATCGAGCAGTCCACCAAGTTCGACCTCATCTTGGAGCTGCAACAGGTGGGGTTTACGCTCGACGAGATCGTGGAGGCGACCAAGCACGGCGACGTGGCGTACCTGCGCGAGATGCTCGCGGCCAAAAAGACCCAGCTCGACGAGCAGATCGCCAACCTCATGATCGCCCGCTCCGTGGTGGAGTCCTACGTCGACGGCTGCGACCGCTACCTCTACCCCACGCTCACAGACCAGATCATGCTCGAGATGATGCCCGAGCGCCGGGTCCTCATGTTTAAGCTGCCCGACGAGCTGCGCGACTCCCATCACGCCGCGAACAACTCGGCGAGCTTCGAGACCGTGCTGCGCTTCACACGGCAGTCCATCGTGGACGGAGGGTATCCGCCGGTGCTGTTCCGCGACGTCTGCAGCGTTTTGGACGCCGAGCACGTCTCGGACCCCAGCGCGCCTTTGGTGACCCACACCTTCGTATGCGTGGGGGACGCCGACCTGGAAGGATGCACCGTCCTGCCCTCCGGCCCCTACCTCACCCTCTACAACGGCGAGGCCTACACCGAAGACGGGAATTCCTTGAGCCGCGCACGCGTCGAGCGCATGGTGGAGTACGCAGGCAAAAAGGGCCTCACTGTGGAGGGCGTTCCCTTTGAGGAGACGATCTGCCGCTGGCCGCGCCTGTTCGGGGAGGGGTCAAAGGTCCTGCACCGCCTCTGTGTGCCCGTACACCGCTGAGGGCTGAGGGCTGCGTATATCATTAGGTCAACGTCAAGTAGCAACCGGCGAAGTAGCAGCCGGCCCCACGAGACGCAACGGCCGGCCCCACAAGAACCGACACCCCGCGGGGCGCGGGGCCCGCGAGCTCCCGCCCCGCCCTTCAGAAGCCTTCAGAAGTATTGAGAAGTTGAGGAGGATCCTCCGATGACCCATTCGAGAAAAGCCATCGTCGCGGGCACGAGCGCCCTTTTGGCCGTCGGCGCCGTCGCAGTGCCGGCCATCGCCGCCACCCAGGCACCCGCCCCTGCCCCCGCTCCCGAGGCCGCCGCGACCGCTGAGACCACTGACGCCCAGGTCGCCGCGGCCGACTCCGCCAGCGTCTACCTGCCGTCCGTCGACGGCACCTTTGCCTTTACCCAGACCGAGGTGTCCTCGAGCGACGAGATCCGCAAGCACATCGGCGACGCCGCCAAATACCTGTGCGGCAGCACGCTCGTGAACCGCGAGGGGACTTCGGCGCAGGACTGGCAGATCGAGGTCGGCGGCACCGTGGCCAACGAGGCGGTCGTGACCTTTGACAAGCTGCTCCAGAGCGAGGAGATGCAGCGCATCATCATGGGCTGCGCCTGCGCCGGCAACCCCGCCGACGGTACCGCCTCGGTGAACGCCGAGGTCACCGGCATCCCGCTGAACGTGCTCATCAAACAGGTGGCCCCCACCGCCGAGACCAACACCGTGGTCTTTACCTCGGAGGACGGCTACTCGGTGGCCCTGCCCATGGACTACGTTGCAAGCCACCTGGGCATGCTCGTGTTCGACGTGAACGGCGCTCCGCTGGCCGACACCGTGGGCGGCGTGAACCAGCTGTGGATGGGCGGCACCTCGGCCAACTACTTTGCCCGCAACATCCAGAGCATCCAGTTCGAGGAGCGCGAGACCCAGCCGCTCTCGCCCAGCAGCCCCGAGGCCCGCGAGGTCTACCAGAACCTGCCCAACGTGGGCGTGCTCTACGGCGGCGAGGTGCGTTAAGGGTCAAACGTCCGACAGGCGCGCAGCCAAACCATCGACCAGACAACGGCGCAGCATAGCGCGGTTTGTAAGACACACGCACGGAAACAGAGGAGAGGCCCTCGGCACGAACGGTGTGCCGGGGGCCTTTTGGTTTTGGTGCGCAGGCGAGCACATAGGGCAACGGGCGCGCTACCGGCGAGAAGGAAGCCGGGCGCGGAAACGGGACGTAGGCGCGGGCACGAGTGCGGGCGCGGGTGCGGGCACGAGTGCGGGCGCGGGCATGCCATGACACCAAATCGGAGTTGTGAAAGGGGCGCAGGCCAAGGATGGCACCAAACGCGAGCTGTGTAAGAGGTCGCGGCCAAAAACCGGCTCCGTGCGTGTCCCCACGGTTACATAACTCGGGTTTGGTGCCAAAAAGCGCAGGGAGCCCTTACATAACCCCGGTTTGGTGCCACCCGCACTACTTAGGATTTTGTCCAGAGCCACCGTCCGCTGTAACAATCCCACGGCCCCCGGCACGCGAAAAGGCCCCCGGCATCAAGCCGAGGGCCTCGAACATCCTTAAGACGCAGTCTCTCTCGTTATAGCAGGTTCTCCACCACGTGGCGGGCAGCCGTGAGGCCGGAGTGCAGCTCATAAGCGCAGGCACTGCCGGGAAGCTGGTAGTAGTACATCTGCGTATAGAAGGGGAACGAGTCGACGCCGACGACGTAGAGGCCGGGGATGGCGTCCCAGTTGACGTCGCAGGCGCGCATCTGGCGGTCGACGCGCACGCCGCCGATGGAGCACAGGGGGCTCACTGCGAGCTGGGTCGCGAAGTAGGGCCCTTCGCCGATGGCGACCAGGCCCTCCTCCCACTTGCCGAAGTCGGAGTCCACGCCGCTCTCCACGACCTCGTTGTAGTGGTCGACGGTCTCCTGAAGCTTCTGGGGGTCGATACCCAGCTGGCCGGCCAGCTCCTCCAGGGTGTCGGCCTGGAACTTGGTGTTGAAGTAGTTCGCGTTCTCGAGCATGATGTCGATGGATTCCTGGCCCAGGATGTTCTGGGAGATGTTGGCGTCGCAGATGGCGTAGGCCTTGCGCTGCGACACGATGGCGCCGGTGGCCCAGCCGGCCACGCCGCCCTCGGGCTTGCCGGCACTCTCGTCGGCGAAGCGCTCTCCAAGCTCGTTGACCCAGAGGCACTTGCCGCGCTTGAGGATGTTCCACACGGGGTGGCCGTCGTTCTTGTTGGGGCGCAGGTTGGGATCGAGGTTGTTGGTGCGCACATACTCCTCGAAGGCACCCATCTCAGCAAAGGCGGGCTGCTCGATGAAGCCGACGCGACCGAACAGGTCGAAGGCGCCGGCCTTGGTGGCCATGAGGTAGCCGTCACCGGTGCAGCCAGCACAGAACGTGTAGGTGCTCACCGTGGTGTCTACGCGACCGGCGCGCGTCATGAGTTCCTCGTTGCCGCAGATACCGCCCGTTGCGAGAATGGTCGCTTTGGCATCGATCTGGATGTAGGCGCCCTCCTCGTTCTGGGCGATGACGCCAACGACCGCGGGGCCGTCCATGACCAGATCCACGGCAGGGGTGGAGTACATGATCTGGACGCCCAGGTTGAGGGCCGTCTGCTCCATGGGGAACGTGTACTCGGTGCCGTTGCTGATGCGGCTGCCGTCCTCCTTGATGTGGCCTCCGTCGGCACCCCAGTAGTGCATGGTATCGTTGCCGCCCTTGTAATCGTCAACAACGTCGGAAATAACCACGCCGTGATCCACGCACCAGTCGATGTTGTCGCTCGAGGCCTTGGCCATGTCGATGTAGTACTGGATGTTGGGGATGTAGTTGAACATATGCTGGTCTTCGACCACGGCCTCGCGCCAATCATAGGTCACGCCGGCAGCCTTGGAATACTTGGTGTCGAAACCGCTGGGGCCGCAGGTAATGTTGCCGTTACCGCCCACAACGCCGAGTTTCTCGAGCAGGATGACCGAAGCGCCCTTGTCGGCGGCCTCCACGGCGGCCGCAAGCCCCGAGATGCCTGCACCCACGACCACGACGTCGCACGCCAGGGTCTCGGAGACCTCGACCTGCTCCGTCGGCGCCTCGTCCGCTCCCGCAGTCGAAGCCATGACGAGCACCGAACCGGTCGCTGCCAACGCACCCGCCGTACCCAAGAAATGCCTGCGGCTCACGCTCTTATCCATCTTTTTCTCCCTTTTTGATTAGCTGGACGGTTCGTCGGCCCCTTGGCCGCCCGTCTGAGAACAAGGTACGGCCGTTGCGTCCGGGGCGGAACGGTGGATAATCTTGTAGGGGCTACAGCATTTTTCGATAGCGACGCAGATGCCTTGAAGGAGCACGGGTGCCATAGGGCACGGGTACCGACTTGACTGGAGGCGCCGATGAACGACAAACAGCTCTCGTCCTTCATTGCCATCGCGGGGGCCGAGAGCATCAGCCGTGCGGCCAAAGAGCTGTTTGTGTCGCAGCAGGCCCTCACCTACCAGCTCAAGACCCTGGAAGACGAGCTTGGATACCCCCTGTTTGAACGAACCACGCAGGGCGTGCGCCTCACCGCCAAGGGAAGGGCGTTCAAACCACGTGCCGAGCAGATCCTACGGCTCTTCCGAGACTCTGTTGACATCGGCGGCGAGACGACAAACAACCGCGAGGTCTTGCGCGTGAGTCTGCGCTCCGACGCGGCTACCATGCTGCTCACACCGGTCTGCGAGCGGTTCATCGAGCTGAATCCCGAGGTCGAGACGCGCTTTGTGGCCCTTACGACGTCCGAGCAGTTCAGAGATCTACGGACCGGCGCCTTCGACATCATGGAGAGTCCCGACAACGACAAGGTCCATGCGCCAGGGCTCACATTTATAAAAGTGATCTCTTCGCCCGTCGTCTGCCTCATCAGAAGGAACGATGTCCTGGCGAGCTTGCCAACCATATCCCTCAACGATCTTCACATGCGGCAGGTCTGCATCCAAGAAGCGTCCAAGTGCTTCGCGGCGAAGAAGCTCCGGGATGCCATCCGCATGGAGCATCCCCAAATCGATCTGGTCGACATTGGATTCAACGCCGCGCAAATCACCATCGCCTCATTGAACAACGTCGTCGTAATCGCCCCGCAGGCGTTCGCCCAGCATAACCTCAACCCCGCAGCCCAAAAGCTGGTCCCCCTGGCAGAGGAGTTCCCCGTCGATATAGGCCTCGTATACGCAGGCAACCGACCCCTCCCCGTGGTCCAGAAATTCATAGACGTGGCGATGGAGCAGGAGCTTGTGGCCCCGCTCACTCCCCAAACTCATCGAACACCGCGCCCGTGACCTCCTGGGCGATGGTCACGCACTGCAGCAGGTCGATGCGCGAGCCGGTCCAGCGCGCCTCGGCCACCGCGACGCCGTCGAGGCGCGATCCTCGCAGGTCGCACCCCTCAAAGGCCGCACCGCGCACCGTAGCGCGAGTCAGGTCGCACTCGGTGAGGTCGCACTCCCTGAACGCGCAGCGCGCAAGCGACGCCTCGCACAGGCGCACCTTGGTCAGCGTCTGGCGCACGAACTTGAGCCCGGCCAGGTTGGCGTAGGACCAGTCGCCGCCCTCGATGCGCATGCCGGTGCAGCGCGCGCCCAAAAGCTCGGCCCCCATGAGCCGGCAGTTCTTGAACGCCGCCCCCATAAAGTCGGCCGTCTTGAACACGCAGGTGTTGAAGGCGCAATTCTCAAACCGCACGTTTTTAAACGTGCAGCCCACAAACACGCAGCGCTCGAACACGCATCCCTTGACGAGCAGCCCCTCGGCAAACACCGCGTCCCGAAACCCGCACAGCGTGAACGTCGTGCCGGCCGCAACCCCCTCGACGGGAACGTCGCTGTACATCTGGTCTTGGTAGCTCTCCTCGTCAAACACCATGGTCGCGCAGCTCCTTGAGGCTCTCGATCTGAGAGTAGCGTATCATAGCGCGCGCCGCCTTGCCCGAGCGCTTGAACGAGACGAGCACCCACTCATCGTCGCAATCGAGCACCGACGCCATGACCGTGACAGCGCCGGACATCGCCGACCCCAGGGCAAAGGAGGCATCCTTGAGGCCGAACTCGAACGTGGAGCCCACGGCACCCCTGAGCTGCCGGGCAAAGGCGTCGCTCCTGCGCTCGCAAGACACCCGCTCCTCCCGGTGCTTCTCCGCCGTCTGGGGCAGGTTGCAGGCAATGTAGACCGTCGCGCAGGCCATGGCGACGATGGCGATCGACACCAGGGTTTCCATCAGCGGCCCTCCCCCTCCACGGCGTCGGCCGGCCCCTCGACGATGGAGATGCAGGTGACGTCGGCCACGTCGACGAGCTGCACCACGCGCTCCTTTTTGAGCGTCGCAGCGTTGCGGCGCTCGTACTCCACCCGCATCCAGTCGGCATCGACGTCAAGCACCCGCACGTCGGTGGTGCCCGCGCCGCTGAGCACCCAATCGTCGTTGTCGCAGTCGATGCGGCACACACAGCCGCGCACCATGGCCAGCACGTGCAGGTCTCGCCCGCGCTCGCCGCGGCACGACGTCGAGACGCCCACCGAGTCCCGCGCCAGGTCGTCGAGGCTCACGCCGTAGACGCGTGCCAGCTCCAGGGCCTTGTCGAGCGCCGGAGCCCCCTGGCCGCACTCCCAGTTCGATATGGTCTGGCGAGAGACCCCCAGAAGGTCGGCCACCTGCTGCTGGCTCAGGTCCTTGCGTCGCCGCAGCTTCACAAGTTTCTGGGCGAGAAGACCCTCAGGTCCCGCGGTGCTCCCCGTACCCTCCAAGGTGGGCGTGCCGCCCTCCGGCAGCCCGTCGCCCGGCACACCTCCCGCTATTTGCCCTGCCATGCGGCATCCCTCCTGTATGCGCCGTCTCTTACCCGGCCGTCGCTTTTTGCACGGAACGTTCTGCTTCCCATTGTGCTCAAAAGCCGTGCGGAGCAAAAGCAAATCCCTTTGGCAGGGGCGCCAGAATGGCAGGCAGGGTGATTTTCTTCGTTTTGTCCCTATAGCAGTCCACAAAAGTGCTCACGGCAGCCGCAGCTCGATAGCGAGCACGCCGCCCTCGACAGACGCCGAGACGCCCACGCCCATCCCGTCGCACAGCCGCTTCACGATGGCGAGGCCAAGGCCGCCCCCGCCGGCCCCAGCGGTGCTGCCGCGCCCCTGGTAGAAGCGTTCGAACAGCCGGTCCGCCTCGATGGCCGCGGGGTTCTCCACCGGGTTCGAGAACACCACGCGCCGCCCCCGCTGCACCACGTTGGGGGCGGCGCTGCCGTGGCGCAGGGCGTTGGCCGTGAGGTTGGCAAACACGCGGGCCACGTCCTCCCGCGACGCCCGCAGGCACAGGTCCTCGTCGGCAAAATCCACCCGCGGGCACCAGCCCCGCTCCACGAAGGCGGGGTATTGGGCGGCCAGGGCCTCCTCCACCGCGGCAAGCACAGGCACCGGCTCCGCGGAGACGTCCGTTTGACCTGCGTCGTCTTCGGCAGCCGCGGCCAGGCGCGCATAGGCGAACAGGCCCTCCACCAGGTCGCGCACCACCCCGAGGCGCTCCTGGGCCATCGCCCGATAGCGCTCTTGGGCCGCGGGGTCGGAATCGGCTGCGGCCAGCTCGAGGTAGCCTTGGGCACCCGCCAACGGCGTGCGCACGTCGTGGGCGAGGGCCGCCAGGTCGTCTTGGAACGCCCGACGGGCGGCGAGGTCTTCTCCCCTGGCCTGGTGCTCGGCGTCGAGCAGGTCGTTCACCGCGTCGGCCAGCGCCACCACCTCGGGCGAGCGCATCCCCACGGCAAGGCGGCCGTTGACACGCGAGTCGCACGCGCGCACGGCGCGGGCCAGCCGACCCAACTCACGGCGTTGACGCAGGTAGAGCCAGGCGAGAACCGCAGCCGCCGCGATGCCGCCGACGCCGATGAACACCCAGGGCGCGCCCATCCTAGTCCAGCCCCCGGCGACGGGCCGCCAGCAGGGTCGCGCCTGCGCCCAAGGCTCCGACGGCGGCCGCGCAGGCCAGCCAGCCCCACCCTTCGAGGGGACCGTTCGCAAGCTGGGCCGTCCACCAGCTCAAAGAGCCGGGCACAAAGCGCCCCTCGGAGGGCACCGCGACGCCGGCACCTTCCAGCACGACCGCGGCCGCCGTGCCCGCGACGCCAAGACCGAGCACAAGCGCCGTGACCATGCCGAGCATCCGACTGCCGGTGGCCATGACGACCGCGCAGGTCAGCGCCACGTAGGCCGCCGAGCACAGGGTCGCCTGCGCGAACCACACAAGGCGCGCTCCCGCGGCCGGCACCGCGAGGGGGATGCCGCGCGCCCAAGCGACCACCTCCACGCACACCATGCCCAGGGCCGCGAACAGGGCGCAGGCCAAAAGCCCAAAGAGGAGCGCCGCACCGCCGTAGGCCAGGCGCGCTCCCGAGCCTTGGACCAGGTTCTTTGCCGTGCCGCCCAGGTCGCCCGCCACCAGTCCCGACACGAAGAAGCCGGCCACGATGGGCACGAACCCCAGCGCCAGAAAGGCGCCGCTGTAGCACTCGAACAGCGGCAGGGCCTCGCGCCCCGGCAGATAGCCCTCGTTCATGAAGCGGACGTCCATCGAACTCATGGCCACGAGCAGCGTGAGCGCCACAAAGCAGGCCAGGCAGCCGTAGCCGAGCCACGAGTGGGCCAGCCGGAACCACTGGGCGCGCATGAGGTTACCCATCGTCACAGACGCTCACATCCCTTCGGCCCATGGCCCACAGCGAGAGACCGCAGAACAGGGCGGTCGTGGTCAGGGAGACGATCCAAGAGGCCGGCCCGATCGGCACCGCACCCGAAGAAAGCGAGGCCACTACGCTCATCAAGGACGACTCCCAGACGAGCATCGAGAGGTCGGCAAACCCCGCGTCCTGCAAAAAGGTCGCCATCAAGATGGCGGGGGCGTGGCTCATCACCAGAAGGGCAACGATGGTGGCCAGCGGTTGGCTGCGCGTGAGCACGGCCACGAACAGCGCCACGGCGGTGGCCGACAGCGCGCAGGCCAAGGTCATGGCCACCCACAGCACGGGGTTGTGGGGCACCAGCAAAACACCGTCGCTGCGCCAGCCGGCCCACGCCGCCATCCCGGCAAACAGCCACCACAGCGCCAAAAGCGCGAGGGTCAGCCCACCCGTCAGGACCATGAGCACGGCCACGTAGGCACTGCGGCCATGGCCTCCCACCAGCACGTTCTTGAGGGCTCCCGCGTCGAGGTCGTTAGCGCACAGCAGCGGGATCGCGATGCACATCACAAAGACCGCCATGGTCGCCGAACCAAAGCCGAACTCTTCAGAGTGCAGGCTCACAGAGGCAAGCAGCAGGAGAACCACCCCCCAGCCCCAGAACCCCCGCGAGTGCCGCAGCCGCAGCGTCTCGAATCGAAGGAGGCCGCCAAACGTGCGCCACCACCCCAGGCCGCCCGGTGAGCGCACCGCGCCTTTTGACGCCCGGGCCCGCGATGTCCAGGCCGACGGCGTGACTGCCCCGTCCCTGCACCCACTGCCCTTACTTCTGGCCATGGCCCCCACCGCCCTCCATAAGCTCGGCAAAGTAGTCCTCAACGTCGGCCCGGTGGACCGAGACCTCCTCGACGTCGATACGTGCCCCCACCAGCAGGCGCGTCAGGTCGGGGACCTCGATGACGCCAAGGGGAATGCGAATCTCGCCGTCGGCGCACAGCAGCGGCTCGGCGACTGCGGGAGGGGTCGCACCTGCAGTCGGGCTCATGCCGGCAGCCGGGCCCGCGCCCAGGACGTCGCGCAGCACCGCCACCGCCCGCTCGGGAGAACCCACCCGCACCGACAGGTACTCCTCGCAGGAGCGCTCCACGTCCTCGGCGGTCTTCTCCGCCACGATCCGGCCCTTGCGCATGATGCCGTAGCGCGTGGCAAAGCGCGCCAGCTGGTCCACGACGTGGGAGCTCACCACAACGGTCACGCCGCTTTGCTCGCAGAGCCCCTGGATCACGCGGCGCAGCTGGCGAGTGCCCTCGACGTCGATGCCGTTGAAGGGCTCGTCGAGCACGAGCAGCTCGGGGTTGCCGAGCAGGGCCAGCGCGATGCCGACCCGCTGGCGCATGCCTAGGGAGTAGGAGGACGCGTTCTCGTCGGCGGCGTCGCCGAGCCCGACCATCTCGACCGCGCGCTCCACCGAAGGACGCGGGTGCGGCAGGCCGAGGGCGTAGGCCCGGCACAGGAGGTTCTCGCGCCCGGTCATGGAGGCGTAGAGGCCCGGCCGCTCGATGAGCGATCCCATGAGCGGGTGAGACGCCCCCGGGGCCAGACGTTCGCCGAGCACCTCCACCGTGCCGGAGGTGGGGAGCACAAAGCCGCAGACCAGCTTCATGAGCGTGGACTTGCCCGCCCCGTTGGGCCCCACCAGGCCGTAGACCTCGCCGCGACGCACGGTCAGGTTCACGTCGCGCACCACGCGGTTGCCGAAGTAGCTCTTGGTGAGCCCGCGGGTGGCCAGGGCAGCAGGGCATGCGTTCATGGGGTCGCCTCCCAGATAGCGCGGCGGATGGGGCGGTGGGGCGGTGGACCACGCTATTAGCCTACCCGGGCCGCTCCCGAAAAGGGTCCACGAGGCTCCCAGAAAGTTACCAGTTTTGGAGAGCGTCGGGGAGCGGGGAGACCAGGGACAACCCAGGGGGCACCAACGTGGTCAGGAAGGATGGCGGTCAGGAAGGATGGACAAGATCGCAACTTTGCGACTATTGGCCGACCCCAAGTGGACATGATTGGAGCTTTGCGACTCGCTTTTTTGGTAGCACGATAGTTAAACTATGTATCACCGCAGGTAAACACCTTCGTTGGCCGTCTTATCGACGGCCGCCTTCCTCTAAAGTGCGTCGCAAAGTCCCCATCTCGTCCACGGCGCACCCCCGTCATGTCGCAAAGTCCCCATCTCGTCCACGCCGCCCGCTCCAAGGATACCGCCCGCACACCTCCAACCGCTTGCCCATACCGACCGTCAGCCGTACGTCCGGGCACCGACCGTCAGCCGTAGGTCCGGGTGCCCCCTACTCCCCCTCCCCCTTGCATGCGCACAACTTGAACCCGATCCCCCAGACCGTCTCGATACCGCAGGTCGTACCCGTATCCTTGAGCTTGGCCCGGATGTTGCCCACGTGGGTACTCGCGGTCTTCTCCTCCCGGGCGTCCTCGTTGCCGCGCACGGCCTCGATGAGCTGGTGGCGGGTGAACACGCGGTTCGGCGACCCCATGAGCAGCCACACGATGTCGAACTCGGTGCGCGTCAGCTTGACCGGAGTGCCGTTGGCCCAAAACGCCCGATCGGCCGAGCTCGCCCGCCAATCGCCAAACGTGCGGACGGCCCCCGCCGGCTCCGACCCCTGCTCCCGGGTCGCATGGCGCAGCTGCACCTCGATGCGGGCCAGGAGCTCCTCAAGCTGGAACGGCTTGACCAGGTAGTCGTCGGCCCCCAGCCGCAGCAGGGCCACGCGGTCGTCAGGGCTTTCTTTGGCGGAGACCACCACGATGGGCACCGAGCTTCCCGCCCCCGCGCGCACCTCCGCGATAAGCTCCTCTCCGCTGGCACCGGGGAGCATGAGGTCGCATACCACCAGGTCGAACGACCGGGCGTCGCGCTCCAGCAGCATCCGGCCCTCGGTGCCCGAAAACGCCGCCGTGCACGCGTAGCCGCGCAGGCGCAGAAAAGAGCACACGACGTCGTTGAGCGAGGGGTCGTCTTCGACCACGAGGATGCGCCCGAGCGGCGCTTCGCTTTCACGTTCCACTGCGGCTCCCTTCCGTTCGGGGTGGGACTGTCCTACGAGTATCAGGGGTACAGTATAATTTATCTACTTATTTGGAAGACGAGAGCAGTCCACAAAAAGGAGGAAGGCCTATGACTGTAACTGTAAGAAAAGCGGCGTGTGCCCTCGCAATCGCCGTGCTGCTCGCAGTGGCAGGCATATCAACCGCAGTCGCCACCCAGGAACAGGGGCAGCCCGAAGATGCGGTCGCATCCGCACCGAGCGTGCTGGAATTCTCGACACCTTACTACACGCTCACCGTGCCAGCCGACCGCGCCTCATATATAGGCTTTTCATACCAAGAAGGGGGAGCCGCTGAAAGCCTTTCGGTAGACAAAGCCCCCTACGCCACCCATGGAACCCTGATCACTTTGTCAGAGGATTCGCGCCCCACCGCTCCCCATAAGACGATCAGCATCATCTGCCTCGCAGATATAGACCGCATCGACGGTCCTGTAGTGTTCGCCGACACCGGGCTGACCACCCCTGACGGTCTCAAGATAATCGTCGAAACCGTCAGAGGAAACAACCCCGAAGAAGACGCGGAGGCGCAGAAGTTGCTGGAAGAAGCGAAAAGCCACGTGAGAGCGGTTGAAACCAAATAGGCCGTCACCAGCTATAAAATATAGCAATTACAGGAGGGCGATCTCGAGGATATGGAGCCGCCCTCCTACTCTAAAGCAATCCAAGAAAATGCCGCCCGCCACGCTCGAGCCCGCGTGCCCTGAGCACGCCGAGGGGCGCAGGATTCCCCAGACCGCCCCGGGGAGGGGCAGTAAATAATCAATATAGAAAAATACCCTTGCCCGATTCGCGCGTTTTGCCCCCCGGGTGGCTGCCCGGGGCAGTTGTGAACGACTCCAGGGGTGCTATTCGGCGGCGTCCGGGGAACGTTCGAAAAGTTAGGCATGGGTTACAATATCCCTACCAGTGCATTTAGCAATTTGATAAAACCCCGCACCCCGCCATCCGCGCTGAAAGTCACCAAACGGTCGTTCACAACTCCCCCGGGCAGCCACCAAGGGGTCCTTTCGAGCGAAAGCTGGCCCCCGGGGGCCTCGGGGCGGCCCCGGGGCCGCCGTCGCGGACCCGCGCCCCACCGCGCCGTATGCAGGAGACCACCAAACCCAAAGACCCCGCGGGCTCCGGTCGCAACCAAAAGCCCGCGGGGTCTTCTCCGCTGCAGGGTTATGTCGCATGCGCCCCAAACTGCCGGGCGCCCGCGTCTAAAATCGACCTTACGCCAGGTCGTCCTGCTCTATGAGCTTAAAGCCCGCGGCCTCGATAGCCTTCACGGCCTCGTTGGCGTTGCGCACCTTGAGCACGTCGAGCGCGCCGGCCTCCTTGTGGCTGAAGCAATAGGCGTACTCGATGTTCACGTCCTGCTCGTCAAGCACGTCGAGCAGCCGTGCCAGGCCACCGGGGACGTTCTCGACACTCACGGCCACCACCTTGGTCAGCGTGGCACGGTAGCCGGCCTCCTCAAGAGCCTTCTTGGCCGCCCCAGGGTTGCTGCATACGATGCGCACCAGGCCATAGGCGCTGGTATCGGCCACGGTCAGTGCCTCCATGTTCACGTCGGCAGCCGAAACCGTGCGGACCAGGTCGGCCAAGTGGCCCTCTTTGTTCTCAAGAAAGACGGTAATCTGATCGATCATTAGTGCACACCCTCCCTCAGGTCGATAACGCGCTTGGCCTTGCCCTCGCTGCGGGCGATGGTCTTGGGCTCCACGAGCTTCACGTTGATACCCACCGAGAGGGCCGCCTTGAGCTTCTCGCGAATCGCCTTTTGCAGGCGCTCGATGGCACCGATCTCGTCGAAGTCGAAGTCGGGGTTGACCTCGAGCTTGAGGGTCACGATGTCGAGGGCGCCGTCGCGGGTGAGCTCGATCTGGTACCACGAGGACACCTGGTCGAAGGTCTTCATGACGTCTTCGATCTGGCTCGGGAAGACGTTCACGCCGCGGATGATGAGCATGTCGTCGGTGCGACCGTGCAGGCGGTCGATACGGCGGTGGGTACGGCCGCAGGCGCACTCGCCGGGGAGAATGCGGGTAATGTCGCGGGTACGGTAGCGCACCACGGGGCTGGCCTCGCGGTCAACGGAGGTCAGCACGAGCTCACCCCACTCGCCATCGGGCAGGTTCTCGCCGGTGACGGGGTCGATGATCTCGGCGTAGAAGTGATCCTCGGCCAGGTGCAGGCCGGTCTGCTCCCAGCACTCGATGGCCACGCCCGGGCCCATGGTCTCGGTGAGGCCGTAGACGTCGAGCACCTTGTAGTTGAGCTTGCGCTCGAGCTCGGCGCGGAAGTTGTCGCTGAACGGCTCGGCGCCGTGGATGCCGGCGCGCAGGTGGAACTCCTTGGCCGGGTCGATGCCCATCTCGATGGCGGTGTCGGCGATGTGCATGGCGTAGCTGGGGGTGCAGCAGATGATGGTGGAGCCCATCTCGCGCAGCACGCGAATCTGGCGCTCGGTGTTGCCGGCGCTCATGGGGATGGTGGTGCAGCCCTCGTAGAGGCTGCCGTAGTGGGCGCCCAGGCCGCCGGTGAACAGGCCGTAGCCGTAGCACACGTGGCAGATGTCGTCGGGGCCGCCGTTGGCGTACTCGATGCCGCGGCCGAAGCACTCGCCCCAGATGTCGAGGTCGTGCTGGGTGTAACCGCCCACCGTGGCCACGCCGGTGGTGCCGCTCGACATGTGGATCTCCTTGACCTCGCTGAGCGGCTCGGCAAAGAGCTTGTAGGGGTAGTTGTCGCGCAGGTCCTGCTTGGTGATGAAGGGGGCCTTCTTGAGGTCCTCGAGCGACTCCATAGCATAGGGGTCGAACCCAGCCTTATCGAAGCTCTCCTTGTAGAAGGGCACGTTCTCGTAGCACTTGATGACGGTTTTCTTGATACCTTCGAGCTGGATCGCCTCGATCTGCTCGTGGGGCATCGTCAAGATGTCCTGCTGTTTGCCCATGGGGTCGCCTTTCATGCACTCACGAACGGTTGCAACGTACAGGCGTTAATGGTACCGCCGGACAGGGGGCGGTATGTTGCGAGCACATGAAAAATGGCGTGGGCGGGGGCGCAGGGGCGGAGAAGGGGGCGGGGCTATTGGCCCTCCTCCACCCACACCGGCAGCTTCACGGTGAACACCGTACCTTTGCCCAGCTCGCTCTCCACCGCGATCGAACCCCCGTGGCGCTGCACGACCCCCTGGGCAATCGAAAGGCCCAGTCCGCTCGACTTATGCGACGCGCGTTCTTTCGCCGTGCGGTAGTAGCGGTCGAAAACCTTGTCGATGTCGGCCGGATCGATGCCGGCGCCATGGTCTTCCACGGTGACCGTGGCCGTCTCTCCGTCGTCGCCCAGGCGGACCTCTACCGATCCCCCCTCTTTCGAGAAGTTCACCGCGTTGGCCACGAGGTTCTGGAAGGCCCGGCCGAGCCACATCTCGTCTCCCCAGGCCACGGGGTTCGAGGTGCACGTGCACGTCACGCCAATGCCGCGGGGCGCCGCCTCGACCGCGCACGACGCCGACACCTCCCGCAGCAGCGGGGCAAGCGATACGGGCTCGGTGTCCATGAGCAGCGTGTCGTCCTGCAACTTGACCACCGCGAACAGCTCGTCCACGATGTCGGTGAGGCCCGTAACCTGGCGCTCGAGTATCTCAACCTGGCCAGAACACCCCGCCGGGTCGTCGCGCAGGCGCACGAGCGACCCCCGCATGATCGAGAGCGGCGTCTTGCAGTCGTGGAACAGGTTGGCGAGCACGCTGGCCCGCAGCTCCTGCTGGCGCGCAAGTTCGCGAGTGCGGGCCTCGACACGCCGGTCGAGCTCCGCGTTGACCAGGGCCAGCTCCACCGCCTGGGCCTCGGCCTCCCTAAAGCGCCGGGAGAACGCGCCGCCTATGTCGATAAGGCACCCCACCACGTAGGGCATGGCCAGCAGGTGCATCTGCCGCACGATCTCGAACTGAATCGGCAGGGTCAGCATCGAAAGCGAGCAGATGAGAAAGACCGTGCGCAACCCTTGGGAGACGCTCAGCCCATAGAGCACCGCGCGCGGCAGGCGACGTGTGCGGTCGAATGTCGCCAGCAACGCCACCCCACCCGCCATGTAGACCACGATGACCAGGGCGCTGTCGACAAGCGGGGGCAGGAAGTCAGAGGCTACCCCCAGAACGGCCCCCGCCACAAGCGGCACGTACCACCCCCGTGAGGCGACCTCGGCGCGACGGCCGAGCTTGCAGAAGCAGATGCAGGTAGCGATGCCGTAGGTGACGGCGCTCCCGAACAGCACCGCGTCGACGGCCCTGACCGCCGGCAGGCCGCCCCAGAACGCCCGCGTCAGGAACGACCCCAGCCCCCAGAGGAAGAGAAACAGCGTGTAGAGCGAGAACATGAGCAGCGGCCGCTCGCGCTTGGAGCGGTAGAGGAGAAACCCGTAGGCCGATATGGCCAGGTAAACGCCCTGGACCAAGGGCAGGCAGTAGTTGTACCCCACGGCCGCCCGATTGATGGCCCCCATGGAACACAGACTCAAGTCGCCCAGGTCACCCGTCAGGGCCAGTTCCCAAAGCCCGTCGGCCTCAGCGAGGAGCCCCGGGGGTACCGGCGCCGCCCGGACCGTCCCCATCAGACCGTCCGCAGCCGCAAACTCCAGACGGCGCATCCCCGCCGTCACGTCGAGCGGACGTTGGGAGGTCGTCACAAGCGCCAGCCCCTCGACCGGCCCGTCAAAGTACAGGGAGAGTCCATCGACACCTCCGCCCTCCCCAACGCCGGGAGCGAGCTTGACCACCGCATTCAGCCGAGACGCCATAACGAGGTCGCCGCTCCGATAGGCAGGCGCCCCGAGGCTTGCCACCACCCCCGCGACGCACACGACGGCGTAAAGTGCCACAAAGACCGCAATGACCCTCGATTTGCACACGCCCACCCCACGCCCCCTTCCCGCGTTCCTGCCGCCAACAACTGTAGGACAGGCCCGAGGCGCTGGGGGACGCGATATGATTAATGTCGATTAAGGCGGCAGGCGTATGGCGTTAAGAGCCTTAACCCGAGCACCGCGAATCGTTATGGGGTTGCGCCGAGGGAGGCGCCTCCACCGCCCACGGAGGCCTATAACCGCTTAAGGACGTTAACCCCTCCCCGCCAGACAGCATGGTGGCCACCGATCTGCGGTCAATGCGCCTTAACCGGCCTCGCGATAGGGTTTGCGCCAACCGGAAAGCCAAATAAGGGGAGCCGACCGGTTCGAGCGGCCAATCTAAGGCCGCAGACGTTTGGAGGTCGTCATGTCTTCTCAGGTAACGCGCCGTACGTTCGTTGCAGGGGCTTTGGCAGGCACGGCTCTGAGTGCTTCGGCCGCGACGGCATTTGCCGCCGACCCCGTGGCGCCCGACAAGGTCCCCGCCTGGGACGCCGAGTATGACGTCGTGGTGGTGGGCTATGGTGCGGCCGGCGCGAACGCCGCCATCAACGCCGCCGACGCCGGTGCCAAGGTGCTCCTGGTCGAAAAGTGCGCACAGGGCGAAGAGGGCGGCAACTCCAAGTACAGCGGGCAGGGGCTGCAGTGCTTCGAAGACAAGGAGCAGGCGCTCACCTACTACAAGAGCCTGCGCGGTTTCTGGAACACCCCTTCTGACGCGGTGATCCAGGCCTACGCGGACCACATCGAGGACATGCGCGAGTACCTCATCTCCCTGGGCGCCGACCCCGAGAATCTCGACAACTACCGTGGCAGCGGCGAGCCCTGGAGGAGCAAGGGTGAGTTCCCCGAGCTCGAAGGCGCCGGCCACATGCTGTACTACTGCGTGAGCGGCAACAGCTTCGACGGGGCCTACTACCAGCTGCTCCAGGACAACGTGGCCCAGCGCGCCGACGCCATCGACGTGTGGTTCTCGGCCCCGGGCAAGCACCTGGTGCAGGACCCCCAGACCAAGGAAATCCTGGGCGTAGAGGTCGAGCGCGAGGGTACCCCGACCTTTGTGAAGGCCGGTGCCGTGGTGCTCACGACCGGCGGCTTCGAGAACAACCAGCAGATGATCCAGGATTACCTGCAGGAGCCCTACATGACCCCCTATGGCGCGCTCGAGAACACCGGCGACGGCATTGTGATGGCCGTCGAGGCGGGTGCCGAGCTGTGGCACATGGGCAACGCGGCAGGTTTTTTGTGGTGCTACAAGCTCCCCGAAATCGAGCGCGGCATGCCGATTCGCACCGCTAAGATGGGCATCTACGTGGGCCCGAGCGGCGAGCGCTTCACCTGCGAGACCCAGCCCACCCGTCACGGCCGCATTCCCTTTGCCGGCCGCTACGAGCAGACTCCCGCACCGCTCCCCTGCTACTTCATCATGGACGCCGCGGCCCTCGCGTCGGACAAGATCATCTCGCTCTTTAGCGAAGGCAACGTCGAGGAGGTCGAGAAGGGCCTGTTCGTGACCGGCGAGACCATCGAAGAGCTCGCGGACAACCTGGCCGCCCAACTCCCCGTTGAGGTTCTGCGCCCCAACGCCCCGACCACTTTCCAGGAGAACCTGCTGGCCACGGTGGAGAAGTGGAACGCCTTCTGCGAGGCCGGCGAGGACGCCCGCTTCCTGCGTCCCGAAGACACCCTGACCCCTATCAAGGAAGGCCCGTTCTACGCCCTTGAACTGGGCATCCAGATGTACAACACCCAGGGCGGCCCCGTGCGCGACGAGCTGGGACGCGTCATCGACCGCGACGGCAACCCCATCCCGCGCCTCTACAGCGCCGGCGAGCTGGGCGCCATCTGGTCCGACGCCTACAACGGTGGCGGCAACCTGGGCGAGTGCACGGCCTTTGGGCGCATCTCCGGCATCAACGCCGCAAAAATGGCCCTGGAGGGGTAAGGTAGGGAACAACTAGAGCATTTTGAGAAAGTTCCTGCACAAGGCGCGGCGGGGCGCGGTGTGCTAGGGCACATAAGCCCCGGTGCAACGCGGTGCAGGACTTTATTCAAAATGCTCTAGGCGTCGAGGCGCCCCCGGCTGCATACTGCGGCCGGGGGCGCTTGGGGTTCCAGGACAATGCGGGACAGACAATCAACGATCAAAGGGGCACCTTGGTGCAGCACCGCGAAGGCACCACGGGGGTACCCGGCAAATTGCTCGCTATCGGGCCTCTTCCAAAGGCCGCGTCGTGGTATCGAACGGGAAAAGGTAGCCCTTGCCCCACTCGGTTACGACATAGCGCGGCTCAGAGGGGTCGTCCTCAATCTTCTGCCGCAGATTGTGAATGTGCACGAGCACCGTGCGCGATGCCCCGTGGCCGTCTTCGCCCCACAGGCGCTTGAAGATCTCGCGCGGGGTAAAACCACGCCGCGGGTTGGACATGAACAGCTCAAGCAGGCGGTACTCCGTCTCGGAAAGCCGGATCTCGATGCCGTTCTTGAGCACGGTTCGCTTTTTGCTGCCGAGCACGAGCTCGTCGGAAAAGAGCACCGCGCGCGCCTGTGGGAGTTGGGTGTTGTGCCAACGCCGCAAGTTGGCCTCGATGCGGGCGCCCATGACCTTGTTGTCGAACGGCTTGACGATAAAGTCGTCACCGCCGGCCGAAAGCGCCCGCACGATTGTCTCGCTGTCGTCGAGACAGCTCACGAATATGATGGGGCAGTCGTGCCATTCCCGCAGGTGTGCACAGAGGTCGATGCCGTTGGCGTCGGGCAGCAAGATGTCGAGCAAGATGGCGTCAAAGCTCTCGCGGGCCCGAGCCAGTGCCTCGCCGGCCGTGGAGGCGCACACCACCTCGTAGGACTGCTCCTTTTGGAGGTAGTAGAGTATGACGTCGCGTATAAAGGCGTCGTCCTCCACCAACAACAACCTGACCATGCCGCAACGCCTCCCCCTCTAAGCTGCGTTGCGTTGATTTTAGCGTATATTCGTAGGGAGCCCAAACCAAACAACCGTCGTAAAACGCGGCTCGGCCCCCGGCGCGTCGAGCACCAGAGGCCGAGCCGCATCGGGCTTGCAAAACCCTCGCGCCCCTGCCCTACTCCACCTGTACCAGCGAGAACACCTCGGTGTCGGTGGCCTCGGCAATGGCCGGACGCGGGTTCAGGAACGCCAGCTCCATCAAGAAGCCCATGCCCGCCAGCTTGGCCCCGAAGCGCTCCACCAGCTTGGCCTGGGCCACCGCTGTGCCGCCCGTAGCCACCAGATCGTCCACGATGAGCACCACGTCGTCGGGGCCCAGCGCGTCGGCCGAGATCTCGAGCGACGCGCTGCCATACTCGAGGTCGTAGGACTCGCTGAGTACCTCGCGGGGCAGCTTGCCCGGCTTGCGAGCCGGCACAAAACCCGCCCCCAGGCGCAGGGCCACCGGGGCACCCACCAAAAAGCCGCGGGCCTCGGCGCCCACGACCTTGGTCACGCCGCGGCCCATGAAGTGCTCGGCGATGCCGTCGACCACGGCGGCAAACCCCTGCGGGTCGGCGATGAGCGGGGTGATATCCTTAAAGATCACGCCCGGCGTGGGGTAGTCGGGGATGTTGACGATCAGGCTCTCGAAGTCGAAGGCGTTCTGGCAGTTGCTCACGGGAACACAGGCTCCTTTACATGGGACGCGACGGAAAGGCCCCGTGAGGACGCGGGGAACCCAGGCCGCAGCGCAGACTTTGATGCAGGCAGTTTACTACAAGATGGGGTACGGGGCGTTTGCAGCAAGGCGGGGACGCCGGGAGGACGTTGGAATGGGGCGTTATGAATCAACTAGGGAAATTAAATCATCAAAATAACGACTTCTGCATGGCGATACTTGCTAGAATTATATCCTTACTGCAACGATTCACACGAATCCTGGGAATTTGCCAGCCGTCTCCACATAGTCGGTATCAATCCATGCATAAAATCATGCATTTGCCGATATTTTTACATATGATTTTTCCACCCCATCGACGCCTCGCTGCATCCCCGCTCCACCCTCGTCCCCTCATCACCCCACAGCCACCGCACCCCTCCTCACGCCCGGTCTGCCCCCGTCGCCCTTCCACCCGCGCACACAAAGCGCCCCGCCGGCCTGTCTTTCAGACCTGCGGGGCGCCCTTCCTTACCCGTGCAGCCAGAGCGTGCAGCCAGAGCCTCTACGCAAAGATGAACATCACCAGGAACGCCACGGCGGCCACCCACATGAGCGGCTTGACCTCCTTAGCGCGGCCCAGGGCCACCATGATGAAGCAGTAGAAGATGAAGCCGAGGCCGATGCCGTTGGTGATCGAGTAGGTCATGGGGATACCCACGATGGTGATGAACGCGGGGAAGGCGTTCTCGATGTGGGCCCAGTCGATGTCGGTCACGTCGCAGAGCATGAGGTAGCCCACCACCACAAGGGCACCGCAGGTAGCCGAGCCACCCACCATGCCGATGACCGGGGCAAAGAAAGCGCAGATGGCAAACAGCACGCCGATCACGATGTTCGAGAGGCCGGTACGCGCGCCGGCAGCCGCACCCGAGGTGGACTCGACATAGGTGGTGATGGAGCTTGCGCCGATGAAGCCGCCCACGGCAGCGGCGGTGGAGTCCACGATCAGGATCTCCTGGATGTCCTCGACGTCGCCCTTCGCGTCGACGAAGTCGGCGCGCTTGCCCACGGCCACCACGGTGCCCATGGTGTCGAAGAAGTCGCTCATGAGCAGCGAGAACACCATGAGCAGCAGCGTGGGCTGCAGGAACACCTGGAACAGCGCCATGGTGCCGGTGGTGGGGTCGGTCTGGAGCGGCGCGGCAAAGGCGCTGAAGTCAAGGCCGAAGTTCCAGCTGGTGGGCAGCTGCGTCACGCCGAGCGGGATGCCGATGATGGTGGCCAGCACGATGGAGATGACCAGGCCGCCCTTGACGTTGGCCGCCTGCAGGCCCACGGCGATCACGATCGACGCCAGCGCCACGATGCAGGGACCGCTCGTGAGGTCGCCCAGGGCCACCAGGGTGGAGTCGTCGCCCACCACGAGGCCGCCGCCTTTGAGGCCGATGAACGCGATGAACAGGCCGATGCCGATGCCGATGGCGCGGCGCAGGCTCACGGGGATGGCGTCCATCACGGCCTTGCGCAGGCCGCAAAGCACCAGGATGAGGATCACGAGGCCTTCGAGCATGACCACGGCCATGGCCACGCGCCAGTCGACCGCACCCTCGCCGAGGCACAGCGTGTAGGCCACGATGGCGTTGATGCCCATGCCCGAGGCCAGTGCCAGCGGCCGGTTGGCAATGAGGCCCATGGCGATGGTCATGACCGCCGCGCCGAAGCAGGTGGCCGTGAGCGCCGCGTCGAACGGGATGCCGGCCACGACCATCATCGACGGGTTGACCGCGATGATGTACGCCATGGCGAGGAAGGTGGTAAGGCCGCCCAGAACCTCCTGCCCCACGGTGCTCCCGCGTTCCTTGACCTTAAAAAACGCCGCGATCTTGTCCATGTTGCCTCTTCTCAATAGGGGGCCGCCGAGTGCGGACACCTGCCGTGGGAAGCATACATCCGATTGGAAGCACACAAAGGGCTGGCAGCCAGATTAAACGGCAGGTTTTGCAAGCGAACACGCTCATGTGGCCTACACGCACGGGAGCGCCGCCCAAAATGCCCTGCTCCCCTACAATGGCATGGCGGAGAAACCCCCGAAGGAGCAAAGGACGCACCCAATGAAGATCGCGGTCATGGGCTACAGTGGGTCGGGCAAGTCGACGCTGGCGGAGTTTTTGGGACGTCGGCACGAGCTCGACGTCCTGCACCTCGACAGCGTCCAGTTCGTCGAGGGCTGGCGCGAGCGCGACCGCGATGAGGCGAGGGCGCTGGTCGGCCGGTTCATGGAGTCGCACGACTCGTGGGTCATCGACGGCAACTACCGGCAATTTTACTGGAAAGAGCGGCTGGAGCAGGCCGACCGCATCGTGCTTATGGAGTTCGGGCGGCTAAGCTGCTTTGCGCGGGTGCTCAAGAGGACCCGCACCTATTACGGGAGGGAGCGGCCCGACCTCGCGCCCGGCTGCCCCGAGCGCCTCGACCCGGAGTTTTTGCGCTGGGTGGTCTGGGATGGCCGGACACGCGAACGGCGCGCGGCGTTTGCGCAGGTAGAGCACGAACACGGGGAGAAGGTCGTGCACCTGCGCAACCAAAGGCAGCTCAACGCGTTCATGGCACAGGAGTAGGTCCAAGCCCCCGGCAACGTGGCAGATGCCGTGCTGGGGAAAGCGCTAGGATAGGCGGCCGCGCTCCACTGAGTACGTCACGTCGCACACCGCGGCCGCGCTCTCGCGGTGGCTCACGAGCACCACGGTCTTGCCGGCGCGGTTGCCGGCCAAGGCGCGCAGGACCTGGGCCTCGTTGAGGGCGTCGAGGTTGCTCGTGGGCTCATCGAGCAGCACGAACGGCGCATCGTGGAGGAACACGCGGGCCAGGCCCAATCGCTGGCGCTCACCGCCCGAGAGGGTGTCGCCCAGCTCGCCCACCGGGGTGTCGAGCCCCTGGGGCAGGCGCTCGACCAGGTCGAGCAGGGCCGCCTTCTCCACGGCCGCCATGAGCTCCTCGTCGGTGGCGTCGGGCTTGACCAGGGCCAGGTTCTCACGGATGGTGCCGGCGAACAGGTGGGTCTCCTGGGTCATGAAGCCCTCGGTCGCGCGCAGGCTCGCGGTGTTCACGCAGCGCACGTCGTGGCCCGAGACCTCCACCACGCCGCGGTCAACGTCCCAAAAGCGCATGAGCAGCTTGAGCAGGGTCGACTTGCCGCTACCGCTGCGGCCAGCGATGCGCACGACGCTGCCGGGCTCCACATGCAGGCTCACGTCCGAGAGCACGCGCTCGCCGTTGTAGCCAAAGTCCACCCCGCGCAAGGCCGCCCCGGTGAACTCCCCCAGCTCGGCGCCGTCGGCCACCTCCTCCACCTGGGGCCGCTCGTCGAGCAGGTCGAGCACGCGGGCCCCCGAGGCCAGGGTCTGCTGCAGGGTGGTCCCCAGGTTCGCCACGGCGATGACCGGCCCGAACGACGCCATGAGCGCGGCCACGGCCAGCACCGCCTTGCCGAACACCAGCGTGCCCTGGCCCACCATGGCCATGGCGCACACGAGCATCAGGATGTCAAAGCCCAGCACTACGGCACCGGTGATCGCCATCCACAGGGCGGTGCGCCCCTTGAGCCGGCGCTCGGTGGCGGCCAGCTCCTCGGTGCGCCGATCGAGCTCGCGGGCCCGCTCCTCGGCGCGGCCGAACTGCAGGGTGGTGGCCAGGCCGCGCAGGCTCTCGAGCACAAAGCCGTTCATGGCGCCGATGCCGTCGCGCATGCCGCGGCCCGAGCCGCTCACGGTCTTGGAGGAGACGAGCGGGATCACGACGCCCACCGCGAGGTAGGCCACGGCCGCCAGGGGCACCAGCCGCACCGACTGCGCCCCGATGAAGCACAGCATGACCACCGACACGACGAGCGCGATGATCGCCGGCGAGAGCGTGTGGGCGTAGAACACCTCGAGCAGCTCGACGTCTGCGGTCACCAGCGACACGAGGTTGCCCTTCCCCTTGCCCTCGAGCTTGGCCGGGGCCAGGCGGCGCATGGCGGCGAACACGCGGTCACGCACCAGGGCGAGGATCTTAAAGGCCAGGTAGTGGTTGCAGATCTGCTCACCGTAGCGCAGGGGCCCGCGCACCAGGCCGCACACCGCGATGAGCACGCAGACCGCGGTGAGCCCCATGACGCGCCATGCCCCCGAAACGCCCACGATGCCAAAGACCGCAAACACCGTGAGGAAGATGGCGGCCAAAAAGCCCAGCACGCCAAGGACCACCGCGAGCACCATCACCGGCACGAGCGGCCTCACCAGGCCCACGAGGCGCAGCATCACCGAGAGGCCGGAGCGTCGGCGGGGGCTTTCGAGCCCCAAGGCCTTCTCCGCCGCGCCGGGTTCAGGGGCCGTGGGCGAGAAGCCCTGGGACGCCGCGGGGTTCTCCGCCGCAAAACGGTCCTCGTCGGCCAGCGCGTCGAGGGCCGCCGCGGGATCGGGACCCTGACCGGCGGCGATCTCCTCGAGCCGTGCCTGCTCGGCCCAGAGGCGACCGTAGGGGCCGTCGGCCGCAGCAAGGTCGGCGTGGGTGCCGGCCTGCGCGACGCGGCCGTTCTCAAAGACGTAGATACGGTCGGCGTCGCGCAGGGCAAAGAGGCGGTGCGAGATCATGACGACGGTCTTGGTCTGGGCGAGCTCCTGGATGGAATCCAGGATCGCCGCCTCGCTCTGGGCGTCGATGTTGGAGGTGGCCTCGTCGAACACGTAGACCGGGGTGTCGTGGAGCAGCGCGCGGGCCACCACGAGGCGCTGGCGCTGGCCGCCGGAGAGGTTGGACCCCTCGGAGGCGACCTCGGCGTCGAGGCCGCCGGCCGCGCGTACGAAGCCGTCGATGCGGCAACGGGTCAGGACGTCCCAGAGCTCGTCGTCGGTGGCGTTGGCCTTGGCGAGCTGGAGGTTCGAGCGCACGGTGCCCTCGAACAGGTAGCCGTTGAAGGGCACGTAGGTGACCGTGGAGCGCAGCGAGGCGCGGCTCAGGTCGCGCAGCTCCACGCCGCCGACGGTCACCGACCCGCTGTAGCTGGCGTTTGCGCCGGTCAGCACGCCCGCGAGCGTGGACTTGCCGCTGCCGCTCTCGCCCGTGACGCCGACAAAGGAGCCGCGCGGGGCGGCAAAGTCGACGTCGGCCAGCACCGTGCGCTCCCCATCGTAGGAGTAGCCCACGCCGCGGCAGACAACGGAGGCGTCGGCGGGGTCCACGGTGCGCGAGCCGGCCGGGGGCTCGGGGGCGTCTAGGATCGCGTACATCTTTTCGGCCGCGGCCATGCCGTTCATGGCGGTGTGGAAGAAGGAGCCCAGGGCGCGCAGGGGCAGGAAGAACTCGGCGGCGAGCAGCGCGAATGTGAACGCGCCGGCAAAGGTCACCGAACCGGCCGCAAACTGGACCAGCATCACGATGATGCCGGCCGCCGCGCCGCCAAAGGCAAAGAGGTCCATGACGGTGATGGAGTTGAGCTGCATGGTGAGCAGGCGCATGGTTGCCTTGCGGAAGGTCTCGGCCTCGTCGTTCATAAGCTCGTGCCGGCGGCCGTCGGCCTGGTAGATCTTGAGGGTCGTGAGGCCCTGGATGCTCTCGAGGAACATGGAGCCGAGGTCGGTGTAGCTGCCCCAGTAGCTGCGCATGGTGCGCTTGGCGATGCGCTGCACCGCCATGATCGACACCGGGATGAGGGGGATGAGCACAAGCAGCACCACGGCCGCCGGCAGGCACAGGGGCGCCAGGCAGGCAAAGAGCGTGAGCGAGGCGAGCAGGGCGTAGAAGAGCTGAGGCAGATAGGAGCCAAAGTAGGCCTCGAGCTGCTCGACGCCCTCGACGGAGACCTGCACGGCCTCGCTCGTGGCGACCTTCTCGCGGTAGGACGGCCCCAGGCGCACGAGCTTGTCGTAGACCTCGCGGCGCACGGTGCGCTTGGCCGCAAACGCGGCCGCCTGACCCGCGCGCTGGGCGAGGGCCTGGCACACGAGACGCACCGCGATGGCCGCCAGCGCGGCCGCGACAAGCTCGACAAAGAGGGCAGGCGTCTGGGTCCCGCGCCACACGGCCTGCAGGAACGTGCCGATCAAGAAGTACAAAAAGATGTTGGCCGCCAGGGCCGCCCACTGCAGCAGGACATCGGCCACAACGTACTTGCGGGCACCGGGAACCATGGCCAGCAGGCGTTTGTCGAACATGGGGGAGCTACCTCTTTCGTCGATGGCCGAACCGCAGGCATCCGGGCCATGGTCGGATGGCCCGGATGCCGGTGAAGCCGTGTCTATGGCAGAACACAAAACTGCCGCCACAAGGCGCACGAGGGCGCGGTGTGCTGGCGCACATAAGCCCGAGCGCAACGCGGTGGCGGCGATTTTGAGGATTGCTCTAACTTTTTGTGGCACTATACTCCATGGGGCCGGAACGGACCTACTGTGCGCGCTCCGTCTTAACCACGAATCCAAAGTAGACGATGTGGGCCACCCACACGACCGCCAGCACGACGCGCATCACCGGGACGGCGCCCATGAGCGCAAAACCGACGGCCATTACCGCGCTGGCCGGCACGACGACGGCGAGCTTGGCCTTGACGGTCATGGCGCGCTTGGTCACGTAGCCGGCGAGGACCTTTTTGTACAGCGCGGTCCCCTTGAACCAGGCGTCGAGCCGCTCGGAGCTGCGGGCAAAGCAAAAGGCCGCCAGCAGCAGGAAGGGCGTGGTGGGCAAAACAGGCAACACGGCCCCCAGTGCGCCGAGGCCGAAGCTGGCAAACCCGGCAGCCCCCCACAGCAGGTGAGCAAGCGGGCGGGCGGGTACGTCGCTCGAGACGACAGGGACGGCGGGACAGTCGGTCACGGGGCAGTCGGCAGGTTGCACGGGCTTCTCCCATAGGGCTGGGCGGCTAGTAGGCCGCAACGGCTAAGTGATAACTTAGGTTAACTTTAAGCACTATACCAGGGTGCGGGCATAAAGTAAACCTTGGTTTTCTTTTTTGGAGAAGCGCCGGGCCTTGTTCAAACCGCCCTACTGTCTACCGGGCGCAGCGATCCTCGTCAAAGTCCTCCTGGGCGTCCGAAGCCGCCTCCTCCACCAGCGCGGAGAGCTCCTCCTGGAACGCGCCCGTCTCCTGGGCACCCTCGACCTGGTCCTGGGCCTCGGCGACCATACGCTCGTCCAGCTTCTCCTGCTTGGCGTTGCAACCGCAGCTTCCCATGGCTTCCTCGTTTCTCGCGCTGTGTGCCGCACCCGACGTGCGGACGTTTGCCTATGGATACCCGGGCCGCACGCGATCGTGCACGGCGTGAAGCGGGTAGTCTCCAAAACACACCGAGACCGGCACGGCGCAGCGCGCATCGCACGGGGCGCACCCTGCGCGAACCGTCGCGAGGCGCACGAACTGCTATGATTTGTGCTTGTGCCGCGCCAGTTTGCTCGGAACGTCCACCACAACGGCCTTCCTGCTTGCAAGGGCCACGAAGGAGCACCCCATGAAGAAGACCTTTAGCCGCACGACCGCCGCCACCGTCTGCGCCTCGCTCATGCTTTCGGGCACCTGCCTCGCCATGCCGGCCCTTGCCGTTGCCGCCGGCTCGGGCTCGGGGCCCCTCGCCGCCCTCGCCGGGGCCGCCGACGCCGTGGAGGAGCAGGCAGAGGCCACCGAGGTGCCCGCCGAGAAGGCCGAGGTCATCTCAAGCGTCGATGCCCCCGCCGACGGTGCCGCCTCGGCAAGCAAGGTCACCGACACCACGGGCACGCAGGCACACCGGGAGCAGACGGTCACCGCCGGCGGCCTGCAGGTCACGGTGCCGAGCGACTACACGGTGGCCGACCTCGGCGGTGCACTCGTCATGGCCATCTCCCCCAACGAGGACGTCGCCGTGACGCTCATGCCCCTGGGCTTGGGCGCCAGCGACATCGCCGAGCTGCCCACCGACGAGGCCGAGCTCACCGCCCTGTTCGACGAACTGGCCGAGCAGATGGTCGCGAGCCTCTCCGACTCCGACGACGCCTCTGTGGGCAGCCTCGAGCTGACCGACTCCGACGTGGCCGCGCTCCCCGGCGGCGAGCAGGTCTACTCCTACCTGTTCGAGGGCACCGTCATGGACGAGCCCCTGGCCATCGGCCAATACCTTGTCGTTCTCGAAGACGACATCGTGATGCTCCAGCTCACGGCCAGCGGCGAGATGACCGACGAGGTCACCTCCCAGCTCGCGGCCATCGAGGAGTCCGTGGCCGTGGCGCCCAAAGACGCAAACGGCAGCAGCCTCGCCGCAACGCCCGCACCTGCCGCGGCCACCGAGGACGAGACCGTCGAGGTCGACGGCATCAAGATCACCGTGCCCAGCTCCCTGATTTACGACGAGAGCTCCGACCCAAGCGAGCCTGCCTGGTACGATGCCGACGACACCGTGATGCTCGGCGTCATCGCGGACCTGACCGAGGGCGAGCCGACCGACCGCGCCGCCAACGACGCCATCGCCGCGGCGCTCATCGAGCAGCTCGGCGCAGAGGCCGTGAGCACCGACGAGTTCACTACCGACGGCGGCGTCGACGTGGTGCTCTACAGCTTTGGCATGGCCGACGAAGACGGCGACTTCGTGGGCCTGCTCGGACTCGTGCAGCCCGAGCCCGACCAGCTGACCGCCGTGCTCGCCATCGTGACGCTCGACGCAAGCGAAGAGATGGTCGAGGCCGTGGAGCAGGCGTACTACAGCATCGAACTGGCGTAGGGACCGGCGGCCCACAGGGCCAAAACGAACGACCTGGCCCCGGGGCCGCCGACGGTCGGCAGCCCCGGGGCAATCGACAGCGATTCTGCGAGGTACCCTATAACAATCCTCAAAAGGACGCCGACGATGGGGACGCAAGCGCAAAAAAGATAAAGAAGCGCAAAAAAAGTAAAGGGGCGCAAAAAAGATAAAACTCAGCGTGGGGCGGCCTAGGAAAGGGTCATACTATGCTGCAGTGGTTTACCAAGGCAGCGCGGTTAGTCTGACGCCCGCGGTATTTTGAGGGAGGCACGCCATGAACCGACACCCCAACCCATTTACCCCCATGTTCGGGCGCATTCCCCCGTTTATGGCAGGGCGCGAGCGGGTGATCAACGGCATCGAGAGGGCCTTCGATTCGGAGGCAGCCGACCCCAATCTGTGCTCGATCTTCGTCGGAGCACGCGGCACCGGCAAAACGGCGCTGCTGTCGTACCTTTCTAATGCCGCCGGCGAGTATGGCTGGGTCTCGGCCAACGTCTCCGCCGTTCCCGGCATGCTCGATGAAATCGCAGGCCAGGCGGCCGTTGCGGCACTGAACTTCATCGAGCCGCCCGATTGCGCGCACCTTACCTCGCTGTCGATCGGCCAGGTTATCGGAGCCGAATGGGAGCACCTAAGTCCGGCGACAGAAACATGGCGCCTACGCATGACCAGCATCATCCAGCCCCTCAACGAGCAAGGGGTCGGGCTGCTCATCACCGTTGACGAGGTGCGCGCCGATGTGGACGAGATGATTCAGTTCGCCTCCGCCTTTCAGCACTTCGTCCGCGAAGAACGCAAGGTGGCCCTGCTCATGGCCGGCCTGCCGAGCCACGTGTCGGCACTCGTCAGCAACGAGGCGGTCTCGTTTTTCCGTCGGGCAAAGAAGCACCGTTTGGAACGTATCTCCGACACCGAGGTCGCTACCGCCCTGCGCAAGACTATAGAAGATCAAGGGCGCAACATCGAAGAGGAGGCGCTGCGCCTGGCGGTATCGGCGATCAACGGCTTTCCCTATATGATGCAGCTCGTTGGCTTTCAGCTATGGGACGAGGCCACGGGCGACACCATCACCGGGCGCAATGCGCGCGACGCCGTGGAGCTTGCGCGCTCGGATTTCGAGGACAGCGTGCTCGATGCGACCTATCGGGAACTCTCGAACGGAGATCTCGACTTCCTGCTCGCCATGCTCGCGGACGAGCGGGAAAGCTCCATAGCCGACATTGCCGCACGCCTGGACAAATCGACGTCCCACGCCCGCGTATATAAGGGGCGCCTCTTGGAACAGGGCATCATCGAAGAAGAACGCCGCGGGCATGTGGGGTTCGCCCTGCCGTATATGCGGGAGTACCTAGCGGAGCGGCACGGCTAGCAACGCAACGCGCCCGCTGGACCCAGGGGCTTCCCCCCAGGCAGCGCGGGCGCGCAACCGTTCCCGCCGTCTTGTCTATCACGGCCCCCAAGCTCGCTCCCGGGGCCAGTGGCACATTCGCCTCCCTGCTTAAACGGCAAACGTCCCAACAACAGTCCGACCGTCGACTTCGTAGACGGTGATCACCTTGTGGTTCGCTCCCGACCGCACCCATTCGGCCCGCTCTTCCGGATCCGTCGGCATATCCCCTCCGTACAGGTCATCATAGTAGACGTAGCCCTCGGTTATGCCGTCATCGCAGACCACCCTGATTAGCTGGGGATAATGGGACGCCAAGTCCTCCTCGCTAACCAGTCCCTCCCATGACACGTCCGACTCAGACCCGTAGGTCAGTCCCTCCCCATTCGTTGGCCACGAGACGGCCGAAGCCGGAGGGCGCCGATCCTTATCCGAAGTTTCTTCGGTAGAGTTGGTTTTACACCCGGCCGTCGAAACGAGCACGACGGCAATAAGAAGCGCTGGCAACAACACTCTCATAGAACCACCTCGTATCGGCCACGAAATCGTTTTTCACAACCCCCACTAGACAACAAGCACTGATGTCTCCACTTCTGATCTAGCGCTACACCTCCCTTTTTGTCGAGAGCCGCAGATGTTCGTCAACATGAGTCATTGCTATTCGTATTGTTAATCGCCACTTCTTCCGAAAGAAAAAAGCTGCACCCATTTATGAAGCGTTTTCGAGTGTAAAAAGAGTCATCACCTGTAGCCACCTTCCATTGGTACCTCGCCAGATGATAAATACAGGATAGGATCAAAATTTGTTTTTGTCAAATGTCGATTTGTAACGCGCCAAGAAGTGCGCTCGGAAGAGTAGGGGCACGCTCCGATGTCATTAACTTAAGGGTCCCAGGGCGTCAAAACGAGGGTGCGGCCGTACCGGTACCAGGCGCCCCTTAAACCCATTACAGCTGGTTTGGCTTCTTGAGGTCTTGGTCTATACATTAGGCCCGGGCCCCCGAAGGGGGCCGCTGTCATCCGACTAACAGGAACCTGCCTGCGGGGCCAGGCAGCGCCTGGAGGTCCTGCGGGCGAGCAGGAGGTTCGCCAGGGCGAGGGCCACGGCCACCAGGCGCGCGGCCTTGGCGAGGCCCCGGCAGCGGACCTTGCGTACCCCGAAGAGGTCCTTCAGCACGCGGAGGGGGCGCTCGACCCGGGAGCGCACGCTCGACAGGGCCCTCTCGAAGGGGAGGTCCGCCTCCGCCACCTTGGACCTCCCGGCCGCCACGTGCCAGGCGACCCGGGAGAGCGCGGGGTCGGAGGCGACCTCGGGCCTCCTGGCGACGCCGGTGCAGCCCGAGTCGGCCCACGCCCACGTGCGCCTTGTAGCCGAAGTGAACTGTGTCAAGTTTTCGGACACTACGCCGCCAGGTAACTCTCCTTTTCCGACTCTCTCTCGAACATGTCCTCCATCCTCCGCATGAACTCCTCCATCAGCTCCGCCGGGCGCCTGTACCCGATCGAGGAGTGAGGCCTGGAGCGGTTATAGAACCTCTCGATCCAGTCGATGCAGGCGAACTTGGCCTCCTCGCGGGTGGCGAAGGTCCTTCGGTGGTACATCTCGTTCTTCAGGCTCGCCCACAGGCTCTCGGCCACCGCGTTGTCCCGGCAGCAGCCGGTCCTGCCCACCGAGAGCCTCACGTCGTTGGCCGCCGCCCACTCGGCGAGCCGCGCGCTGGTGTACTGGCTTCCCCGGTCGCTGTGGAACACGGCCCCTCCGGCCACGTAGCCGCGCCTCTTGGCCATCTCGAGGGCCGCCACGCAGATGCCCGCGTCCATCCGGGCGGAGAACGACCAGCCCACGACCATGCGGGTGGCCAGGTCGATCACGGCCGCCAGGTACAGCCACCCCTCGCCGGTCCTGAGGTAGGTTATGTCGCCGGCGAGCACCGTGGTGGGCACGGGCGGGTCGAAGCGCCTGCGGACCAGGTCGGGGCGGGCGGGGGCGCCGGGGTCCTGCACCGTCGTGCGCTTCCTGGACCCCGGCCGGTGCCCGCGTATGCCCAGCTCGCGCATGCTCTTCCTCACCGAGTAGCCGCTCGAGCCCGCCCACTCGGGCGGCAGCTCGGCCTTGACGCGCCTCCAGCCGAACGTGCCGCCGCTGCCCTCCCAAAGCCCCATCGCCACGTCCTTGAGGCCGGCCAGGGGGTCGGCTGGCCCCCCGGCGGACACCCACGAGTAATACCCGGACCGGGACACGCCCAGAAGGCGAGCCATCGTCGAGACGGGGTAGTTCCCCCGCTCCCGCCACATGAGCGCGTACCGGTCGCCTACGCCAGCCCCCTCGCGAAGTAGGCGGCCGCCTTTCTTAAAAAATCGTTCTCGAGCTCCAGCTCCCTGATCCTCTTGCGGGCGGCGGCGAGCTCGGGGTCGGCGTCCTCCGCGGGCTTGAGCCTCGCGGTGCCGGCCACGCCCAGCTCCCTCTTGCGGTCCACGACCCAGTTGGAGAGCGTCTTGTCGTTCAGGCCCAGCTCCTTCGCGCACTCCCTGATCGTCCTGCCGCTCGCCAGCACGAAGTCGGCGGTGTCCTTGCGGTACTGCTCGGGGTACGGCCTTCCGGCCGCGTGGTCTCCCGTCATCTCGGATCCCCTCTCTGAAGTGGCTCTCCCACTTTACCTCTCCTGGCGGTGTCCGAAAAAACGATACAGTTCAAAGTGCCAGGCGTTGCCCTTCTTGCCCTGGCGGGCCTCCGGGTCCCGGGACCCCGAGGCGTTCTTGGTCGAGGACGGGGCCTCGACGAACGTCGCGTCGACGATCGTCCCCCTCGACACCCTCGCGCCGCGCTCCCCGAGCCCCACGAACGACCCGACCGAGGCCGAGCCGTCGCGCTCGTCCTGGCAGGCGCGGTCGGAGAGGTTGTAGACCACGGAGACGATGTACATGCGCAGCATCACGGGCAGGGGATTAATCAGGGTTTCCTTAAGGGCCCTGGTCGTCAAAACACCCTCTCATGCGTCGCGCAGCGACACGACGCTGAAGACGCCGTTCAACCCGGTGAGGCCGTACCCGCGGCCCGGTCGCACCGATATCAGGAAGCCCTTCAGTTCCTCGACCACCGACCCTGTCGGCGCCGCGCTCTCGGCGCGCGAGGCCAGGGAGACCCGGACCGGCAGCCCCAGGTCAACCTCATTCGGAGGTCGAAGACGACGTCGGGCGGGCGGCAAGAATGTGAGACGCCCCGCACGCGCAGTAGCTCAGAGGGGTGAGACTCGTCGACCCCGGCCGTGGACGCGGCGCGGTGGCTCAAGGGGGTGGGGTTCGCGTGCGCCCTGGCCTTCTGCGCCGAGGCGGGCGACTTCTCGCGCTTCGCCTCGGGCCGCAGGGCGGCCCCTGCTTCGGGCTGGCCCCACCGGGGCGCCCGGACGGCGATGCCCGGCGCTGCGGCGCCCTCGCGAAGGGCGGCTGCCGCACCGTCAGGAGGCTGCCCGCCGGATGCGCCCGGCGCCGCCAACTGCTATCCTCGGGCCCTTAAGTTGATGGCATTGGGGCCGAACCCAGAATCCGGATCGCTCGCCTTCTTCAACGGGCGCCAGGATCTAGTGCCGGCA
>JAHZGC010000001.1:0-72109 GCA_019421015.1 Coriobacteriaceae bacterium | reverse complement strand
CCGGTGCGTGCCGTCCGTCTCGCCGCCGGCGGGCCCGGCGGCCGTCCCGATCGATGTCGGGAGCCACGGGAGGGGCCGCCCGCGATGACGGCGGACCCGGGGTTCGTCAGTGAACATCGGTGTTCGGCGACGGCCGGGCGGCCGCCGCCGTCGCGGAAGGGCCGTGGGGCTCGGGGGCGGGGCACACGCCGGCGTGCGGCAGCCCGGAAGGGGGGCGCGGGGCGGGGTCGTGCTCGGCCCTGCCGGGCAGGTAGGCGACCGGGAAGCCGCAGGAGCGCGCCGTGCGCAGCACGAGCGCCCCCATGTTCCCCCTCAGGCCGGCCGCGACCGGGGCACCCTCGGGCCGCCCCGCGGATGTCGGCCTCGTCGTTGGCGACGGCGCGGCCGGGCAGCTTTCTGCCGGAGGCGTCGGGGCGCAGACCCAGTGCGAGGACTCGCCCACGCCCGCGCCCATGTAGGCGGGCTTGCCGGAGAAGCCTCCCGGAACCTTGACGCGGGCCATGCGCGGCGTCCTCCCGATCGGGTCCCGTCTGGCCACCCGCGCCGCGGCCGACACCCACATTGCTGGTCGCGGGAGAGCCCCGACAGGGCCCTGTCGGCCGGCGGGAGGCGGCGCCCGGCCCGGTCCGGCATCACCCCCCGGGCCTTCGCGAGAGGCAGGGGCAAAGGGCCGAGGCCGGGCCGGGCGGCTGTCCATCCAAAGCACGACAAACTATATTCACCCAGACTCTTGACGGGGCGTGGGAACACCACAGCGGGGATGATTCGAGTACGCATGCGCCCCTTCTGGGACCGGACATCCATACAAATTTCATACTCAAATTCCCAGAAGAAATTGGCTACCCCGAGTGTCACTCCGCCATGCGCCACTTGGCCTGAACCAACTTCGAATCGTTTCCGGCCCCTATGTGCACCCCGGCCAAAGCACCAACTGCTCCTCTTCTTTTCCGGCCGGTCTCAGAATCCCTGGACCCAGAGGCATTCTTAACGGAGGACAAGGTACCCGTGGAGTTGGCATCCTTGTTCACCGCCACCATATGGCTTCGCCGTCTTGTACTCTGGCTACAAAACTCGTGACATCATCCTCTGGTGGATCACCACTCTTCATAGTAATCAGTGATTTAGCTTGTAGAATGTAAATGCAAGCCGTGGTACCAACCGATTTGGTATCTTAGCTTGAATTGACGTGCTCATGGTAATGAGACTCCTGCTCCAATTCGTCATGCCAACGAGCTCTTCCTCCGCAATGATTCCTAAAACTAGTAACGATTTGATTTGTTCGTATCTTTGGCGTTGACCACAGAAGCTCTGTCTATGCCTCGCCGTCAATCCCGTGGCCGGCGCTGTTGATGTCGTCGGTGACGGAGATGTAGGCGTAGTCGACGTCGGGGCGCTCGCCGGCGTCCACCTGGCGCATGATCTCGTGCCAGTAGTCGTCCTGGCTGATCTCGTACCAGAGACCGTCGATTAGGGCCGGCTCCGTGGGGTTCATCGTGGAGTAGACGTCGTTCTCCACGTCGATGCCGCGCATGGCCAGGGCCAGGCCCGCGACCTGGTCGATGGTGAGGTCGGTCTTCACGTAGTCTGCCAGGGTGTCGACGGCGGCGACCATGTCGGCGGGGCTCGCGCCCATGAGCCGCTCGAGCACCGCGGCCACGAACAGGCGCTGGTTGGCGGCGCGGTAGCGGTCGCCGTCGCCCAGGTCGTCGTAGGCGTGGCGGGAGCGCACGAACACCTCGGCGCCCTCGCCATCGAGCAACTGGGGGCCGGCCTCGAGCGTCCAGCCGGTGTGGCCGTCCCTCACCGCGTAGGGCACGTTCACCTCGACGCCGCCCAGCGCGTCCACGACGGCGTAGAGGCCGTCGAGGTTGATTTCGGCGTAGTGAGAGATGGGCACGCCGGCGAAGTCGCTCACGGCCTCGATCGTCCCGGCGGCGCCTCCCAGCGGGTAGGCCACGTTAATCTTGTCCATCTTGCCGCCGACGGGGACGTACGTGTCGCGGTGGATGGAGACGAGCGCGACCTTCTTCTCGCCGGGGTCGACGCGCGCGAGGATCATGGTGTCGCTGCGGAAGGCCGAGGGGTCCGAGCCGTAGTCGGCGGACTCCCCGCCCGTCATGCGGCTCTCGTTGGCGTCGACGCCGAGCAGCAGCATGTAGAACGGGCTCGTGTCGGTCCAGTCAGCCGCAGCCAGTCGCGCCGATGCCTGCTGCTCGGCCAGGACCGCCTTGGTCTCGGCCGTGACGCCGCCGTTGAGGCGATCGCCGATGGAGCCGTAGAGCCCGATGGTGCCTGCCACCGCTATAGCGAGGCCGGCCACGAGGACACCGAGCACCGCGAGGACGACAGCACGAGCGACGGAGCGTCGGCGTCTGCGATCAGCGGCCACCCGAGCGTACCGGGCACCGCCGCGCACCCGAGAATAGGGTGCCAGTTCGCGACGGACAATGGGGAGGCAGTTGGGACGTGGATGATAAGGAATTAACGATGATGCCTGTCTATTGTGGGTTCCGGTTGTTGGCACGCGTCCTCCTCAACGCTCTTTGGGCCTTCCGATGCACTGGCTCTTTGCCTACCGCCAGCCTTTGGGTGGAAGATACGTGAATTGACACTAGGCAAATGAATAACTTCACTATAGCATCGTCCTGCTTCGAGTAATGATAGAATTGCAATGGAGGAGCATGAGAAGACGTCGTTTGACAAAAAATGAATCATTACATAATTTTATTGAATGAATGAAGGTTAATTTCGTCGCATACAAGGAATACTCAACCGCACGAGACCGATTGCCGGATTATATAAGGGAACGATGGCAATGTGGCGAATCCAGCTCGCCGGATTCGACCAGGCGCTCTTTAGTCAGGAAGACACTGAAGAGCCGCAGGCACGCCTAAGAAAAGATTGGGAGCGGGTCGCGATTTTCGCGGCCCGCTCCTCTCTCCGCTCCCAGCCCTTCCCCACCCTGGTGCCTAGGCACCGAGAAGCACCTTCGGCACCTTACCGCGCAGCGAATACACGGGCACCTCACACGACGAACAAAACCTGCCCCGTACCGCCTTAAGGGCAAGGGCCAAAGATAGAGAGTGGATTAAATCGGACTCTCACTAGTCAAAGAGCCAACCATCATTAAGCCGACGTTGCATTTCTCTGATACAGGGAGAGCCGGCCGACAATACGCCATCAACATAGGTACCCATGCGGCTTTGCAATGCACGAATATCGTTAGTGCCGAAAATGCCATCACCGGTTGTATGCAGACGAAACTGAAATATCCTGATATTCGGGTCCCCTTCCAGTGTATCGTCACAATACCATCCCGATGTTAGACCGGGATTCGCGTTGATGTTGGGAGCCCACTGGTGGTTGATAACCCCAGTTGAGGCACTTCGCATGTACGCTTGGAGCGCTGCTGTAGTCCCGCTGCCCCAGTAACCATCTTCTGCCAGAGCCAAAGCCGCAAGCTCGGAGTAGCTCAGACTTTGCAAGTAACTAATTTGCTCATCCATTACTTCGGCATATTCGTCCGCCGAAGCGACCTCTATCCTATGCGTTCCGAGAACAACCAGCCCCATTGTCGCAATGGCCGGTGTCAGCGCTGACTTGATGAATTGCCGCCGGTTAATAACGTTTTTCATGATTCGTCTCCTCTAAATCATGACACGATTAGACCAACTGCTCGCAGGTAAACCACCACGACCAAAGAAAACAAAGAAACGCTGCGGAGTCTCCGTAAGTGAAACTAAGGCAACCCAGGATGCCTGAATAGGCAGACCCTCTAAGGAATTGCAGTCAATTGGTAAATTGTAAGAGTAGTCAATTCTAATAACCCGCCAACAAATGCTTTACGAACTTGGCCAAGAACAGTCCGGAACTTTCGTCGCCGATACTCCCTTCTTCCAGTGTCGACTCGCGCAAGCGCAGCCATAAGATATTCTGTTATTAGTAATTTGTCAAATGCAAATTAGTTCCTTTCTTTCAATGAGTTTCTCATCCTTCAAGAATTGAAACAGTGCTAGAATTCTTTTGCATTTAGCTATTTGTCTAGTGTCTACTCGAACGCCATCCACAAGGAGGAACGATGGGAGTAAAGACGTTGGAAACCAGCATGAGCCGACGCGCGTTCGTACTCAACGCGGCGGTACTGAGCTCGGCGCTCATCGCCTCGCCCGCGCTCGCCGAAGAGTCGGCCAGCCCGTTCTCACAAATGAGCGTGGGTGATTACGTCAGAACGTTCGACCCTGAGGCTTACGCTTCGCTCTCCAGCGAGATGCGCACGGTCCTCGACTCGACACCTATGTTCGACGAAGCGGGCAGCATGGCGAGGGCGGACATCGGGGGTACGCTGGCCCTCGACGCCTACAAGACCGGCAGCTCGATACGCTACGACTTCACCTTCTCCGTTAACCAGTATTGCAGTTCGCTCTACACCCTCGTTACCGTCACCAGCAACTCAACCGGCACCACGCACCACTCCCGAGGCCACTACGGGTCGGGCAGCTATTTCTCCGGCGGGGCAACCACCGGCAGCCTGCCATCGGGCGGCTACACCGTCTACGGCGTCGGCTACTCCCCCAACCCCCCTTCCGGCTTGGATAGCCGTCCCATCCAGAGGTGGCTCACGCGCTTCGTCTAAGTCTCCTGAAACCGCGTCGATGTAAAGGATGCCAAACTGTGCATCGGCACGTGACCGAAAGTGCACCACCCGCGGCGCTGCAAGATTCAAAGGAGGGCCCATGAGCTCCCCCGTCGAGATGATGCTCCAAGGAACGGTCATGGCGGCCGTGGTCCTCGCCCTGCGGCGGCCCCTCCTGCGCCTGCTGCCCGCGTCCTTCACCAGGCTGCTGTGGGTCGCGGTCGCGGCCAGGCTCCTCGTGCCCTTCCCGGCCCCCTTCACCCTTTCCGTCCTTCCCGCGCCCCCCATCCGGGGCCCCGTGCCGGAGCCGCCGGTACCCCGCGTGGAGGGGCCCTGGGCGCCGGCGGCGGCCCGGGCGGCCCAGGCCGCGCCGGACGCCCTGTCGGCGGCCGACGTGGCCACGCTCGTCTGGGCGGCCGGCGCGCTCCTGTGCCTGGCCGCGTTCGCCGCCAGGTACGCGCGCCTCCTGCTGTCCCTCAGGGGCGCCCGGCCGCCCGAGGGGGTGCCGGCGGCCGTCCGGGCGGGCAGGCGGAAGGCCGCCGTCCGCGCGATGCCCGGGCTCTCCTCCCCCCTCACCTGCGGCGTCCTGAGGCCCGTGGTGCTGGTACCCCCGGGGTTCGGCGCCCGGGGCTCGCTCGAGGACGGGATGGCCCTCTCCCACGAGCTGGTGCACGTCTCCCGCATGGACACCGCGCTGAAGCTCCTCATGGGCGTCGCGTGCTGCGTCTACTGGTTCGACCCGGTGGTCCACCTCGCGCGCCGCGCCGCCGCGCGCGACATCGAACTCGCCGGCGACGAGGCCGTCCTCGTTGGCAGGCCGGGGGCCGAGAGGCGCGCCTACGCCGTCGCCCTGGTCGACGCCGCCGCGCGGGCCCAGGAACCCCGGGGCGCCGCGGCCGCCTACAGCGCCGCGGCGGCCGGCTGCCTGCGGGAGCGCGTCCTGCGGATCAGGCGGCCCAACGGCCCCTTCGGGCCCCTCGCCGCTGCGGCCGCGGCCGCAGCGTGCGCCGCGCTGGCGCTCGCCTCCCTCGCATGGCCGGTGCCGTCGGCGGTCACCGGGATCGCAGTCGGCGACGCCTACTCCTTCTCCGTCCCCGAGCAGTGGCTGGGCCGGGTGGAGGCCCGCACCGACGGCGAGGAGATGGTCGTCTACCCCCTAGGGCGGCCCGAGCTGCCGCTCCTCTCCGTATTCCGCCGCGACCCGACCTCCCGGGGCACCGCGTCAAACGACGGCTACAAGCTGGTCTGGAGCGCCCGGATCGGCGACAACGTCTACGAGGCCCGGGCCGTCAACTACCCGTCGATGGCCGCCGACGGGGCATGGGGCGCCGCCGCCGCGGCGAACCCGCCCTACCCCGGCGCGGAGGCCGAACGCGAGGTCGTCTCCCTCAGCACCGGGGGAGCCCTGGCCGCCCCGGACGCCACCGGCGCGCCCGCCAGGTGGGCGGCCTGGGAGGACTTCTACCGCAACGTCGTGTCCCAAGGGTTCGAGATTACCGGGGGCGCGTAGCTACAGACCCCGCAGAAGACGCCAGTGGACAATGTCTGAAAAAACAGCGGGGGACGATTTAGACTCATCGGAAACCTATCAGTACGATATAATAAATCGTCATTTGCCTAATGTGCAGAACCTTAATATGACAGCTCATGTGCAGGAGGAGAGTCCATGGATGTCCCGTCGCTCTCGGACACCGAGACCATCGTCATGAACGCAATCTGGGCAGCCGGCGGCGCGGCGCCCGCCAAGGACGTCTCCCTGCAGGTGGCGGAGAAGACGGGCTGCACGCGCGCGACCGCGTACACCTACATCCAGCGCCTCATCGCCAAGGGCGCCATCGTCAGGGAGGACCCCGGCTTCCTGTGCAGGACGGCCATAGACAGGTCCGACTACCGGGCCGCCGAGGTGAGGGAGATGGTCGAGCGCCTCTTCGACGGAGACCCCGAGTCGCTCGTGGCGACCCTCGTCTCAAGCAAGCAGATCGCGCCCGAGAAGCTCGACGCCCTCAAGGCGCTCGCCGACAGCGTCGAGTAAAATGCCCGAGTAGGGCGCTCAATCGCCACTAGTTCACTACTCTATACTTGGGCATCGATCCACATGTCCGACAACTCCAACGAAGGGAGTCCACCATGATAGTGGGAGGCCTCGATCCGGCCGGCATCGTCATGGTCGTCCTGTTGTACGCGATCCCCATCGCCCTGGGGCTTTTTGCGCTCTACTGGATTGTACGAAAGGCCGTGTGCGCCGGCACCCGCGACGCCCGACGTGACAACGGCGAGCGGTAAGGGAACCCCCAGGTGGGCCACAATGCGAAGTCCGGCAAAACCCGTCGCCGTCTATCAGCCAGGAGCGCCCCCTTCTGGACGGCCTGCGTGGCGGTTCCGCTGGTTGGATGCGGAATCGCCTGCAGCTTGGTGCCGCCCGACAGCTGGGTTCCTGTTCACTGGGACGCCGCATGGAAGCCCAACCGCTGGGGACCTGGCTACGAGCTCTATAGGGACCTTTGGCTTATGGGCGGCATCGTGTCGTTCTGCAACCTAGTGCTGGCCCTTTGTTGCACCTACGCCAATGAGCTAGCCGCCTTCAACTTCCCGCCCCCTACCGAGCAGGATATTCGCAGGACGCGAATCGTCATCATGGTCATCGCCGCAATCTGGACCGCAGCCGTTCCGATATGGGCCGTTCTCACGGCCCAGCATGCCATTGGCGGGTAACTCACGTCAACCATCAGCTCTCCTCCCAATCCGGCAAGCACAGGCGTAACGAAACCACCTCCATCGCTCATCACAACGGCGTTCTCTTATACTGTTGATATGCACCTTCCGGTAACCGCCCACCACAATAGGAGGCACCCATGGGGTTCTTCAGCAGCTTCAGACGCGGCCTGCACGATGACTGGCACTTTGAGGTGGCCGGCATACCCGTGACCTGCTCCCATTGCGGCGGTGACGAGTTCGAGCGGGCGGAGGCTTTGCTCAACACGCGCGCCCTCACCCTCCTCGACCTCGACTGGGCCAACGACGAGGCCGCGGCCCTTATCTGCAAACGCTGCGGGCATATCGAATGGTTCCTGGACGTACTGGGAGAAATCGAGTAGAAGGGGGTGGCCCAGCCATCCAGGCCACCGCACATATCAGCCAATAGCGACACGCTCGTGCCTCAGTCTTTATGGCACGTGCCGCATTCGTAGATGTTCTCGTGGTGGCAGCCCATGCAGTAATCGGCAGCCAGCTTGTCCAACTCGTCGGTCTTATGGGCCTTGTGGCAATCGACGCAGGCGGTCTGAGCATGGTCGTCGTTCTCGGGCAGCTGGTGGGGGTTCACCACCAATCCGTTCGCGTCGGTCAGAACTGCGCAGTCTTCGGTGGCTGCCGCTAACGACTCTTCCTGGTGGCACTGCAGACACACCTCGTCGGAAACCGCGGTCTTCTTAAGTCGTTTAGGCACCTTGTCACCTTTTTCCACCCCCTCGTGCACACTGGCCAACCGGGCGTCATCGTGGCAAAGCGCACAGTCCGCGGCAGTGGCGGCATGGGTTCTTGAGAAGGTCTCGGTTTTTGGGCTATCCTCTTTAGCATGGCACTCGACGCAATCGAAGCCTTTTGCCCAGGCTGCGTCGCGTTCGACCTTTTCGCGCTCGACCTTCTCATGTTGGGCGGTTACTGTCGTGGTCTCCGTTTGCTCGGCCACCACGAGCGGGGGCACACCCAACACAAGCCCCAACAACCCTACCGCCACTACGGCGGCCGTGCTTCCCGATGGCACCAAACGCTTAACCATGTTTTCGCTCCTTCCGTCACCATTGCGGCGGCGGAGCATCCCCCGTCGCCGCAACGCGATCCCCGACTGCCTATGCGGGCCCTCTGGGCGGCTTAGCGGCCGCTCCTACGCCTCGTCCCAGTTGGACTGTCGGGCCATGCTCTCAGCGGCGATGCGGCCAAACGACAGGCACTCGGCCACGTTGCCGCCGCCCTGGTAGTAGTTAGACCACATGCTGCCGAACTCGCCGGCACCATAGAGGCGCTCAACCGGAGTGCCGTCCACGTGCACGATGTTGCCGTTCTCGTTGCGGGCAGGGCCGCCGTTGGTGTTAATCATGCTGGGATAGACCCTCATGGCGTAGTACGGAGCGTTGATAGTGCCCATGCTGTCTACGGAGCGCCCAAACTCCAGGTCCTCGCCGGCCTCAACGTAGGAGTTCCAGTCCTCCAGGGTCTTGGCGATAACCTCGGCCTCGATGCCCATGGTCTCGGCCAGCTCCTCCACGGTATCGCACTTCGCCACGAGGCCGGCCTCGATCTCCTTCTCCATGTTGGGGCTGTACTCAAAGCCGCCCACCTGGGCGTACCAGCGAGTAATGGTCACACCGTAGCCCGACGGTGTAAAAGCGTTCTCGTCAAAGATCTGCCACAGTGGCAAACGCGGGGTCTCCATCTTGAGGCAGTCGTCGTAGAAGATGGCGTCGATGATACGGTGACCGTGCTTGGAGGTCGTGGCCTCCTCCACAAAGCGCTTTCCGTACTTGTCGGTCCAGATGAAGTTGCCCACGTTCATGTCGTAGGGCACGGCGCACGCCGCAAAATCCTCCTCTGCCCACGGAATGCGCACCGCCAGCTCGTCGGCCTGGGTCGCCGAGTTCATGTGCCAGAACTTGATGTCGTATTTGCTGCAGATCTCGTGGCCGTCGCCGGTGTTGAAGGGGCTTCCCGACGCATAGTCGCAGTTGCGCAGGTAGCGGCGGATGAGCGTGGGGTTGTACTCAAAGCCGCCGCAGCACAGCACCACGCCGCGCTCGGCCTTGCTGTAGGCGGGCTGGCCGTCGGCCAGCACCTCGATGCCGATCACCTCGCCGTTCTCGCCACACACCAGGTCGGTGAAGGGCGTGGCGTAGCGAACCTCGACGGCCTCGTTCTCGAGCAGCGACTCGTACAGGGGCGTCCACACGCTGCCGTTACCCTTGCCGTTTTTGTTGGTGGCCCGCTCGTTGTCTTCGGCGTACCCCGACGCAGGATACTCGATGGACTGGTTGTAGGCCATCTCCACGTCGGCGTTGTCCTCGACCCACTCGGGGTTGGTGGCGTTATGGGTGAGGTAGGCCTCGATCACGGCGTCGGGGATGTCGGTGAGAAACTCCTCCCCCGCCAGCGTCTTGAAATACTGCGTGCCCTGCTCCAGGTCGTGGGAGCACCACATGGCCTGGCCGCAGACGCGGCTGTTGCCGCCCACATATTCCTCGGGCGCCTTGTCCACGATGATGACGCTCATGCCCTGGTTGGCCGACTCGATGGCGGCGGCGAGGCCGGCGAAGCCCATGCCCACGACGACGGCTTCGGCTTCGGCGGCCCACTCGATGTCCTGGGCATCGGCCGCCGCAGCGGAGGAGGCAACTGCCCCCAAGGCGGCGATTCCGGCCATCCCCGTAGCACCGGAGACGAAGCCGCGTCGGGTAATACCCTTGCTATGAACGTTCTGACTATCCATGGTGTTTCCTTTCGGGTTGGTTCGGGTGGTCCGTGCCGAATCCCCTTGCGCTCATCGGCAACCACCACACTAGGACCCGCCCTTCTTGCCCACATCCAAAACCGGCTTGCGAATTGCCCCTCACCGCTTATGAAATTGTTTATGAGATGGTTTATGACCGGCTCTGAACTGCGGTTTTATTTAAAAACTAGCCTCAGTGCTCGCTTGCTATAATGGTTCGGCTCTTGCAGAGCGCATTTCAAACCGCTTCGACCCAGCCTCAAAGGAGGCCCCATGCACCTCCAAAGCGCGCCGGGCACCCCTCGCGATACAAGCCTGCGCGTCGTTGTGCCTTCGGTGGTAGCCCAGGCGTTCTTGTGGGCCTATATCCAAAAAGGCCTGTTCTCCTCGGTGGTCAACGGCGTCACCGCCGTAGACGAGGTCCACGGCTTCATGTTCCTGCTTTGCACGGCCCTCGCAGCCGCTTTGGCGTTGGGAATCTTTCAACGCCAGGCAGCCCGGCTGCTAAGCGACGCGCGGGTGGTCTGCGGGGCAGGGGTGTTAGGGTCGCTCGCCACCCTGCTCACGGTCACGATTCTCAGCGACGTCCCAGCCGGCCCCCTGGCAGCCGGAAGTACCCTGGCGTGCCTCGCCCTGCAAGGTGCGGCCTTTTGCATGGTGTTCCTGGCGTGGCAGCGCGAAATCTGCTCCCAGGCCTTCTCCCTTGGCATCGGAACCGTGGTGGTCTGGAACCTCGCAGCGGCCGTGCTCTGTTTCCTGCTAACCCCAAGCTGGACCAACGCCACGCCCTACCTGCACGGAGTCGACGTAATCGGCCTTGCCGTGGCGGCCGTATGCCTGGCACTGGTTCGCCACGCCCCGAGCAACCAACCGCTGCCACAGGTCTCCCCCGAACAGCCGCCGTCGCGTACGGCCTGGGCCTGGATTGCGTTCTTGAGCGTGTTCTTCTTGCTCATAGGAATGCTGAGCTTTACGTCATACCTGGTCGACGGCTACCAAAGATCTGACGGAGAGGACCTCGTAACCTATACGTTGCTTTTGGTCATTGTCTTTTGCATGATGCTCTTTGCCGCTAAGACCGACCAGAGCGAAATCCGCCAGCGTCGGGGTTTCTTGGCGCTTATGCTTGCCGTGGTGATTGTGGCGTTCGTGGCGTTCTTTGCCTTGATGCTCGTGACGCTATCTGAGGTGGAGTTCTGCCATAGCTTGGTACGACTCATCCGACGCATCGCGCGCATCGCGGTGTACATCACGCTGCTCGTCATGGTGTACCGTTTTGGCATCGAACCCATACGTGCGTTTGCGCTTGGATACGTGATTCCAGCGTTTCTGCCCAAGCTCGTGCAACTGGGACTTAGCGGCTCGGCGCTCCCGCCCGGCGACGGGGCGGCGACCGACCGTATGCTGCTACTGCTGCTCTCGGTGGGGTTCTTTCTCACGCTGGCGCTCATCCTGTTCTTCTTTCTCAACATGGACGGGCGGCTGGTGAGAGCCGTGTTCCCCGCCACCGACGGCGAAAACCCCAGCGACGGCGAGGCCCACGAGCAAACAGCCGCTCGAAAGCAAGCCTGCAAGGAGCTGGCCCGGAAGTTCGGCCTTACACCGCGCGAGACCGAGATCGCCTATTGGTTCTCGCTCGGACGGAGCGCCCAAGCGGTGTCAAACGAGCTGTGCATCTCTACCAGCACCGTAAACACCCATGCCATGACCGCCTATCGAAAGCTCGCCGTACACGCCAAAAAGGAGATCATCGAACTGGTGGCACAACAGATGAATCAGCGTCAATTGGGTTAAGACCGGCCCCGCCGGGCCACCCGCGCGCCGGGCGACACCCGACGCGCCATCGGGACCCCACGTGCTCGACCCACCCCTCCCCTACATCCACTCAACCCGGCCCGACGCCATGTCGTAGATGGCACCCGCGACCTCGACCTGACCGTTCTCAACCAGCTCGCGCACCGTGGGATTCTCCATCAGGCAGCTTATAGTGTGGCGTACGTTGATGCGCTCGGCCACGCGCGGGTCGGTCTCGCCGTTGAGCACGGCCGCCACCTCGGCCGCGACTTCGCGCACCACGCCGTCGCCGTGGCCGTCGATGGCCGCCTGCACCAGGCCGCAGTGGGTATGCCCGAGCACCACCACGAGCGGGGCCGCCAGGTGGCCCACGCCGTACTCCACACTCGCCTCGCCCACGCGGTCGATGTAGCCGCCCACCGTGCGGATCACAAAGAGGTCCCCCAGGTGCATCGAAAAGATGATTGCCGGCTGCACGCGTGCGTCGGAGCAGGTCACCACCACCGCGTAAGGGTGCTGGCCGTTGTGGATGAGGTTCTCGCGCCACTCCTCGGTCATGGGGCGGTGGTGGTGCATGCCGTCCACAAACGCCTGGTTGCCGCGGGTCAGCAGCTCGCGGGCCTCGCGCGGCGTGCAGGGACTCGCCTGGTGGGCGCTCATATCCTCCTGCTCGACGTCGTCGATCACCGCGAAGGATTCGAGCTCGGGGTCAAGGGGCGCGGGTATGGGCATGGAGACCTCCAAAAGGCGGCGGGAAGCGGGGACGAAGGGCCAATCGACCAGCAGGTGAGGCAACTTTACACCCTCGACAGAATCATGGCGAAGATGGAGTGAGGGATCGCAGTAAAGTTGGTTTGCTGGTGCAATCAGCAGAATGCACGGCAACAGATCAACCTTGCTTATCTAAGACCGCAGACAAATAAGTTTACTGACGCCATCGCCAAAATAGCTTGCAAAAAATGAACTTTACTCGTCTTTGTTTGCAGTAAAACAACTTTACTGATTAAAATCTGCAGTAAAGTAAGTTTACTGAGACATCTTAGCAGTAAAGTTATTTTACTGCTGAAGTACATCTATGAACTGTCAGTAAAGTTGCTTTGTTTGCATGACCCATGGGCAGAGCGCCAGTAAAGTCGTCTTGTTTGCCTCCGCCAATCTCACCCTGTTGCCCAGCCCTACCCCCGCCCATCCCAACTCCCATGTTTTGTCACGCCCCCAGAACGCCATAAGCGCTATGCTGTTCTCCACATACGCAGGGGTGCCGTTTTGGCTGAGAGGGCCCGCCCACAGCAGCGCAACTGCCGCAGCAGCAATGCCGCCGCAGCTCGACCACCGTGGCGCGGGTCCAACCCTTTGAACCTGTCCGGATAATACTGGCGTAGGGAGCAACCGATCATGACGAACGACAACCGCACTGTATCCACCGACCCCGCCACCCTCGACGAGGCGCGTCTGCGCGCGAGCATCGCCGCCGCCGTCGACGGCCTGCGCGCGGCGCGCCCCATGGTGGGGTCGATCACCAACGCGGTCAGCATGGAGTTCGTGGCCAACGCCCAGTTGGCCGCAGGTGCATGCGCCGCGATGGTCTACCTGGCCGACGAGGCCGAGGCCCTCGCCCGCGTCGGCGGGGCGCTCTACGTGAACATGGGCACGCTCATGGACGTGCACGCACAGTCGATTCCCCGTGCGGCCCGCGTCGCCCATGAGCTGGGCACGCCGTGGGTCCTCGACCCCGTGGGCATCGGCATCGGGACCCTGCGCGAGCAGGTCCTGGCCGAGCTGCGCGCCTACCGGCCCAGCATCGTGCGCGGCAACGCCACCGAGGTCATCGCGCTCGCCCGGCTCTGGGGGCTGCTCGACAAAACGACGGGTTCCTCCGCCCCTGCAGACCGGGTCGTCGAGGCGACCGACGCCGTGGCGAGCGCCCGCAGGGCCGCCGTGGCCCTTGCCCGGTGGACCGGGGGCGCCGTGGCGGTCTCGGGCCCGACCGACCTGGTGACCGACGGCGCGGCCGTGGCCTTCTCCACCGGGGGATCGCCCCTCATGGAGCGCGTCACCGGCTTCGGCTGCTCGCTCGGCGGGGTGAGCGCCGGGTACGCCGCCGTGACCGACCCCTTCTGCGCCGCCTGTGCCGCGACGGCCCTCTACAACGCCGCCGGGACCCGGGCGGCCGGGCGCGCCGAAGGCCCGGCGAGCTTCAAGGCCGCGTTCGTCGACGAGCTCTACCGGCTGTCGGCTGCGGAGGTGGCCGCCAACCCCCTGACCCTCGAGGAGGCCTAACGACCTATGAGCGACTCCATAAACACCCTGGTGGCGGTAGCCATCGCGCCCTTCGGCACAGGCGACGAGCTGGCGGCCGAGGTAGCTGAGGTCGTGCGCGTCATCAGGGCGAGCGGGCTGCCCTGCCGCACCACCTCGATGTTCACCGAGATCGAGGGGCCCTGGGACGAGGTCTTTGCCGTGGTCAAAGACGCCACCATGGTGCTGGCCGAGAAGGGCATCCGCACCGAGGTGGTGCTCAAGGCCGACGTGCGTCCCGGCCACGAGAACATGCTGGAGGAGAAGGTCGCCAAGGTCGAGCGGATCCTGGGATAGGCAGCCGGCTGTGCAGACGGCCAATCACGCAAACCCGTTCTTGACCCTCACGCGCCGTGAGGGCGTAAGGTGTTCCCCGAGGTGATGAGCCATGGGATACACGGCACACGAGCTGGCAAAACTCTCGGGGGTCAGCGTCCGGACGCTGCACTACTACGAGGAACAGGGGCTTCTGCGCCCGCAGCGGCGCCCCAACGGATACCGCGACTACGGACCCGACGACGTGCGGCGCCTGCAACAGGTCCTGCTCTATCGACGGGCGTCGATGCCCCTGGCGGCCATCCGCTCCGTGCTCGACCAGCCCGCCGCCGTCCAGGCCGATGCCCTGCGCGAGCAGCTTGATCACCTGCGCGAGCAGCAACGGCAGCTCGGCGACCTCATCGTCTCGGTCGAGCGGCTCATCGGTGAGACCCGAGCCGACCTCGACTCCAGCAAACCCGCAACCCCCGCCTCCCAAAGGAGCGGGGCAGGAAGGAACACCGCCATGGACACCAGCCCATCGACCGACGCCGCGCGCTTCGAGGCGCTCAAGCAGCAGGCAGTCAAAGAGAACGAGGCCGCCTACGGCGCAGAGGCCCGCAAGCGCTACGGCGATACGGCCGTCGACACCGCGAACAGGCAGGCAGCAGCCATGACCCAGGACCAGTGGGACACCGCGCAGCAGCAGTCGGAGCGCATTGGCGAGCTGATCGCGGCCGTCGCAGCCGCCCCCGACCCCGCGCAGGCCGTCCGTTCGGAGCTGGGCCGCGAGCTCTGCGAGACGCACCGGGCCTGGCTGCTCAACTACTGGTCGGCCGCCATGTACAGCCCCGAGGCGCACCGCGGCCTGGCCCAGGGCTACGTTGACGACCTGCGCTTCACCGCCTACTACGAGGCCTACGCCCCGGGCGGTGCGGCAATCCTGCGCGATGCGGTCGACGCCTGGGTAGACGAGCTGTAAACGGGCCGGAGCTCGCCGTTCTTCGCAAGAGGCTGCGGGGCTGCAACGCGTACGGCATGCGCGGGACAGGCGGCCCCGCAGCCCCGCGGCCCCAGCGGGAGGAGGACCCCCATGTGCCACCACATCGAGCCCATAGACCTTGACGAGCTCGGAGAGGCCCTCTCCCGCTGGAACCTCGGCGGCCGGGCGCTCACCCGGCGCCGGGGCGCCCCGCCCGACGCCTACCCGGGCAACCAGGTCGCCGTGGCGGTCCCCACCTATGACAAAGGCCTGCAGGCAGCGGTTCTGACCTGGGGTTTCTCCCGCCCCCAACCCTCAGGTGAAAAATCCCGTGCCAAGAAGCCCCTGGCGGAGAGACGCCCCGAGGAGAGGGCTTCCGGCCCCAAGCCACTCTTCAACACCCGGCTCGAGACCGCCGTCGAGCAGGCGCGCACCGGGCGCGGCCTTTGGGCCGAGGCGATTGCGAACGGCCGGTGCCTCGTGCCGGTGCGCGCATTCTACGAGTGGGACGGCCGCGAGGCGGAAACAGGAACGGAAACGCGAGCGGGAGCGGGGGCAGGAGCGGAGGCGGGAGCACTGACTCCCGGCGGCCACGACCGCCACGGCAACCGCACCCGCCGGGAGTGCCGGTTCACGGTGCCGGGCGGCGGGGTGTTTTTGCTGGCCGGGCTCGCGCAGGACGGGCGGTTCTCCATCGTGACCACCGCACCGAACCGCTGGGTAGCGCCCATCCATGGCCGGATGCCTCTGGTGCTGGGGCCAGGCGAGTCGCGCGTATGGCTTGCCGGCGAGTTCGAGGCGTTGGCAGACCGCAGGGATGTGGCGCTGGAGGTGTGTTCGGCGGAGCCCGAAACCCGGCGGGACCCGGAACCACCGATGGACCATGGAACAAAGGTTTTTTGAGAAGCGCCAAACGGGCCGGTCTTTCCGCAAGAAGGGGGTTCTGGATAGGCGTCCGCGGCACCTTGGCGATCGTATCGAACGAGGGTCGCCGGGACGCCCGAGGAGCCCTGGGAAAACCGCAGGTCAGGGAGGCACTGGTCGCAAGGTCTTCTCCCCTGCGGGCGAGTTTGGGTCATCAGGACCCAGCGGAGGCTCGACAAGCCCATCCCGAACCCTCATTTCGCGGCGGCATCTGCCCTTTTGGGGTCAGGCCAAAACCCCGCGAGCAATCGCATGCGCAAAACCCGCGTTTCTCCGCCCCCCACGGTCTCTTGCCGCCCCGGAGTCGTCAGCCGCCTGCCGGCGCTTCTCGCCTACTTGGCACCGCGGGCGTCGTGCGCGTCGGCCATCGTGGGATTCTGCAGGGCCGCGATGATCGTGCGCATTACGCTGATGGGGACTGCGCGGGCAAAGAGCTCGGTCACCTTGGTGAACACGCCGGGCGAGCACTGGGCGCGGCCCATCTTAAGGGCGCGATAGCCGGCCCGGGCCACGGCCTGCGGCGACATGGCGGCGTATTGGAACAGGCTTTTGGCCCCGTAACCGGCGCGCGTGAAGAACTGCGTCTTGGCCGGAGGCGGGCACACCACCGACACCCGCACGCCGTAGGGGCGCAGCTCGGCATAGAGCGCCTGGCTGAACGACTCCACAAACGCCTTGGACGCATAATAGACCGCCATGTACGGCCCCGGCATAAACGCCGCAATCGACGCCACGTTGAGGATGTGCCCGTTGCGGCGGCCGGCCATCTGGGCACCGTAGATGTAGCTCAGCTCGCACAGGGCGTCGATGTTGGTGGTGAGCATCTCGTGCTGCTTGTTCCAGTCGAGGTCCACAAAGCGGCCGATCAACCCAAAGCCGGCATCGTTGACCAGGGCGTCTACCTGGGCGATGCCGAGCTGCACGACTTGGTCGGCCACCTGCTGGGCCGCCCCCGCGACCGAGAGGTCCTGCGACACCGTTCGCACATCGACCCCGTAGGAGGCCCGCAGCTGCCCGGCGGCCGCGGCGAGCTTGGCTTCGTTGTGGGCCACCAGGACCAGCCTGTAGCCGTCGCGCGCAAAGAGCTTGGCCAGCTCGAGGCCGATACCGCTCGAACCGCCGCTGATGAGGGCCGTGGGGTGGTAAGAAGCTGCCTGCGCAGCCGGGGACTGTGGGATCGTTGGAGTCATCGGGGTCGCTCGCCTTCGGGTGGGGTCCTTCTCTACATTGGGGCGTCGATACCGCGGGCGGCCCCCGGCGATACGGTCACGGGGGCGGAAGCACCAAACGAACGCGGGCGGCCCGACCGCCGCCGGACCGCCCGCCTCGCCGGTAACTCATCGATGCGGGCCGGCCCTGCGGCCGACCCGACCGCCCGTTACACCCCAGCCACGCCGGAGAACGCGTTCACCTTGTCTTGCATGTAGAAGTCGACCGACATCTCGCCGCTCGAGGCCGCCTGAGGCTGGCCGCCGTCGGCGGGAGGCTCGGGCATATCGGCGGGCGCCTCCCCACTCGGAGGTTCGGGCATGTCCGCAGGCGGCTCCGCGCCGTCGGGCATCGCGGGGGGCTCGCCGTTCTGGGCACCCGGGCCCATGCCCTGGCCACCTTGACCGCCGGGGCCACCCATGCCGCCGCGGCCGCCGGGCCCCATGCCGCCGGGGCCAAAACCGCCCACGTCGGTGCCGGTGTAACCCTGCTGGGTGCCCCCCTCGTAGCCGGTGATCGTCTCGGCGTCATAGACGCCCTGGGTCTCGGCGCCCTCCAGCGTGCCGCCGATGTACACGGCGTAGGTGGCGCCCACCTCGAAGTCGGGGCAGCTCAGCACGGCCCCCTGGTAGCTGCGTACCTGGGTACCGGCGGTCTCGTCCTCGGAGGGGTCGTAGGCAAAGACCACCTTGCCGTCGCCGTCCATGACCACGATGGCGTCGCCGGCCGACTGCTGCGCAGCGAACTGCAGGTTCATGGTCACCTGCTCCGAATCGCTCTCGGCCCAGTCCATGGTCGAACCCAGGGCCACCACGGTGCCACCGTTCACGAACGACCCCATATCGGAGTCGAGGCCAGCGTCGGAACGGGGGTTGGCCATCGAGATGACGGTGCCGCCGTTGATCACAAGCCAGCCGTTAGAGTCCACGCCGTCGCCCTCGGCGCCCACGCCGGCCAGGATGTGCAGGGTGCCGCCGTTGATGGTGGTCACCGACACGCCGTCCTCGTTGGTGTTGATGCCGTCGTCGTGCGACACGATGTTGATGTTGCCGCCGTTGATGGTGAGGTGCAGCTCGGTGTCGAGCCCCTCGTTGTCGGCGTTGATGTTGAGCACGCCGCTGTCCTCAGGGCCGCCGTCGACGTTCATCGACATGAACGAGTAGAACGCACCGTCGATCTTCCAGAGCTTCTTCTCGTCGGCGTCGTCTTTGTAGATGCGGGCCACGTGGCCGCCGTTCACAGTGTTCGTCGACCCGTCCTGGATGATCACGTTGGCACCGGCCGCTACGGTGTCGACCTCGGAGGTGGCGCTGTCGGCGCTCCAGGCGTTGTCGCACTCGAACACCCGGTAGAACACCACGGCCGGGGCAACGTCGCAGGTGATGTCCACGCCATCGAGTACGAGCTCCACCACAGCGGCGGGGTCCTCGGCGGCGTCCTCGCCCAGGTCGACCCAGATCTGGCCCGCCGACAGGCTGCCCGACACGCGGTAGGCGCCCGGCTCCGCGATGTGCACCACCGTGACCTTGGCGGCGTCTTCGGCCGAATGGCGCTCGTCCGCCTCGCCCTCGCCGTAGGGGTTGCCGCTATCGTAGGAGTCACGATCTTCGTAATACACCACGTCGTGAGCGGCGTACACCTTACCGCCCGGCTCCTCGGCAATCGGCTCGCCGTTCACCGTGACGCCGTCGTCAGACAGCACGATCACGGTCTCGTTGGCGGGGGCGGGAGCAGTGGGCGTCGTGTCGGCGAACGCCGCAGCAGGCACGCAGGCCGCGACGGCCGCAGCGGAGAGGCCCGCGATGGCCTGGCGGCGCGTCACACCGCCTGGAAACAGCTCGATCTTCTGGCTATGGGAACGTCCCATGGTTGCCTCGCTTTCTTGTGCACCGCGCGCACGCAGCCCGCGCCGGCCCGAGTGCCGGCGTATGGGTGGAGGTATACCCGGGACCGGGGGTCCTCTCCATAACCCCATATGGGCGATTTTGGGGAGAGAGGCACCGTGGATTCTGGGGAATCGGGGCGGGCGGGGCATGCGTAGCCGCTCTCAAACCAAAGGGAGGCACCCGCCCGACCCTTCCCGGGCAAGTGCCTCCCAACTACCGAGCAACGCTTTTTACAACCCCCTCGCGACGCCGGGCCCGGCACGGCGCTCGACCGCAGGGCGCGCCCGACGGCTTACACGCCTGCTGCAGCGTTCTTGCCGGCGATGTAGCCAAACGTCATGGCCATGGCGATGCTGTGCCCCTGGAGCACCTCGGGGTAGATCACTGCGAAGCGGTTGCCCTGAACGTTGCCCGCCGCATAGAGGCCGGGGATGGGCTCCATATCCTCGCCGTAGACCCGGCATTCCTCGTCGCTCTCGAGACCGGACATGGTCACAAGGTGGCCGACGCCACGGCTCGTACCGTCGCCGGCGTAGCGATCGCAGAAGAACGGGGGCTGCTCAACGGGAATCATGCGCTTGGCGCATTTGCCGTAGTCGCTGTCCACGCCCGCATGGCAGAGTTCGTTGTAACGGGCGATGCTGGCCAGGGCCGCCTCCTTGTCGATGTCGAGCTGGTCGAGCAGCCCCTCGATCGTGTCGGCGGTAAAGAGCTTGCCGGCCTCGGCGTCGGCCTGGATGGCCTCGAGCGTGGCCTCGGGGTGCTTGCCGTGCCCGTAGGGCATGTCGTCCATATGGTCGAAGAGCCCCGCGTCGAAAATCTGGAAGGCGATGCAGTCCTTGAGCTCCCAGATGCGCTCGGCGTGCTGCTGCCCCTGGACGTCCTCGTTCATATAGCGCTTGCCGTGCTTGTCGAGGAACAGGGTCGGCAGCGTGCCCATCGTATAGGAGTTGCCCCCGATGGCATGGCTCATGTTGACGCCGTCGAGCTGGAGGCGCGCCCCGGCCCAGGCGCCCATGCGGTGGCCGTCGCCCATGTTGCAGGGCTGTTCGTTGGCGTCGACCAACGAGTTGAGCGTGGAGCACCCGTCCGGGAAGCGGCGGGACAGCATGGCGTTGACCATAAGCTTGTTGGAGAAGAAATCGCCGGTTGCCAGGACAACGCCGTTGCGCGCCATAGCCTTGTAGATGCGACCCTCGGCGTCGCGGGCGTAAACGCCCGTCACGCGGCCATCCTCCTTAATGAGCTTCAGCACGGGGGTGTCGCGGTAGACGGCCAGCTTGTCGCCGGCGGCTTCGGCGGCCTTCTCCATGTTGGCGTCGAAGAAGGGGGCGGAGGTGGGAAAGCACTTGGCACAACCCGGGAAGCAGGGGTAGTACTCCTGCGCGGGGTCGTAGTTCTTAGGGTAGGGGTAGGAGGTTTCGGTCATGCTGGTGACGCTGGTGTCGACCTTGGGGCTCTCGGCGGTACCGTAGACAACGTCGGTACCCTCCATGGCACCGAAGAACCAGTCGAAGGCCTCCCCGTTGGTGTCGAACCAACGGCTTTGGATGGCATCGCTCGCCCGGTTGAGCGTGCTCTGCGTCACGGCGCGCATGGCGGCGGGCTTGTCCCAGTACTTCTCGGTCTCCGGGAAGAGCTCCAGCCACAGCTTGCTGCCCCAGGCGTTCACATTCTGCCTGGTCAGACCGTAGTAGCTGCCCTTCTCGAACACGTTGACGCTGGCGCCGGCCTCACAGGCCGAACGGGTGGCGCAGACGCCGGCCCAGCCCAGGCCCACGACAATGACGTCGCTCTCGAGCTCGACGTCGACCGTCTCGGGATCGGCGGGCTCCGTACCGAGCCAGTCGATGGAGACGGGCCCCTCGGGGATCTCCGGCGCGTCGGCCAGGGCGGGAATCGCGGCCATGGAGGCGGTTGCCGCAGCGGCGGCACCGACGAACGTCCTGCGTGTGAGCATAGGTTTTCCCCTTTCGTTGAACGGACCGGGCAAGGGGGCGACACCCCAGCACCCCTTTTTGCCTGGATACGACGACTACCGTAGCTGCGCAGCCGCCTCGTTGGCATCGCGCAATCGTAGGTATGGCATCCGGCGTCATCACCCAACGAGGGTGATTGGCCGTTCCCTCCCCGGCCGGGCCGGCCGCCCTGGCGGTCTAAGCCCGCGCGAATGCTATGATTGCCCGCACGCCGCGCACTGCGGCCGAACGTCGTCGATCGAAGGGGCGGGTCGTTGAACAGTCGGGTAGCCTTCTCTCCTCTGCTGCTGTTCTTTGGCGTCTGTCCCCTGTGGAAGGCCTTCGCCACCCCGTATGCGCTTCCCGGTTTTTCTAACTCGCTTCTCCAGATCGCGGTGCCCCTGCTGGCGGTGGCAGCCTGGGGCGTCCTCAGACCCGAGCGGCCCTCGCGCGGCCTCATCTGGGCGACGGGCTGCGTGGGCACCGCCGCAACGCTGGCCATCGCCGCGGTAAGGCCGGGCGACTCGGGACTCGACGGCCTCCCGGCAGCCGTGGGAGCAGGCGCTACCGTGGCGCTGTTCGCTGCCTACGCCCTGTTCTTCCTGCTTTGGACACAGATGTACGTGCGGCTCGACGTGGCGCGGGCCGGGGCTGCCATCGGCGGCTCGTACGTGCTCTCGTCGGCGGGGTACTTCGGCCTCTCCCCCATCGGCCCGGAGGTCTGCCTTGGAATCGCCGCGTGCCTGCCCCTCATGAGCGCCGGAGCCCTCGTGGGCTGCCTTGACGGGAATGCTGGCGGGACCGTTCCCGCCCACGAGCGCTACCGGAACCTCAAAGCGCTGTTTAGCAGCCGCCTGTTCCCTTGGCGCATCGTGGTGGCGATTTGTGCGTGCTCCTTAGCCGCAGGGATGAGCAGGGCCCATACCTCCACGCCCGAAGACCTGTTCGCCGTGGGCCTCGCCGGCACCCTGTGCGTGGCATTCATCCTGTTTCCGCGCCTGCGTGCCGTCAGCATCTACGAGGCCTGCCGCCTGTTGTTCACAGCCATGACGCTCTGCCTGCTCTTTGGGCTCGTCATGGGCGAGTCGGCCCTGGCCCACCTGCTCGTGGGCATAGCCCAGACGCTCTCGTCGATCGTGCTCGTGCTGCTCCTTTGTGACAGCTCGCACCGCTTTGGGCTGCCCGTGCTGCCCGTCGTGGGCATCGCCCGGGCCTGCACCTCGGCGGCTTTTCTCGCGGGCGGCATGTTGAGCCGCGCGACGTTCGGAACGTTCGGCGACACCGGGTTCGTGGCAGCTGCGGTGTACGGGGGCGCGGCGGCGGTAATCGTGGTGGCGTCGCTGTGGTGGCTCGCCGCAGGACCGGCCGACGACGGCCGCGACGAGAGCGCTCTTAAGGAGGAAAACGCCCCATCGCCCAAATCCGCCGACCAGCCGTCCGAGGGGACGCAGATCGGCACGGGCCAAATCCCCCAGGCACTCGAGTCCCTCATCAAGGCACGCGCATCGACCCTGGGCGACACCTACGGCCTCTCCAAGCGCGAGACCGAGGTACTCGCGCTGCTGGCCTGGGGCAAGAGCGCGCGGCGCGTAGAGGAGGAGCTCGTGCTCTCCCCCAACACCGTGAAGACCCACGTGAAGCACATCTACGCCAAGCTGGGTATCCACTCGCGCGCAGAGCTTGACGCCCTGCTGTTCGACGCGGAGTCAGACGACGTAGGAGACGGCCGGTTTTTGGAAGGCTGAGAAGCGCGTCAGGACATTGCCCCGAGATGGCCAAACCCAAGAAGCGCGCCCTATTTTACCGGCAAAAAAGCCGCCAACCCAGCACTTGAAAACTGGATTGGCGGCGCTATGGAATCTTTATCGCAAGTGCCCATGAGGCGGCCGAATCGGAGGACAACCCCTGGAAGCACTACCAGCTGTAAGGGAGGAAGCCCGCTTGCAAGGCGGTTAAAAACCGCAGGCAAAGGACGGCAACGCTTCTTAGGAAACTTATGTATCATTCTTATACGTAAATTTTACTTCTTGAACCCAATTTACCCTCCAGACCCCCCGTCGTGGCAAAAAATGACGACCGTGAACAAGCAACAACGGCAATCTGTCCAAAACAACCCGGTCCAAACCCGCCAGCCGTCGGCTCAAAGCGCTTCTAGCCAGAAAAGGCCCAGGAAAGCCCAGTCCTCGTAAGATATATCAAATTCGAACATCATTCACAACCGTCACTTTTTGCCAGCAGAGAGTCGTCTTCGTGCAAATGGCGTAGTCGCCCCTACTCCAGCAACCCGTACTTCACCCGCAGCCTCTCGAGCTTGGCCAGAAGCGGCCTTCCCACCAGCAAAAGCGTCACGCCGGTCGCCACGGCCAAGGTCGCGTTGGCAGGCAGCCCGGCGGCGAACACGGCCAGCACGTAGGGCCAGGTGAGCACCGAGGCCGTGGTGAAGAGCGTGCTCGCATCGAGCAGCGGCCCCACCACCAGCAGGACACTCGCAAACCCAAAGAGCGCCAGGGGCACCGGGCGGCACCACCCGGGGCGGCCGCGAAATGCCAGGCCGGCCAGCAGGCCGGCCACCCCGTAGGCCATCATCTGCCACGGCGTCCACGGTCCCTGGCTAAAGAAGAAGTTGCTGATCAGCGCCGCAAGGGCACCCACCAAGAAGCCTGTCTCGGCACCGAAGGCCGCGCCCGCCACCATGATCACGCCCATGATGGGCTTAACCCAGGGAACGAGCGCAAACGCGACGCGCGACGCGGCCGCCAGCGCCGCCATGGTGGCCACCAGCGCCAGCTCGCGGGCCTGGGGGCGGCGCGCCTCAAAACGGGCAAAGAACGGCAGCATCGACTCGACCACCACGAGCGTGGCCGTGAGGTAGTACCAGCGGCCGGGCAAGACGGTCCCGAGCCACAGGGTCACCGCCACGAGGGCAGCCGTGGCGGCGAGCAGGGCGAACGTTCTCGCCGCACGCCCCCGCACCGGATGCTCGCCGGCTGCCTGGCTGCGCTTCCTCCCAAGCGCCCTCATCGCCTGCACCCGCCACAGGCCGCCAGCAGGTCCTCGACGGTCACGGCGCCCTCGACCAGACCGCGGCCCATGCGCCGGGCCGCCGTGGTGTAGAACGCGTTGGCCAAGAAGAACTCGCGCGGGCCGGCCTCGGCCACCACCTGCCCGTCAAAGAACATACCGACCCGCGTAGCGTGCTCCGCGCAGAACTCGACGTCGTGGGAGACCATGAGCACCGTGACCCCACGGGCCGCCATCTGCCCCAGCAGCCGGGCAAACTCGCGCTTCGCTGCGGCGTCGAGGCCCTTGGTGGGCTCGTCGAGCAGCACGAGCCGAGGGTCGGTGAGCAGCACCTTGGCCAGGGCCACCCGCTGGCGCTCGCCGCCCGAGAGGTCACGGGGGTTGCGCTCCAGAAGCCCCTCTACGGCGCAGAGCTCGGCCATCGCCTCCAGGCGGCCGGGCTCCGAACGGCAATCCGGCTCCGAGGGACGCACGGTCTCACGGGGATGCACGGTCTCACGGGGATGCACGGCCTCGCAGGGGCGCACCGCCCCCGAATCCCCCACCATCTCGGCCAGCTCGCCGCGCACGGTCTCCTTCACGAACAGGCTCGCCGGGTCCTGGGGCAGCATGGCCACGCATCCCCGGAACAGCTCGGCACCGCGATACGAGCGCAGGCTGCGCCCCAGCACCTCGACGCGTCCGCGCTGGGCCCGGCACACGCCGCAGGCGGCCTTGAGCAGGGTGGACTTTCCGGCGCCGTTGGCCCCCATGAGCGCGTAGACCGCTCCGCGCGGTACCTCGAGCGACGCGCCGCGCAAGACGTCGGGGCCGCTCTTCTCGTAGCGAAACCACAGCTCGCGCAGGCGCAGAGCGAGCGGGACGTCAGGCTGGGAATCGCAGGGCCGCAGCCCAAACGCGCCGACCGGTCGCGCAGACACGGCCCCAGACGGGGCATCTCTCCCGACCGTGGGGCCCTCCCCACTACCCGACGCTTCCGCAACCCCAAGGCCTTCTCCGCCACGGTCCCGGCGCGGGTGGTCGCCCAGCCACCCCTCCAGCCACACGCGTCCCCCGCGCACCGACAACGGGCACGGGCCGCCGTACCCGCCCGCCCCCAAAAAGACGCGGGCGGCCGTGGGCAGCGCAAGTTCCAGGGGGCTTGCCGCCCGGTGTAGCTCAAGGGCCACCTCGCGCGGGGCGCCGCTGGCCGCAACCGCCCCGCCATCCATCACAACCACCCGGTCGGCCAGCGGATAGACCTCCTCCAGGCGGTGCTCGGTCATGACCACCGTGGTACCCAGCTCGAGGTTGAGCTTGCGCACCGTGGCCACAAAGTCGGCGGCGGCGATGGGGTCGAGCTGGGCCGTGGGCTCGTCGAGCACGAGCACCTGCGGGCGCACGACCATGGCGGCGGCAAGGTTGAGCAGCTGCTTCTGGCCGCCGCTCAGCTCGGACGTCTCGCGGTGGAACCACCCGCCGATGCCAAAGTAGCTCGCCATCTCGGCCACGCGGGAACGCATCTGCACGGGGTCGACGCCCAGGTTCTCGAGGCCAAAGGCTAGCTCATGCCATACGCGGTCGCACACGATCTGCGCGTTGGGGTCCTGGGCCACAAAGGCCACGAGCTCGGCCTGCTCCCGCGGCGACAGATCGTCGATCGGCCGGCCGTCGAGCAGGATGCGGCCCTCGCGCGCGCCATGGGGTACCAGCGCGGGCTTGAGGTGGCGCAGCAGCGTGGTCTTACCGCTGCCGCTGGCCCCGCAGACCAGCACGAACTCGCCGCCTCCTATGGACAGCGACACGTCCGCGAGCGCGGGTGCCGACGCCTGGGGATAGGTGAAGCTCAGATGCTCGACATCGATGCACGCCACCGCAGCTCGCCCCCTATCCATAGCGCGAACGGCAATGCCAAAAACAGGCAGTAGGCCGCAAAACCCCAGTTCACAGGCTCGATAGCGATGTTTGGCACAAAACGCGCCTGCGGTATGCCCGCCATCAGCATCGCAGCCACCAGGACGGCCTGCACCCCCAGCAGCGCAACGTCGCGCCTTGTAAGGCGGTAGGTCCGATACGTCGTGCGCCTGCCCGCCCCGTAACCCCGGGCGACCATGGAGTCGGCCATCTCCACGCTGCCTTCGAGCGCATGGTCCACGAGGCCCGAGAGCACGTCAGCCCCCGCCCCAACCCGTTCTCGCATGCCGGTACCCTCGAAGGCGCCTCGGCCCACGCAGCGCCGCGCCGTCGAGATCTGCCGGGCCTTGCGCGCGAGGCTCGGCACCATGCGCAGCGTCATGACCGTCGCAAGCGAGAGCGCCGGAGCCAGGTTGCCAAAGAGGCAGGTGAGCTTGTCGGCCGTCATGACCTGGCTGTAGCAGGCAAACCACACCAGCATGGCCGCGAGCATCGCCGCCACCGCCATACCCCAGCACAGGGCCTCAAAGGTGTAGGGCCGCCCAAAAACCTCGAACAGCACGTGGGCCCCTCGGGTGTTGAACAGCGGGTTTATAACCGAGACCAGCACGAACACCGGCACGAGGGCCGCCAGCATGGACCACGCGCCGCGCCCGCGCAGAACCAGCAGGTAGGCCGCACCGGCCACTAGGCTCGCCAGCAGGTAGGCCGGGTGCTGGATCACCGCCGCGGCCACGATCGCCGCGACAAAGTACACCAGCGGCACCACCGGGTGGCACCGGGCAAACGCGTCGTGCTCCATGGGCCACCCGCCTTTCTGCCGTCCGCCATGCGTGTCCCGATTCCGGGCATCCTAGCACACCCGGGCCGCACGCCTTGCGCCCACACGCCTTCTGCCAACGACGCGCCAAAAAGTGTGGTACAACTACCCGCGTTGCATGGGGAAGCGGGTGAGAGTCCCGCGCGAGCCCGTCGCCGTGTCGTGCGCACGCCATGCGGCACCCCTACCCGCGCCGCCGCAGGCGCGGGGACCAGGCCATTGGGCGCGAACGATCGCGCCTGAGAAGGCCGGGGAACAGCCGCGAGCACGCAAGCCGGAACATCCGTGCAGCGAACGCCCCGTCCACGGGCCGCGAGGGCCGGCCCAGGGGGAGAAGGCCACAACTCGATAAGGAGCAAAGATGACGAAGACCAGCAGCTTTATGCACAGGCTGGCGTCCATCCTTTGCATCGCGCTGTTTGCGGCAGCAGCGCTGTGCGTGACCGGATGCGACGACGGCAAGAACGGCGACCAGGGCAACACGGGCACCTCGACTCCCGCCGCCACGCAGGGCCAGGACCAACCGGCAGGCCAAGGCGATGCGGCGCAAGCCCCCAGCGGCACCTTCGAGGACGGCGCGACCCTGGGCGAGGGCGCCACGCAGTTCACGTTCACCGTGGTGGACGCCGACGGCAACGAGACCACGGCCACCGTGAACACCGACGCCAAGACCCTGGGCGAGGCCCTGCTCGACCTGGGCGTCATCGCCGGCGACGACGGCGACTACGGCCTCTACGTGAAGACCGTGAACGGCCAGACCCTGGACTACGACAAGGACGGCGCCTACTGGGCCCTCTACGTGGGCGACCAGTACGCCACGACCGGCGTGGACTCCACCGAGCTCGAGCCGGGCGCGACCTACAGCTTCAAGGCCGAGAAGTAGCGGGGCACAAAGGCCTCCAAAGGCTGGCAATCAATCGTCGTAGCACGACTTGTATAGCCGAGAAGCCCTGCGAGCAGCGGGGCTTCTCGGCTGTTTTGGCCTCTTCCACGGTTGCACTCAAAGCGCCGCCTTCATGCACCCCCGCCCTACGCAATGGGCAGCGTAGAGGGGCAGGTAGCGCACCTCGGTGCCAGACGCCGCCGCCCCTCGCGAAAAATCGTTTTCGGAGAAGATCACCGCATAAGGCGGCGCGACCTTCTCCATAAACATCGACAGGGTGCGGGCCCGCACGTTGTGCGCCGACTTAACCTCGACGGGAACCACTTCGGCACGATCGGTCTGCAGAAGAAAGTCCAGCTCACCGGTGGTTCTCCACGATGAGGGGGGCGTCCAGTAGTAGGTCTGCAGGTCGTTGGAGGTCAGTGCCTGCATCACCGCGTTCTCGGCCAGCGCCCCTCTAAAATCCGCCGATGTCGCGACCTGCCCCGTGTTCTCGGCCTCAAGCCACAAGCGCGGGTTCACGGGGAACTTGTAAAACATGAGACCGGTGTCGGCGACGTATACCTTGAAGTAACTTCCCTCGTCCTCCTCGTAGGGCACCAAGGGTACCCTTGCGTCGCAGGTCATCTCGTTTATGGAGACGATGCCCGCACCCGCAAGCCAATCGAGCGGTTCGAGCAGTTTCGCACGCCGGCCACCGCGCTCGACCTCGGAGTACTTGAACTTTTTGGTCGAGGACCGCAGCAACTGCACGGGTATGCTGCGCCACACCTTTCGAGCCGCCACCCCGCTGATACCGTTTTCTGGGTCGGTCATATCAGCCGTATAGGTCTCGTCGACCTCGCGCTGCTGGATGCGCGCCGCGTCGATGGAACCGGTCTCCACGAACGCCCTCACAGCCGCCGGCAGGCCACCGACAACCTGATAGAGACGATACAGCCTCAAAGCCTCTCGATGGGCGGCATAGGGCTCGCAGCTATCGGCATGCCGACGGATCGCCAACGCCATCTGCTCCTCTCCCAACGCCCAGAGAAACTCCTCGAACGTCATGGGGTGCATGGTTTCTTGGCGCACGCCGCTAGGAAACGGCAGCTTGCGTCGCCTAGTGGCAACACCGAGCTGGCTGCCCGTGGCCGCCACGCGCCAACCCGATCCAGAGAAGAACCTCAGAGAGTTGAGGGCCCGTTCGCACAGCTGGACTTCGTCAAACAGGACGAAGGACGAGTTCCGTTCGAGCGGCACGCGCTTGTACTCAGCCACCCGCGCCATGATGCCATCCACGTCATTGGTCGGACCGTCAAAGAGGGGCGCTATAAGGTCGAGGTCCGTCTGGAAGTCAAGCTTTACAAAGCAATTGCCCGCGACGCGTTTGCCCACCTCCTCGACAACGTAGGTCTTCCCTACACGTCTGGCACCGCGGATCAGCAGGGGTCGCTCGAAATCCGAGAGGGCCCACGACTCTATGAGGGGTTCGATGGTGCGGCGCATGGACGACTCCTTAAAATCGTGTATTCTGAGTACACTATTCTATCCATTTTAGTGTTATTCAAATACGCGATTTTCAAAAATGACAAGCCGTGCTCCGTTCCATGAAGCGATGGCACCCATGCCGGCGCAACTTCTTAGACGGCCAGACGACCCGAGCCCTGGCCAGGATAGGAGCTTTGCGACTCAAGTCGGGATCGAGGGTGGCGGGAATCCGAACTTTGCGACTCACTTTTTTGATAATATCCATCTTAACGTCGGTATCACCGCAGGCACACGGTTCATTAGCCGCTCTGCCCGACCTCCGGCCCGACAAAATCGGGTCGCAAAGTCCCGATTCCTGCCAGCGTGCTTCCCCGACCGGCACCCCTCGGCTGGCGCGCTACTAGGCAACCCCCCAACCAAAACGCAGGCACGCCCCGGCACAGTCGCCCGCAAGCAGCCCTACATCCGGTCGGTCAGCTTGTAGCCCACACGCCACACGGTGACCAGGTAGCGCGGCTTGGAGGGGTCGTCCTCGATCTTCTCGCGAATCTTGCGGACGAACACCGTGATAGAGCTTGGGTCGGCGGCGTCTCGGTCGCCCCAGACGTGCTCCATGATCTGGTCGCGGGTAAAGACGCTCCCCGCGTCGCTGGCCAGCAGCTCGAGCAGCTCTATCTCACGCGAGGACAGCGGCACCTGCTCGCCGCGCAGACGCACGTCGTACTTGCCGAAGTTGATCTCGAGGTCGCCCACGCGGAACACCTCGCGGCTACGGCCCCCGGTCCCCGCCGCCCCTCCGCAAGCCGCCGCACGGTCCTCGCCGGCGCGGTCCCGCCGGCGCAGGTGGGCGGCGACCCGCAGCACGAGCTCCTCGCTGTGGAAGGGTTTGACCAGGTAGTCGTCGGCACCGGCCTTGAAGCCCACGCTCTTGTCCACGATGTCGCCCTTGGCGGTGAGCAGCATCACGGGGACCTTGCGGCCCTCGGCGCGGATGGTCTCGCACACCTCGAAGCCGTTGACGTCGGGCAGCATCACGTCGAGGATGAGCAGGTCGGGGCGCTCGCGGCGCAGCATGTCCAGGCCGTCGAGGCCGTTGGCGGCGCAGCAAAAGTCGTATCCGGCGCGGTGCATGAGCTGCTCGATCAGCACCCGCATGCTCTCGTCGTCGTCGATCAGCATGATCTTAGCCATCGTCGCGCCCCTCTCCGTACCCGCCGGTCCCAGAAACCGCGCCCGCGTCCTCCGGGCCGCCGTGGGGAAGGCGCACGGTGAACGTGCTGCCCTGCCCCGGCTCGCTGACCAGCCCCACGGTGCCGCCGAGCATGGCCACCAGGTCCTTGACCAGCGAAAGCCCCAAGCCGCTGCCGCCGTAGCGGCGCACGGTCGACATGTTCTCCTGCGTGAAGCGCTCGAACACCAGCTCCTGCTTGTCGGCCGGGATGCCGATGCCGGTGTCGGCCACCTCCATCTCGACCATACCGCTGGGCGCATCATACTCCACGCGCACCTCCACGCGGCCGCCCTCGGGCGTGAACTTTATGGCGTTGCTCACCAGGTTCACCAGGATGCGGCGGACCTTCTCCCAGTCGCTGGTTATGAGCGGCACGTCGGCGTCCACGCTGGTCGAGAGGGCCACCCCGCGCTTGAGCGCCATCGAGTCGTTGGACGCCTCCACCATGCCCACGATATCGTTGAGGTCGATGAGCTCGAGGTTCAGCCGCTCCGAACCCGCCTGGATGCGCGCGGTCTCGAGGATGTTGTCCACCATCTCGAGCAGCACGGCGCCGTTCTTCTCGACCTCGGCCACCTGGCGGGCCACCGCAGTGTCCGCAGGGTCAACACTGCTCGCTAGCAGCTCGGTAAAGGCCAGGATCGAGGTGAGCGGGGTGCGCAACTCGTGGCTCACGATGGCGAGGAAGTCGCTCTTGTAGCGGTTCTCGCTCGTAAGGCGATCGTTGGCCCGCTCCACCTGGGCACGCTGGCGTTCGAGCTCGGCGTTGGCCTCAGAGAGCTGCTGGGTGCGCTCGGCAACCTGCGACTCGAGGTTCGTGTAGAGCTCGGAGAGACGCCCCGCCATGGCCGAGAACTGCGCGAACAGCTCGTCGACCTCCCGCGACGACCACGCCTCGGAGCGCGCCGGGGCCGGCACCAGACCCATGCCCGTCGGGCCGTCGCAACCGGTGGGGCCCTCGAGGCCGGCCGCGTCCGCCCGCCCCTCGCCCATCCGGGCCAGCGAGGCGCCCAAACGGGTGAGCGGGTCGGTCACCAGATGGCTCAATACCTGGTAGATGACCACCACCATGCACACGAGCAGCGCCACGAACAGCAAGACGTTGCCCGCAATCGCCTCGCGCATGTTCTGCTCGTAGAGCGCCGTGGGCACCACCACGCTCACCGCCCCGGCCACGTCGCCCACCGCCGAGCCCTCCTTGGGGTAGCCGGTGGGGTCGGGCTCGCCGGCCGGCGTCCCGTGGCACTCCATGCACGACTCGGCGTACTCCATGGAGCGCACGTAGCGAAACACCCGCTCACCCCCAAAGGTCGCGTAGCCGTAGGTCTCGTTGGCGGCGGGGTTCGCGTAAAAGCCCTCCAGGGCCGTTCGCTCGTACTCGTCGGGCTCGTTGTAGATGTTGCGCGGATTCAGGTTGGTGAAGCGGATCAGATAGTCGGAATTGCGCGAGAACAGCACGGCCACGGCCTTGCCGGCGATGGCGCAGTGCAGGCTCTTGAAGTCGTACTCCCCGTCGGAGGTGTGGTTGATGGTGCGCTGGTTGATCGAGACGAAGTCCCACACGGCGTCCATCTCGGTCACGAGCACGCGCGTCTGCTCGAGCATCTCGCTTTCGATGCGGGCGCGCTGGTCTATGTAGGTGTAGGCGATGAAGACGACCGAGAAGACCAGTATCACGGCGCACAGCAGGCCCACGATCTTGGTGCGCAGGCTCACCCTCGACCCGTCCGGCACCCCACGGCCGCCCTCTCTTGCCATGTGCCCCCGCCTCCCTCGCACCGCCGGTATCCTACAGGTCGGGAAGGCCGCAAGCCCGTGCCCCGAGCGCGTCGGCCAGCGACGCGAGCGTCGCCCGTGCGATGCGCGCCACGAGCCGGTAGTAAGGGCTGCGGGCACGCTGTTCAAGGACGCCCAGGTAGGCGGGGGCAAACATCAGCAGGTGCGCGCCCAGGAAGTCGCGGCAGTCCGCCAGGCAGGAGGCGTCGCCCTCGGCGCCGCGACCGAGCAGGTGCGCCGCAAACGCGAACTCCAGGCCCACATGGTCGTCGGGCTCGCTGGCAGCCCGCTCGAAGGCCAGGCCGTGCGCGCGGTAGGCGGCACGCACCTCGAGCGTCGTGGGGCCCATCATCGTGTGGTCGTCGGTGCGGTAAACCGACTCGTAGGGGCTGGCATGCGAGGCGCCCACCATGTAGAACAGGTAGCTGCGGTCGCGGCGCACCTCGTCGAGCAGCGCCTGGGCGGCGTCAGGGTCGCCGCCCTCGCCAAGCACCGCGAGCAGCTCGCCGAACGCGGCGGCGTCGTCGGCCGCCACCTGGGAGAACGGCGGCTCGCAGAACAGCGCGCGCTCGGCCGCCAGGCCGCGCAGGGCGTCGGGTGCGGGGTCGTCGTAGAGGGCCCACGAGCAGAACGAGCACAGCGCCTGGTAGGCTGCGCAGGCTTCGGGCGAGAGGTCGGGGGTCGGGGCTGAGGGGTCGCTCATGGCGATGGCTCCAATCGCGGGTCGGCAACGATGTTGGGATCTGCAGGCATCATAGCAAGCCGCCCGCCGTGCGAAAACACAGCGGGCGGCATCGGGATGCCCGGTTCGACGGGGCCGGGCCGGCGGCACACCCCGGGCGGCCCGGCACGGCGGCGCTACTGGATGTGGCTCACTTCGAGCGGGTTGCGCAGCGTGCCGCCGCGGGCGGCGTCGCGATGCAGGCCAAACACCACGTTGGGCATGGTGTCGCCGGTCAGCTCGCCGATGGCGCATGCGTCGCCGTGGGCCGCGCGCAGGTCGTCGATCAGGCCGAACTCCAGGGCGCGCACCGGGCACGCCGTGGCGCACACGGGGTGCGGCGCGCCGTCGGGGCTTTCGTCGGTGCACAGCGTGCACTTGTGGGCCAGACCGTCGGCCAGCTGCACGGGATGGCCGTAGGGGCAGCTCTTCTCGCAGGTCATGCAGCCGATGCAGATCTCCTTGTCGTTGTCGACGATGCCGGTCTGCTCGTCTTTCTGCATGGCGCCGGTGGGGCAGTTGGCCACGCAGGCAGGGTTCTCGCACTGGCCGCAGGTCATCGAGACGTAGTAGGTGAACGCCGTCGAGGTGAAGGCGCCCGTCTCGTCGGTCTGCCAGTCGCCGCCGCCGAACTCGTAGACCTTGCGGAACTTCTGGGGGACCTCGAGGTCGTTGCGGTCAAAGCACGCGGTCATGCAGGCCTTGCAACCGGTGCAGATGTCGGTGTTTACATAAAAGCCGTACTGTGCCATGTCGCCTTCCTCCCCTTACGCCTTCTCGATCTTGCAGAGGTTGGAGTGCACGCCGTTGCCCTTGGAGATGGGCGTGGGGCGCACGCTGGTGAGCACCGAGATACAGCCGCCCAGGTCGAGCACGTCGCGGCTGCCGATGGTCTCGGGGTCGCGGGTCTCGGGGTCATACCAGGCACCCTGCGGGATCGAGACCACGCCGGGCATGATGCGCGGGGTGACCCTGGCGGTGAGCTTGGTGCGGCCGCGCTCGGTGGAGACGATGACCTCGTCGTCCTGGGCGATGCCCAGCCCGGCGGCGTCGCCCTCGTTGATCCAGCACTGCTGCGGGGCCACCGAGTTCATCCACGGCACGTTGCCGTAGGAAGAGTGGACGCGCGTCTTGGTGTGGTGGCCGATGAGCTGGAAGGGATACTCGTCGCGCAGCGGGTCGGTCGCGCCCTCGAAGTGGTCGTAGTGAATCGGCAGCGCGGTGATCTGGTCGCGCCCGTCGTCGGGCACGTAGCCGCCGCAGGTGAGGTCCCACTGCTTCGAGAGGTTGTAGGCCTGCTTGGAGAAGACCTCGTACTTGCCCGAGGGCGTGGCCAGCTGCTCGGCCGGCTTGGCGATTGCCGGCTCGTGCTCGTCGGTCTTCTTGTAGAGCCCGCCCGCGCGGAACTCCTCGAACGTGGCGGGCAGCTCCTCGCCGGCCGCGACGCCCTGCTCGTAGCACCACTTGACCCAGCCCAGCTGGTCGCGGCCCTCGGTGAACTCGTCCTTGACGCCCAGCTTGTCGGCCAGAAGGGTGCAAATCTCGTAGACCGGCTTGGACTCGAAGAGGGGCTCGACCGCGGCGCTCTCGCAGCACACGAAGCCCGTCCAGGCGCTGCCGCCGGTGATGATGTCGTCCTCCTCGAAGGGGGTGGTTCCCGGCAGGATGATGTCGGAGGCCAGGGCCGTGGGCGTGAGGTAGGGGTCCACGGTGACCACCATGCGCAGGCCGGAGTCCTTCTCGTCGGGCAGGTTGTAGATGCGCAGCATGTCGTTGATATCGCCGTGCTGGCCCATCATGACGTTGGAGCCGTAGTTCCAGACGAACTTGATGGGCGCCTTGAGCTCGATGGTGCCGGGCTCCTCGGCGTACTGCTCGGCCACGCCCGCATGGCGCACGCCCCAGGTGGTGTCGTTCATGGACTTGTAGTCCTCGATGGCCTGGTACCAGTCGAAGAACGAGATCATCACGTCGACGGTGTTCTTCTCCTGGAAGGTGGGGTAGGAGGTGGCCACGGCATAGCCCACGCCGCCCACGGACTCGCGGGCGCCCGTGCCACCGCCCGAGATGCCCACGTTGCCGGTGATCGCGGCGATCATCGCGATGGCGCGGGAGTTGTTGCCGCCGTTGCTGTGGCGCTGCGGGCCCCAGCCCTGGATGGCGGCGGTGGGGCCGTCCATGAAGATGTCGGCGAGCTCGCGGATGGTGGCCGCGGGCACGCCGGTGATGGCGGCCGCCCACTCGGGGGTCTTCTCGCCCGTGCCCTCGTAGGCGCCAGTACCCATGAGATAGGCCTCGTAGGACATGTCCTCGTCAACGGTGAGCGAGCCGGTCTTGTCGTAGCCCATGAAGAGGTTGGAGGTGGGCTCGGCGGCCTTCACGTCGTCGAAGAAGGTATCGGAGAAAAAGCCCAGGAACCTCTCGCGAATCATCGACTCGTCGAGCCTGCCCTCGGTGAGCAGGTAGTGAATCATGCCGGCGACCAGCGCGGTGTCGGTGCAGGGACGGATGGGCACCCACATGTTGGCCACGCCCACGGCGGTGTCCGAGAGGTGCGGGTCCACGACGACGATCTTTGCGTCGGGGTTGTTCAGGCGAACCTGGGTAATGAGGTACTGCATGGCCGAGCCGCTCATGCGGGTGTTGGCCGGGTTGTTGCCAAAAAGCACGATGTTCTTGGAGTTGACCAGGTCGGTGACCTCGTTGTTGCTCCAGGCGTCGCCGTTGAACAGCGGCAACTCCCAGGTGATCTGGCCGGTGGAGTAGTCGCAGTAGTGGCGCAGGTAGCCGCCCCAGCAGTTCATGAGGCGCGCGAACATGGTGTTGTCGGGCGCCCAGGACTTGGCCACCGTGCCGCCCAGGTCGCCGGTGCCGTACTGGATGTAGAAGGCGTCGTTGCCGTACTCCTCCTTGATGCCCTGCATCGTAGAGGCGATCAGGTCTATGGCCTCTTCCCAGCTGATCTCCTCGTAGACGCCCTCGCCGCGCTTGGTGCCCTCGACGCGCTTGAGCGGCTTCTGGACGCGGGTGGCGTTGTAGACGCGCTGGCGACCGGTGCGGCCGCGCACACAGGAGCGCATCTGATAGATCTTACCAGGCGCGAACTCGTCGCCGCCGTCGTCGTCGATACCCACGCGGACCAGGGTGCCGTCCTTGACGTAGGCCTTGAGCGGGCAGCGACTGCCGCAGTTCACGTGGCAGCCCGACCAGACCATGGTGTCGTAATCGAATCCCGCGGCCGCCTCGGCAGGTTGGGCCGCGTCGGCGAAGGCCCCCGGCGCGCCGCCCGAAAGCGCGGCGGTTCCGGCGGCCAGGCCGGTCATCGCGAGAAACAAGCGACGGCTGATGCCGAGATGCCTGGAATCGGTTGCTGGCATAGTTTCCCTTCCTCTCCCTACTGGGGGCGTCGAGCAACCCGCGCACCAATACGCGCGCCGCTCGGCGCGGTGCCTCTCTCTTGCCGGAGCGCCAACACGCAGGCAGCCGCGCGCCATACGCGCGCAGGTAATAGCCCGCAGGCGCAACCATACGGCCAGTCTAGGAGGTCGCAGGGGGAATATCCATGAATCGGGGTGCATTTTTGAGTGACCAAATCTTATGGTTTTATTAACGCGCCAGAGTCTTCCTCACGATGTGCTCCGCGCCCATAACACGAATGTGCCGCGCTTGCCGGTACCATGGGAGAAGTACGATGCATTTTTGTCCGACCACAGCTCCTTGCATCGGAGACCCCATGGGCCAGCCGGCAGCCACCACGCCCCTCGCCGTCCGCGATGATCGGGGCGCCATCCGCACCCCGGGCGCTTTGATGACCGACGTCTCGGGCGACCGGCGCGCAGGCACCGGCAGCGACTGGTTCCCCACCGTATACGAGCGCGGCATCTTCGTCGATAAGTCCATGCTCATCAAAGACGTCTTGATGGGCAGCCAGGTTGTTCTCTTCTGCCGCCCGCGCCGCTTTGGCAAGACGCTGGTCACCACGATGCTCAAGGACTTCTTTGAATGCGCCCCCTGCGCCGACCCGGCCGCGCCCAATCGTTTCGAGGCCCTCTCTATCTGGAATGCCGACGGAGGTCGTTGGCGCAGCTACCGGGGGCGCTACCCCGTGGTCATGCTCTCGCTCAAAGAGGCCGCCGTTGGAAGCTGGGACGACGTCCGCAGATGGCTTGCCGCCCTCGTGGCCGCAGAGGTCGAACGCCATTCGTACCTTTTCGACTCAAGTGCCCTAAGCAGCTATGAGCGCGACAAGCTGGGCCGTCTCGCCTCCGGCGCCCCCAGCGACGTCGAGCTCGGCACTTCTTTAAGCCTTTTGACAACGCTTCGACGAGCGGTTCGGCTTCACTCGCGACGAGGTGTTGGGCCTCACCGCCTACACCGGCTATGCAGGCAAAAACGCCGAGCTGCAAGCCTGGTACGACGGCTACCGCTTCGGCGACGCCGACATCTACAACCCCTGGTCCGTTCTCTCCTACCTCTCCAAGGGCGGCGTCGCCCAGCCGTACTGGGCAAACACCTCGGGCAATTTGGTGCTGGCCCAAGCCCTGCACAACAGCGACAGCGCCGAGGTCGACCAGCTGCTCCACCTTCTCGAGCCGGGCGCAACCGTGGTACAGCCCGTCGATCCAGACATCGCCTACGGCGAGCTCGAGTCGAACCCCAGCGCCATCTGGAGTGTGCTATACATGGCGGGCTACTTCACAAGCGACAACACCGAGCTGCCCGAGGACCCCGCGTATCCGCGCGCCCTGCGGATTCCCAACGCCGAGGTGCGCAGCGCGTTGCGCCGCGAGGTCGTTGAACGGACACGGCAGATCGCCGGCAATCAATATCGGCTGCAAACACTCCGCAGGGCCTTGGCGGGCTGCGACGTCGCCGGGGTGCAGCAAGAGCTGGGTGCGACCCACAGCTTCAAGGCCGAGAAGTAACAAAGCCCGCACAGCCGCAACACCTTTACGGCTGTGCGGGCTAACACCCCTATCACGCCAGCTCAAGCCCCCTGTCGTCGCAATAGTTTTGGCAGGCCCCAAGAAGGACTCCCAACTCCTCATTGAGCATCTGCCACACGATTTCGCGGTCGACCTCCATGTACGCATGGGCAAGGCGGTTCCGCACGCCACTTGCGCCGCGCATATCAAACCCATATTGCCGTGCGACATTGTCACTTATGCGACCGACCTCTTCGGTCACGCGCAGGACGCGGTTCATAAAACCTTCGGCGAGAAGGTCGTCGGCATCGTTTTGAGGGTCAAGAAAGCGTTCGCGCGTAAAACCCAAAGCGTCAAGTTGGCTTTGAGTCCTAACAACCACGTCGTATATCTCTTGAATGCGGGCCAAATCGTCACTGCGCGCGCTCATACACCAGCACCCTCTCTCGTTCAATTGCCTCAGCAAGTGCCATGTTCTTAATGTGTGTTGCCGACACCACATCGACTTCGCGCCCAGTCAGCTGCTCGACATGTTTCATGAAGTGAGAAAGGTCGTGCAAATTGAACGGCAGGCTTCGGTCGAGTTCTATACGTACGTCGATATCGCTCTCTGGACTCTGGGTGCCGCGCGCAAATGACCCAAACAGATACGCGCGTTCGATAGCAGGAAACGCAGCCGCAGCCAGCGAGACCGCGCTTCGGACCTGGCCGATATCCAAATCACCAGGTATGCTCTGGCCAAAGCCAAACATCTCCAAAACAGCATCGAGTTTCGCTTCAATACGGCCCAAGTCGGCCGTCTCCCCTGCTAGCCCATCTTCCTCGATACCTCGCCGTAGAAAACGCAGATACGCATCGGTTTTTCGCATATCGTGCTTGCGTGCATATTCCTCAACAGCGTCGACAACCGCAGCGGGAAGCCGCAATGACACCGGAATCCGACGCCCTTTTTTGTTCGCCTCGACGTCAGCCAAGCTTGCCAAGCCAAACCCCCTATGCCGCGAAAACGTGATAGATGTATTGCATTGTATCACGTTTTTGGAGACTCCCATGGCCGTAAGGAAGGACCGCGCGGTCGTGTCGCTGATCTATGGCGCCCTTCTAGGCCTGGGCCTCTCGGTCCAGCAGCGCAACCGCAAGCTCCCACGTTATCTCGTGCGCAGCTTCGTCGACATGGGCCGCCTCAGAACCCCGCCTTCATGCACCCCTGCCCCACGCAATGGGCGGCGTACAACGGCAGGCGGCGCACCTCGGTACCGGACGCCGCCATGCCTTTTGAAAAATCGTTCTCAGAGAAAATCACCGCATAGGGCGGCACGACTTTCTCCATAAACATCGATAGGGTGCGGGCCCGCACGTTGTGTGCCGATTTGACCTCGACGGGAACCACTTTTTAGTGGTATGAAAATACACGATTTTAAAAACCAACGAGCCGCGCTCCGTTCCATGAAGAGACGGCACCCCATCCAGCCACATACGCCCTTTGCCAACTCCGCGTCAAAAAGTGTGGTACAACTGCCCGCGTTGCATGGGGAAGCGGGTGAGAGTCCCGCGCGAGCCCGTCGCCGTGTCGTGCGCACGCCATGCGGCACCCCTACCCGCGCCGCCGCAGGCGCGGGGACCAGGCCATTGGGCGCGAACGATCGCGCCTGAGAAGGCCGGGGAACAGCCGCGAGCACGCAAGCCGGAACATCCGTGCAGCAAACGCCCCCGCCCACGGGCCGCGAAGGCCGGCCCAGGGGGAGAAGCCGGCAACTCGATAAGGAGCAAAGATGGAGACTAGCAGCTTAGTACGCAAGCTCGCGTCCGTCCTTTGCATCGCGCTGTTTGCGGCAGCAGCGCTGTGCACGGCCGGATGCGACGACGGCAAGAACGGCGACCAGGGGAGCGCGAGCAGCCCGGCCCCCGCCGCCACGCAAGGCCAAGGCGAGGCGGCCGCACCCGCCAACGGCACCTTCGAGGACGGCGCGACCCTGGGCGAGGGCGCCACGCAGTTCACGTTCACCGTGGTGGACGCCGACGGCAACGAGACCACGGCCACCGTGAACACCGACGCCAAGACCCTGGGCGAGGCCCTGCTCGACCTGGGCGTCATCGCCGGCGACGACGGCGACTACGGCCTCTACGTGAAGACCGTGAACGGCCAGACCCTGGACTACGACAAGGACGGCGCCTACTGGGCCCTCTACGTGGGCGACCAGTACGCCACGACCGGCGTGGACTCCACCGAGCTCGAGCCGGGCGCGACCTACAGCTTCAAGGCCGAGAAGTAGCGACTGGGAAGCCGGCGAAAGGCCGGCAAGCGGTCGATGCCGTGCGGCTGCATACGGCCGAGAAACCCTGCGCAGGCAGCGGGGCTTCTCGGCAACACGCACGGCAAAACGCGCCGCACGACGGCAGAGCGGGGGAACCTTGGACCTTGCAGAGCTCTTTCCCATCTGGGACAAGCTGACGCCCGAACAGCAGCAGCGCCTCGTGCGCGGCGCATCGCAGCGCCATGTTGCGGCAGGCACGGCGCTCGGCCACGGGTCGGCGGACTGCACGGGCCTGCTCATAGTTGCATCGGGCCAGCTCAGGGCCTACATTCTCTCGGACGAGGGACGCCAGATCACCATCTACCGCCTGCTCGAGCGCGACGTCTGCCTGCTCTCGGCCTCATGCGCCATGCGCGGCATGCAGTTCGACGTGGCCATCGATGCCGAGAAGGACAGCGACCTATGGGTAGTCGCACCGAGCGCGTATAAAATCCTGATGGAGGAGTCCGCCGCGGTGGCCAACTACACCAACGAGGTCATGGCCGGCCGCTTCTCAGACGTCATGTGGCTCATGGAGCAGATCATGTGGAGGAGCTTCGACAAGCGCCTCGCCGCGTTTTTGCTCGACGAGGCAGCGCTCGACGAAACGACGCGCCTCAAGACCACCCACGAGGCCATCGGGAACCACCTGGGCACAGCCCGCGAGGTGGTGACCCGCATGCTGCGCTATTTCCAAGACGAGGGCATGGTCAAGCTCAGCCGCGGGGTCGTCGAGCTGACCGACCCCGCACGCCTCCGCATGCTTGCATCGAGCTAAAAAACTCGAAAGGCGCCGTCACAAAGGCCGAGAAGGAGCTGGGGGCCGGCCGCCCAAACGCGCGCCGCATACGCGGGCACAGGGGGGCGGCCCACCAAAATCTGCGCTTCAGGACCCCGGGGCGCTTACAGCATGGCCAGGATCTGGCCTTTGGGCCTGGCGCCCGCCGACTGGCTCACCACGGCGCCGTTCTTCACCACCATGAGCGTGGGGATGCTCATGACCTGGAACCGGGAGGCCAACTCGGGCTGTTCGTCGACGTTGATCTTGCAGACCTTGATATCGGGGCGCTCGGCGGCTATCTCGTCGAGCACCGGGGCGACCATGCGGCATGGGCCGCACCAACTCGCCCAGAAGTCGAGCAAGACGGTCTTGGGAGAGTTCAGGACCTCGGACTCGAAGGTGTCCTTGGTAACGGCGATGGCAGAAGACATGGCAGCGTCCTTTCGTGTTCGCGTGGGTTTCTCCCCCTCCCGCGCCGGGGCAGCCGAGGCGTCCAGACGCAGGGGGCTCTGTATTGCATGACACCGTTATAAACGGACGGCGCCCACGCTTCCGTGACATTGTCACGGACAACGCAACCGAGCAAACAAACAGTTTGCCCTACCATGCCAGCCGCGCGGCAGTGTTTCTCTCAAACAAAAAAACGCGCCCCCGACGCCCTCACCGGACAACAGGGGCGCGCAAACGTACCTCGCAGCGAGCCCTTACAGCGCGCGACCCGCGTCGTTGCCGCCGCGGATGGCGAGCGCGATGTTAAAGGGCTCGGCGCAGTCGCCGATGGCGTAGGTCTCGGCCACCTGGACCTCGTCGAGCAACCCGGTGTTGGGCACCATGTCGGCGGCGTTCACCAGGGCGTCGCAGGGCAGCGTGTAGTCCACGCCGGCCTCGCTGGAATGCACGGTGAGCTGGCCATCGGCGGCCTCCACGATCTCGCAGCCGGCGTAGACCTGCAGGCCCAGGGCATACAGCGCGCTCGTCATGAAGCGCATGGCGTGCTGGGACTGCTGCTTGTCGAGCTCGTTGACGGAGCTGGGCGTGACCATGGTCACGTGCTTCTTGTGCACGGTGAGCCACAGGGCCGTGTCGAAAGCCTGGGCGTTGGAGCCGTAGACCACCACGTTGGGGCCCATCTCGGTGAACATGAACTCCTCGATGGGCACCACGGCAAAGCCGGCGTCGTCGAAGCCCAGGTCGACGCGGGAGCCGCCGCAGGCCAGCACCAGCGCGTCGGGGGCCTCGGAGGCCACCAGGTCGGCGTCGACCTCGGTGTCGAGCACCACGTGCACGCCGGCCAGCTCGCACTGGCGCTGCAGGTAGGCGTTCAGGTCGTCGAGGTTCTCGTGCGGGCCCTTAACGGCGCTGGCAAAGGGCAAAAGGCCGCCCATGACGCCGGTCTTCTCGTACAGGGTCACGTCGTGGCCGCGCAGAGCCGCGATGCGGGCGGCCTCCATGCCGGCGGGGCCGGCGCCCACGACCATGACCTTCTTGGCGGCCTCGGCAGGCGGGAGCTCGTAGGTGGCCGGGCCGTTGGGCGTCATGACGCGCTGGGTGAGGGCGTTCACGCGGCAGTAGCCCTCGTCGCGGTTCTGCTGGTTGCCGCCGATGTGGCAGTGCAGGCAGCGGGTGCAGGGGGCGATCTCGTCGATGCGGCCCTCGCGCAGCTTGTTCACGTACTCGGTGTCCACCGTGAGCGGGCGGGTCATCATGTAGAAGTCGGCCATGCCCTGCTCCAGGGCGTCCTCGAAGAAGTCGGGGGCATGGGCCGGGTCCATGTAGGTCACGGTGCCGCAGGGGATGCTCAGCTCCTCCTTGTACCGCTTGACCACGTTGAGCAGCATGCCGGCGCCCGACGTGTCGCCGATGAGCTGGCCCTGCCAGTGCTTGCTGAAGTCGTACTGGGTGCCGTAACCCGTGGCGCCCTCAATGCCGTTGAGGATGAAGTACAGGTCGCTGCCAAACTGGCACGGGTGGTTGTTGAGCGGGCCCAGGCGCAGGTGCATCGAGTCGGCGCCGGCGGCCTCGAAGCACTTGGCGAGCGCGATGCCCTCCTCGAGCGTGGTGACCTTGTTGCGCGGGCGCGTCACCGTGTTGTCGAGGTTCATGAGGGTGGCGTTGTTGTCGAGGTTGTCGTTGTCCTCGATGCAGTCGATGAGGATCTGCACGGGGAAGTCGGCGCCGCACGCCTCCTTGACCTTGCCGATCCACTCGGTCACGAAGCGCGCGCGGTTCTCGATGGAGCCCGCGCCGTACTCGTCGGTGCGCGTGTTGTGGTAGCGGCTCAGGAACTTCTCGCCCTGGTTGAAGCCGGCCGCGTTCATCTCGATGGCGTCGAAGCCCATGGTCTGGAGCCCCTGGGCTATGGCCACGCCGGAGTCCTGGATGGCGTGGATCTGGTCCACGGTCATGGTTTCCTCGCTCACGTCCACGCCGAACGGAGCCCACTGGTAGCCCAGGTGCGCGCCGTACTCGGCAAGGGCCGAGGTCAGGCGCTGGCCGAACTCCAGGGCCTCGTCGGTGATCTGGCCGGTCTCGGGGCTGGGCTCCAACGCGGCCACGTTCTCCATCCAGATCATCTGGACGCCGCCCTTGGCGAAGTTCAGGTAGTACTCGAACAGCTCGTCGGTAAGACCGTTGAGGTAGGTGGCGCTGCCGGCGGCCGACTTGCAGATGCGGTTGCCCAGTTCGAGCTTGCCCAGCTTCCAGGGCGAGAAGAGCGTGGAAAGCTCCTTGGTGGCGCCGCGGTAGTCGCTGCGCTGGGGGTTGACCGACGCCGTGTAGAGCAGGCCGTCGTCGACGGCAGGCTGGGCCTGCCCCGAGGTCGTCTCAGCGGCAAACGCGGCCGGAGCCGCAGCGGCAACGGAGGCGGCGACGGCCGCCGCGCCGGCACCGGTCATGAACGTGCGGCGCGAGATGTTCTGGTTGTTGGCCATGATGCGTTCCTCTCCCTCGATTGGGTTGGGCTGCCAGGGGCGCCCCCACGCGGCGCGCCCCGGTGACGAGGCCAGTATTGCGAGGCCGCGGGGCGGCCGTCACTGCCCAACCAAGGGTGAGAAGCCCCGCGCGGCCCCTCACACCCCAAGGGTCAGAACCTTGAGAGGACCTTTAGTTGACAGATGTACCTGCGGTTTTATCGACACTTTGCACGAGCGCCGCCAACTCCTGTTTAGAATGCACACCCAGCTTGCGATACAGCCCCTTCTTGTGGGTGCGCACCGTGTTGTCCGAGAGCCCCAGCCGCTCGGCCACGGTCGGGGAGTCCATGCCGTCAAGCGTGAGCTCAAGGATCTGCCGCTCGCGCGGCGTGAGCGCATGGGCGTCCACCAGCGCGTCAATCCTCCGGGAACGGCTCTTGCGCAGCAGGGCCTCGGCCCCCTGGGCGGTGGCCGGAATCACGCCCGGACCCTCTTGCGCCTCCCCGCCCTCGCGCTGGGCGCGCCTGCGCAGCTGCAACAGCAGCGGCATGCTCAGCGCATACACGCACACGATGACGGCCGTCGTGTAGACCGCCGCCGCGTCGGCGAGCGCCTCGTGCGCGACCCAGCCCACCACCGTTGCCAGAGCCAGCAGAACAAAGGCCGTCCCGGTCGAGAGGCAATAGGCGGCAAAGCCGTCGAAGGGGCCCTCCTTGGCCCGGGCCACCGCGTCGAGCGCCACCACGACGAGCATAAACTCGAAGAAGAAGTCGGCAAACCACACGAAGGCGGCGCTGAACCCCAACCGCGCCACCGCGAAGAGCAGGAACCCCGTGGCTGCCGCCGGAAACGCCAGCCGATAGAGCGCCGCCGGGGCAAAGACGCGCCCCCGACCGTACCAGCGCGCCAGCACCAGGACGCCCACGAGCACCATGCAGGCCAGCGACCCCACGGTAACCGCCAGCGTGTCGGCACCGCCGCCCAGCGATGTGGTGCGCGTGAAGCCGGCCACAAACCCCAGCGCCGCGAACCCGGCGACCTCGGTGCCGTAGGAGGCGACCACGGCGCGCAGGCCGGCGGCGACGAAAATCCCGCCTGCGGGGATGTCGGCAACCGGCGCAGACCCCATGGGCGCGGGGTCCACAGGCCAGGCGTCCGCCGCCGCGGGGTTCTCCACCAGGCGCGGGCCGCGCAGCGCCAGGGTCGCAAGGCCCACGAGCCCAACCACACACGCATAGGCCGGCAGGGCGGCCAGCGGGCGCAGCGCGATCACGATGGGCGGGAACACCAGGCACGCGCAGCCCACGACGGTGGCCGCCCGCCCGGGCCCCATGGCGAGAAAGGCGCACTCCCAAGCGGCAAACCCGCAGGCCAAACCCAGCGCGCTCACCACCGCCGCCAGCCCCAGGGCCCACAGGGGCGGCTGAGCCATCGACAGCAGGCCGGCCACCAGCGCCACAGCCCCCGCAAGCCCCGCAAACGACGCCAGCTCCAGAGGCCAGCGCCACCGGCCCAGCTTGCCGCGCCCCCGGGCATGGGCGGCGGCAAGGGCCACCAAGGCGGCGCCCATCACGGCGGCGCTCGGCGCGGAGTACCAGGCGAAGATTTGGGCCGACTCGTAAGGATGAAGGTCGGCCGCACCGAACGCGCCGCCCCAGAACATAAAGTTCATGACCGCTAAGAATGCGGAGAAGCCCACTATGGCCAGCACGTCGCGACGAACGGCGGCGAGAAGGCCCGCGGCAACGCGCCAGGGCTCCCGGCCGGTGCGGTGGTTCATGAGCGCGCCCCCTCCCCCTTCGATACCGTGGGACCATGGTAGCGCAAGGCGGCGACAGGCGCTTGGGGAGCAAGCGGGCTCGCGCGCCTCCGCTCTCCTCACGGCGCAAGCATCCTACAAATCGGGAAGGTTGCTGTAAACGCCCTGGCGATGCCCTACCCGCACAACCTCAATCACCAGCTCATCATCAACAATTTTAGCCAGAATGCGATAGCTGCCCACGCGATAGCGCCAGCCCGCCGAAGTGCCCTTGATTTGTTTGGACCCCTCAATAGAGCGTGGGTTCTCACACCCCACTAGATTGCGTTGAATCCATGCCAGCACCAGCTGCCGCTGCTTAGAAGGGATGTCTTCAAGCTGCTTCTTTGCCCGTTTGGTAAACACCACGTGGTAACTCACGGGTGCACCCCCTCACCGCCGAGTTCGGCCAAAACCGCTTCGAAGGAGTACCGGGTCCCATCGTCATCGGCCAGGGCATCGTTGTATGCTTGCATATCCGCCGCATCTTCAACTAGCTCTAGCACCGCTTCGCGCACGACATCCGAAAAAGACTTACCGACAAAATCCGCATAGCTCTGAATCCAGGTCTTCTCCTCTGGAGCAAACCTGATTGCCGTCGCCTGCATTGCCATATAGCCCACACCTCCTTAACGTACTTCAATGTAGTACATATTATATCCAACGACGCCTTTCAGCCAACCGTTTCCGCATTACTCCATGGCCTACGCCCCGAATGCGTCGGTCAGAGATGTGAGAGACGTCCGTGCAATGCACTCCACGAACCGGTAGTAGGGGCTGTAGGCGCACCGCTCTTCCGCGGCACGGTACGCCATCTTCCCCATCTCCTCCGCAATTTGCGCGGGTTTCTCCCCCAGCGCACCTTCTATGACCCTGCAACCCGCGCCCGGCAGTCCTACAATGGCCTCGCACGCACGCAACCTTTGTGAGGAGGCCCCACCCATGCGCATCGAAACCTCTACCTGGCCCGCCGTCAAGCGCTACTTCGACAAGGGCAACGACACCGTGATCCTGGCCATCGGCTCCACCGAGGAGCACGGCCGGCACAACCCGCTGGGCGTCGACACCATCGCCCCCAACTACCTGCTCGACCTCATCGAGGCCAAGGACCCGGGCGTGCTCATCGCCCCCACGATCCCCTACGGCGCCTGCGACGACCTGGTGGGCTACCACGGCACGCTCTCGATCGGCTACGAGCTGCTCTACCGCGTGGTCAAGCGCATCTGCGACCAGCTCTACGACTACGGCGCGCGCCACTTCGTGCTGCTCAACGGCCACGGGCCCAACATCAAGCCGCTCTCGCAGGTGGCCGAGGAGCTTGACCGCCGGGGTGCGCGCTGCGCGCTCATGAACTGGTGGCTCATGGCCGGCGAGATCAACCCCGCGTGGAAGGGCGGCCACGGCGCGGGCGAGGAGACCAGCGCCATGCTGGCCGTTGACCCCGCACTCGTGGACATGAGCGAGCTCGAGGGCGACCGCGGCGAGATGGGCATCGTAAACGACGTGTGCGACGAGCTGCCCAGCTCGGGCTGGAGCAGCGTGCTCTACAAGGGCGTGCACGTCGACATCCCCCGCGACGCCATCCGCTACGCGTCCAACGGCTGGATCGGGCCCGACCACGCCAAGACGGCCAGCAAGGAGTGGGGCGACGCCATGATGGCCGGCACCGCCGACTACATCGTGGACTTTTTGCAGGTGTTCAAGACCTGCCCGCTGCCTACGCCCCTGCCCGTGCGCTCGCTGGGCAACCCGGGGACGTTCGAGGACTGCGAAGGCTGCATCCGAGCATAGGGGCGTAAAGAAACCACGTGGCGAAAGAAGCCCCTGGAGTTTTGCAGGGACTTCTTTCGCCACGATGCGCGGGCAGCGGCAACTCCTGGGATTTGCTTTATAGCGGTCCACGGAGTTGCTGACACTTCGTTGCGCTCGCGCTTATGCGCGCCAGCACACCGCGCCCTCGCGCGCCTGGTCCAGCAATTCTGTGAACCGCTATGGATGTATAAGTTTTGCACATAAAATCGAATGTTTGCATCAAAATAGAACACGTGGACCCATTTCGAGGGAGATACACCCGCAAAAAGGGGGTTCGTGCACCGCAGGTGGGAAGTGCTTGGCAGCTACGGGAACCTCGACGGATCATTTTTTGCCGCATTCCGAAGAGGAGGAGCTGTCCACCGGAGAAACCCTCGTTCGATACGCCTCGTCTACCAGGTATTTCCTTTCATATCAAAAAAGAACAGGCTTTGGTTTGGGGGATATCAGTACTCGTACGGTACACGATGTCCCCTTCTGCGGGCATATTCCTGTAAAAACCCTGTATAATTTCTATACTGATATATCTATGACACAGCGTGGAGCCGACGTCACCCGGCTCCCGGCAAAAGCCCGCCTATCGCCCCACACATCCCAACCCCTCCCACACCTCGCGCGCCTCCGAGGACAGCGCGCGGGTGGGGTCGCGCAGCACGTAGTTGCCGAACCCCTCGGCACCGGGTGCCTCGACTATGCGGGCGACCAAACCCGCAGGCAGCTCGACCACAGCGGGATCTGAACCGGGGCACAGGGCTCCGTAGTCCATCATGAGCGAGGCGATGGTCTCGGTGTCGGTGGCGTTGCCCACCACCCGGGGAGAAACCCCCGCCTCACGGCATCGTCCCAGGATAAAGCGATGACAGTGGTCGCGCGGACCACCGGTGACAAGGGGCCGTCCGTCGAGGTCGGCAAGGGTCAGCCGCTCTTTGGACGCCAGGGGGTTGCCGTCGAGCATGACCACCCAGAGCGCCCCGCCAAAGAGCCGCTTGGGTTCCAGGGGCACCACGAGCTCCGGGTGCGTCGCCGCAAAACCGAGGTCGACCGCACCGCGCGCCACGGCATCGACCACGGCATCGGAGCTCATCTCCTCCACCGAGAGCATTGTCTGGGGATGGTCAGCCCGCAGCCGCTCAAAGAAGCGGGGCGGCATCCCCCAGCGGGCCAAGCCGGTCACAAGCGCGATGCGCAGGTGGCTGGGAGCCTGCTGCCGACGGCGGCGTGCAGCGCTCGCATAATCGGGAATCGTGAGATAGGGGCCGATCGTCTCGTCAAAGAACCGCACCGTCCGGCGAGCGTCGGCCACAAGGTCGGCCCCGCGCTCGGTGGGCACAAGGCGCCCCCCGCATCGCTCAAAGACCCGCAGGTCGGTCTCGGCCTCGACCGCGGCCATCGTCTTTGCCACGGCCTGCCGGGTCACGAACAGCTGCTCGGCCGCCCGGGCAAACGACCCGGCGTCGGCCACGGCCACTATGAACCGAAGCTCCCGAATATCCATGGCGCCCCCCGAACCCCGCACGCCAGCCGGCCACGTTGCCGGCGCTTCTCGGTGCATGTCCCCCGACCATTGTAATACCAGCGGCTCACGATTCGGTCATGCGCAGGCATACGCAGGCGCGCAGGGGCGATGCGTACTCGACGTACGTGAGCCCTCGTGGAACGCGGCAGATGCCCCGGCTCAGCCACCCGCACAAAGAGAAGCCCCGTTCGCAAGGCGCGCGGGGGCGCTGCGTACTCGAGGTACGTGAGCCTCCGCGGAACGCGGCGAACGGGGCTTCTCAACCACCCGCAAAAAGGGGAACGCCGCTCGCAAGGCGCGCAGGGGCGATGCGTACTGGACGTACGTGAGCCCCTGCGGAACGCGGCGAGCGGCGTTCCCCAGCCACCTATGCCTTCACGTCGTCGTAGACGCCGGCGAGCTGCTCACCGAGGCACTTGCCCTCCATGAGGCAGCGGCCGTGGCTGTTGCCCTGGATGTTGATCGGGTAGTCGTAGGCGTACATGCCGCCGGCGCAGTTGCCGATGGCGTACAGGCCGGGAATGGGCTCGAAGTCAGGGTTCACGACCTGGAAGTTCTCGTCAATCTCGATGCCGCCGCACACGCCGAGCAGGCCGGGGCCAATCTTGGCCGCGTAGAAGGGGCCCTGCTCGATGGGGAACATGAAGTGCGACTCCTTGTAGAAGTCGGTGTCCTCGCCGGCCGCGCACAGCTCGTTGTAGTGCTCGATGGTGGCCAGGGCCACGTCGGCGGGCATGTCGAGCTGGGCGACGAGCTCCTCGAGGGTCTCGCCCATCTTGTAGTTGTCGGGGACGTCGGTCACGCCTTCCTTGACGGTCTTGGCGTGGGAGGCCGAGGCGTCCTCGGGCGCAGAGCCCACGGCGCGGAAGCTGTCCCAGAACATGCCGCCGCCGAACTCGAGCGACGCGGTGTTGTCGGCCTCGAAGTTGCTGTCGAAGATCGACCAGGCGTGGTCGGCATGGCCGTTGACCATGATGCCCACGCACTTGCCCTGGACCCAGGTGGCCTCGTTCATGAAACGCTTGCCTTCGGGGTTCAGGAAGAGGAACGGACCAGAGTAGAAGCCGGCGGCCTGCGGGTGCATCATCGTGGGCCACGGGCCGTCCTGCAGCTTGGCGCCGGCCCAGGCGGCCATGTTGTGGCCGTCGCCCACGTTGCCGCGGTCGGAGCACAGGCGCTGGTAGGTCTTGAGGGCGATGGGGGCGAACTCCTGCAGGTACTCGTCGTTGTAGCTCACGTCGCCGGTGGAGAGGACCACGCCCTTGGCGGCGTTGATCTGGATGTAGTCGCCACCCGTTCTCTGGCAGATGGCACCCGTCACGGCGCCGCTCTCATCCTGGACCAGCTGCACCGCGGGGGTCTCGTACATGATCTCGGCGCCGGCGGCAACGGCCTCGTCGGCCAGCATGTAGACCACGGCGTCGGCCATGGTGTGCTCCTCGAACACGGGACCGCCGAACAGCATGTGGTAGCAGGCGATCTCGGGGTGGACCGTCGAGTTGGAGCCCACGGTCACCATGCAGCCCATCTCGTGCTTCTCGCCCAAGTCGAGCAGCCAGTTCATGCAGCGCTCGGACTCGCGGAACCACTTGCCCACGAGCTTCTCGTTGCAGCGGCCGCCGCAGGTGGCAACCCAGCGCTGCATCTCGAGGGACTTGTCGAACTCGAGGCCCAGCTCGTCGAGGGCCTTGGACTTGATGGCGCCCGTACCGCCCACGCCGTGGCCGTTGAGGCAGTCGTCCTTCTCGACCAGGATGACCTTGACGCCGTTCTGGGCGGCGTTGCAGGCGCAGGAGGCACCGGAGTAGCCACCGCCGATAATCAGCACGTCGGTGTCGATAGTCTCGGCCACGTCGGTGATGGGGTCGGGCTTGACCTCCCAGGTGTGCTTGCCGTCGGCCGGAGCGGCGGCCTCGTCGGCCAGGGCCGTGGCGCTCCCCAGCGCGGCGACGGCGGCGCTTCCCAGAGCGGCGGTCTTGAGCAGGTTGCGACGGGAAATGGCGTCCATCAATTACCCTCCTTGGTTACGAAAGACACCATGCGGGCCCCTTGTGCACCGCATGCTTCACCGCACAAACTACCACGGCCCAAGGGTGTCGCGGAAGCGCTCGGAGGTCAACCTTTGGTTGTCTTGCGCGTCAACCAAAGGTTGCGGTGCAAAAGCGCCCTTATGGAGAAAACCGCAGGTTGAGGGCTGATATTATGGGGGATTGTGCGCCCGCACGGTTATGTGGCCGCACGGCTGTGTGCCCGTACCGTTTTTGCCCGAACGCCCACCCGAAAGGTCGCGACCATGGCCGACACCGACTGCTTCGAACGCCTTGCATCGCTGTTGGACCAGCTTCCCGCTATGGAGAAGGCCTCCGCACGCCTGCGCCGCGCCGAGGCCGCCCAGGCTGCGTTGGCCGCCCAACGCGAGCTGGCCGAGGCAGAGGGGCTGCTCGCGGCGGCAGACCGCCAGATCGCCGAGGTCGAACAGGCCCAGGCCCGCGCCGCCCGCGAGGGCGACCTCGACTTCGACGCCGAGTTAGCCACCCGCACGCTGCTGTTTTGGGGGCAGCAGCGCGGCCTGCACGTGGGGCCTGCCAACAACGCCCGCGCCCACCTTGCGCAAGCCCTGCGGGCCGGGGGCTTCTCGGACGTGGCCGAGGCCGAGGCTGCCCTGCTCCCCGACGACGAGCACGACGAGCTGGCCGAGCGCATCGCCCACTACCAGCGCGACTACGCAGAGGCGCTGGCGGCGTGCGAGGAGGTTGAGGGAGATTCCGGCGCGGCGGCCGATACGGGACGAGAGCTGTAAAAGTGTCGGAATGGCACCTTATTTAGGTTGGATAATTGCATGGGTATACCGTCAAGCACCTCGCGGATGCCGACGTCGTAGAAGTCGGCGAGGCACACGAGGACCTCGAGGTCGGGCAGGTTGGCGCCGGTCTCCCAGCGCGACACGGTACGCGCCGAGACGCCCAGCTCCGCGGCAGCCTGCTCCTGGGTGAGCCCCCTGCCGACACGCAGCTCCCGCAAAAACCGCCCGATGCTCTTCTGATCCATGGGTGAGCCTCCTTTCTCGGGACCAACCCTAGCGCTTGGGCGGCGAGCGTACCACGACACAGGGCGAGAGACGGGCGGTCGCACAGGTGGACAACCGTGTCTGGGAAGGGTCCGGTCCGTGCAACCGCCACAATCTCTCAGACCAATACAGGGAGATGGAGTGTACAATATTTGGTACAATATCTCGAGTCAACCCACAAACCCCTTTGGAGGCCGCCGTGGAAGCCGTCGCCTACAGCACGTTTCGCAACAACCTGAAGTCCTACATGGAGAAGACCCGCGACGACGCGGAGACCCTGCTCGTCACGAGCAACGACCCGTCGAACAACGTAGTCGTCATGAACGCCCGCGACTCCGAATCGCTCCTGGACCCCCCTCGCGTCTCCCAAAACGCCCACCTCCATACCAACATCACCCGAGGCATGCAGCAGGCCAGGGAGGGCCGCGCGACGCGACGGGAGCTTCTCGATGATTAAGGCCTGGACCGACGACGCCTGGAACGACTACCTTTGGTGGCAGGAACACGACAAGAAGACACTCCGACGCATCAACACCCTCGTTCGCGACATCGAACGCACACCCTTTGAGGGGTTAGGAAAACCCGAGCCACTGCGCTACGAGCTGTCGGGCACGTGGTCCCGGCGCATCGACGCTTCCAATCGGTTGGTCTACTCAGTTGAAGGCGATGTCGTAACGATCTACTCGGCAAAGGACCATTATTAGGGTGCCCACCCCGTGAATGCCGTTCGGCTTCAAAGCAATGACTACGGGCGAGACCCCCCCAGGGAGTCTCGCCCGCAGCTTTTATGCCGGGATCTTCTCGGCCGCCCAATCCCCTACCTGGCCACGCCGTCCTCGTCGATGGCCCGCGCAACCTGCCAGGCGATGCCCATGGTGTTGGTCAGGCCCATACTGTAGTTCTTGCCGTCCTTCTCTTCCACCGAGCCGCACACGTCGCCGGCCGCATAGAGGCCCGGGATCGCCGTGTTCTCGCCGTCCATCACGTAGCTCGCGGTCAAAACCCTGCCGCTGGGGTCGATGCAGGCACCGCACGTCGTGAGGTACAGCGTGGGCATCACGGGCACCACGTACACGCCGTAGCGCTCGTCGAGCAGCACGCGCCCCGGCTCGCCGGCGAGGGCGGCGTCGTTGTTCGCCGCAAAGGCGTCGGGCAGACCGGGCAGGTCCAGGGCCTGGGCCGCCTCCTCGCAGCTCGCATAGTGTTGCACCTCCCCACGTTCGAACAGGGCCTTGTAGGTGTTGAAGCCAAAGAGCTCGTAGTCCTTGGTCGGCGCCACGCCGGCCTCGTCGAACACGTAGAAGAACCGGCCGCCCTGGGACTCGTCGAGCGCCATGGAACCCATAAGCGGATGGCTGCCGGCGTTGCCGCCGATGTCGTTGCCAAAGGCATTGACGCAGATGCCAGGCGTAGAGGTGGGAAGGAACGCCAGCTCAAAATAGGTGGCCGAAGAGAGGAAGCCCGGCAGGTGCCTGCTCTCGCACTCGATGGGCGACCCGGCCTGCTGGAGCATCAGGACCCCCTCGCCCGTGCTGGCAGAGGCCGCGTTGAAGAAGAGGTGGGCGGCCTCGGGATAGTGCTCCTCCAGCATCTCGCGGTTCTTGGCGAACCCGCCCGTGGTGACCACGGTTGCCTTGGCGTTCACGGTGAGCTTAAAGCCCGTCTGGGTGTCGTCGGACCGCAGGCCCACCGCGTGCACACCACGCACCGGCTCGCCGGGGGCGTCCTGGATGAGGTCGGTGCAGGCGGTCATGTAGTACATCTTGCCAAGCCCCTCCACGCGCCGGGCCAGGGCCATCATCGCATAGCCGGCGCCACCCATGTAGCAGCCCGGAGCAAAGTAGAGGCCGGCGCCCGTCATCATCGCCCCTTCGAAGGTGCCGATGGTGTTGAAGCCGATGCCCATGTCCTGCAGCCACGGGGCCATCTGGTTGCAGCCGTCGTAGGACGAGGCCATGAACGGAGCCTTGCCGTCGTAGCGGTCGAACTGGGGGTCCACCATGGAGGCCCAGTGCTCGTGCTGGCCCTCGGGAGTGGCGTAGCGAGCAGCTACGCTACCGTCGAAGTTGTAGTTGGTGATGGCTGTGGTCCCCGCCACGGGCATGCCCGAGTAGGTCATCGCCATGGTGCCGCCCGGAATGGCCCGCTTCTCGATCACGGCGACGTCGTAGCCCAGGTCGATCAGACGGGCGGCGCACAGGACGCCCGCCGTGCCGGCTCCCACGACCACCACGTCGACGTCGATCTCCTCCTCGCGCTCATCGGCCGGCTCTTCCACCGGCGTGCGGAACGCGTCCACGTCGTAGCCCGACTGGAGAAGCGCCTCCTCCACTGCCTGCACGATGGCGCGGCTCGTGGTGGAGCACCCGCGCACGGGCGGCACCTCCAGGCTCTGGTTCGCGACGATGGCGGCCGGGATGCGGGCGCAGGCGTAGTTGCCGATGCCGATGGTCTCGGAGTGGGCCAGCACCTTGCAGTCGGCGATAGCCCCTTCGCGCAGCGTGGTACATACGTAGATGTAGTCCTCGTGCCCCATGGCGCGCGTGACGTACTTCCCGTCGCCGCCGGGCACCGAGGGCTTCTCGGCTACGTCGTCGGCATAAGCGCAGACACCCTCAGCAGCAAGGGCCACACCGGCCCCAGCCAGCATTCCCATACCGCACAGCGTCCTTCTCGTTACGTTGGTCTCCATGGCGTCCCCTTCTGTAAACAGGTCCCCAGGTGCCCTCTGGGCGCTGGGAAGCCGCGTCCCCTTGCGCGACATACCCACAGGCTGTGCCCATCTGCAAATGAGCAAAAGCCAAAAAACTCAGCGACCGTCGCGGGAACCAACTAGTTTTTAACCGGTCAACGGGTTCAAAAACTCCGGCGCTCCGGCATCATCGCTACCAGGACCGGTGTATGCTGGTCAACACGAATCGAGTGCAGGAAGTACGTCGACATCCGTAGGACGGGGCGTGCCCCAAGAACGCATCGAGGCGGCGGGGAGGTCCTCATGGCTCACGCAGAAAGCGAGCAGGCGGCGGAGTGTTCATCCGACCGGGTGCCGGTTCCCCTGGTGCTCTTTATTGGCTACAGCCTCTACATGGCGATTATGCTCGATGCTTACCTCACTGATTTCGGCACCGGTATCGGCACGGTCGGCTACGTTTCGAACCTGCCGTTTATGGGAGGTGCGTCGCTGGGCATAGGAGCCGGCGCCGCCCTCGTATGGGTTACCCGAAAAAGAATCCCTCGGCCGTTCTCGCTGCCCGCGACCCCGGCGTTGGTCTTACTCGGGATCGGCTATGCCCTGGGCCTTGCGTTCCCGTCGGCCGGCACGACGCTGCTGTGCCTCATGGGCGTGGGCTGGGGATGTGCCACCACGATCCTGGCAGCCGCCTTTATGGAGATGATCGCCGCCTGCGGATCGAGTTCTTCAATCATCATCCAGCTCGCATCCGGGGCGTTCTTCTCGGGTATCCTGGCCATGGCCATGGAAAACACCGCCCAGGCGTCAGCCGCCCCGCTGCGTCTGCTGCTCGTGGGGGTGTGCTGGGTGTGCGTGCGGGCCTGCCGCGCGCAGCTGGCCGCAGTCCCGCCCGTGCTGGCCCCCGACCAATCGAATGCCCTGAAGCGAGCCCTCAAAAAAGTCTCCACCCCGCTGGTCGCCTACGTGTTTTTTGACGCAGCGGTGGGCCTGGTCAACATGTATGCTTTCGCCGGCGGCCCCGACGCCTTCTCCATCGCGTCGTCGGGGCCCATGTGGGGCATGCTGGTATGCTCGGGACTCCTGGTGGCCTACGTGTGCCTCTTGAACCGGCTGCCCGCCGCCGACTTCGTGAACCTGGCGCTGTTCCCCTTTGCCATCGGTGCCCTGCTCCTCCTGCCTTTTTTGGGCGGCGAGGTGGGGCGGCGGGTAAGCATCGCACTGTACGCAGCCAACACGTTCACCACGACCCTCTCGATGTACTGCCTCATCATGGCATGCCGGCAGACCGGCGCCGACGTGTGCAAGCTCACCGTCGTCGTGCGCGTCATAGCCCGCGCCGTGCTCCTTGCCGGGTTGGGAGCCGGGTGGGGCTTCGCCCAGGCACCCGAGGGGGAACCGGGCACCATGCGGGCCTTCATGGTGGCTTCCATCTGCGCTTACCTGCTTATTATTGTGCTGGTGTACTGGGGCGTACGCGCGGCGCGGCGTCCGGACGACGCCCCCAAGGTCAAACCCGCCAGCATGGAGGTCCCGTCGCTCCAGGTCGCGGTGCAGACCATCGCCAGAACGTACCAACTGACTCCCCGAGAAGCCGAGGTGTACCTACACCTGCTGCAAGGCGGCACCGCAAAGAGCATCGGAGCGAAACTCGACCTCTCACCCTACACAGTGCAGGGACACATTCGCAACCTCTACGCCAAGCTCGGCGTCAACAAGAAGGAGGAAGCGGTGGCCCTTTTTGAAGAGATGCGGGAAGGGAATGGCTTTGGGTAAGCAACGTCAGCCCATGAGAACAACCACAGGCGGACGCGGAAAAGCAGCCTCAGCCATTTGCCCTTAGCGATGCCCCCGATTGTCCCGGCAGCCCCGCTCCGTCCTACCGCGTCGCCCGCCCCACCAAGCACCCGTCGTCGAACTCCGCCCGCACCACGACGTGCTCCAAACGTCCGCCGGCCCTATGTACTCATCGATGTCGGCCGCGTTCTGGGTGAGACACCCGTCGACTCGCGTGCGCGCCCCGCAGCCCACACCCCCTCCCGTAGAGCCCAGAGCCCCGCCCCCCCCCTCGATAATCGACGACGATGGACAAGATCGGGACTTTGCGACTTTGCCGGGGGTCGTGATGGCAATACTCAGATTTCGTCCAACGCATGACCGCGCGAGGACGGCCTTTCCACGCAGACACCACCCACGCCTCCGTACCGGTCCCATCCCAACCACCGCCGGCCGCCCGCACTTCCTCCCCCAGCGCTATACTGGCCCCGCACACTACCCGTCCCCGTAGGGAGGCCCTGCCCATGTTCCTTGCCCGTCTCACCTGGCCCCAGGCCCGCGACTACTTTGCGTCCAACGACATCGTGCTCATCGGCGTGGGCTCCATCGAGTGCCACGGCCGCCACAACCCGCTGGGCACCGACACCATGGCGCCCGACCGCCTGGGCCAGCTGGTGGACGAGCGCGCCCCCGAGCTCCTGATCGCCCCCACGATGCCCTACGGCGCCACCGACGACCTCATGGGGTTCCCCGGCACGGTGTCGCTGGGCGTGGAGGGGCTCACCCGCGCCATGACCAGCATCTGCGACTCGCTTTACAGCTACGGCGCGCGCCGCTTTGTGTTCGTGAACGGCCACGGCGGCAACGTGAAGTCGCTCGGATGCGTGTGCATGGAGCTCAACCGCCGCGGCTGCCTGGCCGCGCTGTTCAACTGGTGGCGCATCGCCCCGCAGCTCGACCCCGCGTGGGGCGGCGGCCACGGCGACGGCATGGAGACGAGCGCGAACCTGGCCATCGACCCCGACTCGGTCGACATGGCTGCTTGCGCCCCCGAAGCCCTGCGCAACGACATCGGCGGCGGCTTTGAGACCACCGGCTGGACCACCGTGGCCTTCGACGGCGTGGAGGTCGACTTTCCCCGCCAGCTCGACCGCTTCAGCTCCAACGGCTGGCTCGGCTACGGCCTGGGCGTCATGCCCGAGGACGCCTCCGCCGAGCGCGGCCGCGCCATGCTCGAGGGCACGGCCGACTACCTCGTGCGCTTTGCCCGCGCCCTTAAGGAAGCCCCGCTGCCCGAGCCGCTGGACGACGCGGCGGAGGTCGCCAAGGGCGACGCGTACATCGCGGGGCTCGCAGAGGCGTAGGGAGCGGCGGCCCCTGGAGCATTTTGACAAAGTCCCTGCACAAGGCGCGCCGGGGCGCGGTGTGCTTGCGGCACATAAACCCCGGCGCAACACGGTGCAGGACGTTATTCAAAATGCCCTACGCCGGCTCCCGCCAGCGCTCCGCCGTGACCGCCTCGGGGTCGCCGGACACTTCAAGATAGCGCGGCAGGTCTTCGATGTTGACCGAGGTCGCATCCCCAACGCGGCTGCGCGCGCCGAGCCCGAACCCGAGCACGTCGCAGCCCGCCGCACGGGCCAGCCGGTAGAAGCACTCATGGCCGGGAATCGCCCAGTAGCCGGGCAGGTACTGGCTGAAACCCCGGTCTTGTAGGGCCAGGCCGAGCTCCGCCTGAATCTGCACGCGCTCTGCCGCGCTCGGGATGCGGTGAAGCGCGTCCATACGCCACGAGGACTCGTGCCGCAGGCGCTCGTTTGCCAACGGCGAGCCGGCTCCGAGCAAAAACGCCTGGAGGTCCACGGCGACCGCACCGAACCCCAGCGCGGTCTCGAGGCTCTCGAGGGCGGACGCCACGCTCTGCCCCGGGTTGCCAACGAGGATCAGCACCTCTATGTCGAACGGGCACCCTTCGAGCGCCCCGCCAAGGGTCGGCAGCCCCTCGGCCGCCACCTCGCACCCCATGCCGCGTGCCTCGGCCGGCGACCCCGTCCTGTACCCAACGAAGAGCCGCGTGGCCCCGCAGCGCCGCAGGCCGTCGAGGGAGCGCTCGTTCACCAGCCCCGGGTAGGCCTCGACGGTCACCTCGGCGGCGCGCCCGTCGTCGCCGGTCAGGTCGTAGCGGTCGGCCGCGTCCTCAAGCAAGCGCCCCAACTCCTCGTCGGCCATGCCCAGCGCGGCGCCCGAGCCGACCCACAGGGCCGCCACCCGGCAGTTCCCGTCCAGTGGGGCGCGCGCGTCAACCTCGCACCCCAAGGCCTGCAGGTACGGGCCCCTGTCTTCCACAGCCACCGTCGGCAGCTCCCGCACGGCCCATGGCCGCCCGTCGGGCCAAAAGGGGGTTCGCAGGTGCATAAGCACGCGATGGTGCACGGCCGTCGCAGGGGCAAAGCTAGAGTCGGCAAGCTGTTCAGACATGATGGGGTTCTCCGTCCTAACCGCACGTTATGAGCCAGGTATACCCTTTGGGCGAGAAAAGCCCAGGTCGTGCTCCAACCAGCAGCGGAACTCCCCATGGCGATTCACAGAATTGCTGATACCGCGGTGTGCTCGGGCTCATGTGCCCCAGCACACCGCGCCCTCGCGCGCCTCGTCCAGCAATCCCGTGAATCGCCATGGGATTGCCCTGAGGCGGCAACCACGCTGTTCATTTTTGCACCGCATTCCCGCACAAGGCCGCACACCCGTCGACAGGCCCACCCATCTGGGAGACAGGTGGCCCATCCGCACGGGAACTACACAAACCGAACACATCCATAATCAAGGGCATGTTAGGGAGAGCGCCCGCCACGCGAGCCAACGGGCCCGACGGGCAGGGCGCACAGGAAGGGAGAACCCCCATGGAGACCATGGACCGCAGGACGTTCTTGGGCATGCAGATGGGCGCCTTGGGCATGGCCGCGATGGCCGCGCCCGTCGCAAGCGCGCTCGCCGCCGAAAGCCCCGAAGGCGAGGCGGCCCCGACGCCGGCCGCCGGCGAGGGACTGCCGTTCGCCACGACGTACGCCACCGACCCCGAGCTCGCCGCCAAGGGCTTCTCGACCATGCCCCTGGCCGAGGTCAACCGCCTGCGCCAGGAGGTCGTGGACGCAGCCGGCGAGTACACCCGCGCGGACGGCACCGTGGTCCCGGCCGTCTACGCCAAGCTGCGCGCACTTCTCGACACCTTTGGCCTGGGCACCGGCTGCGACCCCGAGGGCGCCGTCGACTACATCCAGATGCTCTTTAGCGAGCAGGACGCCCAGGAGTTCATCGACATGCCCTGGGGCATCTACTTCACGCCCATCGACTTTGCCGAGAAGACCGACCGCACGGTCGAGGAGTGCACCGACATCCTCGACAACATGGCCGGGCGCGGCCTCATCATGCGCGTCGTCCGCAACGGCATAGAGTTCTACCACCAGGCCCCCGTGGTCATAGGCAGCTTCGAGTTCTGCGTCGACGACCTCTACGAGGACAACTGGATCAACACCTTTGTCACCTCCCGGAACAACCCCCTCACCATGGAGGGCGTCTGGCTCAAGACCGGCATCCCGGTGGAGTACGCCGTGCCCTGCGCCGAGGAGGTCGTGTCCGACGAGAAAATCCTCCTGAGCGACGACTACCGCCAGATCATCGAGCACAGCGACGTGATCTGCGTCATCCCCTGCGCCTGCCGCTCGATGCAGCGCGTGCTGCACGGCTACACCGACAAGCCCACGGCCGAGGAGCTGCCCGAGAAGCTCACCGAGACCTGCAACCACCCCGTCGAGACCTGCGTGGGCTTTGGCGAGGAGGCCCAGTACATGATCGACCGCGGCATCGGACGGCCGCTCACAAAGAAGAGGCGCTCGCCATCATCGACCGCAGCGTCGACCACGGCATGATTATCCAGAACATCACCACCCGCAACACCGCCTGGATCTGCAGCTGCCACGGCGACTGCTGCGGCATCCTGGGCAACTACAAGGCCCTGGGCCCCGAGCTCATGAAGTCCTCCCCCATCTACCAGAACCTGAGCCACTACGAGCTCAACTATGACAAAGACGCCTGCATCCAGTGCGGCGCCTGCGTGGAGCGCTGCCCCATGGCGGCCATCGAGATGAATGCCGAGGGCTTTCCCGAGGTCACGGGCATCTGCCTGCGCTGCGGCCAGTGCGGCATGGCCTGCCCCGCCGCCGCGCGCACCCTTGCGGCCAAGCCCAAGGAGGAGCGTCCCGAGCTGCCGGTCGACATCCTCGAGGGCTACAACGAGGTTGCCGGCTACCGCTTTGAGCACGGCTTCATCGGCACGCCCGCCTGCGACTAGAGCATCCATCAAAATCGTTACACCAACGTTTCGCTCGGGATTACGTAGTCGGGCATAGAGCTTCGCGTCGAGAGCGCCAAAGTTCCAACGCGCCAGCGGTTCCCACGGCGGCCGGACGGGCCGTCGATGCACGCGACGTGCGCAGGGCGACACGGGCCATAGGGACACCCCTTCCAAACCCCGACAGCCCGCGTCGCCTCAGCCGCGCAGAACCGAGATGCTTCCGCAGAATCAGGGTTCTGGATAGGCGCTGGGCGACCGGGGAAGCACCTTTACTCCCCATATCTTCTCCGCTGCAAAGAGGTGTCCGGTAAAAGCGCAGGTCAGGAGGGCGTCAACTGCAAGGTTTTCTCATCTGCAAGCAAACGGGACACATCGAGGTGCTTGCACGCCTATCCAGAACCCTGATTATGCGGCGCTATCTGCCAGTTTGGCCCCATCGCAAATACGTGCGCCAGCATTCCAGGCACCGACAACCCTGGCCGCCACCCGCCCCGGATGCCAGCAATCCCGAGCATCCGCGGCCCGCCAGGCATCCATCGAGAACCCACCGAACGACTCGCAAGGGGTACTATAGGAGCCAGCCCTTTCATCCCGGGACCACCCGCACGTGCGAGGAGGCTGGCGCATGTTCCCGTACGACTACCTGGCAGAGTTCTCCGTCGTCGCGCGCACCGGCTCGCTCTCGAGGGCGGCCCTGGAGCTCTCCCTCTCGCACTCGAGCCTGAGCAGGCACATCCGCACGCTCGAGACGGTCTTGGGCGTCACCCTGATCACGCGGACCTCCGAGGGGGTCGAGCTTACCGAAGACGGCCGCTACGTGGCCAACCGGGCCAACGACATCGTCAACATCGCCGAAGACCTCACCTACCACATGTCCAAGCTGCGCAACGTGGGACGCATGCCGGTATACGGCCTGGCGAGCCTCGGCACCCTGCGCGCGCAGTTCGAGAGCGCGGCGCACGCCCTGAGCGCGAAGGGCGAGCGCGTCCAGATCGTCGTGCTCCCCGACGAGGCGATCACGGGCACCTCCGCCCCCGCCATGGTCGAGTCGGGGAAGGCGCGCGTCTTTGTGGACTTCGACCACAGCGGGCTGTTCGACTGTGTCGACGCAGGTCGCTTTCACCGCGAGCTGCTAACCGTCGTCGACCACGTGGCCCGCGTGGAACCGGGCCATCCCCTGGCTTCCAAGGCCGAGATCGCAGCAGACGACCTCGACGGCATGGTGCTCATGTACTCGAACTCGTTTCTCGACCAGGCCGGCAGCTACTGGGAAAGCCTGCGCCATTCCCTGCGCGAGCTGGGCATCCACTACACCGCGTTCTCAAAGACCCTGCTGCAGGACACCGACTGGATGAACGACCACAACCAAGGCATCGTGATCGTCGCCGACGGCTTTGACCCCATCGAGCTCATGCGCCGCGAGGGCAAGCTCATCATCCCGGTCAAAGGAATCCCCCAGACCATAAGCGCCGTGTGCCAAGCCGACGACGCGCAGGCCATCGCGTTGGCCCGGGCAGTGCGCAGGCGGATCGAAGGGGAGCGGGGCCGGGCATAGACGGTCACGGCCCGCATCTTTGGCCCTTCTCCCCTGCTATACTGGCCGGCATGGCTACCTTTGAGCACGCGCGGCCGCGCACCTTCAACCGACCCCCGTTCCCGCCGTCCCTGTTGGGTTACGGCGCGCTCTACGCATTCGGCTACACCGTCTGGGAGACCTCGGCCCTCTCGACGCAGGCCGTGGTGGGCGGGAGCTACGACGCGTCGTGGCTGGCGTCGGCCCTTGTGGTGCCCCTCGCGCTCCTCGCCATCGTCGTATGGGCACGCAGGCACCCAGACGCGGCGCCGGGGCGCGCCTGGTATACGGCCGCGCCGTTGCTGGGGGTGGCGGGCAGCGTGCTCTCGGTGGTCTACCAGCACGTTGCCTCACCGGACCTCGCCCTGGCCCTGGCCGTCGTGAGCGGCTTGGGCACAGCCGTGGCAAGCGCCCTGTTCATCGTGTTGTGGGGGCTGGCCTTCGCGCGTTTCAGCAGCGGCGTGCTCGAGGCCGCCATACCCCTTTCGTTCACGGTCCCCCTGCTGTGCTCGCTCGTGGTCCCGGCCATGCCGCAGGTGCCCGCGCTCGTGGTGGCGCTCATCCTCGTGGCCCTGTGTTCGCTCACCCTGCGCGACACGCGGCGCAAACTCGCCGAAGGGGCCGTCTCGGCCGATCTCTTGGAGGAGAAGCCCTCGCCGCCGACCGTTCCCCAAGACGGCCCCCTTGCCATCGCGCGCATCCTCGCTTACGGCGTCGCGGCTTGGGCGCTCTGCAGCTTCGCCCCCTGCTTGGGGTCCACCGGCAGGGGTGACAGCGCAGGAGGCATCGACGTCGTCTCGGCCGTCGGCTACTGCGTCGCCATCGTCTACGCACGCTGTATCATCCGCTATGCCGTGCGCGTCGATTTTTTGGCCTTGGCCTCCATGACGTTGGCGCCGTTCGTGCTCTCCGTCGCCCTCTACGCGTTCCCCGGGCAGGCTGCTCAGACGGTCGCGTCGGTTTTGAACGTCGCCATGAGCGCGTGCTTCGAGATCATCCTGCTCATCTACTTTGTGCGCGTGGCCCAGCGCCAAAGCGGCAACCGGGCGCTTTGGCTGGCCCTCGGCTCGTGCGCAGGATACCTCGGCGTGCTCATAGGGCAGCTCGCCGCGGTGCTTTTTGCCCGTGAGGCGGCGACGGCCACAGACAAACCCCTGTGGTGCCTGGGAGTGGTCTGCGCCTACGCGTTCGCGCTGGCATTGGTGCCCCAGCGCCGGCCGTACGAGCCAGAGGCCGTGTCGCAAGCGGAGAACCCCACGCCGCAGGGGTCGTCAACCGCCCAGGCCCTCGTGACTGCCGCCCCCACGTCTGCTCCCACCTTGGCCACCCCCGCTGCAGTCGCCCGGCGCGTCGAAGGCCCCGCGCCCGGATGTGCCCAGGCGGATAAGGTCGCGCGCGCCACGGCCGAGGCCCGGCCCCTCCCCGGGGCGCTCGCTTCCGACGCCTTCCGCCCCGACGCCATCGACCGGGCCTGCGCCGGGCTTGCCGCGGAGCACGGCTTGTCGTCACGCGAGGCACAGATCTGCGGCTACCTGGCCCGTGGGCGTTCCCAAACCTACATCCGCGACGCCCTGTTCCTCTCCAAAAACACGGTCGCCACCCACGTGCGCCACCTCTACACCAAGCTCGACGTCCACTCGAAGCAGGAGCTTATAGACCTGGTCGAGAAGCACAGGTAGGGTCACCGCCAACGATTACGCGCCGTTCTCAACCTGGTCGCCAGCGTTACCCACGGTGCGAGTCCGGCAGAGATTCGCGCCCACCAACGCATGGAACTCCTTAGCCGAATGGACGTCGAGCTTGGCGTAGATGTTACGCACATGGGTGCGCACCGTGGCCATGCTCACCACCAGCGCCTCGGCGATCTCGGCACTCGCATAGCGCTGGGCCATCAGCACAAAGATGTCCGATTCGCGCGGGGTCAAGCCGTAGGCGCGCGCCATCCGCACGGCAGCCTCCCAGCAACCGGTTGAGTCTGCACCTGCCGGCCCCTCCGCGTCGTTCGACCGCACGATAAACGCCATGAACGCGGCGCCCAGCACAAGCAACGCGCATCCCACCAGCAACGCAAACACCGCGCTGGGTAAGCACTTGAACCCAATGGAGGCGCAGGTCGTTCCCAGCGAACAGGCCAACAGCGCGCCCGCACTCGCCCCCATGCCCCCGCACTCACCCGCCCGGTCGGCGAGATGCGGCAGCGCGAGCGCTAACGCAAAAAGAGTGGCCTGCACCATGTTGACAAAGGCAACCGCGGCAAGCGCCATGCGCCCTTGTGCTGCGCTTGTCATAAACAGCGCACAAAGCAGCATGAACAGCAGCGCAAACGGATAGGCAACCAGACCCGCGGGATTCCAACAATACACGGCCACCACCAGCGCCACCACCCCGGCCAGCACCATCCCCAGCATGCTAGCCACCTGGGACGCAGCGCTCGCGCCTTGACCCGGGCTCGAGCCGATCCACCCCACCGTGGCAAAAGCCAGGCAAAACCGCACCAAAAAGAAAAAAAGGAACACCAGGGCACCTATCGGAGCCGCCGTGCACGCCACCCCCGCACGCCCGTCGATCCCGCCCGCATCGGAGGCCGTCCCCCCGCTTACGCCAACCCGCAAATCACCCCCGTGCGAGCGGGTACCGACCACAAAACCGTTGCGCGAGGTATTGTATTCAAGAAAGAAGTACAGACACACGACGCCTAGCATTGGCAGCATCGCCACAGCTCCGCACTCCACTTCGGGCTTGATCGCACCCAGCATGAGGGTAGCCAGCGCCGCGACGCACGATGCCAGCGAGAATATCAGGAGCAGTCGGCGCAAACCGTACGCCAGCAATGCGCCACCCCACATAAGCAGCATGAGATCGGAGCACACCAAGGGCACTGTCTCCACCACCAGGGTAAGCACCCCACCCACCGTCTGGCCGCCAAGAAGTGACGCCGCAACCAGGGCAACCGAAGAAGACGCCGCCACGAGCAACGCGACCACTGGATAGCGGTACAGGCACATACCCGGCGCACGGCGATACGCCAACGTCAACACGAGCAGGCATACCGAAAGCACCGCGCCGCTCCACACCATGGTGTCAACAGTAGGAAACGCCGAGTTCGACACCTGCAGGCGCACCATACGCGACGTAATGCACATCCCCAAGCCGAGCACGGCGATAACCATGCCCGGCGTTTCCTCGACCGTCTCGCTCAGCACGCGGCGAATTCGTGCAAACAACGCCCCTCCCCTCTCGTTCTACACCAGACTCCCGTTAGACCCCAGCGTCTGGGCAGGTAGATGCCTCATCATATTCTTCATCACACACTTCATCAACTTTGCGGTAGGGCCTGCCGAGGGCTGCACATACAGTGGCATCCAGAAGGCCGCGCAGCATTCGAAAAGCTTTTTGACGCTCAGAAAACGGCCTTTCCGTCCGGCCTGGCGATTGCCGGCCGTCAAAAGAAAGGGAGAACCATGGAATCAGCATCGAACCCCAACCGCAGCATAAACCGCAGGGATTTCGTCGCAGCAGGAGCCTCCGGTTTGGTTGCAATCGCCGGCACGGCCCTCTTCACCCAGTCGGCCCGCGCCGCAGAGGCCGCCCATACGAGCGGCGCCGTGACCGAATTCGACGCCTGCTCCGCCTTTGCACCCGAAACGGGCCACGCGTGGGAGATCGTCCCCGAGGACGTGCCCGCCGATCTGATCGGCGAGGTCGTAGACGCCGACATCGTCGTGGTGGGCGCCGGGGCCGCCGGCGTCGTCGCAGCCCACGCGGCGGCCGAGGCAGGCGCCAAGGTGGCACTCGTGGAGCGCAGCGACTCCTTTAGCGCCCGAGGCCACGACATCGGCGGCTTCAACTCGCAGTTCCAGGCCGACAACGGCATCGTCATGGACAAGCTCGACCTGCTCAACGCCTGGTCCGAGATCACCATGAACAAGACCAACCTGGGCCTGTTCAACCTGTGGCTCAACAACTCCGGCCCCGTCATGGACTATTTTGTGGACCGCATGGCCAACGAGGGCATCGAATGCAAGCTCGGCGCCCAAGGCGCCGCCGTCAGCTCGTCCAACCCCTGCATCCGGGAGTTCCTGACCACCCACTGCTTCGGCGTGGGCCAGAAGGACGAGAACGGCGAGTACATCATGCACAAGTTCGTGCGCTACGTCGAAAACTGGGCCGTAGAGGAGGGCGTCGACATCCGCTACAACACCCGCGCCGTGCGCCTGGTCAAGACCGACGGCCGCGTGACCGGTGTCATCGGCGAGACCGTTGACGGAACCTACGTACAGTTCAACGGCCCCAAGGGGGTAATCCTCGCCACCGGCGACATCGGTGGCAACCCCGACATGCTCAAAATGTGGGCCCCTTCCGCGCAAGATTGCCCCTTTAAAACCTACATTCCCTACGGCTGCAACACCGGTGATGGCATCTGCCTGGGCATGTGGGCCGGCGCAGGCCATCAAAAGACCAACGCAGCAGGCATGTTCCTGCCCACGAGTGCCGCGCAGGGCGGCCCTCTCTTCAACGACGGCGGCAACCTTTGCTGGCTCGCCGTCAACGCCAACGGCGAGCGCTTCTACCGCGAGGACGTAAGCGGCGCCATGCAGAGCTTTGCCATCGCCAAGCAGCCCGGCGCCGTCGCGTACTCCATCTTCGACGGCAACTACGAGGAAGACCTGCTGCGCAACGTGCCCGACGGCCTAAACCGCTCCCGCAAGCCCTATATCACCGAAGGCTTTGACGAGGCACTCCAAGACGAGGTGGACGACTACCTGCTCTTCAAAGGCGACTCCGTCGAGGAGCTGGCTGAACGCATGGGCATCGACCCGACCGTGCTGCAGGCCACCTTTGACCGCTACAACGAGCTGTGCGACGCCGGCGCGGACGTCGACTTCGGCAAGGACGCTTCTAAGCTCTGCCGCGTCGACCAGCCGCCCTTCTACGCTTCGCGCATTCGCTGCGGCATGCTGGTCACCATCTACGGTCTCAACTGCAACGCCCACTCCCAGGTGTGCGACGAGAACGACGTCCCCGTGCCTGGCCTCTACGCCGTCGGCAACGTCCAGGGCAACTTCTTCACCGACTCCTATCCTATCCTCATCCCCGGCATCAGCCACGGCCGCTGCGTGACCATCGGCCGCATCCTGGGCCAGGCGCTTGCACGCGGCGAAGAGCTGTAGAGCACATCGACCAAAAGCCGGGCAGAACGGTGCGTAGTGAGCGCAAACGCGCGGCGTGCACGGCGCGGTCTCGATAGCCTCGCAAGCCATGGAGGCCCCCGGAACCACCGGCTCCGGGGGCCTCACGCTCATCTGCAAGCCCTTTGGCCCGTTATCCCAGGTACGACCGTTACCCCAGATACGCCGCGATCTGCTCGGCCACGGCCCAACCGCTCCCGATGGCGTTGCCCACCGAGGCACCCGGGTTGGTGTAGTAGGGCTGGGTGTACATCGAGCCGGTGTCGACGCCGGCCACGTAGAGACCGGGGATGGCGTTGTTCTCAGCATCCACGGCGCGCAGGCAGCTGTCGACCTTGACGCCGCCGTTGGTGCCCCAGGCGCTCGGCACGTACTCGAAGGCGTAGAAGGGAGGCTGGGCCACCGGGGTCAGGAAGTGGGCCTTCTTGTAGAACTCGGCGTCCTCGCCGGCCTCGCAAAAGCCGTTGTAGGCCGCCACGGTCTCCACAAGGTTCGTGAGGCCAAAGTGCTCGGCCAGCTCCTCGATCGTATCGGCCTTGAAGCCCCAGCCTTCCTCGACGGCCTGCTGCAGGTGCGCCTCGGCGTTCTCGGGCGAGGGGTTGTAGTAGCCGGCCTCCTCGCCGGCGGTCCACTCGGCCGGCTCGCCCAGCACGGCGTAGATGCCCTGATCCTGGCAACCGTCGTAGTAGGCGCTGTCCATGACCACGTAGGCCTTGCCGGCGCGCACGAGCGCCTCGCCACCGATGGCCAGCGGCAGCTCGGCCACGTTGCCCTCGTCGATGAAGCGGCTGCCGGTGGCGTCCACATACAGGCCGCCAAAGAGCCAGTAGCCCCAGTGCTCGTTGTTGTTCTTCCACTCGGGGGTAAAGGGCCAGCCCTCGGCCGACTTGGACACCGCGCCGCACTCGTTACCCAGCACCGAGAAGGTGCGGTCGAGCACGCCGCCGGCGTTCAGCACCATCTGGATGCCCGTGCCGTCGCTCACGGTGTTGCCCAGCGGGAACACCGGGGTGTTAAAGTGCTCGCGCTGCATGGCCTCGTTGCCGAGGAACCCGCCGGTGCACACCACGGTGGCCTTGGCCAGAACGTCGGTCACCGTGCCGTCGACGTCGGCCTGCACGCCCTTGGCCACGCCGTCTTCCATGAGCACGGCATAGACGTCGGCCCCGTAGACGACGGTGGCACCCAGGCGCTCAATCTCCTGGGTCAGCGGCTCGGTACGGCCCAGCCCGTCGGCCAGGATGAAGTGGCGGCCGCGGAAGCCCACGCCGTAGGGGTCGCCCCACAGCTCCATGGGAACTCCCAGCTCCTCCATCTTGTTGATAGCAGGGCCGGTACCCGCAAGCACGTTCTTGAGGAGCTTGGCGTTCACCGCGGTGTTCGAGAAGCCGTACATGTACTTAAACATGTCGTCGAGCGACACCCACTCGCCCTCGGCCTCCTGGATACGGGTCTCGCAGGCGTTGGGGCCGCCGCACTGGGCAAAGTTGGACGCCGCGGCGCTCGGGCCCTTCTCAAGCAGACACACGTTGTAGCCGAGCTCGGCGGCGTGCAGGGCGGCCATGAGGCCCGCGGCGCCGGCGCCCACCACGGCCACATCGCACTCGATGGTGGCGGCCGCCTCGGCGATTGGGCGCGCGGAGCTGCCGTGGGGGTCGAAGGCGTCCAGAGGGGCGGCCGTGCCCTCATCGGCCGAAGCGCTGAGGGGCAGCGCGGCGGCAGCCGCTCCCCCGGCGGCGCAGGCAACGAACGTGCGGCGGTTGATGACAGATGAGGTCATAGGACGGCTCCTTGCTTCTCGTCATGTTGCTGGTCGTCGGGCGTGGATAGCCCGGCGCGAACACCCGCCACTCTAGCCCGACAACCCAAAGCCGCGCCTCACCTCAAACACGGGCTAGCGGCTGGGCAGCAGGCAAATCACCTAAAAGAGGTGAGGGAGAAGCCCCGGAAACCCCGGATGGACAGAACCGCGACTTTCTCGACCGATGCGGTCACCCAGGGGCAGCCTGTGGACAGATTCACGACTTTCTCGACCAAACCCGCCCCCTTCCAAGCAGGGAATCGGAGAAGACGACCTTCCTACCTGCGGTTCCTTCCCACAACCCTCCTGACCCCCCGCAAAGTCGGTCAAGAAAGTCGCGGTCCTGTCCAAGGAGACCGCCAAACGAGCGAATCGGTCGAGAAAGTCACGGTTCCGTCCATAAGCTCGCCCCACCCGTCCCAACCCGCCGCACCCTCGCTCGCCTCGTGGCGGCAGGCGGCTTTACATTCCGTGTTTTGCTATAGAATGCGAGACCGTATCGCAGGGCCCATCAAGCGATGCCGCGTGACCGGGCATTCGCACTAGAAGCAACGGAGGCTTGAGACACCGTGAACGACACCTGGACATTCGACGCGCTCCCCTACGAGCGCCCCGACCTCGAGGCCTACGGCGCAACGCTGCGCGCCCTCACCGAGCGGGCCCGCAACGCCGCCACGTTCGAGGAGCTGCTCGCCGTCATGGCCGAGGCCGAGCGCGCGACGTCGGCCATCGAGACGCTCCGAACGATGGTCAGCATCCGCCACACCATCGACACCGCCGACGAGTTCCTCGAAGCCGAGAACCTCTTCTTCGACAAGGGCATCCCCACGGTGACCGCCGACCGTCTGGCCTTCTATGACGCGCTGGCGGAGTCGCCTTTCCGCCCCCAGTTGGAGCAGACCTACGGCAAGCAGCTCTTCACGGCCGTCGACCTGCAAAAGCGCGCCTTTACCGAGGCCAACATCCCGCTCATGCAGCGCGAGGCCGAGCTCTGCGACGAGTACCAGAAGATCATCGCCTCCTGCGCCATCGAGTTCGACGGCCAGACGCTCAACCTCTTTGGCATCCAGAAGTACTTCGAGAACCCCGACCGTGACCTGCGCGCCGCCGCCTTCGAGGCCTACGCGAACTTCTACGAGTCCCACGAGCAGCGCTTTGAGGAGATCTGGGGTGAGCTCATCGAGCTGCGCAACCAGATGGGCGTGAACCTGGGCTTCGAGAACTTCATCCCCCTGGGCTACCTGCGCCAGGGCCGCAGCGACTACGGCGTGCCCGAGGTCGAGTGCTTCCGCCAGCAGGTGGTAGACGTGCTGGTGCCCCTGTGCTCCGACCTCTATGCGGCCCAGGCCGCCCGGCTCGGCATCGACCACGTGATGGCCTACGACGAGAAGCGCGTCTTCCCCGACGGCAACGCCCGGGTCGCCGGCGACGACGACTTCATGATCGCCCAGGCCGCCGCCATGTACCACGACCTGTCGCCCGAGACCGGCGCGTTCATCGACTTCATGACCGAGCACCACCTGCTCGACCTCAAGAACGCCCCGCACAAGGCGAGCACGGCCTACATGACCTGGCTGCCCGACTACCAGGCGCCCTTCGTGTTCGCGTGCCTCAACCACACCATCGCCGACATGCAGGTGCTCTCGCATGAGATGGGCCACGCCTTTGCCGGCTTCGAGGCCATGCGCCACCAGCCCATCCAAGACTTCTGGAGCGAAAGCACCGACATCGCCGAGATCCACTCGATGGCCATGGAGCAGTTCGCCTACCCCTACGCCCAGAACTTCTTTGGCGACGACGCCGACAAATACCGCTTCCAGCACCTCCAGGAGGCCCTGACGTTCGTGCCCTTCGGCACCGCGGTCGACGAGTTCCAGCACATCTGCTACGCCAGCCCGCAGCTCACCCCGCGCGAACGCACCTACGAGTGGCACAAGCTCGAGCAGAAGTACATGCCGTGGCGCCGCTACGAGAACAACGAGTTCCTGGAGCGCGGCGGCTACTGGTACCACAAGATCCATATCTTCCTGTATCCCATGTATTACATCAACTACTGCCTGACCACCATGGGCGCCATGGAGTTCAGGCTCAAGGCGGCCCAGGACCGCGAGGCCGCCTGGGCCGACTACCTGCGCCTATGCCAGGTGGGCGGCAGCAAGTCTTACCTCGAGACGCTCGCCTACGCCAACCTGAGCGTGCCCTTTGAGCCGGGCACCGTCGAGCGCGCCTGCGGCTTTGCCCGCGAGGAGCTCCTGGGAGCCGCGCAGGCGTAGGGACAAGCTGCAGTCCTCCGCACGACCGCCCTGCCGCGCTACACTACTCCCGACCGCAACCCACCCCGAAGGGAGACGCCCATGCGCCTTGAACGTTCCACCTGGCCCCAGGTCGAGGC